>NZ_JPKG01000001.1 GCF_000735605.1 Allobosea sp. LC85
CGGCGAAGTCCGGCCCCGCCGGCGTCGAGCCGCTCGCCAGGTTCTGGTCGTCCAGCATCAGCGAGATCGCAGCCCCCGCCACCGGGCCGGCGCCATCCGTCACCGTGATCGGCTGCACCGCCGCATCGGTGTCGCCGTCGCCATCGATGATCTGGTAGCTGAACCCGGCGCTGATCCCGGCGGCATTGGCCTGGCCCGGCGCCGGATCGAACGCCCAGGCGCCATTCGCCTGGAACGAGTAGACGCCGAGCGCCGTGGTGAACTGATAGGCCCCGCCGACCAGCACGCCCGTCGTGAGCGGCACCATCGCGCCCGAGCCTGGCAGCTGCACATGCGTCAGCGTCGCGCCGTCCGCGCCCTGCGTGTCATTCGTCAGCAGATTGCCGCCGATCGTCCCGGCCGCATCCTCCGCAACCGTCTGACCCGCATCGCCAACCGCATCCGGCGCGTCGTCGACGATGTTGATCACCAGGCTGCCGGCCGGGGCCGGATCGCCGTCGGCATCGCTCACCACCAGCGCAAAGCTCGCCGTGGTATTGTCGCCCGCGGTGTTGTCGAGCAGCGTGTAGCTGTAGCTGATCGTGCCGGCGCCGGTCGCCGGGTCGTAGCTGTACGACGCCGTCAGCGTCCCGCGCGTCCCGTCGGCGAAGCTCTGCGGTGCGCCCGTCAGGACATGCCCGCCCAGCGACACCAGCGACACGCCGTCCGGCGAGCTGAAGCCGATCGTCCCGGCCACCGTCTCCGACGGCGCCGCCGTGTTCGAACCCGCAGCCTCGGCCCCACGGGCCGGCAAGCCCGCCTCGTGCACCGTTGTCGTCGCCCCGCCCGCCCCCGGGATCGTCGCCGCCGGCGTCGAATCCCCGATCGCGATCGTCAGCGTCGTCGGCGAGGCGTCGCCGTCGCCATCGCTCAGCGTGTAGCTGAACACGTCGCTGACGCCGCCGGCCGAGCCGACATTGCGGATATAGCTGTAGCTGCCGTCGGACGAGATCGTCAGCACGCCGTACTGGCCCGCCACCACCGTGTTCGAGCCGACCGCGACCGCAATCCCGCCCGCCGTCGTCGCCGCGACCGAGGTCACCGTCGCGCCGTCGGCGCCCCGCGTATCGGCGCCGGCCGCATTGCCGTCGCTGCCGGTGCCGGCGATCACATCGCCGCCGACCGCCGCAAACGAACCCGCCGCAACCGCATCGGTATCCGCAGCCGCCACCGGAACGTCGTCCAACACAGCAACAGTGAGTGTCTGTGTGACCGCATCTCCGTCGCTGTCATAGGCGACAATTGAGAAGCTCAGCGTTTGGGTATCTGCACCGACCCCGGAGTGATCGAGATTCTGGTGGAGGCTGAAGGCATAGGCCGGGTTCACCAACGCGTTCAGCGTCACGATGAAGACAGGGCTGTTCGCATCCGCACCGATCTTGAACGCGACAAGTTCCTCATCAACGCCGTTGGCGGCCGTGCGCAGGATGTAGTCGAGCGCGACCCCGTCCGAGCTCAGCCCCGCCGGCTTGATCAGTGTGTTGGTGTTGTCGCGCGCGAACTCGAGCCGGCCCGGCCGGTCCGCATTGTAGGCGATGTTCAGGTTGCCGAAATCGCTCTGCACCAGCGGGACGCCGGAGCCGAGGCCACTCTCGGAGACCTGCCCGAGCTGCGCTGCTCCGGCCAATGTGGGCACGTCGTCGGAGACGGCGACGTTGACCGTGCCGGTGGCGAAGTCACCGTCGACATCGGTCGCGATCACGCCGACCGAGCCGAGCGCCGCCAGATCATCCGCATTGAGCCCGGGATGGCTGTCGTAATTGCCGTTCAGAGTTGCCGTGACCGTCGCCACATTGCCGGCAACCGACAGGTCGAGCGTCACGATCGTCGCCGCTCCGTCCTTGCCGACGATCTGCGTGCCCGACACCCGCGTCCAGCTCAGCCCGCCGCCCAGTGTCGCCAGGTCGGTCGCGAACACGATCGAGGCGATCGCATCCGAGCCCGCTGTGAAGCTGATGCTGTTCGAGGCGGAGTCCGGACCGGCCGGCGTCGAACCGCTCGCCAGGTTCTGGTCGTCCAGCGTCAGCGAAATCGCAGCGCCCGCCACCGGGCCGGCGCCGTCCGTCACCGTGATCGGCTGCACTGCTGTATCGGTGTCGCCATCGCCATCGGTGATCCGATAGGTGAAGCCCGCGCTGATCCCGGCCGCATTGGCCTGACCCGGCGCCGGATCGAAGCTCCAGGCCCCATTCGCCTGGAAACTGTAGACGCCCAATGCCGTGGTGAACTGATAGGCCCCGGCGACCAGCACGCCCGTCGTGAGCGCCACCAGCACGCCCGAGCCCGGCAGCTGCACATGCGTCAGCGTCGCCCCGTCCGCGCCCTGCGTGTCATTCGTCAGCAGATTGCCGCCGATCGTCCCGGCCGCATCCTCCGCAACCGTCTGACCCGCATCGTTCACGGCGTTGGGGCCGTCATCCTGGAACGTGAGCTTGATCGGCGTTTGCGAAACGGCGGAAACGGAATCGTTGTCGGCGTCGGTCACCGTCGCAGTGATGTAAACGAGGCCGGCAATGACCGACGCCGCATCATCGTGTGTGGCAGGCGTCGAGCCGTCGACGCCATGAGCGATCGCTTCGAACTGCGTGAGCCACAGCTTGCCCGAGTCATCGATATAGGCGGCGAAGACCTTCGTCCCCGTGGCGAAAGCATCTCCGGCGAGACCACCCGCGACGCCCCACAGGATCAGAGGATTTGTTGGATCCGAGTACAGATGGATGGCGAGATTGCCGTTAGTCGTAGTCAAACCACTATCGGCACCGTTGAATGTCCCATTCGCGACATTCGTCGAGAGTCGATATGTGATCGCCGAGCCGGACGGCAACTGATCCGCCCCAACCGCGTAGGTGAACAAGCTGGAGGCCGACGCCGTTGAAACGGCGTGTCCGATCTCGACAAACCCGAGCTGACCGATCCGACCGGATAGAGCCGCCGGCAAGGCCGCGGCCGTATCATCGGCGAGGTTGGGATCCGCGCCATTATTGACGCTGGCGGACTCGTCATGGCGAACTTCGAACGGCTGCACCACCTGAATGGTCGCGGTGACGCCGGAGATTGTGAAATTGCGGCCGCTGTCAAATTGCGTGGGTTGATTTGCTGCGTTCGAGAACGAAAACTCGTCGTAGTTCTGGACGATCAGCCGATTGAAGTCGGCGGCACCGTTGACGACGACCGTCGCTCCGACAGGAACATCGGTAAACACATAGCCAATGAGCGTCCCGCCCTCATACACCGCCGTGAAATTCGTCGGAGCCGCACCATTCACGGTGACCGACGCGATGCCGACCCGTTGATCGTCGGAAAAATTCCCCGGGTGAGGATCGTTGTCGGCCTTCCACAGCTGCACGAAGACGACAGCCGTTCCACCGCCCTGGACTTGATCGACCACGAATGATGTCGACGTCGCGCTATAGTGTTGGCTGTACGTATAGGTAGCGCTGCCCCCGCTTCCGACTGTTTGAACATTGTCGACGAAATCGACCCGGACACCATCGGGCTGCGGCTTCTGGTTTGTCGCTCCCGTGATGAAGTGATTGCCGACACCGATGCTGCCGTTATTGCTGTTGACGGAATCTGCGGTCCCGTTGTGACTGGCGCCGACAAATCCCGTGAGAAGAATGTCGTGATTATCGGTGCCGTCGAGTCCGCGCCAATCAGCGTTGCCCGCCTGAACGACGTAATTGCCGAGTACCTGCGGTGCGGTTTGCGGAGGAAGCGCCGTCACCGTGGGCACGTCGTCGGAGACCGCGACATTGACCGTTCCGATCGCCGTCGTGCCGTCGATGTCGGTCGCGACCACGCCGACCGAGCCGAGCGCCGCCAGATCATCCGCATTGAGCCCGGGATGGCTGTCATAGTTGCCGTTCAGCGTCGCCGTCACCGTCGCCACGCTGCCGGCCACCGACAGGTCGAGCGTCACGATCGTCGCCGCTCCGTCCTTGCCGACGATCTGCGTGTCGGAGAGCCGTGTCCAGCTCAACCCACCGCCGAGCAAGGCCAGGTCGGTCGCAAACACGATCGAGGCGATCGCATCCGAACCCGCCGTGAAGCTGATGCTGTTGGCGGCGAAGTCCGGCCCCGCCGGCGTCGAGCCGCTCGCCAGGTTCT
>NZ_JPKG01000002.1 GCF_000735605.1 Allobosea sp. LC85
GCGGTGCAGCCGATCACGGTGACGGATGGCGCCGGCCCGGTGGCGGGGGCTGCGATCTCGCTGGTGCTGGACGACCAGAACCTGGCGAGCGGCTCGACGCCGGCGGGGCCGGACTTCGCCGCCAACAGCATCAGCTTCACGGCGGGTTCGGATGCGATCGCCTCGATCGTGTTTGCGACCGACCTGGCCTTGCTCGGCGGTGGGTTGAGCTGGACACGGCTCTCCGACACGCAGATCGTCGGCAAGGACGGAGCGGCGACGATCGTGACGCTCGACCTGTCGGTGGCCGGCAGCGTGGCGACGGTGACGGCGACGCTGAACGGCAACTACGACAGCCATCCCGGGCTCAATGCGGATGATCTGGCGGCGCTCGGCTCGGTCGGCGTGGTCGCGACCGACAGCGACGGCACGACGGCGATCGGAACGGTCAATGTCGCCGTCTCCGACGACGTGCCGGATGCGGTCGACGATGCGGGCCTGGCGGTTGCGGAGGATGCGGCCGGGACGATCGGCGGCAATCTGCTGACGAATGACACGCAGGGCGCGGACGGCGCGACGCTGACGCATGTGCAGCTGCCAGGCTCGGGCGCGATGGTGGCGCTCACGACGGGCGTGCTGGTCGGCGGGGCCTATCAGTTCACCACGGCGCTCGGGGTCTACAACTTCCAGGCGAATGGGGCCTGGAGCTTCGATCCGGCGCCGGGCCAGGCCAATGCCGCCGGGATCAGCGCCGGGTTCAGCTACCGGATCACCGATGGCGACGGCGATACCGACACAGCGGTGCAGCCGATCACGGTGACGGATGGCGCCGGCCCGGTGGCGGGGGCTGCGATCTCGCTGGTGCTGGACGACCAGAACCTGGCGAGCGGCTCGACGCCGGCGGGGCCGGACTTCGCCGCCAACAGCATCAGCTTCACGGCGGGTTCGGATGCGATCGCCTCGATCGTGTTTGCGACCGACCTGGCCTTGCTCGG
>NZ_JPKG01000003.1 GCF_000735605.1 Allobosea sp. LC85
CCCGAGCTGGGTCTGGTAGCCATCGGCCAGCCGCACGATCATCTCGTGGATGCCGGCCGCCTGCGCCGCCGCCACGACCCCGGCGGCGTCGCTCTCGTCGGAGAGCCGCGAGATGTTCTCCTCGACGCTGGCATCGAGCAGGCTGACCTCCTGCGGGAGATAGCCGATGAAGCGGCCGAGCGCCGCCTCCGGCCATTGCGCCAGCTCGGCGCCGTCGAGCCGGACCGAACCGCGCAGGCACGGCCAGATCCCGGTCAGGGCCCGCACCAGCGTCGTCTTGCCGCCGCCGCTCGGGCCGATCAGGCCAAGCGCCGTGCCCGCCTTCAGGTCGAAGCCGACCTCGCTGAGCAGGACCTGGCCGGTGACCGGGGCGGCGACCGTGATCTTGTCGACCTTGAGATAGCGCGCCGGGGCCGGCAGCTGCATCGGCACCACCGCCTGGCTCAGCGCCACCACCGTCTCGCGCAGGCGCTGGAAGGCGGCGCGCGCCGCGACGAAGGACTTCCAGTTGGCGATGGCGAGATCGAC
>NZ_JPKG01000004.1 GCF_000735605.1 Allobosea sp. LC85
TGCCCATCGAAATCAGCCCGAAGCGGAATAGCCATGGCGAACCTCCCTCGTTCGCCATGTTGAATCAGGCCGGGGCTGATTTGAGAAGCCGGCCCGAGTCACGATCTCCGGGACTCGGTATTACTTCATGGCTTTGTTCTACCCCAACAATTTATACGTAGCCGGACTTATCATGGCGGCGGCTGCCATCGGCATTGCCCCTTTGGGACTCCGCGATAGCCGTTATGAACGTACTGGCCGCTACGCACTCTTCGCCTTCGATGCCGTCGCCATCGGCGCAATGCTTGTGCTCGCGCCGCTTAGCAGCGGCATCGATGTTCCGCAGAATCTGGTATTTTTGTCAAGTAGACCGCAGTATTACTACGTAATAGTGGCTGTTTCCGTGCTCACATTATCGCCGCGGCTTGTAATATGGACCGGGATGTGGGCCACGATCAGCCTTTTCGGGGCAACGATATGGATAATCTCCGGTATGGACTATTTTATTACATTCGGAGATTTGCCGAGTAATGCTTCGAGGAATGACTATCTTTCGAACTTGCTCAATCCCAATTTCTTCAGCACTGGCCTCCGTGTCAACCAGGCGGTGCTCATCGCAGTGGTGACCGGCATTGCCGCACTCGCAGTCCACCGCGCACGCGGCATGGTCCGAGCTCACGCTGCGGCCGAAGCAGAACGCTTTCGTATTGAACGGATTTTCGGGCGTTATGTGCCCGCGCAGGTCGCACAGCAACTCCTCCAGGCGGGTCAGCTTGTCCCGCAGCAGCGCAATGCCAGCATAATCTTTGCAGATGTCGAGGGTTTCACTCGCTTGTCCGAAACATTGGCGCCAGCGGAAGTCATCGGGTTGCTCAACGCATTCTTCAGCGCGGCAACCGCGGTCGTCGAGGCTCACGGCGGTGTCGTCGTCAACCATGTCGGCGATGCGTTGATCGCAGCATTCAATGCGCCGCTCCCGGTTGAAGGATACCCAGCCCGAGCGGTGAATGCTGCGCGGGCCCTTCTGTCGCTCGTTTCCGAGCGGGATTTCCATGGCCACCAGCTTCGCCTGCGCGTCGGAGTCGCCACCGGGCCGGTTGCCGCCGGGACCGTCGGCGCGGCGGAACGCCAGACATACACGCTGTACGGAGACACGGTAAATCTCGCACAGCGATTGGAACAGCTGAACAAAGAGCTCAAAACCGATGGGCTCATCTGTGGCACGACGTTCGAAGCTTGCCGGGGCACCGCCGAGCCCTCGGTGGCAATGGGATCAGTGCATGTGCGAGGACGCGCAGCTGCCATCGATGTTTTCGCCTTGAAAGGGTAGTTCGCCGTCCGCTTTGCCCAAACAGCGCTCGACGACATCGCCAAGTAGCCGCGGCGGGTTAGCGAGGCTTTCGTACCTCAAGACCGCGCGGCAAGCTGGGGCTGGGCCATGCTTTTGCCTCTCACGGTTTGGCGCCGGTCTTCATGGAGCGCTCCCAGAAACGAACGGCGTCGACGATCCAGCCGTCGGCGCTGGTGCCGACCCCGGCGCCGAAGCCGTGGCCGAGTTTCGGGAATTTGCGGTATTCGACTGCCGTGCCGGCGCTGCGCAACGCGTTCACCCGCGTTTCCATGACTGATGGTGGCGCAATGCCGTCCTGCTCGCCGACCACGACAAAGCTGGGCGGCTCGTCCGACGAAATGTCGGAATGGGCGGTATATGCCATCACCACCGTCGATGGTTTTGGGAGTGCATCGCCCCCGAAAGCCGCGGCGCCATGAGAGCCAAGCCACGCCGCCATCCTGGCGCCGGCCGAGCTTCCCCAGAGGGAATAGTGTTCGGTGCCGACACCGAGGGGTTCCGCATTCCGGAAGATGAAGGAGACGGCGGCAGCCAGGTCTTCCGTCGCAATCCTGCCACCTTGGCCCGCCCGATATTTCACGACGAAGGCGTTGTAGCCCCGATTGCTGATGTCGACGGCGTAGGGAAAGCCTTCATGGACAGAGCCAACATAGGCAAATCCACCCCCTGGAGCGATGACCGAAAACGGCGCGCCCGCCCGCCCTCGGAAGAAAAACAGGCCGGTTTCGTTCTTCGCCGGCTGCTCGCGCTTCTGCGCAGCCGTGTAGATCTCGTAAAATACAGGGTTCCCGCCCTCGATTTCGGCGATGATGTGGTTGAGTGCCGCTACGACAGTGCCGGGCTGCACATGAGTGTGGTAGGGGAGCAGGGAGCCGATTTGGCTGAGCGGCATGTCCGCATCGTAGGCGCGACCGCCCCAGGGCAGGATCTGCCGCGCGAAGCCGGCGAGAGCGGGATGGTCGAGAAGATCGCCGAGCGTGCTATCGACTTTCAGGTGCGTTCCCTGATCGCCGAGGCTCCGATCTCGATCTCGGCGGTGCTGGGCGGTGGCTTCAGGGCGCACGCTTTCCGGCTGCTGTGCCGCGGCGAGCAACGGCGTCAGCAGCAGCGCCAGGGTCATGCAGGCCGATGTGACGTTGAACTCAGCCATCTGAGACTGCACCCTGACGCCGAATAGTCTGGATGGCGTTGGTGGAGCGGCGGTGTGCAGCTTGAGCCGGGGAGCTCGACAACCCGGACATGATCGGATTGGCCGTCGATGACGACGCGGCCTTCGCCAAGCTGCTTGCCAAGTTCCTGGCCAAGCCCGTCGAGCACCCTGTGATGAGCCGCGTGGCCAACTGCTTTCCTTTCGGGGCTTGGTACTGTTGGGAGACGCCGGACCTCTATCACCCGATCTCGACCTGAAGCGCTTCACGCCGGGTGGGCCTGCGCCGTCGATACTGAATCCACGTCATGACGTAATGCGTGAGGAACGTGAACAGCCCGGCGACCGCAACACAGTGCGCGAAGAAACCGGCGACCGATTCCTCGAAGTTCCACCAGTCGAGCGTCATCTGCATCAGGAGCTTCCCTTGAAGTCCGAGGACGGCGGAACTCCAAACGCCGTAAAGCGCTACTCCCGAGGCGATCATGCGGAGCGCCAGCGTTCGCAGCGCGTTCGGCTTCCGGATCCCGAACAGGTTTCGCGCCACCCCCATCAGCATCGGCCAGCGCAGGCCAAGATGGATCGCGACGATCACCAGAACCCAGTACGCAGCGAGCGTGTGGATCTGCCGCACCGTGAAGCCGCCCCAGGGCGGCAGCATGGGCGATAGCGTCTTCGAGATCAGCACGCTGGTTCCGAGCAGCGCCAGCACCGCGATCAGCAGCGCGAAGGTCATGCCAAGATTGAACAGGCTGCGCGGCTCACGCTGTGTCCTCGGGATTGCGCCCCACCAGCGCCGGTTGAAGGCGTTGTGCGCGATCAGAAGCAGGAACATGGCGGTTCCTGCGATTTCATGGACTGCATTGCCCAGCCACCAATAGGCGAGCCCCAGGAGCAGGAGGCCCGCGGCGAGGCCGTCGAGCCACAGCCGAGCAAGGAAAAGACGGCTCACTGCGAGATCTCCTGGGACTATTCGATCGGCGTGCCGTTGAAGCGCGGAATGCGGGATCCCGTGAAGAGATACTCCGCTCCCGACTGGCTGCTGTGGCAGGACTGGCAGCGGGCGGTGTTCTCGCTCGTGTTGATCGTCTTGTCGGGCCAGAACCACTGGAACTGCCAGTCGCCGGTGCGGCGGCGCTCGTCGTAATCCGCGCCCCAGTTCTGGCCCTTCTCCATCACGAAATAGCGGAAGAGCTTGCCATCCCGGTGGTCGACGAGCACGAAATGCGTGCCGGCGGGCACTGGTTGGCGATCCTTGATCGCCTTGATCGCCTCGGGCGTCGTCATGATGTGCTCCATGACGTTGCCGCGCCGCACGGTGGTGTAGTGCACGAGCTTGTCGAGCTGCGGGAATGTGGCGCGCGTGGCCTCGGCATGGACCTGCCAGCCCACCGTGAGGACGGCGGCCATGGACAGGGTCGTCAGGGCGACCTGGAGTGTTGGAAATTTCATGATCATTTCGCTCGGTCAAAAAAGGGGGCGCGCAGGCTAGCGCCGGTACTGCTCGTCCGAGACGTGCTCCAGCCAATCCACGGTCTTGCCGTCGAGCGCCTCCGAAATGGCGACGTGGGTCATGCCGGTGGTCGGCGCTGCGCCATGCCAGTGCTTCACGCCGGGCGGAATCCAGACGACGTCGCCGGGACGAATTTCCTGGATCGCACCGCCCCAGTGCTGCACCAGTCCAGCGCCGACCGTGACGATGAGCGTCTGGCCAAGCGGATGGGTGTGCCAGGCGGTGCGCGCTCCGGGTTCGAAGGTCACCGTGCCGCCACTGACCCGCGCCGGGGCGCTGCCCTGGAAGCGGCCGTCGACACGGACAGCTCCGGTGAAGTTCTGGGCGGCGCCGACGCTCGGCTTCTGGGAGGCGGCGCGCTGGACGACGACTTCCTGGCCGGTCTGGGCCAGGACCGAGGCTGCCGGCAGCAGCATGGCGAGCAAGGTAAGGAGGGGAGCGATCATCCTGGTTCTCATTTCGCCTTGAAGACCTCACGGGCGACCCCGACCGCCGTGATGGCGTTCGGCCAGCCCGCGTAGAAGGCGAGCTGCGTGATCGCCTCGACGATCTCCGTCTCGGTCACGCCGTTCTGCCGCGCCCGAGCGATATGCGAGCGGAGTTGGTCAGGACGATTCATGGCGATCAGCGCGCTGACGGTGACGAGGCTACGGTCGCGCTGGGAGAGACCGGGTCGCGCCCAAACGTCCCCGAACAGCACCTCGTCCGTGAGTTCGGCCAGTTTGGGAGCGATGTCGCCCATCAGCTGCTGAGCCCGAGAGGGCGGCTTGGCGGGAGCCGCTGGGGACGCGGCGGGGGGCTGGCTTTGGGCGATAGCCATGGTGGAAATTCCTCCGGAGAGAACCAGGCCGGCTGCGGCCAACACATTTCTGGTGAGCTTCTTCAAGGTGCGTGACTCCTCAGGAGCGAAGAACATGACGCCCCGGAACTGGCCGGGGACGTCACGTTATTGAAAGCTTTCTCTGGAAACCCCGTCGGTGAATTAGGGGGGGCGTGCAGGTTATGAGCGGGTAGAAGTAAGAGTTCGCGCGAAAAACGGCGTCAGCTTGCCCATCGCGACGTCGACATATTTGGGAACCCAGTAGGTTTCGATATGTGTCGCACCCTCGATCTTGAACAGTTCCTTGTCCTTCGTGCCGGTGGCCTTCGGGAACGCATCCTCGGTCATGTACAGGCTGTCGGCCTTGCTGCCCGCGATCATCAGCAGCGGCTGATCAATCAGTTCGATCTGGTCGGTCGCATCCCAGCGCATCAGGTCCAGCAAGCTGCTCATCGTGTACTTGAAGGTCGAGTTGGGATGAGCGTGTGTCTTCCAGTAATACTCGTAACCCTGCCGGTACATCTCGAAGGGCAGTTTGGCGATCTGCTCGTCGGTCAGATTGGCGTCGCCGGCATAGAGGATTTCGCCGCCGGCCATCTCCTGGGCGCGGGCCTTTGAAACCTGCTCCAGGCGCTCCTGGATCGTCTTCAGTTGCGAATCCGCGAAGCCGTTGCGGCGGACCCGTCCCGAGTTGAACATGCTCAGCGTCGCGATCGTCTTGAAGCGCTTGTCGGCCTTGGCCGCGGACAGCGCGTAGCCACCGCCGCCGCAGATGCCGAGCAGGCCGAGACGTTCGGCATCGACGCCCGCATAGCGGGTGATGAAGTCCGCTGCGCCATGGATGTCTTCGATGCGGAACTGGGGCTTGTCCACGCTGCGCGGCTGGCCGCCGCTGCCGCCCTGATAGGCCGCGTCCATCGTGATCGTGATGTAGCCCTGTCCCGCCAGGCGCTGGGCATAGAGGCCCGCGACCTGTTCCTTGATACCGCCATTCGGATGCGCCACGACAATGGCGGGATACTTCTGCTTCGCATCGTAGTTCGCTGGCGTGTAGACGTTGGCGACGATGTCCAGGCCGTTGAGCTTGTAGGTGACCGGATGGATATTGACCTTGCCCGGCTCGTTCTTCGTGATCGCGCCTTCATAGACGAGGGTGAACGGATTCTGCTTGGAGTCCGCTGCGACAGCGGGGGCATTGGTCATTGCTGAAACTCCTAACACTGCGCCTGAGAGAACAAGCGCGGAGGCTCCGAGGAGCTCACGCCTGCTTTTGTTGATGACTGCGATGGTCATTTCGACCTCCAATCCTTGATCCGTGGGGAGCGCGATGCCCGGGGCGGCGCCGGGTGCCGGGGCAGGCGGGTCAATCCAGTTTCTTCTCGGTCAGGAACTTCGAGACCTGGTCTGCGATCTCGATATTGTTCAGGTCCGAGAACGGGAAATGCGTGTTGCCCCGGATGCCGATCTCCGGCAGGTGGACCAAGGTGACCTGGCCGCCATGCTTGTTGACGGTGTCGCGCCAGATCCGGGCCATTTCCAGCCGGCCACGCCAGGCGTCCTGGGTCGGAACATCGGACGCTTTCGCCGGGATATTGTCTCCGTAGAAGATGATGATCGGCAGCTTGGTCAGGGCCATGAAGTCCGACATCGGCACCGGCGTGCCCTCAAGTGTGTCGAACGAGGTCGGCACAGGCTTCGGCAACTCGCCTTGCGGGAAGACGAAGCCGCTGCCCGGCTCGAAGGCGACGATCGCCTTGACGTTCCCGCTCTTGATCGCGGTCAGCCAGCCTGGCCCGCCGCTTTGCGAATGCGTCATCAGGATACCGGGGCCGATCCTGGCGAACAGGCCCGAGACGCTATCCGAGATCAGGTTCGCATCGAAGGGGCCGGTATTCGGCGTCATGGCGCGGAAATACTGGTTTAGCGTCTCGGGCTTGCGGTCGAACTGGACGCCGTCGAAATAGGTCGGCCAGATGCCGACGCGGAACTGGCCGAACCAGAACTGCTCGTCCGGCGTCGGCTTGATGGTCGCCTCGACCGTGCTGCGGCCGGCATTGCCGCGCCGCGGCTGGTCGATGAGATAGGTCGCGAAACGGCGGCGCAGGAAGATGTTCTGGAAGCCCTCGCGCCCGTCGGGCGTCGTCTCCCAGGTCTTCGAGAATTGCCCGGCCCCGTGCCACATCACGATGGGGAATTTCCGCGGGGTCACCGGCACCTGGTAGAAGGCGTAGAGGTGATCGCCATGGAAGGTCTGCCCAGCCGGCTGCAGGGGTTTCATCGGATCGAAAATGCCCGGGGCATTGGCGCTCGTGCCGCCCACCGCGAAGCTGCCCTGGTCCTGAATGACCAAGGGTTCAGGCTTCCCGGCCGATTGCGACAGCGCAGGCGCCAGACTCACCAGGCCGGTTGCGATCAGGACTGATGGAATCAGGGATAGCTTCTCGATCGTCGGCATGCGCCCCTCGGTTGCTGTATCAGCGTCGCCGGGGAACCTAACGATCTGGTCGGTGTTCGATTAGGCGCAATGATCCACTAGGACAGATAAGCGGTGCTAATGAATGCCGGCGACGTTGCGATCGCCGACCACCGCGTGGAAACGCGGCGGTATGGGGACCGGCCGCCCTTCGCTTACTCAGGCGCCACGGAGGCGGGAAGAAAATAGCGGCGCTGCAGGATTGTGCCGGCTCTCGAGCGGGATTCTCGCTGAACGGTGTCCAGCGGGCGAAAGCCAAGTTTGAGAAGCACCTGCCCCGAAGCTGCGTTGTCGACTGCATGTCCAGAGAGAAGCTGCGACAGGCCAACCGTTCGAAATGCAAAATTCACGACGGCTTGTGCCGCTTCCGAGGCATAGCCTCGCCCCCAGCTGGCCGGCTCGAACCAATAGCCAAGTTCACCCTCGCCCTGGGATATCTCATCGACGTCGATGACTCCTATGGTTCTGCCCTGGAGTTCGACAGCGAAGCGATAGGCTTCTCCCGCTGCCCATTCGCGCTCATGGTCGGCGAACCATTGCGCGATGTCTGCTCGATCGGGCGGAAATGACGCCATCCGCAGCATGCGCGTCACGTTCCAGTCCGACTGTATTTCAAATGCGCGTTCAGCATCCGCGGCGCTCGTTGGACGCAGAGCCAGGCGATCCGTTGTCAAATGATGCGGAGGGATGCGAGTCATAGTCTACCGCCAGCTGATCATCATGAGTGCCGCCAAGGCCATGACGATAAGCCAGTCGCGATTGCCTGCAACGGGGCCGGGGCCCGCCGCACGGTCCTGCCGACGTCTGTATTCGGGCAAGAGGCCAACTGCCGGCACTGGCGCGACCCAGCCGGACGCGGCCAGACGCGTGATCGACCAGTTCCTCGGCTTCCTCGTGGGCTGCCGGTTCTCGATCGAAGGCGCGCCCTTGGGCATTTAATCCTTTGATTTCAGGCGTATTCCGGACGGCGCGGTGTGAAGACGTCAAGATTGAGCACGGGCTCGTCGCCGACGACCTCGCCCCAATGCTCGACATTGGACGGGATCAGGACGAGCCCGCCGGGGCCGACGAGATGCTCTTCGCCGCCGATGAAGAAGCGCAGCGTCCCGCTGACGATATAGGCGATCTGCTCATGGGGATGGCTGTGCGGCCTGGGCTCGTGGCCGGGCATCAGCCGGTGCAGCGCCACCGTCGCGGCACTGCCGGAGAAGGCCTTGCGCTCCACGCCCGGACGCACCGGCGTCCACGGGATCCGGCTCCAGTCGATCTTGTGAATGTCCATGGTGGATCTCCCGAGTGAACACGAGCGACCGTCCGGGCGGTCGGTTGCAGCGATTGTCTACGTCGCTTGTCTACTTGGCCGCGCCGAGGATGCCGGACGGCCGGATGAACAGGAACAGCAGCAGCACCGACAATGCCGCGACATTCTTCAGGCCCGCGCCGAAGCCGACGATGGCGAGCGCCTGCAGCAGACCGAGCAGCAGCCCGCCGAGGAAAGCGCCGAAAGGCCGCCCGAAGCCGCCGACGATCGCGGCGATGAAGCCGCTGATCGCGAAGGGCACGCCGACATTGAAGGCGGTGTACTGCGTCGGCGTGATCAGGATGCCGGCAATGGCGCCGAGCGCCGCGCTCAGCGCAAAAGCCAGTGCCAGCATGCGCGCGACCGGGATGCCCTGCAGTGCAGCCGCCTCGCGGTTGATCGAGCAGGCGCGCATCGCCTTGCCGGTCCGCGTCAGGCCGAAGAAGGCGGCAAGCGCTGCGACGATCGCAAGCGATCCACCGACGATCCAGATCAGCTGGTAGCCGACTGCGACGCTGCCGAACATCAGGGGCGGCCGGTCGGTGAAGACGGGCAGGGTCTTGGGCTGGTCGCCGACCGCGATCAGCGTCAGCCGCTCGATCACGATCTGGGCGGCGAGCGTCGCCAGGATCATCACGAACATCGTCGCCTTGCGGTTCCAGAGCGGCCTGACGACGACCCGTTCGATCGCGACGCCGAGCATGGCGACGGATGCGACTGCGATCAGGGCGGCGACCGGCAGCGGCACGCCGTTACGCGCGAACAGCACCTGGGTGATCATGCCGCCGAGCATCACGAACGCGCCTTGCGCGAAATTCACGATGCCGCTGGCGTTGTAGATCACGCAGAAGCCGATGCCGATCAGGCCGTAGACGCAGCCGATGCCGAGACCGCTGACGAGCACCTGCGGGATATAGGACAAGTCAGCCATGGGCCGCCTCCTGCGTGCCGGGCTTGTTCGTGGAAGACTTGTTCGTGGAAGACGCGCCGGTAGATGACTTGCCGGTGGATGACTTGCCGGTGCCGAGATAGGCCGCGATCACGGCCGGGTCGGCGCGGATTTCGGCCGGCGTGCCCTGCGCGATCTTGCGGCCGAAATCGACCACGACGACGCGGTCGGCGGTGTTCATCACCAGCGTCATGTCGTGTTCGATCAGGAGCACGCTGGTGCCTTCGTCGGCGATGCGCCGGATGGTGCGCGAGAGCACGGCCGATTCCTCGGTATTCAGGCCGGCGGCGGGCTCATCGAGCAGGATGAGCCGTGGCCCGGCAGCCAGGGCGCGCGCCAGTTCAAGCATGCGCTGGCGGCCATAGGGCAGGCCCGATGCCGGTTCGTCGGCCATCCCAGCGAGGCCGGCGAAGGCGAGGAGGTCGCGCGCCCGGGCTTCGACGGCAGCCTCCTCGCGGCGGGCCGAGGCCGGCCGGAGCAGTGCCGAGAACAGGCCGGCCTTGCCCTGCAGGTGGCATCCGACCTTGACGTTGTCGAGCACGCTCAGATCCTCGAACAGCTTGACGAGCTGGAAGGTCCGCACCAAGCCCGCAGCGGCGATCTCCGCCGGCGGCCGCCCGGTGATGTCATTGCCCTCGAAGACGATCCGCCCTGCGCTCAGTGGCAGGAAGCCCGAGATCAGGTTGAACAGCGTCGTCTTGCCGGCACCATTGGGGCCGATCACGGCGGTGACGCCTTCGGCAGGGACCTCGAACGAGACATCGTCGACCGCGACGAGGCCGCCGAAGCGGCGCGTCACGCCGTCCAGGCGAAGCCGGCTCATGAGCGACCCCGCGGGGCAAAGAGGCCAGCGAGGCCGCGCGGCGCATAGATCAGCAGCAGGATCAACGCCGCGCCATAGGCGAGGTCCTGATAGTCCTTGAAAGCGCGAAAGGTCTCCGGCAGCAGGCTGACGATCAGGGCTCCGACCAACGGTCCGGCGACCGTGCCGATGCCGCCGACATAGAGCATGGTGAAGGTGACGATGACCATGTGCAGCCCGAAGACCTCGGGGCTGACGAAGCCGACGACATGGACGAAGAGTGAGCCCGCGAGCGCTGCAAAGCCGGCCGAAAGCAGGAAGGCCGCGAGCTTGTAGCGCGCGACGTCGATGCCGAGCGCTGTCGCCGCCTCCTCGCTGCCGGCGACTGCGGAGAGCGCGCGGCCGAAGCGTGAGCGGCGGATGCGCGCTGCCGCGAAGGCGCAAGCCGCGACGACCAGCGAGAGCAGGATGAGCTGGCCACGGTCGGAGGTGATCTCATAGGGGCCGATCCCGAAGGGCGGGATGCCGGAAATGCCCATATAGCCCTGCGTCACCGACTGCCATTCGACGGTGATCTCATAGGTGATCAGGCCAATGGCCAGCGTACCCATGGCGAGGTAGTGGCCCTTCAGCCTGAGCGCGGGGTAGCCGACGATCGCTGCGGCGAGGACGGCCGCGACGATGCCGAGCACCATGGCGGGCAGGGGGCTCCAGCCATGGGTGGCGGTCAGCACGGCGGAGAGATAGCCGCCGATCGCGGCGAAGGCGTTCTGCCCGAAGGAGACCTGCGCGGCGAAGCCCATGAACAGGTTCAACCCGGTCACGAAGACCGCGTAGATCAGCGCGAAGGCGACGACCGTTGCGGCATAGCCGCCAACGATCATGGCATAGCCGACGACCAGCCCGGCGAAGAGCCAGGGCAGCAGGCCCACCAGCCTGAGGGGGCGCCGTTCAGGCGAAGTAATGCTGAGCGAGTTCGTCATGGGAATTGATGTCACGCGGATCGAGTTCGGCGACGATGCGCCCGAGCGAAAGCAGGTAGACGCGGTTGGCGAGTTCGAGCGCCAGCGGCGCCTTCTGCTCGACCAGCACGATCGCCAGGCCTTCGCGGTTCAGGAGGCCGAGCGTCTCCAGGATTTCCTCGGTGACGCGCGGCGCGAGGCCAAGCGAGGGCTCGTCCAGCAGCAGGAGCTTCGGCCCGGCCATCAGGGCGCGGCCAAGGGCAAGCATCTGCTGTTCGCCGCCGGACATGGAGCCTGCGGCCTGTCCGAGCCGTTCCTTCAGGCGCGGGAACAGGGTGAGCACACGCTCGCGCCGGCGGTTGAATTCGGCTTTGTCCCGCAAGCGATAGGCGCCGAGTTCGAGATTGTCCGCGACACTCATCGGGGCGAAGAGCCCGCGCCCCTCCGGCACCAGCACGATGCCGCGCGAGGCGACCGCGACCGCATCATACCGGGGCAACACCTGGCCCCGGAACCGGACCTCGCCGCCATTGGCGGAGAGCCCCATGATCGCGCGCAGCAGCGTCGACTTGCCGGCACCGTTGGGGCCGAGCACGGCGACGAGCTCGCCCTCGCCGATGCGCAGGTCGACCCCGTGCAGCGCCTCGACATGGCCATAGCGCGCCGACAGGCCGGTCGCGGCCAGGATCGGCGGAGCAGCGCTCGCTTCGGTCTTGGCCGCGACCGCGAGGCTCATTGCACCACCTTGACCTTGCCGGCGTCGATCGTCGCCAGCACAAACGGGTTCTCGGTGATGCCCTGGTGCAGGTCCGGCCGGAAATTGTAGATGCCGGTCGTGCCCTGGAAGCCGGTCAGCTCCTCATAGGCGGCGCGGACCTTCTCGCCCTCGGAGGACTTCGCCTTTTCGATCGCGGCGACCGTCAGCATGACGCCGTCCCAGCCGCGCGAAGCCCAGTTCGGGTCGCGATCTTTGAACTTTTCGCGCCAGGGCCCGAGGAAGGCCTTGATGCCGGTCTTGAGCGCGCCCTCGGGCAGCGCCTCATAGACCTGCGACGGCGAGGCGACGAAGAAGAACTTGTCGCCCAGTACCTCGGAGACGGGGCCGAACACGGCCAGGTCCTCGAGGCTCGTCAGCAGCAGCATGTCGGCGCCGAGCTGCTTGATGTTCTTGGCCGCGGTCAGCGTCGTGCCGCCGAGCCCGATCTTGAGGATTGCGCCGGCGCCCGCCGAACGCGCCTTGCTGATCTGCACGCTGAGATCGGCGTCGTCCTGCTTGTACTGGTCGACCGAGACGACCTCGAGGCCGTACTTGGCCGCGTTGCGCTCGGCCACGCCCTTCTGGAGATTGGCGTAAGGGGTTGGGTCGTGCAGCACCGCGATCTTGCGGATCTGCGTCTTGTCCTTGAGGTATTCCAGGCGCTTGTCGACTTCGAAGCCGGCGGGCGGCAGGGTCGTGAAGGCCCAGGGCAGATGCTCGGCCTGCTGCGGCAGGATCGAGCACAGCATCATCGGCACCTTGGCGCGCAGGAGCAGGCCGGCGGCGGCGAAATTGCCGGCCGAGACGCAGCCGCTGACGAAGACGTCGACCTTGTCCGAGCTCAGCATCTTCCGATAGACGGTCACCGCCTCCTGCGGCTCGGACCGGTTGTCCTCGACGACGACCTGGATCTTGCGGCCCATGACGCCGCCCCTGGCGTTCACTGCCGCAGCGGCCAGCTCGACGCCGTCGCGCCAGGCGCGATCGACGGTCGCGGCATAGCCGGTCAATCCCGCCGAGACGCCGATCTTGTAGGGCTCCTGCGCGCGGGCGGGCGCCGCGCCGACCACTGCGACGCTTGCGGCGATTCCGGCCGCAAATAGGGTCTGCTTCATCAACTGTCCTCCCGGTTTCCTTTGGCTTCGGCTGGTCGCCCCGGTGCGGGGCTCCGCCTTTTTATTGGTCTTGTGACAGGTGGCAGGTATCAGGCCGCCGGCTTGCCGTAGCCGCCGCCGCCGGGCGTCTCCAGCAGCACGACGTCCCCGGCCTGCATGGTCAGCTTCTTTGCCTCGCTGACGGATGCGCCGTTGACGAGGAAGCGCCCGGGCGCGCCCGACAGGCCGCCATCGATCCCGTCAGGCCCATGTTCGAGCCGGCTCGGCACTGCGTTGAGCAGCCAGGCATGGTCGGTGCGCATGTGGAACTGGATGATCTGGCCGTCCCCGCCCTGCATCCGGCCCTTGCCGCCGGAGCCCGGCCGCAGTTCCTTGCGGTCGAAGACGATCGGCATCGCGGCTTCCAGGATCTCGATCGGCACCGCCGCGACCCCGGTCGGATAGCAGGTGGCGCTCGGCCCCGGCTTGCCGGCGCGCGCGCCCATGCCGCCGGAATAGTTGAACATCGACGAGGTGAAGGCCTCGCCGCTCGGGCGCCGGCCCTGGATCTGAATGGTCCAGACCGCACCGGACCCTTCCGCCAGGACGCGCTCGGGCATGACCTGATGCAGCGCTTTCAGGATCGGCATCGGGACATACATGCCGACGACATGGCGCGCATTCACCGGCGCCGGATAGGCGCAGTTGATGATCGAGCCCACCGGTGCGCGCACCTCGATCGGCGCGAGCGAACCGGTGTTGTTCGGCAGGTCCGGATTGAGGCAGGAGCGGATCGCGAAGGTCGAATAGGCGTGGGTGTAGTTCAGCACCACGTTGATGCCGGTCGTCGTCTGTGGCGAGGAACCGTTGAAATCGACGATGATCGAGCCGCTCTCGGCATCGACGGTGACGGCAGTCCTCAGGGTGATGATTTCGCCACCGGGAACGTCGAAGACGGCCTCGCCATGATAGGTGCCGGGCTTCAGCTTGCGGATGGCATTGCGCGTCGCCTCCTCGGAGCGATCGATGATCTCGTCCGACAAGGCCTCGATGTCCTCGATGCCGTAGCGCTCGCACAGCGCGATCAGGTGCTCGGCGGCAGCCTCGCCGGAGGAGACCTGCGCCGACAGGTCGCCGAAGACGGCGTCGGGCGTGCGCACGTTGCGGCGGATGATGTCGTGCAGCATTTCGCTCGGCTTGCCGCGCTCGTAGAGCTTGAGCGGCGGGATCCAGAGACCTTCCTCATGCACGTCGCGGGCGCCGGCGCCGATGCCGTAGCCACCGATATCGGTGTGGTGGATGGTCGAGCCGATATAGGCGAGCAATTTTGTGCCATCGAAGATCGGCGTCAGGATCGTGATGTCGAAGAAATGCCCGGCCGAGAGCCAGGGGTCGTTGGTGATCAGCACGTCGCCGGGCTCGCAGCGCCCCTCGAACAGGCGCACGAGATGTGCTCCCGCGATGGCGAGCGAGTTGATATGGCCGGGCGTGCCGGTATTGGCCTGCGCCACCATGCGTCCGCGCTGGTCGAAGAGGGCGCAGGCGAGGTCGCCGGCTTCGCGCACGATCGGGCTGAAGGCGATGCGCTGCAGCGCCTTGGCGCGCTCGTTGACGATGCCGATCAGGTTCGACCAGAGGATTTCGAGCTCGACTCCGTCCATCGGATTTCAGCCTTTCGTGGCGACGATGCAGCCGAGCGCGTCGATCGTCGCGCTCCAGCCGGGGGGCAGCGCGGTCGTGGTCTCGCGCTCCTCGATGATGGCGGGGCCGGTGATGGTCTGGCCCGTGGCGAGGGCGGCGCGCTCGTAGACCGGCACGGACTGACCGTCCTCCCAGGCATGGACCGGACGATGACGCTTGGGCGCACCGGCGCTGCCCTGGGGCCTGGCCTGGCCGTCGAATTGCGGCAGGGGACCGCGGGCCACGACGCGCCAGGTCACGAGCTCGATCGGCACATGCGAGGGATTGACGCCGTAGAGGGTGCGATAGGCCGCCTCGAACTGTGCCGTCAGCGCTGCGCTGTCACGGCTCCGGCGCGGGTCGGTCTCGAAGATGATCGTGACCTCGTGCTGCTGGCCGACATAGCGCATGTCCGCACCGACGAGGATCGTGACGTCGGAGGGCGCGCAGCCGGATTCGCCGAGCGCCGTCAGCCCCTCGCTCTCGAGCTCGCCGAGCACGCGGTCGACGCGGCTCCAGTCGAGATGGTCGACCCGCGTCAGGTCGCTGCGCACCAGATCGAGCCGGACCGGCGTGACGAGCGTGCCGAAGGCCGAGAGCACGCTCGACTGCGGCGGCACGATCACGCTGGTGCTCTGCAGCAGGTCGGCGACGCCGCAGGCATGCAGCGGACCGGCGCCCCCGAAGGCGAAGAGCGGCAGGCCGCGATAATCGACGCCGCGATCGGTGGCGTGGGTGCGCGCCGCCGAGGCCATGGCCTCGGTGACGATGCGATAGATGCCGCGCGCCGCCTGGACGGCGTTGAGGCCAAGCGCCTCGCCGAGCCGCGCCGTCGCAGCGTCGCAAGCCGCCTTGTCGAGCGACATGTCGCCGCCGAGGAAGTTATCGGCATCGATCAGACCGAGCACGAGATCGGCATCGGTGACCGTCGCGTTCCTGCCGCCGCGGCCGTAGCAGGCAGGCCCCGGATTGGAGCCAGCGCTTTCAGGCCCGACCTTGAGCAGGCCGAGATCGTCGACATGGGCGATGCTGCCGCCACCGGCACCGATCTCGATCAGATCGATCGAGGGCACGGTGACGGGCAGGCCACTGCCTTCCCGGAAACGGTAGCGCCGGTCGACCTCGAACAGCCCGGTGATCAGCGGCGTGCGGTTCTCGATCAGGCAGGCCTTGGCCGTGGTGCCGCCCATGTCGAAGGACATCAGCCGGTCGATCCCGAGCAGCTCCGCATAATGGCAGGCCGCGAGCGCCCCCGCTGCGGGACCGCTCTCGATCATGCGCACGGGGTTCCTGCCTGCCGTCTCGGCGCCGACGACGCCGCCCGAGGACAGCATGATCAGCGGCGTGTTGGCGAAACCCTCGACGCGCAGCCGGTCGCTCAGGCGCTTGAGATAGGGCTGCGAGATCGGCATGGCGTAGGCGTTCACCGTCGCCGTCGAGGCGCGCTGGTATTCGCGGATCTGTGGCGCGACCTCGGCCGAGGTGCAGATGAAGACGTCGTTGAGTTCGCGCGACAGCGCAGCTGCGACTGTGACTTCGTTCTCAGGATTGGCGAAGCTGTTGAGGAAGCAGATCGCGATGGCGCGCGCGCCGGAGGCGCGGATGTCGGCGGCGAGTTCCGCGATGTCGTCAGCGGTTGGAGCGAGCGCGACGGTGCCGTCTGCAAGGACCCGTTCCTTGATGCCGAAGGTCAGCTCGCGCGTCACCAGTGGCTCGGGGAACTCGATCTGCGGATCATACATGTCGTAGCGGTGCTCGTTGCGGATCGAGAGCACGTCGCGGAAGCCCTCCGTGACGACGAGCGCCGTCGGCAGCCCCTTGCGTTCGATCAGCGCGTTGGTGACGACCGTGGTGGCGTGGACGACGACGCCATCGATCGCGCCGGCGGCGATCCCGGCCTTGTCCAGCACGGAATCGACACCGCGGAAGAAGCCTTCCAGCAGGTCGTGATGGGTGGTCAGGGTCTTGTCGACGCTGAGCCCGCCGTGGGAGTCGCGCAGGACGATGTCCGTGAAGGTGCCGCCGATATCGACGGCCAGGGAATAGGTCATGATCTCAGTCTTTCCAGGTCAATCCGCGCGAGATGCGTGCGGCTGCGCCGACGACTTCGCGGATCTGTTCGGGATTGGGTTCTGGCGCGATGAATTGCGTGGCGCCGACGATGGCGATCGAGCCGACCAGTGCCTTGCGGTGGTCGAAGACCGGGGCGGCCAGCGTGTTGACGCCGGTGATCACCTGGTCGGGTGCGGTGGCCCAGCCGTGCTCGCGGACGCGTGCGATTTCCGCCAGCAGCGCCTCCCCGGAGACGATCGTGCTCGGCGTCCACGCCTTCAACTCGCCGGCGGCAACAGCGCGGCTGCGTTCCGGCGAGCCGAAGGCGAGCCAGATCTTGCCATGCGCGCTGGCGTGGAAGGCGAGCCGCGTGCCCGGCCGCATCGCGAATTCGATCATCGTGCGGCCCTGGATCAGCTCGAGGACGATCAGTTCCTCATCGATCACGTCGCAAAGCGTGACCGCCTGGCCGGTGCGGTCGCGCAGGGTCATCAGCTCCTCGCGTGCCGCCGAGACGATATCGAAGCGCTGCCGCAGCGCCTCGCCCAGGACCATCAGCTTGATTCCGGCATCGTAGCGGCCGGTATTCGGATCCTGGCGGACGAAGCCGTGGCGCTGCAGCGTCACCAGATGCCGGTAGATGGTCGCCTTGGAGGAGGAGAGCGCCTCGGCAATCTGCGCCAGCGCGACGGGGCGGCTCTGCAGGACCAGATATTCGACTGCCCGCAGGGCGAGATCGAGCGTGCTTGTGCCGGCAGGCACAGCTTTGGCGGAGGCTTTGTCGGTATCGAGCGTCAAGGAGCGTCCCTCTGTGTTTCATTTCATATAATGAAATATCATTTTGTTATTTGATATGCTATGGGTTGATCGAGCGGGCTGTCAAGCGTTGGTCGGATCGTCCGTGGGGTCAGAATGCTGACGGGGGATCGGCGTGGGCGCCAACGGGGAGGGGAGTCTTCGCCGCACCGCGAGGGCAGGCTGGGGCGGGCAGCAGGGCTCGGCAACGGATCAGGTCGCGATCGCGCGCTGACGCAGAACTGCCGGCGCCGGTCGCTCGTTTTCCCGACCTGACCGCGGCGACCCCGTGACGGGAAGGGCGGAGAGGGGGAAAAGGCCAGACCGCCTCTTGATCGGGCATTGCTATCTAATTAACATGGTAATTATATACTGAGTGGCGGTGTGGCTTTGCATTGTTGCTGAGGCCAGCCCCCCGCGTCGCCACCCCGGGCCATCAACTCTCGAAGGCATGGTTCTCCGCCGAAGGCGCGAGGCGACAGAAGGACCGGATTCATGCTCGCCCCCAGATTCGTCAGCTTCTCCGCCGAAAACCGCGTCGGATACGGCCTGGCCGTGGAGGGCGGCATTGTCGATCTGTCCCGCCGCTTCTCGGCTCAGTGGCCGAGCCTGAAGGAGGTGGTCGCCGAGGGGGCCTTCGAACCGCTCGCCGAAGCGGCGGCCGGGCTTTCCGCGGATCTGCCGTTCCAGGCGATCCGCTACGAGCTTCCGGTCGCGGCGCCGGAGAAGATCATCTGCGTCGGCGTCAATTTTCCCGATCGCAACGCCGAGTACGGGGATGGCCAGGCCGCCCCGGCCAATCCATCGCTGTTCCCGCGCTTTGCGCGATCCTTCACCGGCCATGACCAGCCGCTGATCCGCCCGCCGGAGAGCGTGCAACTGGATTATGAGGGCGAGATCGTCATCGTCATCGGCAAATCGGGACGCCGTATCGCCGAGCGCGACGCGCTGGACCATGTCGCGGCCCTGTCGCTTTGCAATGAGGGGACGATCCGGGACTGGGTCCGGCACGCCAAGTTCAACGTCACGCAGGGCAAGAATTTCGACCGCTCGGGCTCCATCGGGCCGTGGCTCGTTCCCTTCAGCGACGAGGCGCAGATCGCTGATATCGCGCTGACGACCCGCGTCAATGGCGAGCTGCGCCAGGAGGACCGCACCAGCCGGATGGTCTTCTCCTTCCGCCGGATCATCAGCTACATCTCGACCTTCACCACGCTTGTGCCGGGCGACATCCTCGTTACCGGCACCCCGACCGGGGCAGGGGCTCGCCTGGAGCCGCCGGTCTGGCTGAAGCCCGGTGACGTCGTCGAGGTCGAGGCCGGGGGCATCGGCCTGCTCCGCAACACCATCGCCGACGAGGCCTGACCGATGCTGACATCCGATGAAATCGCCGCCGCGGCGCTCAGCCTCGACGAGGCCGAACGGACGCGCAGCCAGACCGGGCTGATGTCGCTCAGGCATCCCCAGATGACGATGGACGACGCCTATTCCGTCCAGGGAGCCTGGGTGAAGCGCAAGATCGCCGCCGGCCGAAAGGTGATCGGCTGGAAGATCGGCCTCACCTCGAAGGCGATGCAATATGCGCTGAATATCGACATCCCGGATTCCGGCGTGCTGTTCGACGACATGATGTTCGCCGATGGCGACAGCGTGCCGAAGGACCGCTTCATCCAGCCGCGGATCGAGGCCGAGATCGCCTTCGTGATGAAGGCGCCGCTGAAGGGCCCCAATATCGGGATCTTCGAGGTGCTCAATGCCTCCGATTACATCACTCCGGCGCTCGAGATCCTCGATACCCGCGTCCTGCGCGTCGATCCGCAGAGCGGGAAGGCCCGCACCATCGTCGACACGATCGCCGACAATGCTGCCAATGCCGGCATCGTCCTGGGTGGCCGCGCCATGCGACCGGACCAGGTCGATCTGCGCTGGGTCGGCGCCATCGTCTCGCGCAACGGCCAGGTCGAGGAGACCGGGCTCGGAGCCGGCGTCTTGAACCATCCCGCCCGTGGCGTCGCCTGGCTTGCGAACCGGCTCGCGGCCTATGGCGATCATATCGAGGTCGGCCAGATCGTCCTGGCGGGCTCCTTCATTCGCCCGGTGGAAGCGCGACACGGCGACACCATCACCGGCGATTACGGCCCGCTGGGCAGCGTCAGCTGCTTCTTCGAATAAAGCATCGGCCCGAAAAGTGGATTGCGGTTTTGGGCAAAGCCGATGCAAACACAGCAGGTTAGAGCATCGGACCGGATATGATATCCGGTCCGGTGCTCTAGGCGCGCGCCGGTCGCTTCAAGCGGCCCGTGAGGCGACGGGGCGGCCGGCCGGCATCCCGTCGAAGGGCGAAGTCGAGCCCCCCTTGGTTCAGCCGGCTTCGACGGTGAGCGCGACGGCTCCGATGCCCTCGAGCTCGAAGCTGTAGGTTTCCGTCTCGGTCGGGAAACGGGTGGTGACGAGGCTGCCGGTCATGACCACATCGCCGGCACGCAGGCTCCGGCCCTTGGCTGCGAGTGCGTTCGCCAGCCAGGCCAGCGGCGAGAAAGGGTGGCCGAGCACGTCCCTTCCGTGGCCGCGGTCGATCTCGACGCCATTGCGGTGGACCACCCCGGTGACCGCATCCAGCTCAGGCCATGGGCTGCGGAACGCGGAGAGGACGATGCCGCCGTTCCAGGAATTGTCGGCGACGAGCGAGAGCACGTCGAGTTCGGCATAATCGGCCGCGCGGTCGTCGACGATCTCGATCGCGGCGCAGACGCCGCCGACATGGGCAGCAATCGTCTCGGGCGTGAAAGCGGGGCCACTGATCGGAAGATCGCTCGCCAGGCGCACGGCGATCTCGAATTCGAGACCGATCCGCCCATAGCCGGAGATTTGGACCCGGGCGCCGGAGCGGTGCAGCCGGTCAGCGAGGACGACCCCGGCAATCGGCTGGTCGATGCCGCACATCCTCTGCATGCGCTGCGAGGTCAGGCCGATCTTGTAGCCGACGCTCTCGCCGAACCGGGTCTGCAGCAGCGAGACATAGCGATCCTGCACCCTGTAGGCGTCGTCGAGCGAAGCGATGCCGCCGGCCGCCGCGAAAGGGCGGAAGCGCACCTGTTCCTCGTGCTCGCGCATCAACCTCTGCGCCAGACCATTCACATCCATCACCTCGTCCTCCCCCCGGCCGGTGCCTCTTTGAGCCCGGCGTTTAGATTTGCAGTTCTTCGCCACGGCCTTGCTAGATCGTCGGACCGGATATCGTATCCGGTCCGACGATCTAACCTTCTTGTGTTTGCATCGGCTTTGCCCCGAAAAACGCGATCCACTTTTCGGGCCGAAGCTTTAGGTCGCAGCCACGACCTCGGCAAAGCGCCGCACCGCCGGCGGTATGCGCTCGGGTGCGGTATTGCCGAAGCCGAAGATGAAGCCCGTCGCCTCCTGGCTCTGCAGCCGATAGCGGGACAGGGCCGGCACATCGATGCCGCGCTGCCGGGCCGCATCGGTGATCGCGCGGTCGCTCAGAGGGCCGCGCGCATGCGCGGTCAGATGCAGCCCCGCCGTCACCTCGGGAATGACCAGCCGATCGCTGAGCGCCTCGTGCAGGGCCCCGACGAGGATGGCCGCCCGTTCGCGATACAGAAGCCGCATCCGCCGCACATGCCGGGCCAGCACCCCCCGGCCCATGATATCGGCCACCATCTGCTGCAGCGGCGGCGGCAAATAGCAGGAGAAGACCAGCTTGGCCCGGTAGAACAGCTCGACCAGATCGGGAGGCAGGACCAGATAGGTCAGGCCAAGCGACGGGGAGAAGATCCGGTTGATGTTGCCGATGAAGATGACGCGCTGATCGGTGTCGAGCGACAGCAATGAGGCCAGCGGCTGGCGGTTGATGCCGATCGGGCTGCTGTAATCATATTCGATCACCCAGGCATCCCTGGCGCGGGCCCAGGCCAGCAGCGCAAGCCGGCGCGCCATCGGCATCGTCGAGCCATAGGGAAACTGGTTGGTCGGCGAGGCGATCACCATCCGGGCGGTGTCCGCTTCTGCGCTGAAGCCATCGACGCAGAGCCCGTCGTGATCCACTGGATGCGGCAGAACGCGGGCGCCATTCGCCACGAGCGCCGCGACGCGGGTCGGATAGCCGGGATCCTCCACGATGACGCCGTCGCCTGGATCGAGCAGCAACTGGGCGAGAAGGATGAAGGCCTGGGTCGTGCTGGCGACGACGGCGATCTGCTCGGCCGCGCAGGGCACGCCCTCGTATTCGCCGAGATATTTCGCGATCTGCTGGCGCAGGGCGGGCAGGCCGAGGCGCTCGCTGAAGCTGAACTGGGGCCAGGGCTCCGAACCCCAGTATTCGGCGGTGCTGCGCCGGATGTCGCTGAACGGCAATTCGTCGAGCGCCGGAAGCAGGGGGCTGAGATCGTAGCCGAGTTCACGCTCGCTCGGGAGCGGCAGGCCCATCAGCGCGCTGCCGCGCCGGGCCAGGATGCGGGGCTGTCGCGGCGGGCTGGCCGGTGCCGGGGCGTCCAGGCGGCGATGCAGATCCTCCGGCAGGTCGGTCTCGATATAGGTGCCCGCGCCGGTGCGGCCATGCGCATAGCCCTCGTTCTTCAGGCGCGCATAGGCGAGCACGATCGTCGAACGGGAGACATCGAGCTCGTCCGAGAGCTTTCGCTGCGGTGGCAGACGTGCGCCGCGGGGGATTGCCCCGGCCACGACCATCGCACGGAGTTGTCCCGCGATCTGGTCGTAGAGCGGTTCCGGCCCGTCCCGCGCCAGCGCGAGCGCGTTCCAGAACGGATAGTTGAAGGCCGAATTCATGTCCTGCTGCACCCTTCACGAGATCGGATTGAGCCGCCGGCATGCGGCAGGGTCAAGCGGCTCCGCACAATTGGTCTGCATCATTTGAAAGAATTGGTACTTGAGACGGCATCTGGCCGCCGATACCGTCCCTGCCAATCGAGATCGGGCAAAGCCGGTCCAGCAGTGCAAAGGGGAGGATACCGTGTCTCGACCGGAGGCGAAGACCGTCCTCACCGCGGACGTCATCCACAAGAGCTATGGCGACTTTCCCGTTCTCAAGGGTGTCAGCCTCGCGGCCCGCGAACGGGACGTGATCTGCATGATCGGCGCCAGCGGCTCGGGCAAGAGCACCTTCCTGCGCTGCATCAACCTGCTGGAAACGCCGGAATCCGGCACGATTTCCTTCGAGGGCGAGGAGATCAAGCTCCAGCGCAGCGGAAACCGCCCGCCGGTGCTCAATGCCAGGCAGATCAGCCGGATCCGCAGCCGGATGGGCATGGTGTTCCAGAGCTTCAACCTGTGGAGCCACCTGACCGTGCTCGAGAACGTCACCATCGCGCCGATCAAGGTGCTGGGCGTGGCGAAGGCCGAGGCGATCGAACGTGCCGAGGCCCTGCTGGCGAAGGTCGGGCTGTTCGACAAGCGCTATCACTACCCCGCCCATATTTCCGGCGGCCAGCAGCAGCGCTGCGCGATCGCCCGCGCCCTGGCGATGGAGCCCAAGCTGCTGCTCTTCGACGAGCCGACCTCGGCGCTCGACCCCGAACTCGTCGGCGAGGTGCTGCGCGTCATGCGCGTTCTCGCCGAGGAGGGACGGACCATGATCGTCGTGACCCATGAAATGGCGTTCGCCCGCGAAGTCTCGAACGAGGTGCTCTTCCTTCACGAGGGCAAGATCGAGGAGCGCAACAGCCCGGATCAGATCTTCGGCAATCCGACGTCGGAGCGGTGCAGGCGCTTTCTGCAGCGCGTTCTTTGAGGAGAAGAACCATGAGAAAGACCGCACTGGCCCTCCTGTCGGGCGCAGCGCTGCTGCTGGCCGGCACCGCCTTCGCCCGCGAGGTGAAGATCGGGACCGACTGCACCAATCCACCCTTCAACTACCGCACCGCGAGCGGCGAACTGGCCGGCTTCGACGTCGATATCGCGCGTGAGATCGGCAAGCGCGAAGGATTTGACCTCAAATTCGTCTGCCAATCGCTCGATGGTGCGCTCCCGGCCCTGACGGCGCGCAAATTCGATCTCATCCTCGCGAGCCTCTCGATCACCGAAGCGCGCCAGAAGAGCATCGACTTCAGCATCCCCTATCGCTCGTCGACCGGCCGGTTCGTCGGTCCGAAATCATCCACGCTCGCGCCCGTCACCGCCGACGGCCAGCCCAATCCCAAGGCCCTCGACGGCAAGGTTGTCGGGCTGATCCGTTCGAGCACCTATGACCGCTATTTCACCGAACTGTTCCCCGGCGTGCAGATCTCGCGCTACGAGAACTACGAGACCCTGCTGCTCGACCTCGTCTCCGGCCGCGTCGACCTGATCATGGCCGGGCCGATCAAGATGGAGGGCTTCTTCGAGGACGCCCAGGGCAAGAATTTCAAGTATATCGGCCCCGAACTCGAGAACATCAAGTATTTCGGACCCGGTGTCGGCGTCGGACTGCGCAAAAACGAGCCCGAACTGCTCGACAAGGTCAACAATGCGCTGAAGGGCATGTTCGCCGACGGCACCTTCAAGACGATCAACCAGAAGTACTGGAAGTTCACGGTGCTCCCCAGCGTCTGGACCCCATGATCCCCTCCGGGTGGCGCCAGCCGCCGCCCGGCACCGCCCGCGCGGCTGAAACGGCCCCGCGCGATCTTCGCCCCGACAGGACCGATCCATGACGGCAGACCTCTTCCAGGGCTGGGGAACGCAGCTCTTCTGGGGCACGATGGTCACGCTCCAGGTTGCGTTCCTGTCGCTGCTGGCGGGCCTGGCGATCGGCCTTGCGGTTGCGCTCGCCAAGCTTTCCTCGTCGCGCTTCCTGCGCGCGGCGGGTGATTTCTACACGACCAGCGTCCGCGGGACGCCCGAACTGCTCATCATCCTGCTGGTCTATTTCGGCAGCACCGTCGCGCTCTCGGCGATGCTGCGCTGGATCGCGGGACCGGAGGTCTATGTCGAGATCCCGGCGATGGCAGCCGGCGTGTTCGCGCTCAGCCTCGTCTTTGGCGCCTATGCGGCCGAGATCTTCCGGGGGGCCTTTCTCGCCATCCCGCCGGGGCAGATCGAAGCCGCCAAGGCCTTCGGAATGTCGCCGCTGACGCTGTTCATCCATATCCGCATGCCCCTGATGTGGCGCTATGCCCTGCCGAGCCTCGGCAATATCTGGATCTCGCTGATCAAGAACACCTCGCTGATCTCGGTCGTCGGCCTCGAGGAGCTGATGCGCGTCAGCTATCTCGCCACCTCGGTGACGCGCAGCCCGTTCCATTTCTACCTGCTCGCGGCGGTCATCTATCTCACGCTGACCATCATCAATTCCCTCATCATCGAATTGCTCGAAACCCGCGCGAACCGCGGCGTGCGGAGGGTCTGATCATGGACATCTCGCTCATGATCGAGAGCATCCCGCGCCTGCTCGAAGGGGCGGTCGTCACCCTGCAGCTCCTGCTGCTGACCGAGATCATCGGCTTCGTGCTCGCCCTGCCGCTCGGCATCCTCTACGCGAACGGCAGCAAGGCTGTGCGGGCGCCGATCTACTGCTTCGTCTATTTCTTTCGCGGCACGCCGCTGCTGGTCCAGATCTTCATCGTCTATTACGGCCTCGCGCAGTTCGAGTTCGTGCGCGAGAGCTTTCTCTGGCCGTATCTGCGCAAGCCCTTCATCTGTGCCCTGCTGGCCTGTGCCCTGCATTCCGCCGCCTATACCGCGAATATCCTGCGCGGCGCGATCCAGGGCGTGCCCGCCGGCGAGATCGAGGCGGCGCGCGCCTGCGGCATGTCGGCCTTCCAGGTCCAGCGGCTGATCGTGCTGCCGATTGCGCTGCGCCTGATGCTGCCGGCCTACAGCAACCAGGCCATCGGCATGCTGAAGGGCACGTCGCTCGCCAGCACGATCACGCTGATGGAACTGACCGGCGTGGCCAACACCATCGTGGCGGATACGTTCTCGCCCTATGAGATCTTCATCATGGCCGCGCTGATCTATCTTTCGATCACGCTCGTCATCACCCGTTGCTTCAAATTCGCCGAATACAGCCTCAGCAAGCACCAGCGCCCGCTCAAGAGCAGCGCGGCAATCCCTGGACAGGTCAGACATGCCGACTAGCGACATCCGGAATTTCATCGCCTTCGCGCAGGAACTGGTCGAGGCGAGCGGCGAGATCATCCGCGAGGGGGCAAGGCACAACAACGCCTTCATCTCCAAGGGTGACGACAGCCCGGTCACCGAGATCGACCGGCGCGCCGAGACCGAGATCCGCCGCCGCATCGAAGCGGCCTATCCCAGCCATGGCATCCTGGGCGAGGAGTTCGGGTCGCACGGAATCGACGAGGATTTTGTCTGGGTCATCGACCCGATCGACGGGACCAAGGCCTTCGTCGCCGGCATTCCGGTCTTCGGCACGCTCATCGCGCTCACCCATCGTGGCGTCCCGATCCTCGGTGTCATCGACCAGCCGATGACGCGGGAGCGCTGGATCGGGGCGGAGGGCTTTCCGACGACGCTGAACGGCGCGCGCGTCACGACCTCTAGCCGGCGCGTCCTGTCGGAAGCGGTGATGTCGACGAGCAATATCGAGCTCTATGACGAGGACAGCCTGCCGACCTTCAGGGCCCTGCGCTCCTCCGTCCATTGGTGCGTCTATGGCGGCAGCTGCTATTCCTACGGACGGCTGGCCTCCGGCGCGATCGACATCGCGATCGACCGCTTCACGAATCCACATGACTATCTCGCGCATGTCGCCGTCATCACCCATGCCGGCGGTGTGATGACGGATTGGGACGGTGCGCCGCTGACGATCCGCTCAGGCGGGCAATGTTTGGCCGCGGCAAACCCCGCCCTGCACGCTGCCGCGCTGCGCAGGATCGCGCCCTCGCACCGGACCATGCCGGCTGCCTGAGCGGGCAGGCGATTTCGCATTCCAGACCCCGAGTTCCGCCAAGGCCCAGGCATCGCGCCGGGCTCGCCGACCATCCGAAGCTTTCCCATGCCCCAGTCGAGGCTTTCCCATGCATGACCGCACCCGTTCCAGGAGCCATATCGTCGAGTGCATGAAGGAGGCTGCCCAGATCGGCGGCGCATCGCTCGCCGGGAATTTTGCCCGCCTCGCCGCCCTGCCCATCCTGGAGAAGGGGCCGTCGGATTTCGTCTCCGCCGCGGATATCGAATCCGAACGGCTCATCATCGCGCATCTCGGCGACATGCTGCCCGATCTTGCGGTGCTCGGCGAAGAGAGCGGCGCCTCCTCCGGCGCCGGTGACGGTCGCAGGATCATCATCGATCCCCTCGACGGCACCAACAACTTCCTGCACGGCATCCCGCAGTTTTCGGTGTCGCTGGCGCTGATGGAGGGCGACGAGGTGACGGCAGGCGTCACCTATCATCCGCTCAGCCACGACATGTTCTGGGCCGCGAAGGGAGAGGGCGCCTTTCTCGGCGACCAGCGCCTCACGGGCTCGAAGCGCAGCTCGCTCGCCCATGCCGTCGTCGGAACCTGCTTCCCCTATAACGGCAAGGGCGACACGGACAAAGCCGCCCGCGAAATGGCGGCGATCATGCCGCAGGTTTCAGGGATCAGAAGTCCGGGCTCGGCTGCCCTCGAGATCGCCTATGTCGCGGAAGGGCGCTTTGACGGCTTCTGGACCTCGGGAGCCAAGCTCGATCTCTGGGATCTCGCTGCGGGCGTGATCATCGCCCGCGAGGCCGGCTGCATCGCGACCGAGATCGATGGCGAGGGCGACCCGCTGCACTGCCGGAGCCTGGTCGTCGCCCCACGCCAGTTTCACAGCCTGTTCATCGACATCTTCCGCAGCGTCCCTGCCGCAAACGCTGTTTGCTGAAGCATCGGCCCCAGAAGTGGAGTGCGGTTTTTGGGAACCCGCGCTCCGCGGGGCGCCAGCGACGGCGATTCGCCGCTGGCGTCGTCTCATTTCCCCTGGTCGATGATCCGCCAGATCGCCTGCGGGGTCGCCGGCATGTCGACATGCCGCACGCCATAGGGCGAGAGCGCATCGACGATCGCGTTCATCACCGAGGGCAGCGAGCCCGCGCAGCCGGCCTCGCCGCAGCCCTTCGCGCCGACAGGGTTGGTCGCGGTCGGGCTGCCCTGGCTGGCGAATGAGAAGAAGGGCAGGTCGGCTGCGCGTGGCATCGCGTAGTCCATATAGGACCCCGTCATCAGCTGGCCGGCCTCATCATAGGCCGTCATCTCGTAGAGTGCCTGGCCGATCCCTTGCGCGACGCCGCCATGCAGCTGCCCCGCGACGATCAACGGGTTTACGATCGTGCCGAAATCGTTGACCATGACATAGCTGACGACCGCGACCTCTCCGGTCTCAGGATCGATCTCGACCTCGGCGACATGACAGCCATTGGGATAGGCCGATGGCGCCGCCTTGAAGACATGGTCGACATCCAGGCTTTTGGGTAGCTCCTTGGGCAGGTGAGGCGCCGTCCGCACCCGTTCCGCGAGTTCCATGATGCCGATCGAGCGGTCGGTCCCGGCGATCGTGAACCGGCCGCGTCCAAACTCGAGATCGGCGACGCCGGCTTCCAGAAAATGGGCGGCCAGCAGCTTGCCCTTCTCGATGACGCGATCACCCGCTTCCATGATGGCCGAGCCGCTCGCCATGATCGACTTGGAGCCGCCGGTGCCGCCGCCCGCGATCAGCCGATCGCTGTCGCCCTGCACGAGGCGGATCTTGTCGAAGGGCACCCCGAGCTTGCTCGTCAGCACCTGGGCGAAGGGCGTCCAGTGGCCCTGTCCGTAGTCGAGCGTGCCGGTGACGATGGTCACGCTGCCGTCGGCTTCGAAATGGAGACCGGCCATTTCATTGCTCGGCGGCGCGGTGACCTCGAGATAGCAGCCGATGCCGCGGCCGCGGAGCTTGCCGGCCTTCCGGCTCTGGCGCTGCCGCGCCCTGTAGCCGCCCCAGTCGGCCGCCTTGAGCGCCTCTGCGAACAGGGCCGGGAAATCGCCGCTGTCATAGAGCGTCCCGACCGGCGTCGCCCAGGGCAGCTGCTGCGGCGCGACCAGGTTGCGCCGCCGCAGGACGGTCTTGTCGATCCCCATTTCCGTCGCGGCAGCATCGATCAGCCGCTCCATGAAGTAATTGCCTTCGGGCCGCCCGGCGCCGCGATAGGCGCCGATCGGCGCCGTATTGGTGACGACGCATCGGGTCTGCACCTCCACCAGCGGAGTGCGGTACATGCCGATGCTGTTCTTGCCGATATTCGTCGTCGCCATCATCGGCCCGACCGGCGAGAGATAGCCGCCCATATTGCCGATGCCGCTGAAGCGCGTCGCCAGGAACCGGCCGCGCGCATCGAGCGCCAGCTCGGCCTCGAAGACCATGTCGCGGCCATGATAGTCCGAGACAAAACTCTCTGAGCGCTGATCGGTCCATTTCACCGGCTTCTTCAGGAGGCGGGCGGCATGCAGCAGCACGACATATTCGGGGAAGACCGAGGATTTCATCCCGAAGGAGCCGCCGACATGGCCGGTGATCAGCCGCATCCGTTCCGCCGGCACACCCATTGCCGCGGCAAGGTTGTTGCGCATCCCGAACGCGCCCTGGCTTGGCGCATGCAGCGTGTAGCGCTTCGTCTTCCGGTCAAAGGTTCCGATCGCCGCACGCGGCTCGATCGGGTTCACGACGATGCGGCTGTTGACGATGCGCAGCTTCGTGACATGCGCGGCGCTCGCAAAGGCCGCGGCGACCTTGCCGGCATCGCCGAAATGATAGTCGAGGACCACATTGCCGGGCACGTCGTCATAAAGCTGCGGCGCGCCCGGCTTGACCGCATCTTCGCCGGCCGTGACCGCGGGCAGGATCTCGATGTCGAGCAATACGGCCTCGGCGGCATCGCGCGCCTGAACGGCCGTGCGGGCCACGACCATCGCGACGGGGTCCCCGACAAACCGGACCTTGTCGCTCGCCAATGCGGTGCGGGCCGGCTTCCTGATCGGGCTGCCGTCACGGTTCGGCATCTCGACGACGCATTTCAGCAATCCGTAGCCCTGGCCCGCGAGATCGTCCCCCCGATAGATCGCGACGACGCCCTTCATGGCTTCGGCGTGCGAGACATCGATGCCGCGCAGGACGCCGTGCGCGTGCGGGCTGCGGACGAAGGCGGCGTAGAGCTGCCCCTCCAGCGAGACATCGTCGGTATAGCGCCCCTCGCCACGCACGAGGACCGGATCCTCGTTGCGCGGGACCGGCTGGCCGACCTCGAATGGCTTCGTCGAAAGCTCCGCTGAGGGCGTGTGCATATTCATCAGGAGGTACCATGAGTGACGTGCGAGCCGACCGGCAGGCGGCGCGGCTAGACTGACCGAAAAAGACGGCGCCCGTCGTGCAGATGTCGCATGGGCGGTATCCTCAGGCGGCGTACTTCGCGCCCGTGGCTGAACCTTCACCGGCGCATCGCTTCGGCTTCCGCAATGACGAGAAGCCCGCCGAGAAGCGCCAGGACCATGCAGGCCGACACATGGGGACCACCGACGAAAACCCCGCAGAGCGCGGTCATCACCAGGAGCCCTCCGGACAGCCAGGAGGTCGCTCTCATGCAGACGGCGCCCAGCACGAGCGTGACATGGGCGCAGAGCAGCCCGCCGCCCTCAGCCATGAAGATCGTGTGGGCGAAGGGGGCCCCGATGCTCGCCCCAAAGCCCTTCAGCCCGAGCGTCACGAAGCCGGTGACGACGCCAATGGCGCCAGCGAAGAGCGCTATGACACCACCTGCTCGTCGCATGGTTGTTCTGGCGCCCGTTGATCTGTGCACCGCATTATGGAGGGGCAGTCCTTAGCCGTATATTAACGGCAGAAAATGCAATTGCAGCGTGGGGGCTACGAACCGCCGTTCAGCGCAAATCCTTGGAACGCCGCCTTACCCCATCGCCTCGCGCTGCTTCAGCAGTTTGTTGAGCCGGTCCTGCTGTTCGTTGAGCCGGTTCGCGATGGCCTCTTCCGCGCCCGAGCCTGAGGTCGCGGTGGCTTGCTCCATCAGATCGGCGATATTCCGCCGGGCAATCGCAATCTGCTCATCGAGCTCCTGCTTGGACGCGTTTTCCGGCATTGGCTGAACCTCCGGCCTCTGCATGCCCCGATGTCAGGTTCCGGGCCGCTGGAACCCTGCTCGCAGCGCTGACGTTAGCTGATTGTGGTCCTCCGTGTGAGGCGAAATCGCGCTGGAGGATTCCGATGCGAGCAAATCCCATGGGAGCGTGTGTCTTCGGGGCGGCATTGTTCGCCTTGCCATGCGCTGCTTACGCTCAAGGCCAGCCGGCACCACCCCCTTCGATGGCCGGGCCGGAACACAGGGAAGGGACGGGGACCGGCTCCGGATCCTCCGGGATGGCGCCCCAGGAGGGCACCGGCAGCGGCGCGACACAGCATGCGCCGGGCGCCAATCGCCCCGAGCCGAGCAGGCCGCCCTCTGCGGCCGAGACCCGGCAGAACCGCGAGTATGGTCGGGACAGGACGCCTGAAGGGCAGCAGATGCAGCAAAGCAATCCCACGGGGGCCCCCAATTGATCAGCCGCGCCGTCGCTGGATATGGCCGGGCCGGTCAGCCGATGCGCCGCCCGAAGCGGCACAGTCCTTCGGCCTGACGGCGCCCTATGCCCTGACGCTCGAACAGGAGCTCGCCGGCCGGCTTCTGGGGGCTGCCCCTGGTCGCCTTTGTCACCGGGCTGAATGGCGCTGCCGCCTTTGGTGCGGGGCTGGCACTGCTGTTTGGTGCAGGCGCAGCATGGGCTGCTCCGCCTTCGCAGGCGGCAGGCTAAGCCAATGGCCGCCCGCCGCCGATCTCACTAGCGTCTGTGTTCGGGCTTAGCTCCAGAAGCCTTCCTGATAGGCGCGAGGCGAGAAATCCGTCTCGTCCTGCTGCTCTTCGTGGTCGTTCCGGGGCTCGCGTTCTGTCTCGACGACGCAGTCGGAATCGTGCCTGTCCAGCATCGAATCTCTCCTTTCAAATTGTGAGGGAGGGTGCCTTGGGCAGGCGGAATATGGGGATTTATGCTGCGGTGCACAAGGTCGTGGCGACACATGCCGCATGCGTCCCACGCCGGAACAAATCAGCTAGAACCGGGTTGCTATGATTCCCCCGCAACGCTGACTTGTCGTGTTTTTCCGCGACGCGGCCCTGAGGATTGGATCCGAGATGAACCGAAAGACCCTTCTGGCGAGCATGATCGGGGCGATCGCGCTCGCCGGCGCCGCTCTTGCGTCTCCGGCGCCGGCCCGTGCCGAGGCTGTGCCCGCAGGCCTGGAAGCCGGCCTCGATCGGCAGCCTGTCGCATACAGCATGACCGCCGCCAAGCAGCGCCGGCTGATGATGATGCAGGAAGCCAACCGCCAGCAGCGCTATGGTCGCGGCGGACCGGGGTATGGGCGCGGCTACGGCCCGCGACCGGGTTACGGCCCGGGCTATGGACCGCGCCCCGGCTATGGCCCGCGCCCTGGTTACGGACCGCGGCCCGGTTACGGACCGCGTCCCAGCTATGGTCCGCGTCCCGGGTACTACGAACGCTGGTGATCCAAAACCTGCCCGGATACGCATTCTCCGGACAGGGATGATCGTTCTTCAGAGGGAATATCACTGTCTCCCTTGCCTGCTGACATTGGCCCGCCGTCCCGAAAGGGAGGGCGGGCTTTTCGTGTTTGACTGGCTGAGTTCGCTCTCTGCCTGCCCGCTCTCCGCCTGACGATCCACCAGACCGGACACTGGCGGTTCTCGCACCCTGAGGGATGAACCAGCGCGCAGCGCTGCCGTCGCCACCCAGCTGACTTCGTTCAGTGATCGTGGCGTTGTGACGGCCGATACCGCTGACCGGTTTGCAGGCTGGCGAGCCTGCGAGCTACGGTGACGCAGAGTTCCATATTTCGGTGACACGATGCGACCGCTCCTCACATTCGCCGTCGCGATGGTCCTCACCATCACGCTGACCATCCTGCTGGCCTTGGCGGTCAGTTTCGGCGTGGGCGCGGTTTATGTCGTCGCAATCAAGGGTTGGCCTCTGTTCAGCGCCAGCGGACATGTCATTCCGCCTTGGCTGTGGGAAGGGGACGTGCTCGCTGTCAACGCGGTGGGACTTGTCATCGGCGCCATACTCGGAATGCTGACATGGGGGCCAATCTGGAAGGTGAGCAAGCGGGCCGGATAAAATCGGGGCCGGACCTGAGTACTGACCCACGCGATTAGACAATTCCCGGCCCGGTGCCCTAAGTGTCAGGGGCGATCGACTTCTGGTTGAGGGCCTGCCTTGGAAGCTCTGGTGATTCTCGGCCTTGCCGTTCTCGGCTTCCTCATCGCCATTCCCTGGGCCGCCTTCTCCTCCCTCTCGCGCGCCAATCGCGCGCTGGCCCTGGTCTCGAAGCAGCAGGAGGAGATCGACCAGCTCCGGCTTGCCCTCGCCACGCTCCGCGAAGCCCGGGGCGAACCTGGCCAGGCCCAGGCAGAGGCAGATGACGAGGCTGTCACCGCCGAAAGGCTGCATCGCGAGCTTGCCCCGGCGGAAGATCCAGCCGTGACGGCCGAGTCCACGCTGGAACGCGCCGCGGACCCCATCCTCGCGGCCCCGCTGCCCGCCAACATCGTGGCGGCAGAGCCGCTCGCGCCTGAACAGGCCGCCGCGATGACGGAGCTGGCGCGGCACGGGGAGATCGAGCCGTCGCTCGATACCGTTGCCACGCCGGAACCCGTGCCGGCAGTGCCCCGCCGCGATTTCGAGGAGGCCATCGGCTCGCGCTGGGCCGTCTGGGTCGGCGGCATCGCGCTCGCCTTTGGCGGGCTCTTCCTGGTCCGCTATTCGATCGAGGCCGGTTTCTTTGGCCCCGGCATGCGGCTGCTGTTGGGCGCAGCCTTCTCGCTCATGGCCGCCGCGGCCAGCGAATATCTCAGGCGGAGCGATCGGCTCGCCGATCTCAGCGAGAGGCCGGGCGCGCTCGGCCGGCTCGGTGGCGCCAATATCCCCGCTGTTCTCGCCGGCGTCAGCGTGCTCAGTGGCTTCGGCGTCGTCTATGCCGCCCATGCGATCCACGGCTTCATCGGGCCGGGCCTCGCCTTCACGCTGATGGGGCTGATCGGGCTCGCGGCACTTGCCGCCTCCCTGCTGCACGGCCCGGTGCTCGGCCTGTTCGGCCTGGTCGGCTCCTATGCGACGCCGCTGCTGGTCGCCAGCACCGCGCCGAGCTTTTCCGCGCTCTCCCTGTTCCTCGCTTTCGTCACGTCCGTCGCCTTTCTCCTGCACACAAGGCAGCCGAGCCGGGTGGTGACGCTCGGTGCCGTGGTCGGCCATGGCGTCTGGACCGCCCTGATCGGGTTGTCCGGGCAGAGCCCGACCTGGTCCTCCTTCCTGCTCATGGTCGGCGCGGTGCTGGCGCTGGCGCTGCTGAAGGAATGGCCGAAGCTGAAAGGGCGCGCGGCCGGAAGTGCCTGGCCCGTTGCGGGTTTCGACGGCATCGGCCTTGCCGCGATCGCCACCCCGCTGGTCCTGTCCGGGGTGCTGTGGACCGCCCATGGCGGGCCTGCCGCGCTGCATCTCGCCATCCTGACGACCGTGCTGGTCGCCATCATCTCCGCCGTCCGGCACGGCGATCTTGCCCCGCTGGCGCCGCTCGCCGCTGCCGCCGCCGCCGGCATGGTGCTGCTCTGGCCGAGCGTGCAGGGCGCCTTCGGGCTCTCGCCGGACATCGTCCTCGACATCGTCAGGCTGAGCCTCACCGGCAATGCCGGGCCGGGCCTCCGGTGGACGGCGGCGCTGCTCGCCGTGATCATCGGCGGCTTGCCCCTCTCAGCGCTGCTCCTGCGCAAGGGCGCCGGTGCCGGCGGCTTCATCATCCGCGGCTGCCTCGGCTTCGCCTCCGCGCTCGGGCCGGTCTGCCTGCTGCTGGCGACGGCGCTCCGCAGCAACGGTTTCGAGCGCTCGACGGGTTTTGCCGCGCTCTCGCTCCTGCTCGCTGGCGCCCTGTTTGCCGCGTCGGAAATGCTGCTGCCGGTCGAGCGGCGCAGCACGCGCTCCCGGTCAAATCCGCTGGCATTGATCGGCTCGGCCGCCTATGCCGCCGGCGGCTCGATCGCACTTGGCCTCGCCGTCGCCTTTGCCTTGCGCGAGACCTGGCTCGTGGTCGGGCTTGCCGTTGCGGCGGCCGGCGTCGCGATCATCGCCAGCCTGCGGCCGATTCCGCTTCTGCGCAGCATGTCGGCTGCCCTGGCGACAGCCGCGCTCGCGCGTCTTTTCTGGCAGCCGATCGTCTCCGAGATGGGCTCCTGGCCGCTCCTCAACTGGGTCATCCCGGCCTATGCCGGGCCGGCCCTGTGCTTCGCCATTGGCGCACTCGCGCTGCGTGGCAAGCAGGACCGGCCGCGCAGCGTCCACGAGGCCCTGGCGGCTGTCTTCGGCGCGGCCTTCATCCTGCTCGAGATCCGGCAGTTCTTTGCCGGCCCCGAGCTTGTCCCCGACATCAGGCTGATCGCCGGCCATTATTCCGGCCTGCCGCGAAATCGCCTGTTCGAGGAGGCTGTCGCCCATGTCGTGGCGCTCGGCCTGATCGGCGCGGGCCTGCAGGTCCTGGCGCGCCGCCTGGGTGGGCGCGTCTTCGCGTGGGGCGCCGATCTCACGGCTGGCCTCCTGCTCCTGCTCAGTTTCGCCGGGCTCTGCGGCCTGCTCAATCCGCTCTTCGATGGCACGGAGGTGCTCGGGCCACCGATCTTCAACCGGCTCCTGTTCTATGTCCTGGCCGGCGGCGCGCTCGGCCTGCTCGGCTTCTGGCTCGATCGCGGGCAGGGGCGCTCCCGCATCGGCGAATGCCTGACCGCCTGCGCAGCGGTGCTGGTCTCGCTTGGCGCCATCCTGATCGTCCGGCAGGCCTTTGCCGGCCCGGAGCTGGCGCCGCGCTCGGTCGAGACGGTCGGCTTCGTCGAGGCGGTCATCGTGACGATCACGCTGCTCGCCCTGACCGCGGCAGCGCGCATCTGGCACGAGGCGGCCGAGAACCGCGTCACCCGTCTGGCCCTGCGCGCGCTCGCCTTCGCGGCGATCGGCTGGGCTGCGCTCGCGCTCGGCATCGCCCGCAATCCGATGCTCGATCAGAGCGGGGTCGCCGGCCCGGTCATCTTCAACCGGATCCTCTGGGGCTATGGCGCGGCTGTCCTCGCCTTTGCCGGCGCGGCCTTCTGGCTGCGCGACGCGCGGCCCGGGATCAGCCGGGCCTTCGCCAGGACCGCATGGGCGGGCACGGCGCTCGGCGCCTTCCTGCTGCTGCGCCATGGCTTCCATGGGCCGCTGCTGGTCTCAGGCGAGCCGGTCACGCTGGCCGAGGCCGGCTGCTACGCCGCGATCGGTTTCATCATGGCGATTGCGGCGATGATCGCCGGCACGGTCACGCTCCAGGGGCGCGCTGTGCCCCTGCGTCCGGAGAGCGCGGCGATCGCCTCCTGCGCCGTCTTCGCTGGTCTCTCGGGCGTCGTCGCCAACCCGCTGCTGAGCGAGGTCCCCCTGGCCGGCCTGTTCATCCTCGACAATGCCCTGGTCGGCTATCTCCTGCCCGCGCTGCTGGCCTTCGCTGCGGCGCGCTGGACGCGCGAATTCGTTGCAGCCGCGCTGCCGCGGCGGATCTTCGGCGGCACGGCGATCATCGGCGCGCTCGCCTATCTGTTGATCGAGGTGCGGCGCTGGTTCGTCGGCCCCGATCTCCTGGCCGATGGCATCGCTGCAACCGAGCTCTACGCCTATTCCGCTGCGATCCTGCTCAATGGCGTCGCGCTGCTGGCGCTCGGCTTCCGGCTGCAATCGAAGGACCTGCGCCTGGCCTCGCTCGCGGTCGTCACCATTGCGATCTGCAAGGCCTTCCTGGTCGACATGTCCGGGCTGGAAGGGCTGTTGCGGGCGCTCTCCTTCATCGGCCTCGGCGCCAGCCTGGTCGGCATCGGCCTCGCTTATCAGCGCCTGCTGCAGCGGGAAAATGCGCAGCAGGGCGCCGTAATCCACCAAGCCCGCGGGTGAGTTTTGGGTCTTCGCGCCTTTCTTATCATGTCGACGCAGAATTTGTTTGCGTCAGCAGAAGGTCTATCTTTCTTTTCTAGTAATTTCTACAAATAAGCGTCGATCTATTCGTGGGTTCAGCGTGAAGATCTGTTTTTATTAAATTTTAGACTTTATCAATTTGTGTCTGACCAATTCTATAATTAGATAAATTTGTTTGATAAAATATTCGATAAGTGAAATACCAATCAACGCGATCGCGGCTTCGGCCGCGCCAAGATCTCGCAATAATGTATTTCCGTTACCCAGCCGGATTCTGGCTGTGCAACGAGCAATGTCGATGTTAGCGTAAATGCGCGGTTAATGGCTGGGGAAAGTAGAGGCGCTTTTCTCACTAGTACCAGTGGAGAGGGGCGCTGATGGGCCGTCCCCAGTGGTTGTTGTGTTGGTTCTCGCCGCCTCGTACGCAGATACTGCGTGAGAGGCGATGGAGTATGTGGCCGGTCGCGTCAAGTCTTCCCCGGACGCGCAGTTCGACAAGGCAGAACTTTACCTCCATTCAACGCCCGATCGAGTGCCCAGTTGACTGGCGCCGCAAATCTTGCCGTGTCCTGGCGCAAATTTACCCATATCCAGCAATAATCGAACTGTTATTATGAATTATATAGATATCACATGTAGAAATTCGAGATAATACAGTAAATTGGAATGCATATGTGAATAAATCGTCAGCGGCGTTGTCGGCGTATTACACCAAATCTGGAGTACGGCCATGACTGACTCTATCAATACGAATGGAGCCTCGACGAGCCCGACCTCGCTTGACGAAACCCTCGTGGCCGCTCCCTACGCGACGACGGATTACAATGACTACGCCCCAGGCGCCACGGCCACCATCACGGCCGGCGGGTTCGCGGTCGGCGCCACTATCGCCGTCGAGGTTGATCACGTTTCCGATCCTGGTCCTGATGGTCTCTACGGCACTGCTGACGATGCAGTCGAGACGCTTGGCGGCGACGGCCATGAACCGTGGTACGTCACGGATGGCGGATCGGGAGATCTCGATGGCATCGCCAACGGTACGATCGTCACCAGTTGGTATGTGAACCCGGACGATTCCCTCGATCAAACCTTCCTTTTGACTGCGAGCGCCATCGATACAGGCTCCGATGGCGTGGCCGGTACGGCTGATGACGTGTCGCTTGGGCAAAGCGCCACCGCTTCGTTCACGGATGCAACAGAAATCGATCTGCGCACGGCCGGCTCATCGACGACCGTCAACGGTGCCGTCTTCTTCGATTCGGCGAACATCGGTGCGGGCACAGGCAATTACAATACGATTCTCGCGATCAGCGACAACGACGGCAATGAACGGGGTTTTAACAGTGATGACACGCCGCCACTCGATGCGTCGAACAACAATATCGATCAGGCGAAGACCCACACCGTTCTTCTGAGTACCGTTCCCATCACGATCGTCAACGGCGTCGCCTATTACGAGTTCCGCGTCGATCTGAACGAGTCCAACAGCAATCCGAACGGTCAGATCTCGCTCGATGCATTCAAGATTTTCACATCGTCGAACGGCGGCATCGAAACCCTCGCCGCTTTGAATGGGCAGACGCTCGTCTACGATATGGACGCCGGCGGCGACAAAACCCTTTTGCTGAGCGAAGTTTCGACAGGTAGCGGCACTGACGATTACGCCGTGCTAGTGCCGGTATCCAACTTCGGAGCCGCGGATCCGGCTACGACCTACATGTATCTCTATACCGAAATGGGCTTCAAGGGCGGCGACTACCGGTCCCAGGGCGGGTTCGAGGAATGGAACCTGCAGACAGCCGGGGCGCTGACCGGCACGAAGTTCAACGATCTCGATGGCGACGGCGTCCGCGATGCTGGCGAGCCCGGCATCCAAGGTGTGACGATCTTCATCGATGCGGACAAGGACGGCGTGCTTGACGCCAGCGAACGCTCGACCGTGACCGACGCCAGTGGCAACTACACGTTCTTCGGCGTTCCACTTGGCACACATCAGATCGACGAAGTTGTGCCGGCTGGTTTGACGCAGACGACAGGAGCGTTCGAGACGGCGACGATTGGCTCGCTCGGCCAGACGGTTGTTGTCGATCCGATCGGAAACTTCCTCCCGGTCCCGGCGCTGAACATCGTGAAGGACGTGTCGAGCGTGACCGGCGGCAGCGGCGGCTCGGCCGACTCGGCCGGCGACGTGATCAACTACGCGATCAGCGTGCAGAACACCGGCAATGTCACGCTGACCGGCGTGGCGGTCACCGATCCCTATGCCGATGCCGGCTCGCTCGTGCGCGGCGCCGACATCGTCGGCGACAATGACGCGCTGCTCGAGGTCGGCGAGACCTGGGGCTACACCGCGGCCCACACGGTGACCCAGGCCGAGATCGACGGCAATGGCGGCGGCGACGGCCAGCTCGAGAACACCGCGACCGCCGATTCCGACGAGACCGGCCCCGACACCGACGACGCCTCCGTGCCGGTGGTCTACGACCCGGCGCTGAACATCGTGAAGGACGTGTCGAGCGTGACCGGCGGCAGCGGCGGCTCGGCCGACTCGGCCGGCGACGTGATCAACTACGCGATCAGCGTGCAGAACACCGGCAACGTCACGCTGACCGGCGTGGCGGTCACCGACCCCTATGCCGATGCCGGCTCGCTCGTGCGCGGCGCCGACATCGTCGGCGACAATGACGCGCTGCTCGAGGTCGGCGAGACCTGGGGCTACACCGCGGCCCACACGGTGACCCAGGCCGAGATCGACGGCAATGGCGGCGGCGACGGCCAGCTCGAGAACACCGCGACCGCCGATTCCGACGAGACCGGCCCCGACACCGACGACGCCTCCGTGCCGGTGGTCTACGATCCGGATGTTGACATCACGAAGAGCGCTGCGGTGAAGGATGGCATCGCCGATCATGCTGGTGACGTCATCGACTACACCGTCGTCCTGACAAACGCGGGCAATGTCAGCCTCACTGGTGTCGTGCTGAGGGACATGTTCGAGGGTCAGCCGGTCGTCACTTTGGACACGAACGGTTCAACCCCGACGACCGCGGATGATGCGGTTCTGGTGGAAAGCGTCAACGCCAATGGCATCCTCGACGTCGGAGAAAGCTGGACCTATACCTACAAGCACATCTTGACCCAGGCTGAGCTCAATGCGGAGCTGGCGGGTGATCGCAGCCTCGACAATGTCGCGACTGTGACCACCAACGAGACCGGGCCGGATTCCGATGATGCCCATGTGCCTGTTGCGGTGGGGCCCGGCGTGAGGACGCCAGGTTTCTGGGCGCAGACCACATGGCAGAAATTCTGGGACGGCGTCGCCGGAAATGAGCCCAAACAGGCGGGAACAAACGGGTTTGCAAACAGCGACATCCTGTTGCCGCCCTATGCGAACCCAGACACTGACGGAGCCGGCCCCGACACGGCAGGGAAGGTCCAGGATCCGGTTGGCGGGGCCTACAAGACCGGCATGCTGGTCGGTGACTTCAACCTGAACGGCGAGACTGACCTAGGCGAGAACACCTTTTACTTCTCGATCAGCGAGGCGCTGAAGGTTCTCAACGCCAGCCAGAAGGACGATCAGGACTCCCGTTTCATCATCGCTCGGCACCTGGTTTCCACCTGGCTCAATTATCAGGCCGGCAACCCGATCGAGGCCTCGAATGCCTCCGTGACCGATGCCAAGGACGTCATCTCCTGGGCGATCGATTGGCTGCAGAACCGCACGCCGGATGAAACCGCTGACGGCAGGGGAGACGGCAGCCTGACGCTTCAGTCGGCAACCTGGAAGACGCCGTCGAGTTCGTCCTACTGGGGCGTCGGCATCGATGGTCCCGATGCAGGCACTGCGGTGACCGGCGTGTCGCCGGTCCCGCAATTCGATCCGACGCATGATGTGCCCGCCGGAGCAGCTCTCAGCAGCCTGCTCGACGAATACAACAACCACGGGAGTATTCTGGGGGTCCAGATCGCGACGTCGGCGTAACCGATCCTCGCCAGGAGCCCTGTGCGGAGATGCGACCGTCGCGCGCTCGGAGTGGAAATCAAATCGAGAGGGCGCGGCGGACGCTCGGCACGAAAGCCTGCAAATTCGAGCCGGTCATTGGCGAAAGGTTGTGCTTAAGAAATATGCCCGGCTGGGGAGTGCTATTCGCTTGTCCAATGTGAATGACGCACATGTCAGAGACGAATTTCGGGTCGCAGCTCGCGCTTGCCGAAAATATTTCGTTGCGGCTGCGTGTTTCGGAATAGCGATCAATATCCTCTATCTTGCTGCACCAATTTACACTCTACAGATCTACGATCGCGTCATTCCGAGCGCGAGCAACATCACCCTATTGATGCTGACCCTGGCATTGATGTTTGCGCTCTTCGCCTTGGCGGGCCTCGATATTGTACGAGCTCGCGTGCTGACGCGAGCCAGCCTTCGCCTCGATCGCCTGATGGCCGTCCGCGTCATGACCTCGATCATCGAGCATATGCCGGCGATACCAGGATCGCGCGGGCAGCTGTTGCGCGACTTCGACACCTTTCGCCAGTTCATCACTGGCCCGGGCGTGCACTCGATCCTGGATCTTCCGTGGGGACCGATCTACATCGCCGTGATCTTTGGTTTCCACCCCTTGCTCGGGTTATTTTCCCTGATCTCTGCGTTGTTGCTCATTGCGATGGCGCTGCTCAACGAACTGCTGGTCAGGCGGCCCCTCACGGAGTCCAGCGAGGCCGCCAATCGCAGCTACGGCTTTGCCGAGGCGAGCCTGCGCAACACGGAAGTTGTCCAGGCGATGGGGATGACCGAGGGCCTGTTGGCGCGTTGGGGCCGGGACCGATCCCGGATGATCGACCAGCAGCTGGTTGCGAGCGACCGAGCCGCGGTGACGGCGAGCATCATCCGATTGCTCCGCCTCTCCATGCAATCTCTCATACTTGGATTGGGCGCGTATCTGGTCATCAACCGGGAGGCGACCGTGGGCTCCATGTTTGCGGCAAGCATCCTGCTCGGGCGCGCCCTGCAACCGGTGGAACAGCTCGTTGGCTCCTGGCGCAACATCATTGCCGCGCGTGCCGCCTTCGGGAGATTGCATCGTCACCTGAAGACCTGCCCCATCACCGAGCGGACTTTGTCACTGCCGCGTCCAACCGGATGCCTGAGCGTTGAGGCGCTGTCGTTCGGCGTTGCCGGGCAAGCCAAGCCGATCCTGCATGGGGTTTCGTTCAAGCTCGAGCCAGGCGAGATTCTCGGCGTGATTGGCCCGACCGGGGCCGGTAAATCGACCTTGGCTCGCCATCTCGTCGGTGTTCTGGCGCCAAGCGCCGGCGTTGTCCGCCTCGACGGCGCGGACGTTTCCACTTGGCCTCGATCGTCAATCGGGCGGTACATTGGATACCTGCCGCAGAATATCGAGCTCTTCGCCGACACCGTCGCCGCGAACATTAGTCGCTTCCAGGCCGGTAACGACAACGATGTCCTGCAGGCTGCCGGCCTGGCGGGCGTCCACCAGATGATCTTGCGCCTTCAGAACGATTACAACACGCAGATCGGCGATAACGGCGAGGCTCTGTCCGGCGGCTGCCGGCAACGGATCGGCCTTGCGCGGGCTGTTTTCGGAAGTCCTTGTCTCGTCGTGCTCGACGAGCCGAATTCAAACCTGGATGCTGACGGCGATATTGCGCTTGCAGAGTGCATATTGGCGCTCAAGGAGCGCAAAGCGACCGTTGTCATCATCTCTCACCGTCCAAGCGTGCTCGGGATCGTCGATAAGATCCTCGTTCTGAGGGACGGAGTGGCTGAGCTCTTCGGCCCCCGCGACGACGTCATAGCGCGCCTGGGCGCAGCGGCCGCCAGACAGGTCGCTGCCGCCTCGGCCGATAAAGCGGCGGCAACCCGGCGCGTTGCCGAAGGCGCCGCAGAGTAATCGATCGGAGGGCGGCGCATGCATGGCAACCGCAAGCTCGCTGGCCCGGGATCCCCTGGATCGTCAGAAGCCACGGAACCCCGAGAGTCCATTCGGTACGAAGCAATCGTCGGCGGCCTCACGATCGGGCTGTTCTTCGGCGCTTTCGGCACATGGGCGGTCACGGCTCCACTCAATGGGGCTGTCATCGCGAATGGGGTCGTCAAGGTCGAAGGCAACCGCAAAAGCGTTCAGCATCTCGACGGCGGTATCGTTCGGGAGCTGCGCGTCAAGGAGGGCGACAGAGTCAAGTTGGCGGATACCCTGATCGTCTTGGACAGGACGCAGGCGCAAACCGAGCATGACGTATTGTCGCAACAATATCTCGTTCTCCGCGCCACCGAAGAGAGATTGAAGGCCGAACTCAATCACGCGCCTGCCATGGATATCCCTGCGGATCTGAAGGGACGAATGGCCGAACAGGATGTGAGCAGCGTGTGGAACGGTCAGGTCCTGCAGTTCGAGAGCCGCCTGGCTGCACTGGAAGGCCAGCGCAGTGTGATCAGGGAGCGGATAGCGCAGCTCGGTCACCAGATCGCAGGAGGAGAGGCGCAAGCCAGGGCGCTCCGCGCTCAACTCATCTCCGTCCAGAAGGAGCTGCAAAGCCTGATTCCGCTCGCCAAGCAGGGATTGATCGCCCAGCCGCGTTTCCTGCAGGTGGAACGCGCCGCTGATGGCCTTGAAGGTCAGATAGCCGAGACGCTGGCGAATATTGCGAGATCGCGGCAAGCGATTGCCGAACAGCGGCAGCAGATAGCACAGCTGACCAACGATCGGCTGGCCGAGGTGACAAGAGAACTGAAGGAATCGCACGCGAAACGGCTCGAGCTCATTCCGAAGATCTTCAATGCTCAAGCTGTGCTGCGTCGTACGGAAATCCAGGCTCCCTATTCCGGACGGATTGTCGGCCTGAATGTCTTTTCAGTCGGCGGCGTCGTCAATCGCGGCGACAAGATCCTGGATATCGTCCCGGAAGAAGAAACCTTGATCGTCGAGGCGCAATTCAGCGTTGAGGATATCAGTGACGTTCGCCTCCAGGCGCGCGCTGAAGTGCATCTGACTGCTTACAAGCAGCGCATCATCCCCATGATACACGGGACGGTGATTCAAATTGGCGCTGATCGCCTGACCGACAGCAAGACAGGCAATCCCTATTATGTTGCGCTGGTACGCGTGGACGAGGCCGAGCTTGCCGACTTGCCAAATATTCAGCTTTACCCTGGCATGCCCGCGACGGTCATGATCCCCACGACAGAGCGCACGGCTTTCGATTATCTCGTCGGGCCGCTCGTGGCCTCGTTCAATCAGTCGTTTCGTCAGCGCTAGCGCATTTTCGAGCGAAGTGGACACCGGTTCGCGTGAAGAAAATGCGATAAAACAAGGAGCTAGAGCATTTCCGCGATTCGGAGAAACACGGAAATGCTCTAGCGCGGGCTCCGGGCGTGAGGGACCTGGCGGGGGCGGCGGCGGTGATCTTGGCCGCAGTCACGCTTGTCGGTTTGACGTAGCGGAACGGACCGTAACGCCTGCGCGGAATCCCGTGCATCACGCAGGGATTGCAGGCGCTTCCTCCTGTGAAACGCTTGTGCCGCGGGTGCGAGGCTTCTGCGCATCGCCAGCCTGCGACGCTCCCGGGCAGGGAACAGAAGGCCATGGGCCGTTTCGACAAAAGCCCTCTGGCCCGCCTTTGTCGCGTGCGGGCTGTAGCATGAACGCAACGTCAGTGGAAAACCCGGCGGCTCATCTTTGGTCGATCTTGCAACCCATGGACGTTTGCAGGAGTGAACTGCAGCTTGTGATTCAGCGTCCAGGCCGAAGCGTTTTGCGAGCAGGAGGCTCGGGTGATGGCGAAGCAAGCGGGCGGGGCGCAGGGTGCTGCACCGGGGGATGCGGGTCGCTCCGAGCATGCCGACAAGACCATCTCTTCGGTGCTGGGAGAAATCGTCTGGTTGATGAGCCAGAGCCCCGAGTACAAGCAATATCTGATCAGCGATCTCGAATGGCTGGTGATGCCGCCGATCCTGCTGCGGCAGTTCCGGCTGTTCTACCATGAGGGCCGACCGGCCGCGGTGGTGCTCTACGCCCGAGTTTCGCCAGAGATCGAGGCACGGCTGGATGCTGGTGCGCCGACGCTGCGGCCGGATGATTGGAAGTCGGGGAATGTAGTGAAGGTCGTGAGGGTAATTGCGCCCTTTGGAGGTGCCGAGGATTTTGGGGAAGAGATGAAGCAAGTTCAAAATTTTTATAAGTAAAAATATAAATGATACTTTCAATTGCACGTAAATTCATCTCGATGCCGCGCAGTTGGCGAAATATTGCGCTAGCCAATCTCTGTTTTGTTTTGGTTGGGTGCGGTGGCCCGAGTTTCACAATCGTCGATACAAATATTTCCGATAGAAAATTTGACAAATATATAGGTTTGTCAACTTGGATCCAAAATAATAAGATTATTGAAGATGGGATAATAAAACACCTTGAGAGTAATGGTTTTGTTGAGTTGCGAGAATTTAAGAGTTATTTGGAGGAATCTGGCGCTATATGTCGTATTGAAGGTAATTTAAGATGTGAATTAAAAAAATATAGGAGATATGTAATATATCCAGATGTTTCAAATGGATCGAAATTCTATAATCAATGGATAATAATCGTCAATATCGATAAAAATAGAAAGATTACTGTTTCAGTATCTCAAGTCGGAATGAATGGTTGAACAATTTAGATCGAACTCTTTCTTATTTTTTGGGGTGGGGGGGCGATGAAGGAGCTGCGCGACATCCAAGGCAAGAGCGCCGAGCTGGTCGAGCGGCGCGTCGCTGCCGAGGATCAGCTGAAGCGCATCGAGATCCGCGCGCCGAGTGCGGGCTTTGTGCATCAGCTCGCCGTCCACACCGTTGGCGGCGTGATCACGCCGGCCGAGCCGGCCATGCTGATCGTCCCGGCCGAGGATGCACTCCAGATCGAGGCGCGGGTCAATCCGCCCGACATCGACCAGATCGCGCTCGGCCAGGCCGCGCAGATCAAGATCCACGCCTTCAACCAGCGCACCACGCCGGAGCTGCAGGGCCAGGTCTCCCGCATCTCGGCCGATACCAGCCGCGACCAGCAGACCGGCGTGACCTTCTACACCATCCGCGTCATGGTCGAGCCCGGCGAACTCGCGCGGCTGGCGCCCCACCGGATCAGCGCCGGCATGCAGGCCGATGTCTTCGTCAGGACCGAGGACCGCACCCCGCTCGAATACATCGTCAAGCCGCTCAAGGATCAGATCGCAAAAGCGTTCAGGGAGAGATGAGCGGAGAGCCATGGCGGCTTGCGCCGTTCGGCGCCCTCCTTTCTCGTCAAGGATCGAGGCTGCGCTCCTCGATCGCTTCATGTTGCCGCGCATCATCCCATGTGCCGGCCTGGCGGCCGCGACCCTCGCCTGCGCGACGGCCTTCATGCCAGCTGTGCGATCGGGGGCTTTCCCTCGTGGCCCGCTTTCGTCCAGATTGGCCGCGTCGCTTGCGAGGTCGAACCGTGGCCCAATTCAACTATCCGGCCTGGAACCTGATCCAGCTCGCCCGCGAGAGTGAAAAGCCGCTCTACGAGCAGATCTTCGCCCAGTTCCGCGACAGCATCATGGAAGGGCGGCTGGCGCGCGGCACGCGCCTTCCGCCCAGCCGCATGCTGGCCAGGGAGCTCTCGCTCGCCCGCAACACGGTCATCCAATCCTATGACAAGCTGGAGGCCGAAGGCTATGTCAGGCGCATCCGCGGCTCGGGCACCTTCGTGGACAGGGTCCTGCCCGAAGATCATCGCGTTCCGGTTGTCCAGCCCGCGCTCGGCACCGAACGCTCCGTCCCGGCCCTGTCGGCCCGCGCCGGGCGGCTGATCGATCTCGGCCTGCCGCCGGAGCGCTCCGAGACGCTCGATCTCAGCCCGGGCGTCCCGGCGCTGGACGAATTCCCCTACGAGGTCTTCGGCCAGATCGCCGCACGGCACTGGCGCTCCCGGGCGCTGTCGCAGACCGGTTATGGCTCCACCAGTCATGGCTCCACCAGTCATGGCTCAACCAGTCATGGCGCGAGCCTCACCGCCCAGATCGCGACCTATCTCGCCGAGACGCGCGGCGTCACCTGCCAGCCCGGGCAGATCATCGTCGTCGGCAGCACGCTGCAGACTGCCGCGCTCGTCGCCCATGCCCTGCTCGATCCCGGCGACGAGGTCATCGTCGAGGATCCCGGGCATGTCACGCAGCTCGCCACCTTCTCGCTCTGCGGCTTGAAGACGACCGCTGTCCCTGTCGACGCGCAGGGGCTCGATGCCGCGCGCATCCCCCGGGACACCGGCGGTGGCCCGGCAGCAAGACTGATCGTCGTCACGCCCGTGGAGCAGTTCCCCTTTGGCTGCTCGATGCCACTGGCGCGTCGGCGGGCGGTGCTCGACTGGGCTCATGCCCATGGCGCCTGGGTGATGGAGGATGATTTCAACAGCGAGATCCGCTGGTCCGGACAGGCGCAACCGCCGCTCTTCGCCGAGGATCGTCACGGCCGCGTGATCTACACCAGCTCCTTCAACCGTGCGCTCGCTCCTGGCCTGCGCCTGGCCTATCTCGTCGTGCCGCCCGATCTGGTCGAGGCCTTCACGCTGGCCCAGCGGGCGCTGTCGCATTATGCGCCGCAGCCCGATCAGGCGCTCGTCGCCGCCTTCATGCGGGAAGGCCATCTCGCCGCGCATCTGCGCCGGATGCGCGCGATCTATCGCGAACGCTCGCTGCTTCTGGCCGATTGCCTGCAGCAGAGACTGGGCGAGAGCTTCGCCATTCCCCATGTCACCGCCGGCCTGCACATGACGATTCACCCAAACCGGCCGTTCGACGACATCGCCGTCGCCAGCGCGCTGTCCCGGCGGGGTTTCGATTGTCCGCCGCTCTCGCTGTATTGCCAGGGCCCTGTCCGGCACGGCCTCATCCTCGGCTTCGGCAACACGCGCACGGAGAGGATACCGGCGCGCGCCGCGACGGTGGCGGACGTGATCGCGGAGCTGTCCGCACGGCCAGGCGAAGCCCGGGCGGCGCGCTGACACGCAACGGGCGCCGTTGCCGTCAGCACGCTGCCCAGCGCCTGGGCGGCGTCGAGGATTGGACCATGACGAAAGCCGAGAATTGGACCTTGGGTCGCTTGGCGCCGCTTCGCATCATCCAGGCCAGCAGCGGGGTCCCATGAGCGCCGAACCGAACAACGTCCTGGACGTCAAAGGCATTCGCAAGCAGTTCGGGGGGCTCTCCGTCCTGAAGGGGCTGGACCTGACGGCGCGCGCCCATGACGTCATCACGATGATCGGCGCCAGCGGCTCGGGCAAGAGCACCTTCCTGCGCTGCATCAATCTTCTCGAACTGCCCGACGCCGGGACCATCGCCTTCGACGGCGAGATGATCCGGCTGGAACAGGGCAGGGGCGGGGCGCGCCTCGATCGGCGCCAGATCAACCGGATGCGCAGCCGCATCGGCATGGTCTTCCAGAGCTTCAATCTCTGGACCCATCTGACCGTCCTGGAGAATGTCAGCGTCGCCCCGATCAAGGTGCTGGGCTTGGGCCGGCGCGAGGCGACGGAGCGCGCCGAGGCCTATCTCGACAAGGTCGGCCTGATCGACAAGCGCAACGCCTACCCCCAGCACATCTCCGGGGGGCAGCAGCAACGCGTCGGCATCGCCCGGGCCCTCGCCATGGAGCCGGCGCTCCTGCTCTTCGACGAGCCGACTTCGGCGCTCGACCCGGAGCTGGTCGGGGAGGTGCTCGCCGTGATGCGCGCGCTCGCCGCGGAGGGCCGCACGATGATCATCGTCACCCATGAGATGGGCTTTGCCCGCGAGATCTCCGGCGAAGTCCTGTTCCTGCATCAGGGGGTGGTCGAGGAGCGCGGGCCGCCCGAGCAGGTTCTCGGCAACCCGAACTCGGAGCGCTGCCGCGCCTTCCTGCAGCGCGTCCTGTGATCTGGCCATCAATGAAAAGGGGAGTTCCATGCTCAAGCATCTCGTCATCGCGGCCGGCCTCATGGGCGCATTCGCCTCCGGCGCCGCGGCGCGCGACATCAGGATCGGCAGCGAATGCACCTATCCGCCGTTCAATTTCCGTGACGCCAAGGGCGAGCTGCAAGGCTTCGACATCGATGTCGCGCGCGAGATCGGCAAGCGCCTCAATGCCAATCTGATCTTCGTCTGCCAGCAATGGGACGGCATGATCCCGGCCCTGCTGGCGGGCAAGTTCGACCTGCTGCTCGCCAGCATGTCGATCACCGAGGACCGCAAGAAGACGATCGACTTCAGCGTGCCCTACCGCTCCTCCACCGCACGCTTCATCGGGCCGAAGACGCTCAAGGTTTCGCCGGTCGCGGCCGACGGCAAGCCGAACCCGGCCGGCCTTGCCGGCAAGACCGTCGGCATCCAGCGCTCCTCGACCTATGAGCAATACATGACCAAGGAGTTCGCGGGCGCCAAGGTCGCGCAATACGACACCGTCGACAACATGCTGCTCGACCTGCAGTCGAACCGGATCGACCTCGTCTTCGCCGGGCCGATCAAGCTCGATGGCGACTTCCTGCAGAAGCCGCGCGGCGAGAAGTTCAGCTTCATCGGCCCCGAGATCAACGACGTCTCCTATTTCGGCCCGGGCGTCGGTGTCGGCATCCGCAAGGCCGACAGCGCGCTGCGCGACGAGGTCGATGCGGCGCTGACGGCATCGTTCAAGGACGGCTCCTTCAAGGCGATCAATGACCGCTACTGGTCCTTCAGCGTTCTGCCCTGATCGGAACGGGGCAGGGCGGGGCGCGCAGAGCACCCGTCCGCCACCCACCAGCCGGAGGTTGCCAAGATGGATCTGCTGATGGGCTGGGGTGGCCAGGTTGCGCGCGGCGTGGTCACCACCATCGAGGTCGCCCTCGCTTCGCTGCTGCTCGGCTTCCTCTGGGGCGTCCTCGGGGCGCTCGCCCAGCTTTCGCGCTGGTGGCTGGTCCGCAAGCTCGGCTTCTTCTTCACGCTGGTGATGCGCGGAACGCCCGAGCTCTTGATCATCCTGATCGTCTATTTCGGCGGCTCGGTGGCGCTGGGCGGCCTGCCGAAGGCGATGAACTCCGCCGGCGGCTTCGTCGAGATCCCGGCCTTCGCGGCGGGCGTGTTCGCGCTCAGCCTGGTCTTCGGGGGCTATGCGGCGGAGGTCCTGCGCGGCGCCTTCCTGGCGATCCCGAAGGGGCAGATCGAGGCGGCCGAGGCGTTCGGCTTCTCCTGGTGGGATGCGTTCGTGACGATCCGATTGCCCCAGATGTGGCGCTTCGCCTTGCCCGGGCTCGGCAATAACTGGATCTCGCTGATCAAGGATACCTCGCTGGTTTCGGTCGTCGGCCTCGAGGAGGTGATGCGCGTCAGCGCGATAGCGACCTCGGTCACCGGCGAACCCTTCCGGTTCTATCTCGTCGCAGCAGTGATCTTCTACGTCCTGACCACGTCCAACGGCCTGCTGGTCGAGAGGCTGGAACGCCGCGCCTCGCGCGGCGAGCGGGAGCTCGCCCGATGAACACAGCCCTGATGATCGAAAGCATCCCGGCGCTGCTGCGGGGTACCTGGCTGAGCATCCAGCTGCTCTCGGCCTCGCTGCTGTTCGGGCTGCTCCTGGCGGTCCCGCTTGCGATCGCCAGGCTGGAAGCCCCCGGGCCGGTGCGCGCCGCCGTGGCCTTCTACATCTCCTTCTTCAGGGGCACGCCGCTGCTGGTCCAGATCTTCCTGGTCTATTACGGCATCGCGCAGTTCGAATTCGTCCGCGACAGCGCGCTCTGGCCCTCTATCCGCGAGGCCTGGTTCTGCGCGGTCCTGACCTTTTCGCTGCACACGGCCGCCTACACCGCCAACATCCTGCGCGGCGCGATCAGCGCCGTGCCCGCCGGCGAGATCGAGGCCGCACGCGCCTGCGGCATGTCGCTTCCGCTGGCCTACCGCATCATCATCCTGCCCCGCGCCGTCAGGCTGGCGCTGCCGGCCTACACCAACGAGGTCGTCAGCATGCTGAAGGCGACCTCGCTGGCGAGCACGATCACGATCATGGAGCTGACCGGCACCGCGAACACGATCGTCGCCCGTACTTTCGCGCCCTACGAACTCTTCGTGACGGCGGCCGCGATCTATCTCCTCATCACCACCGTCCTGACCGCAGCCCTGCGAACGCTCGAATACCGGCTCGCCAGGCACCAACGCGATCTGCGCCCCTCGGCCGCGATCGTCGGAGACCGACATGTCCAAGCCCGACCTGCCAAAGCCTGACCTGCCTGCGCTCGCCCGCTTCGCCGAACACCTCGCCGACCAGAGCGGCGCGATCATCCGGGAGGCCATCGCGCAGCGACGCAGCTTCGACACCAAATCCGACAGGAGCCCCGTCACGGAGATCGACCGGCGCGTGGAAGCGAGCCTGCGCCGCGCGCTGGAAGCAGCTCATCCCGACCACGGCATCCTTGGCGAGGAATATGCCTCGGTCGGCCTGGAGCGCGATTTCGTCTGGGTGCTCGACCCGATCGACGGCACCAAGGCCTTCATCACCGGCATTCCGACCTTCGGGACCCTGATCGCGCTGGCCTACCGGGGCGTGCCGATCCTCGGCGTCATCGACAACCCGGTGACCCGGGAACGCTGGGTCGGCGTCGATGGAACCCCGACGCGCCGCAATGGCGAGGCCGTCACCTCGCGCAAGGGAACAGCGCTTGGCGATGCGACCCTCGGCAACGGCAACCCGGAGCCTTTCGACGCAAGGGAGCGGGCGGCCTTCGAGAGGCTCAGGGTCGACACCAGATGGTGCGTCTATGGCGGCGGCTGCCATGCCTATGGCCGTGTTGCCGATGGCGCGCTCGACATCAGCATCGACAGTGGGCTCGACGCCTTCGACTACTGCGCCCTTGCGCCGATCGTGCGCAATGCCGGAGGTGCGATCAGCGACTGGGAGGGCAAGCCGCTGACGATCCATTCCGGCCACCGCTGTGTCGCGAGCGGCAGCCCCGAACTTCACGAGAGGGTGCTCGAGCGTCTCAGGCTTCAGTGAGGAAGGCGACTGCCCCCGGCTGCGGCGCCAGCTTCGCGCCAGCCGTCCCACCGCTTCAAACGGCAGCGAGGTTCAGGGCGGCGCGCGCTTCGGCGGGCGTGGCCGGCCGGCGGCCATGGCGGCCGATCAGTTCGACCGCCAGCGCGACCAGCTCGGCATTGCCGCTCGCCAGCCGGTCCTTGTGGATGCGGATATTGTCCTCCAGCCCGGTACGCACGGCATCCGCACCGCGGGCGAGCGCCCAGTCCATCACCCGCATCTGGTCGCGCCCGATGCCGGCTGCCGTCCAGGTCGCGCCGGGAATGACCCGCCTGGTCTCGGCGAGCAGGATGTCGAGCAGCACCTCGTCGGCCGGCATCGCATTCCTGACGCCCATCACGAACTGGATATGCGGGCGTGGGCCGATCAGCCCTTCCTCGATCAGGCGGCGCGCCGCATGAATATGCGAGAGGTCGAAGATCTCGATCTCCGGTGCGATCCGATGCTCCTGCATCCGCGCCGCGAGATCGTTCACCAGGCTCGTCGGGTTCTCGTAGACGATCGTCGGAAAATTCACGGAGCCTGTCGAAAGCGAGGCCATGTCCGGGCGATGAACGAGGCTCAAGCCCCGTGCCGCCGGGTCGCGCCCGCGGCCCCCGGTCGAGAACTGGACGATCATGCCCGGGCAGGCCTGGCGAATGCCGGCCTGCACCTGGGCGAAGCGCTCCGGATCGGATGAGGGGGTCTCGTCGTCATGACGGACATGGATATGGACGAGACTGGCACCCGCCGCGAAGGCGGCGCGGGTCGAGGCGATCTGCTCGGCCGGCAGCACGGGCAGGTTCGGATTGTCCTTCTTGCGCGGCACGGAGCCGGTGATGGCGACCGCCACCACGACGGGGCGAGTGGTCATGGCGTCTGTCATCCCTGGTCGCCGCCGCCGGCCGGAAGCACGGTTCCGTTGACATAGGACGCATCGTCCGACGCCAGGAACAGGATGGCGGCGGCGATCTCGCCGAGCTGTCCGTAGCGGCCGAGATGCGAGGCACTGAGCGTCTGCTCGACGACCTGCTGCATCCACTGCTTGTCCGCCTCGGTCTGCGCGTCGGTTCCCCGCGGAATCCGGCGGGGCGGCGCATCCACGCCACCCGACGCCACGGCGTTGACGCGGATATTCGTGCCCGCGAGCTCGAAGGCGAGCGAGGCGGTCAGAGCATTCACGCCGCCCTTGGCCGCGGAATAGGGAATGCGGTTGATGCCCTTGGTCGCGATCGAGGAGACGTTGACGATCGCGCCGCGTCCCTGTTCCAGCATGGTAGGCAGCACGGTGCGGCAGCCCCACAGCGTCGGAAACAGGGAACGGCTGATCTCCGCGGCGATCTGGCGTTCGTCGAATTCCTGGAAGGGCCGCATCCAGATCGCGCCGCCGACATTGGTCACCAGCACGTCGATGGCGCCGAAGCTCTCCTTGGCGCGCGCCATCACCCGCTCATTCCCGGCGAAGGTCTCGAGATCCTCCTCGAGCGCGATGACGCGCCCTGGCCCGTAAGCCGAGGCGATCTCCTGCGCGACCTCCTGGATGATGGCCGAGCGGTCGACGATCGTCAGCCTTGCCCCTTCGGCAGCCGCATCCAGCGCCACCTGCTTGCCGACGCCCTGGGCGGCACCAGTGACGACGAGGCTGCGGCCTTCGAACCGGCGGCCGCGCGTGGATGGCTGGGACATGGTTGATCTCCGGGAAAGATGCCGCCGTGAGGCGGGGACTTGACGGCTGCGCCGTCTCCGGTCAGGCGGGCGGCGAAGGCCAGCGGTACCGTTAGTATCGTCCCGTCGCAGCCTGCGACGGGACGTCCTGGCCGCGCGATATAGCCGGGCGCAAGCCCGCGAGGCGAGGGCCTCAGCCGGCGGTGACGTGGGCGCGGCTGACCTGCGTCTGCGGCACGCCCTCGCGCTCCTTCGTCAGCACGATGTCGAAGGTCGTGCGGGCGAACGGGCGGTTCAGCCCGGCATTGCGGATCGCGTCTGCGTCGACGACGCGGTCCAGCGTGACGACGAGCTCGTCGCGGGTGCCGAAGGCGAAGTCCGTGTAGAGATATTTGTCGCCGGTGAAGTTGAACTGCGTCGTCAGCTGGCGGTGGCCCGGCGCCGAAATGAAGTAGTGGACATGGGCCGGGCGTTCCGCATGCCGGCCGAGCGCGGTCATCAGCTGGCGTGTCGCGCTTTCCGGCGGGCAGCCATAGCCGTTCGGCACGATCGTGCGCGCGCGATAGCGGCCCTGCTCATCCGTCTCGATGCGACGGCGCAGGTTATAGGGCGCCTGTTCGCCATCGATGAAGGAATATCCGCCCTTCGAATTGGCGTGCCAGAGGTCGACGATCGCACCAGTGATCGGCTTGCCGTCCTCGTCGGTGACCTGGCCTTCGATGATGAAGATCTCACCCGGGTCGGTGCCGTCATCCATGCGGGCCTCGCCCTTGGAGATGGGCGCGCCGGGCACATAGAGCGGCCCTTCGATGGTGCGCATCGTGCCGCCCTTGAGGCCGGCAAGCCGTTCGGCCTCGTCGAGCCGCAGGTCGAGGAAATGCTCGAGCACGATGCCGGGGACGAGCAGGCCGAGCTCGTCATTCTTCGCGGCCTTGCCGATGAAGGCGACGGCTGCCCAGAATTCATCCATCGAGACGTCGCATTCGTCGATCGCCTGCATGATCCGGTAGAGCAGCTGGGCCGTGACGGCCTTGGTGCGCTGGTCGCCCTTGTCATTGTCCATCCCGGCCGCGCGGGCGGCGAGATCCTTCTTGTCCTCGTCGGAGATCAGGTTGATGGGCATGGCGGTTCCTCGTGTTCTGGTGATTGGCGGCCATTCCAGGGCCGCAGCCGTTGTTTGTCAGCGGTCGTCGTCATGCACGGACGAGGGGTGGCGGCAGAGCGCCGTGACCTTCACGTCCATGTAGGGGAAGAGAGGCAGCTCCGAGAGAATGTCGTGCAGGGCCTGCGGGCTCTCGACATCGAAGATGCTGGTGTTGGCATAGCGTCCGGCATGGCGCCAGAGATGCCGCCAGAGACCGGCCCGCTGCAACTCCTGCGCACGCTTGCGCTCGCTCGCCTTCAGCGCGGTCGCCGTCTCGACCGGCAGGTCGGGCGGGATCCGGACATCCATTTCAACCTGGAACAGCATGATTTTCAGAATCCCGTCTTGGCGCGTGGCAGCACATGGACCGAGCGCTCGGTGCGATCGCGCCGGAAGCGGCTCAGTTGTGCTTCGGAGACTGTCACGCCGAGCCCCGGTGCCGTCGGCACGGTGAGGCCGAAATCGGCATAATCGAGTGGCGTCTCGAGGATCTCCTCGGTCAGCAGCAGCGGGCCGAACAGCTCCGTGCCCCATTCCAGCTTGCCGATGGTCGAGAAGAGATGGGCCGAGGCCGCGGTGCCGATGCCGCCTTCCAGCATCGTCCCGCCATAGAGCCCGATGCCGGCGGCTTCCGCGATCGCTGCCACCTTGCCCGCGGCGAAGAGCCCACCGGATTGCTCGATCTTCAGCGCGAAGACATCGGCGCCCGCGAGGGCAGCGATGGCGAAGGCGGTCTCCGGACCGTTCAGCGCCTCGTCCGCCATGATCGCGACCGGCGTCTCGCGGGCCAGCCGGGCGAGCGCGCCGAGATTGCGGAATGCCACGGGTTGTTCGATGAGCTCGACACCCGCAGCCGCGAGCGCCGGCAGCATCGCCGACGCCGTCGCTTCCGACCAGGCCTGGTTGATGTCGACCCGCACCGAGGCGCGGTCGCCGAGCGCGCGCTTGATCGCAGCCACATGCGCGACATTGGCGCCGGGGTCGCCCTTGCCGATCTTGAGCTTGAAGATGTTGTGGCGGCGGAGCGCCAGCATCTCTTCGGCTTCCGCGATGTCGCGCGCGGTATCGCCGCTCGCCAGCGTCCAGGCCACCGGCAGCCGATCATGCTGGCGGCCGCCGAGCAGTTCGGAGATCGGCAGTCCGACACGCTGCCCGAGTGCATCGAGCAGGGCCGTCTCGACCGCGCATTTGGCGAAATGATTGCCCTGGACCGACATGGCGATCGTCGCCATCGTCCGGGCGATGCGGTTCGGGTCGCCGGCGAGCAGGATCGGCGCGAGATAGGTATCGATCGCGAGCTTCATGCCCTCCGGGCTCTCGGGACCATAGGCCAGCCCGCCGATCGTGGTGCCTTCGCCGGTCCCGACCAGGCCGTCCGACATATGCAGCCGCACGATCATCACTGTCTGGCGATGCATCGTCGTCATCGCCAGCTGGTGCGGGCGGATGGTCGGCAGATCGACCAGAATCGTCTCGACCTGTTGAATCCGCGGACCTTCAGACACGTTTCGCTCCCATATTCATTGAAGCAAAGGCTAGGACGCGCCTTTCCCGGGGAACAGGATCGATTGGGTGTATTTTGATACCCGAAGGGTATGGAACCCGGTGACGGGCAGCCCTCCGCCAGTGGCTCGCATCAGCCACAAAAGGGGACGCGGCCGGCCTCTCGGCGGTCGCGTCCCCTGGTTGTTCTCGCGGCTTCGCCTAGATCACGCTGCGTTTGGACGATTTCGTCCAAATGCAGAAAACGTGATCGATTATAATAGTTTAGAGCATGCTTTATGCGAAAAAACCGTCACCACTTTTTCGCAGCATGCTCTATGCCGGGCGCAGCTGAATGGGCCTTACCGGGTCGCCGGGGCGGCGGATGCGGGCGGGGGGAAGGCGAGGGCGGCGCCGGCCGCCGGCCGAACCGTCAGCGTCGCCAGGGCCGCGATCACCAGCGGAATGGCGAGCGTCATGAAGTAGCCGGAGGGACCCGCGCCGGTCAGCAGCGTGCCGCCGATCGCGGAGCCGATGATCGCCCCCGAGCGGCCGACGCCGATGCCCCAGCCCGTGGCGGTTGCGCGCAGCTGGGTCGGGGAGGGGTTCGAGATCAGATAGTTCAGCACGAGCTGCTGGCCGCCGATGCCGAAGCCGGCAAGGGCGATGAGGGAGAAGACCAGCGGCCAGCGATCGCCCGCGAAACCCAGCCCGAGCGCAACCGCGATCCCGACGGCGAACATGCCGATCAGGAGCTTTCGCGGGTCGACCTTCGGCAGGAAGGACGAAAGCGGCAGGGCCATGATGATGAAGGCGGCGTTGACGACGACGGTGCCATAGGCGGCCTGGGCTTTTTCCAGGCCGAGCGTGGTGAGCGCGGTCGGCAGCCAGAGCAGCAGCAGGAACCAGGCGATCCAGTTGAACAGGTAGATGGCGGAGATCGCGATGGTGACGCCGCGATAGCCCGGCTCGAACAGGCCGGCGATCGAGCCGCCATGGACGACCTTGCCGGTGCTGACGAGGCGCATCTGGTCGGGGATCGACTGGCCGGTCATCTGCCGAAGCAGGCGGCGCGCCTCGTCCTGCCTGTCGTTCTGCTTGCGCGAGACGAGATAGGCGGGCGATTCCGGCAGGAGGAAATAGGTGATGACCATCAGCCCGAGCGGCAGGATGCCGCCGACCAGGAAGATCCCGCGCCAGCCCAGGATGGGTAGCCAGCTCGCTGCGATCAGGCCGCCGAGCATGGCCCCGGCCGGCAGGCCGAGCAGCACCCCTGTGATCATCGTGCCGCGCCGGGAGGCGGGGCTGTATTCACCGGCCAGTGCCAGCAGCGAGGGCGTGGCCCCGCCCATGCCGAGGCCGATCAGGAAGCGCAGCACGATGATCTGCGTCGGCGAGGTGGCATAGGCGCCCATCAGGGAGAACACCCCGAACAGGAAGATGGCGATCAGGATCGCCTTGCGCCGGCCATAGCGGTCTCCGAAACTGCCGAGGCCGATCGCGCCGAGCGTCATGCCGATGGTGCTGGCGGTGATGACCCAGGTCAGGTCGGCGGCCTTCATGCCGAAATCCTGCGCGATCGCAGGCCCAATGAAGGCGATGGACTGGGTGTCGAAGCCGTCGAGCAGGGCGATGACGAAGCAGAGGGCGACGACGGCCCATCGGCGGCCCGTCATCGAGCCTGCATCGATGATGTCCTTGATGTCTTGCGTGCCGGTTGGTGGACTGGACATGGGCGCTCCTCAGATTTGTGATTTTTGTGGGTATGAACGGGAGAGATCGCGCCTCAGCTCGGCTGCGACGCGCTCGGCCTGCTCGATTGCGAGCAGGTGGGCGGCAGGCGAGAGCACGACGAGGCGTGAGCCGGCGATGCCCGCTTGCAGGGCTTCAGCCATCGCGACCGGCGTCGCCGGGTCCTCGCGGCCGGCGATCACGGTCGTGGGAGCACTCACCCGCTGCAGTAGCGGGCGCAGATCCATCCGGCCGATCGCCTCGCAGCAGGCGGCGTAGCCGTCCCGGTCGATGGCGGCGAACTCTTCCGCCACCGCGTCAGTGGCGCCGTGATGGGCGTCGCGGAAGCCCGAGGTGAACCAGCGCTCCATCGTGGCCGCGAGAATCGCCTGCGTGCCGTCGCGCCGCACCAGCCCGGCACGCTCCTCCCAGGCCTCGCGCGTCGGCATATAGGCTGTCGTCGCCATCAGGGTGAGGCCGGCAAGACGTGTCGGGTGCCGCGCGGCAAAAGCCTGGCCGATCATCCCGCCAAGCGAGAGGCCGGCGACATGGGCGCGCGTCAGGTCGAGATGGTCGAGCAGGGCGACAAGATCATCGGCAAGATCGGCGATCTCGAAGGGCGAGGGGTCGTGGTTCGAGCCGCCATGGCCGCGGGTGTCGTAACGCACGCAGCGATATTCAGCGGAGAGTTCGCTGGCGATGGCGTCCCACATTCGATGCGTGGTGCCGAGCGAATTGGAGAAGACGAGCACCGGCGCAGAGCCCGGCCCCGTGACCGTGTAGAACAGGCGCAGGCCCGGTCCGGTTTCGAGATAGGGCATGATCAGGCCCGCCGGCTTCGGCGACGGCGTCCGAACAGGGGCGTCGACGACGTGCTTTTCGCAAGCCGCGCTGGCGCGGGCCGCAACGGTTCGATCTCAGACATGGCTCTCCGGCGGCTCTGACGGCCAGCTCGGTTCGCGGCGGAGCGTCATTCTCCTGCGCGAACGCTTCTTCCCTGCTTGTCAGGCTAGGCAGGCATGACGCCGCTGGACAGGATCGTTTTGGTGTAAATTAATACCCTTACGGTATGGAAGCCGCTTCCCTGCCGATGCGGCGCGGAGCCGGGGCATTCGCCCGCGAGGATGTGACGACCGCCACGATGGCGGTCTCCGGGATGCGGCCGCCTGCATCGATCGGAGAGCGGGAGGAGCAGGCAGCGATGGATCTGCGTCATCTGCGCTATTTCACGACCGTCGCCGCCGAAGGCTCGTTCAGCCGCGCGGCCGAGAAGCTCCATATCGCCCAGCCGCCGCTGAGCCGGCAGATTCAGCAACTGGAGGAGGAGCTTGGCGTGCGCCTGCTCGATCGTGGCCGGCCGATCACGATGACCGAGGCTGGGCGCTATCTCTTCGAGCAGGGGCAACAGGTGCTGCAGCGCGTCGAGGAGATGAGCGCCATGACGACGCGCATCGGCAAGCGCCTGGTGCTGCAGTTCAATGTCGGCTTCGTCGCCTCGACGCTCTACGACACGCTGCCGCAATTGATCCGCGATTTTCGCATCCTGGTGCCGGATGTGGAGGTGCAGCTCCTCGAGATGACGACGCTGGAGCAGATTTCCGCGTTGAAGGACGGTCGCATCGATGTCGGCTTCGGGCGGCTGCGCTTCGATGACGACATGCTGGTGCGCAAGGTGCTGCGCGAGGAAGGATTATGCGTGGCGGTCGGTTCGACCCATGCGCTGCCGAGAAGCGGCCGGAAGCCGAAGCTGGCGGATCTCGAGGCGGAGCCGCTGATCCTGTATCCGAAGGCGCCCCGGCCGAGCTATGCCGACCAGGTCCTGTCCTTCTATCGCGAGGCCGGGGTCAGGCCGCGCATCGGCATGGAGGTCCGGGACGTGCAGACCGCGCTCGGCCTCGTCGCCTCCGGGGTTGGAATTTGCGTGGTCCCGGCCTCGGTCCGGCGCTTCGGCCGCGACGATGTCCAGTTCCTCGATCTCGATGAAAGGTTCACCAGCCCCATCATCGTCAGCTACCGCCGGAACGACACCTCGGTCCTGCTGCAGCAGATCATCGACCTGGCGGGCTGAGGGACGTCATGACCGCACATTCATGTTGCTTGTCTATCTAAGGAGCCGATCGTTTCTGCCCGCTCATCGCCAGCAGCACGAGCAGGAATGACGCCGCCGTCAGCAAGGTCGAGATCGAGGCTATGGTCGGGTCGATCTCGTCGCGCAGCGCCGTGAACATCCGCTTCGTCAGAGGCTGGTACTGACCGCCTGAAATGAACAGCGCGATGATGGTCTCGTCGATCGCCGAAATGAACGCGAAGATCCCACCGGCGAAGACGCTGGCCTTGATCTGTGGCAGCGTCACCGCGAGGAAGGCGCGCAGGCGGTTCATGCCGAGACTGCGTGCGACCATCTCCTGCGTCGGGTCGAAACTCTGCAGCCCTGCCACGACCGAGGTAATCACAAAGGGCAGGCCGAGCATGACGTTTGCCAGGACGAGCCCAGTCAATGTCGAGATCAACCCGACCCGGGCGTAGACGAAGAAGATGCCGATCGCGATGATGATGATCGGCACGATCAGCGGCAGCATCAGCATCAGATGCAGAACCCGCATCAACCGGCCGGTGCCGTTGCTGATGGCGTAAGCCGCCGCCACCCCCAGCGGCGTTGCGATCAGCACGGTCAGCACCCCGATCATCAGGCTCATGCGTGTCGCCTGCATCCAGTTCGGGTTGCCGAAATACTCGGCGTACCAGCGCAGGGAGAAGGAGGGCGGCGGAAAGGTGAGGAAGCGCGTGCCGGAGAACGACATCGGCACGATGATCAGCAGCGGCAAGATCAGGTAGATCAAGACCAGCGCTACGAAGGCGCCGAACATGATGCGCGGCAGAAGTGGCTGTTTCATTTCTGCCCCAGCATCTTGTCGAGCGGGATGATCCGCCCGACGGCGATGAAAATCGCCAGCACGCAGACGAGCAGCACGACGCCGACCGCGCTCGCTGCGCCCCACTGGTTGTAGAGTTCCACATTCCGGCTCACGACCATCGAGATCATGATCGTGCGGCCGCCACCCAGCAGTTCGGGCGTGATGTAGAAGCCCAGCGTCAGGACAAAGACGAGTGTCAGCCCGGCGATGACGCCGGGCAACGACAATGGCAGAAAGATGCGCAGGAAGCTGTGAAGCGGCCCACCGCCCAGGCTCGCGCCGGCGAGCATGAGTTCGCGGGGGATTTTCTGCATGGTCGAATAGAGCGGCAGCACCATGAATGGCAGCAGGATATGGACTGTCGCGATCACCGTGCCGAGTTCGTTATGGACCAGCGCGAGCGGCTCGCCGATCAGCCCGAAGCGCTCCAGCACCTGATTGGCGACGCCCGTGCGCTGCAGCAGGACGAGCCAGGCATAGGCGCGCACCAGAACGCTGGTCCAGAACGGCAGGATCACGAAGCTCAGGATCAGCACGTCCCAGGGACGCCTGACATGGGCCGCGGCATAGGCTACGGGATAGCCGAGGATCAGCGTCAGCAGCGTGACCATCAGCGCGATGCGAAAGGTCAGCATGAAGCTGCGCCAGTAGATGTCCTCGCTGAAGATCCGGCGATAGTTCTCCAGCGTGAAGCCGTTGTCATAGAAGGACTGGCCCATCAGCCAGCCCACAGGCAGCACGACGAGCGCCACGATCACGATCACGGCCGGCGAGGCGAGCAGGAGCATCAGCCCCTGTTCGCGGCGCCGGTAGCGGTCGGAAGGGTCGATGGCGCTCATCCTGTCTCTCCCGTCATGCTCGGGCCTGACCCGAGCATCTCCTCCAAGAGGGTCTCGGCTCCGCCTTGGGCGCGACCCGAGCCTGATGCCGTGTGCGCGGCTACTTCTGGGCGAAGGAGAGCCAGCGCTTTTCGGCCGCTTCGCCAGCGGCTGAGGTCCACCAGGCATAGGACATCAGGGCCTGCACCTTGGCGTTGTCGGGCGCGCTCGGCAGCTCCTTGACGCGCGCCTCAGGGATGACCTTGGTGTCGTAGGCCTTGGGGTTGGCTGGTCCATAGTCGATATGCAGCGGGAGATTGGCCTGATGCACCGGGTCGACCGCCTCGTTCAGGAATTTGATTGCGGTCGGCAGGTTCGGCGCCCCCTTCAGCACGCATAGCGAGGTGCTCTGCAGGATGCCCTGGTTATAGGTGTAGGCGACCTTGGCCCCTTCTTTCGCCAGCGCGCTGATGCGGCCGTTCCAGGCCATCACCATGTCGACCTCGCCGTCATTCAGGAGTTGGGCCGATTGCGCGCCCGACGTCCACCAGACCGTGATGTGGGGCTTGATCTCCTCGAGCTTCTTGAAAGCGCGCTCAACGTCGAGCGGGTAGAGCTTGTCGGGCGCGACACCGTCGGCCATCAGCGCGGCTTCCAGCGTGGCGAGAGGGTGATTGCGCAGCGACCGGCGGCCGGGAAACTTCTTCACGTCCCAGAAGTCTGCCCAGGTCTTGGGTGCCGACGCGGCGTCGGGGAATTTCTTCAGGCTGTAGCCCAATACGCTGGAATAGAACTCATAGGCGACCGAGTAGTCGCTGCGATAATCCGCCGGCATCGCGGCGGCGTTGGGAATCTTGCTGAAATCGAGTTTCTCGACGATGCCCTGCTCGCCACCGCGCAGGCAGAAATTGGTGGCGACGTCTACGACGTCCCAGGTCGGCTTACCCGTCGCGACCTGCGAGCGCATGATCGGCCAGGCATCTGGCACGCTGTCCTGATTGATGGTGATGCCAAGTTTCTTGGCGGCGGGATCGAGGATCGCGACGGTCTGCGCCTTCTGATAGGCGCCGCCCTGCGAAACGAAGAGTATCTCCTCCGCAAAGGCCGGCATGGAGCCGATCAGTGCCATCGAGAGGGCTGCGGCCGTGCCCGCAAGCCGGGTCTTCCCATATCGCTCAGCCATGTTCTGGTCCCCTTTTGTTGGATCGGATCTTCGAGCTACCGTCCGATCGCGTCTAGAAACTGGTACCAGCCGGCGACCATGCGCACGGCCGGCTCCCGAAGCGGATAGAAAGGCACATGCCGCATGCGGGCGGCGTCGAGCAGGCCGACATCAGGCGTCTCGCCGCGCGCGTAGGCTGCGAGGTAGCGCCCCATCAGGCTTGCCATCGCGACACCGGCGCCGTTGTAGCCCATGGCGAAGAGCACGCGATCATCGGCGCGCCCGACATGGGGCACCGAATCCAGCGTCATCGCGACGAGCCCGGACCAGCGATAGGCCAGCGGCACATCGGCCAGCTGCGGAAAAATTCCGACCATCGCCTTGTGCAAGGCGCGGAACGCAGCTGGCGAGTCCTTTTTGCCGAAGGCGCCGCGCCCACCGAAGATGACCCGGTCGTCGACCATGCGGAACCAGCGCATCATGCGCTTGGTCTCGGTGTAGGTCCGGCGCGTCGGCATCACGCTTGCGGCGAGAGTGGGCGAAAGTGGTTCGGTTGCGATGATCGCGCTGCGGAAGGGAATCAACGTCGTGCGGTAGGAGGCCGTCGCCGCCGTGAGATCGGAATAGCTGTTGGTCGCGACGATCGCCAGACGGGCGCGAACCGTGCCTTGCGGGGTTTCCACCAGAACGCCGTCGCCTTCGCGGCGCAGTCGCAGCGCCGGTGTGTCGGCATAGATCTCGATGCCGCGATCAAACAGCCCACTGGCGAGACCGTGCAGATAGTTCAACGGATGGATGCCGCCGGAACCGGCGTTGAGCACGCCGCCGACGAAGCCGGCCGATCCGGTTTCGTCGCGCACCTGATCGGCGTTCAGCACCGACATGGTCGTGTCGTCGAGCTCGGAACGCAGCCATTCAGCTTCCCTGATAGCGTAGTTCAGCGTCTCCCGGTTATGCGCGGCCTTGACCTGGCCAGATCGTGTCAGCGCGGCGTCGGCGATGTCGAATTCATCCACGAGCTCGGCAACGATGTCGGTTGCCTCGTGGGCGATCTCGTACATCCGCCTCGCCATCGCCTTGCCATGCGCTGCGGCGATCGCCGGGAATGTCAGCCGGAACTTGGCGGTGATGACGCCGCCATTGCGTCCGCTGGCGCCCCAGCCAGGCTGGTTGGCCTCGATTACGATCGGATTCAGGCCGCTCCTGGCCAGGTGATACGCTGCCGACAGCCCGGTGTAGCCAGCGCCGATGATGGCGACATCGGCCTGCTTGTCTCCCTGCAGAACGGGCCGGGTGCGCAGGGGCTTGGCCGTCGCACGCCAGAGCGAGGGGGCGGCCTCCAGGGATTGCCAGGCGGCGGCGTTGGTCACGTCAGATCACGCTTTCTCGGCTTCGACAGCGTCAGCGAGCGCCTTCAGCGTGGCGAAGTGGTAGTCCGGCTTGGTGATCTCCACGGTCGGGCTGCCGCCAAAGCCTTTCTGGCCCTGGCGCCGCTCGATCCAGCAGGTGGTGTAACCGAGCGATTTGGCGACGCCGATATCGTGATACTGGCTCTGGGCAACATGCAGGATCTCGTCCTGCTTGTACCCGAAGGCCGCCTGCCGCCCGCGATTGAACGCGAAGAACAGCGGATCGGGCTTCGGATGAACGGCCTCGTCGGCGGTCACGCTGTCGTGGAACGGGTTGCCCAGAGCGTGCGAATAGAACGAGAAGGTCGAGCGGTCGGCATTGGTCATGGCCACCAGCCGAAAATGCTTGCGAAGCCGCGCCAGGGCCTCGACGGAATCTGGAAAGGCCGGATGGCGCAGGATCGCGAGCTGGAAGGCATCGGCAGTGGCGTCGTCACTCGGCAGACCGAGTTCCTTTGCGAGATGAATGTAGACGCGGCCCATCACCTCGCTGGAGCGCTCGTAATTGAGCTCGCGGCCCTTGAGATAAGGCCCGAAGATATCGTCGTCCGAGAGCTTGGCGGCTGCAGGGCCGCCGATCCGACGGACCGCATTGAGGATGCCGGTCTCGAAATCGATCAGCGTGCCGACGACATCGAATGTCAGAACCTTGAAATCACGCAGCGCCATGGTGTCGACTTCTCTTGATGGGGCAGGGAGGGTTGGGCGATCAATCGCCTTTCGGTACGATGATCGTGTCTTGGGGATGCAGGCTGACCTGGATGCGCTCGCCGATCGGCGGAATGCGGCGGGCGGCCTCGTAGTGACTGGGTTGGCGCAGGCTGAGCGTCGCGCCGCCATCGAGCGCCAGGAAGACGCGCAGGCTTTCACCCTGAAAGACGATGTCGGTCACCCGCGCCGAGAACCTGTTGCGGCCGGGTGCGTCCGTTGAATCGGCGACCAGCAGCTTTTCGGTCTGGATCGCCAGCAGCAGATCGCCGGCGGGCGGCATCTTACGGCTCGTCGCAAGCACCGTGCCGGCCAATGAAACGCGCTCGGCATCGACACGCTCAACCGGCAGCAGCGCTGCTTCCCCGATGAAGCTCGCCACGAAGGCATTGTTCGGGTGGTCGTGCAGGCGGGTTGGCGCATCGATCTGGACGAGCTTGCCGTCTTTCAGGATGGCGACGCGGTCGCTCATCGTCAGCGCTTCGCGCTGGTCGTGTGTGACATAGATGATGGTTGCGCCGAGCCGCTTGTGAAGTTGGCGCAGTTCGATCTGCATGCTCTCGCGCAACTGCTTGTCCAGCGCCGAGAGCGGTTCATCCATCAAGATCAGCCGCGGCTCGAAGATCATGGCGCGCGCAAGAGCGACGCGCTGGCGCTGCCCGCCGGAAAGCTGGGCGATGCCGCGCTCCTCGTAACCGGCGAGGTCGACCATCGCGAGCGCGCTTCTGACCCGCTTCGCATAGGTCGATTTCGGCAGCCGCCGCGCCCGGAGCGGAAAGGCGACATTGTCGCCGACGCTCATATGCGGAAACAGCGCATAGTTCTGGAAGACGATGCCGATATCGCGCTTGTGCGGCGGCGTGAAGGTAACGTCGCGCCCGCCGAAAAGGATCAAGCCGCCCGATGGCTGGATGAAGCCGCCCAAAATGCCCAGTAGCGTCGTCTTGCCGGAGCCTGACGGACCGAGGAGCGAGACGAATTCCTGCGGTGCGATGTCGAGCGATACGCCATCCAGGGCCTGCACAGATCCGTAGATCTTGCTCGCGGACCGGATTTCGACGCGCTCGCCACCGGATTCTGCCATCTTGCTCTCCCGTCAGGAATACAGCGGCTGCTGGTGCGCGCCGGCAAAGACCGATTTCAGGTCAAGCCATAAGCCGACCTTATGGCGGTGAGCCCAAGTCCGACGCTTGCCATCAGGCAGTGCGGCCCTCTTCGGGACTTTCGCTGCAAGCTGCATTCGACTCCGGCTATCAAATGGATTTTAGCCGGCAGCGGCAATTGCCAAATAATCAGTATGATCATAACTTCATGTAATGTCGGAACTGCGCCGCATGGTGTCGTCGAGCAATGCGCTCTTCGTGTTCGAGGCGGCTGCGCGCAGCGGCAGTTTCACGCGCGCAGCCGATGAGTTGAACGTCACCCAGCCGGCTGTCAGCCGCATGCTGTCGCGGCTCGAGGGACACCTGGGCGTGAAGCTGTTCGAGCGCGGCGGCAAGGGGGCGGTTCTGACCAGGGAGGGGGAGGTGCTGCACCGCCGCGTGGCGGATGGCTTCCGCAGCATCGAGATCGGGTTGCGCGAAATCGAGCAACTCCGCGACGGCAAGGAGGCCGTGACCCTCTCGGTCTCTTCGGCCTTTACGACCCATTGGCTGATGCCACGCATGGACCGCTTTCAGCGGCACTTTCCGGCCGTCGATCTGCGCTTTCAGATGATCGCCGGCTCGCTGCGCGGGCCGGTCGAGAATGTCGATCTCGGCATGCGCTTCGCCGAGGCCGACGAGGCCGTGTCAGCAGAGGCTGTCATCATTCGCGAGGTCATGCTTCCGGTCTGCAGCCCCGGCTATCGGCGCGACGGATCAGCTGCATCAGAAGACGGCAACACCATCATCCAGCTGAGCGACAGTTCGTCTGACTGGGCGGAACAGTATCCCCCATTCGCAACCGGCCGCGACGGCCCGGTCAAGACGCTCAGCTTCTCCGACTACGCTGTCGTCGTGCAGGCTGCGCTGCTTGGGCAAGGCATCGCCTTTGGCTGGACCACAGTCGTTTCGCATGGGTTGATCGTGGGCGCCCTCGTGCCGGCCTCACGACGTCTGACGGTGGGCTCGCGCACCTGTGTGCTGGTCACGCCCCGCAACCGCCAGGCGCGACCGGTCGTCCGGGAGATCCGGGACTGGATCATCGCCGAGCTGCGGGCCGAGATCGAAGCCATCGATGCGCTCTACCCGGATATGGGCCTGCTGAAGGCAAGCTATTAGCGCCTGCCCGTCGAGCCGCCGTGAATGGCTTTTGCGCCTCGGGATACAGAACGATGGCATCGCCTGGCGCAAGCGCGGGGCGGCCTTCAGGCCCCCATCCGCGGCGGGATGGACTTGAGTCCGCGACGACCGGCAACTGCGCGCGCCGCTAAAACCCCATCCGACGTGGAAGGCTCTGCCAAGGACGGCCGGTGAATCGGCAGATTCTATTCTGTCAGGCTGCGCCATCGGCGCCCGCACGCTGTGCCGCACCGCTTACCATTGAGCGATGAGCGAAAGGACTGACCCTGCAATGCGCGACCAACCGCCTGAAGCGGACGCAATGGTCAGGCGCCGGCCTACGCGATTCAAAGACGTGAAGAGCGGTTTCCCAATGATGCGACATTCCGATGAGACGCGATGCGCCCGCGTGCTTGATCCAGCATTGGATCTGCCGTGACCGGGCCGGAAATGTCTGGAAGCGTTTCCGCGCTCTGGCGCTATCCGGTGAGTTCGATGGCGGGCGAACGCCTGAGCGTTGCTCCGCTCGATCCATCGGGCGTCGTGGGTGATCGGCTCTGGGGCATCGTGGACGGATCGGACGAGCGCATCGCCTCGCCCGGTCGCGAAAAGCACTTTGTCGAGGTCCCGCGGGGATACGCTCGGTGGACGGCTCAAGCCGGCCTTTTCATCTCGGCCGACGGGACGACCTGGGCGAAACCGGACGACGCAGGCGCTATCGAGAACCTATCCTCTCTTTTCGGCTTCCCGGCCAAGCTGAAGCCGTTTGTCCGGCGTGGGCAGGTTGGCTTTCGGCCGCGCTATGAGCATGCGCCGATACATCTCCTGACAACCGCTGCCATGCGAAGTCTGGAGCGCGACTCGCCAGGGAGCATCGTCGACGAGCGTCGCTTCCGGCCCAACATCGTCGTCGATTGGCCAGACGAGCAAGAGCCGATTCCGGAGAATGGCTGGCTCGGCCGCGAGATCCGCATCGGCGATGTCGTTCTGAAGGGCAGCATCCCCTGCGGGCGGTGTGGCTTCATCACCATCGCGCAGGCGGGGCTCCCGCTCGATGTCGAGTTGCTGCGCACGGTGGTGAAGCGTCACAGCCGCAATTTTGGAATCTATTGCGACATTCTGGTGCCCGGCGAGATCAGGCCGGGCGATACCGTCACACTCGCCGGCACCTGAACTCCGGACCACCGCCCTGCCTGAAGGGGCCTGGGGCGTCGTCTTCCTTCCTGGCGGGCGGCTCGATGTCCGGCACCTGAGGATAATCGCGCCGGACGCTCGCGAAGGCCGCAGCGACATCAGGCTTTTGCCCCGTGGGGCCCGTGCGCATTGCCGCGAAGATCTTGGTCTTGGTGAAGAAGCGCCAGTGCACGGGCAGGGCACCGAGGATCCGGGTCAGACTGGCATAGGTCCCGGCGTCCCACACGGCCTCGAAAGCGTCCCGCTCGGGTCCGAAATGGAAATGCGTGCCATGAGCCAGCGCAGCCATCTCCCTCCGGCGCGCGGTGGTTCCGGCCAGATCGACCGCGCCACCCGCAATGACCACGCCATAGTGCGTGGCGGCTGCCTCTGCACTGACATAGCCGCGCGCGACATCCAGCATCACGCGCTCCGGCTCGCGCTCCAGCGCCGAGCCACGCCCGCCGCCGCCTGGTGAATGGATATGGATGACGTCGCCTGGCTCGGCGATGGCGATGTCGATATTGCCGAGGATGCGCTCGTTGGCTGCCCCGGGGTTGATGAGGAAATTCGACGGCTCCGACGAGCGCCCACCCAGCGTGCCCCATGGCCGGAAGCGAGAGCGATCGCGGTTGCGCACGGTGATACGGGTGTTGGGTGCGAACACCTTGAATTCCATTACGGTCGCAAGCCCGCCACGCCAACGGCCGGCGCCTCCCGAATCTGGCAACAACCCGTAGCGGACGAACTGGATCGGAACCTCGGTCTCGGTGATCTCGATCGGCGTATTCTTGAGATAGGCGCTGTCGGCGCCCGAGCCGTTCGGACCGTCGCGATGCGGCATGCCGCCGCCGCCACCCACCACCGGGTTGATCGCGGCGATGACACTGCGATGCGTGCGCTCATCGGTCGTCATCACGTTGACGATCGAGCTCGATCCGGCTGGGGCTGCCGGCATGCGCTCGGGCATGGCGAGGCTGAACGCGCCGAAGATCAGGCTGCGCAGCCGCGCGCAGGTCAGGCTGCGCATGCCCACTGCGGCCGGGAAGACCGGATTCAGCACCGTGCCCTCGGGCGCAATGCAGGTGAAGGGCCGCGTCAGACCGGAATTGAGCAGGAGCTGCGGGTTCAGCGTGTAGAGCACATAGTAGACGCCGACGAGCAGCAGCGTGTGGCGGGGGTCGCTGCCGGTCGGCACGTTCAGCGAGGAGGTTAGCTGCGGGTCCGAGCCGGTAAAGTCGAGGGTCGCCTCGTCGCCCTTGATCGTCAGCGTCAGCGCGAGCCGGCAGGGATTGCCGTCGACGCCGTCCTCATCGGCGTAATCGGAGAAGAAGTAATCGCCATCGGGGATCGAACGCAGGATATCTCGGGCCTGATGCTCGGCGTAGTCCATCAGGCCTTCGAGGCCGTCCATGAAACCCTTGGCGCCGAATTTGGTGATCATCGCCTGGATCTTGCGCTCGCCCGTGTTGAGCGCGCCGGCCAGGGCCTTGAGATCGCCCATGTTCAGTTGGGGCTTGCGGACATTCATCATCATGATCCGCAGGATCTTCTCGTCGAACACACCGTCACGCACCAGGGTCATGGGCGGGAAGCGGATGCCCTCCTGATGGATCTCGGTCAGCGAGCGCGACAGGCTTGCCGGCACCGCGCCGCCCATATCGGTGTTGTGGACATGGCCGCCGACGAAACAGACGATCTCGCCTTCGTGGAAAATGGGCTTCCAGAGATGCGTGTCTGGAGCGTGGGTGGCGAGATAGCCGCTATAGGGATCATTGGTGAAGGCGATGTCGCCGGGCCGGTATTCTTCGACGAGGTCGATCGCCCGGTTGTAGTTCATGCCGGGGTACCAGGTTGCGCCAAGATCCATTGGCACCGCGACGACGCGACCGGTCTTGTCCATCAGCATGACGGTGAAATCCTCCGTCTCCTTGACGAAGGTCGAATGCGCGGTCCGATAGAGCGTGTAGGCCATGTTCTCCGCGGCAGCGCGGCAATGGTTCGCAAGAACCTGCAGGGTGACCTTGTCGACCATGATCAGGCATCCGTCTGCAAGCTGAGGTGAAGGTTGAGGGCAGCATCGACATGGCCGTCAAATCCCGACGGGATGCAGATGGTGGTATCGTCCTGCGCGACCACGGCCGGGCCGGCAAAACGATGGCCGGGCTGCAGGGCCGAGCGGTGATAGAGTGCAACCTCTCGGCTTTCACCGTCGAGCCAGACCGAGATCATCCTGTCCGGACGAAGCTGGGTTGCGGCCGGCGGAGCGAGCGTCAGGCAGGGCCGCGCGGTCGCTCCCGCAACGATCAGCCGCAGATTGACGATCTGCACCTCTGCGGCCTCGTCGTTGAAATCGTAGATCGTGAGATGCTGGCGATGGAACGCCGTATTGAGCGCGGATATGTCGCCTTCGATGACCCAGCTCTCTGAAACTGGCACCTCGATCTCGAAGGACTGGCCGTGATAGCGCATATCGGCCGAGAGGCTCTCGATGACAGGTCCCTTGAAAGCCTGTTCACCCCTGATCCAGCCCTCACCATCCGCTTTGAGCCGGGCCAGCGCCTCGTTGAGCCGTGGTACTGACGCCGTTTCGGACGCCACGAAAATCGTCTGGATGAAATCGCCCTTCACATCGGCTATGAGCCCGCCGAGCGCGCTCACAACGCCCGGGCGTGGCGGCACCAGTATCCTGGGAATGCCGAGTTCGCGTGCCAGAAAGCAGCCTAGCATGGGCCCGGCGCCACCAAAGGGCATCAGCGTGAATTCGCGCAGGTCTACGCCGAAGCGCGCGACAAGCTTGTTGACCTCGACGAACATCTCGGAGACCGCGACCTCGATGATTGCCTCGGCGGTCGCCTGCAGGGGATAGTCGAGACGCGCGGCGAGCTCTCCGATCACGGTCTCGGCGCGCTCGCGGTGCATGCCGATCTGATCATAGGCGATCGGCGCATGGCCCAGGAAGCCGCAGGCCGCCATCGCGTCCGTGATGGTGGCGCGTGTGCCGCCGCGCCCGTAGCAGGCCGGCCCCGGTGTCGAGCCCGCGCTTTCCGGGCCTACCTTCAGCACGCCGAACTCATCGACCCAGGCGATCGAGCCGCCGCCGCTCCCGATGGAGGTCACCGAGACGCTGGGTACGAAGAGCGGGAAATCGCCAATCACCTCGCCAGTGCCGAATTGCGGTTCGCCATCGATGATCAGCGCGAGATCCGCGCTGGTGCCGCCAATGTCGAGTGTCAGCACGTTGGTGACATTGGCCTGATCGGCAAGATAGGCCGCGCCTATGACGCCCGACGCCGTACCCGATAGCAGCATGTTCACGCAGGCCGTCTTGCCCGCCTCGACATTCATGATGCCGCCGTTCGATTTGGTCAGCATGGGAGCAGCCGGCACGCCGCGCGAGGCAAGCGCCGCTTCGAGCGAGGCGAGATAGCGCGCGACGCGCGGATGGACGTAGCCGTTCAGGATCGCCGTTGTCGTGCGCTCATATTCGCGGATGACCGGCCAGACCTCGCTCGATGCGAAGACGAACAGGTCCGGCACCAGCGCCTTGATCTGCGCCTTGGCACGGGCCTCATGGACCGGACTGCGATAGGAATGCAGGAAAGAGACGATGATGCCGTCTGCGCCCTTGCCGCGGGCGCGCTCCACCGCCTTTTCAAGAGCCGCGCTATCCAACTCCTCGATGATGGCGCCGCTGGAGAGCGTGCGCTGCGGCACGCCAAAAATCATGTCGCGTGGAATGAGCTGTTCGGGGCGGGCGCAGAACAGCGAATACATCTCCGGCATGCGCAGGCGCGCGAGTTCAATCACGTCCTCGAAGCCGGCCGTCGTGATCAGAGCGAGCCGGCTGCCCTTGCGCTGGATGATGGTGTTGATGCCGACCGTGGTGCCATGAACGAAGGAGGTCACATCAGTCGGCGCGATGGAATGGCGCTCGTGGAGGAGCGAGAGGCCGTCAAGCAATTCCCGTCCGGGTTCGTCTGGTGTGGTCAGAACCTTGATCGTCTCGAGCCGGTTGGTGTCGGTCTCCAGCGCACAGAAGTCGATGAAGGTACCGCCGATATCGACGCCAATACGCCAGCTCATGATTCAGATCGCCAAGCAGGAGAGGGGGCAAGCAGGAGAGGAGGCAAGCAGGAGAGGGGGCAAGCAGGAGAGGGGCAGGCAGGAGAGGGGGGCAGTCTCCGTGGCCGCGGCCTCGCCGTCCAAGATCAATTGCCGCCAACTCGATAAGCCCGACTTATGCCCCCTGTACGCTGGGCGCGTTCAGCCCCAGCCCGCTGCAGGCTCTCCGAAGATGGTCGCGCAGCAATTCGTGATTGCGCGACAGCGGCCGCCTGGCGCTGGTCAGCAGGCAGAGCGGAAGCGCGACAGAAGGCCTGAACGGGCGGGTTACCAGACCCGGAAAGCTGTGCCAGGGCAACAGCCCGTCGACGATCGCGATGCCGAGCCCCTGCTGCACGAAGGCGAGCGCTATGATCGAAACGTCGATCTCGATTTCCGGCTGAAATGGGGTGCCCTCTCGGCTCAGCGCATCGCGTAGCAACTGGCCCGGCAATGACTCTGCTCGGTACGAAATCAAGGTCTCGCCGACGAGATCCGCGGCATCGATCGCGTCGCGCTGCGCCAGGGCATGACTTGCAGGAAGAACGCAGACGATCTGGGTACGGCCGATGATCTCCGTCTCGATCAGCGGGATCGCCTGGTCGGTCATGGCGATGCCCAGACCGGCATCACCGCGATCGAGCATGGCGACGATGACCTCCGCAGGCACGACAAAGGACAGGATGCGAATATCGGCATGAGCAGCCCTGAAATGTCGCAGTGCTTCCGGCACCAGCGAAAGCGAGGGGGGCGCCGAGGCCGCGAGCCGAACCACGCCGGATGTGCCGAGCCGCAAACCCTGCGCGCGCCGGCGCAGGCCTGCAAGATCGCTGAAGAGCCGGTCGACTTCGGGGAACAGCTCTTCGGCCTCCGGCGTCGGAATGAGCCGTCCCTTGACGCGCTGGAACAGTTTCAGGCCCAGTTCGTCCTCGGTATGCAGCAGGATCTGGCTCAGCGCCGGCTGCGAAACGTTCAGCGCCCGTGCCGCGCTGGTGATCGTGCCGCAGCGCATGACCATTCGGAAGACTTCGAGCTGCCGCGCACGCATCAGACGTTCCTCATAATCGCAGCTTATAGGAAGCGAGGCGACCTGTGGATTGTACGGGATTGTCAGGCGTCGGCGAGCGGAGTTCGCGCTGGTCCCCGGCGATCGAGCATGTCGCAGGTTCGGCTGTCGTCCTCATCCGCGACGGGGACGAATGAACCAAGAGAGTTCGCCGCTATGTGGCTCAGGGGAGAGCCAAGCCAACGTGGTTGGGTGGGATGTGTTAGTCTGCTAGCATTAAGGGGCCGATCCGAGGACCCTTGATATGGCTCCGAAGCAGCAACCTTTTCCTGGAGAGGATCGGCCCTTTCGCGAGTTCCTGGTCCTGCGGCCGAGCGACGAACTCAGCAGCCTCTATTTGCTTGCCGCAGGTGTGAGTCGCGACTTCGCCCCTTTGACGCAGTTTCTTCGTGACAGGGTGGAGAGGTCTGCCGACGCTGCGGCGCCATTGGTCCTGGAACTGGCCTCGCTTCCCTCCGCCTATTGGCTGGAGGCTCAGCGGGAGCTCGTCCCCCGTCTGGTCGTCGGCCTCGGGTTCAACGACCGTGCGGAGGTCGCGCGCTTTCGCGAGGCCTTCAGTCGTCGTGGCGAGCAGGGGCGCGACATCGTCGCTGTCGGGTGCGACCTACCTATCGAACTCTCGGATTATTTTTGCCCGGTGGGTCTCGACCAGGCCAGCTTTGGCCGGAGGTCTCATGCGGACAGGCTCGTCAGATCCAATGTTCACAAGGCCGGAAACGCCCGCGTCAACGTCGTCGTCGTCGACCGGGGCGTCGACCAGGGCTTGATCGGCGCAAATTACGAGGGCGGCTGGCCCCATCCGTCCGGGTCGCCGCAACCGGGGACGGCCAGCCGGGGGCATGGCGCGATGACCGCGCGCAACGTGCTCGGTGTCGCCGGTACGGCCCGGATCTGGGACCTGCCGCTCATGCCTGAGCGGATCACCAATCTGAAGGCATTCCTGTCCGACGCCTGGGTGGCCTATTCCGTTGCGCTGGTCGACATCGCGTTGAATCGAGACCGGCCCCAATATTCCGGTTCATGGGTCTTCGTAAATCCATGGGCGCTGTTCGACCGCAAGGGCGATCCGGACGGCGACTACACGAGTAATCCGTTTCATCCCTTCAATGTTCTTGTCTCATTCGCCAACCGCCTTGGGCACGATGTCGTCTTCTCGGCCGGGAATTGCGGTCAATTTTGTCCGGATGGGCGTTGCGGCTCCAATGACACCGGTCCAGGGCAGAGCATTCTCGGCGCGAATTCGCACCGCAAGGTTCTCACGGTGGGCGCTGTCCGGATTGACGAGATGTGGCTCGGCTATTCCTCCCAGGGGCCAGCTCAGCCCGGCTTTGCCACCTGGCCGAACCAGAAGCCTGATCTGTGCGCTCCCGCCAACTTTTGCGAAGACGACGATGCGCAGGCGATCAACGCCGGCACCTCAGCCGCCTGTGCGTTTGCATCCGGCGTCGTGGCCCGCCTTCGCACGCAGCCCCAATGGGCGGCGGGCCAGGTTTCGCCCGAAGACCTCCGGCAAGCACTCAGGACAACCGCCCACCCCCTCGGCACGCCCGTCCCCAATGGACAGACCGGCTTCGGAACCATCGACGGGCAGTCCGCTTATGAAAAGCTTTCAATTGTGTTTCCGCTGGTGTCGTGATCCATTCCAGGGAGTGGAGCGACACGGAAGCGCCCTCGAGACAGTATGGCCGTAGGCTTCCGGCTCCCTGCCTAACGCTGAATACGATCACTCGCTTCTCCCCTTGCGGCGGCAGTCTTTGGCTGGCCTGGAGCATCGGACCGAAAAGTGGAATCCGGTTTTCGGAAAAATCCGATGCTCAAACAAAGAGATAGATCGCCCATCCTGCGTCCGAACGGACGCACGGCGACCTAACGGCAGGCGCAAGAGGAGGAGGGGCCCCGAGCCGAGGCGCGAGATGATTTCGACCGCAGTTCCGCGTCGCCTGGCTGCAATCATGATGGCGGACGTCGTCGGCTATAGTCGACTGATGGCTGCCGACGAAGCTGGCACGGTGGCGGCGCTCAAGCGTTGCCACAATGAACTGTGGCAACCGATCATCTCCAGACATGCAGGCCGCACCATCGACCTCGCCGGTGACAGCGCGCTCGCCGAGTTTTCGAGCGTGACGGCGGCCGTCGACTGCGCGGTCGAGATCCAGCTGCGCGCCGCCCAGGAGAATGAAAGCGTTCCAGTCGAGCGGCGTATGCAACTGCGGATGGGCATTCACTGCGGCGAGATCATTGTTGATGGGCCGACGATCTACGGCGACGACATCAACATCGCCGCACGCCTCCAGAGCCTTGCCGAGCCCGGAGGCGTTTGCGTAAGCGGCGCCGTCCAGGAACAGGTCGGACGTGCGAATCTTGCAGCCTTCGAGGATATGGGCGAGCCGGACCTCAAGAACATTGACCGGCGCATCCGGGTCTATCGCCTTCGTCTGGACGAATTCGCAGCGCTTGCAGGCCGCGACAGGGGGCGAATAGCCCCGCCGGGCGAACGACCTAGCGTCATCGCCAGGCCGGCCGCCTTCGCCCTCGTCGACATCATTGGCTACTCAGCCATGCTGCCGGAAGACGAAGAGGGAACGGACAAACGCTGGCTCACGATCGTTGACAGTTTGGTTGAACCATTGGCGCGCGACCATGGCGCGCGTTTCGTCAAGCTTGCAGGCGACGACGTCTTTGCCGAATTTGAGACAGCCCTGGACGCCGTTCACTGGGGGCAGCAGTTGCAGGCGGCTTCGACGGAGCCTTCTCGCATCACGGACGATCCGACGCGCCGCCCGATTGCCTTCAGGATCGCAATCCATGTGGGCATGATCATCGATGCGGATGATATTCCTCAAGGGGATGATGTCAGGATTGCGGCCTGTCTCAAGGAGCATGCCCAACCCGGGGGCATTGTCCTGTCCGGCGCGGTGCTTCGGGAGATCCGCGGACATACACTCAACAATCTTCGCAGCGTCGGTCATCTGCGGTTCGAGCACATTCTTCCGCATGCGGTCGAAGCCTATGAGCTGCCCTCGCACCTCCCGCTTCTCAGCGCGACAACTGCTCCACATGCGACAACGCCGCTGCCATCCATCGCGGTCCTTCCCCTGCAATGCCTCGGGCCCAGCACGGCGCATCAATATCTGGCCGAGGGCATCATCGAGGACATCGTTGTCTCGCTGGCGAGCCTGCGAGAGCTCTTCGTCGTCGCGCGCTCATCGGCCTTGGGGCTCGGACAGTCTAACCTGGATGTCGCCGAGATCGGGCGGATGCTCGGAGTGCGCTACATCGCTCGAGGGTCCCTGCGGTACTCGGCGAAGACGCTCAGGATTGCCATTCAACTCCTGGATTCGCATACCGGCGAAAGCCTGTGGGGGGATGCCGTCGAAGTTCAGCCCGACGAAGTGTTCGATCTCCAGGAGCGTATTGTAGAGCGGATCGTGGCCGGGATAGCGCCCCATGTGCGCTCGCGGGAATTGCGCGAGATCCGCCGAAGAAGGCCTGAGAATTACACCGCCTACGACTGCACGCTGAAAGCGCTCGCTCTGATCGATAGTCCTCAACGCGAATCCTTCATGGCCGCGCAAGGCTATCTGACGCGGGCGATGGAACTTGACCCGGGTTTTGCGATGCCGGTTGCCTGGGCGGCGCGTTGGCAGAGCCTTCTGGTCGGGCAGCGTTGGTCGAAAGCGCCCTCCGATGACGCCAGGCTCGCCCTTGATCTTGCCTCCCGCGCCATCGACCTGGACCATCAGAATTCACTCGCGCTGGCGACCTATGGTCACCTCAAGTCCTTTCTGTACCATGACTATGATGTTGGGCTGGTTTACCTTGATCGCGCCCTGACATCTTGCCCAAACAACGCGCTCGCCTGGCTGCTCTCCAGCGCCACGCTGAGTTACATTGGCGAGTGCGAGAAGGCGGTGCAGAATGCGGAGCATGCCCTGCGGTTGTCTCCGCTGGACCGAGGCGCCTTCTATTTCCACATGATCCTTGCCCTCGCCAACTATGCAAGCGAGGACTACGAGGCGGGCGTGAAATGGGCCAGGCTCGCTCTGGCCGAGAACCCGTCCTACATGTCGACTTTGAAGATCTTGACGGCTTCGCTCTCAGCGCTCCATCGCATGGATGAGGCAAAGCAAACCGCGGCTCAACTTCTGGCGCTTGATCCGGATTTCAGCCTGTCCGAGTTCGAGCGGACTTTGCAACCCTTCAGGAAGGTCGAGATCAAGACCCGTTATATCCAGCATTTAGGTCATGCTGGGCTTCCTCGCTAAAGACTGTTAGCATTTTACCATCCAACCGTCCGAAATGGAGGGGGCAGACATGGGTGCCATTGGCCTTACGGATGCCACCGACGCAACGGACGCCACCGACGCCACGGACGCGACGGACGCCACTGGGCAGGTTGTGGGCCTCGTCAAAGCCGGAACGGTTCGACCCATCGGCCTCTCGCCATCACCGACAGCCGCCGTCGGCGTGCCGGGCTATTACCCGGGGCACAAATGGCCGCCGTCCAATGTTGCGCCCTGGGCTCTGATCAATCCCCATCCCGGTGGAGCGCAGGTCGAGGCGCGGGACTATCGCGAGGAATCCTGGTCAACCTATCATCTTGCAATTCGGGTGCTGAGCGAGTTTGCCAGGAAGAAACGCTCTACAGATCCGAAGTCATACGATAGTATCAGCGGTATTACTGATTGGCGCAGCCGCGCCGAAATCATGCGGGAACTGGATGAGCTGATCCTGCTGATCGACTACAGGCCCCAGGTCATGCAGGAGGCGTTGGCGCAGAGGAGCAATATTCTCGGGTATTTCCAGGGAATTCTGACTTTCAATGCCAGATCGCACCCGCTTTCCTTCGCGCTTTGCCACATCGCCCTTTGCGTCGGACAGTTCGTCGCCATGCACTACAAGGGAATCTACAAGCGTCCGCGGCCATCCCAGCTCAGCCCATCCCTCATGCCGCCCATCGAGGTTCCCGGGCATCCTGCCTTCCCGAGCGGCCATGCCACCGAGGCCTATCTGGTTGCCCATATGTTGAAAGAGGTGATGCCGGCCGGATCTGACGTTCCGCTGTATCGGATGGCGGAACGGATCGCCCGAAACCGCGAGGTTCTCGGCTTGCACTATCCGTCCGACACCGTTGCCGGCAGGCATATCGCCGAAAAGGCAATGATCCTTCTGAAGGAGTGCGCGACGGTCAACGACTATCTCGTCACCAGGAACGCGAAGCGAGAGTGGATCACCTGACGCAACTGGACGATATCGCGTCCGGTTGAGGCATGAGCAGGGTTGGAGGTGCGTGCTATGCCGGCCTGGCGGTCGCGACGCCTGCCTGCGCCACGGCATGGGCTGCGCGCAGGCAAAGGTCCTCGCGCCAGGGCGGGGCAATCAGCTGCACGCCGATCGGCAGGCCATCCCCGAAGACCGGCACGGCTGCGACGGGCAGGCCGATGCAGGAGATCGGCTGCGTGAACAGGCCGAGATTGGGCCGCAACGCGACGGTCTCGCGCCGCAGCTCCATGGTCTTCTGGCCGATCTCCGGTGCGACGCAGGGCGTGGCCGGCGCAATAATCAGGTCGACCGTCTCGAACAGCCGCATCATCTCGTCATGGAACCAGCGCCGCGCCCGCTGCGCCTGGAGGTACCAGGCCGTCGGCTGCAGCGCGCCAGCGAGGAAGCGGTCCCGGGTCTCGGGGTCGAAATCATCGGCGCGCTGCTGCAGCCGCGCGAGATGGAAGGCCGAACTCTCGCCATTGGTGATCAGGAAGGCGGCGGCCCGGGCGATGCCCGCTCCGGCGATCTCGATCACTCGCGACGTGCCAAGCGCCTGCGCGACCGCGGCGACGGCGGCCTGGGCTTCCGGCATCGCATCGGTCGAGAAATAGCCGCCGGCTATCGCGATGCGCAGGCCGCTGACACCATGCTCCAGCGTCGGCACGGTCGGTTCGACCGCTTGGCGCGTACAGGCCGGATCGCCCGCATCATGGCCCTGCATCAGGTCATAGGCCATTGCGAGATCGGTCACGTCCCGGGCGAAGGGGCCGAGATGGTCGAGCGAGTCGCAGAACGGAAAGCTGCGCGTGCGCGGCAGCCGGCCATAGGTCGGTTTGAGCCCGAAGACGCCGCAAAGCGAGCTTGGCACGCGGATCGACCCGTTGGTGTCGGAGCCGAGCGAGATCGGGGCGAGACCCGCTGCCGTCGCGGCGCCTGAACCGGACGACGAGCCGCCTGCCATGCGGCTGAGGTCATGCGGGTTGCGGCAGGGGCCGTCATGCGCGTTCTCGCCGGTGAAGTCATAGGCGTATTCGCCCATGTTCAGGCCGCCGAGCAGCACGGCGCCTGCAGCCGTCAGACGCTCGATCAGCACGGCGTCGCGCCCGGCGGGCGCGCGCTCGCGGTTGATTTTTGAGCCGGCCCGCGTCGGCAGCCCGGCAATGTCGAACAGGTTCTTGGCAGCGAAGGGCACGCCGGCGAGGGGCCCGAGGGGCGCCCCTGCTGCGCGGCTGGCATCGATCGCGCGGGCCTGCGCCAGCGCGCGCCCTGCGGTGACGTCGGTGAAGGCGTTGATCGCTGGGTTCAGGCGTTCGATCCGCTGGAGGAATCCGGTGACGACCGCTTCTGCGGTCATCACCCCCTCCCTGATATCGGCCGCGATGCGGTGGGCCGGTGCGAAGGCGTCGAAGGTCACGCAGGCTCTCCGTCGCACGGACGCCCGGCACGAAACACGCCGGCTGGCTCGAAGGTCGCCTCATCGAACGGCGCGGCGAAGACAATCTCCGACATGGCCTTCGCCACCGCCAGGAATTGCAGCACGGCTGGGCGCTGCTGCTCGGTGATCGCCAGGCCGAGCGCGGGCGCCATCGCATCGCAATGGCGCGCCGCATCGAAGACGGGCCCACTCATTCCGCCGGCTCCAGATTGCCGCGCGGCTCGGTGCTCATCCTCTTCGCTGCGGTCACGACGGAGAGCGAGCGCGCGCAGAGGAAGAGGAAGCCCGCGACCATCGCATAGGCCAGGCTGATCGAGGGCGTGACGCCGAGCCCCTTGCCGATGCCGATCGCCTCGCCATGCATCAGGCCGAAAAAACTCAGGACGGCGCCTGCGGCCGCAAATCCCGCCGCGTGCAGGAACTGCTTCTCGATCACGAAGACGGCGATGGCGCCGAGCACCAGGCCCGACAGGATCGCGCCGCCACCCATCAGCTCGAGCCCGTGATAGAGCACGCCCATATTGGCCATCTTGTCGATGCCGACAGCGGCCGCATTGGTCCCGGCCGCGCCGAGCGCTCCGTCGATCAGCACCTTGGCCCAGGCTGCGAGATGGGGCGTCAGCGCCAGCACGACGGCAGGCGCATGGCTTGCCGGCGTGGTCTGGAAGGCCTGCGCGCCGATCAGCATGCCGATATAGAGCAGGATCGGCGAGATCGCGACGAGCGGGATCAGCGCCAGCAGCAGGGCGACGACGCCGAACCAGCACAGCGCAGCCACGATCAGCCCGGTCGCGGCGGAATAGCCGATGCGCCCGCCCATCGCCTTCCAGCCGGGATGGCCGATATAGACGGCGTTGATGAAAGGGTTGCCCATCAGGCAGCCGATCAGGCTGACGACGCCGTCGGCGGTCAGCACCCGCGTCGTCGGGTAATGATCGCCGGCCGCTTCCGCGCTCTCGACATTGTCCATCGCCTCGACGAGATCGTAGATGCCGAAGGGGATCGCAGTGACGAGGATGATGCCGAGATAGGAGAAGCCGGAGAAGATATGGTCGACCGCCGGCAGCGGCAGCGAGAAGCCGAAGGTCGAGAAGGCTGCGCCCAGCTTGGCGAGGCTCAGCCCGCCGACATCGAGCCCCAGCAGCGCCGAGCCCCAGGCGATGACCATGCCGAAGGCGATCGCGACCAGCCCGGCGGGGATGCCGCGGGGATAGCGCACGCCGCCAAACCAGCTGACGAGGATGATCGCGAGGCAGGTGAGTCCGATCGCCGGCGTCAGGAAGATCTCGAGTGCCGGGCGCATCGAGATGAAGGCGATCGAGACGCCCGCCAGCGTGCCTAGCAGCGCCGCGCGCGGCGTGACCTTGCGGATATAGGGCGCGATGAAGCCGCCGGCCATCAGGATGAAACTCTGGAAGAACACCCAGACGAGGCCGGCTTCCCAGCCCTTGACCGGATCGCCGGTCATGCTGGCGATCGGCAGCATGATCACGAAGGTGACGACGAACATGTGCGGCACGCTGATGCCCGAGGGCAGCGCGCAGACATCGTCGCGGCCGGTTTCCCGGGCGAGCCGGTAGGCGAGCCAGGCGTAATAGCCGGTCGAGAGCAGCATCATCAGACCGAGCGCCGGCAGGATGCGGCCGAAGACGATTTCGCCCGGCATCTTCAGCACGAATTGCAGCAGCCCGGTCAGCACCAGCAGGTTGACCAGGATATTGGTGCCGAAGCCGAACAGGGCGTTCCAGTCGCCCGGCGTCCACAAGTGCGGCCTGCTTGTTGCGCTCGCCATCGGCTTCACCTCCGCGCTGAGATCACGCTGCGTTTGGACGAAATTGTCAAAACGCAGAAAACGTGATCGATTCCAATAGTTTAGAGCATGTTTCATGCGAAAAACCGTTGCCACTTTTTCGCAGCATGCTCTAGGCAGCCTGGTCCCTGGCTGCGAGGGCGGCCAGCACCGCGTCCGTGGACGAGACCCAGCCGAAAATGCCGCCCTGGGCTGCGATCATCGCCAAGCCCACTCTGTGGAACTCCGGAAAATACGAGGCGCAGGCGTCGCTGAGCACGAGGCAGCGATAGCCCCGGTCATTCGCCTCGCGCACGGTGGTGTGGACGCAGACCTCGGTCGTCACGCCGGTGACGAGCAACGTCTCGATGCTGCGATTGCGCAGCAACAGGTCGAGATCGGTCTGGTAGAAGGCGCCCTTGCCAGGCTTGTCGATCACCGGTTCGCCGGGCAGCGGCGCCAGCGCCGGCACGATGTCATGGCCGGCCTCGCCGCGGACCAGGATGCGCCCCATCGGCCCGGCCGCGCCGATGCGCCTCGTCGGGTCGCCGCGCAGCACCTTGGCCGGCGGCGCGTCCGAAAGATCGGGCCGGTGGCCTTCGCGCGTGTGGAGCACCAGCATGCCGGCGGCACGGGCTCCTGCGAGCATGGCCTTGCACGGCAAGACCGCCGCGCCGAGCAGGGCGACATCATTGCCAAGCGCGGCACCAAAGCCGCCGGGCTCCAGGAAATCCCGCTGCATGTCGATGATCACGAGCGCGGTTCGCGCGAAATCGACGCTGATCGGGAAGGGCTCAGCTGGAATCTCGGACCGGCTCACGAAAGGCGCTCCCGTCGCTGGCGAACGGAACAAGCTTTGCAAGGGCTGTGCCTGAGAGCATGCCGTGGTCGCCGAGAGCCGGGCGGCGTCAGCTAAAGGTTTGAAATCGCTTGATAGATTTGCGCGCCAGAGGATCGCATTCGGCGGATCGCCTCGATCCGGCCCCGCATCTCCGCCGATGCGGGTGGCGCCGTGCATAATCTTTGCATGCATATCGCAAGCAAATGCCTACTCAATAGGCCGAAAGATCGAGAGGCTATCCCGTGAGCACAGTGACCACGCTTCTCGCCGATCATCTCGCTGGTCGGCGCACGCTCCCGGAGACGATAGCGGCTGTCTATGCCCGGTATCGCGACCATGGCGACGAGGCGATCTTCATCAGCCTGCGGCCTGAATCCGAGGCGCTGGCCGAGGCGGCGCGCCTGCAAGGCGAGGGGCCACGGGGACGAAGGCTCTGGGGCGTGCCCGTCGCGGTCAAGGACAATATCGATGTCGCGGGGCTCGCGACGACGGCGGCGTGCCCGGCTTTCTCCTATCTCCCTATCGCGGATGCCGGCGTGGTTGCGCGGTTGCGGGCGGCGGGGGCGATCATCATCGGCAAGACCAATCTCGACCAGTTCGCCACCGGCCTGAACGGCACACGCTCGCCCTATGGCGTCCCGCGCAATACCTTGCGCGCCGATCTCGTGCCGGGGGGCTCCAGCTCCGGTTCCGCGAGCGCGGTTGCCGCCGGCATCGTGCCTGTCGCGCTCGGCACCGACACTGCTGGGTCCGGGCGAGTGCCGGCCGGCTTGCAGAACCTCGTCGGCCTCAAGCCGAGCCTCGGCCTGGTCTCGACGGCCGGCGTCGTCCCGGCCTGCCGCACGCTCGATTGCGTTTCGGTGTTCGCCCTGACCGTCGATGACGCAACGGCCGTCCTGGAGGTGATCGCCGGCCCCGATCCCGCCGACCCGTTCTCCCGCTCAATACCGATTGGGCGGCCGGGCGCGCTGGCGCCGCATCCGCGGCTCGCCGTGCCGCGCCCCGTCGATCTCGACTTCGACGGCGCTCCGGCGGCGGCGGCGAGCTTTGCCCTTGCGGTCGAACGCGCGCGGGCGCTGGGCGCGATCATCGTCCCCATCGACATGACGCCGTTCTACGAGACGGCCCGGCTGCTCTATGACGGACCCTGGGTGGCGGAGCGCTATCTCGCCATCCGCGGCCTGCTGATGGTCGATCCCGAGGCGATCTTGCCGGTGATCAGGCAGGTCATTGCCGGGAGGCCGCTGCCGGATGCCGCCGACACCTTCGAGGCGCAGTATCGGCTGGCCGGGCTCGCTCTCGCGGCCCGGGCCGCGCTGAAAGGCATCGATGCCATGATGGTACCGACCGCGCCGCGACCGGTCACGCTCGCGGAGATGGCCGCGGACCCGATCGGCCGGAATTCGCTGCTCGGCCGCTACACCAATTTCGTCAACCTGCTCGACATGTGCGCGCTCGCCGTGCCGGTGAGCCTGATGGAGGACGGCACGGCAGCCGGCGTCACCTTCATCGCGCCGTCCGGCCATGACGCGACGCTGGCCAGCCTCGGCCGGGCCTTTCACCAGGCGTCGGGACTGACGCTCGGCGCGACCGGTGCACCGCTGCCGCCGGCGAACGGTCCGGCGGCCGTTGCGCCCGGCACGCTGGAGATCGCGGTCGTCGGCGCGCATCTCTCGGGCATGCCGCTGAATGGCGAATTGACCGCACTCGGCGCGACCTTCCTGCGCGCGACGAGCACGAGCGCCGAGTATCGTCTCTTTGCCCTGCCGGGCGGCCCGCCAGCGCGGCCGGGCCTTATCCGGGTCGGGCAGGGGGGAGTAGCCATCGCGCTCGAGGTCTGGGCGCTGCCCCCCGAAGGCTTTGGCCGCTTCGTTGCCGGCATTTCAGCCCCGCTTGGCATCGGCACGCTGGCTCTGGCCGATGGCACGCGGGTCAAGGGGTTTCTCTGCGAGCAGATTGCGACCGAAGAGGCGCGCGACGTCAGCGAATTCGGGGGCTGGCGGGCCTATGTCGCGGCGCAGGCACATGCCATGGCTTAGCTCATTATCGCGGTGCCAACTGCGGCTCTCCCCCGGGAACTCCAACCGCTGCTATACTTAGAAAGGAAGCAGGAGTGGTTCGGTGGCCGTGATTGATGTGATACCATTCGGGGAGCGACAGTTCTTGATCCGGCTATTCCCCGTTTCAACGATTCCAGACCACATCGGTTTCGGCCGATACTATGAAACCGCCTGCGAAATTGCCTTGAAAGACGGGCGCGCAATTCGCCATGAGTGCGTTGTTCTTAGGCCGAACTGGCGAACCCTCGACGGCGCCCGAATAGCCGACTTGACGGTGCTTTTGCACAAGACCGACCTCACGCAGTCGGAACTTTCCGGTGCGGTCATCAGTGTCGCGCGGTATGGCGCTGAACTCAGTGAGCAGGAGGCGACCGCCCGGCGGAACCAAGCGTAGAAACGCATGATGGCAAGGGGGTCAAACGCAACGACCCGTTTGTGAGCCCTATGGCCTAAGGCGCGCCCGCATAGCTCCTGAACGCATCCCGCACGATGCCGATATGGGCGCGCATCGCCTCGACCGCGCCGGGCTGGTCGCCGCGCAGGATCGCCTGGACGATCAGATCGTGCTCCCGATAGGAGCCGCCCAGCCGTCCGGTTGCCCGGAATTGCGCCCTGCGGAACGGCGCGACGCGGGCGCGCGTCATCAGGGTCAGCTCCGCGAGGTAGCCATTATGCGATCCGGCATAGATCGCGGCGTGAAAGGCCTCGTTGGTCTCGTGATAGCGCGCGGGATCGCCCTCATGCACCAGCGTGCGCAGGGCCTGGTGCAGCGCTTCCAGTCCGCGCCGTTCGGGAACCGTCATGTTGCGGGCGGCGAGCCCGGCACACAGCGCCTCGAGCTCGGCCATGGCTTCGAACATGTCGTCGAGCTGCGTCGGGGTCGGCAGGGCAACGAGCGCGCCGCGATGCGGCCGGACGCTGACGAGGCCCGAGGCGGACAGCTGGCGGATCGCCTCGCGCACGGGCGTCCGCGAGACGCCGAACCGTGCCGCCAGATCCTGCTCGTCGAGCGGTGTTCCCGGTTCGAGCACGCCCGAGACGATCTCGTCCGCGATCTGGAGGCGCAGCGCTTCCGTGCGCGTCGGGGCCGGGGCTGCGGGTCTGGCTCGGGCGGGAAGGGCGCGGGGCGGCATGGCATCAGCACTGGAGAGCAGGCAGGGTCGCACAGGCCTGCATAACAGGCATCGGCACGGCGGTCATGGCGCAATGATCATGACGCGGCGCGAAAGCGGCTTCATTCGGCGATGATGCTGACATGGGCGGCGACGACCCGCCAGCCCTCGGGAAACTTGACCCAGGTCTGGCTTTGCCGGCCGACCTTGCCCTGCATGCTGGCGCGGCGGAACATGGTGTTGGCCGTCGCCATCGCGTCGCCATAGCTGGTGATGACGGTGCATTCGAGATCGCGCTCCAGCCCGACGGGCGACCGCGCCGAGCGGAACGCCGCGATCTCGTGATGGCCGTAGAGGTTCTCGGCCACGCCATAGCGCAGCGTCAGCGGGCTGTCCTTGAACAGCGCGTCCAGCGTTGCGACGTCGTTGCGCGTCAGCGCCTTTTCATAGGTCGCGAAGGCGGCCTCGACTTCGGCAAGCACGGCGGGGTCGTTGATCTTCATGAAGGCGTCTCCAAAGGCCACGGCCGGTTTCGGCGCTGTGCTCGCAACAGCAACGCGGCGCCTCACATCGGCGGATGCGGAATCGCGGTCAGCAGCTCCCTGGTGTACTCCGCCCTGGGATTGCCCAGAACCTCTTCTGCCGTGCCTTGCTCGACGATCGCGCCGCTGCGCATCACGATCACCCGGTCGCAGAGCAGCCGCACCACATTCAGGTCATGCGAGACGAAGAGGTAGCTCATGCCGAGCCGCCCCTTCAGCTCCTCCAGCAGGTTCAGCACGACCGCCTGGACGGAGACATCGAGCGCCGCGGTCGGCTCGTCCAGGATGACGAGGTCGGGGTCGAGCGCGATTGCGCGCGCGATGCCGACGCGGGCCTTCTGCCCGCCCGAGAGCTGATGCGGGAACCGGTCGATCAGCTCGACCGGCAGGCCGACAAGCCGCGCCAGGTCCTCGCAGCGCGCCCGCAGCGCATCGCGGCCGCTGAGCGCACCCATCCGCATGATCGGGTCGGCAATCGCCCGCTCGGCGGTGAAGCGCGGATTGAGGCTGTCCGTCGGGTCCTGGAACACCATCTGGATGCGCCGGCGCTGAGGCGAGGCCGCAAACTGCCTGGCGGGAATCGCGCCGATATCGGTGCCGTCAAAGACGATCCTGCCGCCGCTCGGGTCGATCAGCCGCGTGATCGTCATCGAGGTCGTCGACTTGCCGCAGCCGGATTCGCCGACGAGTCCGAGTGTCTCGCCGCGCGCAATCGAGAAGCTGATGCCGTCGACGGCGCGGAAGGCGGGCTTCTCCGGCTCCGCCTTGCCCATCAGCCTGGCGAGGAACGCACCCGTAGCCGGGCGTGGGTACTCCTTCACCAGCGCCTCGACGCTGAGCAGAGGCTGCCCGGCGGCCGCTTCGCCCGGCGCGGCGCCAGAAGGGGTGGGAGCAGGCGGGGGCTGGGGCGCGGTCTTGGGTGCGGGCTCGGCCTTCGGCGGCTCCGTCAGCAGATCGGCGAGCGACATGCCGATGCGCGGCGTCGCCTGCATCAGCCGGCGGGTATAGGGGTGCTGTGGATTGCGGAAGATCTCGCCGGCCGCGGCCGTCTCGACGACCTGGCCCTTCTCCATGACGACGACCTTGTCGCAATAGGCGGCGGCCAGCCCAAGATCATGGGTGATCAGGATCGTCGACATGCCGCGCTCGCGGGTGAGCTCGACGATGAGGTCCATCACCGCCTTCTGCGTGGTGACGTCGAGCCCCGTGGTCGGCTCGTCGGCGATCAGCAGCTGCGGCTGGCAGGCGATGGCGAGCGCGATCACCACGCGCTGGCACATGCCGCCGGAGAGCTCGAACGGGTAGGCGTCGTAGCGCTCCTCGGGGCGGGCGATCCTGACGCGCGTCAGGGCCTCGATCGCCTTCTCCCTGGCGGTCGCGCGCGTCGCCTGGACATGCTGCAGCAGCACGTCCTCGATCTGCCTGCCGACCTTGCGGATCGGGTTGAGCGCGGCGCGCGGGTTCTGGAAGATCATCGAGATCTCGCGCCCGCGCAGGTCGCGCATCTGCGTCTCATTGGCAGCGACGAGATCGACGCCGGAGAACGAGATCGAACCCTCCGCGACCCTTCCGGCCCGATCGAGAATGCGCACCACGGCATAGGAGGTCACCGATTTGCCGGAGCCGGACTCGCCGACGATCGCGACCGTCTCGCCCTTGGCGACGCTGACATCGATCGACCTGACCGCCTGCACCGCCCCCCGGCGCGTGGCGAATTCGACGGTGAGGTTGCGAATCTCGAGCAGCGGGATGGTGGCCACGGTCAGTTCCTCCGCTGGGGATCGACGAGATCGCGCACGCCGTCGCCGAGCAGGTTGAAGCAGAACACGGCGATCATCAGCGCCAGGCCGGGGAAGAAGGCGATCCACCATTCGCCGGAGACGATGAAGCTCGCGCCCTCGGCCACCATGATCCCCCATTCCGGCGTCGGCGGGCGCACGCCAAGGCCGATGAAGGAGAGGCCGGCGGCGTTCAGGATCGCGTAACCCATGGTCAGCGACATCTGCACCGCCATGATCGGCATGATATTGGGCATGATCTGGGTCAGCAGCAGCCGCCAGTCGGAATTGCCCGAGAGCCGCGCCGCCTGCACGAAACCGGCTTCGCGCCGCACATTCGCCTCGGCCCGCGCCACGCGCGCATAGAGCGGGAAATTGATGATCGCGGTGGCGATGACGATGTTGGTGACGCTGTTGCCGAGTGCCGCGACGATGCCCATCGCCAGCACGAACAGCGGAAAGGCCATGATCGTGTCGGCGATGCGCCCGACCAGCTTGTCGACCCAGCCGCCGAAGAAGCCGGCGCTGACGCCGGCGAGCCCGCCCAGCAGGAAGACCAGCGCGACCGAGGCGACCGCAATGGTGAAATCGAGCCGCGTCGCGGCGATGACCCGGCTGAAGATGTCCCGCCCGAGCTGGTCGGTGCCGAACCAGTGCGCCGTGCTCGGGGCTTGCAGGGCCGCATTGGTGTTGCTCGCCAGCGGGTCGTAGGGCACGAGCGAGGGGCCGAGTATCGCTGCGAGCAGGATCAGTGCGAACAGCAGGAAGGCGAAGCCGGTAATCGGATTTTCCGAGACGACGTGGCGCGCATGCGACCATAGGCTCGTCGCGGGCGGCGCATCAAGACGCAGGGCAGGCGTGGCGGCGGGGTCGACCTTGCTCATGTCGTTCACAGGCCTCACCCCTCCAGCCTGACGCGGGGATCGATGACGCCGTAGAGCAGGTCGATCAGCAGGTTCAGCACGACGTAGAGGATCGCCATGGTCAGCACGAAGCCCTGGATCGGCGCATAATCCGAGGCGATCAGCGCCTCGACGGCATAGGAGCCGACGCCGGGCCAGGCGAAGACCTTCTCGACCAGGACATTGGCGCCGAGCAGGAAGGAGAACACCATGCCGAGCGTGGTCACGACGGGCAGCATGGCGTTGCGAAAGGCATAGGTGCCGATGACCTTGGCCTGGGTCAGCCCGCTGGCGCGCGCCGTGCGGACGAAATCGGCGCCGAGCACCGCCAGCATCGAGGCGCGCGTCATCCGCGTGATCGGCGCCAGCGAGAAGATGCCGAGCGTCACCGCAGGCAGGATCAGCTGCGCCAGCGCGGCGCGAAAGGTCTCGAAATGCCCGGCAAGCAGGCTGTCGATCAGGAACAGGCCGGTGACGCGCGGCGGTTCGGAGGCGAAGACGTCGAGCCGCCCGAGCGGCGCCGGCGACCAGCCGAGCAGGAAATAGAAGACATAGACCAGCAGGAGCCCGGTGAAGAAAACCGGCAGCGAGACGCCGGCCGTCGCCACCACACGGCAGAGATGGTCGATCCATGAGCCCTGTTTCACTGCGGCCAGCACGCCGAGCGGCAAGGCGACCGACATGGCCAGCAGCAGCCCGGCGAGCGTCAGCTCGGCGGAGGCCGGCAGGCGCGCCGCCAGGTCGGCCGTCACCGACTGGCCGGTGGTCAGGGACTGGCCGAGATCACCCTTGGCCAGCGCCGTGACATAGGAGACGAACTGCACCGGCAGGGGCCGGTCGAGCCCCAGCTTGCTGCGGATTTCGGCAATCGCCTGCGGCGTCGCCGCCGGCCCGGCGAAATAGGCGGCCGTGTCGCCCGGCAGCACCCGCGTGAGCAGGAAGGTGACGATGATCACGCCGATGACCGACGGGATCGTCGTCATCAGCCGCCCGCCGATCATGCGAAGCATTGTGCAACCTCCTTAGCGACATCCGGCGAAGTCGCCGCCGTCGTCATTGCGGGCGGGGGTGAAGCAATCCGGTGTGCGACGGGCCGATGGCGGCTGGCAGTCCCGGATTGCTTCGCCGTTTCCGCTGGTCTCGCGAGCGGCGAGGGCGGTGGGGAGCCGATCGCTCAGCCCTTGGTCAGGTAGCGGAAATCGGGCTCGCGGCAGGGCTGGAACTGGTAGCCGCCGATCGCCTTCTGGAGCGCCACGTCATGGGTCGGCTGCGCGATCGGCACCATCGGCACCTCGCGGTTCACCAGCTTGATGAAGTCGACGACATTGGCGTCATAGGCTGCCTTGTCGGGCGCGAAGCGCGCGGCGTCGATCAGCTTGTCGAGTTCGGGGTTCTGGTAGGCGGCGATGTTGAAGATCGAATTATTGCCGTGCATCGTCCAGAACAGGTAGTAATCGGGATAGTCGAGCCAGCCGGCGAAGCGGTTCAGCACCATCGGATTGGTCTTCTTGGCGATCTCGGTGCGGAAATTCGCGCCCGGCACCTTGTTGATCTCGACCGTGATGCCAATGGCACCGAGCGCCTCCTTGATCAGCACCGCCATCGGCTCGGCGACCGTCGCATTGCCGGCGTCGAAATACAGCGTGGTCGAGAAGCCGCCGCCGGCGGCATCGACCAGCGCCTTGGCCTTGGCGACGTTCGATGTGTAGGGAAAGGGCTGCGGCCAGGCGACCTTGGGCGTCTCCGCCCCGCCCGACATGTCGACGCCGCGGCCGAACAGCGAGGCCTGCAGCAGCTTCTCATAGGGCATCACCCAGGCCACGGCCTGGCGCAGGCGCACATCCTTGAACGGCCCGACCTGCGTGTTGAGATAGCAGCCCCAGACCCCGTTGGGGATGGGCACGCCGACGACATTGACCTTGCCGGCATCGAGCAGGTCCTTGAAGTCTTTTGGCGGCAGCCCGTAGGAGACATCGGCATCGCCGCGCTCCATCAGGGCCCGGCGGGTCGAGGGCGAGGCGATGTCGCGCGCGATGATGCGGCGAAGCTGCGGCAGCTTGCCGGAGGTCCAGGCGTCGTTCCGGACATAGATCGTCTCGACTCCGGGCTTCCAGCTCTCGACCTTGTAGGCGCCGGAGCCGACGACATTGTTCTTCAGCCACTCCTTGGCATGGGGATCGCCGCCGCCATTCTTGATCGCGAGCTCGGAGTCGAACACGAAGGGGATGGTGACCGCGAGGTTCGGCAGCGTCATCTTGTCCTTGCGGACGAAGTCGACGCGGAAGGTCTTCTCGTCGACGACGACGAACTGCTCGGGCTTCTCCAGCGAGCCGGCATTCATCTGCGTGGTGGCGAAGCCGCCGATCGTGCAGGCGCGGTCGAGCGACCATTTCACGTCGGCCGCCGTGACCTTGCGGCCGGAATGGAAGGCGGCGTCGCGCAGCTTGAAGGTGCAGCTCATGCCGTCCGACGCGACCTGCCAGCTCTCGGCCAGCTCGCCCTCGAGCTCGCCCATCGCGATCGTGTTGCCGCCGCCGCCCGGGATCGGCACCGGCTTGAAGCGCAGCAGCCGGTCATAGCAGTTCAGCGCGACGCCATTGACCGGCTGCGACGAGCCGATGCCCTGCATGTCCAGGCTGTTGGGCCCATATTCCTGCACCAGCAGCAATGTCTCGGCCCGGCTGGGTGTCTGGGCCCCGAGCTTGCCCTGCGCGACGAAGGGCGCAGCAAGACCGGCTGCGATGGCGGTGCGGCGAGTGATCATCAGCAAGAGATCCTTGTTTTGCCAGTCGGGATGTCGCGGCGCACCGGACCGCCGGGGGCGGGTCGGCAAGCGGGGCAGGGCGCCCGGCGGCCGGTCGCGAGAAAGGTCCGCTCCGTGCCCGTCTCGGCTCGGATGGGGCTCTGTCCTGGATGCGGGGCAGCAAAGGCGCACATGGGCGCTGGTCAAGCATGTAGCGTGCCAAGGTTTAGGCGATTGAAATCTCTTGAAAAATGCCAGCGCGGGCAGCGGCTCTAGCCACGTTGCATGCAATGACTGGCGTTCAGGCTATTTAATGGGCAGTTATCTCTTCTGCCGCGCGTTTGCGCTTGCCAGCGCCGCGTTGATGCCGATCTCGGCCGCGTCGAGGATGGCTGGGTCGGATGCCGGATCGGCGGCCAGGCGTGCCGCGTAGCCGGAAAGATTGGTGCTCCAGACCAGGATGGTGTCGAGACCGGATCGCGCGGCCAGGGTCCTTGCCTCCCTCAGCAGCGTGTCGCCGGCGAGATGCGCGGCATGGAGATTATTGGTGATGCCGAGCCAGAGATGGTCGAGGATGTCGACACCCCCGCGGCGAAACTGCCCGGCGACATGCAGCGATTCCGCTTCGTCGCCCTGCGTGATCAAACCGACTCGCCCGCAAGGGGTTACGCTCAGACGCTCGACTGTCGCAAGAGCGGTGGTGACGGCCGGGATGCCCGTCTCGTCCTCGATCCGCCGGCACAGGTCGCGATCGACGGCAAAGCCCAGCGCCGCGCCCCGCGTTGCACTCCAGCAGATCGTATCGACGCCGGCCTCTTCCAGCAGTGTCGCGGCGCTATCGAAGGGTTCGAGCCTGTAGCCGCCAGAGGGACCGGCCGCGACGATGCCGCCATAGGGCACCCGGGCGATGCAGCAATCGATCTCCGGAGTTCCAGCCAGCAACCGGGCCGCCACGCGCTCGACGACGCGGTTGGAGGAGGGAACGATCAAACCGATGGCGCGGCGCGCGGAGGCAGTCTCGGACATGGCAGGCAGCGCGACTCCGACCGGAGCGAGGGATGGTGCGATCAGCGTCCGGGCTCATGGCCGGAAAGTAAAGCCTCGTTTCGCGCGTCTGTCGCGTTCGGCGATGCATTTCAACGGCGGCCACGATCAGCCCGATCTACAGGCCAGCACTGTGCGAACGCGCCACGAGGCAAGCCTTCCGGACCTCGTTGACACGCGTTTCGCGTGACGCTAGTTCTCAATCTAATACGTATTAGATTACAGGAGAGGGCGTTGCCGCGCGAGCAGCATCCATCGAAGCGTCCCGGGGCGGCGACCAGCACGGATGTCGCGAAGCGTGCGGGGGTTTCGCAGGCGACCGTTTCGCTGGTGCTCAACGGCGCGAGCGGGCGCGTCGGTCTGTCCGAGGCCACGCAGCAGCGTGTGCGCGAAGCGGCTGCCGAGCTCGGCTACACCCCGAACTCCGTCGCGCGGAACCTGAGGCAGCGGCGCACCAACACGCTCACCTTCATCACCCCGGATATCGGCAACCCCTATTCAGCCGAGGTGATCGGCGCCGTGCAGCAGGTGGCGCAGCAGCGCGGCTATCTGCTCGACGTGCTCGTTGGAGAAGACGAGGCCGCCAAGCTCAAGGCGATCGCGCGGCTGCGCGGCGGCGTTTCGGACGGCGTCATCACCTCTGCCCCGACGCGGGCGATCTGGGATGCGTTGAAGGAGCTGGCACGCCACGGCGTCCCCTGCGTCGCGCTACAGGATCAAGGTGACGGTACCGAGATCACATCCGTCGGCGTCGATCTCGAGGGCGGCGGGTACATGGCGACGCAGCACCTGCTCGCCTGCGGCTATCGGCGGATCGGTCATATCTCGGGCCAGCAGCGGCATCCCTTGCGCGAGCGGGAGCGCGTGCACGGCTATCGTCGGGCGCTCCTGGAGGCCGGTCTGCCGGTGCGTCCGGATTGGGAAATCGAGGTCACGAACAGCCCGGAAGGCGGCGTGAAGGCGGTGGAGCTTTTGCTCGCCTTGCCGCAGCCGCGGCCAGAGGCGCTTTTCGTGTTCAACGACCAGATGGCGATCGGCGTGCTGCACGGCTTGCGTCGTCACGGCATGCGCGTGCCCGAGGACATGGCCGTGGTCGGCTTCGACGGCATCGCCCTGTCGGCCTTCACCGTTCCGGCGCTGACGACGGTGGAGCACCGTCGTCTTGAGCTCGGCCAGCAGGCGGCGATGAGCCTCATCGACCAGCTCGAGGGCCTGGAGAAGCCCGTTCGGCACACGCAGATTCCGGTCTCGCTCGTGATCCGGGAATCCTGCGGCGGCCTGAAGAGGGGTGGCCCGCCAGCCTAGAGCCACGACCAGCAATAACGAAAACCAAACCGCAAAAATGCGGTGATCCAGGGAAGGAAACAGGGATGACCAACGTCAACGGAACAGGCACGGCTTTCACCCGACGGCATATTCTGGGCGCCGGGCTCGCTCTCTCGGTCGCGTCGGGGAGGTCCGTGCGGGCCCAGGCGCCGGTGAACCTGAATTTCGCAGTCTGGGGCAACCGGGCGGAGGAGGACGCCTTCCGGCGGCTGATCGCCGGCTACACGGCGCAAAACCCGCATGTCTCGATCCGGCTGGAACTCAGCGGATCCTCCGGACAGCTCTATCAGCAGGTCGATACGCGCCTCGCCGGCCGGCAGGCGCCCGATCTGGTCCGCATCCAGTATCAGCAGGTCGGCCGCTATGCGAAGGCAGGCGCCGTCGTCGATCTGAGCGGGCATCTCGACGGCGGCCTGGCCGCGCAGTTCGCGCCCGCGTTGTGGAAAGCCGTCACCTACCGTGACAAGGCCTTCGCCATTCCCCACCACACCGACACGCTCGCGGTCTATTGCAACATGGAGATGTTCCGGCGGGCCGGGATCGAGCTGCCGCGTCGGCTCGAGGACAGCTGGCGCTGGGAGGAGTTCATTCGGATCGCCCGGATGTTGAAGGAGAAGGCCGGGGCGCCTTTCGGCTTCGCCTGCGCCTGGCAGAACACCGCCGCCTATCGTTTTCTGCCCTTCCTCTACCAGCATGGCGGCCGGCTGCTCGACGAGCAGCTGCTCCAGCCGCGGCTCTCGTCGAAAGAGGGCCTCGAGGCGATCGCGTGGGCCCAGTCCTGGTTCACTGACAAGCTCGTCCCGCCCACGACCTCGATCAAGACCAACGAGCAGACGCAGAACCTCTTCGCCAACGGAACGATCGGCATGCTGGTGCATGGCGACTGGCAGATCCCGTTCCTGCACGACGCGATGAAGCAGGCGGAGTGGCAGGTGACCTACATGCCGCGCAGCGTGAGCATGGCGTCTGATCTCGGTGGCAATTGCCTTGCGGTGACGCGCGACAGCAAGAACCGGGACGTCGCCATCGATTTCCTGCGCTATGCCACCAACGAGGCCAATATGCGGGACTTCTGCGTCGCCGCCGGCTTCCTGCCGGTTCGGCGCAGCCTGATGGACACGAAGCTGGAGTACCAGCTCCGTCCCGACGCGATGCAGGTCTTCGTCGAGCAGTCGCGGACGATCCCGGACCATCTGGCCGCGACCGTGACCCTGCCGGATTTCAGCCGCATCAACGCGAAGCTCGGCGAGCAGCTCGACCTCGCCTTCACCTCCGGCCAGTCGCCAAAGGACACGGCGGAGAACGTGGACGGCACCATTCGCAGCGTCCTCAAGAATTGAGGACCGTGCGGCCCGCCTTCCCGTCTGCGAGGTGATCCATGTCCAACAGCATCGTCATGACCAGCGCTGTGCGCCCTGCCACTGCGGCACGGGCGCGCCGCTCCTTCCGGCGGCCCTGGATGCTCGCCTATCTCCTGATCACGCCCAATCTGCTTCTGTTCAGCGCCTTCAGTTTCTTTCCGCTGCTCTATGCCTTCTACATCAGCTTCCATGACTGGAGCCTGATCGGTGACGTGAGCTTTGCCGGCCTGGCCAATTATCGCAGGCTGGTGGCCGATACGCAGTTCTGGCATGCGCTGTTCAATACGGCCGTCTATGCCGTGGCTTCGGTGCCCACCACCATGGCGGGCGGCCTGCTGCTCGCGGTGGCGCTGAACCGACGGATGCCGGGGCGGGTCTTCCTGCGCAGCGTCTATTTCCTTCCGGTCGTGGTTTCGGCCGTCGCCACCGGCATCATCGCCGCCTGGATGTTCAACGAGCATTACGGCGTCATCAACTCCCTGATCGTGCGCCTGGGCGGCGATCGCATCCCCTGGCTCTCCTCGCCGGCCTGGGCGCTCCCGTCGCTGGTGCTGGCAACCTTCTGGGTGAGGGTGGGCTTCTGCATGGTGGTCTATCTGGCCGCGCTACAGTCGATCCCGACGCTCTATTACGAGGCTGCGACCATGGATGGCGCGTCGCCCTATCGCCAGTTCTGGAAGATCACGTTGCCGTTGCTGCGACCTGCCACCTTCCTGTTGCTGATCCTCAACGTGATCCACTCCTTCCAGGTCTTCGACCTGATCTACGTGATGACCGGCGGCGGCCCCGGATTCTCGACGACGATGCTGGTGCAATACATCTATCAGTCCGCCTTCATGACGTCGGAAATGGGCTATGCCAGCGCCATTGGCGTCGTGCTCTACGCCATCGTCCTGGGCTTCACGATCCTGCAATGGCGGATCAGCCGGCAATCGGAGAACGTGCTATGAGCGGCCCGACCTTCGCGGCGGGCGCCAGGCGCCCTGGCGCTCGCCGAACCGGCAGCGTGCTGATCTGGATCGCTGTCGTGCTCGGGGCGGTGGCGATGATCTTTCCGCTCTACTGGATGCTCGCGACCGCGATCCGGCCTCGTTCCGAGGTCTTCCAGCCGGTGGTGAGCCTGATCCCGCAGGTGCTGACGCTGGAGAATTTCGGGAACATCGCGCAGCGGCATCCGTTCCTGACCTGGGTGATGAATTCGACCTTCATCGCCGTGATCGCCGTGGTGATCACCGTGTCCGCGAACCTGCTTTGCGGCTACGTCTTCGCCAAATTCCGTTTTCCCGGGCGCGACATCCTGTTCTTCGCGATCCTGGGCGCGCTGATGATCCCGATCCAGGTGATCCTGGTGCCGGAGTTCCTCGTCACGTCCTGGCTTGGGCTGCTGAACTCGCCCTGGGGTGTCATCCTGCCACGCGCGGCCGAAGCCTTCGGTGTCTTCATGGTGCGCCAGTTCATGGTCAGCATTCCCGACGAATTGATCGAGGCTGCGCGGCTCGACGGCGCCAGCGAGATGCGGATCTTCCTGCGCATCGTGCTGCCGCTCTCCAAGCCGATCATCGCCGTGCTGGTGATCTTCACCTTCATGTGGCGCTGGAACGACTTCGCCTGGCCGCTGGTCGTCCTGACGGACCAGGAGCTCTTCACCCTGCCGCTCGGCCTGAACCTGCTGCGCGGCGAGGCCAATCCGGATTGGGGCGGCGTCATGGCGCTGGCCCTGATCTCCCTTCTGCCGATGCTGCTCATCTTCCTGATCTTCCAGCGCTATCTGGTTCAGGGGATTGCCAGCACAGGCCTCAAGTGAGCCCTTTCCCGACCTCTACCCAAGAGAGAACATGACATGACCAAGATCGCCATGATCGGCGCCGGCAGCGTCGTCTTCGTCAAGAACCTGCTCACCGACATCCTCAGCCTTCCCGCGCTGAAGCAATGTGAGATCGCCTTGTACGACATCGATGCCGAGCGCCTCGAAACCGCGGGTATGATGGCGCGCTGGACGTCGGGCCAGTTCGACGCCGGGGCGACCGTGACCGAACACGCGGACCGCCGGCGCTGCCTGGAGGGCGCGGACTTCGTGATCAACATGGTGCAGATCGGCATGCACGAGGCGACCGTGCTCGATTTCGAGATTCCGCGCCGCTACGGGCTGAAGCAGACCATCGCAGATACGGTCGGCATCGGCGGCATCTTCCGCGGGTTGCGGACCATTCCCTTCATGGTGGACCTGGTCGGGGACATGCGGGCGGTCTGCCCCGGCGCCCTGCTGATGAACTACACCAACCCGATGAGCATCCTGACCTGGGCGGTCTACAAGGCCTTCCCCGAGCAGCAGGTGGTGGGGTTGTGCCACAACGTCCAGCACACGGCGCGCGACCTTGCCTCCTATCTCGGGGTCGATCGCTCCCGATTGAGCTATGACTGCGCCGGCATCAACCACATGACCTGGTTCCTGCGGCTCGAGATCGACGGCAAGGATGCCTATCCGCAGCTGCGGCGCGCCGCGAGCAATCCGGAGATCTTCGCGCAGGACAAGATCCGTTTTGCGTTGCTGGAGCATCTCGGGCGCTTTGTCAGTGAATCGAGCGAGCATACGGCGGAGTACACGCCCTATTTCCTGCGTCGCGAGGACCAGATCGCGGAATTCGATGTGCCGGTGGACGAGTATATTCGCCGCAGCGAGCGCAACCTGCGGCGCTATGCCGAAACCCGGCAACGGCTGCTGGCCGGCGAGAGCTTCCCGATCGAGCGCAGCGACGAATATGGCGCAGCGATCATCAACGGCATGGTCACGAACGAGCCGCAGCTCATCTACGGAAATGTTCGCAACACCGGATTGATCGAGAACCTGCCGCAGGATTGCTGCGTCGAGGTTCCGGTGATCGTCGACCGCAACGGCCTGCGTGCCTGCCATGCCGGCACGCTGCCGCCGGAACTCGCCGCCCATTGCGCGCCGCATGTCTTTGTCCAGGAACTCACGGTGCGCGCTGCCCTGGAAGGCGACCGGGATGCGGTCTACCGCGCCGCGGTGCTGGACCGCCATGCCGCGAGCGTCCTCTCGCTGCGCGAGATCCGCGCCATGGTCGACGACCTGATCGCGGCACATGGTCCTGCCATGCCTTCGGGCATCCGCTCGACGGCGCTCGCCGCCTAGAGCATCGGCCCGAAAAGCGGATTGCGGTTTTCGGGGCAAAGCCGATGCAAACACAAAAGGTTAGATCATCGGACCGGATACGATATCCGGTCCGATGATCTAACCGTCCCGAGCAGGGCAGGGCCGGCCTGCCCGCAACAACAAGAACGATAAGGCAGCAAGGAGGGAACGATGAGCTGGCTGACCTTGGAGCATGTCCACAAGCGCTTTGGTGATCACCCGGTGATCCAGGATGTGAACCTGTCCGTGACGAACGGCGAATTCGTCGTCTTCGTCGGTCCGTCCGGTTGCGGGAAATCCACCTTGCTGCGGATGATCGCCGGGCTGGAGAGCATCAGCGATGGCGCTTTGCGCATCGACGACGAGGTGATGAACGATGTGCCCGCCGCGCAGCGGGGCATCGCCATGGTGTTCCAATCCTATGCGCTCTACCCGCATATGAATGTCTACAAGAACATGGCCTTCGCGCTCGAGACGGCGCGGATGGCCAAGGCCGAGATCGATATGCGCGTGGCCCGGGCCGCGGCGATCCTGCAGCTGGATCATTTGCTCGATCGCAAGCCCAAGGAGCTCTCGGGCGGGCAGCGGCAGCGCGTCGCCATCGGCCGCGCCATCGTGCGCGAACCCAAGATCTTCCTGTTCGACGAGCCGCTCTCCAATCTCGACGCGGAGCTGCGCGTGCAGATGCGGGTGGAAATCGCCAAGCTGCACCAGCAGCTCGGCAACACGATGATCTATGTCACGCATGACCAGGTCGAAGCCATGACGATGGCCGACAAGATCGTGGTCCTGCGCGCAGGAAAGGTCGAGCAGATCGGGTCGCCGCTGGAGCTCTATAACAACCCGGTCAATCGCTTTGTCGCCGGTTTCATCGGCAGTCCGAAGATGAACCTTCTGCAGGCAACGCTGCTGCCGGCGGCAGGAGGAGAAGCGCGCGTGGCCCTGGCGGAAACCGTGTTGCCCCTGCCGCATCTGGCCGGTCAGGACGGGGCCGATTGCAGCCTGGGCGTACGGCCCGAGCACCTGCGGCTCGGCGGCCCAGGCACGCGGATCGGCGAGGCGCAGGTCCAGCTCGTGGAACAGCTGGGCGGCTCCTCGCTGATCTACGGCGTCCTGTCCGACGGCCAGCCGATCACCGTTCAGGTCGAGGGGCAGCAGAAGCCGAAGCCGGGCGAGCGGGTGCCGCTTCACGTCGATATCGCCCTGGCGCATCTGTTCCTGCCCGACGGTCTGCGCGTGACTGCGCAAACTGCCGCGCGCGGCTGAGGCGGGCGGGATGGCGAGGATCCGCCTCGGAATCGTCGGACTTGGGCAGATCGCGCGCAGCCAGCATCTGGGCGCGATCGCGGCAGCGCCCGGTTTCGAGCTGGTCGCGGCGGCGAGCCGGCAGGGCACGCTGCCTGGCTTACCCGTCTTCACCTCGCTTGGCGCCATGCTGGCAGCCGATGTGGCGCTCGATGCCGTCGCCCTCTGCACACCGCCTCAGGGCCGGCACGCACTGGTGGCGGAAGCGCTCGACGCCGGCATGCATGTCCTGCTTGAGAAGCCGCCGGGTGCGAGCGTCAGCGAACTGGGCCCTCTCGTTGCAAAGGCGGAACGGAGCGGCCGGACGCTGTTCACCACCTGGCATTCGCGTTTCGCGCCCGCTGTCGCGCCGGCGCGCGCCTTCCTTGCGCGGAACAGGCCTCGCTCGGTCGAGGTCGTCTGGAAGGAGGATGTGCGCGTCTGGCATCCCGGGCAGGACTGGATCTTCGAGCCCGGTGGACTTGGCGTCTTCGACCCCGGCATCAACGCCCTGTCGATCCTGACCGCCATTTTGCCTGAGCCGATCTTCGTGACCGGCGCCCTGCTGTCCGTTCCGGCGAACCGCCAGGCGCCGATCGCCGCCGAACTCGATCTGTCCGATGCTCTGGGGTTGCCGATCCACGCGGAGTTCGACTTCCGCCAGACGGGCGAACAGAGCTGGGACATCCGTGTCGAGACCGAGGCCGGCCCCCTCTTTCTCTCCTCGGGCGGCAGGACGCTGAGCCATGATGGCCGCATCCTCGTCGACGAGCCGGAGCAGGAATATGCCCGCATCTATCGCCGCTTCGAAGCGCTGGTCGCGGAAGGCCGCAGCGATGTCGATCTCGCCCCGCTGGTGCTGGTCGGCGACGCGTTCATGCTGGGGCGGCGCTTGCTGGTCGAGCCCTTTCAGGGGTGACGTTCCCTGGGTCGATGCTGGTCAAGGCGACGGAAGCTCTGGCAAGGTCATTCAGGTCGTGACAGTTGGTCAGGTTCGGTGACGGGATCGGAGGCGAAGATGCGATTGCTGGACCATGTCGGCCCGCCCTCGGAGGACCTGATAGGCCTTCTCGCGCCACGCGGGGTTCTGCGGGCTGCGATCAATCTGTCGAACTTCCTGCTGGTCTCCGGCAGGACGCCCGACGGCGGCCCGGTCGGGGTGGCGCCTGATATGGCGCGTGCATTTGCCGATCTCCTGGGCGTGGAGCTGCGCTACGTCACCTATGAATCGCCAGGCCTGATCGCCGATGCCGCCGATCGCGATGAATGGGACATCGCCCTGATCGGGGCTGAACCGCAGCGCGCCGCGTTCATCAGCTTCACCCCGGCCTATACCGAGATCGAGGCGAGTTACCTCGTTCCGGAAGGTTCGCCACTGGACCAGATCCGCGACGTGGATGCGCCGGGCCGGCGCATCGCCGTCACCGACCGAACGGCATACGGGCTCTGGCTCGACCGCAACATCGCGCATGCGTCGCTGGTGCGCACAAAGACCATCGATGATGCGGCGTCAGTTTTCCTCGAGGGTAAACTCGATGCCCTTGCCGGCCTGCGCCCCAGACTGGTGACAGACCTGAAGGCGATCCCGGGATCCCGGATCCTGCCGGGGCGCTACATGGCCGTGCAGCAGGCCGTCGGAACACCGACCAAAAACGCGGTTGCGATCGACTATATCAAGCGCTTCGTGGCGGCCGCGATCTCGTCCGGCTTCGTTTCCAGGTTGATCGACAAGCACAGGGTCGAGGGGCTCACGGTCGCCCGGGCCGAACAGGTTCGCGCGGTGTGACGGTTCGCAACCGGCCTTTTGTGTTTGCATCGGCTTTGTCCCGAAAACCGCAATCCACGTTTCGGGCCGATGCTTTATCTCGCGCGGGGAGCCTGGGCGGCCCGCGCCGAGGACCCACCTTCAGTTGTATTGGATTTGCCACAGTGCAGCGCTGTTCGCGCTTGTGAATGCACGTTCATTGCCGTTCGTGTTCGGCAAGGTGAGGCCGGGCGGGCAGGTTGCCGCCGGCTTCAGTGCCGATCAGCCCGGACGCCAGAGCGCGACGCTGATGCCGGCGCCGCGGCTTGAGCCGCGCTATGCCTTCTGGGGCGGGGCCTTTGGCGGCCAGGCAACAGCAGCACCGACGGCAACGCCGCGAGCCTGTCCTGGCGCAACGGCGGCGCCATCCTCGGCGCCGACATGCCGCAGATTGTCCTTCGCGTCCGTATCCTTGCGGCGAGGCGTGTAGCCCGGTCGACGAAGACAGACGGCGTCACGCGCATGTCGATCGGATCGAGATCAAACCAAATCCTGACCGCGCCACACCCTGGCGAGCGAGATAGGGCACAACGCCGTCTGTCGCGTGGCGATTCACCTCTCTTCGGAACCGTCCTTTGCGCTGGAGCGCTGCGCCAGGAGCTTGTCGATCCGCCTGCCGTCCATATCGACGATCTCGAACCGCCAGCCCGCGTAGTCGAAATGCTCGCCAATCTCGGGGAGGTGTTCGAGCCGGGCCAGGGCGAAGCCGGCAATCGTGTGGAAATCCCCTTCCGCGGAGCGCAGCCGGAAACCAAGCCGATTGAAGGCATCATGCGCCGGCATCATGCCGTCGATCAGCAGGGAGCCGTCTTCGCGCTCCACGATATCGGGCTCCTCGCCCTCGACATCGGGCAAGTCGCCGGCAATGGCTTCGAGGAGATCGGTCTGGGTGACGATCCCGTCGAGGCCACCATATTCATCGACGACGATCGCGAGGCGAACCGGCGCCTTCTTGAAGTGTTCGAGCACGCGGAAGATCGGCGTCGTCTCATGAACGATGACGGGCTCGCAGATGACGGCCATGGGATCGAGCGCTTTGCCGTCCAGGACTTGGTCCAGAAGATCCCGCTTGAGGATCATGCCCAGGGGCTCGTCGATGCCACCACGCCCGACCAGCAACTGCTCATGGCGACATTCGCGAATGGTCCGCAGCATCTCGTCATGAGTGTCGTCAGCGTCGATCCAATCGACGTCTCGGCGCGGTGTCATGATGTCGGCGATGCGGCGGTCGCCGATGCTGAGCACGCGCTCGACCACCTCCTGCTGCGCCTGCTGGAGGATCCCGGCCTCCTGACTGGCCTGAACAAGGAGTTTCAGTTCTTCCGGCGAATGCAGGGATCCCTCTCCGGTCCCCGGCCGCAAGCCGCACAGGCGCAGCACGAGATTGCCGAGGCCGTTGAGTGTGATGATTGCGGGCCGCAGCAGGAACAGGAAGAGCCCCAGCGGCCGCACGACCCAGAGCGCCGTCCCTTCGCTGCGCTGAAGGGCAAGGCTCTTGGGGGCGAGTTCGCCAAGAACAATGTGCAGGGCCGTGATGATGATGAAGGAGATTGCAATGGCGATGGCATGGGAACTGGCCGTTGCCAGAGAGCCCGGCAGGCTATTCAGGAGCGGTTCGATCAGGTGTGCCAGTGCGGGCTCACCGAGCCAGCCGAGCGCCAGCGAGGAAATGGTAATCCCCAACTGCGTCGCTGCGAGATTCGCGTCGAGATTGTCGACGGCGTGCTTGAGGGCGGTGGCATTCATGCGTCCCGCCGCGACAAGCTCCGAAACGCGGCTTCGGCGCACGGCGACCAGGGAAAATTCAGCCGCGACGAAGAAGCCGTTTGCGGCAACGAGAAGCAATACGGCGAGCACTCCGACCAGGTCGAACATGCTGCCATCGGTGCTGGACATGGACTCCGCTCCGGCCGCAGAAGCAGCCACGGGTTGTTGATGGGGAACGAGGCATAGCACAGCGGGCTGTGCGCTGTATGCGGGGCGTATTCGCTGGTGATCAGATCAAGGTCGTCTCAATCGCCTCATCGAAATCAAGGTATAGCGACGGTCATCATTGCCAACGTCTGGAGATATGACATTCTCTCCCAATAAGATCTGGGGGGCAGCCGTGAAATACAGGTCGATGGGCATCGGCGACCCCGCGCCATGGTTCCAGCAGCGTTCGACAAGCAATCCGAGCTATCATTTCTCCAGCGCCGCCGGGCGCTATATCGTGCTGTGCTTCTTCGGTTCCGCTGCGCGAGCAAGCACGGCGTCCGCGCTCAAGCTCCTGTCCGAGCAGCGCGACCTCTTCGACGACGACAAGATTGCCTTCTTCGGCGTCAGCAACGACCCCGATGATGAGCTCAAGCAGCGCGTCAGGCAGCGCATGCCCGGCATCCGCTATTTCTGGGACTTCGATCTGCTGGTCAGCAAGGAGTTCGGCGTCGCGGCCGTCGAGGCAGAGCCAGGCACTGATACGCCTCTGCGTCGTGCCTGGTATGTGCTCGATCCGACGCTGCGCGTCATGGCGACCTTTCCACTGAGCCGCGACGGTTCGGAGCGTCATGAGGTTGCGGCGTTCCTCGCCGCACTTCCGCCGGTCGATGCTTTCCCGGGCTTCCAGGTGCACGCGCCTGTCCTCGTCCTGCCCAATGTCTTCGAGCCGGATTTCTGCCAGCGCTTGATCGGGCTTTACGAGGCCGATGGTGGCAGCGAATCCGGCTTCATGCGCGAGAAGGGCGGGAAAACCGTGCTGATCTCGGACCATTCCCACAAGCGGCGCTCCGACTTCCTCATCGACGACACGGACCTGATCAAGGTCATTCAGGGCAAGATCAGCAAGCGCATCGTTCCCGAGGTCAAGAAGGTCCACCAGTTCGCGGTGACCCGCATGGAGCGCTATCTCGTGGGCTGCTACGACGCGGAGACCGGCGGGCATTTCGGCGCGCATCGGGACAATACGACCAAGGGCACGGCGCACCGCCGTTTTGCCGTCTCCATCAACCTGAACGCGGATTTCGAGGGCGGAGAGGTCAGCTTTCCCGAATATGGCGCACGCAGCTTCAAGCCGCCGCCGGGGGGCGCCGTCGTGTTCTCCTGTTCGCTGCTCCATGCCGTCTCGCAGGTGACGCGCGGCAAGCGCTTCGCCTTCCTGCCATTCCTCTATGACGACGCGGCAGCGAGGCTCCGGGAGGACAATCAGGTGTTCATGGAGGCCGGCGGCAGTTATCTTGCCAGGACGAGTTAATGCATCGGCCCGAAAAGTGGATTGCGGTTTTCGGGAAAGCGGATGCAAACACAAAAAGGTGAGATCATCGGACCGGATTCGATATCCGGTCCGATGATCTAAGGTTGCGTGCCATACTATGTGCCATTGCGTGTCGGGTTCCGCCTGGAGCGGAACCCCGTGGGCACCATGTGTGATTTGATGAAAACCGCTCATGGCCAGGCTTGGCCCGCCACCAGACTTGGCCCGCCACCAGACTTGGCCCGCCACCAGACTTGGCCCGCCACCAGGCTTGGCCCGCCATGAGAGGGCGCCGGCGGGCCAGTTTGTCGTTCGCGCTGGGAACTGCACCAGACCACGCCCACCAGGCATGGCTCAGACGAAGCCGATCCAGCGACCGGCCACGAGCGCCGAGATCCAGAGAGCCAGGGACGAAAACGCAATCAGGCGCACCCGCGTGGGCGGCTGATTGGATGCAAGCGCCTGATCAAAGGCTTTTCCCCGATGCTGAAGGCCGACATTCGCCAGGGCGAGAACGATCAGCCCCATTTTCCAGATGAAGGCGGGGTTTGCGACATATTCTGCTGGCTTCACGGTGAAGAGCCAGGCGCCCGTAGCAAGCGCGAGTATCAGCCCGAAGGCCGCTGCCCGTGAGAGGAAGGGCCCGAGGATGTACAACGGGGAAGCCCGCAGGACGCCGACAAGCCGCAGATCGAGTGGAATGATCGCGCCGACGAGCAGTCCCACGCCGAGGATATGGGCGGCATTCACCAGGAGATAGGCGGTCCCCGAGCGCTGGAGGGCAACGGCGCCGGGCCAGCGGCTCAGGACCTCGATCCACTCCATGCCAGCCCTCAGTTCGTACGGATACGCTCTGGATACATGTCGTAGTTATTGCCCCCGATCGTAATCCGAACGGCCTTCATGTGAAGCTTGCTCTTGTCGAGATGACGATTGCCGAGGACGGTGATGGCATCGCCTGGTTTGGCAGTGTCCCCACGGAAACCGGAGCGTTCCGTCTGGTTGGGGTTGCCGAGATCGACCTGCCAGACCTTTCCGTCTGCCACTGCCACCATCAACATCGGGTGGGGCGGCGCCATTGAAATCTGGCGAATGCTGCCTTGCAGTGTGGTTTGCTCTCCCTCGGCCCAGGACCAGCCATGATGCGCGAACGCGGGCACGGCTATCGCGGCAACTCCAAGCCCAGAGAGTACAAGTTGGACCAGCATACGGCGATCAAGCTTTGTCATCCAAACCTCCCTTGCTGCGCGAGCGAACGCGCTCGGTGATATCCTGACGGGTCCAACGTACTCGCTTCGAACAGGTTGCGGAAAGACGCGATCACGTCTGTGTTGATGGGCGCTGTCGAGGCCGATTTCCTGGATTCGTTCGAGACATTGCGGACATCCGACCCCGCTGCGAGATGAAGCGGCGGTCGGAGCGCAGGACGTTAGGGGCCCATCAGGCCGGGCCGCAGCCCCGGACGACGGCTCATCTGCCCTTGGCTACAGGCTCTTAAGGTTGCGCGTTCATAGTGCGCGCGACCGCGCGGCGGCGGCCATGGCGTGCCCTGCCGAGTGGCGCGAATTGATCAGGGGCAGCATGACGTTCGGCAGCGCAGAGACAGGAACCGCCCCGGCCGCGGCGGCACCAGCCGCGCCGACCGACACTGCGCGGCTTACCGCCGCGCTGCTCAGCGGCTTCGGCCTGTTCATCATGATCCTGACCCTCCAGCCCTTCGCCGGCGTGCCCGACAGCGTGGAGGCAGGGGCCTCGACCGGCAATGTCGTCAACCAGATCGGCTATGTCAGCCTCGCCATCCTCTATCTCTGGGCGATGCTGCGGCTGAGCGAGCGGGCAGCGCTGGCGCAGCTGCGCTCGAGCAGCTGGATCATCGTCCTGCTGGTTGCCGCCTTGTCCACCGGGCGGGCGCCTGATCCGGAAGCCTCGTTGCGGGCCTTGTTGCTCACCGCTTTCGCGATGGTCGTCGTGGTTGGCGTCCTGCTCCTGCCCAGGAGCGAGCGGGACTTCGCCAGCGCTGCGGCCAATGCCACGCTCGCCGTGCTTCTGCTGGTCTACGCCGTCATCCTGCTCGCGCCGCAGCTCGCGATCCATGGCGCCGAGGGCGTCGAGGGCGGCCATGCCGGCGACTGGCGCGGCCATCTCTCGCACAAGAATTTTGCCGCGCCGGTGTTCTCGATCCTCATCATGTTCGGCATCTATTGCTGGCGCCTGGGGTTCAGGCTGCGCGGCCTGCTGATCATTGGCCTCGGCGCGATCTTCGTGCTGAACAGCGGTTCGAAGACGACGATGGGTTTCCTGCCGGTGGCGATCGGGCTCGTCCTGCTCGGCCGCGCCATGGCCGGGCCGCGCCTGATCCTGCTGGCCCATGCCGCGCTGGTGCTGCTGGTCGCCGCGCTCACAATCGGCACCGTGCTGTCGCCGACGCTGCTCAGGATCTCGAGCGCGCTGATCTCCGACCCGACCTTCACCGGCCGCGACGAGATCTGGCGCTTCGCCAGCGCCCATATCGGCGAGAAGCCCTGGTTCGGCTACGGCTATTTCGGCTTCTGGCAGACGCCCGTGGTCTCGACGCTGGAGGAGAATTTCGAGGCGAGCTGGGACGTCCGCGGCATCGGCTCGGCCCATAACAGCTATCTCGACGCGATGGTGATGTTCGGAATTCCGGGCGCGATCGTGATGACCTGGTGCCTGATGATCCTGCCTCTCAGGAACTATCTCCGCGCCGACCGGATCGCGGCCAGCCGGAACCTGGCCGATCTCTTCGCCATGATCGTCATCTTCATGACCTATGTCGGCATGCTGGAATCCTTCTTCCTCAATCGCGCCGACCCGCTCTGGATGGTGTTCGCCCTGGCCGTGTCCGGGCTCGAATTCGCCAGCCGCATGTCGACCAGACGGGTCTGACGGCGGCAGCGTCCGGGCTGTTCAGCGGACCGCCGGCGCCAGGCTTGCTGCGTTGCTCCCGCCTGCGGCCATTGGTTGCGGCGGGCTTGCCGGGGACGGCCGGTTGCCGAGGATATAGCGCTTCACCCTGAGGAACGGCTTCTCGATGAACAGCCATGAGAGCAGGGCGAAGCCGATCACCAGCGGGGTCGAGACCAGGAAGAGCAGCAGCCCGTCGCCATGCAGGACGTCGAACCTGGCGACCAGAGCCTGCTGGATCGGGAAGCCGTAGAGATAGATGCCGTAGGAGACGTCGAGCTTGCGGATCGCCTCCGGCAGCTTCAGCGGCAGCAGCCCGACATAGACCACGCAATAGGTCAGGAAGGGCGTGACCAGGAAGGCGAGCTCGCGATCCCCGGACATCAGGACAAGCGAAGCCCCGAGCGAGCCGAGGAACAGCAGCCAGTGCATCTTCAGATGGTCGCGCCATTGGAAATAGATGCAGCCGGCGAAGAAATAGAACACCACCACCGTCCAGTGATAGTTGCCCGGCGTGACACCGAAGCCGAACTGGTAGGCAGTGACTGTCGCGGCAAGCGTCAGGACTGCGACCAGAGCGGCGAACAGCACCCTGTTCCTGACGATGCCGAAGAAGATCATCAGGGCCATCAGGATATAGCAGTAGAATTCCGGCTTCAGCGTCCAGAGGTTCTGGTTGACCGTGTTCGGCAGCGGGTTGGTTTCGAAAACTCCCGGCAATTCGAAGCGGATGCGCCCGACGACATTGCCGAAATACTCGAGGAAGCGGATGTCGTGAAAATAGTCGGATAGCAGATAGGTCGTGAAGATCGGGCCGAGCACCAGGGCAGACAGCGTCACCTCCACGAGTAGCGCCGGCACGATCCGGATGAAGCGCAGGGTGATGAAGGGCCTGACCGCGCCGGTCCTGAGTGCACTGCCGGTGACGAGGAAGCCGCTCAACGCGAAGAAGGCCGGCACGAGGCTGAGCCGGAACAGGCCCTGCAGGCCGACCCAGTCATGGCTGCTGTCCATGCCGGCGACCCAGCCGGAATGGGCGCCGAGGATCAGCAGAGACAGGGCGAGCCGCAGGGCGTTGAAGCCGGGTCCCTCGCCAGTGTTGGCGCGCAGGATGTCGCCGGCGGTGGGCGCGCTGCGCAGGCGCCGGAGCAGATCGTCACGGAGCGAGGGGGGAGCAGGCATGGCGAGAATTCCTTCTGCCATAGCCTGATGATGCGCGGCTGCCGATCGGGCAATTTCTATTCAAACTTATCCTTAACTTTACGATGATGGAGCGCCCGCAATCCGGACGCGCGCCTGGTCCAGCGCCTCCCGGGTCAAAATTGCATCGCGGCGCGGGCGCGCCATGTCCAGCTCCGGGCATCGGCGCCGATGCCGCCGCCAAGCGCCTGACCCAGTCAATTGGGTTGCATCGCAGCGGAAAGTGCGACAGAGCAGGTTTCACTAGTCAGGACCCGGTGAAACCCCGGGTGGCTCTTCCGGCCGCCAATCCGCCGGACAACGCAACGACGGAACGATGAACGCCCCGGCCCGGTCCGGAGCTGTCCGAACGTGCGCGCCTCGCCCGCCTATGGGCCGCAGCGAGGCTATGAAGGCTTCAATCTCCCCATGGCAATTTCTCATGTCCGAAGCGAATGGGCGCCCAACGTCACGCGCGAACTCCTTGCCGGCACGGTCGTTGCGCTCGCCCTGATCCCGGAGGCGATCGCATTCTCGATCATTGCCGGCGTCGATCCCAAGGTCGGGCTCTATGCCTCCTTCTGCATCGCCGTCGTCACCGCCTTCGCGGGCGGCAGGCCGGCGATGATTTCGGCCGCCACCGGCGCCATGGCGCTCGTGATGACGACGCTCGTCAGGGACCACGGGCTTGGCTTCCTGTTCGCCGCGACGGTCCTCACGGGCATCTTCCAGATCGCAGCCAGCATCCTCAAGCTCGGCAACCTGATGCGGTTCGTCTCGCGCTCCGTCGTCACTGGCTTCGTCAATGCGCTCGCGATCCTGATCTTCATGGCGCAGATGCCGGAGCTGCTCGGCCGTGGACCCGTCGTCTACGCCATGACCGCCGCCGGGCTCGCCATCATCTATCTGCTGCCACGGCTGACAAAGGCGGTGCCGTCGCCGCTGGTCGCCATCGTCCTGCTCACGGCGGTGTCGCTGTATTTCGGCCTCGGCATCCGCACGGTCGGCGACATGGGGGCGCTGCCTGGCGAATTGCCCTTCTTCGCGATTCCGCAGGTGCCGTTCACCCTCGAGACGCTATGGATCATTACGCCCTACGCACTGACGCTGGCCATGGTCGGGCTCCTGGAAAGCCTGATGACGGCAGCAATCCTCGACGAGATGACCGACACGTCTTCGGACAAGAACCGGGAATGCGCTGGCCAGGGCGCGGCCAATATCGTCGCCGGCTTCTTCGGCGGCATGGCCGGCTGCGCCATGATCGGGCAATCGGTGATCAATGTCTCGTCGGGCGGCCGCGGCCGCCTCTCGACCCTATGGGCCGGCTGCTTCCTGCTGTTCCTGATTTCGGTGCTCGGCCCCTATGTCGCGCAGATCCCGATGGCGGCGCTGGTCGCCGTCATGATCATGGTCTCGCTCAACACCTTCCAGTGGCGCTCCCTGCAGACCCTGCTGATCCATCCGAAGAGTTCCAGCTTCGTCATGCTGGGCACTGTCGCGGTCGTGGTCGCAACGCATGATCTGGCAAAGGGCGTGCTGTTCGGCGTCATCCTCAGCGGCCTGTTCTTCGCTCACAAGGTCACCCGCTTCTTCGCAGTCGTTTCCGAGCGCGAAGGTGACAGGCGTGTCTACCGCGTCACCGGACAGATCTTCTTCGCGACCGCCGAAGCGTTTCATTCGGCCTTCGATTTCCGCGAGGAGGAGGTGAAGCAGGTCGAGATCGATCTCAGCGCAGCCCATTTCTGGGACATCACCGCGATCAATGCGCTGGACCGCGTCGTGCTCAAGTTCCGGCACCAGGGCATCGGTATCGAGACCGTCGGCGTCAACCAGGCGACCGCCACGATGATCGAGCGCCTCGCCGTCCACGACAAGGCGAAGGTAACGCTCGCATCGGGGCATTGAATCGCGACGGCGAGGCGGGGATGTCGGCTCAGCCGTTGCAGACCCTCTCGCCCTGTGCGACTGCGCCATCATGACGCTCGATGGCGCAAAGCAATGGGCGAGACGCCTGAAGCGCGATGTCGTCGCGCTGTGGATCGCCGCGCGCGACCCGCGGACGCCCTGGCATGCCAAGGTGCTGGCAGCCGCTGTTGCCGCCTACGCCTTGAGCCCAATCGACCTGGTCCCTGATTTCATCCCGGTCCTTGGCTATCTCGATGACTTGCTGATTGTTCCCGCTGGCATCGCACTGGCAATTTATCTGATCCCGCCGGAACTCATGGCCGAGTTCCGGAGGAGGGCCGAGCAAAGCGCCGTTCGTCCGCGCAGTATGATCGCGGCCGCCATCATCGTCTGCGCTTGGCTGCTGGCTCTGGCTACGGTCGCTCTCTGGGCGTCTCGGCGGCTCGGCTAACGATCCAGCGGCGCTAAGGCACTAGATTGCAGTGACGGGAACCGCCTCGGCAGCCTTCTTCCTCTCGCCGTACCGGGTGGTGAGACAGGCGGAGCGGTCGCGGGTCAGCAGCGTGAAGCGGACGCGTTCCTCCATCACGTCGACGACGCGCTCATAATAGGCCGAGGGCTTCATGCGGCCGGCCTCGTCGAACTCCTGACAGGCCTTTGCGACTGAGGACTGGTTCGCAATCGTCACCATTCGCATCCAGCGCCCCAATCGGCGTAGTGCATTGACAGCATTGAAGGACTGCGAGCCACCCGAGACTTGCGTCACCGCCAGCGCCCCGGCTCTTTCGCACCGCAACGGCAAGCGGTTCAGTCGCGCCCGGGCCCTGTGCCGGCGCCTGCATCCTGCTCGCTGTCGCTTGCTTCCTCGGCGTTGCCCATCGCCTCGGTAAGAGCGACGATCCGGCGGCGCGTCTTGAGGCTCCTGATCGAGGCGAAGGCCTTGGCCAGGCGGACGCCGTCCCGCGTGGCGAGCAGGTCCGCGACCTTCGGGGAGGGGGCTTCTGGCGCGGAATCTGCGGCCGGAGTCGAGGCCGCAGGCGCTCCCTCGAAGAAGTGGGAGACGGGGACCTGAAAGATCCTGGCGATATGCTGCAGCCGGCTGGCGCTGATCCGGTTCACGCCCTTTTCGTATTTCTGGATCTGCTGAAACGTGATTCCCAGCAAATCGCCAAGCTTCGTCTGGCTGTAGCCTGTCAGGCGGCGCAGTCTTCGCAGGCGAACGCCGACATACTCATCGACCTGGTTCGGTTCCTTCACGTGTGTCGCCCCTGACTTGCAGCCCATCCAGCAGGGACTATAGGCCCCCAGACCGTTCTTGCCCGTCCCGGTTGAAAAGTCAGCCGACCAACGTCGCCCCAAATGCGGCGACACGGCGCAACGCGCTTGTGGCGACGGCGCGTGCCGGATTGCCCGCTCGCGAGCGGCGGGGCAGGGCGCTTGGGCCCACCCCCGGACAACTGCCGGGCGAACGGCTCCGGCTCGATCCGGAAACCGGATGGCCAGGGCGCCGCGAGCCGGCCTAGCCGGCGGTACCCAGCGGCTCGCCGACCCCGATCCGCGAGGTGATCAGGTCATAATGTTCGACACGTCGGTGGGCGGCGAAGTTGAACATCGTCTCCTTGCCGAAGCGCGTGGCATCGAGATCGCAGGCATGGATCAGCAGCCCATCCTCGTCATGGTCGAGTTCGCCGACGATCTTGCCGCTGGGATCGGCGATCAGCGTGCCGCCGAACAGCGGGAAGCCATCCTCGACGCCGGCCTTGGCGACCGCCACGACCCAGGTCGAATTCTGATAGGCGCCGGCCTGCACGGACAGGCGATGATGGAACAGGCGGTCAGCCAGCGTCTCGGTCTTGGAATGGCCGTTGGTGGTCGGCGTGTTGTAGCCGAGCACGACCATCTCGACGCCCTGCAGCCCCATGACGCGGTAGGTCTCGGGCCAGCGCCGGTCGTTGCAGATCGCCATGCCGACCAGCCCGTCTTCGAAGCGCCAGACCGGGAAGCCGCGGTCGCCGGGCTCGAAATAGCGCTTCTCGAGATGCTGATGCGCCCGGGTGGGGTCGCGTTCGGCATGGCCGGGCAAATGCACCTTGCGGTACTTGCCGATGATCTGCCCGGTCCTGTCGACCAGGATCGAGCTGTTGAAGTGCCGTCCTTCCGGCGTCAACTCGGCATAGCCGAAGCTCATGGCGATGCCGAGCGCGCGCGCCGTGTCGAACAGCGGCTGTGTGTCCGGCCCCGGCATCGCGGCCTCGAACCACTGGTCGGCCTCGGCACGATCCTCGCAATACCAGCGCGGGAAGAAGGTCGTGAGGGCGAGTTCGGGATAGACGACGAAATCGGCGCCGCGGGCCTTTGCCTGCTGCATCAGCGCGATCATCCGGCGCACGACCGATCTGCGATCATCGGCGCGATGGATGGGGCCGAGCTGAGCCGCTGCAACGGTAAGAAGGCGGGGCATCGAAAGAGACTCCTTGGGCTTGAAGGCCAGATCAAACTGGCCGCAATCTAGCCGGGCGCCGCCAAAACAAGTATATACCATTTCTCTACTGACCTATAAGGGAGCGTTATGTGCCATGGCGATGAATCTTCGGCAGATCGAGATGTTCCGCGCCGTCATGGTGACGGGCTCGATCAGCGGTGCGGCGCGCCTGCTCTCGGTCTCCCAGCCGGCGATCAGCCGGCTCTTGTCCTACACGGAGGACCGGCTCGGCCTGACGCTGTTCGAGCGCGTCAAGGGGCGCGTCCAGCCGACGCCGGAGGCGCGGCAGCTCTTTGCCGAGGCCGAATTGGTCCATCAGGGCGTGACGCGGGTCAATGACATGGCGGAGGAGTTGCGCCGCGGCAGCGCCGGTTCGATCCGTCTGCTCGCAAGCCCCAGCGTCGGCCACATGCTCGTGCCGAAGGCGATCGGCCGCTTTCGCCAGTCCCATCCCGATGTGCGGGTCGATTTCGAGATCCTGACGCTGGCGGAGCTGATCGCCCGCATTGCCAGCCATCGCGCCGATCTCGCCGTCACCTCCATGGCCGTCGAGGATCCGAGCGTGAAAGCGACCCAGATTGCCGAGGGGCGCCTGCGCGTGATCTTTCCCGAAGGCCACCCGCTCGGCAGCAAGCGCGTTGTCAAGCCGGCAGACCTCGTGCCCTATCCGATGATCGGATATGGCTCGCAGACGCCCTATGGCATGGTCGTCAATCGCGCCCTCGGCACCACGCCAAAGCCCATTCGCTTCAACGCGCAGGTGCGCTTCACGCCGAATGCCTGCTCGCTGGTCCAGGCCGGTGGCGGCATCGCGATCGTCGACGACTTCGTGCTGGTCGACAACGCCTGGCCGAATATCCGCTCCCGCCCGCTGGTGCCGAAGACGACGACACGGCCGCATCTGCTGTCCTCGCGCGTCGAGCCGCTGTCGCGCATCGCGCGCAGCTTCGTGCAGGGTCTGATGGAGCTGGTGCCGCTCGCGACCGGCCCTGACTTGCCGGATTGAGTGGGGGTGGCTGCAGTCGCGGCACGATGCGCGACACGCCATAACCAAATATTATATTTCTCAGAAAAATTGGTATGTGATCTGATCGGGGTCCTCGCCGTTTCTGCCACGGGAAACCTCGACCCTATCAACTGGCTGCCGCATAACCGCACGGTCAACCAGGTCGTCCATGTCGAGGATGGCACGGCGGTGCGCGACGTGATGATCGACGGCCGCTTCGTCGTGAGGGAGGGGCGCCTGCTGAGGCTCGACCTCGCCAAGCTGGCGCGCGAGGCGGAAGCCGCGGGCGAGTGCCTGGAAACAGCCAGCGCCTATGAAGCTGCTGGCCGAGACGCTGCAGGATGCGGTCGCGAGCGTCTGCGCCGGCCTCGCACGGCAGCCCTGCCAGGTCGAGCGCTTCGGGGCGCCGCTGTGCTGAGAGCACGGCTCCGTTCGGCATCCGGCAGTCGAACTGAGAACCCTCTTGCTGGCGCAGCCGGCCGGTCGGTCTCCGTGGTGGCCCGGCCGCCGGCACGTGCTTCACCAGTATCCGCGGTAGACCGCGCGGGGATAGTAGCGCGGGCCATAATAACCCCGGTTCCAGCCGTAATAGCGCGGAGCATAATAGACAGGCCGCGCATAGTAATAGCGCGGGCGGTAATAGACCGGTGGGCCATAATAGGAATAGGCGGGATAGCTATATCCGTAGCCATAGGCGGGATATCCGTAGCCGTAGCCATAGGCGGGGGCCGTCGCTGCCGAAGCGATGAGGCCTCCCAGCAGCGCCCCGCCGATGAGCCCGGCGGCGACGGCCCCGCCGGAATGACGATAATAGCCGCCGTGATAGCCCCAGCCGCGCCCGCGCCATTGCGCGTCGGCCGTTCCGACACTGCCGGTCAAGATCAAAGCGGCAGTGGCGAGCGTTGCGAGTTTCCTCATCACACCCTCCCACCTCTTGCTATGACGCAAGCGAGGCCGGCCGATGCCATGCCGCTTCTGCTATCCCGGGGCAAAAGCGCCGCCGCGGGCCGGTGCTTTCGCGCCAACCATCTCCGATAATGGCGAATTTACACGCGTTTCCGGCGGGATGCAGCAGCCTTGATGCCGCGCGCTTACGACAATGGATTGATGCGCATCGGCGATGCCGCCCTAGCGCGCAAAACTCTTTCGATAGCTTGCTGGTGAGATCGAGAACTTGCGCAGGAACGCGCGACGGAAGGTGATGACGTCGCCAAATCCTGATTGCGCTGCGACCATCTTCATCGAGATCTTCGCGTCCTCGGCGAGACGACGCGCAGCTTCCCGACGCACCGCTTCCACATGGTGTGCAGGTGTCATCTGCACCTCTTTCTTGAACAGCCTGGCAAAGTTGCACTCGCTCATCCCGACACGTTCGTGCGCCCGATGCCAGCTTGGACGGGTGGACCGGTCAGGCCGGCGTCATGGTTTCCTGCCCCGTTGCAGACGTCGCTCTATCCGGGCGGCCTCTCCCGCGAAGAGGTCGAGGCACTCGAAGGAACAAGCTCGAAGATCCGGCGTGCGGGAATCATCCCATGCCGCTGGAGCTTGGCGCCCGTCCGAACCTGATCCGATCGTTCCACTCACTCCACAGCGCAATACCGAGCCAGACGCCGACATAGATCACCCCGGCAGCCGTCACGAACTCCCCTGGGATCGGCCCCACATCGGCCCGGCGCCAAAATTGATCCAGTGTGACGAGCGGGACCGGATGCACGATCAGTTTGCCGATATAGGACACGGTCTGGATCAGCAGGATCCAGAGATAGTTGCGCCGGACTCGGCGGCCGACCGCGGTCATGAAAGCAATGTGGTGGTGCGGGTGCCAATAGTCCTCGGCGAGAACCTCCTGCCAGCCTTCTTCCATATGGAGATTGCCGTCCTTGAGCATCGGGGCAAACAGGTGCTTTTCAAGCCACCGCGCCCGGGCACGCCAGACATTGAAATAGCGATAGCGGCGCGACTCGAGCATGAGAAAGAACAGGATCAAGATGCCGACCAGAACCAGTGGCAGCGGCGAAGCGCTCGGCGACGAGAACGTGATGGAAAGGGCCACGCCCAATGTCACGACCGCCCAGTTGGTGGTGGTGTCCAACCGGGTGCGCCAGACTGTGCTGCGGTAGATTTCGCCGCGATAGAGATGTGCGAGCGCCGCAAGCTCAGCGTTGGTGAGTTTCCGACGCTGTTGGGTCGTATCAGCTGCCGCCATTACGTCCTCCCCACAGTCAATTCGGTCGCATCGGGGTCCGTTGAAGTCTATCCCATCAACTGCTGCAATTCGCGGATCTCTTCCAATTGATGGGCATACCCGCACCGGCCGAAGGCGAGCTGGCCCTCGACCCGGACGCGGAGTTCGCGTCCATCCCGCTCCAGCTCCCAGGCATAGAGGCCGCCCCCACTCAACAGGCACAGGTTGATGCAGCTGTGCTCGGCGAGGTCATGCGGGTCTGGGGAATGGAGCGCGTGGCGAGATAGCCGGGTGACCCGACCACCACCATGCGCAGATCCGGACCGCCACCATGTCCTTGGCCAGCGCTTCGCCCAGCCGGACGCCGGCGTCGAAGCGTTCGGTGACGATGTCGGTCAGGCTGGAATCGATGCTGAGCTCGACATGGATGTCGGGATCATGCGGCAGGAACCGCTCCAGGGCCGGCCACAGCACGGTCGTCGCCGGCGTGCTCCGAGGTGGTGATGCGGATCGTCCCGGCCGGTTTCTCCCGCAGCTCATTCAGCGAGGCCAGTTCCGAGCCGATGCTCTCCAGCGCCGGGCGCAGCGTCCCCAGCAGCCGTTCCCCGGCCGTTGTCGGCGCGACGCTGCGGGTGGTGCGGGTCGGCAGGCGGACCCCCAGCCTGGTATCGAGCCGTCGTATGGCTCAGCGAGGATTGCGAGGTGCCGAGCTTGGCGGCCGCGCGCGTGACGCTCCGCTCCTCGGCCACCGTCAGGAAGGCACTGAGATCGACCAGTTCCTCGCGCCGCATTCATGAACTCTGGATATGGCCTCATGCGGTTTCTATCGCCTAATCGCCTGAATGTCGCGCGGCTACAATGCGGCGAAGGATCGGGAGTCTGTCCGGCTCCGGGCGCAAGGAATTGTGGAGACGAGAATGGAGATCAAGCGAAGCGGGGCGCAGCCTTCGGCGAAGGGGCCAGCCGAGTATTTCACGGGGACGGTCAGGATCGACGCGCCCTTCGCCGGCGGCGGAGCCTTGAGCGGTGCGACCGTGACCTTCGAGCCCGGCGCGCGAACAGCCTGGCACACCCATCCGCTCGGCCAGACGCTTCTGGTGGTCTCCGGTTTGGGCCGGGCGCAGCGCGAGGGCGGCCCGGTCGAGGAGATCCGCCCCGGCGACATCGTCTGGTTCGAGCCGGGCGAGAAACACTGGCACGGTGCCGCGCCGGACTGCGCCATGGCGCATGTCGCCATCGCCGCGATGAAGGATGGTTCGGTGGTGACCTGGATGGAGAAGGTCACGGACCACGATTATCTCGGGCCAGGTTAGCTCGGGCCAGGTTAGCTCGGGCCAGGTTGGCTCGGGCAAGCTCATCGCGCAGAGGTGCGGCGATGACGGATGATCGCAGCCCCGCGCAAAAGGCGCTGAGCCCGGCGCAGGCAGGGTAGGGCGCACGCGTTCAGGACCACGGCCGCGTCATCCCGCATGGCGCGGCCATTCCTGGCGATGCAACCGGCTAAGACGCTCTGGCCTTGCCCTTGCCGACGTCAGCGTCCGACGGAAGGCAGCCGCGGCCTTGCCACCGATGCCGATCGGGTGGTCGAGGACGCGACGATCCGGTCTGACGCATCGAGCGCAGCGATCACGCTGGGTTGAATATAGCTGCGCAGGTCCTGTCGCCAGGTTTCGGTCATCTTCTCCCAATGGAACTGATGCTGGTCGCGCACCGATTCATGCAAGGCCCGGGCGGCCGCCTCGACAGCCGCCGCAACGCGTCTATGGTCCATCTCTCACCCCCTGCAACCCACTCATCAGTATGGGCAGATCGCCGCCGGGGCGGGAAGACCCGGATCATGGGGCGCAGGACACATTACGGTTATTCCGGTTCTCGTATCCTCCTGCGCCATCGCGACGAGGCTCCGACCCCATCCGCTACAAGGCCCTGATCGACAAGGGCGTGCTGCCCACCGAACGTGCCAGCGGCCGCAAGGTCGAGCATGAACAGGTCAACCACGCGTTCCAGACACTGCTCGCCCCGCATATCGATCGGGAGGCGCTGGTCCGGCCGTTTCCGCAGATGAATTCGGCCGGGTCGAAGTAGAGCGTCCTTCGGGACAAAGGCGGAGCCCGACGTGGTCCTCGGGAATACATCAGCGGGGGCTCCCGGCACTCGGCCTTGCGCGCCGCTCGCCGCGCCATCAATGAAGACAAGACTGGCAAGTATAGCAAGAAGAGAACGGCCAGTTGAACCGGCCGTTCTCTGACATATTGGCGTAGGGCGTCAGCCCTTGGTGACGATCGGCGTTGCCACCGGCGCGGGCGGAGGTGCTTTGCCCTTGCCGAAATTTGCGCATCCTCCGACGCCAGACAGCGCCACTGAAACAGCCAAGATCAGGAGTGTTTTCATTGCGCAGCCCTCGTTGAGTAGGTCCCCACCCACACATCATCATAGTACAGATTGGCGGCCAAATCCCGATGATTTCTCGCTTCCAAGTTAAGGCGGGCGCAGACTGAGGGTGTGATTGTTCCCCTGATCATCGCAGCGCGAGGCGCAGAGGATTGGTAAACCGTGCAGTCAGGACCGGGCCCTGGGCCAGGTGCGCTTTCCTGCTCCGCTTCCGTCAAAAAATGGCTGGAGATTATTTCCAATTTTGGAGGATTTACAAAGTGCGTTGACTAAGCAACCATCGGGCTCGGCCTGGGGGCGTAAAGTAAAATACAGAGGTTCTGGGGCCATGCCGGACCGTTCGGTTGCAATCGTCGACGATCACCCGCTGCTGATGGAGGGGATTGGCGCGCTGCTGAAACGATGGGGCGGTTTCACGCTCGCCGCGACCGGGACGCTCGCGGATGACATCGTCTCGATCATCAGGACGCATCAACCCGATCAGATGATCGTCGATCTGAACATGGCGGGGGATGTGTTCCAGGCGATCGCGGACGGGTTGAAAATCGCTCCCGAGACGAAGATCATCGTATTCACAGCCTCGACAAACCCGGATGATGCGGTCAGGGCCCTGGATATCGGGGCCAAGGGCTATGTCCTGAAGGGCAGCCCCGGAGAGGACCTTTTCCAGGCGCTTCAGGCGGCACAGCAGGGCGATGTCTATGTTACGCCGGCCTTCGCGACCAAGGTGATCGGTACCTTGCGGGACAACGCTCTCGAACGACAGAAGGCAATCAGCAACAGGCTCAGCGTCCGGGAGGAGCAGATCGTCAAATTGCTGCTGCTCGGGAAAAAGAACACCGAGATCGCCCACGCGCTTTCGCTCAGCGACAAGACCATCAAGGGCTACATGACCAACCTGATGGCCAAGCTGCACGCGCGCAATCGCCTGGAGGTGGTACTCGCGGCGCAAAGGCTGAATCCTGCGGCGAACACCGCGACGGTCATAAGGCTCCGCTCGTAAGGGATGTCAGGCGACCAGGATCCGCCCGCCCGCCCGGGCCTGCCGGGCGGAGGAGGGGCTGCGGCAAGGCCGGGGGCTGCGGCGAGGTTGAGCCCCGCCGCCAGGGCCGTCCATCGATTAGACTGCATAAACCGCATGAAATCATATCCACTGTTCATGAATAGGCGCGAGCCGCCTCATCCTGCTGGTCGATAAGACGGGAGAATGATACTTTCGTCCTACGACCGGACTCTCTAGGTGCCTCGATCACGCCGTAAGGCTGCCTCGGCGATGATCGCTTTCGATGGGACAGTGATTGAGGTCGCTTGATGATGTCTGGAATCCGGCCTTGGCCTGCCAGCGCGGTCGCGCATCAACCTCCGGCGAAGCAGAACGTGCGGGCCACCGCCATCCTCGCTTGCCTCGGCGTGTTCGCCAGCCCGCCGATTGCGCCAGGCGCTCTGATGCCGATGGCGCAGGCCGCCGAGGCGACGGAGGCCATCGCCGAGGACCGGAAGAAGGCGCGCTCGGCCAAGGCGAAGTCCGGTACGCTCCCTCCGCGGGAGCAGACGGACCAGCGGAGCTCCGGCGCAGCACCAGCTCCCCCCAGTTTCTATTCCATGAACCAGATGGGTGACCATCTCTGGTCCGTGCGCTGGGAGTTGGCCGCCATCGGCGGCGCGCTCGCCGTTGTCGGGTTGCGTGACTGGGGGTGGGGTGATTCGAACTTCCAGTTCATCAAGGAAGGCTGGTTTGCGAAGAACACGCGGCACGGCGGGATGGACAAAATCGGCCATGCCTTCTCGACCTTTGTCATCGCCGACCTCCTGACCGACCAGATCCGGGCGAACGCAGCCAATCCCAACGGCGCCCAGTTCACTGCCGCTCTCGTCGCGTTCGGCATCATGGGGCTCGGAGAGACCCTGGACGGCTTCGCAGGCAGGCATCGCTTCTCTCGCGAGGACATTGCGGCAAACGCTGTCGGTGCGGCCTTCTCGATCATCCGCAACACGGTCCCGGGCATGCGTGAAAAGCTCGACTGGCGGCTGTTGTATACGCCCGCGAGCTACGAAAAGCCGGGCATCACGACCTCCGATGCCGGTATCCTGCCGCCCTATGAGCGCCAGCGCTATGTCATGGCCTTGAAGGCGAGTGGCTTCGACGCGCTCAAGAAGACGCCTCTGCGCTACGGCGAATTGCACCTGGGTTTCGATGCACGGGGATTTGAGAAAAAGGAACGCGCGCTCGGCTATCCGATCGAGCGAACATTCTATGTCGGTGTCGGCCTGAACCTGAACGAAGTCCTGTTTGGAGCGGGACAGCTACCCAATTTTGCAAGGCACAGGGATACGCTGCCGGCCAGGGTTGCCCGGAAGACATTCGAATACATCCAGGTACCTTACACCGCGACCTATGGGGAACACCGGTTCTCGACGATCCGCAGGTAGCTGAGCCAGGTTGGCCGCGAAGTCCATGGCGCATTGAACACAGCCGACGAATTCTGCCCTCGGCGCAACATCCTGCACGCGCAGCAACGGCGAACAGCTTGCTGTGTCATCGCGCTCCCGGAGAAGTAATTTTTCGCAGAGCAGCGCTGTTCTCGCATCTGCAGCTCCAGGAGAATGCCGTTCGCCATTCCATTGTATTTTAGAAAGAACATTCTGTTTGACTAAAAGAACGATTCTTCGCCAGTATTTCGATGGCCGGTCACGACATTCGTTCCTGACCGACACCGAGCCGAGCGAGGAACAACCATGTCGAGCGATGTGTATTCCGTAAGGGTACAAGGGCCGAGGCGCCGCACGATCCTCGCCATGTCCCTCCTGCTCTCGGTCGCCGCGCCCGGTATCGCAACGGCGCAGGGGCTGGCCGCGCCACTCACCAAGGCTCCGGTCGGCACGAAGCTGGTCGTGGCCGATCAGAATGAGGCGCTGCAGACCCTGATGCGGGCGTCGGGCGCAGAGGACAGGCTGTCGAGCCAGGTGACCTATGCCAATTTTCTCGGTGGCCCCGCCATCCTCGAGGCCTTCCGGGCGGGTGCCCTTGATCTCGCGACGGTTGGCAACACGCCGCCGATCCAGGCCCATGCGGCCGGCGAACAGATTCCGATCGTGGCGGCGAAGACCTCCTCGGAGACCGACTATTCCCTGGCCGTGCGGCCCGGACTGACGATTGCCTCGCTGGAGGACCTGCGCGGCAGGAGCATCGCCTATGGCGAGGGGACGGGCCGCCAGCCCTTCGTGCTCAACGCGCTGAAGCTCGCGGGGCTGACCAGGAAGGATGTGCGGCTCGTGCCCTTGCGGGCAGCCGATTTCCCGGATGCGGTGCGGACGGGCCAAGTGGATGTGGCTGCGCTGAACGAGCCGCATTACTCGCGCTATCTCGCCGATTTCGCCGATCGCGGCGCGAGCGCCTTGCCGAAGGAGCAGAACGACCGCCTGCCGAAGAGCCTGACCTATCTCTATGCGAGCAAGAGAGCCTTGGACGATCCCGCAAAGCTCGCAGCCATTCGTGAATTCGTGGCGGCCTGGATCGATGCCAACCGCTGGTCGCATGCGAATGCCGAGAGCTGGGTCGAGGCCTATTACGTCAAGCGCCAGAACCTCAAGCCGACGGATGGGCGCAGGATCGTCGAAGCGGAGGGCCGCTTCGCATTTCCGCTGCTCGCCAGCCTGATCGCCAAGCAGCAGGCCTTGATCGACGTCATCCATGAGGCCGGCGACCTGCCAAAGCGTCTCGATGCGCGCGAGGAGTTCGATCTGCGCTTCGACGACGTCATCGCTGCCAAATCCAATTGAGGCTCTCCATGTCCGATCAAAGCCATGCGCTCATTGCGACGGCCTATTCGGCGCCCTTCGCCGCGATAGCAGGCGTGCCGGCGCAGGCGCATCCGTTTCCCCCGGCACAGCGCAAGCTGCCGAAGCTGGCGCCGGGCCGCCTGCCGACGGGCGCCATCCTGTTCGGGCCGGTCGCGCTGGTCGTTCTCTGGGAGCTCGCCTCGGTGACGGGATGGCTCTCGCCGAAATTCCTGGCGGCGCCGTCGACCGCCCTGTTCACCGGCTTCGAGCTGCTGCAATCGGGCACGCTTGCCGAGCATTTCCTGGCCTCGGCCCGGCGCGCCTATCTCGGGCTCGGCATCGGCGTGGCAATCGGCCTCCTGCTGGCGCTGGCCTCCGGCCTCAGCCGGATCGGCGAGGCCTCGATCGACGGGCTCGTCCAGATCAAGCGGGCGATCCCGACGCTGGCGCTGATCCCGCTTGCGATCCTCTGGCTCGGGATCGGCGAGGCCATGAAGGTCGCCCTGATCGCCTCCAGCGTGTTCGTGCCGATCTACATCAACACCCATGCGGCCCTGCGGGGCATCGATATCCGCCATGTCGAGCTCGCCCGCAGCGTCGGGCTGACGCGCGGCGCCTTCCTGCGCGAGGTCGCGCTGCCTGGCGCGCTGCCCGGCTTCTTCACCGGCCTGCGGCTCGCCGTGACCACCTGCTGGACGGCGCTGGTCGTGCTCGAACAGATCAATACCAGCCAGGGCATCGGCTACCTGATGAACCGCGCCCGCGACTATGGCCAGACCGACATCATCGTGGTCGGTCTCGCGATCTATGCGGTGCTCGGCCTCGGTTCCGATTTCGCCGTCCGGCTCTGGGAGCGCAAGGCGCTGTCCTACCGCAAGGCGCTGGCGTCATGAACGCCTCGGCGCATCCGCTTCGCCTGCCGCAGCCGGACGCCCTCGCGGTCAGCCTGCGCGACGTCACGCGCCGCTTCTCCGGCCGCAGCGTGCTCGGACCGCTTTCGCTGGATTTCGCGGCGGGCGAGTTCGTCGCGCTGATCGGCAGGAGCGGTTCGGGCAAGAGCACGCTGCTGCGCGCCATCGCCGGGCTCGACGATGGTGTCGAGGGCGAGGGCAGGCTCACGGTGCCCGCCGACCGGTCGGTCCTCTTCCAGGACTCGCGCCTGCTGCCCTGGAAGACCGTGCTGCAGAATGTCGTCTTCGGCCTGCATGCGGAAGGTAGTGACGAGCGCGGGAAAAGGGCGCTGGCCGATGTCGGCCTCGCAGGGCGGGAGGCGGCCTGGCCGAACGCGCTCTCCGGCGGCGAGCAGCAGCGGGTGGCGCTGGCCCGCTCCCTGGTGCGCCAGCCCCGTCTGCTGCTGGCGGACGAGCCCTTCGGCGCGCTCGACGCGCTGACGCGGATCCGGATGCACGACTTGCTCTTCCGGCTGATCCGCCAGCATCGCCCGACCGTGCTGCTCGTCACCCATGATGTCGACGAGGCGATCAAGCTCGCCGATCGCGTGCTCGTCATGGACGAGGGGCGCATCGTCGTCGACCGGCCGGTTTCCCTGGCCCACCCGCGCGCCAAGGACGCAGGCTTCGATGTGCTGCGGGGCGAACTCCTCGCCGCGCTCGGCGTCACCGATACCATCTGACCGCCACCCGAGAGCTTTGACCCATGACCCGTGAACTTCACCTCAATCTCTTCATCAACGGTCGCGGCCATCACGAGGCGGCCTGGCGTCACGACGGCTCGACGCGGCAAGCACTGACCGACGTCGCCTATTACCGCGATCTGGCGCTGGCGGCCGAGAAAGCCAGGCTCGATTCCGTCTTCTTCGCCGATCATGTCGCGCTCGGCGACGAACTGGAGCATGCCGCGCGCGGCGAGCTCGAACCGCTGACGCTGCTCGGCGCGCTCTCTGCCCTGACCGAGCGCATCGGGCTGATCGCGACGGCTTCGACGACCTATAGCGAGCCCTACAATCTCGCCCGCCAGCTTGCCTCGCTCGATCATCTCAGCGGCGGCCGCATCGGGTGGAACATCGTGACCTCCTGGGCGCCGGCGGCCGCGGGGAATTTCGGTCAGGAGCAGCAGGCCGGGATCGACCAGCGCTACGAGCGGGCCCATGAGTTCGTCGAGGTCGCTTCGAAACTCTGGGACAGCTGGGCGACGGACGCGATCCTGGATGATCGCGAGACCGGGCATTTCGCCCGGCGCGAGCGCATCCGCCGCGCCGATCACCGTGGCACGCATTTCGGCGTCGCGGGTGCGCTGAACATCCCGCGCTCGCCGCAGGGGCGGCCCGTCTTCGTCCAGGCCGGCGCCTCGACCGATGGCCGCGCCTTCGCCGCCCGCTATGCCGAGGCGATCTTCACCGCGCATCTCACCAAGGAGAGCGCCATCGCCTTCTACTCCGACATCAAGTCGCAAGCCCGCGCGCTCGGACGCCGGGGCGACCAGGTTGTCATCCTGCCCGGCATCAGCGCGGCGATCGGCTCGACCGAGGCCGAGGCGAAGCGGGTCTGGGAGGAGCTGAACGAACTGTCCCATCCGACAGTCGGGCTGTCGCGCCTCTCGAACCGCTTCGGCGGTCACGACTTCTCGCATCTGAAGCTCGACCAGGTGCTGTCGGTCGCGGATTTTCCCGATCCCGCGCAGGTCCAGGCGTCGCGCAGCCGGGCGCAGGCGATCACCGCCCTTGTCGGGCGCGAGCGGCCGACGCTGCGCGGCCTGCTGCACAGCCTCGCCGGAGCGCGCGGGCACTTCACCGCGACCGGTACGCCCGAGCAGATCGCGGATGTGATCGAGGACTGGTTCGCCTCGGGCGCGGCCGACGGTTTCAACGTCATGCCGCCGATCCTGCCGAGCCAGTTCGCGCTCTTCACCAGCGAGGTCGTGCCATTGCTGCAGAAGCGGGGATTGTTCCGGACCGAGTATGGCGAGGGCACGTTGCGCCAGCGTCTCGGTCTCGATCCGGTGCCGAGCCGCTTCGAGCTTCAGGCACCGCTGCAAAGATCCGCCTGATCGGCTGGCTCTGGGCGCTGCTTCCGTGGCGAGCGAAAGGAAGGGCGCACACGGCCGGTGACCTTCATCGCAACGCCAGCGGAACAAGCGCCGACTGGGTCGGCGAGAGCTGCCCGTCGGGCCGGGCCCTGGACTGCGATTCCAGGTCGCTCTAGCCCAAAAGCAGGAAGGCTAATCCTATCCATTAATCTGACTAATAGTCATATCGCTTCGTGCTGTGACTGGCATTCATCCCTCGGACGAAATCGCAATGCCGCGGGCTTGCACCACCGCCGAGAAACGCATGTCATCCAGCACCGAAAGCCTTAAGGCCGAACTCTGCCAGGTCATTGACGACCGGCGGGACGAATTCCTCGCTCTTCTCCAGGATTTCCTGCGCATCCGGAGCGTCAATCCGCCGGGCGACATGCGTGAGGCGGCCGATTTCGTGCGCGGCATCCTCGACCGTTTCGCTCTTCCTCACCGCACGATCTCCTGCCGTGATGACATGCCCAACATCCTGGCGAGATGGGACGCCGATCGGCCCGGGCGCCATCTCGTCCTCAACGGCCACATGGATGTCTTTCCGGTGACCGACGATGCCTTGTGGGCGGCGGAGATCGTGGGGGACCGCATCGTCGCCCGCGGCGCATCCGACATGAAGACCGGAACGCTCGCCTCCGTCCTGACCTATTGCCTGCTTCACCCCTACCGGGATCGCCTGAACGGCGCCCTGACGCTGACCGTCGTATCGGACGAGCAATCGGGCGGCCGCTACGGAACGAAGTTCCTGTTCGACGAGCATGCCGACGCGATCACCGGCGATTGCTGCCTGAATGGGGAGCCGAGCGGGCTCTCCAATGTCCGCTTCATGGAGAAGGGCACGCTGCGCTTCTCGCTATCGGCGAAGGGGCCGGGCGGCCATGGCGGCTATCCGCACCGGGCCAACAACCCGATCGAGCAGGTCACCAACGCCGTTCACGCGATCTACCAGCGCTACCACCGGCAGCTTGCAAGCCTGCCTCCCGAGATCGATGCGATCCTGACTTCTCCCGAAACTATCGCGGCAGCCGATGCCAATCTCGGGAAGGGGGCGGCCGATAACGCACGCCGCATCACCGTCAATGCCGGCATCATCGAGGGCGGCCAGAAGGCGACGCAGATTCCGATGCATTGCTCCGTTCATCTGGACATGCGCTTCCCGATCGGCCCGGATCGGGACCGGATCCGCGGCGAACTCGAGACCCTCGCCTCCGAGTTCGGCTGCACGCTGCTCGTCAACGAGGACCACAGCTATCCCGCAAGCAGCACCGACCCGTTCGGCGAGATGGCCACGATCCTGCGCAACAACATGAAGGGCCTGCTCGGCCATGACGCGCCGCCCGTCTGCAGCCTGGGCGGAACCGACACGCGCTATTGGCGCTGGCGCGGCATCCCCGCGCTGATCTGCGGGCCGTCCCCGATCAGCATGGGCACCGATGAGGAACATGTCACGCTGGATGAGGCCATTGCCGTCCTCAAGCTGCATGTGATGTGCGCGATCGACTATCTCGGTCGCCCCACGAGCCCGGCCGTCTGAGCCGGCCTGCGTGCCCTGGCGATCCAGGGCCGCCAACACTCAATGGGGATCAGTGAATGAGACGCATCGCATGCGTGTTGCTGGCCGGCTGTTGCGATCGGAGCCCGCCATGACTTCGACCGTAACGACAATGGCTGCTTCAGTGCCCGGCGGCTTGCCTGCCGATGAATACCGCATTGCCCATTACACGATCATGCCGCAGCGGCACTACGGGCGCTTCCTTGCCGCAGCGGCGATCCTCGCCATTCTCGCCGCGATCACGCGGGCCTTCGCGCTTGGCGACATCGAGTGGCGCTATGTCGGGCAGTTCCTGACGGCTCCCGCCATCATGCACGGGCTTGCCAACACCATCCTGCTCGCCATCTGCGCGATGGTCCTGGGCATCGTGCTCGGGGTCGTGTTCGCCGTCATGCGGCTGTCCAGCAACCCGGTGCTGCGTATCGTCGCTATTGGCTATGTCTGGCTCTTTCGGGCGGCCCCTGCGCTGCTCCAGTTGCTGATCTGGTTCAACCTGGCGCTGATCTTCCCGCGCATCGCCTTTCCCGGACTGTTCGATGTCCGGACGGTGGATGTCATGACCCCGTTCGTGGCCGGTCTGCTCGGGCTCGGCATTCAGCAGGGCGCCTATACCTCAGAGGTCGTTCGTGCCGGCCTCCAGTCAGTCGACCAGGGACAATATGAGGCCGCCCAGGCCATCGGCATGACGCGCATGCGGATGCTGCGCAGAATCGTCATGCCGCAGGCCATGCGCGTCATCGTTCCGCCGGTCGGCAATGAATTCATCGGCATGATCAAGCTCACATCGCTGGCGAGCGTGATCCAGTATTCCGAAATGCTTCACGCGGCGCAGACGATTTACTACGCCAATTCCCGTGTCCTTGAACTCTTGTTCGTGGCCAGCATCTGGTATCTCGCCATCGTCAGCCTGCTGAGCTTCGGCCAGAGCTTCGTCGAGCGGTATTTTGGCCGCGGCGACAGGGGAGGCCGGCGATGACCAGCCACCACGCGGCGGCGCTGGTGCGGGCCATCGATATCCGCAAGACCTTCGGGGACTTCGAAGCGCTGAAGAGCATCACGCTCGATGTCGAGCGCGGGGAGGTCGTCTGCGTCATCGGCCCATCGGGCTCGGGAAAGAGCACGTTCCTGCGCTGCATCAACCAGCTCGAGCAGATCGACGGCGGAGCGATCTGGGTCAATTCAGAACTCGTCGGATACAGGCGGGAGGGGCAGAGGCTCTATCACCTCAAGGATCGCGAGATCGCCCGGCAGCGTCGTTCGATCGGCATGGTGTTCCAGCGCTTCAATCTCTTCCCCCATTTCACGGCGCTGGAAAACATTGTCGAAGGGCCGGTGCAGGTGCTGGGCGAGGAGCCTGGCCAGGCGCGCGAGCGCGCCAGGGCGCTGCTCGCCCAGGTCGGCCTGGCCGACAGGGAAAACGCCTATCCGAGCCAGCTTTCGGGTGGCCAGCAGCAACGGGTGGCGATCGCGCGCGGCCTGGCCATGAGGCCGGACCTGATGCTGTTTGACGAACCGACCTCCGCGCTCGATCCCGAACTCGTCGGCGACGTGCTGCAGGTCATGCGGGATCTCGCCAGGAGCGGCATGACGATGATCGTCGTCACCCATGAGCTGGCCTTCGCCCGCGAAGTCGCAGACCGCGTCGTCTTCATGGACAGGGGCGAGATCGTCGAAGTGGACCGGCCGGATGCGTTGCTGTCCACGCCGAAGCACAGGCGCACCCAGGAATTCATCTCGGCCGTACGCGCCTAGAGCATCGGATCGAAAGGTGGAATCCGGTTCTCGAAAAAATCCGATGCTCAAACAAAGAGATAGATCGCCCGTCCTGCGTCCGAACGGACGCACGGCGATCTAGCGCCGGGCCATCGCTTTCAAAACAGAAGAGGAGTGGGACATGAAGATCCAAGCATGGGCTGTCGCGGCTTTCCTTGCCGGCTTATCCTGCGCTCACGCGCAGACCGTGCCGGACAAGTTCAGATCGGCCGGGAAAATCGTGATCGGCACGGTGGCGAACTATCCTCCCGTCACCTTCAAAGACCCCGCCACCAACACGCTGAGCGGCTACGACATCGATGTCGGGAACGCGATCGGCGAACGGCTCGGCGTCAAGGTGGAGTGGCAGGAAACCAGTTTCGAGCAGATGATCAGTGCGGTCACGACCGAGCGGATCGACCTCATCCTGGCCGGAATGAACGATCTGCCCGAGCGGCGCGAACTCATCGACTTCGTCGATTACATGCAATCGGGCGTCCAGTATTTCGTTCAGCAGAAGCGAGCCGACGAATTCAAATCCGCAGCCGACCTCTGCGGGAAGATCGTTGGAGCGAGCCGGCGGACCAATTTCCCGAAGGAGATCGAGAGCTGGAGCCAGGAAAACTGCGTCAAGGCCGGCAAGCCGGCGATCAAGGTCCTGGGCACGGAAGGGTCGGCCGATGCGCGGGCTCAACTTCGCCAGGGCCGCATCGACGCCGGCGCGCAGGGGAATGAAACCCTGCCTTACCTGATGTCTCTCGAGGCCAATACATACAAGCTCCTGGGAGAGCCCTATGCGATGACCTATCAGGGCATCGGGGTGTCGAAGAAAAATCCCGGGCTGCGAGACGCGGTGGCTGCCGCACTGCAAGCGATGATCGCAGATGGGAGCTACCAGAAGATCGTCGACAAATATGGCGTCCAGCCGAGCACGGTCAAACGCATCGCGATCAACGGCAAGCCGCTGGACTGATCCGGCAAGCGGGAGGTCAACCTCCCTCCTGCTCGAACAGGTGGAACTGATCCCCCATCCACGGCGCCATGTCGTGGAGAAGGGGCATGGCCTGGGTCCGCAGGAGTTTGCAGAGAAGCTGGGCAACCTCCTGCGGGATCGTTCCCAGCTCGGACTTCCGGGCATAGAGATCGACGCGCCGCCGCAGTTTCATGGCGGGCAGGGCGACGAGCCGCGTTCCGCGCAAGCGCTCCTGTGTCTGCAGTGCGATCAGCGGCGTCGTGATCGTCCAGCCCAATCCAGCGGACACCATCGTCGCGATCGTATCTGCGGTGTCGCTTTCAAATTCGCGGGGGAAGTCGAGCCTGCGCTGGCGGATCGCCTGCTCGATCTGCCGGCCGGCGCTGGTCCGCTGGGTATGACGGATGAAGCTGAGGCCCTGGAGATCCGCCAGGCTCTCGACCGGCTTGTCCCAGGCTTCCGGCAGCAGCAGGGCAAAGGGCTCGATCAGCAGGGGAATGGTGAGCGCGACATCGGTTTCCCGCAGCAGGTCGACGCCGATCAGGATGTCGATCTCCCGGCTCCGGAACTGCTGCTCGCTGAGCCCGCGCAGATTTGCAAAGAGCGAGCACCGTTTGAAGGAGCGTCCAAGCTCGCGCACGAATTGCGGACCAACAACCGTGGTCAGCGAAGCGACCATCGAAATCCTCAGCGTCGGTGTCGCATTGCGGCTCATGCGACGCAGATTGATATCGAGCTCGGCGGCCTCGGTGAGCAGGGCTTCCGCGCGCTCCAGCAGCATTCTGCCTGCCGTGGTGATCTGAACCGGACGAATACTGCGGTCGATCAGCGGAACCTCAAACTCCTTCTCCAATGACGCTATGGCCTGGGACACGGCTGATTGGGTGAGGCCGAGCATGCGTCCGGCTTCCGTGAGGGTTCCGGCGGAAACAGCGGCCCGGAAAATCTCCAGCTGACGCAGGTCAAAGCCAAGTTTGCGCACGCCAGTTCCCTGTTCGATCGACTTGCGGGGGTGTCCCGCTCCCTGCGTGCCTAGAACATGCTGCGAAAAAGTGGCAACGGTTTTTCGCATCAAGCATGCTCTAAACTATTAGAGTCGATCACGTTTTCTGCGTTTGGACGATTTCGTCCAAACGCAGCGTGATCTCCAAACGCAGCGTGATCTAATGAAGGGGCATGAAAGCGGAAGTCGAGAGGCAGGCGCATCGCGCGATTGGCCCCGTCGGGTGGCCGGCCGCGCGGCTCCGGCCATGCGTCACAGCAGCGTGATTGTGCCGCTCGACAGCTCGTATTGCGCCCCGACCACCTTGACCTTCCTGCTCGCGACGAACTCCGCGAGGATCGGCTTGGCGGTCTCGAGGCGGCGTTTGCCGCGGCGGACATTCTCCGCGATCGCCGCGGCGAGGAGGTCGTCGGGCTTGCCCGCCTTGGCAGCCTCAACGGCGGGTCTGATCTCGCGCACCATCTGCTGGAGATGGCCGGGCAGGGTTGCCTTGTCCCGCACGACCTTGATCGCGGCGTCGATCGCGCCGCAGCCCGAATGTCCCAGGACCATGACGAGCGGCGTGTTGAGGTATTTCACGGCGTATTCGAGGCTGGCGAGGCCATCGTCATTGACGAAATTGCCGGCGAGGCGGACCACGAAGAGGTCGCCGGGCCCCTGATCGAAGGCGAGTTCCGGCGAGACGCGTGAATCGGCGCAGCTCAGGATCGCGGCGATCGGATGCTGGGCGCTGGCGCGGGCGGCGCGGCCGGCCGAATAGTCCTGGTTGGTCGGAGCATTGGCGGCATAGCGCGCATTGCCCTCCATCAGCCGCTTCAGCGCCTCATCCGGCGAGATCGCATTCTGCGGGGGCGTGGCCTGGGCGAAGGCCGGCCGGGGCAGGGCGGCGGCGCCGGCGAAGGCCGCCATGCCGGCAAACAGGCCACGGCGGGACAGGCCGGATGGGGGCGAACAGCAGAGATCACACATGAATGACTCCATCAGATCGGCCTGCATGCTGAGCAGCCCGGGCGCCAGAAGCGGCGATTCACCACCCTTGCCGCAAGGCTCGCAGACGCAGCCCGCGCCGTATTACTGCTACAGGACGGGGCTGCTGCGAAGCCCGGGTTTTGCAGAGATTGAAGCTCCGCTGGAGGATTACCTAGAGGCCCGGGATCGCCAATCGGCGAGGTTCTGGTGCCCGGCGCGATCGCGCTGCGCGGTACCCGCATATCTGGCTTGTGTCGGAAGCGGACCTTAAGCGCCACCTTCGTCGATTGCCTTAAGCCGGGCTTAATTCTGTAGCTCTTACCACGAGCCTTGAATCTAAAGCATCGTCACGGTTTAGATTCAATAAAAGAAGGCTGGATCCGGTCAGTATAGTGGCTGGTATCTTGTCAGTTGAATCCGAGGGTAAGTCATGAATAGTCAAGACATTCAGGGGATGGTGAACAATCTGAAGGAAGGGCGCCTTTCGCGGCGGTCCTTTATTCAGAGAATGGCGGCTGTGGGGATCACGGCGCCGATCGCGAGCCAGATCCTTGCCTGGAACGGCGTCGCGATGGCGAACGCTACGCTCGAATACAAGCCGACAAAGGCTGGCGGCGGCGGGCCGTTGAAGATCCTGCTCTGGCAGGCGCCGACCCTGCTGAACCCGCATTTCGCCTCCGGCACCAAGGACCAGGTCGCCTCGCGCGTCTTCTATGAGCCGCTCGCCGGCTGGGACAAGGAGGGCAATCTCGTCCCGCAGCTCGCGGCCGAAGCTCCGACCAAGGCGAATGGTGGCCTTTCCGAGGATGGCAAGAGCGTCACCTGGAAGCTGAAGCAGGGCGTGACCTGGCATGACGGCAAGCCGTTCACGGCCGATGACGTCGTCTTCACCTGGGAATATGCCGCCGATCCGGCGACCGCCGCCTATACGACCGGCGCCTACAAGGACATCAAGGTCGAGAAGATCAACTCCCATACCGTCAAGGTGATCTTCAAGGAAGCGACGCCGTTCTGGGCCGACGCTTTCGTCGGCGTCGCCGGCATGATCATCCCGAAGCATCATTTCGGCGAGTACAAGGGCGCCAAGTCGCGTGAGGCTCCGGCGAACCTGAAGCCCGTCGGCACCGGCCCCTACAAGTTCGTCGACTTCAAGCCCGGCGACGTCCTCACCGGCACGCGCAACGAGAATTACCACGTCCAGAACAAGCCGCATTTCGACACGCTCGAGGTCAAGGGCGGTGGTGACGCGATCTCGGCGGCGCGCGCCGTGCTGCAGACCGGCGAATACGACTATGCCTGGGATACGCTGGTCGAGGACGAAGTCCTCAAGCGCATGGAAACCGGCGGCCGCGGCAAGATCAGCGCAGCGCCGGCCGGCGACGTGGAGTTCATCACCCTGAACACCACGGATCCGTGGACCGAGGTCGATGGCGAGCGTTCGAGCGTCAAGACCAAGCACCCGACGCTGAGCGACCCGGCCGTGCGCCAGGCGATCAACCTGCTGATCGACCGCGACTCGATCCAGAAGTTCATCTATGGCCGCGGCGGCATCGCGACGGCGAGCTTCGTCAACCAGCCGAAGCAGTTCAAGTCGGAGAAGCTGAAATACGAATTCAGCCTCGAGAAGGCCAACAAGATCCTCGACGAGGCCGGCTGGAAGAAGGGCGCCGACGGTATCCGCGAGAAGGACGGCAAGAAGCTCAAACTCGTCTTCCAGACCTCGATCAACGCGCCGCGTCAGAAGGTCCAGGCGATCATCAAGCAGGCCTGCCAGCGTGCCGGCATCGAGCTTGAGCTGAAGTCGGTGACCGCGTCCGTGTTCTTCTCCTCGGACGTCGCCAACCCCGACACCTACACCAAGCTCTATGTCGACATGGAGATGTACACCACGACGCAGCCGCAGCCCGATCCGGAGCGCTTCCTGAACCAGTTCGTGTCCTGGGAGATCGCCAACAAGGACAACAAGTGGCTCGGCCGCAACGTCTCGCGCTACTCCGACCCGGCGGCTGACGAGGCCTACAAGGCCGCGCAGAAGGAACTTGACCCGGCCAAGCGCGCAGCCCTGCTGATCAAGGTCAACGAGATCTTCTGCGAAGCCAACGTCATCCTGCCGGTCCTGTCGCGGACCAAGGTCGTCGCTGCGGCGCTGAGCCTCGCGCATGATCACAGCGGCTGGGACGTCGACACCTGGAACCTCGCGTCCTGGTATCGCAACTAAGAACCAGGCAGTCCCTCGCCGGGAGGTCATCCCGGCGAGGGACTGCACCCGATCTAAGCGGCGCCGACATCATTCCGGCACCGCACTCCCGCAAGGCATTGGGCCGGTTCCGCGAGCGGCTGCTGCCATCCACCGTCATCGAATGGTGGGTTAGATCATCGGACCGGATATCGTATCCGGCCCGATGATCTAACCTTTTTGTGTTTGCATCGGCTTTGCCCCGAAAACCGCAATCCACTTTTCGGGCCGATGCTTTAGGTGACAGGCGACGCGAAGGAGGGCGGTGGCGAGGATGGCGAAGATCGATTTCAAGAAGGCCCTTAGACCACTCTATGACCCGCCCACCGGGGACTTCGCTTTGGTCGACGTGCCGCAGATGCCGTTCGTGAAGGTGAACGGTGAAGGCGATCCCAACACCGCGCTGGCCTACCGTTCGGCGGTCGAATGGCTCTACGGGGTCAGCTACGCCATGAAGTTCGCCGCAAAGGCGGCGCTCGGCAGAGACTATGTGGTGCCGCCGCTGGAAGGATTGTGGTGGGCCGACGATTCCCGGAGCTTCATCACCCGCGAAAAGAGCCAATGGCGCTGGACGATGATGATCATGGCTCCTGATTTCGTCAGCCATGACATGTTCGAGAGGGCGGTGGCCAAGACGGGCGGCAAGCTTGGTCAGCCCCCGCAGAGCCTGCGCCACGAATCCTATGCCGAAGGGCTCTCGCTCCAGACCCTGCATGTCGGCAGCTATGATGAGGAAGGTCCGGTTCTGGCCCGGCTCCATGATGAGGTGATGCCGGGCAAGGGGATGACCTTCAACGGCCCCCACCACGAGATCTATCTGAGCGATCCGCGCAAGACTGCAGCGGCCAGGCTCAAGACGGTCCTTCGCCAGCCGGTGATAGCCGTGGCGTAGGAGGGCCGGTCGGGCGCAAGTCGCCCCCGGCCAATCCGCTCATGCGCTTCTGGCAGTAGCCTGCGGCTTCGGTTCATTCCGTGAAGTGCCGCGCGCCTTCAGATCGGCCCGTGCCGGTAGAGGTGAACCGGCTTCCGGGGCGCGCGTGTGATTGCGCCCTTTGCCTCGAGATCGAGCTGGACGGCTTTCAACCACCATCCCGCCGTCTTGCCTCCGGGGAACAGGTCTCCCGGAAGCCGGGAGAGGAGCGCCTCCTTCGCCTCGGCCGGCGTCAGGCCCGGTGGCTGGCTTGGCAGGACGGCCAGCAGCGCTGCGCGCATCGCCAGATATTTCGCGCGATCGACCCGTTCGATGCTTCCGGGCTTGTTGACGTTCTCGATCTCGATCTTGTCCTCAGGCATCGATCGTCCCCGTCACGTCAATCCTGGGATTGCGAAAACCCATTCCGATCCACGCCCCCAGGAGTTTGGCGTAGAACGATACCGAGTGGCTCTTCAGATTGGGGATGTCGTCCGGGAGGTTGGACGCATCGGCACAATCGCCGGCCATTGTCCGGATCCGGGCCTTTGGCCGCGCCGCATCCGGCCAGAGATGCAGATAGACGCTCAGCCAGTGCGCGCCCTTCATTTCCAGGAAGATCGGCGTATTGCAGCATGTCGCGACGACACGACGCGAGCCCGCATCGGCCGAGAGCCGGAATTCGCTCAAGCGCTCCGTGCCCGACAGGATCCGGACCCGGTCCTTGCGATACTCCGCGCAGGGCGTCGCGCCGTAGGATGTCAGGACGCTCCTCGCACCGGGAAGCGTGGCCAGCCGATCGGCCGCAGCCCTGCAGCTGTCGCACAGGCACTCGGAGACGAGGATCGGCGCTCCCTTCAACGCCAGGCGCACTTGCCCGCAGGCGCAGCCAACCTCGCTGATTTCGCTCATGTCTCCACCTCCTCTGTGACGTGAAACAGGTGCCGGATGTAGCGCTCCAGATGATCAAGGCTTTCTCGCGCAAGCTCGGGATCGTTCCCGGCCTTCGCCAGGACGAAGCCGCCCTGGATGATGGTTTGCGTGTGCCGCGCGAGGCTTTCCGCCGTCCAGTCGCCGGTGATGCCGCGCTCCCGTCGGGCCGCCTCGATATCGGCCACGAGCGTCGCCGCATGGCCGAGGATGCTGCGGCCACAGGCATCGCGAATGGCCGGGGAACTGGCGAAAACCTCCTGCGCCATCGTGCCGACCAGGCAGGTGAACTCGGCCAGATCGCCTGCAATGATCGCCTTGCGGAACGCGACATAGGCGAGAATGCGCTCCAGCGGATCAGACGGGGCGTGGTAGGGCGCGGCGGCGAAGAATGCAGAGGTCGTCTCCGCCCAGAACTCCGCAGCCGCCACCCCCAGAGCGTCCTTGCTGCCGAACTGATGGAAGAACGCTCCCTTGGTGACGTCGGCTGACTTGCAGAGCTCGTCGACGGCCGTCGCTGCGAAGCCTTTGGTTCGAACGACATCACGCGCCGCCTCGAGGAGCCGGATGCGTGCGCTGCCGCGCTCAGGCGATTGTTTGGTCGGTCTCGGCATAAGTGCAACATACCATACGGTCGGTATTTATCAATTACCTGAGCCGGCACGGCGCCACGCGGCGGGTTGGATGCGATTGGCGAAAGGCTGCAGCCGTATCGCGCGACTGCGCGGCTCAGGCCGGCGCGATCGGGAGATGCGCCACTTGCGCGCCGACCTCGTAATGGGCCTCCCTGATGCCCCGGAAGGCCGGGATGGCGAGATCGGATACCGGCAACGGCATGCCGGCAAGATCGATCTCGCCGAGGATGAGACGGGCGAGTTCGCGCCCGAAGACCGTGCCCGGCGCGATGCCGCGTCCATTGTAGCCGCTGAAGCCGATCGCGTTCGGGCCGTAGCTGTGCAGCCGCGGCAGATGATCTGGCGTCATGCCGATCTTGCCGTACCATTCCGTCTCCAACTCGAATTCGCCGAGCTGCGGAAACAGCTTGCGGATATGCCGCTTCACCCAGGCGCGATGAACGCTCAAGCCCGTCCCGCGCAGCGCACCGACGCTGCCGACGATCAGCCGCCCCTCGGCATCGAGCCGGAACCCGCTCAGGATGGTCTTGGTGTCCCAGCCCGCGCCGCCATTCGGCAGGATGGTCTTGCGGATATTGTGGCCGAGCGGCGCGGTCGAGACGTGGAAATAGGGCAGGTGGACCTGCTCCTCGCGAATGCTGGCGGTCGCCCCGGTCGAATAGGCGTCCGTCGCCAGGATGAGCCAGTCGGCGCTGACGCTGCCGCCGGCTGTCCTGACCAGCCAGGCGTTGCCGCTGCGCTCGAAGGCGGTCACCGCACTGCCGGTGTGGATGGTCGCGCCTTCGGTCATGGCGGCGCCCGCCAGGCCGCGGGCATAGGCGAGCGGCTGGATCGTGCCGGCGCGCGGGTCGAACAGCGAGCCGGTATAACCGGCAGCCCCGGTCCTCGCCTGCGTATCGCCCGCGCTCAGGAGTTCGACCTTGGCGCCGAGCCGGCTCCACTGCGCTTGGCGGGCCTGAAGCTGCTTCAGGCCGCTGGCGCCGACGGCGCAATGATAGGTGCCGCGATGATCGGACTGGCAGGACATGCCATAGCGTTCCGTGAGCGCGAAGACCTCGCGCGGCGCTTCGCCGAGCAATCCGATCAGGCGGTTGCCATGGACCGGGCCGAGCGTGGCGATCAGATCGTCGGGCATCACCCAGAGGCCGGCATTGACGAAGCCCGAGTTGCGGCCGGACGCGCCGAAGCCGATCTCGACCGCCTCCAGAACCACGACCTTTCTGCCGGCCTTCGCCAGGTGGAGGGCGGCTGACAGCCCGGTATAGCCGGCGCCGACGATGACGACGTCTGCCGATGCTTGCCCGCTCAGGACCGTGGTCGGTGGCGCGGGCGGGGCCGAGAGCTCCCACAGCCCGTGCGAACGCTTGTCCCTTAGCATGTGCCTGCTCCATTCATTTGCGTTCAGACCCAACCGTCATTGCGAGAAGCGCAGCGACGAAGCAATCCAGGGGGACGTCGAGCGCTGTCGCCTCTGGATTGCTTCGCTCCGCTCGCAATGACGATGGGCTATCCGCGAGCTTAAGCCTTCGCTTCGTCGTCGGGATGGCCCATTTCGCAGAACGCACCTTTTGCGTTCAGACCCAACCGTCATTGCGAGAAGCGCAGCGACGATGCAATCCAGGGGGACGTCGAGCGCTGCCGCCTCTGGATTGCTTCGCTACGCTCGCAATGACGGATCGATGGGCTATCGGCGATCTCAGGCCTTCGCTTCGTCGTCGGGATGGCCCATTTCGCAGAACTTGCCGCCGAGATAGCGGCCGGTCGGGGATTTGGGGTCGAGGGCCGGCGCGTTCGCCTCGACCTTGGCGCGAAACGCTTCCGAGCTGTCCTGCGGGTGGTAGCCGAGATGGTTGGCGCCGCTGTTGTCGACCGCCTTCACTGTGTTGTCCGAGGTTCCAAACGAGATCGTGTGGCCGACGAACGGCGCCGTCAGCGAGGCTTCGACGAGGCGCACGCAATCGGCGAAGGAGAGATAGGACCACAGCATCCGGCGGTCGACAGGTTCGGGGAAGGACGAGAAGATGCGCAGGCACGCCGTCTCGATGCCGAACTTGTCCCAATAGAGCCGGCTCAGGCTTTCCACGAAGGTTTTGCCGACGCCGTAGAGGCAGTCCGGCCGAACCGGCGCATCGACCGAAATCTGCGCTCCGATCTCGTGGAAGCCGATCGCATGGACGGACGAGGCGTAGACGATGCGTTTGACCCCGTGTTTCCGGGCGCCCTCATAGATGTGGTAGGAGGCGCGAATACCGGAATCGAGGATGGTCTGCCAGTCCCGCTCGGTCGGCGCGCCGCCGAAATGGACGATGGCATCGCAGCCCTCGGTCGCCGCGATCGTCGCCTCCATGTCGGCGAGATCGAAGATCGCCTGCTCCTCGTTGGCGGCGAGCGGGCCGAGCGGCTCGCGGTCGGCGACGCGGATCGTCCCGGCGAGATGTGCGAGCCCGATGCGAAGCTGAGAGCCGAGACGGCCGGCCGCGCCGGTGATCAGGATACGGTCGTAATGCGGCATGCTATCCTCGCGTCTGACCGCCGCACCGGGACGGTACGGCGGCGATTGGGATCATCGGCGTTGCGGGTCTCAAAAGGCACGGCGTCATCCGGCCGGGGGCAGTTCGCCGCGCTTCAGCCCGGCTTCGACCGCCGCGATCTCGGCATCGCTGATGTCGTACGCGGCCTTGGCCGCCGAGGCCGAGACATAGCCGAGCGCGAGGTCGCGCAGCACTGCGGCGCGGCTGCGCTCCGCGGCCGGGCCGTAACCGGCGCCGCCGGGCAATGACAGCATGACCTTGCGGCCCTCGGGAACGGCCTGGCGCCCCTTGCCGGCCATGGCGGTGCCGTCATCGAGGCGGATTTCGGTCGCGCCGCCATCGGCCCCGCCAAGGCGGCCGCGCGGCGGATGCTTCACGCGGTCGAACATCGCGGACATGTCGAAGACATGGCCCGCGACGGCGCCGACCTCCATGAACTGGCCGAGCCCGCCGCGGAAGCGGCCGGCGCCGCCGGAATCGGGTCGCAATTCCTTGCGCCAGATGATGATCGGGCCGGCATGCTCCGTCGCCTCGATCGGCATGGTCATGACGCCGGAGGGGAAGGCGGTGGTGTTCATGCCGTCGAGCGTCGGGCGTGCGCCCGATCCGCCGCAATTGAACATCAAGACCTCGGCGCGCCTGGCTCCGGCAAGCCGGGCAGCCTCCGAGGCCGGACGCAGCGAGACCTGGAAATTGCAGAGCGGACCCGCGCCCTCGGCCGGAACGGTCCTGGGCACGAGCTTGTCGAGCGCATCATAGACCGTGTCGGGGATGAGATGGCCGATGACATGGCGCAGCGCGACGGGCGCCGGATGCAGCGCGTTGACGATCGTGTTCTCCGGGGCCGTGATGCGGAAGGGCTCGAGCGAGGCCGCATTATTGGGGATTTCGGGCGCGATCGCGCATTTCAGGGCATAGCAGGCATAGGCCTTGGAATAGACCATCGGGCAGTTGATGCCCTTGAGGTCGACGCCGGACGAACCAGTGAAATCGACGCAAACCTCGTCCGTGCCGATCGTGACCTTGACCCTGAGTTCGATCGGCGTGGCGAAACCGTCGCTGAGCATGGCGCCCTCGGCTGCACCGGGCTTGAGCGCCGCGATTTTCTCCAGCGTCGCCTGGCGCGAATTCTCGAGGATGAAATCGCCGACCTGCTCCAGCCCGTCGAGCGCGAATTCATCGAGCATGCCGGTCAGCCGGCGATGGCCGACATCGTTGCAGGTCGCGAGCGCGAAGATGTCGCCGACGACCTGGTCGGGCTCGCGGATATTGCCGCGCACCAGCCTGACGAAGGGCTGGTCGACCTGGCCCCGGTCGGCGAATTTCATGATCGGGATATAGAGGCCTTCCTCATAGACCGAGTTGGCGTCCGCGCCGAAGCCGCGGCCGCCGATATCGACGACATGGGCCGTGCAGGCGAAGAAGCCGACATGCCGACCCCGGTAGAAGGACGGCGTCACCACCGTGATGTCGTGCAGGTGCCCGGTCCCCATCCAGGGGTCGTTGGTGATGTAGATGTCGCCTTCGAGGATGTTTTCGGGCCCGATCTCGCGGATGAAATGGGCGACCGCATCGGCCATCGCGTTGACATGGCCGGGCGTGCCGGTCACGGCCTGGGCCAGCATCAGCCCGGCCCGGTTATAGACGCCGGCCGAGAGGTCCCCGGCCTCGCGCACCGAGGTCGAGAAGGCCGTGCGGATCAGGGCCTGGGCCTGCTCCTCGACGATCGAGATCAGGCGGTTCCACATCACCTGCAGCGAAACGGTGGAGAGCGTCGTCATGGTCAGGCCTCGATCATGTCGGCGAGACGGGCTTTAGCCGCGTCAGGGCTCTGCTTGACGACTTCGATGCAACCATCCGAGCGGCAGGTCGCCGCGCAGCCGGCGGGCACGATGATCGTGGTTTCATCCTCGACGATGACGCAAGGGCCTGCCACGACCCGGCCGATTGCGACCTCCGCGCGCTGGAACACGCCCGCCGTCACCCGGACACCGAGCGCGGGATCGAAGACCTCGCGTTGTGCGGTCGTCGTCAGCGGCGCCAGGGCGCCGAGCCCCTCGGCCCGCACCGGCACCGTCTTCGCCGTGCTCGCATTCACGGCCCAGACGGTGATCTCGATGTCCAACCCCTGCACGGTCCTTGAGAACAGCTTGGCGTATTCGGCCTCGAACAGGTCGCGATAGGCATCGATCGTCGGCGGGGCGCGACTGACATCGATCGGGATTTCCCAGCCCTGGCCGACATAGCGCATGTAAACCTTGGTCTCGACACTGAGCGGCGCCTGCGCGTCGCAGGAGCGGACGAAGCTCGTGGCTTCGCTTTCGAGTTCGCAGAGCAGGTCGCGCACCAGCGACGCGTCGAAATCCGCCAGGCGCATATAGACGCTGCGCGTCGCCTCGAAGCTGAACGGCGCCCGCAGGAAGCCGATGGCCGAGCCGACACCGGCCCCGGGCGGCACCAGCAGGCGCGCGATGCCGAGCTTTTCGCAGAGCCGCCCGGCATGGAGCGGCGCCGCGCCGCCAAAGGCGATCATCGTGTAGCCGGAAAGATCCTCGCCATTCTCGACCGCGTGGACGCGGGCGGCATTGGCCATGTTCTCGTCGACGACCTCGACGATGCCGAAGGCGGCGGTCTCGCCGCTCATGCCGAGCCGATCGGCAATCGCAGCCGTCACGGCCGCGCGCGAGGCGGCTGCGTCCAGCGCCATGCTGCCGCCGGCGAAATTGGCGGGGTCGATCTTGCCGAGCAGGAGGTCCGCGTCCGTCACGGCGGGCCTCGTGCCGCCGCGACCATAGCAGGCGGGCCCCGGTTCCGAGCCGGCGCTCTCCGGGCCGACGCGGATCTGGCGCATCGAATCGACCTGGGCGAGCGAGCCGCCGCCGGCGCCGATCTCGACCATGTCGATCACCGGGATCGAGATCGGCATGCCCGAGCCCTTCTTGAAGCGGTAGCTCCGCGCCACCTCGAAGACCCGGCTCGTCTTCGGTGTCTGGTTCTTGATCAGGCAGATCTTGGCCGTCGTCCCGCCCATGTCGAAGGAGAGAACCCGGTCGAGGCCGAAGCGCGCGGCGACATCGGCGGCATAGATCGCTCCGCCGGCCGGCCCGGATTCGACCAGGCGAACCGGGAACTCCGCCGCGCCTTCGAGCGACATGATGCCGCCGCCGGAATGCATCAGGAAGATCGGGCAGTCCGCGCCTTCGCCAGCCAGTTTCGCGGCGAGACTGGCGAGATAGCGCTTCATCATCGGTTTGACATAGGCATTCGCCACCACCGTGTTGAAGCGCTCGTATTCGCGCATCTGCGGCGACACTTCCGACGAGATCGAGACCGCGAGACCCGGCATCCGCTCCAGCAGCACCTCGCGGACCAGGCGCTCATGGCCGGGGTCGAGATAGGAATGGATCAGCCCGACGGCGACGCTCTCATAGCCGGCCTGCGCGATCTCCTCGGCCAGCGCCACGATATCCTCGCGCCGGAGCGGGATCAGCGTCTTGCCGCTGGCACCGACGCGCTCGCGCAGCGTGTAGCGCCGGTTGCGCGGCAGCAGGGGCTGGGGCAGCGTCAGATTGAGGTCGTATTGTTCGAACCGGCTCTCGGTCCGCATCTCGATCACGTCGCGAAAGCCTTCCGTCGTGATGAGCGCCGTCTTCGCGCCGCGGCGTTCGATCAGGGCGTTGGTCGCGAGCGTCGTGCCGTGGATGATCCGACCGATCGCAGCCGGCGTCACGCCTGCCTTGACGCAGACGCGGTGCATGCCCTCGATGATGGCGCGTTCGGGCGCGTCATAGGTCGTCAGCACCTTGGCGGAGAAACTCTCTCCGCCGATCTCCAGCACGACATCGGTGAAAGTGCCGCCGATATCGGCGCCGAGATTGCCCTGGGGGGATGCAGTGCCGCTCACGGAAACCACCTTTCAGTGCAGGGAGACGCCCGATGCTACCGGGAGAGCCGAACCTGCAAAAACATGGCCGCGATCGATGATCAGGTCTAATTATTTGATTGTCTCCATAGAATAGAAAATAGTGATCCTCTGCCTCTCTCCGGGGCGGCGCGCGGAGCGGGACTTTCGATGCAGATCACGCTCAAGCAGATCGAAACCTTCGTCCGCCTGGCCTCGCTCAAAAATTTCCGTCGCGTCGCCGAACAGATGAACACGACGCAGCCGAATATTTCGGCGCGCATTGCGGCGCTCGAAACGGTCCTGAACCTGCGCCTGTTCGAACGCGATGCCGGATCGGTCGTGCTGACGGACCAAGGCAAGAGCGTGCTGCCGCTCGCCGCACGCGCGCTCGAGGCGACCGAGGCGCTGCTCCAGGCGGGGGATATGACGAGCCGGCAATCCATCCTGAAGCTCGGCGTCGCGGAAACCGTGGCCCAGACCTGGCTGCATCGCTTCCTGCGCGAGATGGCCGTGCGTTTTCCCGAGGTCGTGGTCGAACTCAGCGTCGACCTGACCTTCAATCTCCAGCGCAATCTGATCGACGGCTCGCTCGACATCGCCTTTCTCAACGGACCGATCTCGGACCTCTCGGTCGCCAATCTGCCGCTGGGAACGGTGGCGCTGCCCTGGGTCGCCGCACCCCGCTTCGCCGCAGCCTTGCCGGATCCTGCCGGGGCCGATGATCTCGCCCGGTTTCCCATTCTGACCCATGCCAGGAACACGCGCCCCTATGCGGAGGTCGTCGACTATTTCAAGCGCAACAGCAGCCGGCTCAGCCGCCCGGTCTCGTCGAGCAATCTGGCGGCCTGCCTGAACATGACGCTGGACGGACTGGGCATTGCGACCCTACCGTCGCCGCTGGTGGAGCGCTTCGTCGAATCCGGCGAGCTCGTCGCCCTCAACTGCGATTGGGTGCCGACCCCGATGAGTTTCACCGCCTCCTATGTGACGATGCCGGCGCGGCCGATCGTCGAGGCGGCGGCGATGCTCGCCGTCGAGGTCGCCGACTGGAAGCCGAACGCGGCCTGACGCGGGCCGGCGCGCCGGCTTGCGATGGCGATCGTCAACTGATCAGCACGTCGCGGAGGAGGCTGGCAGCCAGCGTCAGCATCATCGCGCCGATGCCGAGGTCGAGAACGCGCCAGGACGCGGGCCGGGACAGGAGCGGGGCAAGGAAACGCGCGCCGAAGCCGAGCGAGGCGAACCAGGCAAGGCTGGCAAGCGCCGCGCCGGCCATGAACGGAGGCGGCTCGACCGGCGGAAGGCTCGTCCCGACGGCGCCCATCAGCATGACCGTGTCGATATAGACGTGAGGGTTGAGGAAGGTGAAGGCGGCAGTGCCGGCAAGCGCGGCGCTGAGCGTCATGCCCGCCTGCTGCTCGACGACGAGGACGGAAGGATTGGCGGCCCGCCGCAGCGCCGAGACCCCGTACCAGCCGAGGAAGGCCGCACCACCCAGGCTGAGACCAAGCGACAGGCCTGGAACGAGCGCGAGCGCGCCGCCGAGGCCGCTGACGCCCGCCACGATCAGCGAGGCGTCGGCCGCAGCGCAGAACAGGACGATCGGCCAGACATGCTGCCGTTTGAGACCCTGGCGCAGGACGAACATGTTCTGGGCGCCGATGGCCATGATCAGGCCGGCGGACAGGGCAAAACCCTTGGTGAAGGCGGGCAAGAGAGAGGGCAAGAGAGAGGGCAAGAGAGAGGAGATGAGAGAGCTGGTCATGCCGGCCTTGATGGGCGCGGCCGTCGATGTAGTCTAGCTAAACAATCTAATCGTGAATTAGGTGAGCTAATGCTGGACTATGCGTCCCTGGCGGCCGTCGCCGCGGTTGCTCGCGAGGGCAGTTTCGAGAAGGCCGCCATGGCGCTCGGTGTCACGCCATCGGCTGTGTCCCAGCGCGTGAAGGGGCTCGAAGAACGGCTCGGCGCGATCCTGCTGACGCGGGGCGCTCCCTGCCGCCCGACCGGGATCGGCGCCAAGCTCTGCGCCCATGTCGAGCAGGTTCGGCTGCTCGAAGGCGAAGTGGTCCATGATCTCCCCGGATTGGCCGCTGAGCGGCCTGGCGCGACCACGGTCAGGGTCGCGGTCAATGCCGACAGCGTCAGCACCTGGTTTCCCCGGGCGGCGGCACAGTTCGCGGCCGAGACCGGTGCGATGCTCGACCTCGTCATGGAAGACGAGGCCCATACGGCCGAGCGGCTGCGCACGGGAGAGGTCCTGGCGGCGGTGACGGCCGATCCCGCGCCTGTACCCGGATGCAAGATCTACTCGCTCGGGGCCATCGATTATGTGGCCACAGCCAGCCCCGGCTTCATGCACCAGTCCTTTCCCGACGGCGTCGATGCTGCGAGCCTGCAGGGGGCGCCGATGCTGCGCTTCGACCGTCGCGACGAATTGCAGGCGCGCTGGGCGCGGGAGGCCTGGAAGACGCCGATTTCGCCCCCGGTCCATTGGACCCCGTCGACCCAGGGCATGCTGGACATGACGCTCGCCGGACTGGGCTGGTCGATGACGCCGCTCACGCTGGCGACGCCGCACCTGGTCGCCGGCCGCCTCGTGGAATTGCCGCCGCATCGGTCGATCTCCGTCGCGCTCTACTGGCAGCGCACCCGGCTGGCGGCCCGGTTGCTCGACCGGCTGACGGATTGCGTCCGATCGATCAGCGCACGCGAGCTGGCCACGGCCGGCAACAAGAGGTGAGGGCCGGGGCGGGCTCCTCCGGCCATATGGAGCCGGACCATGCCGATCGTTCAGGCGTTCGCGATCCAGCCGCGCCAGGTGAAGGCCGCGTAGAACAGGCTGGCGTTGCCAAAGCCGCCGGCCCGCAGGATCGCCTCGTCCTGCTCGGGGCTGAAGCTCTGCAGGCTGGTCGCGACCGCCGCGCGGGCGCGATGCACCTGTTCGGGATCGGCGCCGGATGCGATCGGGTAGGCCGCATAGCGATCGAGCCAGGTCTCGCGCTCGTCGACGCCCTGGGGGAAGCTCGCATGCGCGGCGACGAAGGGCGCGCCGGGGCGAAGCCGGGCGTGGATCTCGCGCACCGTCCGCTCGCGTTCGGGCGCGGAGAGGAAATGCAGCGTCAGCAGGCAGGTCGCCGCGTCAAAGGGCCCGGCGGGCGCATCGTCGATATAGCCTTCGACCAGCGTGACCCTGTCCATGAGCGGCCCAAGCGTGCGTTCCGCGAGGCGCAGCATTTCCGCCGCCGGATCGACGCCGACGAAGCTCCAGCGCGGATGCGCCTTGGCGAGCGCAAGGATCTCGCTGCCGCCGCCGGCCCCGAGCACGAGCACTCTTGCGTCTTTGGGAGCGCCTTCGGCGAGGAGCAGGCCGGTCATCCGGTGCAGCGCGTCGAGGCCGGGCACGAAGCGCCGCGGGCCCTCGGCATAGCGCGAGACCGCTTCGGGATCGGAAAAACTCTTCAGCAGGGGCTCGTCGCGAGCCGCGATCTCAGTCGACACAGGTGGGTTCTCCCGGCTGGATCGGCGCGCGCCGCGCCAGGCGTTCGCGGAAATCCGCGCTCAAGGCCGCCAGCGTGACGGTCTCGAAGGAGGCCAGCAGCAGCGTCTGCGCCTCGCGCAGGCTGCCATCGAGCGCCGCATTGACCGCCTGCTCGACGACGCAGCCGGGCGCCTCGCTGCGATGGCCGATGGCGAAGAGGGCGGGCGAGCCGATGCCGTCATAGATGTCGCGCAAGGTGATATCGGCGAGGTCGCGGGCGAGGGTCCAGCCGCCGCCATGGCCCTTCTCGGAGCGGACATAGCCCTGATCGCGCAGGCCCGACATGATCCGACGGATCACCACGGGATTTGTCCGCATCATCCGCGCCAGCGCCTCCGAGGTCACCGGGCTGTTCTGGTCCGCCATGTGCAGCAGCACGTGCAGCACCCCGGACAAACGACTGTCGCGATTCATGTAACTCCATATGTTGCATGATATGGGTGGCGTCAAGAGCCGCCGGGTGGTTGCAGCGTTGGCCCGCTGCGAGCAGCGCCATGGCGGTGGAGATAGCGACGACGGAGCGCTGCTGGGGGAAATAGGGCGTCAGGTGCGGCATCGTGGCCGGGCATGGCGCTGGCCGGGCGCTGCAGAAGGGCGTAAGGCAATCGGGCCGCTCGCTCCTGGCCTGCTTGGTCAGACCTGCGGCATCCAAGGTCGAGCTCCTCGATGAGCTCCCGACGGAAGGCGGCTCCGCAGTGATGCGGGGCCGTTTTCGTTACAGCTCAGGGCGGGCTGACGTGCCGGTCGCGGTCAAGCTTCTCGCACGTGCTGATAGCCGGCGGCTTTCGCGGTTGTGACGAACCTGCGATCGAAGCTCGCGAAACCCTCGCAATGGGCAGATGTGCAGAGATGCAAGGCATCGGCGAAATCCATGCCGCGCTCAGCCAGATCCAGGGCGGCAGCGACCACCGAGCCGTCTTCGATCGTCACTGAGGGAAGACCCGCAAATGCTCTCAAGGCCCGCCTGACATCGGCCGGATCATGCTCATACGCACTGCGCAGCACCCATTCGACCTCGAGCATCACCGTCTTCGCGACGAAGACCGGCTGTCCGTCGATCAGAACGCGAGCGCGCTGTGATTGCTGGGGATGGTCGCCCGTCAGGTAGCGAACGATGAGATTGGTATCAATCGCGAGCATGCCGGCGCTTCGCCTCAGCCAGAACGCTCGCCGTCATCTCGTCCAGCGTCTTCGGCCTGCCGACAGCAGGGAGAACGCCAAAGACGTCCTGGGGCTGGGTTTCCGCAAAGGCGGGAGCTGGCTTCAGCAGCACGCCTTCCGCTGTCTCTTCGACGATGAGCCGCGTTCCGGCCCCCCATTCGCGCCGCTGGCGAATGGAGCTGGGCAGAATGACCTGCCCCTTCGTGGAGACCGTCGTGATCAGCTTCGGCGCGCTTGCCATGGTGCCCAATGCCGTGGGTAAGACGATTGTAAGATAGCGCTGCCTGAGCTGGCCTTCAAGCCGGATCGAGCTGCGATCGGATCCGGCGTCCATAAACCGCGCCCGCCTCGTGAGCGCGACGCAGCTTTTCGGGATCCGCACTGGGCGCGATCGGGCAGGGGCTTTCGGTCCGCCGGATCAGCCCCTTGCGAGCCTCAGCCGCGCCTTGCCGCCTCGATCGCGGCGACATCGATCTTCGTCATGTCCATCATTGCGGTGAAGGCGCGCTTCGCCTCTTCGCCGCCGGCCGCCATCGCCTCGGTCAGCACACGCGGCGTGATCTGCCAGGAGATGCCCCATTTGTCGCGACACCAGCCGCAGGCGCTTTCCTCGCCGCCATTGCCGACGATCGCGTTCCAGTAGCGGTCGGTCTCCTGCTGATCGTCGGTCGCGATCTGGAACGAGAAGGCTTCGTTATGCTTGAACGTGGGCCCGCCATTCAGGCCGAGGCAGGGGATGCCGGCGACGGTGAAGTCGACCGTCAGCACGTCGCCCGCCTTGCCGGACGGGTAGTCGGTGGGAGCATGGTGGATGGCTCCCATCACGCTGTTCGGAAAAGTCTCGGTGTAGAAGCGGGCGGCGGCCTCGGCATCCTTGTCGTACCAAAGGCAGATCGTGTTCTTGGCAATTGTCACGGCTTGTCCTTTCGCTCTTGAAGCCCATTCCGGCCTGGTTTCTCACGCGCGCCTGGTTTCTCCCGCGCGCGAAGGCGATCCCGCGCCGAAGGCGGTTCACGGTCAGCCCCGACAGTGCCCCACGACCATAGAATGCGCTCGCATCATCCGACGTTCCGTCAGCACGGCAGGAAAGGTTATAGCGGCATCGGGGCTGCCGGTCTCAAGACCCGATCCCGTAGTGACCGAAATCGGAGTGACGCTCCGCTTCGGGGCGGGATCAGCCTCGGCTTCGGCCGATCAGCAATGTCTGGCTTCGGGCGGCGGCGCTTCTCCAGCGACGAAATCGCTGCTCAAGCAAGGAGATGGGCGGGGCCGTCAGCCCGGCAGCGCATTCTTGTAGATTCGACCGTCCTTCATGATGACGACGAAAGACCTGTGCGGATCAGCGACGAGATTGATGTTTTCAAGCGGATTGCCGTCGACAAGCAGCAGGTCGGCCAGCGCGTTGGGGGCGACCACACCGAGCTTTCCTGGATAGGGATTGCGCAGGCCGGACAATTCCAGCAGCCGGGCATTCGTGCCGGTCGCCATGGCCAGGGTTTCGGCGGGGGTGAACCAGCGCGTCAGCTTGGCGAGCAGTTCGCCATGCCGCTTCGCGAGCTGCGGTGCAAACAGGATGTCGGTCCCGAAGGCGACCTTGAGCTTGTATTTTCGCGCCAGCTCGAAGGTCTTCTCCGTGCCGGCAAACACCTGATAGGCCTTGGCCCGCTCGCCCGAGTCCGGCGGAAAGGCCTCCGCCAGCTCATCCGGGAAGGCCTGCGTGCTCAGCCAGATGTCCTTTTCCGCGATCAGCCGCGCCGATGCGTCGTCCATCAGGTGACCGTGCTCGATGCATTTCACCCCGACGGAGATCGCGCGCGCGATCGCCGCCGGCGTGTAGGCGTGCACAGTGACATAGGTCCCCCAGTTCTCGGCGGCCTCCACGGCGGCGCGGAGCTCGTCTGCGGTGAAGGTCGAGACGTCGAGCGGGCTGAACGGCGAGGCAACGCCGCCGCCTGCCGTCAGCTTGATCTGGGAGGCACCCTGCATGAGCTGCTCGCGTACGCGCATCCGCACCTCGTCCGGGCTGTCGGCGACCATGCTGCCGCCGACCTGCTCCATCCGCGCCAGCGAACCTGGCGCCCGGGGAAGGTCCGTCAGCTGGCGGAAATCCCCGTGCCCGCTGGTCACCGTGATGACCGCACCGGACGGATAGATGCGGGGCCCAGGCAGCACGCCGCCATCGATCGCCTGCTTGAGGCCGAAGGACGGGCCGCCCATGTCGCGGACCGTGGTGAAGCCGCGCATCAGGGTCTCGGTCGCCTCGGCGCCGGCCGTCAGATAATTGAAGCCGAGATTGCCGAAGAGCGACTGCGACGGCGTCGAGCGCACCAGCATCGCGTGCCAGTGCATGTCGGTGAGCCCTGGCATCAGCGTCCGCCCGCCGCCCGCGATGACCACGGTGCCGGGCTCGGCTGCGATCGGTCCCGTCGAGATGCGCTCGATCAGATTGCCGCGAACGAGCACATGCGAGGGGCCTGAGAGCCCGCTTCCCGTCCCGTCGAAGATGCGAACGTCCTGGAACAACGTCGCGCCGCTGCCGGGCATGCCGACCTGCGCGCGAAGGGGAGTGGCCAGGCCGGAGGCCAGAGCCGGAAGAGACGCGACAAAGCGCCGTCGGGTCATAAGGGCCACGCTGCAACCTCCCGAAGCCAGATGGTGGAACGCCGTACAAGCAGGCCTAAAGGCGTATCGCAGGAGAGCCCGGATGCATACTGCCAGGCGGAGTGCGCCCCCCGTCATGACGCTCCCGGCATCCGCCAGGGTGCAGGCTGTGCGCAGCGACAGGGCGGGACAGCGAAGGGAAGGGGCGCGAAGACATGCGCGTGACGACCGCCGCCGCGCTCATCCTGCAATCGGACTTCCTGCGATCGGACTTGCCTCCACTCTGATCTGCCCGCCAATCGACAAGACCGACCGGCCCGCGCAAAATTCGGGTCATGATCTTCTTCGAGTCGATCCTGGCCATCATGCTGGGGGCGGTCCTGCTCTCGGCCGGCGCGCGGCGCATTGGCGTGCCCTATCCGGTCGTGCTTGCGGTCGCCGGGACGGCGCTGGCGCTCGTCCCGAACGCGCCGGCAATCGCGCTCGATCCCGAGCTGGTGCTCGCCCTGTTCGTCGCGCCGATCCTGCTCGATGCGGCCTTCGATACCTCGCCGCGCGACCTGCGCCGGAACTGGCTGCCCGTCGGCAGCCTCGTCGTCATCGCGGTCGGGGTGACGACGGTGGCGGTCGCAGTCGTCGCCCGGTGGCTGGTGCCGGACCTGCCCTGGGCAGCGGCCGTGGCGCTCGGCGCGATCGTCGCGCCACCTGACGCTGTCGCCGCGACCGCCGTTCTGCGCCGCCTGCGCCCGCCGCATCGGCTCGTCGTCATCCTGGAAGGCGAAAGCCTCCTCAACGACGCGACGGCGCTGCTGATCTATCGCCTGGCCGTCGGGGCGGTCGTCGTCGGCGGCTTCTCGCCGGCGTCGGCGCTGCCGACCTTCGGCCTCGTCGTCATCGGCAGCATCGGGCTCGGCGCGATCCTCGGCTGGGCGCTGGTTCGGTTCCTGGCCGCGTTCAAGGACCCGCCGAGCGCCATCATCCTGCAGTTCATCACGACCTTCGGGGTCTGGATCCTGGCGGAGGAGCTGCACCTCTCCGGCATTATCACGATTGTCGTCTATGCCATGGTCCTGGCGCGCAGCGCGCCCGCCCGCACCAGCGCGCGCCTTCGCATCCCGTCCTATGCCGTCTGGGAGACGACGGTCTTCGTGCTCCAGACCCTGGCCTTCGTGCTGATCGGTCTGCAATTGCGGCCGATCCTCGCCACGCTCAGCCCGCGCGAGATCGGCGCCTATGTCGTCATCGCGCTCGTCGTACTGGCAACCGTCATCATCGTGCGCCTGAGCTGGGTCATGACCTACCAGGCGATCGCGAAAGTGACGCGCCGGGCCAAAGAAAGCGCCAAGACCGAGGGCGCCAAGACGGAAAGCGCCAAGGCCGAGGGCGCCAAATCCGACGGGGCCAAGAACGGGAGGGCCAAGACCGACGGTGCGAAGGACGGGCCGCGGCTGGCGTCAACGGCCGGCTCCGATGGCCTGATCATCGCCTGGTGCGGCATGCGCGGCATCGTCACGCTCGCGGCCGCCTATGCCCTGCCGGGCGGATTTCCCCAGCGCGACTTGATCCTGCTTTGCGCCTTCACGGTCGTGGTCGGGACGCTGCTGATCCAGGGGCTGACGCTGCCGCTGCTGCTGCGCCGGCTGTCTCCGCGGGACGACCGCCCGGTCGAGCGCGAGTTCCGCATGGCACGAAAACTCGCCCTCAAGGCGGCCATTGCAACGATTGGCGATGCGCCGTCCGAAGCTGCGGAGGCGGTGCGCCGGGAATATGACGACATGCTCGCGCAGACACGCGACAGCGACGAGTTCGACACCACCCAGAACCAGCTCCGGCGCGATGCGCTCGCCGCGGCGCGCGACAAGGCGCTTGAGCTGCGGAGCGACGGCACGATCGGCGACGATGCCTTCCATCGGCTCGAGGAAGAGCTCGACTGGCTGGAACTGGGCGCCGCACCGAGGACGGTCGAATGAGTGCAGAGGTCGATGTCGTCGTGGTCGGCGCCGGCGCGGCCGGCATCGCGGCAGCGCGACGGCTCGCGGCGGCCGGGATCTCGCTCGCCGTCCTCGAGGCCGGCGACAGGATCGGTGGCCGCGCCTGGACGATTCCTCACGGCGGTTTGCCGATCGATCTCGGCTGCGGCTGGCTGCATTCGGCCGAGCGGAACCCCTGCACCGCGTTGGCGCGGGGCCTCGGCTTCACCATCGACAGGACGCTGCCGCCCTGGGGGCGCCAGTTCAAAAATCTCGGCTTCCCCGCCGCCGATCAGGAGGCCGCTCACTCAGCCTTCGCCGCGTTCGAGCAACGCCTGCGCCAGGCCCCGGCCGGGAGCGACCGGGCCGCCGATTGGCTGGAGGAGGGCGGCCCCTGGAATCCCTATCTCGAGGCCGTCAGCAGCTATATCAACGGAACCGACCTCAAGACCCTCTCGATCCGGGATTATCTCGCCTTCGCCGATGCGGACACCGGCGTGAACTGGCGCATCATCGAGGGCTATGGCGCGCTCATTGCCGCTGCGGCATCCGGGCTGCCGATCTCGCTCGGCGTGCCGGTGACGGCGATCGAGGCTGAACAGTCGAAACTCGCCATCGTCACAGGCTCAGGCACGATCAGGGCAGGGGCTGCGATCATCACGGTCTCGACCGATGTCCTGGCTGCGGGCGTCATCAAACTGCCGGCTGCGCTCGCTGACCGGATCGAGGCGGCGTCTCGCCTGCCGCTTGGCCTCGCCGACAAGGTCTCGTTCGCCATCGATCGTCCCGACGATCTGGAACCGGACACGCAGGTGCTGGGAAACCCGCATGAAGCGAAGACCGGCAGCTACCATTTGCGGCCGTTCGGCCGTCCCTTAATCGAGGGATTCATTTGTGGTGCTGCGGCGCGCGAGCTCGAATCCGGCGAGGACATGGTCGCCTTCGCCCAGGACGAACTCGCCGGCCTGTTCGGCGCCGGCATCCGGCGCCGGCTGAAGCCGGTCGCCCAGACGCGCTGGGCGAAATCGCCCTTCATCAGGGGCTCCTACAGCCACGCGCTCCCCGGCTGCACTGATGCGCGCGCCATTCTGGCAAAGCCATGGGACGAGCGCATCTTCTTCGCGGGCGAGGCCTGTTCGACGCATGATTTCTCGACCGCGCACGGGGCCTATCAGACCGGACTCGATGCGGCGGAGGCGGTTCTGAGCGGCCGTCATTCCGGGGGCGAGAGGGGACGTCCGCGGCGCGAGGGTTGAATCCTGCCAAACCTAAGGAAGGCGCTGACTGTTCTTCGTTCCAGAATGGGCGGTGATGAGCCACGACGTCCGCCCGTCCCAGGGCCGGGTTGAGGTAATCTCTCCATGCCGGAGCAGCGGTCAGCGCTGAACGTCCATGCTTCGGAATGGCGTTCAGAACGGAGGCTCGTCACGTCCGGGAGATCGAGGGATCGGCGTTGAGGGGCGAAGATGGCCCTTTTCAGACTCTGAGAACGTCCGCTTCTCTATCGCGGTTTAAGTCAAGGGGCCGCACCGATCGATCGCCGGTTGTGCCGGCGGGGACGACGGCCGTGCGGATCGCGTCCAGCTGTGGTCGGTTCCTGCTCGGGGGCATTTCGGTACGAGGTCGCCGCACGGGGCTCGCGCTTCTCTCCGGGGTCGGCGCAGGGGCCGCCCCATGATGGGGTAAGAGGATGAGGCGGACCAATCTCTCGGGCGCTCTTGCCGCCGTCGAGCGGCAGAGGCTGCGGACATTGCGATCTCGTCTCACCACCGTCCCCGTGAGGACCTCTTCCTGCCATGGCAGAACCCGTCGCTGCTCCTGTGCGGGCCGGGGTCAGGCCGCCTGAACGGCGGCTGCCGGGTCGCGGCCCCAGCGGAAGTCGGTGCCGTCGATCCACATGCGATGCAGGATCACCGCCAGTCGCCTGGCGACGGCTACGATGGCGCGCCGCATGCCGCGCCGCTGCGCGACCCGCGTGCCCCATGCTTTGAGCCACGACCAGTGCCGGCTCTGCGTAAGCAGCGTCTGGGCGGCCTCGTACAGCATCGTTCGCAGCATGGTGTCGCCGGACTTGGAGATGCCGCCATCATAGTCGATCTCGCCGGACTGGTGGCGTCGAGGTGTCAGACCAACGTGCGCGCCGACTGCCCTCGAGTGAACAAAGCGCTGCGGCTGATCGACCGTCGCCCGATAGGTGAGCGCCACGACCGCCCCAACGCCAGGCGCGGTCATCAGCCGCCGGCACACGGGATCCTGGCGAACCACTTCGAGCAGCATTTTGTGCATCCGCGCGAACTCCTGGCGCAGGACGCGCCGGACGGTGAGCAGCGGCTCCACGATCGCCGACAGACTGGACATGCCCGCCACCAAGTCGCGGACGCGAGCCTCGAACCCGGCCGTGCCGACCACGCCGACCTTGAGGCCGAAGTTGCGCAGCGTGCCGCGCAGGTCGAACTCGATGTCGAGCATCTTGCGCTGCAGGAGCTTGCGGCTGGTCAGCAGCATCCGCTTCTCCTGGCTCGCCAGCGTCTTGACGTGGACCGGTTTGAACAGGCCGACGCGCATCATCTGCGCGATGCCACGCGCGTCGTGACGGTCCGACTTGTTGACCTGTTGCGCCTTCAGGAGCGAGTTCATGTGCCGCGTCTCGACGCAGATCACCGGCAGGCCTGCTTCCGCCAAGCCATTCACCAGCCACTGCGAGAGCGGACCGGCCTCAATCCCGATCCGGCCATAGTCGCGACTGATGGACATGAGCAGCCCGACGAGATCGTCCGGCTCGGTCGCAACCTTCTGCTCGAACACAACCTTGCCGGCTTCGTCGACGACGCACACCGCCGTCTCCTGCACCGACACGTCCAGACCTACGAAATGCGCCATCGCCGTCGCTCCTTCGCTCGCTGCCGAGGTCAGGTCCGACCTCTCCGGCACCGTATGTGAAGAGGCTGCGCACTTCCGCTCCCGGATCGCCCGCAGCCACCGCGATACCTCATCTCTTTGGTCGTGCGATCGAACAGGCCCCTGGGACCGGGCCCCTCCTCAGACTCTCAAAACTTCCGCTTCCGGGCAGGCACGTTCGCGAACCGGCCAAGGAGCACGAATGGCCCGTAGCTAAAGGTAGATGTGTCCGGATCAGGCAGGAAGTTGAGGGCAAAACAGACGTAGAGCCAAACGGCATGACGGATTATTTCCGGCCGGCCATTCACGCGACCGAGCCCGCGATGAGGGCCGGGGTGATGACGTAATGCGTGGGACATCACTCGACCTCCCGCCACCAATCGGTCTTCCCCTTGATGGCGGCTGGGCCGCGCTGCTGGAGCAGGCAGTCGAGTTCACGCAGAACCCAACGCCGAGCCCGTTCGCGAGAGCGCTTTATCTTGGTCTCAACGCGAATAGCGAAACGAGGATGACTGAGAACAACAGTGGGGGCGCCGGACTGCGGGCGGCCTTTGACCCCCGTGCGGCACTTGCCTGTCTTGGTGTCATTCAGAAGAAGGTCCATGACTCCTCCTCAGTTCGCGGACCGGACCGTCCCGCTTCACGCTTGTCACGGACGATCGGCGCGACCAGGTTCAGTGCGCCAATACAAAGCAGCTGCGCATCCGCTTGAACGCGGGTTTCATGTCAAACTGGCTCACCATCGCATTTGGGCCACGGAGCGGCTTGCCGCTAATCAGAGGGGTCGGTTCGCGAGGACTTTCGTGACACTCGCCTTGATGGTGGTCGCACGGCCAACGAGTCGGGTTATGGCAAGGGTGTGAGGAGGCAGATCCGCCCGCCTGGCTCGCCGTCGACGCAGCCTGTGTCACTCTCCACGCCTCCTTGCATTCCCCGGGGAGTGCTCGATCGTGTATCAATATGGCCTGCAGCCTTCGATGGCCTGCAGCCTTCGCCCAGCGGTTTTGGCCGATGTCAGGCTACGTCAATCAACACCGCCATATCGATTGTACGTGCGGCAGCTTAGACTCTACGATGGTTGGTTGAGCCTATACGAAGGTTTGGCGCTTGGCTGAGCGAAGCAGGAATCGCTGCCTGGCGAACAGGCACTTGGTGAAGCCAATCGGTCGGGTGATCACGCGGCTCATGGCGGGGCTCGCCATCCCTGCACCTGCACGACCTCTCGGACGAGGTCCTGTGCGAACACGGGGTCTAGCTAGGTCATCGGACCGGATATCGTATCCGGTCCGATGACCTAAGCTTCTGTGTTTGCATCGGCTTTCCCGAAAACCGCAATCCACTTTTCGGGCCGATGCTTTAGAACCCCGATTATCAGCTCTTCTGCGGCGAGGAGTTCTTCAAACACCGTCCGCCGACGTTGGCCATCCCCTCGATGGCCTGCTTTTTCCAAACATTGATCATGGTCTGGCGGATGCCGTGCTTCGCTGCCAACTGCGCCACCGTCTGCTCGCCTCCGACCGCATCCGGGGCCACCTTGGCCTTGAATTCCCCGAATGGCGCTTCCTCCCCGGTCATCGGGTTCGTCCTCTCTCAGGCGAACCAAGCTTAACTCGCTGTCCAGAAACCGGGGACCACCTCAACGCCCCCCGCCCGTGGCCAACATCTCGCCTTGCCGGCCCCCATCCCTGGGAGCAATATAAAATAACTATCTGATTATCTGGAGGATCTCGTTACCTGGGGGATCTCGGTGATCATGCTGCGGCACCGTTTAATCTTCCCCGTCGCCGGCGTCGTTCTTGTTCTAAGCCTTGCCCTAACCGGTGTGGGGATTTGGAGGGGAAACGCCGTAGTCTCGATCATGTCCGACCAATTGATCCGAGAGGTGACGCGAGCTGCGCATCGCGACCTCAGTCACTTGGTGCGCGGCTCCGACAGAACGGTATCCCGCTTGGCCCACCGTCTTGTCTCTCACGACATGCCGCTCGGCAATCCAAATGCGATCGCAGCGGAGCTCTATGGATTGCTGACCGACGAACCCGATGTCGACTGGCTGTTTTTCGGCAACGAGGCCGGCGGGATGGTTTCGGTGGGGCGATTGGAAGACTCAAGCACCGTGTATCTGATGACCGATGAATTTCGCGCCGGCGTCGTGCGCGAGTTCGAAGCGCTGCCAGGCGGACGGATCGGCCAATTGAGGAAGTCGAAAGGAGCCTTCGATCCGCGCCAGAGGCTCTGGTACGCCCAGGCGAAGGAGACGGGCAAGCGGTACTGGACCGAGCCCTATCTCGGTTCCGTCGAGCCGATCCTGAGCGTCTCGCTCTCTGCGCCGGTCCTCGACAAGGACGGCACCTTCGTCGGGGTGTGTGGGATCGACCTCATCCTGACTCAGCTTTCCAGCTTCTTGCAGTCGCTCGACATCGGTGACCACGGGCGGGCCTTCGTCATCGATGCCACCGGGGGTCTGATTGGCGCGTCGGGGGGAGTGTCACCCGTCGCGATCGGCCCCGATGGCGGGCATCTGCGCCTGCAGGCATCAGAGGCCGCCGATCCCGTCATTCGCGCGACGGCCCGTCATCTCGGTCGGCACCCCGAGATCGCTGGGTCCTCGTCAACTGCGCCGCGTGCCTTTTCCTTCGATGACCCCGAGCGCGGCCGGATCTATGCGGCGGTTGATCGCTTTGAGGCACCTGGCGCACTTAAGTGGACCATCGTCGCGGCGGTGCCTGCTTCGGATTTCCTGGGGCCTGCATATCGCGCGGCGTATCTCTCGATTGGCATCGGCACAGTCATGGTTGCTGTCTTCGTGCTCCTCGGACTCTGGGTGGTCGGACGCACGTTGCGGCCGCTGACCGCCCTGACGCAGGCGGCGCAAGCGATCGCAAAGGGGGAATGGCGAGACCTGCCCGAGGTTCGGCGAAACGATGAAGTCGGCCTGCTTGCCCAGGCGTTCACTCTCATGACGTCCCGTCTCAAGGAGACGTTGGACGGTCTGCGTCGGAGCGAGGCCAAGTTCGAAGAAGCTCAACGCGTCGCGCATGTCGGCTACTGGGAACGTGACCTCGACACAGACCGTTCGACCTGGTCAGACGAGACCTACCGCATCTTTGGGCTGACGCCGGGCGAAGACACGATCACTGTTGCCGGAATGCTGGAGCGGATACACCCAGAGGATCGGCCGATCTGGAGCCAGGCCGCGGCGGAGACGCTGCGTGGCAAATCTCGCTACGACTTGGAGTACCGCGTCGTCCGGCCCAATGGCGAGCTGCGCATCGTCCACAGTCACGGCGATCTGACAAGGGACGCGTCGGGCCGGCCGCGCAGCATGTTTGGTACGATTCAGGACATTACCGAGCGCAAGCGGGTGGAAGAGGCCCTACGCGCGAGCGAGGTGCGCTTTCGCACCCTCGTGCAATTCTCCTTCGACGTGTATTGGGAGAGCGACGCGCAGCATCGCTTCCTCCGCCAGGAGTTCGCCGAAGGATTTGCCGACGCGGTGGCGCCGGGCTCCGAAATCGGTCGGACGCGCTGGGAAGTGCCCTATCTGGAGCCTGACGCAGAGGCCTGGCGCAAACACCGCGAAACGCTCGATGCCCACCTGCCGTTCCGTGATTTCGAGCTCGCGCGGCCTACGCCCGATGGCGGCAAGCGTTACGTGTCCGTCTCGGGGCTGCCGATGTTTGACGAGACGGGCCGCTTCATCGGCTACCGCGGCGTCGGGCGGAACATCACCGAGCGCAAGCAGGCGGATGAGGCGCTGCGGGAGAGCGAAGAGAAGTGGCGGGCCGTATTCGAGAACAATCCGACGATGTACTTCATGGTGGACGCGTCCGGGACCGTCCTATCCGTGAATCCCTTCGGGGCTGAGCAACTCGGCTACACCGTCGACGAGCTGACGGGCGATTCCGTGCTGAAAGTCTTTCATGAAGCTGATCGAGCCGCGGCGCAACGGAACACGGCCAGATGCCTCGAACAACTCGGCCGAGCGATTAGCTGGGAGCTGCGCAAGGTCCGCAAAGATGGCTCGGTGCTCTGGGTCCGCGAAACGGGCAAGGCCATGCTGATGAAGGGCCGGCCCGTGGTCTTGATCGTCTGCGAGGACATCACCGAGCGCGAGCGGGCGGAGTATCTGACCGGGCAGGTGTTCGAGAATTCGCCTGATGCGATCTGCGTGATTGGAAGGGATTACCGGTATCAGCGGGTTAACCCGGTCTACGAGCGGATTTGGGGAATGCCGGCCGAGAGGATTCTCGGCAAGCACGTCGCGGATCTTCTGGGGACGAAGGCTTTTGAGCAGACGTTCAAGCCGTATTACGACCGGTGTTTCGATGGCGAAGAAGCCCGCTACGCGGAGTGGTTCAGCTATCCTCTCGGCCGGCGATACTTGATGGTGAGCTACTCGCCTCTGCGATCGGCCTCGGAGCGGGTGGAGGCCGCCCTCGTGATCACCCGCGACCTCACGGACCATGCGCTGGCATCCGAAGCCTTGCGAGAGGCCCAGGCTGAGCTCGCGCGCGCCAACCGCGTCGCGACCATGGGGCAGCTGACGGCCTCGATCGCCCATGAAGTCAACCAGCCCATCGCCGCGGCGGCCACCAACGCCCAGGCCGCCTTGCGCTGGCTGGGGGCCCGCCCGCCCGATCTGGAGGAGGTCCGGCAGGCCCTCGGTCGCATCAACAAGGACACCAAACGAGCCGGCGACGTCATCGGCCGGATCCGGGCCCTGATCAAGAAGGCGCCGGCGCGCAAGGATCGCTTGGACATCAACAAAGCCGTCCTCGACGTTATCGCCCTGACCCGTGGCGAAGCGGTGAAGAACGGCGTCACGGTGCAGACGCAGCTCGCGGCGGGCTTGCCGCTCATTCGAGCCGATCGGGTCCAACTGCAACAAGTGATGCTCAACCTGATCCTCAATGCGGTCGAGGCCATGTGCGGCCTCGCCGAGGGGGCGCGGGAGGTGCTGATCAGCACCGGGCGAGATGGCTCGAACGGCGTGCTCGTCACGGTGCGGGATTCCGGCCCGGGGTTGGACGCGCAGAGTGTGGAGCGCATCTTCGAGGCCTTCTACACGACCAAGCCCGACGGCATGGGCATGGGCTTGGCGATCTGCCGGTCGATCATCGAGGCGCACCGCGGACGGCTGTGGGCCTCCGCGAATGACCCTCGCGGTGCCGTCTTCCAGTTCACTCTCCCTGCAGAACGGGACGAGACCGTTCCCGCCGAGCACGCCGGCCAAATGCCGGTGGTGTGAGGTGGCAGGCCCGGGATGGACCGTCACACGTCACATCCGCGGCGATTGATTTGGGTCGCCCGTGTGAACGACGCCGCCTGTCTCATCCTCGACGTGCAGATGCCTGGCACCCGCGGCGTCGCGTTGCAGCGCGCTTTGCCTGCGCGAGGTCGTTGCTAAAGCATCGGCCCGAAAAGTGGATTGCGGTTTTCGGGAAAGCCGATGCAAACACAGAAGGTTAGGTCATAGCCGCAGACCTGAAGGGCTGGCGTTGCCTCCCTGCGGGCCGTCATGAACCGCTTTCGCCGTGGCGACCGCAAGCCAGGGCAGCCCGGATGCAATCAAGCAGATCCTGCTCGCCAAACGGCTTTGTCAGGGAGCAGACGATGTCCGCGCCGAACCCGCGTGCGCGCACGTTCTCGTCCGGATAGGCGCTGATCAGAACGGTCGGAATGCTCTTGCCCAACGCGACGAGGCGGCGGTGCAGATCAAGCCCGCTCATGCCGGGCATATCGATGTCCGTCACCAGGCAGGCCAGGCGGCGGAGATGGGGGAACCTCAAGAAATCATCTGCGGATGAAAAGGCCTCGGCGTCAAACCCCAGCGACCTCATGAGCCCCTTGGTAGCCTCGCGCATCGACTCGTCGTCATCGACGATCGCAATCAGCGGTTTCTTGGTTGGCACCGCCGCCTCCAAAATTCGCGATAAGCGTTGTGCAGAATTCTAGCGTTGTGCGCGCTTGGTAAGATACATTGGCATCTAAGCGCGACAAAGGCATCGAAACCTATACTATGGTATCGATTATCTAAGACTTGCGGTTAATCGCGACGGATCCAAGCTCGATTCGGAGCTGGAGCTCATCTGCTGCTTCAAGATGAAATGGGCGATACGGGGCACGATCTCGGCGCGGAAGCGGGAGCCGTTGAACACGCCGTAATGTCCGACCCCCTTCTGGAGATGGTAAAGCTTCTTCTCCGGCGGCAGGTTGGGCGTGAGTTCGAGGGCCGCGCGTGTTTGACCGATGCCGGTGATGTCGTCCTTCTCGCCCTCGACGACCATGATTGCGCAACGCCGGATCGCGCGCAGGTCGACGCGTGTCCCGCGATGGATCATCTCGCCCTTGGCCAAGTCGTGGCGGAGGAAGACTTGCTCCACCGTCTGCAGGTAGAATTCGGCTGTCAGGTCCATGACGGCCAGGTATTCGTCGTAGAAGTCCCGATGCTTCTCGGCCGCGTCGCCGTCGCCATCGACGAGATGCTCGAACATCTTGCAATGGGCCGTGAGATGCCGGTCGATGTTCATCGCCATGAAACCGGAGAGCTGCATGAATCCCGGATAGACGTCGCGCCGGGAACCTGGATAGGCCGGCGGCACCTTTGCGATGCAGTGTCTCCTGAACCACGCGATGCCGTGCTTCTCAGCGAGCCGGTTCACCGCTGTCGGCGAATGGCGGGTGTCGATCGGGCCGGCGATGAGCGTCATGGAGCGTGGCGTGAGCGGGTCGTTGTCGGCCTCCATGGCGGCAATGGCGGCCATCACTGGCACCGAGCCTTGGCAGACCGCCAAGACGTGGAGATCGGGCCCGAGCGCCCGGAACATCGAGATGAGATAGTCGATGTAATCGTCGAGATCGAAGCGCCCCTGCGAAAGCGGCACCATGCGCGCGTCGGCCCAGTCGGTGATGAAGACCTGGTGGCTGGGAAGAAAGGCCTCGACCGTGCCGCGCAGCAGGGTGGCGAAATGGCCGGACATGGGCGCGACCAACAGCAGCTTCGGCTGCGGCTTCGCACGGTGCAGCGCCCGGTCGAACGCGATCACCTGCCCGAATGGGGGCTTCGGTTGCGGCTCTGGCCGCCCGATCTCCCGATCGAACGCAATCACCCGGCCGAAGGGGCGGTCCCAGACGACGCGCTCGCTCACACCGGCCCGTTGGCCGTCAACGCGCGTTGTCGCAAGTCTGAACGCCGGCTTGTCGTAGCGCCGCGTCGTCGTCTCGAAGAGCGCGCAGGCGGCGGCGATGGTCCGGCCGTAGGCCGTGCCGGTGAGAGGGTTGCCTGGGTTCTCGAAGATGACCTTCATGCCTTGCGTGGCTACCCGTGCCGGAGTGAGCATCCAATGAGCCGCTTCGTACCAGCGATAGGCCGGATTGGTGACGAGATTCATCGCAAACTCCTGGGTGTAGCCTGCGAGATCTGCCCATCGCGCGACAATTCTGGCATCTACTGGTTTAGCGAAGCAGCCTGGCGCTGATAGCCGGACTTGTCGCTTGTCCCGATCAGAATAATGCGGTGAAGCTCTTCTTTTCGATTGTACGGATGGTCCAGAGAAGCAGCTAAACGGCTCGCAGTACCTATACAGACGTCTAACTATGTTCGGCAGCCGCGGTGATCCCCAAGGGCAAGCCCTTCGTTCGGCAGAGCGTCGCGAGTGCTAAAGCATCGGCCCGAAAAGTGGATTGCGGTTTTCGGGAAAGCCGATGCAAACACGAAAAGGCTAGGTCATCGGACCGGATACGATATCCGGTCCGATGGCCTAGCCTCGCGCTCTGCTGCTTGTGGCACTGCCCCCCGTGCGGCAGCCCGCCGGACATGCAGCGCATCGGCACGCGGTCGATGGCAGACCGCAGCAGGCGCAAGGCGCTCTCGCGGGCAGCCTGATCACCTCGCAATTGGCCTTGCGCTGAGGTAATTAGCGCGCATTCTCGTGTGCGAAGAGGCTTCGTGGCACTGGCGACAGGAGAGAAGAGCAGTGTTCTCGTCGCGTCATTGGCGCTCTGGGGGGCGGACTTTGCCCGGTGCTGCCGCAACGGATACAGGCAGCGCACGTCCGCAAGAGCCGGTTCCGTTTGGGGGATGCTGATGATGACCGAGGCGCCGGCAACCGTCATCGTCATCGATGATGATCTTGGGATCCGCGATGCGCTCGGCAGCCTGCTGCGATCCGTCGGCTTTGACGTGAAGCTCCTCGCTTCGGTGGGCGACTTCCTCAAGGATGGGCGACCGGACGGGCCGACCTGCCTCGTGCTCGATGTCCGGCTGCCGGGACAAAGCGGTCTTGACTTTCAGCAAGAGCTGTCGCGGGCGAACATTCAGCTCCCGCTCGTATTCATCACCGGGCATGGCGACATTCCCATGTCCGTCCAGGCGATGAAAGGGGGCGCGGTCGAGTTCCTGACCAAACCGTTCCGCGACCAGGATCTGCTCGATGCCGTTCACCTCGGCCTGGCGCGCGACCGCGCATGGCTTGAGAATGAAAAGGCGCTGGCGACGTTGCGTGCGCGTTTCGATAGCCTGACCCCGCGGGAGCGCGAGGTGATGGCTTTGGTGGTGACCGGACGGCTCAACAAGCAGATCGCCGGCGATCTGGGCGTGAGCGAGATTACCGTGAAGGTTCACCGCAGCCAGGCCATGCAGAAGATGCGGGCTGCGTCCTTGCCCGAACTCGCCCGCATGGCGGACAAGCTGAAGCTTGCGCCGGGAAAGCCGCAAAGCTCTTAGATCGCCGTGCGTCCGTTCGGACGCAGGAGCGGCGATCCAGCTCTTTGTTTGAGCACCGGATTTTTCCAATAACCGGATTCCACTTTTCGGTCCGATGCTCTAGGCACGTATAAGAGCTCTTAGACCTGCGTATAGGTCATCCCCTCCTCTTTGGTATTCGATCCTTCCTCCCGGCCAATAGTTCGGTCGGGAGCGTACCGTTATGGTCAGGATAAAGAGCCCCCCGGGGGGGCGGTTCGCCGCAAATCGCCCCCTTAAACCCCTCCCCCCTCCCTCCCGGGGGGGAGGGGTTTTTCGCGGCCCTGACGCAGATGCGATGCCGTCGCTCTCGAGGCTGATGGGGAGCGGCCCGGAAATCCGGCCCCGGTCGGCCCGCGAGCAAGCGACTGAATTGACACGAAAACAAGCGAATTGGCCGAGGGGCACGAGTCGGGGCCTGTCGCGACCCCGACAAGTCCCAATAAAATCCAACGAAATCAAAGCTTACTTGAAAATCCAGATCGCCGTGCGTCCGAACGGACGCACGGCGATCTAACTCTTTGTTTGAGCATCGGATTTTTCCGAAAACCGGATTCCACTTTTCGGTCCGATGCTCGAGCCTGCCAACAAGGGAAGCGGGTTAGACTACGACCTCGCTGTCGCAGGTTGAAGCTGGGCCTCGGGAGCGCCTCCATTGCGCCGGAGTGCGCCAACCATGCCGTGGGTCGCTGCAATAGCGATGCCCAGAATGATCGCGTAGGCCACCAGCAGGCGCGGGGCCGGCACGATGAAGTTGAAGTGCGGCATGGCGCCGAGGATGAGCGGCACATACCAGGAGGTCGCGGACACCGTCCCGAAGACCAGCATCATCGCAACCTGCTTGCGCGACAGGCCCGCGAAGAGCGACCGCCCGATCTGCTTCTCCAGGAGCGGCATGACCGTGTGATGGATGAAGTAGCCGTTGATGGTCAGAACGCCGACGATCGCGATCTTGGCCCAGACCTTCTGGTTCCAGAGCTTTGCCGGATCGAAGGCGGCGTAGTGCACCAGATACAGGATCCCCGAGAGCCACAGCACCGCGAGACCGGCGGACACGATGCCGGTGACGAATTTCACGATCGCAATCTGATCGGCTTTGATTTTCCCCGAGACAAGGAACTTGACGATAACGAGATCGAGCACCGTCGCGGCACCCAGACCTAGAATGATACCGAGAAGATGCAGCACTTTGATCGCCGACTTCAGCAATGAACCCGGTTCAGCGATCAGAATGCTGTATATTATCGGGCGCATCGCAGAGCTGATGAAATGTGAGACATCGCCCGCCGGGCTGTTTACTGCAGCACCCAGCCCAGCAGCTGTCGCGCCCGCAGAGTTACGATCGGCTGAGTGACGAGGGCCACCTTGGGGCACCGGAGCAACATTCGCCGCGACATCATAGGGCGCCCAATCGCGCGCTGACTGGAAAGTGGCTGTCGGAGACGACAGGACGGTTCCGGCGCGAGACCCGGTTTCGGCCGGGGTTTGAGAGAAGGTGAAGGCGGCTATTGCGCAGGCTGCTACGACGAGAGCCGCACAAGCGGCACGCCGAGTACCGAGTTGAAAAAATGTAATCATCCATCTCTTTCATTTTTCTTATGATCGAGGACAGAATAATTTTTCTCATCATCGCTAATGACAAGAGCTGTTGCTCGATCATTGAGAGCAGAATCTCGATATAATGACCGTGATGTAGGCATAGTTATTCTTATAGTCTTAGACAAAGGCTGTTTAATGACTGAGGCAACCCATGCAAAATTCTAGGGAGGATCGACTCTCTAGCCTCGATGCGCAGCGGGAATATCTATCGCAATCGCGTGATATTCCGTGGGGCAGGCACGCTGAGGAAGCACCTTGACCATGACGGTACGCTCCCGACAGGACTATTGGCCGGGAGGAAAGATCGAATACCAAAGAGGAGGGGATGACCTATACGCAGGTTCAGAGTCTGCAGGTTCAAGGTGAAGACCGGCCGACGCTCTGGCGCAGATTAAGGCCCCAGCCGGAACGCCGCTGCGGCTTTGGGTCGACCAGTCGCCTGGCTGCCCCGCAAGGAACGGAAGCTTTCAGGCGCATTGTCAACTTCCGCATATGGCGCAATTTCGACTGATGCGGCGTGACGGGTGCAGTTCTGCAGTTCACCCAGCCTTGCCGCGAACGCACGCGAGTGAGCGGGGTGGCTCTTCCCCCGTGTTGCCCGCTCATACCCAAGCCGAACCCGCTGCGATCGAGTCCCTCCAGGCCCGCGCATAACATCCACGTGGCAAGCCGCGCCACCCTCAAAATACATTTGTGTCATAAAACATTCATTTGTATGATCCACTGCAAAAGCACTGCCCCGCATCTGACGGCGGCAGGCCGCTTCCTCCCGGGGAGCGTATTTGGGAGGGGAACCCATGCAGCGGCTCGTGCAGATTTCGGACACCCATCTCAGCCCGACCAAGCAGCATTTTGCCTGCAACTGGGAGCCGCTGAGATCCTGGCTGGCGGGACAGGCGCCGGACCTCGTCATCCATACCGGCGATGTCACGGTCGACGGCGCCGATATCGACGAGGACATGCGGCATTGCCGCCAGCTGATCGACGCGCTTGGCGTCCCGGTGCTGAGCATTCCCGGCAATCATGATGTCGGCGAGGCTTGGCACCCGCACCAGCCGGTCAATGCAGAGCGTCTCGCCCGCTGGCGCAGCCATCTTGGCGCGGATTTCTGGAGCCGCGATATCGAAGGCTGGCGGCTGATCGGCCTGAACTCGATGCTGTTCGGCAGCGACGAGGCGGACGAAGAGCGCCAGCTCGCCTGGCTCGAGCAGGCGATCGCGGACGCTGAGGGGCGGCGGCTCGGCTGGTTCCTGCACCGGCCGCTCTTCGTCGAGACGCCGGATGAAGGCGACACGGGCTATTGGAGCGTGCCGCCGAGACCCCGGGCCCATCTGCTCGATCTCGTCCGTCGCCATGACGTTGCCTTCGTCGCCAGCGGCCATCTGCACCGGGCCCATGATTTCATGGTCGCGGGCACGCGCTACATCTGGGGCCCGTCTTCCGGTTTCGTCGTCGGCCCCGAGCTGCAGCCCGGCATGGCCGGCTCCACCACGCTCGGCGCCGTCGCCTACAGCTTCGAGGGCCGGGAGTTCACCGCCGCGATCCGTGAGATTCCCGCGCTGAAAACGCTCTGGATCGACGATGTGATCCACGAGGTCTACCCGCCGCGCGCCGCCTGACGACGCTGCCTGCCGCGCTTTGGCGCGTGTTCGATACCGCCCGCGATCCGGTTCCACAATTCAAGAGGCGAACGACATGGCCACAGTCGCACTGTCATCCATCGCCAAGGCGTTCGGGCCGACGAAGGTGCTCGGCGGCGTCGATCTCGACATCGCCGATGGCGAATTCCTGACGCTGGTCGGCCCCTCCGGCTGCGGAAAATCGACCCTGATCCGGATCATCGCCGGGCTGGAGCACCAGGATGGCGGCAGCGTCGCGATCGGAGGAAACAGCGTCGATCATCTGCGCCCGCATGAGCGGCGCGTCGCGATGGTCTTTCAGTCCTATGCGCTCTACCCGCATATGAGCGTGCGGGCGAATATTGCGCTGCCGCTGATGATGGCGCGGCTGAAACTCTGGCAGCGCCTGCCGCTGCTTAAGCTGCTCTCGGGGCAGCGGCGCAAGGCGATGGCCGGCATCGAGACGGATGTCGACGCGGTCGCGGCCCAGCTCCAGCTCGGCCATCTGCTTGACCGCAAGCCGGCGCAGCTCTCGGGCGGCCAGCGCCAGCGCGTCGCGCTCGGGCGCGCCATGGTGCGCAGCCCCGATGTCTTCCTGATGGACGAGCCGCTCTCCAATCTCGACGCCAAGCTGCGCGTCCATATGCGCACCGAGCTGGCGGAGCTGCACAAGCGCCTGGGCGCGACCTTCATCTATGTCACGCATGACCAGGTCGAGGCGATGACGATGTCCGACCGCGTCGCGATGATGGATTCAGGCGAGATTCTGCAGCTCGGCACGCCCTCGCAGCTCTATGAGAAGCCGGCCTCGCTCAAGGTCGCGCAGTTCATCGGCAGTCCGGCGATCAACCTCCTGCCCGCCACGGTCGGCGCCGCCGGCCGCCTCGAACTCTTTGGCCGGCCGATGGCGCTCTCAGTCGCGCTGGCGCCGGGGCAGCCGGTGACGCTCGGCATCCGCTCCGAGGCGCTCACCCTCGTTCATGGCGAGCAAGCCGGCGCCGGCCGCGCCTGGTTCTCCGCGCGCCTCAGGCGCAAGGAGAATCTCGGCTCCGAATATATCCTGCATTTCGATCTCGCCGGGCGCGACGCACCGGGCGTGACGATGCGCGCCAGCCCAGCGGTCGCTGCCTGCGTCAACGAGGCGGCCGAAGTCACGCTCGGCTTCGATGAAGCCGCGAGCCATATCTTCGATGCCGAGGGCGATCGGCTCGAGCCGCGCGGGCAGGGCGGCGCCTCCGTCGTGCCGCTGAGGGCTTGAGCATGACGCTCGCGCTTGCAACACCCGCTGGTTTCGCCCCCGTCGCCCGCCGCAGGGCGCTGATCGAGCGGCTCACCGGGCTTGGCTTCGCGCTCCCGGCCTTCATCCTGCTGCTGCTGACGATCCTGCTGCCGCTCGCAGTGCTGATGCTGCTCAGCCTGACCAATTACGAGTTCGGCGGCGTCGACATGGACTGGGTCGGCCTCGCCAATTTCCAGAAGGCGCTGGCCGATCCGATCATCCGGCGCTCTGTCGTCAACACCTTGCTCTATGTCGCCATCGTCGTGCCGGGCGGCGTGTTTGGGGCGCTGCTGATCGCGGTCATGGTGCATCGGCGCCGCCGCAGCCGCTCCTTCTACGAGGTGATCTATTTCCTGCCGGTGACCTCGACGCTGATCGCGATGGCGACCGTCTGGCAGTTCCTGCTCCACCCCTCGCTCGGCCCGGTCAACGGCCTCCTGAAATGGCTCGGCTTTGCCCCCGTCGCTTTCCTGAGCGAGCCGTCGACGGCGCTGGCGACGCTCGCCGTGATCGGCATCTGGCAGCTGCTCGGCTTCAACATGATCCTGTTCCTCGCCGGGCTGACCGCGATCCCGCGCGATCTCTACGAGGCGGCCGATATCGACGGCTGCTCCAGCGGCATCGATCGCTTCCTCACCATCACCTGGCCGCTGCTCGGGCCGACGACCATGTTCGTGCTCGTCACCACGATGATCACCGCCTTCAAGATTTTCGACACGGTGGCGGTGATGACGCGCGGCGGCCCCGTCGGCTCCACCGAGGTGCTGCTCTACAACATCTATCTCGAAGGCTTTCAGTATTTCCACACCGGCTATGCCGCGGCGCTGACCTTCATCTTCCTCGCCTTCATCCTCGTCTTCTCGGCCGTGCAGACCTTCGCCCTCGACAAGAAGGTGCATTACTGATGGCTGGTCACGCGCTTGCCCCCGCCTCGGCCGCCACGCCCGTCCATTCCGTGCTGCGCCGTTTCCTCTCGCTGGTTCTGGTCCATGGCGTGCTGATCGCGGGCGCGATCTTCATGCTGGCGCCCTTCATCTGGATGCTGGTGACCTCGATCAAGCCGCCGGCGGAGATCTTCAGCGCCGAGATCTCGCTCTGGCCAAAACAGTTCTACGGCCTGCAGAATTACGGTTTCGCGATGGAGAAGGCGCCGCTGCTGCGCTTTGCGCTGAACGGCGTCATCCTCTGCGCCGGCATTCTCGTCGTGCAGCTGCTCGTGGCCATCCCCTGCGCCTACGCGCTGGCGAAGCTCGACTTTCCCGGCCGCGACGCGCTCTTCGTCCTGGTGCTGCTCGGGCTCTGCATTCCGGTGCAGGTGCCGGCCATGCCGCTCTATATCGCGCTCGCCCAGCTCGGCCTGCTCAACACCTATTTCTCGATGATGGTGCCGTTCTTCCTCTCGGTCTTCGCCATCTTCCTGTTCCGCCAGTTCTTCCGCAGCTTCCCCGACGACATCATCAACGCCGCCAGGCTCGACGGCATGAGCGAGTTCGAGATCGTCTGGCGCATCGTCACGCCGAGCGCCTGGCCGGCCATCGCCGCCTTCTCGGTCTTCTCGGCCGTGGCGCATTGGAACGACCTGTACTGGCCGCTGATCGTCATCTCGGATGCCAAGCTCGCGCCGCCGCCGCTCGGGATGATGTTCTTCGCCGACGCCGAGACCGGATCGAACTACGGCGCGCTCACGGCCGCGGCGACGATCCTGACCGCGCCGCTCGTCCTCGCTTTCCTCATCGCCAGACGGAGGTTCATCGACGGCATCACGATGACCGGGGTGAAGTAGGGAGGCTCCGACAAGGACCGGCGCTTCCAAGTCCCAACCCGCGAAAAGACCAGGCCTGACGCATTGATTCAATCCGGCAGCTTCGCTGTCCATGTCACGGAGATCAAACATGAAACCCTTGGGAAAAGCGCTTGCTGCGGCAGCGCTCGCCCTCGTCGCATCCACGGCAGCCCGCGCCCAGGATGTCACGCTCGATGTGCTCTACGCCTTCCCGGCCTTCGCCAAGTTCCACGAGCCGATCGCCGCGGAATTCATGAAGACGCACCCGAATATCAAGATCAATTTCCGCGCGCCGGCGGCGAGCTATGACGAGGGGCATCAGGCGATGCTGCGTCAGTCCGTCACTAACCAGCTGCCGGATGTCTATTATTCCGGCTTCCACCTGTTGAGCGAGCTCGTCGAATCCCTCGACAAGCGCAAGCAGGTCGTCGATCTCGGCCCGCTGCTGAAGGGCGAGCCGGAAGACTGGCGCAAGGCGAATTATTCCGACGCGCTGCTCGCGCTCGGCCAGGTCGGCGGCAAGCAGGCCGGCCTTGCCTTCAACGCCTCGACGCCGCTGATGTATGTCAATGCCGAGCTGGTGAAGAAGGCGGGCGGCGACCCCGACAAGCTGCCCGACACCTGGGCCGAAATGGTCGCGCTCGCCAAGAAGATCCGCAGCGGCGACACCGCCGGCCTCGCCTACAACATCCATGATTGGCCGGATGACTGGCTCTGGCGCGGCGTGATCCTGCAGGGTGGCCATTCCATGCTCTCGGCCGACGGCAAGAAAGTCGCCTTCGGCGGCGAGGTGGGCGAGAAGACGCTTGGCCTGCTGCGCAGCCTGGTCACGGAAGGCGGCATGCCGGTGATCGACTGGGACCAGTCGCGCCAGCAGTTCATCGCCGGCAAGATCGGCATCTTCTTCGACACGCCGGCGCGGCTCCGCCAGGTCACCGACCTGATCGGCGACCGCTTCACCTTGAAGACCGCGCTCTTCCCGGTCGATGACAAGGCCAAGGGCAAGCTGCCGACCGGCGGCAACGCTGCGCTGATCACGGCTAAGGACGCCGCCAAGCAGAAGGCGGCCTGGGAGTTCATCAAGTTCGTGACCGGCCCCGAGGCCCAGAAGATCGTCGTCGAGACCGCCGGCTACATGCCGACCAACCTGCGCGCCGGCGGCGATGCGTATCTTGGCCCGTTCTACAAGCAGAACGCCAATTTCCGGACGATCAACGGCCAGGTCCAGCGCGCCGCTCCCTGGGAAGGCTATCCCGGCGGCAACTCGGTGCGGATCTGGCGCCAGCAGCGCGAGGTGATCTCCGGCGTGATGCGCGGCGACATCCAGCCGAAGGTCGGCATCGAGCGCATCGTCTCCGAGACCGAAGCGCTGATGAAGTGAACAGGCGCGCCTGACGCCTCGCTTCCGGCCGCCCGGCGCCAGTCGGGCGGCAAATCCTTTCCCTCTGCCCTCATTTGCCTGGCCCTGCGGAGCCTTCATGATCATCGCCCAGCTCAGCGACTTCCACGTGCGTCCGCATGGCCAGCCGGCCTATGGCATCGTCGACACCAATGCAGCGACCAGGCGTGCCGTCGATGCCGTGCTGGCGCTGGAGCCCCGGCCGGATTGCGTGCTCGTCACCGGCGATCTCTGCGATTGCGGGCTGCCCGAGGAATACGAGATCGTGCGCGCCGAGCTCGCAAGGCTGCCGATGCCGGTCTATGCCGTGCCCGGCAACCATGACCGGCGCGAGGTCTTCGCGGCCATGCTCGGGGAGGGCAGCTCTTATCTCCCGAAGAGCGGCTTCCTGCATTACACGATCGAGGATTATCCGGTCCGGCTGATCGGGCTCGACACGGTCATTCCGGGCGAGGATGGCGGCGAGATCTGTGGCGAGCGCGAGGCCTGGCTCGCGGAGCGCCTGGGCGAAGGGCGCGGCCGCCCGACGCTGATCTTCATGCATCATCCGCCCTTCGCGGTCGGCGTCGACGGCATGGACATCATGCCTTGCCGCGTCTCGCCGGATTTTGTCGCGCTGATCGCCCGCCATCCCGAGATCGAGCGCGTGCTCTGCGGCCATTACCATCGCCCGATCCAGCTTCGTTTCGCCGGCACGATCGGCTTTGTCGCGCCGGGCACCGCGCATCAGGTCGCGCTCGACCTGCGCCCGGGCACGCAGAACTGGTTCGTCATGGAGCCGCCCGCGATCGCGATCCATGTCTGGAAGCCGGAGACCGGCCTGGTCAGCCATCTCCAGCCGATCGGCGACTTTGGCCCGCGCCGGCCCTTCGTGCTCGACCCCGCGTATCCCGGCAAGCAGCAGGCGGTGGCCGCCCATGTCTGACCGGCGCCTGCTCTCGCTTCTCGAACAGGCCGGCGCGGTTGCGCGCGAGGCCGCCGATCTCTTGGTCCGCATGCAGGGTGAGCAGCTTTCCGTAACGCGCAAGGAACTGCGCGATGTCGTCACCGCCGCCGACCTCGCCTCGGAACGCCTCGTCATCGACGGCCTGCGCCGGCTGACGCCGGAGGCGGCGATCCTCTCCGAGGAGGCCGGCTTCTCCGGCCCGTCCGACACGCCCTGCTGGATCATCGACCCGCTCGACGGCACGGTGAACTATGCCGGCGGCCTGCCCTGGTTCTCGGTGACGCTTGCCTATCAAGAGCAGGGCCGCACCGTGCTCGGCCTGACCCATGCGCCGCTCGCCGGCCTCGTCGCGCGCTATGCCGAGGGATCAGTCGCGAGCGTCAATAGAGAGCCAGCCGCTGTCTCGCGGACGACGAGCCTTGCCGACGCGGTCGTCTCGATCTGCCTGACCTCGCATTATTCGCTGGAAGATACGGAGCGGACCTGCGCCGTCATCCGGCGGCTGTCGGGCCTCTGCCGTGGCGTGCGGGTCATCGTCTCCGGCGGGCTCGAAATGTCGCTGGTCGCGGCGGGCCGGCTCGATGCCTTCATCGGGCTGAAAGCCGACATCGTCTCGCATGCGGCGGCGACGCCGCTGGTGCGCGCCGCCGGCGGCAGGGTCACGACGGTTGCGGGCCAGGATTCCCGCGACGAGGATTTGGAGAAGGTGGTCTCGAACGGCCTGATCCATGACGAACTCCTGGAGGCGATCCGCAGCGCCTGAGCGCCGCTTGCATGGACGCTCGGCGGGGATCGCTGGTACCATTCCGGCCGCTTGACCTGCGAGGAGACGCAGCATGGACCGTTTCACGGGCAGCTGCCGATGCGGCAATGTCCGGATCGTGGCGTCGGGCCGTCCCTACCGCGTCGGTCTCTGCCACTGTCTCGACTGCCGCAAATATCATGGCGCCCTGTTCCATGCGTCCGCGGTCTTCCCTGAGGAGGCGGTGACGATCGAGGGCGAAACCCGCGACTATCGCGGGCGGTTTTTCTGTCCGCGTTGCGGCTCGCCCCTGTTCGGACGCAGCGGCGACGAGATCGAAGTCAATCTGGGCTCGCTCGATGCCCCTGACCAGTTCATGCCGACCTATGAGAGCTGGATCATCCGTCGCGAGTCCTGGTTGCCGCCGTTTCCGCTCACGAGGCGCTACGAGCGCGACCGTGAGGCTCCGGGGCGTGAGGAATAGGTCGTAGGAACGGTGTACGCGGGCCAAGTCAGGGAAGACCGGCCTTGCGGTAGCCATCGACGAAATGTTCGAGTGTCGCGGCGTCGCGGAAGGGCTCGGTCGTCGCCCAGTGGCGGGTCGTGAAATGCGGATTGCCGACGAGGAAGAGCGCGACCTCGGAGCGCGCCTCGTCGAGCCGGCCGAGCTGGGCAAGGCTTGCCGCCAGGAAGCGGCGCGAGCTCGTCCGATAGGTCTCGTCCTTGCGCAGCGTCTCGACGGCGGCCTCGTAGTCGCCGGCCGCATATTGCGCCTGGCCGAGCGTCAGATAGTACCAACCGGCCGGAAACGGGTTCAGCCGGAACGCCTTGCCGATATGCGCGAGGCCGTCCTCGATCCGCCCGGCCAGGACCGCGATGTCGGATAATGTCGCCCAGATATCGGCCTCGTTCGGATCGAGCGCGATCGCCCGGGCGAATTCCGCATCCGCCTCGGCGAAGCTGCGGTCATAGGCCAGCAGATAGGCCAGGACCCAGCGGCAGCCGGCATCGTTGGGGTCGATCGCCACCGCCTTGCGCGCCAGGGCCAGGCCAGTGCTGCGGGCAGGTTCCATCGGCTCGCCCCAATGCACCCAGCCCATCCAGTGGTTCATGGCAAGCCAGCGATAGGCCTCGGCGTAGTCCGGATCGAGCGAAACCGCGCGCGTCAGCATCAGATGCGCTTCCCGCGCCGTCTGCGGGGATTCATCGATCAGCTTGCGGGCCCGCACGCAGAGATCATAGGCCTCGAGGTTTTTGGGCCGGTTGCGCGGCGGCGGGGCGCGGAGCCGGCCGAGCAGCGCCTCGACGATCTTGCCGGTGACCTCGTCCTGAACGGCAAAGATATCCTCCAGGCTGCGGTCGAAGCGCTCCGCCCAGAGATGTTCGCTGCTCACCGCGTCGACCAGCTGCGCGTTGATGCGCACGCGCCCCGCGGCGCGTCTTGCGCTGCCCTCCAGCAGGTAGCGCACGCCGAGATCGCTTGCGATCCCGCGCACGTCCATCGCCTTGCCCTTGTAGGCAAAGGCCGAGTTGCGCGCGATGACGAACAGGCCGGCGTTTCGGGACAGATCGGTGATCAGGTCTTCGGTCAAGCCATCGGCGAAGGATTCCTGCTCGGGATCATTGCTGAGATTGACGAAGGGCAGCACGGCGATCGATGGCTTGCCGGGCAAAGGCAAAGGAGGCCGCTTTGCGCTTCCCAGCTGTTCGATCGCCCCCGTGAAGCGGTAGCCGACGCGTGGAATCGTGGCGATCCATTCGCCGCTGTCGGCGGTCGGGCCCAGCAGCTTCCGCAACTGCGCGATCTGGACGGTGAGATTGGCTTCCTCGACGGCGGTGCCCGGCCAGGCCGCGTCCATCAGCTCGGCCTTTTCCAGGATTTCGCCGGGCCGTCCGACGAGCGCCGCAAGCAGCTTCAGCCCGCGCTGGCCCAGGGCAACGGGGACATCGTTGCGAAGCAGCGTTCCCGCACCTGAATCAAGCACGAACGGACCAAAGGCAAAGCGCGATCCCTGCATGCGGCGCATCTTGAGCCCGTTTGGAAGTTTTTGGAACTATTTGGGAGGGTTTAAGTACGACGCTGGCCGTATCCCGCAGATTTCAACCTCATTCAGGCCGAGGGCTCCCGAACCCTCAAACCGGATCGAGGTTGCCATGAACGGTCCTTGTACCCTTGCCTCAGTCCCGCAGCAGGCCGCGCGGCCGGGCATGTCGCGTTTGCAGTCCAGCCTGGCGAGCCTGCGAAACCTGTTCTCGACCTGGCGCTGGCGGCTGCGCTTCCGCTGGCAACTCGAGCGGACATTGCAGGAGAACCCGCATCTGATCAGGGATATCGGCCTGACAAAACGGCAGGTCGAGACAGAAATCGCCAAGCCCTTCTGGCGGCGATGAGCCGCCCGGCGCGCTCACGCTTCAGCCCCGATGCAGCGCCAGCACGGCCGAAGCGGCGTCTTCATCGGTAATCAGCACGCACGCCAGCCTGGCGCGGAGCGCGGCTGCGATCACCGCGGCCTTGTTCGTGCCGCCCGACGCCAGAATCATGGTCGGGATGCGGCGCAGGCCATCCAGGGGGAGGGCGATGGCGCGGCGGTTGATCGGGTGGTCGATCGCGTTGCCCTCACCGTCGATGAACTGACCGAGCATGTCGCCGACCGCGCCATGCGCCGCCAGTTCCCTGGTGCCGACATCGCCGGGCAGCCCGTAGCGCACCAGGAGCGAACGCTCGCTCAGATCACCGGCGCTGAGGATCGCGACATCGGTGGCGCGGATGCGGGCGAAGGCGGCCTCGAACACGTCCTGCGCCAGGATGGTGTCGCGCGATTGCGGCGTGCCGGCATAGATCGGCGCGGCGAGGTAATGGCACTCCGCCTGCCAGAGCCTGGCGAAATGGCTGGCGATCTCGAAGGTGTTGATCTCGATGCCATAGGTCAGCCCGCCCATCATCGAGGTCACGGTCAGTTCGCGATACTGGCCGGCCCGCACATGCCGGATCGTCTCGCGCAGTGTCCCGCCCCAGCCGACGCCGAAGACACCCGAGGGATGCTCGTCGATGATGCGCGAGACCAGCTCGCCGGCCGCCTTGCCGATCTGCGCGGAGATCTGCGCGGGATCGCTCGGCGTCGGCACGACGATCGCGTCCTTGAGGCCGAACGCCTCGACCAGCGCCTGTTCCAGCCTGACGCAGCTCTCCAGCCGCGAATTGATCGTGATATTGACGAGCCCGCTGCTGCGCGCCTCGTTCAACAGGCGGTTGACCCGCAGTCGCGTCATCTTCAGCCGGTCGGCGATATCCGCCTGGGTCAGGCCTTCCATGTAATAGAGCCAGGCGGCCCTGACCTGAATCTGCGGATCCTCCGGCATCGCGTCATCCCAAGGGCGAGAGCGGCGTCGAGACCGCCAGCCCCTCGCGGCGGAATCGGTTTAAGTCGCGTTCCTGCACCGGGCTTACATCGCTTTCGCTGACGCCCACAACGCACAGCCGCGCGGCCTGCCGCTGCGGATTTGCCTTGACCATCACTAATGTAAATACAAAAATACATTTGTTGAAAGCCCCCCAGCGAAGCCGGAGTGCATTGCGGAATGTCCCACGCCATCTTTCTTCACGCCGCGGGTGACGCGCGCTTTGCGCCGTTCAACCTGCGCGAGGGGGCTCCCGGCGAAACCCTGCTGGATGTCGCAGCCGTCGGCCTCTGTGGCAGCGACCTGCACTATTACAAGGATGGCGGCATCGGTTCGGCCGTGATTGCAGCCCCTTTCGTGCCGGGCCACGAGTTCAGCGGCTGGCTGACCGAGGACCTGCCGGAGCTCGGCCTGGCGCGGGGCGCGCTGGTCGCGGTCGATCCGAACCAGGCCTGCGGCCAGTGCCAGCATTGCCGCGACGGCCACCCCAATCTCTGCCCCGATGTCGTGTTCATCGGCGCGCCCCCGCATGATGGCGCGATGACCGAGCGGATCTGGGTGCCGAAATCGCAGATCGTTCCCGTGCCCGAGCGCTTCACGCCGAGCGATGCCGTGATGCTCGAACCGCTCGGGGTCGCGATCCACGCGGTCGATCTCGCGAGGCCCCGCCTGCTCGAGCGTGTCGCGCTGATCGGCTGCGGCCCGATCGGGCTCCTGATCCTGCAGGTGCTGCGGACCGTCGGCGTCGGCGAGATCCTGGCCTGCGATCCGCAGCCGCATCGGCGCGCGCTGGCACTCAAGCTCGGTGCGAGCAAGGCCGGCGCCAGCGTTGCCGAGATCGCGGACTGGACCAAGGGCGAGGGCATGCCGCTGGTGATCGAGGCGACCAATGCGCCGGAAGGCTTTCGCGATGCCATTCGCGCCGCGCGCATCGGCGGGCGGGTCGTGCTCGTCGGCATCCCCGATGGTGACAGCTATGTCGTTCCCGCCGCCGAAGCCCGCCGGCGCGGCCTCACCATCAAGTTTTCGCGCCGCATGGGCCATGTCTATCCCCGGGCGATCGAACTCGTCGCGCAGGGCAAGGTCGATGTCGATGCGGTCGTCAGCCACCGCTTCTCGCTCACTGAGGGGCCGAACGCCTTTCGTCGCCATGCCGCCAATGAGCCCGGCATGGTGAAGAGCCTGATCTATCCCAAGGGGCCCGCTGATGACGCGCGCTGAGCTTCGTGGAAATATAATGGGCGTCCGATACTGGCGAGGCGGCGCCTGACGTGAGCTTCATCGGCATCGACCTCGGCACCTCGTCGCTCAAGGCCATCCTGGTCGATGATCGCCAGCACGTCGTTGCCGCAACGACGCGCGATCTCACTGTGTTTCGTTACGCGCCGCTCTGGTCGGAGCAGGAGCCGGGCGATTGGATTGCCGCAGCGCTGGCGGCGCTTCGGGACCTCAGGAACTCTGCTCCCTCCGCCTTTCGTCTCTGCCGGGGCATTGGCCTCTCCGGGCAGATGCATGGCGCCGTGCTTCTGGACGAGGCCGACCGGCCACTGCGTCCCTGCATCCTCTGGAATGATGGCCGCGCCAGCGCGGAATGCGCCGAACTCGAGGTGGCCGAGCCGGCCGCGTGCGCAATCACCGGCAATCTCGCGATGCCCGGCTTCACCGCGCCAAAGCTGCTCTGGCTCCGCCGGCATGAGCCCGATCTCTTCCGGCGAACCCGAAAAATCCTGCTGCCGAAGGCCTATCTGCGCCTCGTGCTGACGGGGGAGGCGATCGAGGAGATGTCGGATGCGTCCGGCACGCTCTGGCTCGATGTCGGCTCCCGCGACTGGTCGGACAGAATGATTGCGGCGACCGGGCTCGAGCGCAGCCAGATGCCCGCCCTCGTCGAGGGTTCGGAGCCCGCCGGCCGGATGCGTCCGGATCTCGCGCGAGAGCTCGGCTTCGAGACACCGCCCCTGTTCGCCGGCGGGGCGGGCGACAACGCGGCCGGCGCGGTTGGCCTGGGGGCCGTCGCCGCTGGGGCGAGTTTCCTGTCGCTCGGCACATCCGGCGTGCTCTGGCGCACCACTGCCGGCTTCGAGCCGCGGGCGGAGAAGGCCGTTCATGCCTTCTGCCATGCCTTGCCCGGCCGCTGGCACCAGATGTCGGTGCATCTCTCCGCCGCCGCGAGCCTGAACTGGTGGGCGACCGTGACCGGAAACAGCGAAGCCGAGCTGCTGGCGGCGCTCGGTGAGACCGCCCAGGCGCCATCGCCGGTGCTGTTCACGCCCTATCTCTCCGGCGAGCGCACGCCCCAAAACGACCCGCAGATGCGCGGCGGCTTCGCCCGCCTTGGGTTTGAGACCGGCCGCAACGCCATGACGCAGGCGGTTCTGGAAGGCGTCGCCTTCGCCTTCCGCGATGGCAAGGCGGCGCTGGAAAGCGCGGGCGCGCCGATCACGGAGGCCGTGGTGATTGGCGGCGGCGCGCGCTCGGACCTGTGGCTTTCCACCCTCGCCAGCGTGCTGGACATGCCATTGCATCGCTATCCCCAGACTGAGACCGGTGCGGCCTTTGGCGCAGCGCGGCTCGCCCGCCTGGCCTGCACCGGCGAGGACCCCATCGAAATCTGTACCCAACCCGGTGGCAGCCCAGAGACCTTCCTTCCCCAGCGCGATCTGGTTGCCGCCTATATGGAGCGCTACGACGACTGGCGGAGCGCCGCCGAGTTCAGCCGCGCGCTGCATTAGGCGCGGCTGCAGGATTTGACAGAATGATGGGCGAATGCTCTTGATCTGAGCATCCGTTCACGATTGTTGCTGTCTCATGGCTTCGCATCCGCGCTTCGACCTCATCATCCTCGACTGCGACGGCGTGCTCGTCGACAGCGAGACGATCAGTTGCCGCACCCTGGTCGATATTCTCTCGCCACTGGACCCGGATTATGATCTGGAAGCGGTGATGCGGCGCTATCTCGGGCGCCCCGCCAGCGCAGTCGTCGAGGATTATGAGCGCATGACCGGCCGGCCGGCTCCGGAGAGTTTCAGGCGGGACTGGCGGGCGCGGCTCTTCTCCGCCTTCAGCGCAGCGCTGCAGCCCATCGCGGGCGTCCGCGAGGCGGTGGAAGGTTTCGATGTCGACTATTGCGTCGCATCCTCCAGCGACGAGGAGCGCATCGAGCACTGCCTGCGCAAGGTCGGGCTCTGGGACCTGTTCGCGGGGCGGATCTTCAGTACGACGCGCGTCCAGCGCGGCAAGCCCGCGCCCGATCTGTTCCTGCTCGCGGCGCGCGAGCGGGGCGTCGAGCCCGAGCGCTGCCTCGTCATCGAGGACAGCGTCAGCGGCGTGCTCGCCGCCAAGGCGGCCGGAATGACCGCCTATGGCCTGACCGCGGGCAGCCATTTCGCGGTGCTCGACCAGCGGCGCGCGCTGATCGAGGCCGGCGCCGACAGGCTGCTCGGCGCCTGGCGCGAGCTCGCGCTGCCTGCGACGGCGGGCTGACGCGCCATGGCCGAGAATGACAGCGCACGCCTCGACGATGCTGCCCGCGCCGGCTGGCTCTATTACATTGCCGGCCGCACGCAGGACGATATCGCGGGGATCCTGAACATCTCGCGCCCGGCGGCGCAGCGCCTGGTCTCGCTCAGTCGCAGCGAAGGTCTGATCGGCTTCCAGATGAACCATCCGATCGGCGCCTGCATGGAGCTCGCCGCGCGGCTGCGCGACCGTTTCGAGCTGCTGCATTGCGAGATCGCGCCCTCCGACGGATCGGCCGAGACGGCTGCGGCTGGGGTCGCCTCGCTCGGCGGCGTGCTGATCGAGCGGTGGCTGCGCTCGCGCAAATCTCTGGTCATGGCGCTCGGCACCGGGCGCTCGATGCGCGCCAGCATCGAGCGCGTGTCGCCGATGTCCTGCCCGCTGCACCGGCTCGTCTCGCTGGTCGGCACGATCTCGCCGGATGGTTCGGCCAGTCCGTTCGACACGCTGGTCAAGCTCGCCGAGATCACCAAGGCCCAGCATTTTCCGATGCCGCTGCCGCTCTATGTCTCGAGCCCGGAGGAGCGGGCGCAGCTGATCGAGATCGAGGCGATCCGGCGCATCCGTGCCATCGCCGGCGAAGCCGATCTCTGGCTGATGGGCATCAGCCAGATCGGCGAGGACGCCGTGCTCTATCGGGACGGTTTCATGACGCGCAGTGAGCTGCTCGAAATGGTCCGTCACGGCGCGGTCGGCGAGGTCACCGGCTGGGTCTTCGACGGGGAGGGCAAGCTGCTCGACCGCGGCACCAATCTGCGCGTCACCTCCGTGCCGCCGGAGCCCGGCAGCGACCGGCTGCGGATCTGCATTGGCCAGGGCGCGGCCAAGGTCGGCCCCTTGCGGGCCGCGCTCAGCGGCCGCCTCATCAACGGCCTCGTCACGGACGAGGACACCGCGCGCGCCCTGCTGGCGCTCTGAATCCGCCAAACTCCTCCCAAGTCGACACACTCCCTCTTCCTGTCCAACCTGCGTCCCGGGTCGCCGGCGGCTGTCATCGCTTTGTCATCGATGGTTGACATAGAGAGGGAGTGTGCGAGCATATGCTTCAATCAAGAGCAGATGCTCATATAAACTGACGAGGGAGGCTTGGAATGCGACCTGTCTTTGGAGCGCTTGCTGGTGCTGGCGCGTTGCTTCTGGCGGGGTTGTCCTCCGCCCAGGCGGCAACCGAAATCGAGTTCTGGCATGCGATGAGCGGCGCGCTCGGCGAACGCGTCGACGAGTTGGTCAAGAAGTTCAACGACTCGCAGAAGGACTATGTCGTCAAGGCGGTGGGCAAGGGCACCTATGACGAGGTCCTGAACGGCACGATCGCGGCCTATCGGGCCAAGCGCCAGCCGGAGATCGTGCAGTCGAACGAGCGCTCCTTCCTGACCATGGTCAATTCGGGGGCGATCATCCCGACCAGCGAGTTGATGGCCCAGCAGGGCCAGCCGATCGACGTCAAGACATACATCGCGCCGGTCGTCAGCTACTACGCCATCGACGGCAAGCTCCAGGCGATGCCGTTCAACTCCTCGACGCCGATCCTGTTCTACAATCGCGACCATTTCAAAGCCGCGGGCTTCGAGAAGCCGGGCGCGACCTGGCAGGAGCTCGAGCCGCAGCTCGACGCGATCAAGGCCAAGGGCGTGTCGAAATGCGCCATGGTGCTGCCGGGCGACTATGAGTGGAGTTTCCTCGAGAATTACAGCGCCGTGAACGACATCCCGTATGCGACCAAGCGCAACGGCATGGACGGGCTCGACGCCAGCTTCGTCTTCAACAAGGGCAAGCTCGTCGGCCAGGTCGAGCGCATGAAGCGGCTGATCTCGTCGGGCGTGATGCAGCTCGCGGGGCAGGGCGTCATCCCGATCCAGCTCTTCACCTCGGGCGAATGCTCGGCGATCATCGCCTCGACCGCCTCGCATGCCGCCGTCGTCGCCGCCGCCAAATTCGACTGGAGCGCAGCCGAGATGCCCTTCGAGCAGGGCGTGACGCCGAAGAACAGCGTCATCGGCGGCGCGGCGCTCTGGACCCTCAAGGGCCACTCGCCGGAAAAGTACAAGGCGATCGCGGCCTTCTACAATTTCCTGGCCCAGACCGACACGCAGGTCTGGTGGCACCAGGCCACCGGCTATGTGCCCGTCACCGTCGCCGCCTATGACGCCGCCAAGGCGCAGGGCTACTACCAGAAGAACCCGACGCGGGAGATCGCAGTCGTGCAGCTGATGCGCGGCACGCCGAGCGACAATTCGCTGGGCTTCCGCATCGGCAACAGCAACCAGATCAATGTCGCGATCATGGAAGAGGTCTCGGCCGCCTTCCTGGGCCGCAAGCCGGTGCAGCAGGCGCTCGACGATGCCGTCTCGCGCGGCAACGAGTCGCTGCGCCGCTACGAGCAGCTCAATGCTGGCAAGAAGTAGCGCGGCGGAGCTTCCCGCGGCGGCCGGCGGCAGCGGTTGGCGCTTGCGCTGGCCGCTGCGGCGCCGGGCTGCTCCGGCCTTCGCCGACGGTCAGGCCGAGAGCGGCTTGAAGCGGGCCCATTTCACGGAATGGCGCTTGCCCTTCTGGCTGCTGGCGCCGCAGCTCTTCGTCCTCCTGCTGTTCTTCTTCATCCCCTCGGTCAGGGCGCTGATCCAGGCGTTCCAGCTCACCGATCCGTTTGGCGCGACGACGCAATGGGTCGGCTTCCAGAATTTCGAGCGGCTGTTCCGCAGCAGCGTCTACTGGTCCTCGGTCCAGGTCACGGTGGTGTTCACCGTCGCGCAGAACGTGCTGACGCTGTCGCTGGCGCTGCTGCTCGCCTTCGCCTCGAACCACATCCTGCGCGGGCGCGGCGCCTACCGCACCATCCTGCTGCTGCCCTATGCGATCGCGCCCGCGATCGCCGGCATCATGCTCGCCTTCCTGTTTAACCCGCGCGTCGGCCCGGTCGCCCATATGCTGCAGGGGCTCGGCTTCGACTGGGATCCGAACCGCAATTCCTCGCATGCGCTCGCCCTGATCGTCATGGCGGCGTCCTGGAAGCACATCTGCTACAACTACATCTTCCTGGTCGCGGCGCTGCTTTCGGTGCCCCATTCGATCCTGGAATCCGCCTATCTCGACGGGGCCGGGCCGATCCAGCGTTTCCTGCGCATCTCGCTGCCGATGATCGCGCCGACGCTGTTCTTCCTGATCGTCATCAATTTCGTCTACGGGCTGTTCGAGACCTTCGCCATCATCGACGCGACGACGCGTGGCGGCCCGGCCGGGGCGACCTCGATCCTGGTCTACAAGGTCTATCAGGACGGCTTCGTCACGCTCGATCTCGGCTCGTCCGCCGCCCAATCCGTGATCCTGATGGGGCTGGCCCTGCTCCTCACCTATGCGCAGTTCCGCTTCATCGAGCGGCGCGTGAACTACAGCGTTTAGGGGAGGGGCCTGAGCATGAACGAGCGCACGCCCGTCCTCGACGTCGTCTGCCATCTCATCCTGCTGGTCGGCGCAGCGCTCGTCTGCCTGCCGATCTACTTCGTCTTCGTCACGGGCACGCTGACCCAGCAGGAGGTCATGCGGGTGCCGATGTCCTGGCTGCCCGGCGACGCCTACTTCACCAACCTGCAGACCGTGCTGAGCAGCGCCAATTTCGGCCGGCTCCTGCTCAACTCCTTCATCATCGCCAGCGGCATCACCATCGGGAAGCTCTCGATCTCGGTGATCGCGGCCTTCGCCGTCACCTATTTCCGCTTTCCCTTCCGGCTGACCGCGTTCTGGCTGATCTTCATGTCGCTGATGCTGCCGATCGAGGTCCGCATCGTCCCGACCTATGAATCGGCGGCGAATGTCGCCCTGCCGCTCAACATCCTCGGCTCCTGGCTCGGGATACAGCTGCTGGTCGATCTCGACTGGAACATGGTCAACCGCTATTCCGGCCTGATCCTGCCCCTGATCGCCTCGGCCACCGCGACCTTCCTGTTCCGCCAGTTCTTCCTGACGGTGCCGGACGAACTCTGCGAGGCCGCCCGCATCGACGGCGCCAGCCCCTGGCAGTTCTTCCGGCTGATCCTGCTGCCGCTCTCGCGCTCCAACATCGTCGCGCTCGCGATCATCCTCTTCCTGATGGGCTGGAACCAGTATCTCTGGCCGCTGCTGCTCACCACCGAGCCCGCCATGGCCAATGCCGTAATCGGGCTGAAGAAGCTGATGCCGCAGAGCGACTCGCTGCCGACCTGGCACCTGCTGATGAACGCGGCCCTGCTGACGATGCTGCCGCCGACCCTCGTCATCCTTCTCCTTCAACGCTGGTTCGTGAAGGGGCTTGTCGACAGCGGCAAGTAGCGACCAGCACCTCCAGCCAAGGCTACCCTCATGCGGATCATCGGACATCGCGGCGCGCGCAATATCTGGGCGGAGAACAGCCTCAGCGGCTTCCGCAACGTCTGCGGCCTCAAGGTCGATGCGGTCGAGCTCGATGTGCATCTCTCCGCCGACGGCGAGATCATGGTGATCCATGATCCGCTGCTCGAGCGCACCACGGACCATAAGGGGCCGGTGGCCCAGCTCTCCCGCGAAGCGCTGCGCAAGGTTCGGCTCAACGACACGCTGGGCGAGACGATCCCGACCTTGCCGGCCGTGCTCGATCTCTTCGCGCCGACCGGCATCGAGCTCGAGATCGAGATGAAGATGGATGCGCTCGGCAATCCCTATCCCGGCCTGCTGGAGAAGGTCATCGCCCTGGTCGAGGAGAGGCGCATGGCCTCGCGCGTCGTCCTGACCTGCTTCGTTCCGGAGGTCATCGAGGAGATCAAGGCGAAGGCGCCGCATATGCGCCGGCTCGCTTCGGTCGATCGCCGCTCCTGCGAAGCTTTTGGCGGCTTTGAGGCGACGTTGCGGCGCTTCGTCGATCTCGGCTGCATCATTGCCGTCGAGCAGTCGTTGCTGCGTCTCGCACTCGATCGCGCGGTCGGCATTGTCGGGCGCGAAAAACTCGGCGTCTGGGTGCCGAACACCTTGCGCGAGCTCGATTACTGGCTGGGACAGCCGATCTCACAGATCACCAGCGATCGCCCCGATCTCGCCCTGCAGCTGCTGGCCGCGAAGGGAGGGTGAGGCCATGGCCGTCACTCTGTCGCGGGCCCGGCTGGAGGAGATCGGGAGTTCGGTCTCCCGGCCGCGCTACGGGCTGCAGGATCTGAGCGCCGGCATCGTCCATTTCGGCGTCGGTAATTTTCACCGCGCCCATCAGGCCTGCTATCTCGACGAACTCTTCGAGAGCGGTGTCGATCGCGACTGGGCGATCATCGGCACCGGCGTGCAGGAGGGCGATGCCGCGATGGGGCGCGATCTCGCGGCACAGGACTTCCTGACCACGGTCGTCGCGCAGGAAGCGACGTCCTCGCAGGCGCGGATCACCGGCGCGATGATCGATTTCATCGCGCCCGGTGACAGGGCCGCGCTGCTGGCCCACCTCGTCGACGCCCGCACGCGGATCGTCTCGCTCACCGTCACCGAGGGCGGCTACTATGTCGATCCGGCAACGCAGTCCTTCGACGCGAACCACCCCGATATCATTGCGGATGCCGCCGATCGTCTCGCCTCTCCAAAGACCGCCTTCGGGCTGATCGGGGCCGCCCTGCTGCAACGCCGCGCCGCCGGCCTTCAGCCCTTTACGGTAATGTCCTGCGACAACCTGCCGGGCAATGGCCATGTCACGGAAAACGCCGTCGCCGGGCTCGTGGAGCTGGTCGACCGCTCGGATGCGCACTGGATTCGCGAGAGCGTCGCCTTTCCCAATGGAATGGTCGACCGCATCACGCCCGCGACCTCGGAGCGCGAGCGTGCGACCTTGCGCGGCGATTTCGGCATCGACGACCGGCGCCCGGTCTTCTGCGAGGATTTCCGGCAATGGGTGCTGGAGGATCGTTTTTCCGCCGGGCGGCCACGGCTCGAACAGGTCGGCGTGCAGTTCGTTGCCGATGTCGCGCCCTTCGAGCTGATGAAGATCCGTATCCTGAATGGCGGGCACGCCGCCATCGCCTATCCCGCCGGCCTGCTCGATATCCATTTCGTCCATGAGGCGATGGCGGACCCGCAGATCGCGCGCTTCCTCCGGGCGCTGCTCGACGACGAGATCATTCCGCTCGTGCCGCCGGTGCCCAACACGGATCTTACGACCTATCGGCGGACGATCGAACGGCGCTTCGCCAATCCGAAGATCGGCGACACCATCCGTCGGCTCTGCCTGGACGGCTCGAACCGCCAACCAAAGTTCATCCTGCCGACGCTGCGCGACGCAGCTTGCGCCGGCCGCCCCATCGACGGGCTCGCGCTCGTCTCAGCGCTCTGGTGCCGCTACTGCTATGGCGAAACCGAAAGCGGAAAGCTGATCGCGCCGAACGATCCGAGCTGGCAACGGCTGACGGAGCAGGCCCGCAAGGCCAGGTCCCGGCCTGAAGCCTGGCTCGAAATGCGGGATGTCTATGGCGATCTGGCGGACGACCCGCGCTTCCGGGAGGCTTTCGGGCAGGCCCTGCAACGGCTCTGGCGCATCGGCACGCGAGCGAGCCTCGCCCACTATCTGGCACGCGCTGCCGCTGGCTGAGGCCGCCAGCGGTCAGGGGCCTGCGCCGGGGGACGGGCGCCATGTGGGCCTCAGGCGAATGTCGGCTCGCGGAAACACACCGATCACGGACGCTATCGAGCCGCCGCTCGACATGGCGGCCCGCCGTTCAAGTCTCTTCTGCGCCAGAGTTCCGTTTGCGCCGCGACGGAGCGAAACTATCGCGACTTCAGCGCGCCCATCCGACAAATGTCGACCGGGCGCGCCAATCCTTTGAGTACGACCGGACCGATCTCTTCCACATCGACGACGCCGCCGACGGCCGCCGCGACCTTCCGCGTCATCAGGATCTCGCCACTCCTGGCATCTGCGCATAGACGCGCTGCGACATTGGTCACGGTCCCGATCGCGGTGTAGTCCGTTCGATCCTCGAACCCGATCTGCCCCAGCGTCGCATAACCCTGTGATATCCCGATCCCGAAGCCAAGTGCGTGACCGCGTCCGCGCCAGGTTTCTGCCAGGTCGCCGATCTTGCAGCGGATCGCGTCGGCCAACCGGACAGCCTGGGCGGGAGCGTCGGGAGATGGGACAGGATCATTGAAAAGCACCATGATGCCGTCGCCGGAAAAATGGTCCAGCGTCCCCTCATATTGCCGTACCAGTGGCCCCAGCACACCGTGATACTCCCCAAGCGCGGCCATGACTTCTTCCGGCTCCGCTGATTCCGCAAAGGCTGTGAAGCCCCGCAGGTCGCAGAATAGGACGACCACCTCGCGTCGATGGCTGTGAAGCAGGCCGTCATCACCGCCCGAGAGCACGATATCCGCGATCTGGGGTGCCAGGAACCGCTTGAGCCTGCCGATGCGTTCGAGCTCGCCAACCTGGACCGCGACGCGCTGTTCGAGCGTGCTGTTCCACGCGGCAAGCTCGGAGGCCTGCCTCGCCAGATGCTCGGCCTGATCCCGGACCTGGTGGTGAAGCTCCTTGATCCTGAGCATCGCCCGCACGCGCGCCAACAGCCCCATATGGTCGACGGGCTTGGTCAGATAATCGTCGGCGCCGCTATCCAGGCCGGCGGCGATTTCCTTCGGGTCGCTTCGTGCCGTCAGAAGCAGGATCGGAATGAACGGCAGGGTCGGATCGGCCTTGAGTTGCTTGACGACCTCGATGCCGTCCAGCTTCGGCATCATCACATCGAGCAGTACGAGATCGGGCAGCTCGCTGCGGACCTTGTCCAGAGCCTCTTGGCCGTTCTCGGCGATGATGACGTCATAGCCCCGGCTTTCGAGGCGCGCACGCACGATATCGACATTGTCCGCCATATCGTCCGCGACGAGGATCTTGGCTCTTCCGTTCACGTCATGCCTCCCGCGCTACGGAAGAAATTCGCGCACTTTCGCCAGCAACAGCCGCGGGCTGAACGGCTTTGCGACATAGCCGTCGCAGCCGGCGGAACGGGCCTTCGCCTCATCTCCGCTCAACGCGTATGATGTGACGGCGATGATCGGGATATGGGCCAGCGCGGCGTCCGACTTGATGCGCCTCGTCGCCTCGTAGCCATCGATGACGGGCAGCTGAATATCCATCAGGATCAGGTCCGGCCGCTCTGCCGCGGCAAGCTGGACGCCGGCTGCGCCATCGACGGCTTCGACCAGCTCGTAACCCGCGGTCGACAGAAGATCCCGCATGATCTGCCGATTATCGGCCGTGTCTTCGACAATCAGGATTCGCTTGCTCATGAGGCGCTCTCCTGCGCAACCGCACGTACCGGAATCTCTATGCAAAAGGTCGAGCCTTTCCCGAGGGCCGAACTGACCGAAATCTGGCCGCCATGCATCTCGACGATCTGCTTGGCGATGGCCAGGCCGAGCCCACTGCCGCCCTTCTCGCGTGTGCTCGAACTGTCGATCTGCTGAAACTCTTCGAAGATCTTCTCCTGGTCGGCGGCACTGATACCCGGCCCGGTGTCGCGGACGGCAATCAGGAAGCGGTCATTCGGAGCCGAGGCGGCGATCGTGACCTCGCCTGTGTCGGTAAACTTGATCGCGTTGCCGACCAGGTTGAGCAGAACCTGCGACAGGCGCCTGGCATCGCCGCGGCCGACCGGCAGATTCTCGGGGACATCGGTGATCAGCACCAGTCCCTTGGTCCGAGCGAGGGAATCGGTGGCCGCCACGGCCGATTGCACCAGCGAAGGCAGCGCGTAGTCGTCGATCGTGAGCTTCAATTCACCTGCCTCGATCTTCGAGAGATCGAGAACATCGTTGATCAGGCTCAACAGATGCTGCCCATTCTGCTGCACGCGGTCGAGCACGGCGCGTGGCTTCTCCGGCATCTCGCCATAGATCCCATCGATCAGCAGCTCGGCATAGCCCAGGATGGCGTTCAGTGGCGTCCTGAGCTCGTGGCTCATATTGGCGAGGAACTGCGACTTGTGCTGGCTTGCCAGCCTCAGTTCCTCGCTCTTTTCGGCGAGCTCCTGGAAGAACCTCGCATTCTGAATCGCCAGTACGGACTGGTTGGCGAAGGTCTGCGTCAGCCTGACGATCGAGGCTGGAAATTCTCCCACTTCGCGTCGCTGCAGCACGAGCGCGCCCAGCGTGCGTTCCGGAACGGCGAGCGGCACGATCAGCGCCGATCGGAAGCCGGCCGCAAGCGAGATATCGCGCACCGGGTAGCTCTTGCGATGCGCGAGGTCGGCAACCATCACGGGCTGCAGCGTCCGCGCAGCATCGCCCATGGCGGTCCCTTCCGCGTCGATGCGAATGGATTTGAGCGCGCTGACCAGTTCGTCGCCCATATTGCATGCTTCGGCGAGGCGGAAGGTGCGGCTCGACTTGCGGTACTTGTAGATCGCGCCCGCATCCGCTCCCGACAGCTCGACAGCGCGCGAGACGATCGTCGACAGCACCTCCTTCACGTCCAGCGTCGAGGTGACGGCACGCCCGACATCGCTCAGGGCCTGCAACTCTTCCACAGATCGTGCGAGCTCCCGCGTGCGCGCCTGGACCTCGCCGAAGAGGCGCGCATTCTCGATGGCGATAACGGCCTGATCGGCAAAGGTCTTGACCAGTTCGATCTGCCTGTCCGTGAACGGCTTCACGACAAGCCGAACGAGGGACAGCGAACCGATGGGCTGACCGTCCCGCAGGAGCGGTACGCCGAGCATCGTGCGCATCTTCCCGATCGCGAGCGCTTCGTGCCAGGTATATTCGGGATCCACCGTCGCATCGGGGATGTGCACGATCTCTCCTTCGAGCGCGACCCGCCCGACCAGCGTACCTCGCCCCGGGGAAACCCGCTGGAGCTTCATCCACTCGACGAATTCGGCGGTGAAGCCATGGCTCGCGGCGACCCGGTAGACCTCGCCGCTGCGCTGGAACAGAAAGGCGTGTTCGGCCCCGCACAGCCGGCAGGCGGACTCGATCAGCACATCCAGAACCGATTGGAGGTCGAAGGCGGAGCGGCTGATCACCTGGAGGACGTCGGCGGTCGCCGTCTGGTATCTCAGCGCCTCGGTCAGCTCCCCGGTTCGCGCCTGGACCTCGTCGAACAGCCGGACGTTCTGGATCGCGATCACCGCCTGATCGGCAAAGGTCTCGATCAGCTCGATCTGCTTGTCCGAGAAGCGCTGGACGACATAGCGGCTCATCACGATGATGCCGACGACTTCGTCGTCGAGCATGAGCGGGACTCCGAGCATGGAGCGCCTGTCATCATTCGCAACGCCGATGAAGAGCTTGAACTCGGCATCCGCCTGAACGTCCTCGACCTGAATGGTGCGACGCTCGAGCACGACGCGGCCGGTGATCGACCCGCGGTCGAGCGGGATCGGGCCTTCGGACAAAAGCTGCTGGAGTTGCTCGTTCCGGACGCCATCCGTTGCTACGAGGCGGTACTCGCCGGCCCTCAGGGCAACGATCGAGGCGATGTCGGCTTTGCACAGCCGCCTGGCGGTCTGGGCGATGCTGGCGAAGATCGGCTGCAGATCATTGGGCGACCCGCTGATCACCTTGAGAACATCTGACGTCGCCGTCTGCTGCTCCAGCGCCTCGGCAAGCGCGCGCGTCCGTGCCTGCACCTCGTCGAACAGTCGCACATTCTCGATGGCGATGACGGCCTGGTCAGCAAAGGTCGTGACCAGCTCGATCTCCTTCACCGCGAAGGAGCGCGGCGTCTTGCGCATCAGTGACAATATCCCGATCGGCGTCCCCTCTCTCAGGAGCGGCACCCCGAGCATGGCGCGAAATCCTCCGCGCCGCTGCGCCTCGCTCCAGGTGTATTCGGCGTCGACGAGCACATCGGGGATATGGACGGTTGCCGCCGTGATCGCGGTGCGGCCGACCAAGGTGTTGCGGCCGAGCGCGATCGCTTGCTCGCGCATGAAGGCCGTGTATTCGGGCGAGAAACCGCTCCCTGCTGACATTCGATAGACTTCGCCCTCGCGGCGGAACAGGAACGAGCTGTCCGCGCCACAAAGCTGCATGGCTGACTGGACGAGCACGTCGAGCACGGGCTGAAGCTCGAAGGCCGTGCGGCTGATCACCTTCAGGACCTCGGCTGTCGCCGTCTGCTGCTGCAGGGCTTCCGTCAGCTCGCGCGTCCGAGCCTGCACCTCGTCGAACAGCCGCACATTCTCGATGGCGATGACGGCTTGGTCGGCGAAGGTCTGCAGCAATGCGATCTGCTTCGGGCTAAACGGTTGCACCTCGGTGCGGCGCACCACCAGTGCCCCGATACCCTCGCCCTCCCGTAGCAGTGGCACCGACAGCGTCGTCCTGTGCCCCATCTGGCGGGCCATCTGATAGCCGTCTGGAAATTCGCCCGCCTCCTTGCTGAGATCCTCCACATGCACCGGCACGCGATCGAGGACCGCACGTCCGGCGGTCCAGTGCCGGTTGAGGGGCCATCGCTCGAGATTGATCGGGATTGGTCCGTGATGCGCGTCGAAGACGAGATCGTCGCCGTCCCGCAACAGGACGACAGCATCATAGGCCTCGCAGAGCTGGCAGGCGCTTTGCGCAACCGCCTTCAGGACCGGCGCGATATCCGTGGGCGAGGATGCGATGGCGCGCAGGATATCGCCTGTGGCGACCTGTTGCTGCAAGGCTTCCGTCAGCTCCTTGGTCCGTGCCTGGAGCTCGTCGAAGAGCCGGACATTCTCGATCGCTATGACCGCCTGATCTGCGAAGGTCTCGACCAGTTCGACCTGCTTGCTGGTGAACGCCTGGACATCGCGGCGAAGCAGCGCCAAGGCGCCGATCGGCTTGCCGTCGCGCAGCAATGGCACGCCAAGCGCAGAGCGCCAGCCTCCGAGCTTCTGGCCTGTGAGCAGGGTGTATTCAGGGTCGGAGAGCACATCGAGGATTTGCACGGGCCGGCCTTCGTCGATCGCCCGGCCCGTGACCGTCCCGCGACCCTCCCCGTAGGGATTGTGTTCGAGATAGTCCCGGAACTCATCGCTCAGGCCGAATGTCGCGTCCATGTGGTGCCTGCCGTCGCGCAGCCGCGTCAGGACGACCTGATCAGCCGCGCACAGGTGGGCAGCCGATTCAGCGAGCGTATCGAGCACGGCCTGGAGATCGAAGGCCGACCGGCTGACGGCCTTCAGGACGTCGGCCGTGGCGGTCTGCTGCTCCAGGGCCTCCGAGAGCTCACCTGTTCGCTGCTCGACCGTTTGTTCGAGGTTGGAATAGGATTCGCGTAACCGGCCGGCCATGGTGTTGAACGCGCCGGCAAGAGCCTCGAGCTCATCGCCCGTTCGAATGTCGATCCGCTGGTCGAGTTCGCCGGCCCCGATCCGTGCTGCGGCGGTGCGCAACGCCTGGATCGGCACGACCATCCGGCGCGCCAGAAGAGTGCCGGCGAGCCCAGCCAATCCGACGGCGGCCAGCAGCAGCAAGCCCAAGCGCCGCAACGAACGGGAGAGGGAGGCATAGGCCTCGTCGAGCGGCGACTCGGCGAAGACGAGCCAGCCCGTAGTCGGAATCGGCGCATGGGCGGTCAGTACCGGCTGCCCCTGGCCGTCGCGCGCCTCCTTCACCTCGTCCGAGCCGGCGCGTGCCGCTGCGACGTGCGGCAACTGCGCCAGGCTGGTGTTGCGCAGCACGAGGCTGATATCGGGATGGGCGATCAGCCGGCCGGCCGCATCGACGACATAGGCGACCCCGCGTTCGCCAACCCGGATGCCGGCAACGATGTCCCAGATCTGCTTGAGATTGACCTCTGCGATGCTGACGCCGGCATCGCGCTGCGCACCAGCAAGCGCGATCGTCATGTAAGGTTCCGATTCGCGACGGAAATAGACGGGGCTGTGATGGACCTTGCGGGCCAGCGCTTCCGTGAACGTCTCGTCCTTCGAGAAGTCAGCACCGCTTCCGACGACGTCCGTCGCGAGGCGCGAGACCCGCAATTGTTCCTTTCCCGCAGGATCCAGTTGGGCAAGCTCGGTTATCGCTGGTGCCTGGCGCAGCAAGCGGAGGGCATCGAGGCGGCGCTGATCGAGCGGCGCCTCAGACCACGGCAACTGTGTTGTCCAGCCGAGCTGGCCTTCGATTTCCCTGACGAACTGGCTGATCCGCGTTGCTGCCGTTTCTGCCTGCTCACGCTGGAGACGAAGCAGCAGGGCCTTATGGTCCTGGTACGAGAACCAGATTTCGAATGCACCACTGATCAGAAGTGCAACGCTGACAACGGCGGCGAAGAGGCCGACATATTTTCGGATAAGGCGGCCACGAGGGACGGGTGCGGTTCTATCCGCACCAGGCATAACGACGCTGTTCACCCCCGCGTTCATTCGATTGCGGCATCGGCGCGAGCGACCCGTCGTCGCTGCGGGAGAACCGACGCAGCCCGAAGCCGAGCCGCGGCACAGTCCTTCGCGAAGGCGGTGATGGCGGCGACATGAGCGAAGAACACAGCATGCCGGGTTGCCATGGGATCACCTCGTCATCCGGACGGGCATCTGGCGCAGAGCCGGATCGCGGGCACGCGTCTCACCACGTGACAGGGCACCTGAGCCCTGTCGACGGGCCGACCGGCGATCTCGCTGGGTTGACGCCGCCATGACAGCCCTCCCTGCGAGGGCTACTTTGTGCCAAAACGACGCCTCTGCCAATGCTCACGCGCATTGTCCTTGGGGTGTCCTCAAAGCTACCGGGGCTCTCGCGCCGAACGATCCGAGCGGGCAACGGCTGACCGAGCAGGCCGGCAGGGCCAGATCCGGGCGCCCCCTGATCACTCGGGGACTGTCCGGCGATCAGCGAGCACGATCAGCGGGCCATGAACCAACACGGATTTTCGCTTGACGAGGTGAGGATGCGGGGTCGGAAATAGCAGACCCTATGGTCCCGGAATGGGCGTAGACGGGATTGACTGCGGCGATCGGATTCGCGCGGGCGGGAGGACTATCGGACAGGCACTATTCATGCTTCGCGGGGATTGCAGCAGGGGAGGCCGGGATGACGAAAACCACCTACGCAGACTGGATGGCAGTGCTGGAGCGCATGGAGCGAACCCAGCGCGAGCATTATCTCGCGGGCCATGACGACGAGGGCGACGCCGTCGGCAGGCAGATCGAGCAATGGATCCTGGCCGGCCGGGCCCAGGGTTATTGCGTGCGGGACGGCAGGCCCCTGACGGATATGCGACACCCTTCCGAGACAAATCTGGCGAGCGAGATGCGGCGCCAGGCGGGCGGTCACCGGTCATCGAAGCACTGAGCCCTGCAGTCGCGTAACGCGCTGCTGCTCCGGGATTTCCTGCGGAACGGGCATCCGCTGCCGGGCCGGCGCTCCTGGCCGTTGCCGGTGCGAAGCGGCCGCCGACATGGGCGGCCCTGACGGTCGGGAGATGCCATGAAGCGGGTCGCCACCTGCACATGCGGCCAACTGAGCATCACTGTCGAAGGCGAACCGCGTGGGGTCAGCCTGTGCCATTGCCTTGCTTGTCAGAGCAGGACGGAGAGCGCTTTCGCCTATCTGGCCGGCTTCGCCGCGCCCTACACGGTGTCGGGCCGGGCCTCTGAGTATAGTCGCAGCGGCGACCAGGGAGCGACGTTCAGGTTCCGCTTCTGCCCGACCTGCGGGACAAATCTGTATCACACCGAAGTGGGTACGACCGGATCCGTATCGGTTGCCGTCGGCGCCTTCGGCGACCCGGATTTCCCGCCGCCCGAGATGTCCGTCTACGAGATCCGGCGGCATGGATGGGCCGCGCTGCCGTCCCGCATCAAGGCGTTTCCGAAAGACCCCGATTGAGCGCTCGGATGCCGGCCTCGCGCCCCATCCACAAATTGCCGCCTTAATCGCGAATTCTGCGAAAATCCCTGCCGTTGAAAACCTCTGCCAAAAGCCGCGTTCCCAGATCGGCTTCCTTCTCGGACAGCCCGGAAAATCCGAGCAGCAGTCTCGATGTGTCGCAGGATGCGACATTCATCCGGGACAGCGGCATGACGACGACGCCTTTCGCCAAAGCGGCTGCGGAGACCGCTCTATCATTGCTCCAGGTTCCCGTACTGCGTGCTGTGAGATTGATGCCCTGATCCGGAACCACGACGGCAAGATGGTCGCCGGTACGGTCCATCAGGAGGCTCGCCAGCAGATCCCGCGACGCGCGCAGACGCTCCCTGAGGCGGCGCAGATGCGCCGGAAAATATCCCTCATTGAGGAAATCAGCAACGACACGTTGCTGGAACGTCGGCGGACAACGGTCAAGCGCGGGGCGCACTGCCCTGAACACCGGCACGAGATCGGCCGGGACCACGAGATAGCCAAGGCGCAGGCTCGGCAACAGGGCTTTGCTGAAGGTGCCGGTATAGAGGACGCGATGGGCCTGATCGAGGCCTTGCAGCGATGCGATCGGATGCCCGTCATAGCGAAATTCGCTGTCGTAATCGTCCTCGACAATCCAGCAGCCATGTTCGCTTGCATAGGAGAGAAGCTCCAGTCGCCGGGGCAGGGAAAGAACGGAGCCGACCGGATATTGGTTTGATGGTGTCACATAGAACAGCGCCGGTGGTTGCAGCCTGCCGGACGCCAGTTGCTCCGTCATGACCCCCTCGTGATCCACGGGCAGGCCGACAATCGTCGCGCCATTCAGCGTCAGGCATTGGCGGGCAGGCGGATAGCACGGGTCTTCGACAATAACGCTGTCGCCGGGAGAGGCCAGAACGCGGAAAGCCAGATCGAGCGCCTGCTGGGTTCCGGCCGTGATGAACAACTGATCAGGCATACAGCGCACCCCCCTCGAAACGGCCAGATGAGCGGCGATCGCGGCCCGAAGTCCGGGCTCCCCCTGAATGTCGCCATAGCCTTCAAAAGCGTAGTTCATGTGCCGGCCGGCTATGCGGTTGAGAAGGCCCGCCGTCCGGTCATCATGAGCGATCCGTCCCGTCACGAACGGCAGGGCTTTTTGCGGTTCGAGACTGGGTCCGGAGGTCAGAACTCTCGTGACCGCTTGCGAGACCGTGCGGCTGGTCGCCTGCGCCGCGGGCTCCTTGCGTTCGCCAGCCCGCAAAAGCCGATCGGGAACACCTGGGGATATGTAGGTGCCGGACCCGTGACGGGCGACGGCATAGCCTTCTGCGATCAGGATCTCATAGGCCTCGGCAATCGTGCCGCGAGAGAGCTTCCATTCCTGCGATGCCAGACGACTCGAGGGCAGTCGCTGTCCCGCGTGCAACCGGCCATCGGCAATCGCACCGCGCAGGGCAAGGTAGAGCTGCCGCGCCAGGGACGCCGGCGAGGACGGGTCGATATTCGGCAGAAAGCCAGCCGACGGGCTTTCCCTTCGCCTCTTCAGATTCATCAAGCCCTCTCATCCAAGGGGCTCACGCAAGCAAGTGGCTCAGGGCGGAATCGTATAGTGGCTCTGTAAATTCAATCAACAATGCATTTTGATTAGGCCACTTTCAAATCGCCGCCGCGGGTCGGTTTTTGAGCGTCCTTCAAAGCGAATGTGCTGGAGTTCCTGATGCCGATGTCTTCGACCAGATTGCGGATTGCCGTGCTCTTCGGCGGACGCTCCGCCGAGCATGACGTTTCCGTGCTCTCAGCCACCAATGTCATGAGTGCCCTGGAGCCCGCGAAATATGATGCGGTTCCGGTTTTCGTGACGCGCGCAGGGCAATGGTTGCTGAGCCGCTTCGAGGGCGGCACGCTCGCCAAACCCGAGACTGGTACGGAGCTATGCCTTGTCCCGGGCGGGCGCGGGCGAATGATCGCGATCGAGGCCGGTGGCCGAATGGTCGACGCCGGGACGATCGACATTCTGTTTCCGGTCCTGCACGGGCTCTACGGCGAGGACGGTTCCATACAGGGGCTTGCGGAGGTGGCGCGCGTGCCGCTCGCAGGCTGCGGCATCCTCGGCTCTGCGGCAGCGCTCGACAAGGATATCGCCAAGCGGCTGTTGCGGGCTGCTGGCCTTCCCGTCGCCCGGTCGGTGACCATCAGCGAAGATTCGGCACCTGATCTTGCGGCTCTCGAAAGCGAGCTTGGGCTGCCGCTTTTCATCAAGCCGGCCCGACAGGGGTCCTCGATCGGCGTCAGAAAAGTCTCCGGAAGCCAGGAATTCATGCCGGCTCTGAGCGAAGGGTTCCGGCATGACCGCACACTGCTTGCCGAAGAATTCATTCAGGGTCGTGAGATCGAATTCAGCGTGCTGGAAGATGAAACAGGCGGGCTGTTCGTATCCCGGCCCGGCGAGATCGTTCCGGCCGAGAGCCACGGCTTTTACAGCTACGACGCCAAATATATCGACGAGAATGGCGCGGCGTTGAAGGTGCCGGCAGAGTTGCCGCCGGAGGTCGAGGCGGATATGCGCGAGATGGCCGCCAGGGCGTTCAGGGCGCTCGGCTGCGATGGCATGGCGCGCGTCGATTTCTTTCTGACCGCGGATATGCAGTTCGTCGTCAACGAGGTCAACACGATTCCGGGCTTCACCAATATCAGCATGTATTCCAAGGCGATGGCAGCGAGCGGCGTGAGCTATGCCGAAATCATCGATCGCCTTGTTTCGCATGGCTTGGCGCGCGCCGGCCGGGCCGGGTGACGATGACAGCGCGGATCAGCTCGTGGGTCGTAACCCCGCTGTCCCGGTCCGTCGGGCTCAAGGGCAGGTGCGCCCCCCGGCGGCCCGATACGGTGGGCACAGAGGCAAGCTCCGTGACCGGACCGGCGCGCCCTGGCGGCATGAGCGCAATCGAGCGGAGCCGCACGGGCGCTGCCCTTTGTCGTGCCTCCGGAATCGGGCAGCCGATTGGGCACCGGAGGCACGCCCGCTTGTTGCACAATGATCCGCAAGGTTCCCACGAACTGGCCTGCCGTCCGATAAATGGTGGTGGGATTTTTCGTTAACCTTCACGCGATAACGTCCTCGATCGATGGAACCGAATCGGGGAAATGGGAGTTTCCCTTCCGTCACGCTGCATTGAATGGGCGGCGTCGTCGTCCTGGCAACGAGGGATAACCGATATGAAAACCATGCTGGTTCTGGCCGTTTCTGTGGGGCTGATGGGCGTAGGTGGCTGTGCCGCCGATATGTATGGCAAGGGCAAGGGTAAAGCCCCGCCACCGGTGGCTTCACCAATCGTGACCAAGGGCTGACGCCTTCGAACCAGCGAAGCTGGGTCATCCAAGTTTGGCCCGCCGCTCCGAAAGGGGGGGCGGGTTTTTTCGTCCTCCCGTGCTGCTCCTCGTTTCCGCTTCGGGCGTTCAGCTTGTCGCCCTCCTGAGATGATCCCCGAGGCGTCAGAGCGCCTGAAAGCGGGCAGGGCAGTCGCCGCTTGTGCCCGGGCGGCCGTGTCGGTGACGATGATCCGATCGGCGAGCGGCCCTTGAATCTCGGCGAGATAAAGCGAGCCCGCCCCGGCACCTCAGCCCGCCATCAGATGGCTGAACAGGATTGAACTGCCGAGACCGATGAGCGCCAGGCCGCCGATCCGCTCGGCCCAGCGCCCGAATGTGGCACCGACGAGGTTGCCGGCCATCATGCCACCCGTCGACATCACGAATGTCGCGAAGCCGATGGCCAGCGCGACCACGACGATGTTCACGTCCAGGAAGGCGAGCGACACGCCAACCGCCATGGCGTCGATGCTGGTGCCGATCGCGGTCGCCATGAGTGCCCAGAGCGAGTTGCCCTGCGAAGCCTCTGCGCGCTCGGCCGCAGGCTTCATGGAATGCAGGACCATGCGCCCGCCGACGATGCCGAGAAGAACGAACGCGATCCAGTGGTCGACGGCGGCGACGTACTGGCTTGCGGCGAACCCCGCGGACCAGCCGATGAGCGGCGTGATGGCCTCGATGATGCCGAAGATCGCCCCCGTACGAAGCGCCTCCACGAAACGTGGGCGGCTTGAAGCGGCGCCCCGGCCAACGGAGGCCAGCAGGGCGTCGACGGACATGCCCACGGCGAGCACGGCGATAGAAGCAGGTGACATGATCGTCTCAAGGTGCGGACGGAGGGCCGGACGGATCTCGGGCCCTGTCCACAAGGCCTCTCCGTCACGGTCTCGCTTGGCCGAAATCATCCGGCTGATCGCACCACGCAGTCCTCGCCGCGAGCGTGTTGATGCGATCGCGCGCCGAAGCGCGCCGCTACTCCCCGATGCGCATGCACCTAGTGACTCCTGCTCGCGCTGTCAATTCGGTAGTGATTTCAATTGTTTAGTATTGAGAAGCATTGGCAGGAGATGCTGCTGCGGCTTTGACCGGAAGGCGCTCCACGCCATGGACGATCTGTGCATCGAAAGATCCGGCGGGTGATCATGCGGGTAGGGCAGTTCGCCGAAGCGATGGCGGGCCTCCAGGACAAAGCCATGGCGCGCAGCGGCCGGTCCTGCTGGACGTCAAACACGCGATCTTGAAAATGCGGCAAACGGAATTTCGAAGACAGCATTGCCCCGGGGCGTAGGATCGGCCGCGCGATGCCAGCAACACCACAGGGGAGAACGACCGTGCCGCGCCTGACCGCCAAGGACTTTCCGCAGGAACTGCTCGAACTGTACGACTATTATGCGCATGGAAAGATCACCAAGCGCGAATTCCTCGACCGCGCCGGCAAATTCGCCGTGGGCGGCATGACGGCGGCGTCGATCCTGGCCTCGATGAGCCCCGACTACGCGCTCGCGCAACAGATCTCGTTCACGGATCCCGATATCGTCGCCAGTTACATCACCTACCCGTCGCCGAAGGGCCATGGCGAAGTGCGGGGATATTTGGTTCGTCCGGCGAAAGCATCCGGGCGCGTCCCCGCCGTGGTCGTCGTGCATGAGAACCGCGGCTTGAACCCTTATATCGAGGATGTCGCGCGCCGGGTCGCGAAGGCCGGCTTCATCGCCCTCGCACCGGATGGCCTGAGCTCTGTCGGCGGCTATCCCGGCAATGACGACAAGGGCCGCGAGCTGCAGCAGAAGGTCAATCCCGAGAAGCTGATGAACGATTTCTTCGCGGCCATCGAATTCCTGATGAAGAGCGATCAAACCACCGGCAAGGTCGGCATCGTCGGCTTCTGCTATGGCGGTGGTGTCGCCAATGCCGCCGCCGTCGCCTATCCCGAACTGGGCGCGGCCGTGCCGTTCTATGGCCGGCAGCCCCGCGCTGAGGACGTGCCGCGCATCAAGGCGCCGCTCCTGATCCATTATGGCGCGCTCGACACCGGCATCAATGCGGGCTGGCCGGCCTATGAGGCGGCTTTGAAGGCGGCCGGGAAGACGTATGAGGCTCATGTCTATCCAGACGCCAATCACGGCTTCCATAACGACTCGACACCCCGCTATGACGAGGCTGCGGCCAAGCTGGCCTGGGACCGGACAGTCGCCTGGTTCAAGCGCCACCTGAGCTGAACCGCATGGGCAGCTGTGCATGAGCACGGGCGACAACGACCAGGAATGCACCTGAATTGGCGATCTCCGGGCAGGGGAGGGCCATGGGCTGTTGACCCGTCCGCGAGCCAGCAAACCGGAGCGCGGGCGGTGGCAATGTTTGGAATGGGCCGTCCGCGGCGTCAGGCGTGGCGCTGAAGCGGACGCGATCGACGCACAGGCTATGGGCCGGCTTGTGCGTGGGGGGCACGAGAGCGCCTCGAGAACTGGTATTCGGCAACCGGAACAGACACTGAATCAAGCTTCCAGAAGCCGGAAAACGTCGCACGAATGAGCCGAAAGAAGGCCCGCCACGGGGAATCGGCAAGGAAGAAATACCGGATATCGCGACAAGGCCTGGCCGCGAAAAGTCCGCCTGGTTGAGCGGCAAAACCCGCTCACCACCCAGGGGCGCCCGCTGCCGGAGCCGGTCCGCTCGACGATGGCCATGGCCACGCGGCAAACAGGCGATAGCCTGGCAGGAGCCGGTTTTTCTGTCTGAGCGCCACCACCGCGGTGCTGCTTGTCGATCGCGCGCCAAGACATGGACGCGATGGGCGGCCGCGAACGAGGGGGCTGGATTTCTCTAGAAATCGCCGAGGATTTGAAGGGGCATGCACGCCGTCTCCGTCCAACCCGTTTTCAGATGGGTTCCATTGACACAGGCGAATCCCGATTCTTTGGCAATGTCGAATGAAACAAAGACTATCAATGAATTTTGGGATGGAGCAGAGGCTGGAAATTGCCTCGTGAGCTGCATATCGTCGATTTGGATTGATTTTTGTCGATAGCAGCGACCACCATAGGGCGCGGTTTTCTCTATTCCCCAAAGAGATTTGTTTTCTTTTCTTCGAAATTCAACCGCTAGATCCAGTCGGCACGTATAGGCCGTTTTGGAATATTTTTGCATAATCACCGCAGCGCCGCTGCAATGGGTCGTCATGAGTTCATCGGAGGGAGCAGTCGCCGAAAATTCGCATGCATAACTCAGTGTGAAAATGTCGATGTTTTCAGCATTTGACGGCGTGCTTGCGAGGAATAGTCCAGCGCAGATCATCAGTGATTTTCGCATGGCTTCCCTCCGTGCGCGATCTCGCTGTTCCGTTTCCCGCGCAGCAGCAATTTGACGGTCTGCTCCTCCCGGACTGAGCCTGTCTCCGAGCGATACCGGCCGATTGGAAGGGCCCCTCATCGGGAAAGGCGCGGCAATGAGCGTTGAGGAAGCACGATGATCCTCCCTGGGAGTTTGGCCCAGTGCTGTTTAGCCGACGCCTTCGCTCGCGAAGCTGACAAGACCTGTCAGGTTCCTGTCAGGTTGCGCGGATAACGTCAAAGCGGATGAAGCCCCGAACTCGGCCTGGGATCGCAAGCTGACTGTCCCCATCCGTCGGGCTCAGCGATCGCTCCACCCGCGACGTTGCGAACCTCGCCAAACCAAGAGAGCAGCGCGCCAGGCGCCCGGTTCATTCAACCGCGATGGGAGGCGAGCAGAGCCGTGGCTTCGCGTGGCGGCTGGAGCGTCGATGATGTAGCCTCTTCGAAACCGAGACGAGATGGCCCGTGGCATCGCCGATTGATTCCGAGCTCCTCAAGACTTTCGTGACGATTGTGGAGACGCAGAGCTTCACCCGCAGCGGTGAACATCTTCGGCGCACACAGCCCGCCATCAGCATGCAGATGAAGAGGCTCGAAGAGGCGCTTGGAAAAACGCTCTTCGATCGAACCAGCCGGGGAATTCGGCTGACGCGCGAGGGCGATATCCTGCTTCACTACGCGCGACGCATTCTGGCACTCGATAACGAAGCCCAGACCCGGATCGCGCAAGCCGGCGTCCAAGGCATCGTGCGCCTCGGGACATCCGACGATTACGCCACCCTCTTGCTGCCCGATATTCTCCGGCGCTTTGCGAACCTGCACCCGGGCATCCAGATCGAGCTCCTCTGCGGCAACGGCGATGCGATGGAGCGCAAGCTCGGTGAAGGCGTGCTCGACCTCGTTCTCGTCGCTCGTCCTGGCCCTGCTTCCGACCGCGACACGATCAGAACAGAGGAGCTTGTCTGGATCAGCAGCAAGCAAGATCTGATCAGGGCGCGCCCCATTCCACTGGCGGTCTTTCCGCAGGGATGCGTCTGCCGCGGCGCCATGGCGGATGCGCTCAATCGCTCCGCTCTCGCATGGCGGGTCGCGTTCTCAAGCGACAACATCGCTGCCATTCACGCAGCCGTTCGATCAGGCATCGCCGTTACGGCGGTGGAGCGCAATCTGGTGCCGGCCGGGGTGCGGGTCTCGCAACGCGGGGATGGGCTTCCCGCGCTCGGCCAGATCAGCCTGATGCTCAGGACAAACCCAAAAAGCACGTCGCCGGCCGTCGCAGCCCTTGGCGATGAAATTCGGCGCGGGCTGGCCGTTGCAGGACCCTTGCCTGCAAGGTCGCGCCGTCAGGCATCGCTCGCCGCTGCGGCAGGTGCTGCAGGTCGATTGTAGGCGACGACCGCGACCGCACTCAGGATGATGATGGCGAGGCCGGCACAGGCCGGGAGATCCGGAGCGTCTCCAAACACGATAAAGCCGAGGATCGCGGCGCCGACGACTTCCGCATAGGTGAAGGGCGCCAGCGTGCTCGCATCGGCCCGATCGAAGGCCTTGATGATGAGGAGGTGGGCGATTGCCGCAACGATCCCGATCGCCGCGAGCAGGAACCATTGCCACCAGACGGGCTGCTCCCAGACGGCCGCGACAATGACGCTGGATGCGACACATCCGACAAGGCCGGTCTGATAGACCGATACGAGAGGGGGAGTGCGGCTCTCTACCATCCTGGTGAGGAGAAGAAAGACGGCATAGCCAACGCCCGCCAGCAATCCGACAAGATAGGTCCATTCCCACGATGTCGCGCTCGGGCGTATCGCAAGGACGATGCCGAGGAAGCCGCCGGCGATCGCAGCCCACTGCACGTGGCTCACCCGTTCCTTGAAGAAGACCATGGCCAGAATGGTCAGCAGGAAGGGGGCGACGAACCACAAGGTGAGCGCCGTCGTCAGCGGCATGAAATGGATCGCCACGTAGAACAGCGCGACTGCAAGAAAGAGCGCGGCACTTCTGGCGGCGTGCTGCCAGGACATCACCGGCCGAAGGGAGCCAAATCCGTGCCGAACGGAGATATACGCGCCCGTCGCCAGGCAATGGAAGAAGAAGCGCGCCCAGATTACCTGGATGATCGGCAACGTCAGAGACACGTATTTCGCGATCGTATCGGAGATCGGAAGTATCTGAAGCGCGAGAACGAGCAGGACGACGCCGGTTATTTGTCGATGATCCATGCTGTCGTCCCCCGTTTGAGCCAGAGGACTACGCGCAGAAAAATGATCACGGAAGAAATCCATAATTCGAATGCCATCATCAATGGAAATGATCGCGCGGCTAGATCGCCGTGCGTCCGTTCGGACGCAGGAGGGGCGATCTATCTCTTTGTTTGGGCATCGGATTTTTCCGAAAACCGGATTCCACTTTTCGGTCCGATGCTCTAAACGAGGAGAGGCGGCCCGTCGCGCACAGTACCGGGCGACGCGCGCGGAGGCCGCAACGGATGGCGAGCCCAGATTGCGTCATGGAGCGATTTGCCTGATTGCTGCGGCATGAGAACCCGGATCAAGATTTGCGGGATTGCGTCGGCCGGTGAAGCCCGCCTGGCCATCGATGCCGGCGCCGACGCTCTCGGCTTCAATTGCGTGGGACCGTCCAGCCCTCGTCATATCGCAGATTGCAGAGTCGCCGAGATCACGAAACTCACGCCGCCTCCGGTCGCGACATTCCTGCTGACCGTCGAGCGAACGGCCGAGGCGATCGCGGCCCATGTGCGCCGGACGCAGCCGAACACGGTCCAGATCCTCTGGACGATCGACCCGGCCGAGTCCGCCCGTCTGGCTGAGATCGAACCGCAATTGCGTCGCGTCCAGGTCGTCCATGTCGAGAGCCGCGCTGCGCTGGAGATGATCCCGGTCTACAGCCCCTATGTTCACGCCTTCCTGCTCGACTCGGGCCGGCCCACCGCGGCGACGCCGGAACTCGGCGGCACCGGACGGCCGCATGACTGGGCGATCAGCGCCGAATTCGTCGAGGCGAGCCCTCTCCCGGTGTTTCTCGCGGGCGGCCTTTCCCCTGCGAATGTCGGCGCTGCGATCCGACAGGTCAGGCCGTTCGGCGTGGACCTGTCGTCAGGCGTCCGGACCGCAGGCCAGCTCGATCCGGGCAAGCTGGCGGGTTTTGCAGTGGCGGTGCGGCAAGCGGATGAAGCTCTGGAGCCGGCTTAGAGCGAAAGCCTGATGGCGCTCGCTGAGCTTGGCGCTGATCCCGGCGGCGATCAGGGCGCTGTTGCGGTCGGCCTCTGCCCCGGTCGCGGTGAAGGCAGCGCCCGGCAGGCCGGCGAGGCTCCGAGCCCTTGCGCACCAGGCCGTCGATCCGGGACCAGATCCACCGGTGTCGCTCAATCTCCCCGCCGCCCGGCCGCTTCGCTCGAAAGCGGAGGCCGAACAAAGTGATTGCGAACGAACGTCCGCCCCGAGGATTGCGATACACAAGTGTCCTGCCGCAGCGTGCCTGCGTATGCCGATCGGCCGAAACGCGTTATGATACCCGCCCATTATCGAGGTTGGCATCCATGACGGCAACCAATGGCGACCGCTTGGTTCTATCGACGGTCAACACGCCGTACCGGCGTCGCATCGACGCGGAGACGCTTGCCCTGTGTCTGCGGTCCGGCGATGTCGGGACGTGGAAGGTTCACGTCGCGACCTTCTTCGTCGACGTCCGGCCGGAGCTTGTCGTTCGCTTCGCCGAGAGACACGCTATCGACCTTGAGACGATAGCGCGGACCTACCGGTCCGTCCGTGACGAGACGGGCGAGCGGAACCCACGCCTGGAGGCCGAGCTTGTCAGATTGGAAGTGGCTGCTTCACAAGACTTTCGAGGGCTTGCGAAAGCTGGATGAGCGGGGTTCGCCCGTACCACATTGGGTGCTGGGTGGCGGCACCTCGCTGATGATCGAGTTCCAGCACCGGCTGAGCAAGGATATCGACGCCTTCATCTACGACCCCCAGTACCTGCAGTATCTTGACCCCGGAATGGGAGCGGAGGACGTCTGGGGCTGCGAAGAGTGGGATCTCCAGAGCAACTACCTGAAGCTTATCTACGATCATGGCGAGATCGATTTCATCGTCGCCCCGACGATCACGGATTTAATTCCGTCGCGCCGTGAGATCGAAGGGCACCCCGTCGCGCTCGAACATCCGGTCGAGGTCTGCGTCAGCAAGATGTTCCACCGGTCGCGGACCCTGAAGATCCGCGACATCTTCGACATTGCCGTCGTTGACCAGTCGATGTCGGAGATTCTTTCGGAGAACCTGGTCCACCTCTCGGGAAAGAAAGGAGATCTCCAAGCCAGGTTGGATGAGATCACGCCGTCCTACTACGCGGAGGAACTGGAAGAGATTGAGGTCATGCCCGGATGGGAGGGCATTCCGGCGACGGCGTTCGACCGCATTCGCGAGATCGTCGAGGCCATCCCGAAGCCAGGCTATAGATCGTAGGGTCCAAGGTGCCCCGCACGTCGCCCTTGTGGACGCCCATGACACGGGAAAGCTCGCCGCCGAGTACGAGGACGTTCAGAAGGCCTCGATATCGGCGCGGCGCAGGCTGCAATAGGTATCGCGCCGACCATGGGTTCGTGCGTCCCGGCCCGCCGTTAACCTTCGCACGAGCCATCGATCGACCCCGGTGCTGCCTCCTGGCATAGGCGCCGCCATCAACCGGTACATATGACAGCCCGACTGACCGCGGCCGCCTCCAAGGCGGCTCCAACGCTGCTGCCGTGCCGGAATCCGAACATGCCCTTCACGATGAGCAACGTCATGGTGTCCGCGGTCCCTGCCCAACCCCGATCAACGCATGGAGTCAGCGCGGCCGACTGACCCTTCAGGCGCCATTTGTGATGGCCTGCTCCAACCGGGCGGCTGTGTCGAGGAGATAGGTGTCCTCGTGCCAGCGACCGACAAGCTGCAATCCGATCGGCAAGCCGTCTGTCGAACGACCACAGGGAAGCGACAGCGCCGGATGGCCGGTCAGGTTGAACGGGAATGTATAGGGGTACCAGGCGCCGCGAATGGTGCCGGCATCCTGGCCTGCGATCGTGACCGAGCCGAGCGGGTCGAGGCCGACGGGCAGCGCGGGCGCCGACAGCGTGGGCGACGCGATGACGTCGTGGCTCGACAGGATCTCCTGCACCTTGGCGAAGCAGTTGGTCCGCGCGAACTGCGCCTCGCAGAGATCGGTGGCGCTGTAGCTGCGACCGGCCTCGATCGTGGCCAGCAGGGTCGGATCGAACAGCTCCGGCGAATGCTCCGCGCGGGCCCCGAGCCGCGCCAGAAGCAGCGAGCGCAAGAGCACCAGGAAATGCGGCTCCATCGCCACGAGATCGAGCTCGATCGGCTCGACGATCATGCCCAGCGCCTCGGCCCGCGTCATCGCGGCCACGACCGCCGCCTCGACCTCGGGATCGAGCAGGTTGCCGCAGCGCAGCAGGAAGGCGATGCGCGGTCGCTCGCCCGCAGGAAGCGTCCGGCGCGGCAGTTCCGCGATCTGGCCGTAAGGATCGCGCCGATCGGGCCCGGCTAGGATATCGAACATCGCTCGCGTGTCGGCGACATCACGTGCCATCGGCCCGACATAGGAGTTGGCCCCGAAGAGATCGGGCGCCTGCAGGTTCGGAATGGCGCCGAGCGTCGCCTTGAGACCGACTACGCCGCAGCACGCTGCCGGGATGCGGATCGAGCCACCGCCATCGGAACCCAGTGCGAGCGGCCCGATTCCGGCTGCCACCGCGACCGCCGCGCCCCCGGAGGAGCCGCCGCAGGTATGGGCGTGACTATGCGGATTGAGCGTGCGGCCGAAGAGCGGTCCTTCAGTGAAGGGCTTGTGGCCGAATTCCGGGGTCGTCGTCTTGCCGATCAGGATTGCGCCGGCGGCGCGCGTCCGGGCCACGGCGACGGCATCGGCCGCCGGAACGGCATCGACGAACAGAGCCGAGCCCTGCGTCGTGATCACGCCTTCGGTATTGGTCAGGTCCTTGACCGAGAAGGGGATGCCGTGGAGCGCGCCGAGTGGCTCGCCACGCATGATCTTCTCTTCCGCGAGCCTTGCCTCGGCCCGCGCGCGATCGGAACAGACCGCCATGAAGGCGTTGAGCTCGGCGCGTTCCTCCAGCCGGGAGAGTGCGGCCTGCACCGCCTCGACCGGCGAGACGGCCTTGCTTCTGATCGCTGCGGCGAGAGCGCCGGCGGAGAGATCGGCGATAGCGGTCATGATCATTCCCCCCCGTCAGATCATCCAGCGGCCGCCATCGATCAGCAGCGTCTGGCCGGTGACGTAGCGGGCATCTTCGCTGGCAAGAAACGCGACGCAGCCGGCGACATCCTCCGGCTCGGCGATGAAGCCGGCAGGCGTGGTCGCCTTGATCCGCTCGATGACCGCCGGTGTCAGGCGGTCATGGGCGCGCGTGCGGATCGCGCCGGGCGCAACCGCGTTGACGGTGACCCGGTGCGGCGCCAGCTCGCGGGCAAGCGAGCGCGTGAAGCCGATGATCCCCATCTTGGCCGCCGCGTAATCGGCAAGGCCGGCATCGCCGACCAAGGCCGCATCGCTCGACATGTTGATGATGCGACCGCCCCGTTCGCGCATGCTGGGGACAACGAGCCGCGACATCCGCATCGCGGTGAAGAGCGACACCTCGAGGACGAAACGCCAGACTTCCTCCTCGGATTCATGGAACTGCGCCGCGCGCTCGCGCCCGCTCTGGCCGACATTGTTGAAGAGGATGTCCACCGCCCCGAAGCGGGCGACGACATGCTGGTGAAACTCAGCCAGAACCGCTGCGTCCGTGCAGTCGCCCGCCATCGTCAGCAGGCGGTCGTCGGTTGTGCCACCGAGGTTTTCCGCAAAACCCTCGCCCTCGCGATCAATCACCGCGACCTTGGCGCCTTCGCTGAGGAAGCGCAGGGCGGAGGCTGCTCCGATGCCATGCGCCGCACCGGTAATCGCCACGACCTTTCCGCTGAAACGCCCTGCATCCGACGTCATGGCTGGCTCCTCAATGAAAGGTCCGGCCACCGTCGACGGCGATCGCCGTGCCGGTGACATAGGAGGATTCCGAGCTGGTCAGCCACAGGATCGCCGCCGCGATCTCGTCCGGCGAGGCGATGCGCCGCAGCGCGTAGCGGGCGCGCACCGCTTCATAGCCGGCCTGCGGATCGGCCGCGCCGTCGATGCTGCTGCGAAACAGCTCGGTTTCGACGGCCCCAGGGCAAATCGTGTTGACGCGGATGCCGAATTCCGCGGCTTCGATCGCCAGCGCCTTGGACGCCATCTGCAGGCCCGCCTTGGAGGCGCAATAGGCGGTCCGATGCTTCAGGGGTGAGAGCCCTGCGCCCGATGAGACATTGACGATGGTGCCGCCATCGGCAGCCCTGAGATGCGGGAATGCGGCCTGCATCACCAGCATCGGCCCGGTCAGGTTCACGGCGATGATCCGGTTCCAGTCGGCCAGCGTCATCGCTTCGATCTCGGCCATCAGGTCGATGCCCGCCGCGTTGACGACGCCGTCGAGCCCCCCCAGCGCATCGACGCCGGCGGCAACCGCAGCGGCAACCGCGGTCGGATCGACGACGTCGGCGGTGACCACGTGCAGAGAAGCCCTGTCGAAGCGGCCGGCCAGCTCACTCAGAGCCGCCTTGTCGCGGTCGAGCGCCACGACGCGGGCGCCCTCCGCGATGAAACGGGCGACGCTGGCGAGGCCGATGCCCTTGGCTGCCCCCGTGATCAGGATGCGCCGGGCGGCAAGCGCGCCGCTCACCGCCGCGCTCCGGCGCGCGCCCGCTCCAGCCCGGGGCGCATGTCCTCGACCATCTCGTCGCAGCGGCCGATCCAGACATTGGGATGCTTCAGCGCATGCTCGATCAACCCCTGCAGCGCCTTGATCCGTGAGGGCTGGCCGATCATCTCGGGATGCATGCCGACCATCATCATCCGGTCCTCCGCATAGAGCACGTCGAATTCGCCCTTCCAGGCTTCGAGCAGCGCGGAGGGGGCCTGCATGGTGCGGCCGGGAAGCACGATCGAGTACTGGAAGAAGGGTGCATCATCGAGCACCCAGCGGAAGGGCAGCTCGACGATCCTGGTTTCCTGGCCGTCGACCTCATGCAGATAGGGCGAGTCGTCGTCGAAGAAGTTGGAGGAGTAGTCGAAGCCATATTCGACCAGCATCGGCATGGTGATCGGGCTGATCTCGGCTGCCGGCGAGCGCCAGCCGCGCGGGGCACGCCCGCTGACGCGCTTGATCGACTGAAAGCCGCGCTCCATCTCCTCGCGCTCCTGCTCCGGCGAGAGGTTCAGGATCCAGGTATGGCTGTAGCTGTGATGGGCGAGCTCGTGGCCGCGCTTCAGGATCTCCTCCATCAGCCATTCCCGCTGGTCGATGATCAGGCCCGGCACGAAGAAGGTCGCCTTGATGCCGTAGCGGTCGAGCAGGTCGAGCACGCGGCCGGTGCCCACCTTCCAGCCATAGGCGCCCTGGGACATCAGGATGGGGCGGTTGGCATAATCCGGGTCGCGCCCCGTCCACATCGTCTCGGCATCGAGATCGAAGGTCAGGAATAGCGGGAAGCCCTTGCTGGTCAGCGGCATGATTTTGAACTCGCGTCAGACGAAGCGGTGGAAGCCGGCACGGCGCTCGGCGATGAGCAGGACGATGCCGGTCGCGATGATGAGCAGGGTCGAGACGGCGGCGACGCTCGGGTCGATCCCCATCTCGACCGAGGAGAAGATCAGGACGGGTAGCGTCGTCTGGTTGGCGCCGATCAGGAAGATCGTCACCGGGACGTTGTCGAGCGAGGTGATGAAGGCGAAGAGAGCGCCGGCAACCAGGCCCGGCCGGATCAACGGCAAGGTGACGAGCCGGAAGGCATCGAAGCCCGTGGCCCCGAGCACGCGGGCCGCCTCCTCGACCGCGAGGTCGAGGCCGCTCAGGCTGGCCAGCGCCGAGCGCACGATATAGGGCACGGTGATCACGACATGGGCCATCAGCAAGCCGAACAGGCTGCCGCGCAGGCCCGTCAGGCTGAAATACTGCAGCAGCGCAACGCCGATCACGACCGCGGGCAGGATCAGCGGTGCCATCAGGAACGAGGTGATCGCCTCCGAACCCGGCACGCTCTTGCGGAACAGCGCATAGGCCGCGGCGACGCCGAGCACGAGCGAGAGCACGGTCGAGCCGCAAGCCAGGATCAGGCTCATCCTGATGGCGGAGAGATAGGTCGGGTCGCTCAGCACCTTGCCGAACCAGGCCAGTGTCCAGCCCTGCGGCGGGATGGTGAGATAGGACGTCGTCGAGAACGCCGCCAGCATGACGACGATCACCGGCACCTGCAGGAAGACGATGACCGCAAGCGCCGTCGTGGTGACGGCCAGGCCCGGCCGGTCGTCGCTGTCGTTTGCGCTCGTCATGCCATCCCCGCCCAACGTTTGGTCAGCCGGCTCGACAGCCAGATCACGCCGATCGCCATGAAGGTCAGCGCGAAGGACAGCGCCGAACCGCTCGGCCAGTCGAGAAGCTGCATGTATTCGTCGTAGATCAGCGTCGCCATGACCTTGTAGGTCGGCCCACCCAGCATGCGCGGCGTCACCAGCGCACTGATCGTCAGGACAAAGACCAGGATCGAACCGGCGAGGATGCCCGGCGCCGACAGGGGCAGCGTCACCGAGGTGAAGACGTGGAGCCGGCTCGAACCCAGCGTCGCCGCCGCCGATTCAACGTCGCGCGGGACGTTGCGGATCGCGGCGACCAGCATCAGCACCATGAAGGGCAGATAGATATGCGTGAGGCCGATCATCAGCCCGGTCAGGTTGAACATCAGCTTCAGCGGCGTCTGGATCACGCCGAGATCGATCAGCAGATTGTTGACCAGCCCGCGATTGGCGAGCAGCGCGATCCAGCCGAAGGAGCGCACCACGAGGTTCAGCATCATCGGGAAGATGACGAGCAGGATCAGCGGCACGCGCCAGCGCTCCGGCCCGCGCGCGATCAGATAGGCCAGAGGATAGCCCATGACCAGGCAGGCCAGCGTGACGAAGAGACCGAGCCCCAGTGTCCGCCAGATGACCTCGCGATAATAGTCGTCCGTGACGATGCGGGTGTAGTTCTCCAGCGTCCAGACGCCCTTCGCCAGTCCCGCGCCCGGTACATACTCGCCAAAACTGGTCGGCAGCATCATCAGCACCGGCACCAGGAAGAATCCCGCCAGCACCAGCGCCAGGGGCGCGATCAGCATCAGGCCGTGCCGGGGCGTGATCACGCCGCGGCCTCGTCAGTGGCCATGGCAAAGACCGAAGCGGGATCGATCGCGAGCGCAACCGGACTTCCGATCGCCAGTTCGGAATCGGGTCCGCTCGACGGTGCTTCCGCGACGAGTTCGACCTGCTCCGCGAGCTTCACGACATATTGCACCCGCGCGCCGCTGAAGGAGCGCAGCGCGATCGTGCCGGCAAGCGCGCCTGTTCCCTTTGGTTCGCGATGCAGCCGGATCGACTCCTGGCGGATCACGACATCGACCTTCGTGCCCTCAGGCTGGGTGATCCGGCTGGCGGGCAGTTCCAGTCCGCCGCCGAGGCTCAGCGTTCCTCCCGCCCCGTTGCGCGATGCGACAGAACCGGCGAGCCGGTTCGGCTTGCCGATGAAGCTTGCGACGAACCCCGTCGCCGGGCGGTGATAGATGTCCTCGGGCGTCGCGAATTGCTGCATCACGCCCCTGGCCATGACGCCGACCCGATCCGACATCGACAGCGCTTCGCCCTGGTCATGCGTGACGAAGAGCGTGGTGATGCCGAGCCCGCGCTGCAGGCGCTTCAGCTCGATCTGCATCTCGTCGCGAAGCTGCGCATCGAGATTGGACAGCGGCTCGTCGAAGAGGAGCACGCGCGGATGGGGAGCAAGCGCCCGGGCAATCGCGACGCGCTGCTGCTGGCCGCCCGAAAGCTGGCGGGGATAGCGCTCGCCGAAGGCGGCGAGCCGCACCATGGCGAGCGCTTCCTTGACCCGCTTTTCGAGTTCGGCGCCTGCGACCTTGCGCCGGCGCAGGCCGAAGGCGACGTTCTCGTAGACGGTGAGATGCGGAAACAGCGCATAGGACTGGAAGACAAGCCCGAGCCCGCGCTTGTTCGGCGGCAGCGCCGTCACGTCGTCGCTGCCGATCAGGATGCGGCCGCGGCTCGGCGTCACCAGCCCTGCGACCATGCGCAGGATCGTCGTCTTGCCGCAGCCGGAGGGGCCGAGTAGCGATACGAACTCGCCCTCCTTGATCGCCAGCGAGACGTCCTGGACGACAGGAACATCGCCATAGGATTTGCCCAGCCCCTCGAAGATCAATGCGCTCATGATAGCGTCCTGCCCATTGGCGACTGTGGCTCAGCGCGCAACTTCGCGCTGCCAGCGTCGGGTCCAGGTCGGAATGTTCTTGGCGACAACGCCCGGATCGATGAACCAGACATTCTTCAGGGTCTCACCATAGGGCACGATCTGCGCGACCTTCTCAGACAGCGTCACCTTGGTGTTGACTGCACCAATCATTGCGCGCTCCGAGAAACATTTCTGGCCGTCGGCAGAGAGCACTTGGTCGACGAACTTGTGGGCGAGCGTGAGCTTCTTGCCGCCCTTGGGAATGACCATGGTCGGCAGGATGCCGACCGCGCCCTCCTTCGGATAGGCGACGGCCAGTGAAAGTCCTCTGGCGGCCGCAGCGGCGGCATTGTTGGGATACCAGGCCGCAATGACGACTTCGCCGCGCTCGAACAGCGAAATGACCTGATCCGCCTGGGTGTAGAGCACGATCGCGCCCTTCGCGAGCGGTTTGATCGCCGCAATTCCGGGATCGACGTTGTCTAGCGAGCCGCCTTTGATCTTGTTGAGCGCAAGCAGGAACTGCCAGCCGGACGTGCCGCTGATATCCCCGATCACGTATTTTCCGGCATATTGCGGATCGAACAGGTCGAGCCACGAGGTCGGTGGCGTCTTCACCACCTTCGGGTCGTAGACGAGCGCGGTCGCGCTCACCATCGTGACGACATAGCTGTCGTCCTTGCCCCATGCTGCCGGGATGATGTCGGCCCCATGCGTGAGCTTTGAGCGGTCGAGCTTCTCGTTCAATCCTTCATTGTTGGTCTGGGCGGAGAACGCATCATCCATGAAGACCACATCGAGGTCAGAATTGCCCGCGGTCGCGCGGAGCGCGGCAGCGGTCTGCGACGAGTTGTTCAGCTTGATTGAGACAGTCGCCCCTGTGGCCTTCTCGAACGGGGCGACGTGACAGGCTTTCACCGCCTCCCCGAAGGAACCACCGTAAGAGGCGACGACAAGCTCTTCAGCTTGGGCCGCGGCGACAAAGCCGATGCACAGGATGACGCTGGTGGTCGCGAAGCGAAGCGCGTGGCACATGGCCGTTCCTTCCCTGTTGGCAAAGCGACTGCTGTTCCGCAGCCTTGAGCGGCGGGCCCTAGACGCCGTCCTGACTTCAGCGCGCCACTTCGCGCTGCCAGCGACGCGTCCAGTTGGCCGTATTCTTGGCGATGACCTCGGGATCGATGAACCAGGCCTTCTCGAGCGTCTCGCCGTTGGGAACGATCTTCTGGACCTTGTCCGAGAGCTTCACCTTGGTGTTGACCGCGCCGATATAGGCGCGCTCGGAAAAGCAGCCCTGGCCATCGGCCGAGAGGATCTGGTCGAGGAATTTATGCGCCAGTGCCGACTTGGCCGTGCCTTTCGGGATGATCACCGCCGGCAGGATGCCGACCGCACCCTCCTTGGGATAGGCGACGGCGAGCGAAAGCCCCTTGTCGATGGCGACCCCGGCCCGGTCAGGATACCAGGGAGCGAGCGCAATCTCCTGCCGCTCGAACAGGGAGAGGAGCTGGTCGGCCTGGGTGTAAAGCACGGCTGAGCCCTTCGCGATCGGCTTCATCGCCTCGATCCCGGGGTCGACATTCTCCAGCGTGCCGCCCTTGATCTTGTTGAGTGCGAGCAGGAAATGCAGGCCGGACGTGCCGCTGATATCGCCGATCGCGTATTTGCCGGCATAGGCCGGGTCGGCAAGGTCGAGCCAGGAGGTCGGCGGAGCCTTCACGAGCTTCGGATTGTAGACGAGCGCCGTCGCGCTCACCATGGCGACGACATAGCTGTCATCCTTGCCCCAGGCGGAGGCGATCACGTCGCCCGCATTGGTCAGCCTCTTCCGGTCGATCGTCTCGTTGAGCTTCTCGCCGTGCGTCTGCGCGGCCAGCGAGTTGTCGATATAGACGATATCCATATCGGGCTTGCCGGCGGTTGCGCGGATGGACGCAGCGAATTGCGAGGAATTGCCGAGCTTGAGCGCGACGGTTGCCCCCGTCGCCTTCTCGAAAGCGGCGATATGGCAGGCTTTGACGTTCTCGGCGAAGGAGCCTCCGAAGGCGCCGACGACCAATTCCTCGGCATGGGCGGTCATGGCGAGGCCGGCGCTGAGGATGGCGGTGGCCGTCGCGAAGCGGAGCGTGTGGCGCATGGTCGTGTTTCCCCGTCTGTTGCGCAGCGCCCACCGCTGTCCCGCGGCTTCTCGGCGCGGAGGGCAGGTCTTCCTGTCCTTCCGAAGAGGAGCATGACACGCTCCGATTTGTCTTTCAAGAAAGATAAATGAAAGATATTCTCGTGCCATCTGCGGAGCGCCGCGCTTGCACGGCGGCGCACATCATGGTCGGAAAGGCCGGTTCAGGAGGAATGGCATGCGCAACGACGCCCAGCGACGCATCGAGCCGGATGAGCCGGCGGCGCTCTGGGACAATGACCGCGTCGGGGCTGGCATGCAGCGCTGGCGACGCGAGTTCCCGGATGTCGATTGCTCCGGCAAGGCGGTGGTGGGCCGCCTGTTGCATCTGCATGAGGTCTTCCTCACCGCGATCAACCGGACCCTGGCCAAGCATCGGCTGAAATACCCGGCCTTCGCCGTGCTGGCGACCTTGCGCGTCGAGGGCGCGCCCTACCGCATGTCCCCCAAGGCTCTGCTCGACTCGCTGATCCTGACCTCGGGCGGCTTGTCCAACCTGCTGCGCAAACTGGAGAAGGCCGGGCATATTCGACGCATGGCTGACGAAACCGACGGGCGCGGCGTCATCGTCGAACTGACCGAACGGGGCCGCGCCATCGTCGAACCGGCGATGCGCGATCACGCCGAGACCGAACGCCGCCTGGTCGCGATGCTCTCTGCCGCCGATCAGCAGCAGGTCGGGCAGGCCCTCGGGCAGATGATGCTCGGAACCCGTTAGCGCGGAGATGCTCCTGCTACCGGAGCGCGGCATACGCTCGCATTGGCGCATTGCAGGGGAGCAGGCGTTGCCATTGGGCTGGCCAAGCGTACGCTCCCGACCGATCTCGGACGTTTGAAGATCGGGACTGGTGACCGGAGTTGGCCCTTGGCCGAGCTTTGCGACGTCCGGTTTCGAGCTGCGCGGCGGATCAATTGCGACAGGGCGGGGCAGTCCTGTGAGAAAAACTCCGGCTCATCGGTTCAGTCTCGCGTCGGGGTCTTCTCGCCGGCTTTGCTGTTCTCGATCTGCGAAACGTGATTGAGGGCGATGACCCATCTGCTGTCGCGCTTGCGCATCAGGCGGGTGTTGACCCCCGTCTGGTTGCCGGCCGCACGCACCAGCTTGTAGTCGCTGATCAGCTGCGCGGCATCGGGTGCCAGCATCTCGATCCGGATGTTCGAAAAGGCGAGTTCGCCCTGCGAACCGGGGGCGCCGCCATATTCGTCGATGTAGTGGTCGAGTGTGGCCTGCCAGTCCTTCTGGATGCGGCCGCGGGAGACGAAGACCACATCGGGATTGGCGAACCCCGCCATGTAGCCGTGGAAATCGCCGCAGTTCCAGGCCACCTGCATCGTGGCGATCACCGCGCGGATGGCATCGCTTTCGATCGTATCTGACATGTCGATTTTGCCTTTCAGAGCGCATTCTTGGCGACGGCCTCGTCTTCCTGCCGCTGCCGTCTGATCAGGACTTCCTGTGCCGCCGAAACGAGGTGGCGACGCAGCGCGTTTTCCGCAGTCTTGGCATCCTGATCCAGGATCGCGTCGACGATCTGCTGATGCTCGCGGCAGGATCGCTTGACGCGTCCCTTGTCCTTGAGCTGGAATTTGCGGAACGGCGCGAGTTTCAGCCGTAGCGTCTGGGCAACCGTGATCAGGTCGCTGTTATGGCTGCCCTGGAAGAGAAGGCTGTGAAACCGCGTATTGAGCTCGTTGTAGCCATCGAGGTCGCCCTCGTCGGCCAGCGCGTTCATCTGGCGGTGCAGGCCTTCGAGTTCGGCCCGCTCCCGCATCGTCATCCGATGGGAGGAGAGCCGGCCGCAGGTTGCCTCGAGCTCGGCCATGGCCTCGAACATTTCGTCGATGCGCTCTGTGGAGATCTGCATCACGACCACGCCCTTATAGGGCTCGCGCTCGGCCAGTCCTCGCCCGCACAGGATATGCAAGGCTTCCCGGACCGGCGTGCGCGACACGCCGAACTGCAGGGCGATCGACGCTTCATCGAGCCGCGAGCCGGCCGGAATTTCGCCGTTGATGACGGCCTCTTCCAGCTGTTCGGCGATGAAATCACTGCGGTTTTTCTTGGTGGCGGCCGGCACGTCCGGCATCACGCGTTCCCCGATTTCCAAGTCCGCCATTCCCAAATCCACCCCCTCGACTGATCCCAAGGATTACACAATCCTGTTGCATTGTGGACAAAAAATATACAAAACGAGCCGCTCCCGCATGAGCTGCGGCACAAAATCCTGAGGCTTGTCTATCATCCCCCGCGTGGATCTCCGGCCTTTTCGACACGCTCCGTCAGCGGTCGCAATCAGCTGGAAATGAGGAATTTGACATGACATTTACGACGCGACCGGAACTCAGGGGCACATTCGGAGCCGTTTCCTCGACGCATTGGCTTGCTTCGACCGTCGGCATGTCCATCCTGGAAAAGGGGTTCACGGCCTTTGATGCCGCGGTCGCTACCGGTTTTGTCCTGCAGATCGTCGAGCCGCATCTCAACGGCCCCGCCGGCGAGGTGCCGATCATCGTGACTCCGGCCGGCGCCGCTGCGCCGACCGTCATCTGCGGGCAGGGGCCGTCCCCTGCGAGGGCGACCATCAAGCATTTCAAGGAGCTCGGCCTCGATATCATTCCAGGCACCGGCCTGCTCGCCGCCTGCATTCCCGGCGCGTTCGGCGCCTGGCTGACGCTGCTGCGTGACTACGGCACGGCCGAGCTCGAAGACGTGCTGGCGCCGGCGATCTATTACGCCCGGACCGGCCACCCCCTGGTGCCTCGCATCGCCCGGACGATCGCGTCGATGCGCGAGCTCTTCGAGACCCACTGGCCGAGCTCCGCCGAACTCTACCTGCCGGGCGGCGTCGCGCCTGAGTCCGGCAAGCTGTTCCGCAATCCGCAGATCGCTGCGCTTTACCAGCAGATCCTCGACCACGCGAAATCGGGTGGGAGTCGCGAGGCGCGCATCAATGCGGCGCTCGACTTCTGGTATCGCGGCCCGGTCGCCGAGCGGATCGAGGAATTCTGCGCCACGCAAGAGGTCTGGGACGTCTCGGGCCGTCGTCACAAGGGCCTGATCACCGCCCAGGACATGGCCGACTATCAGCCGCAGATCGAAAAGCCGGTCTCCGTAACCTATGGCGATTGCGAGGTCTTCAAGTGCGGGCCGTGGTCGCAAGGGCCCGTCCTGCTGCAGATGCTGCAGATCCTCAAGGGCACGGATATCGCCGATCTCGATCCGACGAGCGCCGATTTCGTGCATCTCGTCGTCGAGACAGCCAAGCTCGCGATGGCCGACCGCGATTCCTGGTATGGCGACAGTTCCGATGTGCCGATGAAGGCGCTGCTCTCCTCCGGCTATGCCGATATCCGGCGGGCGCTGATTACCGGTACAGCCTCCATGGACGTCCTCCCCGGCTCTCCGGAAGGCCGCAATCCCAACCTGCCGCCGCTGCGCACAGTCGGCACCATTGCGCAGCCCGGCCTTGGCGGCGGCGAACCGACGGTCGCCCGCGAGACCAAGCTGCCGAATGACCGGCAGGGCGAACCCGCATTGACCCGCGAAGGCGCGCAGCGCGGCGACACGGTGCAGGTCAGCGCCGTCGACCGCTGGGGCAATATGGTGTCGGCAACGCCGTCCGGCGGCTGGTTCCAGTCAAGCCCCGTCATTCCCGGCCTAGGCTTCAGCCTGACGACCCGCGCGCAGATGTTCTGGCTTGAAGAGGGCCTGAACTCCAGCCTGGTGCCGTCGAAGCGGCCGCGCACGACCCTGACCCCGTCGACCGTCTACCGGGATGGCCAGCCCTATATGGCCTTCGGCACGCCGGGCGGCGATCAGCAGGATCAATGGCAGCTGATCATGCTGCTGCGTCATCTCCACAAGGGCATGAACCTGCAGGAGGCGATCGACGCGCCGTCCTTCCATACCGACCACCTGGCGAGCTCCTTCTGGCCGCGCGAGATCAGCTTTGGCGCGATCACGCTCGAATCCCGCTTCCCCGAAGCGGTCCGTGACGACCTGGCGGCGAGGGGCCACAAGATCACCGTCGGCGACGCCTGGTCCGAAGGGCGCCTGTCGGCGGTTGCCCGCGAGATGGATGGCGACATGCAGTTGGTGAAGGCCGGCGCCAATCCGCGCGGCGTCCAGGGTTATGCGGTCGCCCGCTGACTCCAACGAGACAAGCATTCCAGAACAGGCAAGCATTCCTGAACAGGAGAGGGGACTAATGATGAGACCGACTTACCTGGCACTCGCAGCCAGCCTGGCGCTCGGCGGCATGGCCGTGACAGTGGCCCCCGCCGCCGCCCAGTCCGTTCTCAAGATCGGCCTGCAGGACGATCCCGATACGCTGGACCCGGTTTCCAACTGGAGCTTCGTCGGCCGCCACGTCCTGCAATCGCTCTGCGACAAGATCGTCGATATCGACCAGAACGGCAAAATCATTCCGATGCTGGCGACACGCTGGGAGTGGAGCCCCGACAGCACCGCGCTGACCCTGACGCTGCGCAGCGACGCCGTCTTCCACGATGGGACCAAGGTCGACGCCGCGGCGATCAAGTACAACCTGGAGCGCGCGCTGACCTCGGGCATCTCGCGGCGCAAGGCTGAGATCAGCGCGATCAAGACCGTCGAAGCCGTCGATCCGACCACCGTCAAGATCAGCCTCAAGGAGCCTTCGGTCCCGCTGCTCGCCGCGCTCAGCGACCGTGCCGGCATGATCGTCAGCCCGGCGGCCGGCGCGAAGCTCGGCGACAAGTTCACCGATGCGCCGGTCTGCTCCGGCCCCTACAAATTCATGGAGCGCGTGGTCCAGGACCGCATCGTCCTCGAAAAGTTCCCGCACTATTACGATGCGGCGAAGTATAAGTTCGATCGATTGATCTATCGCGGCATGCCGGATTCGAACGTCCGCCTGCTGAACCTGCGCTCCGGCCAGCTTGACCTGATCGAGCGCCTGGCTGCGACCGACGTGGATGCCGTCAAGGCCGACAAGGCCCTGGCCGTCGACCCTGTCGTCGGCCTCGGCTATTACGGCATCACCTTCAGCATCGGTGGCGATGGCGCCAGCCTCGACGCCGGCAAGAAGGCCGCGATCCGCGAAGCCTTCAGCCTCGCGATCGATCGCCAGGCCATCAGCAATGTCGTCTTCGACGGCCAGGCCAGCATCGGCAATCAGCCGTTCCCGCCGTCGAGCCCGTTCTACGACAAGAAATTCCCGGTTCCGGCCCGTGACCTTGACGCGGCCAAGAAGAAGATGGCGGAGGCCGGCGTGAAGTCGGTCAACCTGGAATTGCTCGTTCCGACCGATGCCGAACGCCAGCAGGTCGCGCAGCTCATCCAGGCGATGGTTCAGGACATCGGCATCAAGGTTTCGATCAAGCCGACCGAACTGATGACGCTGCTCGACATCGCCCGCCAAGGCAAGTTCCAGTCCCATCTCGTCGGCTGGAGCGGCCGCGTCGATCCCGACCTGAACGTCACGCCGATGCTCTCCTGCGGCGCCGCGACGAACGACGCCAAATATTGCAACGAGACGCTCGACGCGATCCTCGCCAAAGCCCGGTCGCTCGGGGACCCCGCTGCGCGCCAGGCCGAATACGCCAAGGCGATCGCGATCCTGCTCAAGGACCTGCCGATCGTTTATCTCTACCACTCGCAGTGGATCTTCGCGCACAGCTCCAAGATCACCGGCTTCAAGCCTGCTCCGGATGGCATCATCCGCCTGGCTGACGTCAGCCGCAAAAACTGAGCTGGCACCCAAGAACTGAGCCGGAACCCAAGAACTGAGCCGGTAGCAAGGACGCGATGAACATCCCTCTGCGAACAGTTCGGGCTGATGACGCATCCGCGCCCGTCCTCGACGTCAACAACCTGCGTGTCGCCTTCGAGGGCGACACGCGCACCGTGACCGCGGTCGACGGCGTCAGCTTCTCGGTTCGGAAGGGGCGCACGTTGGCGATCGTCGGCGAATCCGGCAGCGGCAAGAGCGTCACCTCGCTCGCCGTGATGCGGCTTCTACCCGAGCACAGCGCGCGCATTTCAGGCAGCGTCAATTTCGATGGCCGCGAGCTGCTCGACGAGAGCAAATCAGGCATGCGCAGCCTGCGCGGCAACCGGCTGGCGATGATCTTCCAGGAGCCGATGACCTCGCTCAACCCGTCCTACACGGTGGGCGACCAGATCAACGAAGTCATCCTGCGCCACCGGCCGATCTCGAAGAAGGAGGCGACCGAACGCGCCATCGCCATGCTGAAGCTGGTGCGCATTCCCTCGCCCGAGACCCGCTACCATCAATATCCGCACAATCTGTCGGGCGGCATGCGCCAGCGCGTGATGATCGCCATGGCGCTCGCCTGCGATCCGGAACTGCTGATCGCCGACGAGCCGACGACCGCGCTCGATGTCACGATCCAGGCGCAGGTGCTCGAGCTGATGCGTGAGCTGCAGCAGAAGACCGGGACCGCCATCATCCTCATCACCCATGATCTCGGCGTGGTCGCGGAATCCTGCGACGACGTGATCGTCATGTATGCCGGCCAGGTGGTCGAGCAGTGCTCGGTCGAGGACCTCTTCACCTTCCCGCAGCACCCCTACACGGTCGGCCTGCTCGGCTCCCTGCCGCGTCTCGACGAAAAGCGCGAGCAGCTGGTCGCCATCTCCGGCACCGTGCCGGACATGGCCAATCCGCCCTCGGGCTGCCGCTTCCAGGCGCGTTGTCCCTTCCGCATCGAGCGCTGCGCCGACATGCCGGACCTCATGGAAGTCCAGGCCGGTCACTTCAGCCGCTGCTGGCGTGCGCCCATGGAGGACCTCGTCCCATGATCCAGAGCCCCTCCCGCTCCTCGGTCGGCAAGCCGATCCTCGAAGCCCGCGGCCTCGGCCGGACCTTCGTCGTCAAGCGCTCGCTGCTCGGCCGCCCGCTCGCGTCTGTCGGTGCCGTCGATGACGTGACCCTGTCGCTGATGCCGGGCGAGACGCTGGCCATCGTCGGCGAATCCGGTTGTGGCAAGTCGACGCTCGGCCGCCTCCTGATGCGTCTGATCGAGCCCAGCACCGGCGAGGTCTTCATCGACGGGCAGAACGTCACCCATGCCAGCCATGGGGCGATGCTCGCGCAGCGCCGGCATGTGCAGCTGATCTTCCAGGACCCGTATGCCTCGCTCAATCCGCGCATGACGATCGCCCAGACGATTGCCGAGCCGCTGATGCTGCACGACATCGTGCCGGCCGGTCAGCGCGCCAGGCGCGTGGCGGAGCTGCTGGAGATGGTCGGCCTGCGCCCGGAACAGGCGAGCCGCTATCCCCATGAATTCTCCGGCGGCCAGCGCCAGCGCGTGGTCATCGCCAGAGCGCTCGCGTCCGAACCGAAGGCGATCATCTGCGACGAGGCGGTGTCGGCCCTCGATGTCTCGATCCAGGCGCAGATCCTCAACCTGTTGAAGAACCTGCAGAAGCGGCTCGGCATTGCCTTCGTCTTCATCTCGCACGATCTCGGCGTCGTGAAGCACATCGCCGATCGCGTCGCCGTGATGTATCTCGGCAAGGTCGTCGAGATGGGCACGTCCGAAGAGATCTTCGCCGCGCCGCGCCACCCCTATACGCGGGCGCTGCTCTCGGCCATTCCGGTCGCGGCGCCGCCGAGCCGCCAGCGCTCGCGCGCGGCCAGGCTGCACGGCGACCTTCCGAGCCCGCTTTCGCCGCCTGAGGGATGCCGGCTGCATACCCGCTGTCCCCATGCGCGGCCGGACTGCAAGAGCGTGAGCATGACGCTCGAGGTCGAGGCGAGCGGCCATGCCAATGCCTGTGCCTTCTGGCGCGAACTGCCGGCCCAGGATGCAGCCGAGATTGCGCGTGAACCGCGCAATCCGAAGCTCGAAAAGCTGTTCGCGGCCTTCGAGGCCATGGCCGCGCGGCCGGCCCAGACCGTGACGGGAGGCTGATACCCATGTCTTCACTTCTCGCGCGCCGCCTGCTGCAACTCCTCCCGACGGTCATCCTCCTGTCGATGATCATCTTTTCGCTGCAGCATCTCCTGCCGGGCGATCCGGCGCTGGTGCTCGCCGGCGAGAATCCGGACGAAGCGACGCTCGCCGCCATCCGCGCCCAGTATCACCTCGATCAGCCCCTGGTCGTCCAGTATCTCTACTGGCTGAAGGGCGTGGTGACCGGCGATCTCGGCGAATCCATGCGCCATAACCGCCCCGTCCTCGAGCTGATCCTGCTCAAGCTGCCGGTGACGCTGCAACTGGCGGTCATGGGCATCGTGATCGCGCTCGTGGCCGGCATCACGGCGGGCGTCATCTCGGCCCTGCGCCCGAACAGCGCCGTCGACTATGCCACCAATGTCGCGTCGCTCGCCGGCATCTCGGTGCCGAATTTCTGGCTCGGCATCATGCTCATCCTGTTCTTCTCCGTCTATCTCGGCTGGTTGCCGGCGTCGGGCTTCGTCAGCCCCTGGGAGGACCTGAGGATGAACCTCGCGACGACGACCATGCCCGCCTGCGTGCTCGGCACCGCGATCGCCGGCGTCATCATGCGCCACACCCGCGGCGCGATGCTCCAGGCGCTCGAAAGCGATTACGTTCGCACCGCGCGCGCCAAGGGCCTCAGCGAATGGGTCGTCGTGTTCAAGCATGCGATGCGCAATGCGCTGACGCCGATCATCACGCTTGGCGCGCTCGAATTCGGCGCGCTTTTGTCCGGCGCGGTCCTGACGGAGCAGATCTTCACGATCCCGGGCTTCGGAAAGCTGATCGTCGATGCCGTCTTCACCCGCGATTATCCCGTGGTGCAGGGCGTCGTGCTCGTGACCTCGCTCTTCTACATCGTCCTCAACCTGCTGGCCGACATCGGATACATCCTCGTCAACCCAAGACTGAGAAGCTGACCTGTGCCGACGATCTCGGAATCCAAGCCCTCGACCAATCCCGTCGCGAACTTTTTTCGCGGCCGGCTGTGGCGGCGCCTGTCGAAGCGCAAGAGCGCGCTGGTCGGTCTCGCCGTCGTGCTGCTCATGGTGTTCGTCGCCGTCTTCGCGCCGCTGCTGGCGCCCTACGACCCGACGGCGCAGAGCTGGACTGCGGTGCGCAAGGCACCCTCCGCCGCGCATTGGTTCGGGACTGACGAAGCCGGCCGCGACATGCTTTCGCGCATCATCTGGGGGGCAAGGGCCTCGCTGCTGGCCGGGCTGACCTCGGTCGGCATCGCCATGGCAATCGGCGTGCCGCTCGGGCTCGCCGCGGGCTTTCTCGGCGGCCTCGTCGACGGCTTCATCAGCCGCTTCACCGATGCGATGCTGGCCTGCCCGTTCCTCATCCTCGCGATCGCGCTCGCGGCCTTCCTCGGGCCCAGCCTGACGAATGCGATGCTGGCGATCGGCATCACCGCCATGCCGCTCTTCATCCGCCTGACGCGCGGCCAGGTGCTGTCGATCAAGGCGGAAGAATATGTCGAGGCGGCAAGCGCGGTGGGCAATCCGCAATGGCGCATCGCGGTGCGTCACATCCTGCCGAACATCCTGCCGCAGCTTATGGTCCAGGCGACGCTGACGATCGCCGCGGCGATCATCGCGGAAGCGAGCATGTCCTTTCTCGGCCTCGGCCTTCAGCCGCCGGCGCCATCCTGGGGCTCGATGCTGAATTCGGCTCAGCGCTTCCTGAGCAATGCGCCCTGGATGGCGCTCTGGCCCGGCATCGCCATCTTCGCGACGGTGCTCTCGTTCAACCTGCTCGGCGACGGCCTGCGCGACGCGCTCGACCCGCGCTCGCGCTGACCAACGCGGCGCCTCGCTCTCGCTTCATGCGGGGCGGGCGCGAGGGCCGTCCGCTTAACGGCCGCGAGCGGGGAATGGTCCCTACCGCACCTCGTTGATGTAAGCATGCGCGCGCGTGCTGGCGCGGTGCGAGCCCAGAATGGTCGGCACTCCGGCCTGGTCATAGGCGACCTCGTCGATGGCCAGCACCGCTTCGGGCCCGGCGAGATCGAGGAGGGCGATGTCCTCGTCATTGGCGAGCTCGGCCGTGATCTGCTCGCGAACCGCCGAGATGCGGATGCCGTAGCGCTCGAGCAGATGGAGATAGAGCAGCGGCGGCAGCTCTGCCGGCTCGCGCGGAAGATCGGGGACCCGTTCTTCCGCCAGCAGCAACTTGTCATGCATCACCGGGCGGCCGTCCGCGTGCCGGATGCGATGGATCGCGACGACACCGCCAGCTTTGATCTGCAGGCGCTGGTCCTGCTCGGGTGTGGCCGGCCGCGTCTCGACCGTCAGGAATTGGCTGGTCGACCGCACCAGGCTGCCGTCGGCCCGGTGGAGACGGAAATACTGGAAGAAGAAGCGCAGCGAGTGATGCGGCGCGCGTCCGGTGACGACCGTGCCGGTCTTGCGTCGGCGTGACAGCAAACCCTCGGCGACCAGGTCGCTCATCGCCCGGCGCACCGTGCCGACAGCGATCCCGAACCCCTGGGCCAATGCCGTTTCGTTGGGCAACACCATGCCGGGTTGCCATTCCCCGACGAGGATCGCCTCCGACATATGTCGCTTCACCCGTTCATAGAGCGGCGCGGAATCGAGGGAGACGAGGTTCGGCAGCGTGGACGCCAGGCTGCCGCCGCTGATCAATCCCGCGGCAGGGGCGGTCGCTTTTTTGGCATTGACAGGAGGCATGAGGCTGAGTCCTATTTCTATATAGTTTATATGAAAGATGCTTGAGCGCCAATGGCCATGCACTCCGCCACCGCCGCCATCTCCATGGCAGATCGCGTCCGCGCCGCCCAGCCGCTGCGCCAGGGCAGGGCGGTCCGATGAGCGGCGCCGGGCAAATGGCGCGCGAGACGGCGGGCCTGGAGCGCGCAGGCGCCTGGATCACAGAGGCGGTCGAGGCGGCCGTCGCGGATCTCGGCGCGATGATTGCGGTCGATACCTCGTTCCCGCCGGGGCAGGGCTATGGCGACTTCGCGAGGCTGATGGAGGCGATGACGCGTCCGCTCGGCTTCGAGGTCGAGCGCATCGACGTGCCGGACGAACTCTGGCTTGTCCCGAACGGCCCGGCCGCAGGCGCGAGGACGAATCTGATTGCGACCGCCAAGAGCGGCAAACCGGTTTGCGGGCTCTATTTCCATGTCGACACGGTCCCGGCCGCTCCGGGCTGGACGACCGATCCGCTGTCCATCGCCCGCGATGGCGAACGCCTCATCGGCCTCGGCGCCGCCGACATGAAGGGCTGCATCGCCGCCGTGCTGCTGGCGCTGCGGGCGGCCAAAGCCTGCGGCATCGAACTCGCCTATGATCCCATGCTGCTGTTCTGCACCGACGAGGAGGGCGGCCTCTATCCCGGCATCCGCTATCTCGGCGAGCAGGGCCGGCTTTACGGCCCTGTCGGCGCCGAGCAGGGCCGGCCCGACGGCCATATCGTCAACTTCAACGGCAGCGCCGAGGCGCGCATCTGGGCCGGCTGCTTCGGCCTCTTCAACCTGCTGGTGCGGGTACGCGGACAGGCCGTCCATGCCGGCGAAGGCAACCGCCAGGGGCTCGGCCTCAACGCGATCGAGGGCTCGCTGCCGCTGCTCAACGCGCTGGCGGTGCTCAAGGCGCAGGTGGCGACCCGCCTGTCCGCCCTGCCGCCACCGCCGGGAAAACCGGCATTGGCGGCGCAGCTCAATATCGCAGCTCTCAGCGGCGGCACGGCTGGCGGGCAGGTGCCGGCCCTGCTCGAACTCACGCTGAACCGCCGCTACATGCCGGAAGAAGCCTTCGAGGACGCGCTCGCGGAGATCGAGGACGCGATCCGCCGGGCCGTCGCCTCCGTGCCCGGCCTGACGGTCGAGACGGTGCTGACCGGCCATCTTGCTCCGACCAGCGATCCGGCCGGCCCGCACTGGCCGCGCTGGCAGGCCGCGGTCGGCGCAGGCTTCGGCTATGCGCCGGAGGATTTCCGCCGCTGGGGCGCGGCGAGCTGCTCTGATTTCGGCTGGGTCCAGCGCGCGACCGGCAGGCCAGAAGTGCTGCTCGGCGGCCTCGGTCGCCCCGATCGCAACATCCACGCGCCGGGCGAGTACACGACGGTGTCCGACATCATCGCGCTGGCGCGGGCCGTGCTCGCCTATCTCGCAGCCGATTTCAGGCCCGAGCTCAACCCCGATCTCGCCTCACCCGAACATCACCTGTCCCGAAGCTGAAGGAGCGTTCCATGCCGAGCATCCACCGTCGCGATTTCCTCGCCGCTTCCGCCGCTTTCGGCGGCCTCGGCCTGACCGGCCTGCCGGCCTTCGCCCAGACGACGCCGCGCCGCGGCGGCACGCTGCGCGTCAGCGTCGATCAGGCAGTCTCCAAGCTCAACCCGCTCGTCACCCGGGTGAACCCGGAATATCTCGTCGCCGAGCTGCTCTATTCCGGCCTGACGCGCCTCAAGGTCGACATGAGCGCCGAGCCCGATCTCGCTGAATCCTGGACGAATTCCCCCGATCTCACCGAATGGACCTTCGTCCTGCGCAAGGGCCTGACCTTCCATGATGGCCAGCCTTGCACGGCGGCCGATGTGGTCGCGACATTCGAGGCCATTCTCGATGCCAAGACGGCTTCTCCGGCACGCCAGAATGTCGGCCCCATCAGCAAGGTCGCAGCCAGGGATGACAGCACCGTCGTCTTCACCCTATCGGCACCCTTCGCCGATCTGCCGGTCACGCTGGCCTATACCAACGCCAAGATCGTGCCGGCCTCTGTCATCAAGGGCGGGCTGGAGAAGCTCGACCGCCAGGCCATCGGCACGGGACCGTTCAAGCTCGTCTCCTTCGAGCCGGAGCGGCAGATCATCGTTGTCCGCAACGAGGCCTATTACGACAAGGCGCGGCCCTATCTCGACAAGGTCGAGGTCGTGGTGTTTCCGGATGTGAGCGCCGAGGCTTCCGCCCTGATCGCGGGCGACACCGATCTCATCAGCACCACCCCGCCGACCGAGTTCGGCCGGCTGCAGAAGGCCTCCGGCATCAAGGCCCTGCGCGTGCCGTCCGGCCAGTTCTGCAACGTCAATTTCGGCTGTGACCAGAAGCCCTTCAACGATGTGCGCGTGCGCCAGGCGCTTGCGCTCACCGTCGATCGCGCCGCGATGGTCGATTTCGTCACCGAGGGCTTTGGCTCGCCCGGCAACGATACCCCTCTCAGCCCGGCCTATCGCTTCCATGCCGAGTTGCCGGCGAAGCAGGCCGATATCGCCAAGGCCAAGGCCTTGCTCGCCGAGGCCGGCTATCCGAAGGGACTGGAAGCGACGCTGATCGCCTCGGACCGGCCCGGCCAGCGCACCCAGCTCGCCGTGGCGCTGCGCGAGATGGCCAAGCCCGCTGGCTTCGACATCAAGGTCGAGACGATGCCGCACGCGACCTATCTCGACCAGGTCTGGAAGAAGGGCTCGTTCTATGTCGGCTTCTACAACATGCAGGCGACCGCTGACGCCATCTTCTCGCTGCTCTATACGTCGAACGCCGCGTGGAACGAGACGCGCTGGAACAATGCCGCCTTCGACAAGCTCGTCTTCGAGGCGCGCGCCACGGTCGACGAGACGAAGCGCCGCGCACTCTACGCCGAGGCGCAGAAATTGATGTACGCGGAAGTGCCCTCGATCATCCCCGCCTTCTTCGACCTGCTCGGCGGACAGCGCGATTGGGTGGAGGGCTACCAGCTGCATCCGCGCGGCGCCGTCTTCCGGCTCGATTTCGTTTCGCTCGGCGCCAAAGCGCCGAAGCGCGGCTGAGCCCGTTCCAATCAGCTTGCATCGCAAGCTGATTGGAAAAACGGTCTCCATTCCAAAGTGAGAGACGGATTCACCGATCAGATTGATTCAATCTGGTCGGATCCGGCTCTGAGCGAACAGCGAGGAATCCGCGCGTGTCGCCAGCCTATATCCTCAAGCGAATCCTGCTGATCGGCTACACGCTTCTGGTCGTGTCGCTGATCGTCTTCGCGATCACCCAGATCCTGCCGGCGGACGCCGCCGTCATGATGCTGGGCGAAAACGCGACGCCGGATGCGCTGGCGGCACTGCGTCTCAAGATGGGGCTGAACGACCCCATCTGGATGCAATATCTGCACTGGCTCGCGGCCGTGCTGCAGGGCGATTTCGGCAGCTCGATGCGAACCGGCCAGCCGGTTGCCCCCGCGATGCTCGAGGCGCTCGGCCGCTCGCTGCTGCTCGCCCTGTTCTCGATCGGGTTGATGCTGGTGCTCGCGATCCCTCTCGGCATCGTCGCTGCGGTCCGGCGCGGGCGGGGCGCCGATCTCGGCGTCAGCTTCCTCTCCTATATCGGCGTCTCGCTGCCGGAATTCGTCACCGCCACGCTCGTCGTTCTGGTGCTGGCGGACTGGCTGCAATGGCTGCCGGCGACCGGCTATGTCCCGCTGACCGAGGATCCTCTGCGGGGCCTCCGGCACCTCGTCCTGCCGGTTCTCACCGTCTCGCTGATCCTGATCGCCCATGTCTCGCGCATGGTGCGCTCGGAACTTGTCGATGTCCTGCAATCCGACTACATCCGCGCCGCACGGCTCAAGGGCCTGTCGAAGCGGCAGGTGCTGTTCAAGCATGCGCTTCGCAACGCGCTGCTGCCCACCATCACCATCGTCGCGCTCGATGTCGGCTACCTGCTCGGCGGCGTCATCGTGGTCGAGGAGATCTTTGCGCTGCCCGGCATCGGTCGCCAGCTCATCGTCGCGATCCAGGCGCGCGACCTTCCCTCGATCCAGGCGGGCGCACTGATCATGGCGACGACCTACGCCGTCGCCAATTTCCTTGCCGACATTGGCTATGCCTGGCTCGACCGGAGGATCCAGTATGATTGAGAGCCTCAGGCGCATGCTCCGCTCGCCGCAGGGCGCGCTCGGGCTCGTGATCGTCGGGTTGATCCTGTTCGTCGTCGCCATCGGGCCGTGGTTCGCGCCCTACGACCCCGAAAAGATGGCGCCCCTGATGCGCTACAAGCCGCCGAGCGCGCAATTCTGGCTCGGTACCGACCAGTACGGCCGCGACATCCTGAGCCGCCTGCTGCACGGCGCGCGCGCCACGGTCGTCATGGCCGTACTGGCGACGGCGCTCGGCACGCTGGTCGGCGCGGTCATCGGCACGATCTCGGCCTTTCTGGGCGGGCGCAGCGATGAGGCGATCATGCGCACCGTCGATGCGATCATGTCGATCCCCAGCCTGCTGCTGGCGCTGCTGATCGTGAACCTGCTCGGCAAGAGCAGCCTCAACGCGGTGCTTGCGATCGCGCTCGCCTTCGCACCGGGCATGGCCCGCGTGACACGGTCGGTCGCGCTGGCCGTGCGCAAGCAGGACTATGTCAATGCCGCGATCGCGCGCGGCGAAAGCGCGGCCTTCATCGTCGGACGGGAGATGCTGCCGAATGTCGTCGCGCCGATCATCGTCGAGATGACGATCCGCGTCGCCTTTGCCGTGATGCTGTTTGCGACGCTCTCCTTCCTCGGGCTCGGCGCCCAGCCTCCGGCTTCCGAATGGGGGCTGATGGTCTCGGAGGCGCGCCGCTTCATGCATCTGAGTCCCTGGATGATCCTGTGGCCGAGCCTTGCCGTCGCGCTGGTCGCGATCGGCTTCAACCTGCTCGGCGATGGCTTGCGCGACGCGCTGAACCCGAGGAGCTGAGGCGATGGCGACCCCGATCCTCGACATCGCCGGCTATCATCTGGATTACGCGACGCCGGCCGGCTTCACGCGCGCGCTCGACGACGTGGCGCTGTCCATTGCGAAGGGCGAGGTGCTGGGCCTCGTCGGCGAGTCCGGCTCCGGCAAGACCTCGCTCGCCTGGGCGATCATGCGCCATCTGCCGAAGAGTGCGCGCGAGGCCGGTGCCATCCGGTTGACCGGCCAGGACCTCCTGAAGGCCTCCGAAGCGGACATCGAAGCGATCCGTGGCAAGCGCATCGGCATGGTGTTCCAGGACCCGAGCACCTCGCTCAACCCGACGCTGCCACTCGGCGAGCAACTCGCCGAGGTGCTGGTGCGCCATCGCGGCCTGACGCGAAAGCAGGCCTGGGCCGAGGGCGAGGAGCGCCTTGCCCGTGTCGGCCTCAAGATTCCCAAGCAGATGATGCGGCGCTATCCGCACGAGGCCTCCGGCGGCGAGAAGCAGCGTGTCGTCATCGCGACCGCCTTCGCCTGCCAGCCGGAATGCATCATCTTCGACGAGCCGACGACAGCGCTCGATGTGATCACGGCACGCCAGATCCTCGACCTGTTCAAGGAATTGCAGGCGGAAACCGGCGTCGCCTCGCTCTACATCTCGCACGATCTCGCGCTGGTCTCGCAAATCGCGACGACGGTCGCGGTGATCCATCGCGGCAAGATCGTCGAGCGTGGCGCGGTCGCGGATGTCTTTGCCCGGCCGCAGGATGCCTATACGCGCAAGCTGCTCGCTGCGGTGCCGCGACCGGACCATCGGCTGATCGGAACCACGCCCGACAAGGCCGCCCGGCCGCTGGTCGAGGTCGAGAAGGTCAGCGTCCACTACGGCCGCAAACCCTTCCTCGGCAGCCTGCTCGGCCGCGCCAACACGCAGTTCACCGGCAACCGCGAGGTGAGCCTCTCCGTTTTGCCGGGGGAGATCCTCGGCATCGTCGGTGAATCCGGCTCCGGCAAGTCGACGCTCGCCAAGGCGATGACGGGCCTGAACCGGTTCGAGGGCGAGATCCGCTTCGCAGGCCGGCGCATCACGGGCCTGGGCGACATGGACCGGGCCTATCGCCGCGATGTCCAGATCATCTTCCAGCATCCGGATTCCTCGCTCAATCCGCGCCAGCGCATCCGGGAGATCCTGTCGCGCCCGCTCGAACTCTATGGCGAGCCCGGCGCACGCAAGGACGCAGCGGCCATCGGAGAGCTGCTGGAGCAGGTCAGGCTGCCGGCCTCCTATGCGGATCGCTATCCGCACCAGCTCTCCGGCGGCGAGAAGCAGCGTGTCGCCATCGCGCGCGCCTTCGCGTCCAGGCCGAAACTCGTGATCTGCGACGAGATCACCTCCGCGCTCGACGTTTCCGTGCAGGCCTCCGTCGTCGAGCTCCTGGTCGATCTGCAGAAGCGCTTCGGCACGGCCTATCTCTTCATCACCCACGATCTCAACCTGGTGCGGCAGATCGCCCACCGGATCGCGGTGATGTATCGCGGCGACCTCGTCGATCTCGTCGATGTCACCGCGCTGACCGACGGAACCCTCCACCCCTACACCCGCTCCCTGCTCGACGCCGTGCCCGCTCCGGCCACGGCCGCCGCCTGACATCCGAGGCCATCACGATGAATCCCCGCGACCTGATCCATTCGCTCGACGAGAAGGCCTGCCTGACGCTCCTCTCCGACTGGGTGAAGCAGAAGAGCTATTCCGAGACCGAAGGCGAGAAGAAGCTGGTGCTCCACGTCGTCGACCAGATGAAGGCGATGGGCATCGAGGCGGAGGCCCAGGCCTTCGACGATGGCCGCCGCGCCAACGCCATCGGCCGCTGGAAGGGCACCGGCGGCGGCAAGAGCCTGCTGTTCAACGGACATCTCGACACCAACCCGGCAACCGAGGGTTGGACGGTCGATCCCTGGGGCGGCGTGGTCGACGAGGAGTTCATCTACGGCATTGGCGTCTCGAACATGAAGGCCGGCGATGCCGCCTCCTATTGCGCGGTGAAGACGCTGCTCGACGCCGGCGTGAAGCTCAAGGGCGACGTGATCCTGACCTATGTGGTCGGCGAACTGCAAGGCGGCGTGGGAACGGTCGCCGCGATCCGCAACGGCATCCGGGCCGACTACTTCGTCAACAGCGAACCGACCGATGTGCAGGCCGTCACCATGCACGCCTGCGCCTTTTCCTTCGTGATCGAGCTCGTCGGCAACACCCGCCACCTCTCCAAGCGCGAGCAGGCGGTCGACGCGATCATGGCGGCCTGCGATCTCATTCCGCGGCTGAACGGGATGAAATTCTCCGGCGCGCCGAGCGCCGAGCATGAATCGATCAACCGTGTCCATGTCGGCGTCGTCCATGGCGCTCTCGGCAAGGAGCTGCACGAGTGGCGCGCTCCGCAGGTCGCCGACTACTGCAAGCTCAAGGGTTCCGGCCGCTACGCGCCGGGCCAGACGCAGGACGGCGCACTTGCCGACATGACGCGCGAGCTTGCCGCGCTGGAAGCACGCTTCCCGGGCCTGAAGACCTCCATCCGCATCGAGAAGAAGGAAGGCCACCAGTCGATGCCGGCCTTCGAGGTCGCCAAGGACGCGCGCATCGTCAAGGTGGTCAACGCCGCCTATGAGGCCGTGCGCGGCGAGAAGCAGCCAACCGGGGCGATCAAGCCACCCGGCTTCTTCGGCACCGATGCCGGCCATCTCTATGCCGAGGCCGGCATGGAAGGCATCGTCTGTGGTCCGGGCGGCCGTTACAACACCATGCCCGACGAGCGCGTCGAGATCCGCGACTTCCTCGACATGGTCCGCATCTACATGCTGACGATCCTCGATATCTGCGAGGTGGCGTGAGTCCGCTCTTCTCGCGCGAGGAATTTGCGGGGCGGGCGGCGCGTGCCCGCGCCGCGATGGCGCAAGTCGGCGCGGAGCTTCTGCTGGTCGACCATGCCGAATGCCTGGCGTGGCTGACGGGCTATACCGTCTCGGAGACGATGTATCGCGCGGCTTTCCTGCCGCTCGAGGGCGAGCCGTGGTTCGTCTTGCGAGACCTCGACGCCGGGCCCTGCCGCGACGCCTGCTGGTTTGCCGATATCGTCGGATTTCCCGATACCGCCGAGCCGCAGGCCGTGATGGCGGATGAAATCCGTCGCCGCGGCCTCGGCAACGCGCGGATCGGCGCCGATCATCTCTCCTACGGCTTTACGGCCGCGACGCGCGATCGGTTCGCAGCGCTGCTGCCGCAGGCACGCTTTGTCGACCTGCCGCAGGCGAGCGACCTGCTCCGAGCCGTGAAGTCGCCGGCCGAGATCAACCAGATCGCCCAGGCCGCCAGCATCGCGGACAAGGCGATGAGGTCGATCGCGGACAGGGCGCGGCCCGGGCTTTCGTCAAGGGCGGCCGCAGCCGTCGCCGCTGCCTGCTTTCTGGAGAACGGCGCCGATACCGGCGAAACCGGCCCGATCCTGCCTGGCGTTGGCGACCACGAATTCCTGCACGGCGTCATGACGGCGCAGCCGCTCGGTGAGGGCGACATCCTGCATGTCGAACTGATCCCGAAACTGGGCAATTACGGTGCCCGCCTGATGCGTCCGGTGCTGATCGGCGGGGATGAGCGTGGACTTATCCCACTCGCTGAGCGTCTGGTCGCGCTCCAGGACGAGCAGTTCGCAGCGATGCGGCCGGGCGTCTTGGCTTGCGAGATCGATGCCGTGCTGCGTGAAGCCGTGCTTCGTGAGGGTTTGCGTCCTGCCTACGACAACGTCACCGGCTACACGCTCGGCCTCTACGCTCGCACCCCGCGGCCCAGCGACTTCTCTCGCGTGTTCCTGCCGAACGCGCGCTGGAGACTCGAAGAGGGCATGGTCTTTCACATGTATGTGACGGCCGGCGGCCTGGGATTCAGCGAAAGCATCGTGGTCGAAACCGACGGCTGCAGGCGGTTGAGCTCGCTGCCCCGCAAGCTGCTCTCAAGCGCCGTGCATTAGAGCATCGGACCGAAAAGTGGAATCCGGTTTTCGGAAAAATCCGATGCTCAAACAAAGAGATAGATCGCCCCTCCTGCGTCCGAACGGACGCACGGCGATCTAGCGATCTCGGCCTGGATCATGACGATGCCGCTCCTGCATTCCGACCTGTCGTCGGCCTGGGCCGGGATCGTCACCAGGATCAGGACGGCGGCGAGGGCGACCTTGCGCATGACTTGCCTCCGTCACTTCACGATGAAGGTGCCGGTCATCCCCTGAGCCTCCAGGCCCTGGATGTACCAGGGGTACTCGCCCGGCCGCATCGCCACGAACTCCACGTGGATCGTGCCCTGGTCGTCGAACTCGAGATGATGAGGTGCCCCCTGCATGTGCACTTCGAGATGGTTGATGACGATCTGGTTGACCCAGCTGTTCCGGAAGAACTCCGGTGCGAAGAATTTGTACTCCTTGCCGCCCTTTGCCGTGATGGCGAGGCGGTAGGATTTGCCGGATTCCATCTCGATCTGTTTCCGGGAGACGACGTAGTCGCTGCCTTCGTCGTTCCCGAGCACAAGCTCGGGCAAATCCGTCCGGCCCTTCACGAGGTCGGCGCCCGTCGCCTGGCTCAAACCAAGCAGGCCCGCCGGCAAGAACCACAGCAGATGCAAGAACCACCGCAGATGCATGTCATCCTCCCCGTTCTTGTTGCTTCAGAGTAGCGCAGGATCAGTCGGTTTTCAGTCGATCGTGGTTCGTGGCGTCGGACACTCGATCGTGGGGCGCTCGGCTTTGATCCGGAGCTGGCCCGAAGCCTTCCCCTCTGCAAGGACAGCCAGCGAGCGCCAAAGTCGACAGTAACACGGCGAGGTCGTGAAGAAGAGGGAACCGCGATCATCATGGCGGGGATGGCCATGATGGCCTAGGCTGCCGCCCGGCGCGTGACGGCACCTGTGTCAGCGCCATGCCGCTCTCGGCGCAATCGAAGGAGCCGGACATGTCCTGGGTCGAACGCGGGGTGGAAGCAGCGGCTTGCGCAGCAGCGCCGGAGGCACAGGTCTTCGTGCCTTGCGCTTGTGAGAGGCCGGCTGCCTGAGGCGCCCCCGATGAAGGCCATCGTTCTCGGTGCGGCTGCCGGTGGCGGCTTTCCACAATGGAATTGCCGGTGCCGGGTCTGTGCGCTTGCCTGGAACAGGGATCCTCGTGCCCCCTGGCGAACGCAATCGAGCCTCGCGGTGACACGCGATGGCGAGAGCTGGGTCGTTCTGAACGCGTCGCCCGATCTCGGCAGCCAGATCCGGGCGACACCAGCCCTGTGGCCGCGCGCAGAGCGCCATTCGCCGATTGGCACGGTCATTCTCAGCAGCGCCGAGATCGACCATGTTGCCGGGCTGCTCAACCTGAGGGAGCGACATCCTTTCGACCTGGTCGCGCTCGCGCCCGTTTTTGATGCGACCGACGCCAACCCCATTTTTGCAGCAGTGCCGGCGCGTCGCGTCACCGCGACCGCGGCGGAGCCCATCGCGTTGGCCGGCGGACTGACGGCGGAGCTGTTTCCCGTTCCCGGCAAGGCACCGCTCTATTTGGAGGATCGCGCGCGCCCGCTCGCCTCCGAGGCTGGCGAAGCGGCCGGCATCAGGATCAGCGATGAGGGGCGATCGATCGTCTACATCCCGGGCTGTGCGGCCTTGTCCGACAGCGTTCGTGCCATGGCGGAAAGCGCGGACATGGTGTTCTTCGACGGCACCCTGTTCACGGATGACGAGATGATCCGCAGCGGCGTCGGTGAAAAGACCGGCCGGCGGATGGGGCATATGCCGATCACGGGCACCGGTGGCTCGCTGTCCTGGCTTGCAGAGCTGCCGGCAGCGCGAAAAATCTATATCCATCTCAACAACACCAATCCGGCGCTGATCGAGGGGGCGCCGGAGCGTCTCATGATCGAAGCCGCGGGTATCGCGGTGGCCTATGACGGCATGGAGGTGAGGCTGTGACTGCTTTGCTATCGCCCGAGGAACTGGAGCAGCGCCTGCGCGAGGTCGGAGAGGCGCGCTATCACGACAAGCACCCCTTCCACGTTCGGCTGCATTCCGGCCAGTGCACGAAGGGAGAAGTCCAGGCTTGGGCCCTCAACCGCTTCACCTACCAGGCCCATATCCCTGTGAAGGACGCCTTTCTGATCGCCCGGGCCAGCGACCCCGCGCTCCGGCGGGCCTGGCGCCAGCGTCTCGTCGACCATGACGGCGAGGCGGATGGAGAAGGCGGGATCGAACGCTGGCTGCGGCTTTGCGAAAGCCTGGGCCTGGTGCGCACCGATGTGCAGGCCCATCGCGGCGTGCTGCCGGCGACCCGTTTCGCGGTGGAGGCCTATGTCAATTTCGTGCGCGAGCGCCCGCTGCTCGAAGCCGTCGCGTCCTCCCTGACCGAACTGTTCTCGCCCACGATCATCCGGCATCGCGTCGAAGGCATGCTGGCGCATTACGACTTCGTCAGCCCGGAGAGCCTGAGCTATTTCACCGCCCGCCCGGCACAGGCGCGGCGCGATGTCGAGACCGCTCTTAGCCATGTCACGGCCCATGCCCGCACGCCGGCCGAGCAGCAGGCGGTGATTGCGGCGCTCGAATTCAAATGCGACGTGCTCTGGGCCATGCTGGATGCGCTCCATCATGCCTATTTCGAGCCCGGCCATATTCCACCCGGCGCCTTCGTTCCCGCGCGCTGATGAGCGGTTAAAGCATCGGTCCGAAAAGTGGATTGCGGTTTTCGGGGAAGCCGATGCAAACACAAAAGGTTAGATCGTCGGACCGGATACGATATCCGGTCCGACGATCTAAGGGCGCAAAGCTGATTGCTGCATCCGGCGCTACGCCCTATCCTGCTGCCCGCGTGGCCTGCTCGACTTGGTACCCAGTCAGGGAGACGCAAACGTGAGCGGAAAAGCCTTCGCCGTCGTGCTCTGCCGGGTCATGGTTGTGGTGCTGGCGATGGCGCCATGGCCGGCGCAGGCGCAGGATGCGCCGGTGGATATCCTGTTCGCGCGTCCTCATCTGTCCGGCGTGCCTTCGGGGACGGAGCTTGTCTATCGCGTTGAGCGCTCGCCCTCCGACACCAAGCGGCTGGGCGAACCATTCGGCGACGACATCAAGCTCGTGGTCAGATCCGTTGCCGCAAGCGGCAGTCGCGATATCGACCTGCGCATGTTCACCGGCGAACGGGCGCGCGACCTGATGTCGATCCCCGATCTCACCGGCAATCCGGTGCTCCTCATCTTCCTCGATCGGGCGGTGAACAACATGGTGCAGCTCACCGGCGGAACGGCGCCCTATTTCAAGGACCGTCTGCGCGCCGGCCTGCGCGACAAGGCAACAGGCGAGGCCACCAAGGCGGAATTCGAGGGCAAGATGCTGGATGCGACGCGGATTACCGTCAGGCCCTTTGTCGACGATACCAATCTCGGACGGATGCTCGGGTATGAGGGATCCAAGTTCGAGATTCTGGTGGCCGAGGCCGCGCCCGGCATGCTGCTCGACATGACCTCCCATTTCGTCAGCACATTGCCGGATGCGCCGAAACTCGAGGAGCGCATCTTCCTGAAATCGGCGGGCGCCCAGCCATGAGCACGGTCGGGACGGGAGGAGGGCGCCACCACGGCCTTCTGGCGGCTCTTGCCGGAATGCTGATGGCGGCCGTGTTGGCTGCGAGCGACGTGGGGGCGCTCGAAGCGCCGGTCAACGACTATCCGACGGTCGCTCGCGCCGACTACATTTTCGGCTGCATGGCGGCGAACGGCCAGACGCGTACGTCACTGGAAAAATGCTCGTGTTCGATCGACGTCATCGCGTCTGTCCTGCCCTACAAGGCCTATGAGGAAGCCGAGACGATCATGTCGGTGCGCCAGCGCGGCGGTCAGAACGCCTCGATGTTCATCTCCATGCCGGTGCTGCGCGAGAAGGTTGCTCGCCTGAAACGGGCGCAGATCGAAGGAGAGCTGCGCTGCTTCTGACGAAGTGCCGGCCGAGGTGAGGGAACGCGGACGACCGGCTCAGTAGACCACGACGCTCCGGATCGACTTGCCCTCATGCATCAGGTCGAAACCGTGGTTGATCTCGTCCAGACTGAGCTTGTGAGTGATGAGGTCGTCGATGTTGATCTTCCCCTCCATGTACCACTCGACGATCTTCGGCACATCGGTGCGGCCCCTCGCGCCGCCGAAGGCCGTGCCCTTCCAGACGCGCCCGGTGACGAGCTGGAACGGCCGGGTCGCGATCTCCTTGCCGGCTTCGGCGACGCCGATGATGATCGACTCGCCCCAGCCGCGATGGCAGCATTCCAGCGCCTGGCGCATCACGTTGACGTTGCCGGTGGCATCGAAGGAGAAATCGGCGCCGCCGCCGGTGAGGTCGACGATCGCCTGCACCACCTTGTCGGTGCCGATCTCGGCCGGGTTGATGAAGTCGGTCATGCCGAACTTTTCGGCCATGGCGCGCTTCCCCGGGTTGATGTCGACACCGATGATCTTGTCGGCGCCGACCATGCGTGCGCCCTGGATGACGTTGAGGCCGATGCCGCCGAGCCCGAAGACCACGACATTGG
>NZ_JPKG01000005.1 GCF_000735605.1 Allobosea sp. LC85
CAGCGGATATCAGCAGGATAAATGCAAGCCCCGGAAGCAGCACCCCGCTTGGAACGAAGCCTAGCAATTGACCACCAATGAAGGTGCCAACGATAGAACCCGCCGCCATGATCACCAGGAATGTCTTGTTCTTGGCGATGACCGAAAAGCTTTGGTCGCGACTGTAGCGCGCGAAGCCGACGATCATGGTCGGGAGGCTCACCGCAAGCGACAGGCTACCGGCGAGCTTGATATCGGCGCCGAACAACAGGACCAGGGTCGGGATAAGCAACTCACCGCCCGCCACTCCCATCAGTGAAGCTACGACGCCAATGAGGAAACCGGCGACGATTCCGGCGATAAGCTGCGCGGCACCGGTTAGCGCTGCGCCATGAGAGGATGTGTCATGGCCGACCAGCAACACAGCCGCGATGGCGACCAGCAGCAACGCAATGACGCGATAGAGCGACTCGGACCGCAGCTTCGTAGCCCAGCCAGCACCGAACCAGGCGCCGAGAAGGCTGCCTGCAAGTAGGTTGAGGATGACGGGCCAATGTGCCGCGACTTCTGTTGCCGGAACCGTGCCGGCCCGAAAGGGAAGAGCGGATGCAACCACCACGAGGCTCATTGCCTT
>NZ_JPKG01000006.1 GCF_000735605.1 Allobosea sp. LC85
GCAAGCTCAAGGAGTTCAAACGCATCGCCATGCGGGCGGAGAAAACCGACCAGAGCTTCAAAGCCATGATCTACCTCGCAGCAGCCGTCATCAATTCACGATGATCCCCCACAAGCCTTAGACCGCCGATCGCTCGTCAGCAGGTTTTCTCGAGTTCAGTATCCGCCAATCCTTATTCTTTCGTGGCTCAGATGAGTGCAAAAGCCGCTTGTTGTCGTGCCTGCGAGCGAGCCGGAGATGTCGCTCATTTTGGCATGTACGAGCGGCTCAACAACATTGGCCTGACCTACTTCAGTCGCACAAGCCGCATTCTGGACGAAGCGAACTTTAAGTCCGGCATCCAAGGCGGGGACATCCAATCTTGGCCTATCCCGTTTCAATCTGGAATCGAGGAAGGAACTCTGTGCCCCCCGGGCGCCGCCACGTCTCCCCTCCCATTCGATTGCCCATCTTGAGCAAAACAACGCGCCCTTCGGCCCTCCGCCGCGGCGGCGCACGAGCACGGCGTTCCCCGGTCGTCGAGCGGCAGCAAGACACTCAAGAACGCGTGGCGGCACAACGATCAGGGAAAGCTGAGATGGTCCGTGGCGGCAGAATCAAGCGCTATCGGCGAACGCCGACCCTGTTGACACCACCATTGCGATTTCCCGGACGAGGCGCCGTAACGGCACCGACCCCGACGGGCCGAGCCACGAGACGCACGCCGGGCCGCGCGACGCACCCGGCGGGATAACCGATATAGCTGCAGTAAATGACAGCATTTGCGGTTTCCGTTGTCGCAGCAAGACCAATGAAGCCGATTCCGACCGTCGCCATTGTGAAAATCGCAAGTTTAACTTTTGCCATTTCAGGCCCCCAGGACTTTGAAGATAACAAGCGCTCGGAATGGTAACATTGCATCTACTAGGGCGAAAGGGCCGATAACAGCGCCAGGCACACCGGCAGGCGAGTCAAAAGCGCCGTGCTCCGGAATGGTGCCAACGCAATCTGGTGCCAGCGGCTGCACGTCGACATGCGTTTTGCATTGCGCGAACGACGGCTCAGTTGCCAAGTCACTCGCTGGCGGTCGCGGCAATGCGGATGGCGACGAGGCGATTGGCGGCGCGCCGGTCTCGACCCGGGACCGCTGCCTAGCCCATCGCAGGAGCCGACAGCTGCGTCAGGTCGCTCCGGCGATGCAGCGGATTTCGTCGCACCATGGCAAAGACGCTGCTCTGCATCGCGGCAAGGTTGGGAGGGAACCAGGAAGCCTGTGCTTCCTCTTGTTGGAAGCCGCCTGGAGCGGAAAATCTCAACCCCAGGGGACAGGCGAGGCCAGCTCGACCGGTCTCGTTCCCGACAACGCTCTACAATTACAACGAGGGGGAGAATGGTACAGCCACCCCGGCTTGAACGGGGGACCTCTAGATCCACAATCTAGCGCTCTAACCAACTGAGCTATGGCTGCACGACACTCTCGGCGCCTTTTGGGCGCCCTGTCCGACGGCGCAAGAATGCGAACTGGCCGGCGGCGCGGAACCTAGTGCCGTCGCGGCGCGATTGCAACCGCCGAAATGCACCGCACCACACGAAATCCAGCGCGCCGTCGTCCGCCTCTTCAATCCTGCCGCAAAACGGCCTGCGCAGTGCGTGCCAGGTCCGTCACATGGGCGGAATAGGCCTCATAGCCGCGGCGCAGCGCCTTGGCGTGGATCACCACGGCGTCGGCGGGATTGTCGGTCCTGGCGAGAGTCTCCGCCTCATTCAGCGCCGCCTTCAGCTCGGCACAGGCATGGTCGAGAACCTTTGCCTGCAGCGCGCCAACCACGCGTGCGGCGGCGAGCGTCTGAGCCAGCCAGGTCGAGGCTGTCAGCGTTGCGAATTCCGGCGGTCGCGAAAGCGACGGCACTGCGGTCGCCACGGGCTGGACCGCACTGGCAAGCTTGCGAACATCCGCGGAAACGGTGGCCGTTGCCTTCCTGACAGCTTCCGTGCCGGTCTTCACGGCGGCAGCGCTGACCTCTGCGGCCGATTTAAGGATAGCGGCCGGTCCGCTGGTGGCCGCGGTCGAAACCGCCTTGGCAGCGGCAGCTGGCTTTCTGGTCGCCTGCTTTGCGACGCGAACCTTGGTCGGCGGCTTGGCCTTGGCCGCGGCCGCCGCGGGCTGGCGCACCGCCTCGGGCTTCGCAGCGGTCGCCACTGAAGCCATGGCGGGGACAGCCGGGGCCTTGGCAGGAGGCGCGGCACTGGCGGCCTGGGCCGGCGCAACCGGAGGCTTGACGGCGCCCTTGGGCGCTTCAACCGGCTTCGCCGCGACTGCAGCCGCCGTCTGGGTGATGATGGGCGCAGGTGCCGGCTTGACCGGCGCAACCGCGACGGGTTCGGCAGGCGCAGGCGCGGGATCGGCATTCCCGGACACCGGGGCAGAGGCAACGGCAGCGGAGGGAACGGCAGCGAAGGAAACGGCAGGAGGCGCGCCTACCACCGGGCCGGTCGCGGCCGGGGCTGCCGGCACGACCTTCGACTCGGTCGGCGCTTCGCCCGAGAGAGCCTTGACGGGAGCGAGACTGATCGGCGCTTTGGACCCGATCTTTGGCGGAACAGGCTTAGCCATCGTCATTCTCCTTCAGCGAGCTAACGGTTGGAGCCGAGCCCTGGCCCAGCGCCGACGGCCTCTGTGGCGCGGGGCGGCGCAATGCAGCGCCGCCGGCGGCTCACTTCATCTTGGTCGCCTTGGCTGCGGTCTCGGCAGCCTTGGCCGCAACCTCCTGGGCGGCAACGCCCAGATCCTTGAGCTGGCTCTGGAGAGCCGCAACCTGCGACTTCACGAACTCGGACTGATGCTGCAGGACCTCGGTCAGGTCCTTCGACTTGACCAGCTTCTGGGCGAGGTCGAAGGCGGCGGCGACGTTGGTCTCGGCATAGGTCATGGCCTTGCGGGTCACGTCCTGCGCGTTGACGCGTGCGGATTCGGCCGAACCATGCGCACCGTCCACGGCCTTGTGGGCTGCGTCGATGAAGCCATCGAAGGCCTTGCGGGCCTGCTCGACGCTGCGCTCGGCGAACTCGCGCATTTCGGTCGGCACTTCATAAGGCGTCTTGCCGGTCATGGGTGATCCTCCTGGCTGTGGATGGCTTGGTTTGCCACTCGATTGTGCACTGCAATATCATTATTGCAACGCGATGACAATCGCGTGACCCCGCCACGTTAACGCTGTTTCGATCAGACGCGGGAGAGCCTTGATCAGTTCCATGGATTTGCAGTCACTTGCCCGCTATTAAGGCTTTGTTAGCCATATCGGCGCAGACCGAACGAGCGGATGGGAATGAGCGAACCCGGGCAGGATTGGGCGATGCAGGGAACAGACGCAGCGAAAGACGCAGCGCTGGCGCCCTTCATTGCGGACGGCGCCTTGATGCTCTGGGACCAGAAGACCTCGCGGGTCGGCTTTGTCAACGCGGGCGCCGAGGCACTGCTCGGTCAGCATGTCGATGGCCCATCGCTGCCCGCGCCGACGCGCAGCAGGCTGGCGCTGCTCGCCGGCGGGCTCGCGCCTCGGGATCATTTGCGTCTTGAACGCCTCCGGCTGACGGCGGGCTTCACCGCCACGCTGGTGACATGCGGCTGCAAGTTGTTGACGGGAGCAGACGGTCAACAGATTCTCGCGATCGCCATCGCTCCGTCGGAGCTGCGCCGACTCGGCATTACCGTCCCCCCGGCACCGATTGCCGTGCCGCCAGCTATCCCTGCCGCAACCGTTGCTTCTCCCGCTCCGGCGCGGGCAATCGCCGCATCGAAGCGCGCGACCGTGCGTTTCGTCTGGCAAAGCGATGCCGACGGCCGCTTCACGAGTCTCTCGCCCGATATCGCCGAGATCGTCGGGGCCGATGCCGCCGCCAGCCTGATCGGCCGCAGCTGGCTGGAGCTGATCGATTGCGATCTCCTCGACCGAGAGGGCAGCCTGATCCAGCGGCTGGCCTCCGCCGCTACCTGGAGCGGACACCCGGTCCTCTGGCGGACTGCTGGCCTCGCAGAAGGGGTTCGGGTCGAGCTTTCCGGTGTGCCTGTCCTCGATGCGAAGCGTGATCTTGCGGGTTTCCGTGGTTTTGGTCTCGCCCGCATGATCGAGCGCGAACCATTCCCGCTGCCGACCAGTGCGTCGGACGGTCCCATGGCTCCCGCCTCAGCATCGGTGCCCCCTGCCCCAACCACCAACGACGTTGATTCCGCGCCCCTCATCGCAGAGTCCTCGGACAGCGCCGGCGAAGGCGAAGCCCCCGAGATCGGTGTCGACGTTCCGGCCACCGAGCCGACACCGGCGGCTCGCAGCGAAACTCCGCCTCCGAACGAGGCCGGCGCGAATGTCGTACCGCTTCGGAACGGCCATCTCACAGCGGTCAGACCGGTGCTCGAACCCTCGAAGGCGCTTCTGACATCCGCCGAGCGCAACGCTTTCCGCGAGATCGCCAAGGCGCTCGGCGCCCGCATCGCCGGAGACGACGAAGGCGAGCCACGGCTGCCACCTGCGGCCCCGTTGCGCCTGAGCGACGAAGTCAGCCGCTCCGACCGGCCGGCGCCCGAGCCGGCGAAGCCGAACGACACCACGGCAGCGGAATCCAAGCCGCCTGCAGCTGACGTTTCCTCCGTTTCCGAACCCGCACCATCGGCCGACACGCCCTCCGCACCTGCGGGGCGGCAGCGCCTGCCGAATTCGCATGCCGATGTGCTCGATCGCCTGCCCGTTGCAGTCCTGGTCAATCGCGGTGACGAACCACTCTATGCCAATCGCACGCTTCTCGACTTGCTCGACTATGCCGATCTCGCCGACCTGACGTCCGGCGGCGGTATCAGCCGCATGATCAAGGGCGCGGCCCGGGCCGATGGCGGCACCATGATCCTGGTCGACCGGACGGGCCATCTCGTCAGCGTCGATGCCCGCCTGTCGAGCGTCTCGTGGCAGGGCGAGCCGGCAACACTGATGGCCTTCCGTCACCCTGATGGCGGCGGCGAGGTCAAGGCACTGACCGAGGAAGAGGCTGAGGAAGCGGAACTCGCAGCCGAATTCGAGGCCGAGGAGGCCGAGATTGCGGCGCGCGTCGACGCGTTGCGACTCGACATCGATGCCCGTGAAGCCCGGATCAGCGAGATGATTGCGGTCCTTGATACCGCAACCGACGGCGTCGTCACCGTCGACGAGCGCGGCCGCATTCTCTCGCTCAACAAGACCGCGGAGGCCCTGTTCGGTTACGACCAGCGCGAGGTCTCAGGCGAATTGTTCACACTGCTCTTCGCTCCGGAGAGCCACGCTCCTGCCCTCGATTATCTCGAAGGACTCAAGGGCGGCGGCGTCGCCTCGGTGATGAATGACGGGCGCGAGGTCATGGCGCGCGTGCGTCAGGGCGGCCGCATTCCGCTGTTCATGACCATGGGCCAGATCGCCGATGGCGCAGAGCGACGCTTCTGCGCGGTCCTGCGCGACATCACTGCCTGGAAGAAGACCGAAGGCGAACTGGTCGAGGCCCGCAAGGCGGCCGAGAAGGCCAGCGCCCAGAAGTCGGACGTGCTTGCCAAGATCAGCCATGAGATCCGCACGCCGCTGAACGCGATCATTGGCTTCGCCGAGGTCATGGCCGAAGAGCGCTTCGGGCCGATCGCCAATGAACGCTACAAGGAATACCTGCGCGACATCCACCAGTCGGGCGGCTATGTCATCAGCCTCGTCAATGACTTGCTCGACCTCGCCAAAATCGAGGCCGGCAAGCTCGATCTCGACTTCGTCAGCGTCAATCTGAACGAAATCGCGCTGTCCGTCGTCAATCTGCTGCAGCCCGAGGCTCAACGCGGGCGCGTGGTGCTGCGCTCCGGGCTCTCGCCCAAGCTGCCGCCGGTCGTGGCCGATCAGCGTTCGATCCGCCAGATCGTGATCAACCTGCTCTCCAATGCGGTGAAGTTTACCGATGCCGGCGGGCAGGTCATCGTCTCGACGGCCCTTGGTGATCAGGGCGAGGCGATCCTGCGGGTCCGCGATACCGGCATCGGCATGGACGACAGCGAAATCGCAATGGCGCTGGAACCGTTCCGGCAGGTGCCAACGACGCGGCGTGCGGGAGGCACAGGCCTTGGCCTGCCGCTGACCAAGGCGTTGGTCGAAGCCAACCGCGCGGCGATGACCATCACCAGCGTCAAGAAGGAAGGCACCCTGGTCGAGATCACCTTCCCACCGCAGCGCGTCCTCGCGGGCTGAGGCCCGCGCGCTTTCGGCTTGCCTCTCGGGGCGCGCCGCCTTGTCGCAGCGGAAGCTGCCCGGCAGCCCTTTACTTTACTGTCGCCTTGCGCGCGCGGCCGCCGATCGCGCGCGCAATGTCGCCAAGGCCGCCGGACGCAATCGTGTCGAGGAAGACCGAGAGAGCTCCTGATCCAGGCTCATGCCGTCCCGCTTCTGGACGATGCGCACCAGATTCCCACCGAAATCGCGACAATCCTCAATCGACCTCGCAGGCGCCTGTGCTGACGGGCCGCGGGCGGAAGCGCCTGCCCGTCATAGTTTCGCCCTTTCCCACCGCACATAGGAGGCACCCCGATCTCGCAGGCAGAGTCGCGAAAAGTTCCGACCGACGGAGTCGTGTTGCGCCCGTTCTATGACGAAAACGTCGATGCGCTGATCGATCCGTTTGCGCCTCGCCCCAGACCCATGCCGCTGCGAGATCACGCCGCCTTCTCGGGACGGTGGCTTTCGGCCAGCCTGCTTCTGGGACTCGTCGGAGCCGGACTTCTCACCTCATCGCTCCTGGTTTCCGAGGCCGACAGTCCCGCCACGCGAAGCCCCGAAAGGGCCATGACGGCCTCGCCGCGTGGCGCCAACGCAAACGGCGCGGCCCGCAAGGGCGACCTGCTCGTGCAGCGCGGATTCTCGATTGGCACGACACGTCATTTCCGTGCGCCGCTCACCGAAACGGTCGGCGCGCGCGAGATCACCAAAGTCCACGCACTCGTCCACGTCGCGGCCGAGCTTTCGCCGCTGGCCATAGCTGCTCCCAACATGCCAAGCCTCGAATCGCTCGGCCCTCCGCCCGGCGCAGGCCGGGAGGCCCCTCAGCAGGCGGCAGCTGATCCCGCCGATGCCGATGTGTCGGTCGTCAGGCGCGATCTGGCCGATCACGCAGCGACGAGCACGGAGCCCGGCCTCTCGGATACCGCGGCCGCCGAGCAGGTTGCCGAGTTGCTCCGCCTCTCCGGATCGGAACCGCAACTGCCGCTGGAGTATTCGAACCAGCGCATCCTCTCGCGCACCCTTCGCCTGGCCGGGGAAGCGGAGGCGGAGCAGCCATCCCCCCTCGGCTCACCGGCCTTCGGCTCTCTGGATGTCAGAATCATCCCCGAGAACGTCACCAACATCCCTGTGCGCACGGGCTCCCAGGGGCCGTTCGAAGAGCGCGACGTCATGCTCGGCCATGGCGACACCCTGGCTTCCATCCTCCAGAACAATGGGGCCGACGATCAGCGGGTTGCGGCCATCGTCGCCGCGCTCGGAAAGCGCGCAAAGGCAGAGCTTCCGGAAGGCCAGCATCTGCGCCTCCTGATCGCCCCCGAAGGCAGCAGGCAAACCATCCAGCGCGTCACTCTCTTCAACGAAACCGGCCCGGAAGAGATCGCCGCGGCCGATGATGGCGGCCGCTTCGTCTCAGTGGCCAAGAATGTCTCAGTGGCCAAGGATGACGCGCATCACGGCCCAGCCGAAGACAGCAGCGATGACGACGACGATGACAGCGGCGAGCGCGCCACCCTCTTCCAGAGCGTCTATGCAAGTGCGGTGAAGAGCCAGGTGCCGCGTGAGCTTATCGATGAGTTCGTCGGCATCTTCGCGTCGAATCTCGACCTCAAGCAGCGAACCAATGTCGGCGATCGCCTCGAGATGATCTTCAATGACGATGAAACGGCTCCGGCCGGCCGCCGCGAGTTGCTCTTCGCCGCCCTGACGGCGGAGGGAGAGACCCACCGCGTCTATCGCTATGCCTCGCCCGAGACCGGGGATGTCGACTATCTCGACGAAGAAGGGCTTTCACTGCGAAAACTCCTGCTGCGCCGGCCGGTCCAGATCGGACGCATAAGTTCGCCCTTCGGCATGCGCCGTCACCCGATCCTGCGCTATTCACGCCTTCACAGCGGCGTCGACTGGGCCTCGCCCCGCGGCACACCGATCATGGCGGCAGGCGACGGCAAGGTGGTGGCCGCCGGCCCGCACGCCGGCTACGGCAACCGTGTCGAGATCGAGCACGCGAATGGTTACGCCACCGCTTACAACCACATGGCCAGTATCGGCTCGCAGATCAGACCGGGGGCCACTGTCCGCATGGGCGAGATCATCGGCACCGTCGGCACGACGGGCCTCTCGACCGGGCCTCATGTCCATTATGAGGTGACGATCAACAACCACTTCGTCGATCCGATGAAGGTCAAGCTGCCGAGCAACCATAGCCTGAGCGGCGCGGCGCTGACCGAGTTCAAGGATCACCAACGCCAGATCGAGAAGCTGCGGCAGCCCGGACCTGCCACCACGGTGGCGGTGCAGAACGGGCGCGCAGGCTAGATCATCGAACCGGATAGCGTATCCGGTCCGATGATCTAGCTTTTTGTGTTTGCATCGGCTTTCCCGCAAAACCGCAATCCACTTTTCAGGCCAATGCTTTAGCCGCACCCCGTTCTGCAGGGCGGAGTTCAAAGTAATGTGCCGCCCAGGATCATCGCGGCCACGCCGAAATAGATCATCAGGCCGGTTACATCGACCAATGTCGCGACAAAGGGTGCCGAAGCACTCGCCGGGTCGAAGCCCAGGCGCTTGAGGATGAAAGGCAGCATCGAGCCGGTCAGCGAGCCGAAGGCGACGATACCGAGCAGAGCGACGCCGACGGTTGCCGCAATCAGGGCCCAGTGCTCGCCATAGTCGTACAGACCGAGCTTCTGCCAGGCGATGACGCGCACGACACCGATCGCGCCGAGGATGGCGCCGAGTGTCAGGCCAGTTGGAATCTCACGCAGCGCCACCCGCCACCAGTCAGCGAGCTTGATCTCGCGCAACGCCAGCGCACGGATCAGGAGCGAGGTGGCCTGCGATCCGGAATTGCCACCCGAGCTCATGATGAGCGGGATGAACAGGGTCAGCACGATCGCCTTCTCGAGCTGGCCCTCGAAGTGCTGCATCACCGAGGCCGTCAGCATCTCGCCGACGAGCAGGATGCTGAGCCAGCCGGCGCGCTTGCGGATCATCCGGCCAAAGCTGATCTCGGTGTAGGGCTCGTCGAGCGCCTCCATGCCGCCCAGCTTCTGCACGTCTTCCGTGGTCTCCGCGATCATCGCGTCGATGACGTCGTCGACCGTGACGATGCCGATGACGCGCTCGGCCGCATCGATGACGGGAACGGCAAGGAGGTCGTATTTCGTGATCAACCGCGCGACATCCTCCCGGTCCACCTCCGGCGTCACGCTGATCGGCTTCATCTCGGGCACGACGGAGGCGACGAGAGCCCCCGGATCGCCGCTGATCAGCCGGCGCAGCGAAACGGCCCGGACCAGCTTCCCGGTCGCGGGATCGAGGACATAGATCGCGTAGATCGTCTCGCGCGTACGCTCGACATGCCGGATGTAGTCGAGCGTGCGAGCGACAGTCCAGTCGGCCGGCACGCTGACGAATTCCGTCGTCATGATCGAGCCCGCGCTTTGCTCGGGATAGGCAAGCAGCCGGTTCAGCGTCGCGCGCGTGTCGTGGTCGACGCGACCGAGCAGGCGCAGGCGCAGCGGCTCGTCGAATTCCGGGACCACGTCAGCGACGCGGTCCGCCGACATGGCGGAAAGGAACTGCGCGGCACGCACCTCCGGCATCCGACCGAGCGCTTCGGAGGCTGCCGTCAGTTCATGCTGGTCCAGGACCTCGACGGCGCGTTCGAACGGCAGGGCAAGGAGCACGGCGGCAACCGTTTCCACGTCCTGCTCGGTCAAGGCCTCGACAATATCGGCGATATGGTCCCGCGCCAGCGTCTGGGCGAGAGTGACAGCGAGAAGATCCCGCTCCGGTGCGGTGGCAACGGCGTTCATAGCTCATATCCTTTGATCGGCCGTCATGGCCGATCGCAGGCGAGCCGGATTCCCCGGTCAGGCGCGCGAAACGGCGTCAGACGGCATCGACTGTCGACTGGGACTGTCGGTTGGCATTGGGTCGGGGTTCCTGTGAAACTGCCGCCGGAAGGCTTGCAGCGAGGCCGAGATGCACCTGAAGCCTCATCGCGTCAACCCCCATCTCCGCGAGTGGACCGCATGTGCGGGAACGCCCGTCCAGCTTCGCAAGGACGAGCCGGTCACGCCGGTTGGCGGTTCGTCGCAGGCCCTCTAAGGTCGGCGAACGAAACGACGAGGGCAGCATGGAATTCGCGCTGAGCGACGAGGAAGGGCTGATCCGGGAAGCCGCGCGAAAGATCGCGTCCGACCGGCTGGCGCCGCTGGCCGAGGCTCTCGATCGCGGTGAAGGCCGCAGCGAATTCCTGGCCAATCTGAAGACCCTCGCCGAAAACGGCTTCATGGCGCTCAATGTCCGTGGCGAGTTCGGCGGCAGTGAAGCCGGCACGGTCGCCTTCGCGTTGACACTGGAGGAACTCGCGGCAGCCTGCGCCTCGACCGCGGTCACGACCTCGGTGACCAACATGGTCGGAGAGGTCATCCAGGCGGTTGGCTCGGCCGAGCACAAGACGACCTATTTGCCAAGGCTCGCGGATGGCACCTATGCCGCCGGAGCCTTCTGCCTGACAGAAGCCGGAGCCGGCTCGGACCCTGCGGGCATGCGGATGCGGGCGCGCCGCGACGGCGACGGCTATGTGCTCGACGGCCAGAAGATTTTCATCACCAGCGGAGAATATGCCGGCCTCTTCGTGGTCTGGGCCGTGACCGACCCGGACGCGCCGAAGGGCAAGGGCATCTCGGTCTTCCTGGTTCCGGCCGATACGCCCGGCGTCAGCGTCGGCAAGGCCGAGAAGAAGATGGGCCAGACCGGCTCCGCCACGAATACCATCCATTTCGAGGGCGCGCGCATCCCGGCTTCGAACCTGATGGGCCGGGAGAATGACGGCTTCCGGGTCGCGGTCGGCGAGTTGGCCGGCGGGCGCATCGGCGTCGCCGCTGTTTCGCTCGGCATCGCGCGCGCGGCCATGGAGGCCGCGAAGTCCTACGCGAAGGAGCGGCAGCAATTCGGCCAGGCGCTCAGCGACTTCCAGGGCCTGCAATGGATGATCGCCGACCGCGAGCTCGATCTGCACGCTTCGCGGCTGCTGATCCTCGACGCTGCCGCCCGCAAGGATCGCGGCGAGCCCTTCGCCCGGGAAGCTTCGATGGCCAAGCTCTTCGCCTCGGAAGCGGCGCATCGCTGCACCGACACGGCAATCCAGATCCATGGCGGCGCTGGCTATTGCCGCGACTTCCCCGTCGAACGCTACGCCCGCGATGCCCGCATCACCCGAATCTATGAGGGCACCTCCGAAATCCAGCGCCTGATCATCGCCCGCGAGACCTTGCGCCAGACCGTCTGACCACCCCCAAACCTGAAAGCCTGCCTCATGACCCTGACGATCTACGGGTGCTATCGTTCGCGCGCGACGCGCAATATCTGGCTCGCCAACGAGCTCGGCCTCGCCTTCAAGCATGAACCAGTGATCCAGGCTGGCCGAGTGCCTGATCCAAAGGCGGCGGATGCGCCGGTCCATACCCGCAGCGCCGAATTCCTGAAGGTGAACCCCAACGGGCATATTCCGTCGATCGACGACGATGGCTTCGTGCTGCACGAATCGCTCGCAATCAACCTCTATCTCGCCCGGAAGCATGGCGGCCCGCTGGCACCGAAGGACGTCCAGGAAGAGGGACTGGCAGCGATGTGGTCGCTCTGGGCCGCAACCGAATGCGAGACCAACGCGCTCAACACCCTCTATCACCGCGTCGCCAAACCGCTGGCGGAACGCGACGGCAAACTGGCCGACGCCGCGGCCGAGGCCCTGCGCGCGCCGCTGGCTGTGCTCAACGATGCCCTCGCCAAGGACGGCTATCTCGTCGGCGGTCGCTTCACCGTCGTCGACATCAATGTCTCCGAAGTCATCCGCTATGCCCAGACCGGCGCGCCCGAGCTGTTTGCCGCCGTTCCGCTTGTGAAGGCCTGGCTCGAAGCCTGTCAGGCCCGCCCTGCCTTCAAGGCGATGTGGCAGGCGCGGGACGCCGAGGCGGCCTGATCAGAAAGCGGGTGGCGGCTCGCCCGCCTTCGTCTTAGCGATCCTGCAACAGCGTTCCAGGATCGCGTCAAGGACCGAGCCCCATGGCCTCTTCCCCCGCCTCCCCGCCCACCGCGATGGGCACGCGCGAGTGGCTTCTGCTGCTCGTGCTTTCGCTGCTCTGGGGCGGCTCGTTCTTCTTCGCCAAGATCGCGGTGACGGAATGGCCGCCGCTCGCAGTGGTGCTAGCGCGGGTCGCCCTTGCCGCAGCCGTCCTCCATGTCGCCGTGCGCGCGCTTGGCCTGACGATGGCGGTGGGCGGCCGGATGTGGCTCGCCTTCTTCGGCATGGGCCTGCTCAACAATCTCATCCCCTTCGGCCTGATCTTCTGGGGGCAGACGCAGATCGGCGCAGGTCTCGCCGCGATCCTGAATGCGACCACCCCGGTCTTCGGCGTGGTGGTCGCTCATTTTTTCGGCAGCAACGAGAAGGCCACGCCACTGAAGATCACCGGCGTTCTGGCCGGTGTCGTCGGCGTCGCCATCCTGATGGGCCCGGATGTGATCAGTGGTCTGGGCAATGCGCTGCTTCCGCAGCTCGCCTGCCTGGCGGCCGCGCTCTCCTATGGCTTTGCCGGCCTCTATGGCCGCCGGTTCCGGGAGCTCCCACCCTTGGTGACGGCAACCGGCCAGCTCAGCGCCACCACGGTCATGACCGTGCCACTGGTCCTGCTCCTCGCGCCGCCATGGCTCCTGCCGTTCCCATCCAGGGCCGCGATCGGCGCCCTGGTCGGGCTCGCCCTGCTCTCGACTGCACTCGCCTATGTCATCTTCTTCCAGATCATGAGGCGCGCCGGCGGCAGCAACGCCATGCTGGTGACCTTCCTCGTGCCGGTCAGCGCCATCCTGCTCGGCGTCGGGCTGCTTGGGGAAGCGCTGCTGCCACGGCATTTCCTCGGCATGGCGGCGATCTTCCTCGGCCTCGCCCTGATCGATGGACGGCTCTTCCGGCGCCGCAAAGGCGCTCATCCTCAGGAAAGCCGCATCTAGCCCACGGCTTTGTTGCCAAAAAATTATGAATTGCTCTACGGTCGCTTTCACGGCGCTAGCCGCTAAAGGCCATAACCGCGAAGGCTGGAAGATATCGCAAAAAGCGATACGCCAGAGGGGAGCAGACGATCGTCATGGATGTTCGGCAACTGCGATGCTTCATCGCGGTGGCGGAGGAACTGCATTTCGGCCGCGCGGCTGAAAGGCTTGGCCTCGCACCACCAGCACTTTCGCGCCAGATCAGCACGTTGGAAGACGAGCTCGGCGTCAGCCTGCTCACGCGCACGACGCGTCAGGTCGCGCTGACCCGCGCCGGACTGCTCATGCTCGAGGAAGCCAAGGGCATCCTCGTCAAGATGGAACACGCGTCGCGCGCCGTGCGCGAAGCCTCGCTCGCCTCCAGCAAGGTGCTGCGGGTCGGAGCGATCGATGCCGCCTCCTCCAGCTTCGTCCCACAAGCTCTCGTCGCCTTCCGCGAGCGCCACCCCGGCATCGAGATCAAATTTGTCGAAGCGATGACCGCGGCACTGATCCAGATGCTGGAAGCCGGCAAGCTCGACATCGCGCTCGTGCGTCCGCCGCGCAAGCCGACAGACTGCGCCTTCGAGATTTTGCGTGTCGAACGGCCGATCGTGGTGCTCAACGAGACCCATCCGCTCGCCGCCCGCGAGAGCCTGACGATGAACGACCTGATCGGCGAACCGTTCGTCGTTCCGTCCAAGCGGATCCGGCCCTTCGCCTATGATCTTGTGATGGCCTATTTCGAAAGCGTTGGCTCGGTGCCGAACGTGACGATCGAGGCCACCGAAAAGCCTGCCATGATGTCCGCCGTCGCGGCCGGGCTCGGCATGGCGCTCGCCCCCGACTGGGTCTCGCGGCTGACCTTTCCCGGCGTGACAATGCGCCGCCTGCGTGGCGCGTTGCTCGATCCGCCGCCGCCTGGCGCCCTTGTCGGCGTCGCCTGGCGCCCGCATCAGAAACTCGCGGCGCGCGACGACTTTCTGAACATTCTTCGCGAAAGCGTGACGCTGATCGACGAGAAGAACGTCCTGCCATTCACCATGCCTGTCAAAAAACTGAAGCGTGCGGCCCAGATCGCCAGACCGCAGACTGGAGGAGCCTGATGAGCTTGAACAAGATCGAACGCGCGCAGGGCCTGCGTGTCCGTTCGCAACAGGATCTGGCCGCCGGGCTGTTCATGATCCTTCTCGCGATCGTGGCGCTGGTCCTCGCCAGGGATCTGCCGATGGGGTCGCTCCGACAGATCGGGCCGGGCATGTTGCCGAAGGCCTTTGCCGTCATCTGTGCCGGCCTCGGAGTGCTCCTGGCCTTGAGCTCGCTGCGCTACCACGGCGAGAAGCTCTCGGGCTGGTCCTGGCGCGGAGTGATCTTCGTGCTGGGCGGCGCCGTTGTCTTCGGCCTCACCATTCGCGGCTTCGATCTGGGGCCGATCAAGATTCCGCAGCTCGGTCTCGTCGTTGCCGGCCCCCTGGTCGTGCTGATCGCCGGCCTGGCGGCGGATGACCGCAAGATCAAGGAACTGGTGATCTTCGCGCTCGTCATGACGACCTTCTGCGCGCTGCTGTTCAAATATGCATTGGGCCTGCCGATCCCCCTGGCGCCCTGGCTGTTGGGGATCTGATTCAATGAGTGAAATGATTGCACATCTGCAGCTCGGCTTCGGCGTCGCGCTCTCGCTGCAGAATATCGCGCTCGCTTTCGCCGGCTGCCTCGTCGGCACACTGATCGGCGTACTGCCCGGCGTCGGGCCGATCGCCACCATCGCCATGCTGCTGCCGATCACCTTCGGGCTCGATCCTGTCGGCGCGCTGATCATGCTGGCCGGCATCTATTACGGGGCCCAGTACGGCGGCTCGACCACAGCGATCCTGGTCAACATCCCCGGCGAGGCGACGGCGGTCGTCACCACCCTCGACGGTCACCAGATGGCCAAGCAGGGCCGCGCCGGCGTTGCGCTCGGAACGGCAGCGCTCGGCTCCTTCTTCGCCGGCTGCGTCGCCACGTTGGTTATCGCCGCGCTCGGCGCACCGTTGACCAAGCTCGCGCTGCTGTTCGGTCCGGCCGAGTATTTCTCGCTGATGGTCATGGGTCTTTGCTTCGCGGTCGTGCTTGCGCGCGGCTCGATCCTCAAGGCCTTCTGCATGATCATGCTCGGCCTTCTGCTCTCGACGGTCGGCACCGATCTCGAGACCGGCCAGGAGCGCATGACCTTCGGCTTCCCACCTTTGTCCGACGGCATCGACTTCGCCGTGCTCGCAATGGGCGTGTTCGGTTTCGCCGAGGTGCTGCGGAACCTCGAGAACCCAGAGACCCGCGACGTCGTGCGCGCCAAGATCGGCCGCCTGCTGCCGGACTGGAACGACATCAAGCAGTCGATCGCCCCCGTCTTGCGCGGCACGGCGATCGGCGGCACGCTCGGCATCCTGCCTGGCAATGGTGCGGTACTGGGCCCCTTCGCGAGCTACACGGTCGAGAAGAAACTGGCCAAGGACCCATCCCGCTTCGGTCGCGGCGCGATCGAAGGCGTCGCCGGTCCTGAATCGGCCAACAATGCCGGCGCGCAGACCGCCTTCATCCCGCTGCTCACGCTGGGCATCCCGCCGAATGCGGTGATGGCGCTGATGGTCGGCGCGATGACGATCCACGGCATCATTCCCGGCCCACAGGTCATGACCAAGAACCCGGAGCTGTTCTGGGGCATGATCGCGTCGATGTGGATCGGCAACCTGATGCTGCTCATCATCAACCTGCCGCTGGTCGGTCTCTGGGTGAAGCTGCTGCAGGTGCCTTACCGCCTGATGTTCCCGGCGATCTTGATCTTCTGCTGCATCGGCATTTACTCGGTGAACAACCAGCCGGTCGATGTCGCGTTCACGGCGCTGTTCGGGCTGTTCGGCTACATCCTGATCAAGCTCGGCTTCGAGCCCGCTCCGATGCTGCTCGGCTTCGTGCTCGGCAAGCTGATGGAGGAGAAGCTGCGTCAGGCGCTGATCATCTCGCGCGGCTCGTTCATGACCTTCATCGAGCGGCCGATCTCCGGCGGCCTGCTGGCTGTCGCCGTGATCATCCTGGTGATCGCGCTGCTGCCCTCGATCTCGAAGAAGCGCGACGAGGTGTTCACCGAATGACGGGGTTGCTCCGCCATCAGCTTCCCCGCCACGCTGTCCCATCGATTTCAGGGAGGATTCCATGAAGAAACTTGCAATTGGCCTCGCGGCCACCTTCGCGCTGGCCCTTGCCGGCGGTGCGCAGGCGCAATCGAAATACCCGGAGAAGCCGATCACCATGATCGTGCCCTTCGCGGCCGGCGGCCCGACCGACATCATCGCCCGCATCGTCGGGGAGAACATGTCGAAGACACTCGGCCAGCAGATCGTGATCGAGAACGTGGCGGGTGCCGGCGGCACGACCGGCATCACCCGCGCTCTGACCGCAACGCCTGACGGCTACACCATCGCGATGGGTCATCTCGGCACATTCTCGGCTGCGCCGGCGACCTATCCCGGCCTGAAATACGACCCGATCAACGGCATGCAGCCGATCGGTCTCGCCGGCGGCACGCCGATCCTGATCGTCGCCCGCAAGAATTTCGAGCCGAAGGACCTGAAGGAGTTCGTCGCCTATGTGAAGGCGAACGCCGACAAGGTGAACGAGGCCCATGCCGGCGTTGGATCGGTCTCCTGGACAACCTGCACCCTTTTGAAGGGCCAGCTTGGCGTGCCGAAGCTGAACGCCGTCGCCTATCGCGGCACGGGCCCTGCCCTCAACGATCTCGTCTCCGGCCAGATCGATTTCATGTGCGACCAGATCGTCAGCGTCGCCGAGCAGGTCAAGGCCGATACGATCAAGGCCTATGCGGTTGCTTCGGCGGAGCGTTCACCTGCCCTGCCGAACGTGCCGACCACCAAGGAAGCTGGCCTGCCCGAGTATCAGATCGAGGCCTGGAACGGCATCGCCGCGCCTAAGGGCACGCCGAAGGAGGTCGTCGACCGGCTCGTCGCCGCGCTCGACAAGGCGCTGAAGGACGAAGGCGTCAAGAAGCGCCTGCTCGATCTCGGCACCGTTCTGCCGAGTGCCGAGGAGCGCACGCCAGCCGGCTTCGGCGCGTTGATCAAGCGCGATGCCGACAAGCTCAGCCCGACCCTGGCGGCGGCGCCGAAGTAAGCGCCCTCCCTCTCGGGTTCCGTGACGGCGGGCCCAGCGGCCCGCCGTTTTCTTTTGGCTCCGAACCGGTAGCATCGCGGCATGATCGAGAACATCACCCTCACCGTCGAGCCTCTCACCGCCGAGACCTTCGCGCCCTATGGCCGGCTGCTGGCGCCCGAGGGGCCCCGCGACGCCGGGCGTGAGGGATACGACATCTGGATCAAACCCTTTGGCGCCGAGAGCCAGGCCCGGCTCCAGATCGTGCGCTATCACGCCCGCCCCTTCCTCGTGCGGGTCATGGAACGGCATCTTCATGTCACTGAAACCCGGATGCCGCTGGGGGGACCAGCCGCCATCCTCGTGGTCGCTCCTCCCGAAGCAGATCGCCCGACAGGGGCCAACCTGCGTGCCTTCCGCCTCGAGCGAACCGGCATCCTCCTGCATCGCGGCACCTGGCATTCGATCGACGCCTATCCCGAGTCAGGCCCGCATGCCGATTTTCTCTTCCTCTCGGAGGAGGCGACCGTGAGCGAACTTTTCGACACGCCAGACCTTCCCCCTCAGAGGACCGAAGTCGTGAACCTCATCAAGCGCGACATTCACGCCGTGATCGACGTTAGTCGTTGATATCGCGGGCAGATCACGAGCTCTTTCGTGATCAGTCACATCTCGTTACCTCGAAGGCCCGGAACCTAACCTGCGATACATCGTTCTCCTCCCAGTTTCCCGAGTTTCGAAGGAGAACGAAAATGATCAAGAAGCTCCTTATTGCTGCGGTCCTCGCTGCAACGCCTGCCGTAGCCCTTGCCCAAACTGATACCGCACCGAAGGGAGGCGCCATCGGTGGCGCAACCAGCGGGGCGGTGAGCGGCGCCGTGGGTGGCGCGGTCGTCGGTGGACCGGTCGGCGCTGTTGTCGGCGGCGTCGGCGGCGCAGTGGTCGGTGCGATCATCGGCGACACGACGACGCCGCGCTTCCGCCAATATGTCGTCGAGCAGCAGGTCCCGTCCTACACCTATGCCGAGCCGGTCGTCGTCGGCACGGTCCTGCCGGAGCAGGGCGTCGTCTACCGTCAGGTACCGGCGGAGTACGGCGCGCCGAACTATCGCTATACGGTCATCAACAACCGCGCCGTGCTGGTCGAGCCGCAGACGCGCCGCATCGTGCAGGTGATCGAATAATCAAAGCGGCATCGCCGCGATGAAACGATCCGAAGGGCTGCCTCGTATCGAGACCCGGCCGTCCTTCGGATCGGGCCCGCTCCAGCAATGGGGCGGGCCTCGATCTCAGGGTCAGAGCATGCTGCGAAAACGTGGCAACGGTTTTTCGCATAAAGCATGCTCTAAATTATCAGACTCGATCACGTTTTCTGCGTTTGGACGATTTCGTCCAAACGCAGCGTGATCTAGCGCGTGCCGAACATCCGGTCGCCCGCATCGCCGAGACCCGGCACGATATAGCCGTGCTCGTTCAGGCGCTCGTCGATCGCGGCTGTCCAGATCCGCACATCCGGGTGAGCGGCGCGCAGGCGCGCAACGCCCTCCGGCGACGCCAGCAGGCAGACGAAGCGAAGGTCCTTGGCGCCGCGTTCCTTCAGCCGATCCATCGCCGCCACGGCCGAGTTTGCCGTGGCCAGCATCGGGTCCATGACCACGATCATGCGGTCGGCTATGTCGGAAGGGGCCTTGAAGTAATACTCGACCGCCTGGAGCGTATCGGGATCGCGATAGAGCCCGATATGGGCGACGCGCGCGGCCGGAACCAGTTCCAGCATGCCATCGAGGAAGCCGACGCCGGCCCGCAGGATCGGCGCGAAGACCAGCTTCTTGCCGGCGATGATCGGCTGCATGCTCCTGGTCAGCGGCGTCTCGATCTCGATCAGTTCAGTCGGCAGGTCGCGCGTGACCTCGTAGCAGAGCAGCATGCCGATCTCGTTCAGGAGCTGCCGGAAGCTCTTGGTCGAGCGATCCTTCTCCCGCATCAGCGTCAGCTTGTGCTGGACCAGCGGATGGTCGACCACGGTGACGCCGTCGGAATGCATGGTCATACGCTCTACCCCTCATCGTTCTCGTGAGCCTTCGCTGCGAAGGCGAAGGCTGATGCTCGTGTCAGCACGGTCTCAGAATACCGTGCCATCGCTGACGATGGTCAAGGGCGGCCCGCCATCCCCGCGTTTTTCTCGCGCGATGCGCCGCCCGGCCGCCCAGGTCCCGCCCTCGAGAACCTTGGCGAGCGGGAGTTCGTCCCGCGAGCGATCAAGCCGCTCCCGAATGAGCGCGCCCAACTCGTCGAGCAGAGCAACGGTGAGTGCCCGCCATTCGACCACGAGCGGCGACGCGACCTCGTGGCTGCGCGCCGCATCGGCCGCATGCTTGAGCGTGATGACCCCCAGATCCAGAAACAGCCCACCATTGCGATATTCGGGCAAGCCGGTGAGGTCATCGATGTCCAAGACGGTGATGCCGGCCCATTGCAGCGGTTCGATCAGCGAATAGGAGAGCCATTGCGAGAGCTTGTGGAACGGCACGAGCCCCGCCGTGGAGGCTCCCACGGCGATCAGCGGATGACGCCAGGTATCGCCCAAGGCAATTCCCGCAATCGTCAGGCGTGACGGCCAGATGCCGCCAAAAGTGCCGAGAACCTCGGCCAGGATGTGGGCGGCGCGGATTGAACCGCCCGACGCCGTTTCGATGAAGCGATCGAAGAGATCGCCCGGCCGTGTCAGGCCCTGACGTTCGAGCTCCTCGCCGAGGCGGTTCAGCAGGGCGGCCCTCCCTTCGAGCGCAAGCAGGGGATTGGCCGGGCCAACCTGGAAACCGGTGGCCAAGGCCTCGGCATCGAGCCGTTTCAGCGCCTCGGCATCGGCCCGCAACGGGTCCGTCGCGTCGCTCGAGAACAGTCCCGCAGCGAACATGTCGAGCGAGGCGAGTGCCAGCCCCTCAGATCGGCCGATCGGCTTGCCCGTCACCCGGTCGTGATAACTCCAGGCAGGCCCCGCTCCGGCGTCCAGCAGAACGCTGACGACCGCGAGGTCGTAGGCCGCGCGACCGCGCGCTCCGGCATCCGGGAAATGCGTCCCGCGCTCAAGCATGGTCCAGCGATCCATGCCGCCGACCACGAAATGGCGCCAGCGCGCGTGGAAGGGAATGTCGAGCCTCGGATAATTCGCCCGGATCGTGTCGAGGACATAGTCGGCGCAGGCCGCCAGCCGCTCGGGATGCACGGAGAAATGCAGCAGCCGGCCCTCGCGACCGAGCTGGAGCATTTCCTGCGCCCGCTCACGGATTGCAGCGGGCTTGAGGAGCCGGCGGACGGCCTCGGGGTCGCGGTCGGGCATGGGCGGCGGATGCTCTCAGAACTTGTCGAGGTCGCGACCGACGGTCGCCTTCAGCGTGTTGTCGCCCGGCGTGCCCTCCGGCGAATAGTAGCCGGCCGCCTTCTTGGCCTCGATCTCGACCGAGGCATCGGGCGGGATCAGCTCCGGCGGAATGGCAACACGCTCGCCGATCTCGATGCCCGACTGCACCATGGCGTCGAATTTCATGTTCGACATCGACATCAACCGGTCGATGCGCGTGACACCGAGCCAATGCAGCACATCCGGCATCAATTGCTGGAAGCGGGCATCCTGCACGCCGGCGACGCATTCGGTGCGCTCGAAATAGGTCGCAGCGGAATCGCCGCCCTCCTGGCGCTTGCGGGCATTGTAGACGAGGAACTTGGTGACCTCGCCAAGGGCCCTGCCCTCCTTGCGGTTGTAGACGATGAGGCCGACACCGCCGCTCTGCGCTTCCTTCACGGCCTCCTCGATGCCATGCACGAGATAGGGCCGGCAGGTACAGATATCGGAGCCGAAGACGTCAGAGCCGTTGCATTCGTCGTGGACCCGGCAGGCAACCCTGCGCTTCGGATCGGTGATCGCCGCGAGATCGCCGATGACGTAGCAGGTGATCGAGCCGATCGGCGGCAGGAAGACGTGCAGATCGGGCCGGGTGACGAGTTCGGGGTACATGCCGCCGGTCTGCTCGAACAGGGTGCGGCGCAGTTCCTGCTCCGACGTGCCGAAGCGCTCGGCAATGCCCGGCAGGTGCCAGACCGGGTCGATCGCGATCTTGGTGACGCTGATATCGCCGGATTTGTGCAGGATGCCCTCGTCGGCCGCGAGCCTGTGGCCAGCCATCGCCGCGAGAATCTCCGGCAGGTTCAGCCGTGCCCTGGTGATGGCGATGGTGGGCCGGATATCGACGCCCTCGGCGATCAGCCGCCCGAAATCCTGCGCGACCCGATGGCCGTAAGGATCGAGCGAGACGATCTTGCCGGGCTCGGCCCATTGCGGCTGCGGCAGGATGTCGGTGGTCGGCTGTGTGTTCGTCAGGTCCGGGCGCTGCGACGGGTTCATCGCGCGCGCCGAGATCGCGAGCGCACGATAGACCGAATAGGAGCCGCCATGGGCGCCTATGACGTTGCGGTCGGCCGGGTTGGTGGTCGAGGCAATGACCGGGCCGCGCTCGGTGGCGGTTTCCCCACCCCAGTGGATCGGGAAGCGCATGGCGGCGCTGCCAGGCTCGGGATGCGAAGTCAGGCGGATATGGGTGGTGCGGTTCTGCGAATTCATCGCGACGCTCTCGAATCGGAAAAGGGCCCATGACGGAGTCGTCCGGGCCCTTTTGACCGAAGGGAGAGTGGATCAGTGCTCAGCGCACGTCAATCGATCCGCGCGGGCGCTCAGAAGACCGCGAGATAGCGCAGCAGCGCGATGATGCCGATGATGATGACGATGATCTGGACGATGTTCTTGATCTGGGCATCGAGCGGCAGCATGCGCACGAGATAAAGCACCAGACCGATCACCAGAATCGTGATCAGAAGCGAAATCAGAAGTCCCATAGCCCACATCCTTTGTCGCGGCCGCTCGCCGGCCCCCCGGAGGCCGCGCGCGAGGCGTTCGCGACACGGATTCTCTGCGAGACAGAACGTCGCAGGGTGGGAATTGGTTCCGTTTCAGGGGCCGAGCGCCGGCTTTCCCCGAGTTAGAACGCCATTTCCGGCCTGGCCGGGCTTGGTCCGACCAGGCGTGTCTTCGCCTTATCCGCGTCGCAGGGTGTGGATGCTCGCCACCAGGGCGAGCCAGGATGGCGCGCGTTAGCCTGCGATCCGCGAGAAATCCGCCACGGCGCGCGTCGCCTCGCGCAGCTGGTTGAGCAGCTTGAGACGGTTGGCGCGCAGGCCCGGATCAGGGTCGTTGACCGTGACCTTGTCGAAGAAGGCGTCAACCGCCGGGCGAAGCTCGGCGAGCGCGGCCATCGCCCCCTCGAAATCCTCCTTGGCAACCGCGGCCCCGGCCTTCGGCGTCGCCTGGGCGAGCGCAACGGCGAGCCCCTTCTCCTCGATCAGGCCGGCATCGGCGATGAGCTGGAGATCGGCTGCGCCGGCAAAAGTGCCCTCGCCGTCCTTCTTCTCCTCGGCCTTGAGGATATTGGCGGCGCGGCGATATCCGGTCAGCAGGTTCGCACCGTCGACCGTATCGAGGAAGCGGCTGAGTGCATCGACGCGACGGACAATGAGGAGGAGGTCGTCGTTGTTCGACGTGCTCTCGCCGAGCACTGCGTCAACGAGATCATAGCGTGCGCCCTGGTCACGGAGCACAACCTTCAAGCGGTCGTGGAAGAAGGCGAGGAGGTCGGCAAGCAAGGGGGCTTCATCGGCCTGAGCCGCGGCTCCAAACCTCAATCTCGACCCAAGCTCCGTCGCTTCCTTACTCAGCGCCGCATAGCGTGGCCCTGTCACGGGATTTTGCTTAGCAGCAGCAGTCGAAAGGATACGCTGTTCCGCAACATTTGCGTGGACACGCGAGAAGCGGAGAGGGTGAACAAGCCTATTCAGCAGGCCCAACCTCACCCCATTCTCAACCACAAGCCGGATCACGCCCAGCGCCGCCCTTCGCAGCGCGTAAGGATCCTTGCTCCCGGTCGGCTTCTCGTCGATAGCCCAGAAGCCGACCAGCGTGTCGAGCTTGTCGGCCAGTGCGACGGCAACCGAGACGGGATCTGTCGGCACGCGATCGGACGGGCCGAGCGGCTTGTAATGCTCCTCGATCGCTGCCGCGACCGACGGATTCTCGCCCTGCAGCTCGGCATATTTCCGACCCATCAGCCCCTGCAATTCGGGGAACTCGCCAACCATCTCGGTCGGCAAATCGGCCTTGGCGAGCTTTGCCGCGCGCTCGGCAAGATCGGGGGCGGCACCGACGATCGGTGCAAGCTCACGGGCGAGCGCCGCGATGCGCTGGACGCGCTCACTCTGCGTGCCGAGCTTGGCGTGGAAGACGACGCCGAGCTTGTCGAGCTTGGCCATGCGCTGGTCGAGCGGCTTGGCGAGATCGAGGCCGAGCTTTCCGGCGCTGTCCCTGAACGTGTCGAGATCGGGCAGCGAGCCCTTGTCGGTCGCGAAGAAATAGGCTGCGTCCGAGAGGCGCGCCCGCACGACGCGGCCATTGCCGGCGACGATCGCGCTGCCGCCATCGCTGGCATTCAGGTTCGACACCAGGATGAATTTGTTGGCGAGAGCACCGGTCGCCGGGTCGCGCAGCACGAAGCATTTCTGGTTGGCGCGGATCGTGGCGCGGATCGCCTCGCCCGGGATTTCCAGGAAGCGCTCCTCGAACGCGCCCATCAGCACGACCGGCCATTCGACGAGGCCGGCGACCTCCTCGAGCAGGCCCTCGTCCTCGACGAGGTCCAGCCCCTGCGCGAAGGCGAGGTTCCGGGCGTCGGTGAGGATGATTTCCTTGCGCCGGTCGGGATCGAGCACGACCTTGGCCTTCTCGAGATGCGCGACATAATCGTCGAAGCGCCTGACCGTGATGGCCTGAGGCGCGTGGAAGCGGTGGCCATAGGTGGTGCTGCCAGAGGCAATGCCGTCGACCTCGAAGCGCACCACCTCGGGCTCCTCGGTCTCCGGCCCGAAGGTGCAGAGGATCGAGTGAAGCGGGCGCACCCAGCGCAGGCTCGCGCCGGCGGCGGAGGCCTGGCCCCAGCGCATCGATTTCGGCCACGGGAAGCTGCGAATCACCTGCGGCACGATCTCGGCAATGGCCGCGACCGTCTCCTGCCCCGGCTTCTCGATGATGGCGACGTAGGAGTCGCCCTTCTTCGGATCGCTGACGATGGTCGCCTGGTCGAGCGAGGCAAGCCCTGCCGCCTTGAGGAAGCCCTGGACGGCGGCGTCGGGCGCGCCGACGCGCGGGCCCTTGCGCTCCTCGCGGATCACGCGGCCGCGCACCGGCAGTTCAGCGATGTGCAAGGCGAGGCGGCGAGGCGTCGCAAAAGCCCTGGCGCCCTCATAGACGAGGCCGCGTTCGACCAGCGCATCGGTGACGAGCTTCTTGAGATCGTCCGCCGCCTTGCGCTGCATACGGGCGGGGATCTCTTCAGAGAAGAGTTCGAGCAGGAGATCGGGCATCAGTTCGCTCCCCCGCCGGCGGTCTTCAGCCAGGCTGCACCGCAGGCCTTGGACAGTTCGCGCACGCGCAGGATGTAGCTCTGGCGCTCGGTGACCGAGATCACGCCGCGCGCATCGAGCAGGTTGAACATGTGGCTGGCCTTGATGCACTGGTCATAGGCCGGCAGCGCCAGCGAGTGGCGCGCATCATTGGCCCCCTCTCCGGCTTCGCCGGCGGCGAGCAGCGCCCTGCACTCGGCCTCGGCGTCGTTGAAGTGGCGGAACAGCATCGCCGTGTCGGCGTGCTCGAAATTGTAGCGCGAGAATTCCTGCTCGGCCTGGAGGAAGACATCGCCGTAGCTGACGCGATCCTCGCCCTCGAGCCCGTTGAAATTCAGGTCCATGATGCGGTCGACGCCCTGCAGATAGCAGGCGAGGCGTTCGAGCCCGTAGGTCAGCTCACCGGCGACAGGAGCGCATTCGACACCGGCGACCTGCTGGAAATAGGTGAACTGGCTCACCTCCATGCCGTCGCACCAGCACTCCCAGCCGAGCCCCCAGGCGCCCAGCGTCGGGCTCTCCCAATCGTCTTCGACGAAGCGGATATCGTGGAGCCCCATGTCGACGCCGATGGCCTGGAGCGAGTCGAGATAGAGCTGCTGCAGGTCCGGCGGCGATGGCTTCAGGATGACCTGGAACTGGTAATAATGCTGCAGGCGATTGGGGTTCTCGCCATAGCGGCCGTCCTTCGGCCGGCGCGAAGGCTGGATATAGGCAGCCTTCCAGGACTTGGGTCCGAGTGCGCGCAGCGTCGTCGCCGGGTGGAAGGTACCGGCGCCGACTTCCATGTCGTAGGGCTGCAGGACGACGCAACCGCGCTCCGCCCAGAAGCGCTGCAAGGTCAGCAGCAGGCCCTGGAACGAGCGGGTCGGGTTCATCGGATCGGAGACGGGAGCACCGGCCAAGAGCTTGAGCCTTCCAGACAATCTAAGAATAGCGGCGTGCTTAGGGGCAGCCACGGCGCGCGGTCAAGCATTCAACGCATGACCAGAGAACCGATGCGGACAGCATTCGTTCATGATCAGCGGGATAATCTCCGCAGCAACCGTACAGTCCGCGGCGTTCGGGGCGAGCGCTTGAGACGGGCCGGCGGCGTCAGCCAGCAGGAGTAGCTTAATGCTGTCATCACGTTTCATTGCCGCGCTCTTCGGAGCGCTCACCCTCATGTTCGCGGCCTTCACCGTCGCCCCCGCAACGGCCGCACCGGTCAGCACCGGCACGATGCAGACGACGCAGGCCCCGACCGACCTGGTCCAGCAGGCGCAGTACTACGGCCCGCGTCGCTACTATGGCCCGCGCCGCCCCTATTACGGTCGCCCGGTCTATCGTCCGCGCTGCTACTACAGCAATCGCCGCGTCTGGAACGGCTATCGCTGGGTTGTGCGTTCGGTGCGCGTCTGCCGCTGATCGCGGCGTGAATCGTGGCTGCCATGCGGCGGCCTGATGAAGGATAGCTGAACGGCGCGGTGTCGCGCCGTTCAGTTTCGAGGGGCTAGGATTCTCCTGGAATTGGCGTTGGACCGCGCGGCAAGGGCCGCCGGCGCCGGGCAGAGAGGAAACTCGCCATGCTTCGCAAAATGCTTCTCGGAGTCGCGGCGGCTGCCACCCTCGGTGGCGCGGTTGCCGTCAGCGCGCCCGCTTCCGCCCAGTCGGTGACCTTCAGCTTCGGCTCGCCCGGCTATTACGGCTACGGCCATCGCCCGGTGCAGTATGGCTGGGGCGGCGGCTATTATGGCCGCCCCCATTACGGACCCCGCTCCGATTACGGCTATGGCCGGCCATACTACGGTCCGCGCTGCTATGTCCGCCCGATGCGCTACTGGGATGGCTGGGGCTGGGCAGTGGAACACCGGCGCATCTGCCGCTGAGCGCCGGCTAGGATAGCAGTGCTCTGCCGCGGTGAATCGCTTCGCTGACATCAGTGAAGCGACCATCCGGGCCGTTGAGGACGAAAGCCGGCAGCAGCTCTGCCGGCTTTTTGCTGTTCAACGTGGCCGTCACGATGACGCGGATCGCCGGCCGATCGGCCGAGGCGTGCACGGGGCGGATGGCGACGCCGCCGAAGCCGGTCTCCAGCCCGTTCAGGATAACCCCCAGCGCCTCGGAGCGATGAATGATCGCGACGCGCCCGCGCGGCCTGAGCAGCCGGCGCGCTGCCTTCAGCCAGGCTTCGAGCGGCTGGTCGGCGACATGCGCCGTTCGCCGATTGCCGACTGGCGATGCCCTCACCGTGTCATCGGCAAAGAAGGGCGGGTTCATCGCGACGCAGCCGAAACCTGCTGGCGCAAGGCCGGCCTCGCCGGAGCCCCCGACGTCAGCCGCAACGATCCTGACCCGAGCGCCCAAGCCGTTCAGGACAATGTTCCGCTCGGCCAGCGCCGCAAGGCCGGGATGCCGCTCGATCAGAGTGACCGTCAGCTCCGGCCGAAGCATCGCCGCTGCAAGACCGACCGTTCCGACACCAGCGCCGAAATCAGCCAGCGGGCCGACCTCATCTTCCGATAGAGCCGCGGCGAGCAGGATCGCATCTGTGCCGGCACGATGCCCCTTCTTCGGCTGGCGCAGGATCAGTCGGCCACCGAGCAGACGGTCCTCGACGATGTCGCCGAGCTCCGTCTCCGAATCACTCATCGCGCAGCTCCCCGCCGAACCCCGCCTCGATCAAAAGCGCTCGAGCTCTTCGGCGATCCGCTTCGCGCACGAGCAGGCGCCTCTGGAAGGCTCCGGTCATGCCTTCGAGCGCGCTCATATGCTGGTCGGCGATCAGACAATCGAGATCGGCGGAGGCGAGCAGCGCCTCAATGGCGCCGAGCAGGACAAGGTCATTGGTGCGGACGAGTTCGTGCATTGTGTCATGGAGACGAAGGCAGGGTCCGTGCGCAAGCCATTTTCGGCCCTGGACTCGCGGGTGCGGCGTCAAAGTGCAATTGCGGGGGCTGGCCACCCATGCAACGGTTGTGGCAATGCAACAAAGCTGAAATCGGCCGGAGTGAGCAGCGTGGGCGTCGTCGTACCCTTCGAGGACAAGGAACAGGCACAGGCCAGCATCGATGGTCTCGTCGGCCTGACACGCACCGACATGGAGCGCGTCAATGCGATGATCCTGTCGCGCACCGGCTCGGACGTCACCATGATCCCCGAAGTCGCCAACCACCTGATCTCGTCGGGTGGCAAGCGCCTGCGGCCGATGCTGACGCTCGCGACGGCTGCGCTCTGCGGCTATCGCGGCGACGGTCATGTCAAGCTCGCGGCCAGCGTCGAGTTCATGCACACCGCAACGCTGCTCCACGACGATGTCGTCGATGAGAGTGACATGCGCCGCGGCAAGCTCGCGGCCCGCATGGTCTGGGGCAATGAGGCGAGCGTGCTGGTCGGCGACTTCCTGCTCGGCCAAGCCTTCAAGATGATGGTCGAGGTCGGCTCTCTCCGCGCGCTTGATATTCTCTCCACTGCAGCCGCCGTCATCGCCGAAGGCGAGGTGATGCAGCTCGCCGCGGCCAAGAACACCGCAACGACCGAGGACGAGTACCTCGCCGTCATCCGCGGCAAGACGGCGGAGCTGTTTGCGGCGGCCTGCGAAGTCGGACCGGTGATCGCGGAATCCCCCAAGGCCGATGCTGCCGCCTGCCGCAGCTTCGGGCTCAATCTCGGCATCGCCTTCCAGCTCATCGACGACGCGCTCGATTATGGCGGCGTCGCGAACAAGCTCGGCAAGAACACCGGCGACGATTTCCGCGAGGGCAAGATCACCCTGCCGGTCGTGCTCTCCTTCCGACGCGGTGACGAGGCTGAGCGCGCCTTCTGGCGCCGCACGCTGCAGGATGGCGAGATCAAGGACGGCGATCTCGAGGAGGCGCAAGCGATCATGCGCCGCCACCGCGCCCTCGACGATACGATCGAGCGGGCTCAGCACTACGCCAAGATGGCGAAGGATGCGCTCGGCCTCTTCCCGGCCTCGCCGATGAAGCAGGCGCTGAACGAGGCGGTCGATTTCTGCGTGGCGCGGGCGCACTGAGCGTCCCGCAGACCTCACCTCAGCAAGGTCGGCTTGATCCACCAATCCGGCCGCTCAACCGCCAGCAGCTTCGCAGCGGCAGCGCTCTGGCGGCAATCGTCGAACAGGGCAAAGCAGGTCGCGCCCGAGCCTGACATTCTGGCGAGCCGGTAGCCCGGCAGCCGGGACAGCCGCTCCAGGACCTCGGTGATGACCGGTGCGACCTGGGCCGCCGGTGCTTCGAGATCGTTGCCGGTGCGCTGCAGCGCGGCAAGCAATTCCGGAGCAGCCGCAAAGCTCTCGTCCGCGCCGAAGCCCGCTTCCGCGGCGGCTGGGCAAGACTGCCCCCACGCGAGTCCGAGCGCACGGAAGACGTCTGCGGTGCCGATGGCGACATTCGGGTTGACCAGAAGGGCGAAGAGCGGCGGCAGGCAGAGCGTGGGGCCGAGACGCTCGCCAATCCCGGCCATGATGCGTGCGCGCGACTCGAGGCAGACCAGGACATCGGCGCCAACCTTGACGGCGGCGCGCTGTAGCTCGGGCGAGGCAGGCGGGAGACCGTTCAGCCTCGCCAGCAGGCGCAAGGCTGCTGCCGCGTCGGCTGAGCCTCCGCCAATACCGGAGGCGACCGGCAGACGTTTGACGAGGTGGAAATGTCCGGCTCGCAGTCCCGGAAGCTCGTCCGCCAGCGCCTGCACGGCACGGAGAACCAGATTGCCGTCATCCGCGACAAGACCGGTGCCTTGCGGACCGCTGATCGTCAGGTCGAGGGCCGAAGCCGGCTCAAGCGCCAGCGAATCACCGACGCTGGCGAAGGCGACGAGGCTTTTCAGCTCGTGATACCCGTCGGCGCGACGGCCGAGGATTTTCAGATCGAGATTGACCTTGGCGCGAGCGCGGGTCGTCAGCGCAACAGGCACGCGAGGTCCGTCACGGCGTCACAACGCATCGGTCAGCCACCATCCGCCTTCGGCTCGGCGGCATTGGCGGACGGGGGCTCCTCGAGCCCTTTCTCGATCTTGTGCTTGATCTTGGCCAGATCCTCGGGCTCCGGGCTGAGGTCACGTGCGGCGTTCCACTGGAACACCGCCTCCAGCTTGCGGCCGACGCGCCAATAGACATCGCCGAGATGATCGTTGATCACGGGGTCCGAGGGCCGCAGCTCCATGGCGCGCTCGAGTTCGCGCGCCGCCTCGGTAAAGCGGCCGAGCCGATAATAGGCCCAGCCGAGCGAATCGGTGATGTAGCCGTCACGCGGGCGCAGCTCGACAGCCCGGCGCAGCATGCCCAGCGCTTCATCGAGCTTGAGATGCTGGTCGACCAGCGAGTAGCCGAGATAATTGAGCACCAGCGCCCGCTCGCGCCCCAGCGCCTCTGGCATCAGCTCGAGGGCCTTGCGCAGATCCTCCTCTGCCTCCGCCCAACGCTTGATGCGCTCGCGGGCAATGCCACGGAAGTAATAGAGGTCCCAGTTCGAGCGGCCCGGCGAAGCGAGTTTCGCGATCGCCTTGTCATAGGTGTCGGCTGCCTCGGCGAAGCGCTTGCGAGAGCGGTAGACATTGCCGAGCGCCGAGAGCGCATCGACATCATCAGGACGCGCTGTGATCAGCGTTTCGAGATGCTTCACCGCCTCGTCCGACTTGCCAAGCGCTTCCAGCGCCAGACCGGACTGGATCTCGGCATTGGCAGCCAGCGGCGAACCCGACGGCATGCGGTTGTAGACCGTCACCGCATCGTCGAGCTGCTTGGCCCGCTCGAGGATGTCGCCGAGCGTCAGGACAGCGAGATCGTGATTGGGGTCGAGATACAGCGCCAGCCTGAGATAGAGCAGCGCCGCCGCCTCATCCCCCTGGCGATTCCCGGCACTGGCGAGACCATAGAGCACTTCGGCTGCGCCCTGCTGCGCCGTGGCGACCGTACGGGCAAGCGGCTCCTTGGCGGCAACCCGGGTCAATCCGTCACGCACGATGGGGTGATTCGGCAGAAGCCTGTCGAAGGCGCCATAGGTTGCCGCGGCTCCGTCGAAATCGCCGGAGCGGGCCTGGAAGCGAGCCCAGAGATCGACGAGGCGCAGCGTCGTCTTCTCGGCCTCATAGGCCGCCTTGAGCCGGCGCTCGGAATCAGCTTTGCGGCCGGCGATGTCGAGGATCAGGCCGGCATGATAGTCGCGGAAAAGGTTGTAGGAGGGCTCACCCTTGAGCCGCTCCAGCGTCTCGATCGCGCGGTTGGTCTGGCCGGAGCCGGCATAGGACCAGGCGGAGAGCAGTGTCGCCGTGATGTCGGCGGAACGCCCGCGCCCACCGCGCTGCAAGTGATTGCGCGCCGTCTGATACTGCTTTTGCTTGATGGCGCGAATGCCGATCGCGAGTTGCGCCAACCCGTTGCTCGGGTCGCGCTGCACCAGCTTCTCGGCGGCGCGGAACGCGTCATCCATGGAGCCATCGGCCAGGAAAGCGACGAAACCGCGCTCAAGCAGATCGTTGTTCTTCGGATCGCCCTTGATCGCCTCCCGCAGGTAGACCGAGGCCGCACCAAGGTCTCGGCCGGCACCGGCCACGATCGCAGCCAGATAATTGCCTTCAAGGCTTTCGGCAGGCTCAAGCGGCTCGGTGGTGCGGGTCGGCGCATTGGCTTGAGTGGTGGCCTGCGCAGCGGCCCCGGCATGAAGCGCGACAAACATGGCCAAGGCCAATGTCACGCCGGCCCCGCGGCCGTTCATTCGAAACGTCACGACTGCTATTCTCCCTCGGTCCGCTGCCTCGTGTGGCACAGGGGCTGGGTCCATTCAGCGCGACCGTGACCGCTTCGCATAGGCGCGCAAGATGGCCGTTTCCAGGCGCCCCGGCAAGCCGCAAAGCCGGCGGCAGATCGCCTCCGTAGCAAGGATGCAACAGGCACTGCAATCATTTCGTGCGGCGCACAAATGCAGGAATTCCACGCTGCAAATCGGCACGCCATCACCGTAGCAGCTGCATCGTTCGGATCTGTGGCGGCGTTTCGTCCAGGAGCATCCAAGAGGGAAGATCGTTCGCTCAAGTCGCCGCCGTCATCGACCGCGCCTCGCAGGGGCCAAGCGACCATTGCGGCAGGAAAGACCGCCGCCCTGGCAGGGGCGCGGCCTCCTTATTGCACCGGTCGCCGTCGCCGCCTCATCACATGTTCGAGTAACCCGGGCCACCGCCGCCCTCGGGCACGACCCAGGTGATGTTCTGGGCAGGATCCTTGATGTCGCATGTCTTGCAGTGCACGCAATTCTGCGCGTTGATGACGAAACGCGGATCGCTCTTCGCCTCGTTATCGCTGTAGACGACCTCGTAGACGCCGGCCGGGCAATAAAGCGGAGCGGGCTCGCCATAGAGCGGCAGGTTCTTCGCCACCGGAATAGACGGGTCGGTCAGCTTCAGATGGGCGGGCTGATCTTCCTCGTGATTGGTCGAGGACAGGAACACCGACGACAGCTTGTCGAAGGAGAGCTTGCCGTCCGGCTTGGGATAGGTGATCGGCGTCACGTCGCTCAGCGGCTTCAGCGTCGCGTAATCGGGTTTGCCATGCTTGAGCGTGCCGAAAGGCGACCAGCCGAAGAGCTGGTTCAGCCACATGTCGATGCCGCCGAGCAGAACACCGCCAATCGTCCCGAACTTCGACCAGAGCGGCTTGACGTTGCGGACCGGCTTGAGGTCGCGGCCAATCGGGGATGAGCGCCAGCTGGTTTCGATCTCGCTGACTTCATCATGGGCGCGTCCCGCTGCCAGCGCCGGCACGAGATGCTCGGCCGCCAGCATGCCGGACAGGATCGCGTTGTGGCTGCCCTTGATGCGCGGCACGTTGACGAAGCCGGCCGCGCAGCCGACCAAGGCCCCTCCCGGGAAGCTCAGCTTCGGCACGGACTGCCAGCCACCTTCGGTGATGGCGCGCGCGCCATAGGACAGGCGCTTGCCGCCCTCGAAGACCTCCCGGATCATCGGGTGCGTCTTGAAGCGCTGAAACTCGTCGAAAGGCGAGAGCGTCGGATTCTCGTAGTTGAGATGCACGACGAAGCCGACCGTGACGAGATTGTCGTCGAAATGATAGAGGAACGAGCCACCACCGGTCTTGCCGTCGAGCGGCCAGCCGAAGGAGTGCTGCACCCGGCCCTTGTGGAACTTCTCCGGCTTGACCTGCCAGATTTCCTTGAGGCCGATGCCGTATTTCTGAGGCTCACGATCCTTGTCGAGGCCAAAGCGCTGGATCGCGATCTTGGAAAGCGAGCCGCGCGCACCTTCGCCGAGCAGCGTGTAGCGCCCGCGCAGTTCCATGCCGCGGGTGAAGCGTTCGGAGACCGTGCCGTCCTTGGCGATCCCCATGTCACCCGTGGCGACACCGGTGACGGCGCCCTTTTCATCGAAGAGAAGCTCAGCGGCGGCGAAGCCGGGATAGATCTCGACGCCGAGCGCTTCGGCGCGGGCCGCGAGATATCGCGTCACCAGCCCGAGCGAGCCGACGAAATTGCCGTGATTGTTCATCAGCTTCGGCATGCCGAAATTCGGCAGCCGCAGCCCGTTCGGCTCGGTCAGGAAATAGAAGATATCCTCGCTGACTTCCGTGGTCAGCGGGCGAGCCTCGTCCGCGCGCCAGTCGGGCAGCAGGGTGTCGAGGCCAATCGGATCGATCACCGCGCCAGAGAGGATATGGGCGCCGACCTCGGCCCCCTTCTCGACCACGACCACCGAGATGGCCTCGTCGAGCTGCTTGAGGCGAATGGCGGCTGCAAGACCGGCGGGACCTGCGCCGACGATGACGACGTCATAGTCCATGCTCTCGCGCGGGGTGCTTTGCGCTTCCTCGAGTTCCATCCTGCCCTCCGCCAGCAACTTTCGCCTCGACAGCGATAGTTTATATATGAACGATCATGCCCTCTGGCTCAAGCCAAACCGAAACCAGATTGGAACCCCTCTATCCGAGCCCACGTTCCAATTTGCAACCGCGATCGACGGGCCGGCAAGCACGCGAGCGCCGGGACAGCAGCCCAAGAGGTGTCGCGGAGCCGCGCCGGACCGTGCTAAGACGCCGGGATGATCCCTGCTGGCCACGATCCCGTCGAACTCATTGCCTGGTACGCCGAGATGGGCGTCACCGAGATGCTCGACGAGACGCCGCATGATCATTTCGCCGAATCCGCACAGGCTGCCGAAGCAGCCGCCACGCAAACTGCAGCCCGCCGCAATCCTCTGCGTGCGGTTCCCGCCGCACGCGTCATCGCTGCCGACGGCACGGCGCCTGACGAAGCGATGCAGAGCGCGCGCCTGCTCGCCGGGCAGGCCAAGACCCTCGACGAATTGAAGGCGGCGCTGGCCAGCTTCGAGGGTTGCGCGCTCAAGGCGACGGCGAAGAATCTCGTCTTCGCCGACGGCAATCCGGAGGGGCGGGTGATGTTCGTCGGCGAGGCCCCCGGTGCGGATGAGGACCGGCTCGGCCTGCCCTTCGTCGGCCGCTCCGGCCAGTTGCTCGACCGGATGCTGGCCGCCATCGGCCTCAACCGGCAGGAACATGTCTACATCGCCAACCTTCTGCCCTGGCGTCCGCCCGGCAACCGTACGCCGACTCCGCAGGAGGTAGCGATCTGCCTGCCTTTCATTCAGCGGCAGATCGAACTCGCCAATCCCGATATCCTCGTCTGCATCGGCGGCCCCTCTGCCCAGGGCCTGCTCGGCTTCACCGGCATCCTCGCCTCGCGCGGCAAGTGGACGGAGTATGAAATGGGCGGCCGGCGCATCCGTGCGCTTGCCACGCTTCACCCCGCCTATCTGCTGCGCCAGCCCCTGCAGAAGCGCCTCGCCTGGCGCGACATGCGAGCGCTCAAGACAGCGCTCGACGCAATCAGCTAAAGTATTCGCCTGCGACAACGCGGCCCTGCCTCTGCGACACTCCGGCCCCTCGCGCAGCTTCTGATTTGACTAATTTGCGTCACAGCGACGATGCTGTGCGGGCAGAGTCGTTTCAAGCCGCTCGCGCGGCGTGCCGGCCGGAGCCTTGCGATGGAAATCGACGCCTTTCTGCTTTCGCGCATTCAGTTTGCTTTCACGGTTTCCTTCCACATCGTCTTCCCCGCCTTCACGATCGGGCTCTCAGCCTATATCGCGACATTGCTCGGCCTTTGGCTGAAGACCGGCGACGACAAGTTTCACCTGCTGGCTCGGTTCTGGACCAAGATCTTCGCGGTCTCATTCGCGATGGGCGTGGTCTCGGGCATCGTGCTGTCGTACCAGTTCGGCACGAACTGGAGCCGGTTCTCGACCGTGGTCGGCAACGTCATCGGCCCGCTGATCGGCTACGAGGTGCTGAGCGCCTTCTTCCTCGAAGCCTCCTTCCTCGGGGTCATGCTGTTCGGCTGGAAGCGCGTTCCGCCCTGGCTGCATTTCCTGTCGGCGGTGATCGTCGCCGGCGGAACGGCATTGTCGGGGTTCTGGATCCTCTCCGCCAATAGCTGGATGCAATATCCGACCGGCCACGAGATGCGCGACGGCATCGCCTACCCCGTCGACTGGCTGCAGATCATCTTCAATCCGACCTTCCCCTTGCGCTTCATGCACATGATGACGGCGGCCTATCTGACCACGGCCTTCGTGGTGCTGGCGACGGGAGCGCGCCATCTCCTGGCCGGGACGAGCATCGAGCCTGCCAGGACGATGGTGCGGATGGCGATCCTGATGATCGGGCTGACGGCTCCGGTCCAGGCCGTCATCGGCCATCAGCACGGCGAGGACACGGCAAAATACCAGCCGGCGAAGCTCGCCGCGATCGAGGCGCATTGGGATTCGTCCAAGCCCGGCGCCCTGGTTCTCTTCGCCTGGCCTGACGAGCAGGCCGGCATCAACCGTTACGAAATCGCGATTCCCGGCCTCGCCAGCCTCGTGACCCATGGCAGCATGAGCGCCCTCTTTCCCGGCCTGAATGATTTCGCGCCGCAGGACCGACCACCCGTCAAGATTCCCTTCTTCGCCTTCCGCCTGATGGTCGGCATCGGCTTCCTCATGATCGGCTTCGGCTGGCTCGGCGCCTATCTCTGGTCGCGCGGCAGAGTGTTTGCGGCACGACGCTGGCTCTGGCTGGCGCAATACACCTGGCCACTCGGATTCGTCGCCATCCTGGCGGGCTGGTTCGTGACCGAGGTCGGGCGCCAGCCCTGGCTCGCAACGGGCGTGCTACGCTCGGTCGACTCCGTCTCGCCGGTGACGACGACGCAGGTCGCAATCTCGCTCGCTCTCTTCGTCTGCGTCTATTCCGTGGTCTTTGCGGCCGGAATCTTGCTGATGAACCGGTTGATCGACAAGGGACCTGACGCCCTCCTTGCCAAGGACCCGCCAGAGCAACCCTCGAAACGGACGCTCAAGGCGACGCAGGAGGACGCCTCGATCCTGTTCGGCGACGGCCATCCCGGCGACGACAAGATCCAGCCGGCGAATTGAGGGGAGAGCTGAGATGGAATGGTATCTCCCCGTCATCTGGGCCGTCCTGATCGGCACGGCCGTGATGCTCTATGTCGTACTCGACGGTTTCGACCTCGGCATCGCGATCCTCTTCCCGACAACCAGGGACGAAGGCGAACGCGACCAGATGATGAACTCGGTCGCGCCCTTCTGGGACGGAAACGAAACCTGGCTCGTGCTCGGCGGCGGCGGCCTATGGGTCGCCTTTCCGACCGCCTACGCCATCATCATGCCGGCCTTCTACACGCCGATCATCCTGATGCTGCTCGCGCTGATCTTCCGCGGGGTCGCCTTCGAATTCCGCTGGGTCGCCAAACCGCATCACAGAAAATGGGACATCGCCTTCTGGCTCGGCTCGACCCTTGCCGCCTTCGCTCAGGGGCTCGTGCTCGGCGGGCTCATCCAGGGCATTACCGTGAACAACCGCGAATTTGCCGGCGGCCCCTTCGACTGGCTGACGCCGTTCTCGGTGATGTGCGGAGCCGGGCTGGTCGTCGGCTACGCGCTGCTCGGCGCGACCTGGCTCGTCTTCAAGACGGAAGGTGCTGTCGCGGACAGGGCGCGGCAACAGGCGAAATGGCTGCTGCTCGGGTTGATGGCCTTCGCGGCGCTCGTCTCGCTGTGGACGCCCTACGCCCATCCGCGCATCGCCGAACGCTGGTTCACGCCGTCCAACATGCTGCTGCTCTGGCCGTTCCCGGTCCTGACTGCGTTCTGCGGCTACATGGTCTGGAAGCGGCTGCAGGGGCAGCACGAATTCACGCCCTTTGTGTTCACCATCGCGATCTTCCTGCTCTGCTTCCTGGGGCTCGCGATCTCGAACTACCCCTATCTCGTGCCGCCGAGCCTAACGATCTGGGATGTGGCCGCAGCGCCATCGTCCCACATCTTCGTCCTTATCGGCGTCTGTTTCCTGCTGCCGATGATCCTGTTCTACACCGCCTTCGTCTACTGGACCTTCCGCGGCAAGGTGAGGGCCGACAGCGGCTATCATTGAGAAGACGGGAACCACCTTCGCACGCGCCGGTTGACGAACAGCTTGAGTTCCGGGCCTCTCTCCACGAGATTGCTCGGGACTAATGCATCGGCCCGAAATGTGGATTGCGGTTTTTCGGGAAAGCCGAAGCAAACACGGAAAGGTTAGATCATCGGACCGGATACGATATCCGGTCCGATGATCTAGACGGGGGCTTCGCCATGCGTTGGGACGATTATCGCCAGTCCGAGAATCTCGAGGACAGGCGCAATGGCGGCGGCGGCTTCGGCGGGCTTCCCGGCGGACGCGGCGGTATCGGCATCGGAACCATGGTCGTGCTCGGCCTTGTCGGCTGGGCGCTCGGGATCGATCCGCGCATCCTGATCGGCGGCGCCGAGATGCTCGGGGTCGGTCGCAGCGGCCCGCCCCAGGAGAGCCGTCCGGCCTCAGGTCCGCCGCAGGATGAGATGGGCCGCTTCGTTTCGGCGGTGCTGGCGCAGAACGAGGATATCTGGACCAAGCTCCTGCCGCAGCAGGCGAACCGCCGTTACGAGCCCCCGAAGCTCGTGCTGTTCTCGCGCGTCGATCGCTCGGGTTGCGGCACGGCGCAGGCAGCGATGGGGCCGTTCTATTGCCCGGAAGACAAGAAGGTCTATCTCGACCTCTCCTTCTTCCAGGAGATGCAGCGCAAGCTCGGCGGCGGCGGCGACTTCGCCTATGCCTATGTGATCGGCCATGAGATCGGCCATCACATCCAGAACCTGCTCGGCATCCTGCCCAAGGTGAATCAGCTGCGTCAGCGCATCTCGGAGCGCGAATCGAATGCGCTATCGGTGCGGGTCGAGCTGCAGGCCGACTGCTTCGCCGGCGTCTGGGCGCATAATGTCCAGGCGATGGGCCGCATCGACCAGGGCGATGTCGAGGAGGCGATGCGGACGGCGGCGGCGATCGGCGATGACCGGCTGCAGCAGGTGTCGCAAGGCGTGGCCGTACCCGACTCCTTCACCCACGGCTCGTCGGCGCAGCGCACACGCTGGTTCACGACCGGCTTCAAGTCCGGCTCGCTGCAAAGCTGCGATACCTTCCGCACCAACCAGCTTTAGATCATCGGACCTTTTTGTGTTTGCAGCGGCTTTCCCGAAAACCGCAATCCATTCCGATGCATTAGGTCTCAGGATACGGCACGCTCCCGGCGCACCGAAAGACGCCGCGGCGCGGCATTCAGCCGCCCAGCCAGAACCAGTCCCTTCGGCACCACAAGGCCGGCCCGCAGTCGGCGCGGGCCGAATGACAGCGCGGCGCGCTCCCTGAGCGACGCCGCAACCCCGCTCAGCGGCAGCAATGCCGGCCTGTCCGGAGCAAGCAGCAGATGGCGTTCGGCCGCCTGAATCCAGTTCGGCTGCAGAATGTCGCCCGCGCTCAACAGTAGCAGCCAATCGCCCCGCGCCTGTACGGCGCCGGCATGCCAGCTTTCAGGCACGGCGGCCCTGACATAGGTTGCGCCCGTCACGTCGGCGAGACGTTCCACGTCCCCCTCACCGTCCGCATCGACGACCACGGCGTGGCCGAGAAAACCGTCGGCAACGGCCGGGATCAGCACGGAAAAGGTCGCGGCGAGCGCTCTGGCCGGTCCGTCGGCCCTGATGACGGCTGTAAGCATGGCCCATTGATTATGACGCAGCGCAACACGCCGCAATCCCGCCACTTGCATAATGTTCTCTATATGTTCACATTGATGGCCACGGAAACACCGATTCTTACGGCCCTCTCAGGAACGGCTCAGCGCCATGCAGCAAGCCAGACCCAGTTCGCGACCGATCGCAGCCCAGCCCCTCAGACGTCATGACGGCGAAACGCTGTCGGCATCCGTGCGTGTCGCCCCGGTGGAGCCGCTCGCCTACGCCGGCCACCGCATCGACCCGGAACGGCGGCGCGGACGCGGCGCAACGATCAATCCGGGCGGACGCTTCGAGACCGAGCAGCGCGTCGCCGAAGATGACGGCTGGGGCTCGCTCGGCGAATTGCCCGCCTTCAAGACCGAAGTCGCGATCGAGAAGGCGCGCACGATCATTACGCGGAACGATTCGCCGGATATTTCGTTCGACCGCTCGATCAACCCCTATCGCGGCTGCGAGCATGGCTGCGTCTACTGCTTCGCGCGGCCGAGCCATGCTTATCTCGGGCTTTCACCCGGACTCGATTTCGAAAGCAAGCTGACGGCGAAACCCGACGCCGCGCTGCTGCTCGAGAAGGAATTGTCGGCACCGTCCTACCAGCCGCGCACCATCGCGATCGGCACCAATACCGACGCCTATCAGCCGATCGAGAAGAAGCTTCGGATCATGCGCTCGATCCTGGAGGTGCTGGCGCGCTTCCGCCACCCGGTCGGCATCGTCACGAAATCGGCATTGGTGCAGCGCGACATCGACATCCTGGCGCCGATGGCAGCGCAGGGGCTCGTCAAGGTCGCGATCTCCGTGACGACGCTCGATCCCAAGGTGGCGCGCGGCATGGAGCCGCGCGCCGCCGCGCCGGCGAAGCGGCTGGAGACGATCAGGCGATTGTCGGATGCCGGCATCCCGGTGACCGTGCTGGTCGCGCCAATCATCCCGGCGATCAACGAGCAGGAAATCGAGCGCATTCTCGACGCCGCCAAGGCCGCCGGCGCACGCGAGGCCGGTTACGTGCTGCTGCGCCTGCCGCTGGAGGTGAAGGATCTCGTCCAGGACTGGCTCCTGACCCACCACCCGGACAAGCTGCGCCATGTCGTTTCGCTGATCCGTTCGACACGCGGCGGCAAGGATTACGACTCGGCCTGGGGCCAGCGCCAGGTCGGTTCCGGGCCCTATGCCTGGATGATCGGGCGGCGCTTCGAAATGGCGGCGGAACGACTCGGCTTCAACGCAACGCGACTGAGACTCCGCAGCGACCTTTTCCTCAAGCCGGAAAAGGAAAAGGCACAGCTCAGCCTGTTCTAGACGATTGCCTTCCGGCATAAGCCCGGCAACGATTTCATTCCTGGACCGGGCATGGCCGCCGATTTCAGCCGCGAGGCGCACGCAATAGAGCAAGGGTTCTGGCCGCTGGCCGGCGTCGACGAGGTCGGGCGCGGGCCGCTGGCGGGACCGGTGGTGGCGGCAGCCGTCATTCTCGATCCCGACCTGATTCCGGTTGGCCTCGCCGATTCCAAGGAACTCGGCGCCGCAAAGCGCGAAGCGCTGTTCGGGCAGATCGCCAAAGCCGCGCTCGGCATCGGCATCGGCAGCGCGACGGCGCAGGAGATCGACACGATCAACATCAGGCAGGCGACGCTGCTCGCGATGAAGCGCGCGATTGCCGGTCTGCCGATAAAGCCGCGGCAAGTGCTGGTCGATGGCAACGACCCTCCCACTCTCCCCTGCCCCTGCGATGCGATCATCAAGGGCGATGGCAGCGTGGCCTCGATCGCGGCAGCATCGATCATCGCAAAGGTGACGCGCGACCGGATGATGGCGCGCCTGGCGGCGCATTATCCGGCCTATGGTTTTGCCGGGCACGCCGGCTATGCGACCGCCGAGCATCGCGCCGCGATACAGGCCCATGGTCCATGCCCGGAGCACCGTTTTACCTTCGCGCCGATCAAGGGCGTCTGGCGGCGCTGAGCGGCTGCCCGATGGCCTGCAAGACGTTAGCCGTTTCTTAACGTCCGATCCGGATTCGGCTGGTTTGCCAATGCACTAGGCAAAAACTGCAGCCCCAAAACGAGACGCATTTTTTTCAACCTGGAAACCCGGCTTTTACCCTGACTCCCCCAAGATCGCGACTGTTGAAGTTGCGTAATGGTTTCGGCGTCATGGGTACCTCGCGTACCGGGACTGCCAGCGCCGCCGTCCGGATTCAGGTTTCGCGTACCGGACGGCCTGCGCTGCAGTCTCGGATGAAGGCTTCGAGCCTTTCAGTTGATCTTCCGCTCGATCAGGTCGTCGTCGGCGACTGCATCGCCGCGCTCGACCGCCTGCCTCCGGCAAGCGTCGACCTCGTCTTCGCGGATCCCCCCTACAATCTTCAGTTGGGCGGCGATCTCCGCCGGCCTGACGACAGCCTCGTCGACGCCGTCGACGATGACTGGGACAAATTCGCTTCCTTCGCCGAGTACGACGCCTTCACCCGAGCCTGGCTGACAGCCTGCCGGCGGGTGCTGAAGCCAGACGGCGCAATGTGGGTGATCGGCTCCTATCACAACATCTTCCGCGTCGGCGCGATCCTGCAGGATCTCGGCTTCTGGATGCTGAACGACATCGTCTGGCGCAAGGCCAACCCGATGCCGAACTTCCGTGGCCGGCGCTTCACCAACGCGCATGAAACACTGATCTGGGCGGCGCGCGGCGAAAGCTCGAAATACACCTTTCATTACGAGGCATTGAAGGGCGGCAATGACGATCTGCAGATGCGCTCGGACTGGTATCTGCCGCTCTGCACCGGCGAGGAGCGCCTGAAGGACGCGTCCGGTGCCAAGGTGCACCCGACTCAAAAACCGGAGGCCCTGCTGGCCCGCGTCATGCTCTCCGCCAGCAACCCCGGCGACGTGATCCTCGATCCGTTCTTCGGCACCGGTACCACGGGTGCCGTCGCGAAGGCCCTCGGTCGGCGCTTCATCGGTCTCGAGCGCGACCCGGTCTATGCGGAAGCTGCGCGCAAGCGCATCGCTGCCGTCCAGCCATTGCCGCCCGAATCGTTCTCGACCGCCCCTTCGAAGCGCAGCGAGCCGCGCGTGCCCTTTCTCAGCCTGGTCGAGGCCGGGCTGGTCAAGGCTGGTGAGACCGTCGTCGACGAGAAACGCCGCCACAAGGCGACGATCCGGGCCGACGGCACGCTGTTGCTTGGCCCGGCCGTCGGTTCGATCCACAAGGTCGGAGCGCTCGCACAAGGATTGCCCGCCTGCAATGGCTGGACCTTCTGGCATGTCGAGCGCCCGGAAGGGCTGACGCTGCTCGATTCGCTGCGCGGCGAGATCAGGGCGCAGATGGCAGCGGCCTGAGCGCCTCGAGCCCGGTCTCGAGCGCCTTCAGGAAGACCGCCGGGAACGGCTCGTCACGGAGCCGCGCCAGCGGTGTGAAGCGGGAGCCTTGCGGTGCTGGCGTCGCCCGAGGGGCGCGCGCGACAAAGACCGTCAGTTCCAGCGGAAAATGCGTGAAGACATGGCGAACGGGCGTTGCAAGCCTGCGCCACTGCGCCGGAAGCGGAGCATCCCGCAAGGCCTCAGTGAGGCGGTATTCCGCACTCCACTGGCCGGTCGGCACCTCCGCCATGCCTCCGAGCAGCCCTTTGGCTGGACGCGTCCGCAGCAGAACCGCGCCATCCTCGCGCACCAGCACGAAGGCAGCCCCGTAGCGGGTTGCACCGGTCTTCTTCGCCGCCTTCCGCGGAAAGGTCTCCTGTGTCCCCAGCGCCCGTGAGACGCACGGCGCCTGCCAGGGACAAATACCGCAGGCTGGCGACCGCGGCGTACAGATCGTGGCGCCGAGATCCATCAGTGCCTGCGCGTAGTCGCCCGGGCGTTCCGACGGCAGCAGGGCCAGGGTGCGCGCCCTGATCAAGGGCTTGGCGCCCGGCAAAGCCTCCTCGATTGCAAAGAGCCGCGTCATCACGCGCTCGACATTGCCGTCGACCGCAACCGCCGGCCGGTTGAAGGCAATCGCTGCGACGGCGCCTGCCGTGTAAGTGCCAATGCCCGGCAGCTCGCGCAGGCCCGCCTCCGTATCGGGAAAACGACCAGCGTGCAGCGCCGAGACCGCCTTGGCACAGGCATGCAGATTGCGGGCCCGCGAATAGTAGCCGAGGCCGGCCCAGGCCTGCATGACTGCCTCGCTCGGCGCGTCGGCAAGGGCTCCAACCGTCGGGAACCGTGCCATGAAACGCTCGAAATAGGGCTTCACTGCAGCGATCGTCGTCTGCTGCAGCATGATCTCCGAGACCCAGACGCGATAGGGCTCGGCCCTCTCGCCGGGCAAGGCACGCCAAGGCAGGACACGGCGGTGGCGATCGTACCAGACCAGGAGATCGGCGGCAGTCGCAGCAGGGGCGCGCATTGCGAGGGTCATCTCCCCGGTTTAGCGTGCCGCCCTCCGGCCGCAAGATGCTAACGTCAATGAGCTCCCGCGATCACATGACCATCTCGCCGGAGAGCCCTGCGCCGCGCGACGCTCTCACGATCAAGCGGATCGTGCGCGTGAACCATGCCGGGGAATACGGAGCGATCCGCATCTACTCCGCGCAGATCGCGGTGGCGAGGCGGCTCTTGCCCGATATGGTCCCGGCTTTGCAGCAGATGCTCGCCGACGAGATCGACCATTGCGCCAAGTTCTATGCAGCCATGCCGGCACGCAATTCACGTCCCTGCCGGATCATGAAGCTGTGGAGTCTCGGTGGCTCACTGCTCGGCGTGATGACGGCATTGATGGGGCGGCGCGCGATTTGGGTTTGCACGGCAGCGGTGGAAGAGACCGTACACCGTCATCTCGATGAACAACTGCATTTCCTACAGGGCCGGGACGCCGATCTCCACGCCGTCATCAGCAGCATCCGCGAGGAAGAGCTGGCGCATCTTCATCATGCCGAAGCGCAACTCGGCGACAAAGCAAGACGCGCACTGCAGACCATGCTGCAATCCGCCATTGCGATAGTGACCGAAATTCTGATCTGGCTATCGACCTGGGGGGATTCCACCCGCATGACACGCGCGCTGCGGCAAGCGCGCTCGTAACGGCGAACGACCATGTCGACAGCATCGCAAACCATCCCCGCCCTTGATACGCGCCGCCTGCTCCTCAAGCCGCTGACGCTCGACGATGCACCGGCGATCCAGACGCTGTTCCCTCACTGGGAGATCGTGCGCTATCTCACCAGCCGGGTGCCCTGGCCCTACCCGCCCGACGGCGCGCTCACCTTTCTGCACGAGGTCGCCCTGCCAGGGATGGCGCAGGGCACTGATTGGCACTGGAGCCTGCGCCTGAAGACCGAGCCCGGCCAACTCGTCGGCCTGATCTCGCTCAGGGAAGGCGAGGACGAGAACCGCGGTTTCTGGCTTGGCCTGCCCTGGCAGGGGCAAGGGCTGATGAGCGAAGCAGCGGCCGCAGTCACCGATTTCTGGTTCGATGTCCTCGGGCGTTCGGTGCTGCGCGTGCCGAAGGCAGCCGACAACATCGCGTCCCGTCGCATCTCCGAGAGCGGCGGCATGCGCGTCATCCGGGCCGAGATGCGCGATTATGTCGGCGGCCGGCATCTTTCGGAGATCTGGGAGATCAGCGCCGAGGAGTGGCGAAGTCACCGGAACAGCTGATAGAGCTTCGGCCCTTGTCGCGCGGATGCGCCGGACCCAGAATACAGCATGGCAGCCAAACCCCTCGCCGACCTGATCGATGATTGCCTCGCGCCCGCGCTCGCCGCCCAGGGGTTTGCCGGGCGCGCCATCGTCTCGCTCTGGCCGGAGATCGTCGGCGAGCGGCTGGCGGCACGATCGCGGCCGCTCAAGATCGACTGGCCGCGCCGGCGCCCGGCGCCCGGCGAGACATCGGAACCGGCGACGCTCGTCGTGCGCGTTGAGGGCGCCTTCGCGCTCGACATGCAGCAACTCGGGCCCCTGGTCCTGGAGCGGGTCAACACCCATCTCGGCTGGCGAGCCGTCGGCAAACTCGTGCTGAAACAGGGACCGGTCGAGGCGCCCCAGCAGAAGCCGGCTCCTGCGCCGCCCGATCCGGCCGTCGTCGGGCGGATCGCGCAGCAGGTCGCCCATATCGAAGACCCGGAACTCCGGGCCGCGTTGGAACGGCTCGGCCTGGGCGTTGCGCAGAAATCCGCCACCACGAGATGATGACACGGCTTCGTGAGGAAGCCGTCATTGCCCGCGAACCGATCTTGCCACATTCGTGTTGACCACTATGGTCCCGACACCGATTTGGCCCCTTAGGATATTGCACGATGACGAACAGGCGACAGCTTCTGACCGGCGCGGCCGGGATCGCAGCCGCCGCGATGCTGGGTTCCGCTCCGGCCCGGGCGCAATCCTCGACTGCCGATCTCGCCGTCGCCGGCCCGCTGGGCGATGTCTGGCTCGGCAAGCCCGACGCCAAGGTCACCATCATCGAATACGCCTCGCTGACCTGCAGCCATTGCGCGACCTTCCATCGCGATACCTGGCCGGCGCTGAAGGCGAAATACATCGACACCGGCAAGGCGCGCTTCACGCTGCGCGAATTCCCGCTCGACCCGCTGGCGACCGCGGGCTTCATGCTGGCGCGCTGCAACGGCAACGACAAATATTATCCGATGTCGGACCTGCTGTTCGACCAGCAGCGCAACTGGGCTTTCACCGAGAAGCCGGTCGACGCGCTGGCCGCGATGGTGAAGCAGGCCGGTTTCACACAGGAATCTTTCGAAGCCTGCTTGAAACGGCAGGATATCTATGACGCCGTCACGCAAGTGAAGGATCGCGGGGCCAAGGCTGGTGTCGACTCGACGCCGACCTTCTTCATCAACGGGCAAAAGCGTGCAGGTGCGCTTTCGATCGCGGAATTCGACAAGATCCTCGAGCCGCTGCTGGCCGGCTAAGCCCACGCGCCATTCTGCCCGCTTGGACCTTGAGGCGCGTCGATGCATCTGACGCGCCTCAAGCTGACCGGCTTCAAGACCTTCGTCGAGCCGTCCGAATTCCTGATCGAGCCCGGACTGACGGGAATCGTCGGACCCAATGGCTGTGGCAAGTCGAACCTCGTCGAAGCCCTGCGCTGGGTGATGGGCGAGAGTTCGTTCAAGAACATGCGCGCGTCCGGCATGGACGACGTCATCTTCGCTGGTTCCTCCGAACGTCCCGGCCGCAACATGGCCGAAGTCGCGCTCACCCTCGACAATAGCGACCGCAAGGCTCCAGCGGCCTTCAACGATACCGATGTCCTCGAAGTGACCCGCCGGATCGAGCGCGAGGAAGGCTCGACCTATCGTGTCAATGGCAAGGAGGTGCGCGCCCGCGACGTGCAACTGCTCTTTGCCGATGCGGCGACCGGTGCCCGCTCGCCGGCACTGGTGCGGCAGGGGCAGATCAGCGAGCTGATCGCCGCCAAGCCGCAGTCCCGCCGCCGCATCCTTGAAGACGCAGCCGGTATTGCGGGCCTGTACAGCCGACGACACGAGGCCGAGCTCCGGCTCAGGGGGGCGGAGGAGAACCTGACGCGGCTCGAGGACGTCCTCGGCGAGATCGACACGCAGGTCGATGCCTTGCAGCGGCAGGCACGGCAGGCCGGGCGCTATCGCAGCCTTGCCGCCGACATCCGCCGCGCCGAGGCCACGCTGGCGCTGATCGCCCATCGCGACGCGCGCGACCATGCGGCCGCTGCCGACCGGGCCCTGGAAGCGGCCGTCCGCGGCGTTGCCGAACAGACGGGCATCCAGGCCGAGGCGGCACGCCGTCAGGCTGTGGCGGCGCATGCGCTGCCGCCGCTGCGCGAGGCCGAGGCCGCCGCCGCGGCCGCGCTGGTCAGGCTCAAGCGCGGCCTCGACGAGCTCGAGGCCGCCAACAGGCGCGCCAAACAACGCGCAGATGAACTTGGCAAGCGCCTGACCGAACTGCAGAGCGATCTCACGCGCCAGGACCGCGTCGCCGACGATGCCACGGAAAGCCTCGCACGGCTGACTGGGGAAGATGAGGCGCTTGCCAGCGAAGCCAGCGCAGCCACGACCGTGGGAGAGAGTGCAGGCGCCTCGCTGGCAGAGGCTGAAACGATCCTGCTTCAGGCAGAGGGCGAGCATTCCACGGCGCAGGCAAGATTGTCCGAATTCGCAGCCCGCCGCGATGCCATGGAGCGGACGCTCCGTGATGCTCAGGGCCGCGAGGCCAGGAGTGCCTCGGAGCGGGACAAGTTGCGGCGCGACCTCACCGCGCTCGACGCGGATGATGCCGCCGCCCAGCTCGACAGGTTGAAGGGCGCGCACGCCCTGGCCGAGCAGGCCATGCGGGAGGCCGATGCCGCCGCGGCCAGCGCAAGAACGGCTCTTGGTGCAGCCCGTGAAGACGAAACCCGGCTGCGCGCGCCGCTGGCCGAGGCCGATCGCACGGCCCAGCGCCTCGACACGGAAATCCGCACGCTGCAGAAACTACTGGCACCAGCGGCCGGCGACCGCTGGCCGGCGATCCTCGAATCGATCAGCGTCACGAAGGGATACGAGACCGCGCTTGGTGCGGCACTTGGCGATGATCTCGACGCCGCCTCCGATACAGCTGCACCGGCTCATTGGCGCGATATGGGCAAGGCTGCCGGGGACCCTGCCCTTCCCGATGGCGCCGAGGCGCTGGCCCGGCATGTGCGCGGGCCGCAGGCACTGGCGCGGCGCCTGGCTCAGGTCGGCATCGTCCCCCGCGAGGAGGGCCCGCGGCTTCGCGCCTCGCTACAGCCCGGCCAGTGCCTGGTCTCGCGCGAAGGAGACATCTGGCGCTGGGACGGCTTCACCAGCGCTGCGGAGGCCCCCTCCCCGGCGGCCCGGCGCCTCGCCGAAAAGAACCGGCTTGGCGACCTCGAACGCGAGGCGGAGGCCGCGCGCGGGGCTGCGGAGCTTGCGCGGCAGGGCCTCGATGCGGCCAGCCAGGCGGTTCGCGCCTCCTCGCAGGCTGAAACGACCGCCGTCGAATCCGTGCGGCTCGCGCGGCGCGATCTGGATCAAGCCCGAGAGCGGCTCGCAGGCGCCGAGCGCAAGGCGAGCGAGACAGCCGCACGCCGCTCGGCGCTCAATGAGGCCGTCGCCCGCCTTGGCCAGGCGATCGCGGAGGCAACGGCCCAGGCTTCTGCAGCTGAAGAGGCGCTGGCCGCGCTGGCGCCGGCTACGGAGCTCGAGAGCGCCCTCCTGAAAGCGCGCGCCGCCCTCGGGGAGCAGCGTGCAGCCGCTTCGGATGCACGGGCCCGCGTCCAGACCCTGGCGCGAGAGGCGGAGCTTCGCGAGCGTCGCCGCGCCACGATCTCCGCCGATATCCAGGCCTGGCAGGAGCGAGCCAAGACCAGTGCCCAGACCGCCGATGAGACGAAACGGCGCATCGCGACGGCGGAGACCGAACGCAAGGCGCTGCTCGAAGCGCCGGATACCTTCCTGGTCGAGCGCCGGCGCCTGGTCGGCGAGATCGAGGCGGCGGAGACGGCGCGCCGCGAGGCGGCAGACAGCCTGGCCGCCGCAGAGACCGCCCAGGCTGAAGCCGATCGGCAGGCCAGAGCGGCACTGGAAACCCTCTCCGGTGCGCGCGAGGTCCGTGCCTCGGCCGATGCGCGCCTCGAGGCCGCCCGACAGCGCCTGGCCGACGTGGAGCGGCAGATCGAGGATGGGCTCGAGACCGGGCTCGCCGGCCTCCAGGAACTGACTTTGATCAAGCCGGGCGACGCGCTGCCGAATCCCGCCGACATCGAAGGCCGCCTCGCGGGGCTGAGGGCCGAACGCGAGCGTCTCGGCGCCGTGAACCTGCGCGCCGAGGATGAGCTCGCCGAAATCCAGACCAAACGTGCAGGCCTGACAGGGGAGCGCGACGACCTGAGTGAGGCGATCCGGCGCCTGCGTCAGGCCATCGGCGCGCTGAACCGCGAAGGCCGCGAGCGGCTGCTGGCCGCGTTCGAAGTGGTGCACGGGCATTTCCAGCGCCTGTTCAGCATCCTGTTCGGCGGCGGCACGGCTGAGCTCCGGCTGGTCGATTCGGAGGATCCTCTCGAGGCCGGGCTGGAAATCTTCGCGCGCCCCCCGGGCAAAAAGCCGCAGGTGATGACCTTGCTCTCCGGCGGCGAGCAGGCCCTGACCGCGACCGCCCTGATCTTCGCCGTGTTCCTGACCAACCCCTCGCCGATCTGCGTGCTCGACGAGGTCGACGCGCCGCTCGACGACGCCAATGTCGAGCGCTACTGCGATCTGCTCGACGATATGGCGCGGAATACCGAGACACGCTTCCTTTTGATCACCCACAACCCCATCACAATGGCGCGCATGGAACGGCTGTTCGGCGTGACCATGGCCGAGCGAGGGGTCAGCCAACTGGTCTCGGTCGACCTCGCAACCGCGGAACAAATCCGCGAAGCCGTCTGAAAAAAAGCCACATTCGGGTTCGCAATGCGGCAAGAATGCCGCACACAGCGCTAATATCAAATATTTTCAATAACTTAACACCAATCCCCCTGCCTTGACAGTCGCCGGAGCGGACAATAAAGGAAACGCGCTGACAACGGCTCGGCCTGCGGGTCCGGACAGGTTCGCGGCAATTTCGGACGCGGTCGTGGCCATGACACGGTCGGTAGGGAGTTGCTGATGTCTGAATCCGACCCGAACGGCTCCGATCCGAAGTTGCGGGAAAGACTGGACTCGCTGAAGGCCGCCCTCGGGCGTGTCGAAGCCGCCGAGAAGGCGGATTCAGAGAAGGCGGGTCCCGACAAAGCGCTTGCTGGCGCAATGTCATCAGGTTTTCGCGCGGCCACGGATATGGCTGGCGGCGTTATCGCTGGTGCCCTGATCGGGTATTTCGGCGACCGGTGGTTGGGAACGTCGCCGTTCCTGCTGATCGCCTTCCTGGTGATCGGAACCATCGCCGGCCTGCGCTCCGCCTATCGGCTCGGAATGCGCCCTTCCTCACCGAAGGGCGGCGAACCGGAACGTTGAATGTGTTTGCAGTGCCCCGAACCGGGGCAATTTAGGGGTGACTTATGGCGGCTGGCGGCGGAATCGATCCGATCCACCAATTCGAGATCAAGCCGATCCTGGGCCTGCGGCCGTTCGGCCTCGATTTGTCCTTCACCAATGCTTCGCTGTTCATGGTGGTGGCCGTCGCGGTGATCTCCGCCATCATGATCTATGGCTCGAGCCAGCGGGCGACGGTTCCGGGCCGCCTGCAGTCGCTCGCCGAGATGCTCTACGAGTTCGTCGCGTCCACCATCACAGGCGTGATGGGCCGGGACGGGATGCGCTTCTTCCCTTTCGTCTTCTCGCTCTTCATGTTCGTGCTGACGGCGAACCTGCTCGGCATGGTCCCGGGCTCGTTCACCGTCACGAGCCAGGTCGTCGTCACGGCTGCCTTCGCGCTCCTCGTCATGAGCATCGTGCTGGTCTACGGCGTCATGAAACATGGCAGCCACTTCTTCGGCCTGTTCGTGCCGTCGGGCGTGCACCCGCTGATGCTGATCATCCTGGTGCCGATTGAGGTGGTCTCCTTCGTCTCGCGCCCGATCTCGCTCAGCCTGCGTCTGTTCGGCAACATGCTGGCCGGCCACATCGCGCTCAAGGTCTTCGGCGGCTTCGTCGTCGCCCTGACGGGCGCCGGCGTCTACGCCACCCTGGCGCCACTGCCGCTGTTCCTGGCAGTCGCGCTGACCGCGCTTGAGTTCCTCGTCGCCGCTCTGCAGGCCTATATCTTCGCGATATTGACCTGCGTCTATCTCAACGACGCTCTTCATCCCGGACACTGACCGGGCGAGCTCGCGAGACTTCACCCTTCCACCACTCTCAACTGTTTTACATCGGAGAAAGACTATGGATCCCGTCGCAGCTAAGTATATCGGCGCTGGTCTCGCCAGCCTCGGCATGGGCCTCGCCGCTATCGGCGTCGGCACCATCTTCGGCAACTTCCTGTCCGGCGCCCTGCGCAACCCGTCGGCTGCCGACGGCCAGTTCCCGCGCGCCTTCATCGGCGCGGCGCTCGCGGAAGGTCTCGGCATCTTCGCGTTCGTCGTCGCGCTCGTTCTGCTCTTCGTCGTCTGACGAGCATTCACTGCGGCTCCGCAGGCGTTATCATGCGCCGCGGAGCCGTCATTCGTTGACGCAACCTTCAGAGGCGTTCCATGCAGGTTCGCGCTTCCCGCGCACAGCGCATCGGGGTCGTATCAGCCGCCGCCAGCGTTATGGCGGTTTCGGCCGACACGGCGTTCGCGAAGGGCGCTTTTCCACCCTTCGACCCGACCTTCTTCGCCAGTCAGATCTTCTGGCTCGCGATCAGCTTCGGGGCGCTCTACTGGCTCATGTCGCGGGTCGCCCTGCCGCGTGTCGGCGAGGTTCTTGCCGAGCGCAGCACGACGATCGCTCGCGATCTCGACCAGGCAACCGAGATCCACGCCAAGGTCGAGGCCGTCGCCAAGGACCATGAGCAGGCGCTCGCCGAAAGCCGTCGCAACGCCCAGGCCATCGCTCAGGAGGCTCGCACTGCCAGCGCTCGCGAGACCGATGCCAAGCGTCACGCGACCGAAGCGGAGCTCGGCGCCAAGCTCGCAGCCGCCGAGAAGACAATCGCGGATCGCAAGACCGCCGCGATGAAGCATGTCGAGACGATCGCTGCCGGCGCTGCCGCCGAGATCGTTGGCAAGCTGACGGGTCAGAGCCCGACCGACGCCGAGACCGCTGCCGCGGTCAAGTCCGTCCTGAGCGCCTGAGGAGACCGAACCATGGATACCGTCTGGGTTGCGGTTGCCCTCGTCATCTTCCTCGGCATTCTGGGGTATTTTGGCGTCCACAAGTCGCTTCTGAGCGCGCTCGACTCGCGTGGCGAGAAGATTGCCCGCGAGCTTTCCGAAGCCCGCCGGCTGCGTCAGGAGGCTGCCAAGCTGCTCGCCGAATATGAGGCGAAGCGCAAGGCCGCCGAGGGCGAAGCCGAGGCGATCGTCGCCGCAGCCAAGGACGAGGCGATCCGCCTTGCCACCGAGGCTGAGGAGAAGCTCGCCGATTTCGTCACCCGCCGGACCAAGTCCGCCGAAGACAAGATCGCGCAGGCCGAGATGGAGGCTACCGCGGAAGTCCGCGCTGCCGCTGCCGAGGCCGCTACGCTGGCCGCCGAAGGCATCCTGCGCAGCCAGATGGGTGGCAAGGCCGGCGAAAGCCTGTTCGCCACCGGTCTGAAGGAAATCAAATCCAAGCTGAACTGAGCGATCAGTGCCGCAAGGGAATACGACGCCGCGAACCTTCGGGTTTGCGGCGTTGTCGTTTTCACACCCCGCGCCGTGTCGAGCTCTGGCACGCAAGTCGAACCCTGCCGAGATGGAGCCACCATCCTGATCGCTCGCCTGGCACTGGCCACGATCGCAATGCTCGCCTGCGCCATGCCGGCCCGCGCGATGGAGCAGATCACATTCCCGTCACGCGACGGCACTGCCCTGACCGGCTGGGTCGTCAAACCCGCTGGACCAGGCCCCTTCCCCGCCGTGGTCGCCCTGCATGGCTGCAGCGGCCTCTGGCGGGCCTCTGGAGGGCTCAGCGCACGCGAGAGCGACTGGAGCGCCAGGCTGGTCGCAGCCGGCTTCGTCGTGCTCCTGCCCGACAGTTTTCGACCACGCGGGATCGTCGCGCTCTGCAATGATCGCGAACGTGCGCTGCGACCGGCGGATCGCGCCAGCGATGCATTCGGCGCGGCCGACTGGTTCGCCAGTCAACCCTTCACCAAACCCGCCGGGATCCATCTGATCGGCTGGTCGAATGGCGGCTCGACGGCGCTCCACGTCGCCGGCAATCGCGCGGCCGCGGGCCCCAGGGGATTTCGGGCCGTCATCGCCTTCTATCCTGGCTGCAGGGTCATGCTGAAGCGCGACTGGCACACTCGGGTGCCGACAACGATCCTTCAGGGACTGGCGGATGACTGGACGCCAGCGGCGCCCTGCGAGGCGCTGGCGCAGCAAGGCGGCGCACGCTTCGTGGGCTTCGCTGGCGCCTATCATGATTTCGACCATCCAGATCTGCGGCTTCGGGAGCGCAACGCGGCCTATTCGCAGCGCCCAGACGGCAAGGTGACGATCGGGACGGATGCCGCGGCGCGCTCCCGAGCCATCAGCGAAGTGATGGCGATCCTGCGGGCGCCCTGATGTCTCTCAGTTGACGGCGGTGACCGCCTTCACCGTCGCGGCCCTGGCCGGCGCCACAAGCGGGCTCGGAGCAGCCGGCGCCGGACGAGCCTCGAGCTTGGCAGGCTGCACCTTCGGCTTGGGCTTGCGCGCCTGGATCGTCGATGTGACGATGCCCTGCGGGGTGTCGAGCCCATAGATGTCCTCGCGGAACTGGACCAGCCCGTCGGCGCCCTGCCAGCCGGTCAGATAGACCCAGGCCACGGGTACCGCCTTCTTCAGCCGGATGTCCTTGCGCTCGCCTTTGGCGATCTCGGCCTCGATCGCCGGCTCGGTCCATTCGGTCCCTTCAAGCAGCCAGGCCGCGAGGTCGCGCACACCCTCGATGCGGGCGCAGCCGGAAGAGTTGAAACGGACATCCGAACGGAACAGCGTCTTCTTCGGCGTGTCGTGCATGTAGACCGCTTCGGTATTCGGCATGTCGATCTTGAGCTGACCAAGCGCGTTGAGCGGACCGAAATCCTGCCGAACGGTGAAATAAGGCGAGGTCAGGCTCGCCCAATTCACAGTCGCCGGATCGATCTCACGATTTTCTGCTCCGAGAAGGCGCATGTTCGACTTCACGATGAAGTCGGGCTCCTTGCGCATCTTGGGGATGATGTCGGCCTTCACGATCGAGGTCGGCACGGTCCAGTAGGGGTTGAGGTTCACCGAGGTAATGTTGGCCTGGAGCACCGGCGAAGGCCGATCAGGACGACCGACGACCGCGAGATGCTTGCGCTGAACCACGCCGTTCTCGACCGCCTCGACGCTGGCGCCGGGAATGTTCACGACGACATAGCGCTCTGCAAAGACGAAGCCGTTGCTCTTCAGCCGCTCCAGGGTCGCAGTGAGCTGGTTCAGGCGGACTTCAACGGGAACGTTCAGCGCCTTGAGCGTCAGGCGGCCGACCGTTCCGAGATCGGACAGGCCGTGACGGACCTGGAAGCGCTTCACGGCTGCGATCGTCGCAGCGTCATAGATATCGCCCGGCAAGGCCGTCGGCGGCAGATCTCCGCTCAACATCAGGCGCTGCTTCAGCGCAACGACGTCGGGCCCCTGCGAATCCGGCTTCAAGGCGGAGACACTGCCGACGAGCCTGGGCCAGCCGCCGCGCGACGCGATCTCCTCATGGGTGACCAGCGCCTCAAGGGTGCGGTCATAGGTGTTGGGGCCGTAGCTCGGCTCTTGCGCACGCGCGACGCCGACCGTCAAAATGAGAGCGGCAACGGCAACTGCGGAGCTCCGGACAAAAGAGCAATACATCGACTGTTCCCAAGGCGCGAAAACACGCACCAAGGGAATCATCCTCGCACATGGTCAAAGAATGCTTAAGACCGAGGGAAGGTGACGATAGGGCAGCATTCCATGGCTGCCCCATCGATTGAGAATCCTACTCCGCCGCAGCTGCAATCGGTTCCGGCTTCACCCATTTCAGGATCGGCTGGCGGGCAGCGCGCGTCTCGTCGAGACGGCGGATCGGGGCGTGGTGCGGCGCCGCGGTGAAGCGAGCCTTGTCATTGCCCTTCGCGGCCATGGCCAGGTCGCGCAGCGTCGCGATGAAGAGGTCGAGCGAGGCCTTTGACTCCGACTCGGTCGGCTCGATCAGCATCGCGCCATGGACGACCAGCGGGAAATACACCGTCATCGGGTGATAGCCCTCGTCGATCATCGCCTTGGCAAAGTCGAGCGTGGTGACTCCGGTGCCCTTCAGCCACTCATCGTCGAACAGCGCCTCGTGCATCGAGGGGTGGTCGGGGAAGGGCAGAGACATCAGGTCGGACAGGCCGGCGCGGATGTAATTGGCACTCAGCACCGCATCCTCCGAGGCCTGCTTCATGCCGTCGGCACCATGGCTCAGCATATAGGCGAGCGCGCGCACATACATGCCCATCTGGCCGTGGAAGGCGGTCATGCGACCGAAGGGATCATTGCCCGCCGGCGCGTCGCTGGCGTGCTCCACAAGCCGCGCCGCACCGCCCTCGACATGGATGAACGGCACGGGCGCATAGGGAGCGAGCCTGCTCGACAGCACGACCGGACCGGCGCCCGGACCGCCGCCGCCATGCGGTGTCGAGAAGGTCTTGTGCAGGTTGATATGCATGGCATCGACGCCGAGATCGCCCGGCTTCGCCTTGCCGACGATGGCGTTGAAATTCGCGCCGTCGCAATAGAAATATGCGCCGGCCGCATGCAGCGCAGCGGCGATTTCGACGATCTGCGGCTCGAAGATGCCGCAGGTATTGGGGTTGGTCAGCATGATCGCGGCAATGTCCGGCCCGAGCAGGGCCTTGACGTCCTCGACTGCTACTGTGCCATCCGGGCGTGCCGGGACGGACCTGACCTCGAAGCCGATCAGCGCCGCGGTCGCCGGATTGGTGCCGTGCGCCGATTCCGGCACGAGCACGACCTTGCGTGTCTCGCCCTCGCCCTTGGCGGCAATGGCGGCCTTGATCGCCATCATGCCGCAGGCCTCGCCATGGGCACCGGCCTTGGGCGACAGTGCCACGGCCGGCATGCCGGTCAGCGTCATCAGGTAGCGCGCGAGCTCCAGCATCAGCTCGAGCGCGCCCGGCACGGTCGAGACCGGCTGGAGCGGATGAACATCCGAGAAGCCCGGCAGCCGCGCCATCTTCTCGTTGAGGCGGGCATTGTGCTTCATCGTGCAGGAGCCGAGCGGGAAGAGCCCGGTGTCGATGCCGTAGTTCTTCTGGCTGAGACGCACGTAGTGGCGCATCGTCTCCGGCTCGGAGAGACCTGGCAGGCCGATGCCGTCCTTGCGCGCATGCTTGCCGAGGCGGCTCTTGAACGGCACCGGCTTCTCGATGTCGACACCTGTCGTCTCATGATGGCCGATCTCGAAGATCAGCGGCTCGATCTGCTGCAGCGCGCGATTGCCGGTGAAGGTCTCGCGGCCGTGATCCACGGAGGAAGCAGCCTGGGTGGGACGTCCCTGACGGTTCAGCATCACAGCACCTCCGCGAGCGTCGCCACGAAGGCCGCCCGATCCTCATCCGTGTTGATCTCGGTATTGGCGACGATCAGCAGATCGTCGAGCCCGGCCCCCGGCAGCAGGCGCGAGGCCGGCACGCCGCCAAGCACGCCCTTCTCGGCCAGTGCCTCGACGACCTCGGCCGCTGGCTTCGACAGCTTCAGCGTGAACTCGTTGAAGAAACTCTCAGTGAGCAGCTTCACCCCCGTCACGCCGGCCAGCATGTCGGCAAGCTTCACGGCATTGGCGTGATTGAGCTCGGCCAGACGCGAGAGCCCGGCCTCGCCGAGCAGGGTCATATGAATGGTGAAGGCCAACACGCAGAGGCCGGAATTGGTGCAGATGTTCGACGTCGCCTTGTCGCGCCGGATATGCTGCTCGCGGGTGGAGAGCGTCAGCACGAAGCCACGATGTCCGTCGGCATCGATCGTTTCGCCGCAGAGCCTGCCCGGCATCTGGCGCAAGTATTTCGACTTGGCAGCGAAGAGGCCGACATAGGGGCCACCGAAGTTCAGCGCATTGCCGATCGACTGGCCTTCCCCGACGACGATATCGGCGTCCATCGCCCCCGGAGGCGTGACCGCGCCCAGCGACACGACTTCGGTGAAGACGGCAATCAGAAGCGCACCATGGGCATGAGCCTTGTCGGCGATCGGCTTCAGGTCGCGGAGATTGCCGAAGACGTCCGGAGACTGGACGACGACGCAGGATGTTTGATCGTCGATCTGCGCGAGGATGTCCTCCTTGGCGGCGACATCGGGTGCGAGCGCCACGACCTCGTCGCTCGCCATGCCGGAAAGGGTCTTCACCACGTCGGTGTAGTGAGGATGCAGACCACCCGACAGCACCGCCTTGCGGCGCTTGGTGACGCGGTGAGCCATCAACACGGCTTCGCCGGTCGCGGTCGAGCCGTCATACATCGAGGCGTTGGCGACCTCCATGCCGGTCAGCGCGGCGATCTGGGTCTGGAATTCGAAGAGGTATTGCAGCGTGCCCTGCGCGATCTCGGGCTGATAGGGCGTGTAGCTGGTCAGGAATTCCGAGCGCTGGATCAGGTGATCGACGGTCGCCGGAACATGGTGCTTGTAGGCGCCCGCGCCAACGAAGAACGGAGCCGCGGAAGCTGCGACATTCCTGGCGGCCATCCGGCCCATGATGCGCTCGACTTCGAGTTCACCCTTGGCGCGCGGCAGGTCGACGGGTGCCTTCAGCAGCTTGCCGGCTGGCACGTCGCTGAACAGGGTGTCGATATCGGGAACGCCGATGCGCGCGAGCATATCCTCGCGGTCGGTGTCGGTGAGGGGCAAATAGCGCATCGGGCTTTCCTTGATCATTCCAGGACCGGGCGCAGCGCACGCCCGGCACCGGACATTCAGGTCACAGGCAATGAAGCGCTGCTCACAGCGTCTTCACGTAGTCCTGATATTCGGCCTCGCTGAGCAGGCTCTCGAGTTCAGCAGGGTTGGTCAGCTTCAGCTTGACGAACCAGCCCTTGCCGGCCGGATCCTCGTTGACCGCGCCAGGCGCGGCCTCGAGTTCGCTGTTGACCGCGACGACCTCGCCCGAGACCGGGGCATAGACCTCGGACGCGGCCTTGACGCTCTCGACCACAGCAGCCTCGCCGCCCTTGACGACCGCCTTGCCGACAGAAGGCAGCTCGACGAAGACGACATCGCCAAGCTGGCCCTGGGCATAGTCGGTAATGCCGATGGTGCCGGTGTCACCCTCGATGCGGATATATTCGTGGTCCTTGGTGTAACGGGTCTCGGCCATGATGGTCCTCCTGATCGGGATAAGGTCGGGAATCAGCGCTTGTAACGGTTGGGCACGAAGGGCATCGGCGCGACGGTCGCCGCCAACGGCTTGCCGCGCACGATCAGATCAAGGCGTGTACCGGGAGCCGAGTGGGCCTTTGCGACATAGCCCATCGCACAGGGCGCGTTGAGCGTCGGGCCGAAACCGCCGGATGTGACCTTGCCGACGATCTCGCCTTCCGGCGTCGCGATATCGGCTCCCTCGCGGGCAGGAGCGCGGCCCTCGGGCAGGAGCCCGATCCGGACGCGCGAAACACCTTCGGCGAATTCGCGCTGGATGCGGACAGCGCCCGGGAAGCCGCCTTCCTCGCGTCGGCGCTTCTGGATCGACCAGTTCAGCCCGGCCTCCACCGGCGAGGTCGTGGTGTCGATGTCGTGCCCATAGAGGCAAAGCCCGGCCTCGAGTCGCAACGAATCGCGGGCACCAAGTCCGATCGGCTTGACGCGCGGATCGAGCAGGAGCGCGTCCCAGATCTCGCCGATCCTGTTTGCCGCAGCGGAAATCTCGTAGCCATCCTCACCGGTATAGCCGGAGCGGCTGAGATTGGCCTTGACGCCTGCAACCTTCATGCTGCGCGCGCTCATGAAGCCCATCTCGGCAGCCTCGGGCGCCAGCGCGGCGAGAGCCTCGGCGGCGGCAGGCCCCTGCAGCGCGATCAACCCGCGATGTTCCGCGCGGACGAGCTTCACATTGGCCGGCAGGCGCGCCTCGATATGGGCATAGTCGGCCGTCTTGCAGGCGGCATTGACGATGAGAAGGAGAGCGCCATCCTCGTCGGGTTCGATCGAGCGCGTCACCATCAGATCGTCGAGGATGCCGCCATTCTCATCGAGGAGCTGCGAATAACGCTGCTTGCCGGGGGCGAGATTGACGATGTCGGCGGGGACCAAAGCCTCCAGCGCGCGCGCCGTGGTTTCGTGATCGGGCCCGAGCAGAAAGGCCTGGCCCATATGCGAGACGTCGAAGAGCCCAGCTTTCTCGCGCGTCCAGTTATGCTCGGTGAGAATACCCATCGGGTACTGCACTGGCATGTCATAACCGGCGAAGGGCACCATGCGGGCGCCGAGCGTGACGTGACGGGAATGAAGCGGGGTCTTGAGCAGCGCCTCGGCGCCTGCGGCATCAGCTTCAACGGCTTCGGCAGCCATGGCGGCCCCTTCCAGAATCGAGCGCAAGCCCCGGACGGAATGTCCGGAGCGCGCCCCCTCTGTCTTGGGACCTGAGAGATTTCCCCGAACCGGCTCGATCAGCCGGACAGGTTACACCCGTCGGTGGGCGGACTTGCATCCGCCGCTTTCCAGAGCGCCAATTCCCACGCGGTCCGTTTGCCTGAGCGTTTCCGGGGCGGTTGCGCCTTCGGCGCCGGGCCTGGACAAGTCCGGGCCCGGTCTCTCCCGCGGGGATGATGCGGCGTCAGCACAGATACAAGACGCCGCCTTCGAGTCAATCGGCGCCTTGCCTCAGTTCACGGCAAACACCGGTGCCGATCGCGGCAACGGGACTACCGGCGCCGCGCGCGAGCCGGCGCCGCAGCCCCAGCGGTGTTGAGGCCGACGATGATCTCGACGTCGCCCTTGCCCGGCGGGACGACGATGCCGTCCTCGATATGGCTGAAGTCGGTACCCGCCTGGCCGGACGAGATCGTGCCGCCGACGCGCGCCGCACGGCGCGCAACGACGGTCGTCCCGCGCAGGACCTGCGTGCTCATCGACGCATAATAGCTGCCTGGGCCACCCGCCGGACCGGCCAGCACACGGCCTTCGGCACCGACCTTCAGCCTGAAGCCACCACCGCCCGTCGGCGTGCACTCGCGCGCCACGTTCAGGATCGAGATCTGGTGCCGGAGGCTGCCGCTATCGGTCCCGGACTGGGCGCGAATGGCAGCCCCCCCATCGGCGATGGTCACGGCCGGACAGACGAAGTCCTGCTCCTCATCGGCCTTCGAACGCTCCACGGGCGGAGGCGGCTTGGTCGACTGGAACATCACGATATTGCTCAGGGTCTGCATGCCGCTCTGTTCGCCCGAAGACGAACGCGACCCGCAACCGGCGAGGCCAAGGCACAGCATCGAGGCAGCCAGCATAGTCAGCCGGCGAGGCATCACATCATTCACGGCAGGGTCTCCACGCCAGGCCCGAATCCGGAAAGCGAGACGGGGATACCCACGCCCTCCTCCGGTGTCTGAAATACGATGAATGTGGCGCTTTTTCCGGCCTTGAGCTGGCCGAGCAGCGTATCGTCCATCACCACCTCGGCTACGCAGCCCGTGGTCAGGCAACGAACGAAGCCGGCGCGGCCGATATCCTTGTCGTCGATCTTGAGGCCGAGCCCCGACGGCAGCAGCACTCCGAGCGGCGCCACGACCCGCAACAGCCGGCTCTTCTGGTCAGCCGTCTTCAGCACGATGACCAGCAACGTCAGATTCGGCCGGTCCTCGGCCGCGACATTCTGCACGAGAGCGCATTGCTCGGCCTTGGCGCCTGGCGGCACCTCGCAGCGCAATTGCCAATCGCCATGCGTCGACTTCACGGCGCCCTGGGCGAAAGCCACGCCGCTCGAACCCAGACATACGCCCACGGCCGCCAGCGCGGCCGCGAAGACAGGTCCGATGAACTTGCCCATCCCCGTCATTCCCTTCAAACCGGCACGAATAGCCGGACATCGCCCCCTGGAGCCGGATCGCCCTTGCAGGAATCGTTCGTCCGATTCCAACAAAACCGCCATCCGTCTCTAATCATATTCGAGAGGGCGATCCATGTTTTGAGGGATACCAAAAGGGCTTCCACACAAAACAATCACGCTCCGAATGTGCCTGCGTTGGGACCATGCAGCCCCCGCCCTGTCAAGGACAGAGCCGCAATCGAACCACTTCTTGGGGCCAAGACCTCGCGCGATTATGCCGCACGGGCTGCGTGGAAGGCCTGCATTGCCCCTCTGGCGCAAGCGTGATCTTTGATTTATCGCAATGCCGAAGAACGAGGCGGGCCGATCAGCCGGCCTCGTTGCGCGTGGGCCGCATAGACAAGGACAGCGGGCCGCGACGGGATCACAGGAGCTATGTCGGACCGATGCGATTTCTGAGCAGGACCATTGCAACAGTGGCCGCAGCGGCCCTCGCCGCGGGCGCGACGACGCTTCTTCCTGAAAGTGCGCTGGCCGGCACCGGCATGCCTTCGCCCTGGCAGTTGAATCTGCAGGGCGCCGCCACCGAAGTCGCGGAATACATCCACTGGTTCCATGACTGGCTCAACGTGATCATCTTCGCGATCTCGATTTTCGTGCTGGCGCTGCTGATCTACGTCGCGTGGCGCTTCAACGAGAAGAAGAACCCCGTCCCCTCCAAGACGACGCATAATCCGCTGCTGGAAGTAGCCTGGACGGTCATCCCGGTCCTGATTCTCGTCGTCATCGCCATCCCCTCCTTCCGCCTTCTCAAACTCCAGCTCGAGATTCCGCAGTCGGACCTGACCGTTAAGGTCACCGGCAAGCAGTGGTACTGGTCCTACGAGTACCCGCAGGACGGCGGCGCCTTCGGCTTCGATTCGCTGATGCTCGACGAGAAGCAGCGCGCCGAAGCAATCGCCGGCAACAAGATCGCCGAAGCCGAGGCTCCGCGCCTGCTCGCAGTCGACAACGAGGCGGTCGTGCCCGTCGGCAAGATCGTGCGCGTCCAGGTGACCGCCGCCGACGTCATCCACAAGTTCACCGTGCCGTCCTTCGGCATCAAGATCGACGCCATCCCCGGCCGCCTCAACGAGACCTGGTTCCGCGCCGATCGCGAAGGCATCTATTATGGCCAGTGCTCGTTCATCTGCGGGCAGAACCACGCCTATATGCCGATCGCGTTCCGTGTCGTGAGCGCCGAGCGCTATGCGGCCTGGCTTGCCGAATCGAAGAAGAAATTCGCCAGCGCCGGCGACGCCGCCGGCAAGGTCGCCGCCGCGGCCGAGTGAACGAACCAGATCTGACAGAACTCACGCGAACAGATTTCGCACGAGGAGACGAATCCATGGCAACTGCGGCTCCGGGCGCCCACGCCCACGCACACGGACATGATGACGCCCACGCCCACCCGACCGGGTGGCGGCGCTGGCTGCTCTCGACCAATCACAAGGACATCGGGACGCTCTATCTGATCTTCTCGATCATGGCTGGTCTGGTCGGCGGCTTCCTCTCGATCATGATGCGCATCGAGCTGCAGCAGCCCGGCCTGCAGTTCTTCGCCAACGGCCAGAGCTACAACGTCTTTGTCACTGGACACGGTCTGATCATGATCTTCTTCATGGTCATGCCCGCCGTGATCGGCGGCTTCGGCAACTGGTTCGTGCCGCTGATGATCGGCGCGCCGGACATGGCCTTCCCGCGCATGAACAACATCTCGTTCTGGCTGACCGTCGCCGGCTTCGTGCTGCTCGTCATCTCGATGTTCGTCGAAGGCGCGCCTGGCGCCCATGGCGTCGGCACGGGCTGGACGATCTACCCGCCCTTCTCGTCGTCGGGCCACCCCGGTCCCTCGGTCGATTTCGGTATTCTCGCTCTCCATCTCGCGGGCGCCGCCTCGATCCTCGGCGCGATCAACTTCATCACCACCATCCTGAACATGCGCGCGCCTGGCATGACCATGCACAAGATGCCGCTGTTCGCCTGGGGCGTTCTGGTCACCGCCTTCCTGCTGCTGCTGTCGCTGCCCGTGCTGGCCGGCGCCATCACCATGCTGCTGACGGACCGCAATTTCGGCACCACCTTCTACGACCCGGCCGGTGGCGGCGACCCGGTGCTCTACCAGCACCTGTTCTGGTTCTTCGGTCACCCCGAAGTGTACATCATGATCCTGCCGGCCTTCGGCATCGTCAGCCACATCATCTCGACCTTCTCGAAGAAGCCGATCTTCGGCTATCTCGGCATGGCTTATGCGATGGTGGCGATCGGCGTCGTCGGCTTCATCGTGTGGGCGCACCACATGTACACCGCCGGTCTCTCGCTCAACACGCAGCGCTACTTCGTCTTCGCCACGATGGTGATCGCGGTGCCGACCGGCATCAAGATCTTCTCCTGGATCGCGACGATGTGGGGCGGCAGCCTGCGCTTCACCGCGCCGATGCTCTGGGCGATCGGCTTCATCTTCCTGTTCACCGTCGGCGGCGTGACCGGCGTGGTGCTGGCCAATGCCGGCGTCGACCGCTCGCTGCATGCGACCTATTACGTCGTGGCCCATTTCCACTACGTGCTGTCGCTCGGCGCCGTGTTCGGCATCTTCGCCGGCTTCTACTACTGGTTCCCGAAGATGTCGGGCTATGTGATCCCGGACTGGATCGGCAGGCTGCACTTCTGGGTCGCCTTCTTCGGCGCCAACCTGCTGTTCTTCCCGCAGCACTTCCTCGGCCTTGCCGGCATGCCGCGTCATTATGCGGACTATCCGGATGCCTTCGCCGGCTGGCATTTCTGGTCCTCGATCGGCTCCTATATCTTCGCTGCCGGCCTGCTGATCTTCTTCTACGGCGTCATCGTCGCCTTCACGAAGAAGCAGCTCGCCGGAGACAATCCGTGGGGCGAAGGTGCAACGACGCTGGAATGGACCCTGTCCTCGCCTCCGCCGTTCCACCAGTTCGAGACCCTGCCGCGCATCGTCGGCTCGGACCACTGATCCATCAGGCGGCGGGCTCTCCGGCCCGCCGCCGCCCCTCCCCCGAGCGCCACCTGCGGCGTTCCGGAGATGGGCGGCAAAACCGCCCCCTCTCATTCCCCACGGCCGCTGGCGGCCGTCGCAAAGAGTGAATCGACAAGACCGATGTCTGCTGCGTTCGACAGATTCGTTTCCCGCACCGATGGCGCGATAAGCTCCACCGGTGAGGCGCGCGATTTCTTCGCACTCCTGAAGCCACGGGTGATGTTCCTTGTCGTCGTCACGGCGCTTGGCGGCATGGCGACGGCCCCCGGCACGATTCACCCCGTGATCGGCCTCGCCTCGCTGCTTGCGATCGCGGTCGGCGCCGGCGCCTCCGGCTGCCTGAACATGTGGTACGACGCCGATATCGACGCGCTGATGGTACGGACCGCCAAGCGTCCGATTCCCGCCGGGCGGATCCTGCCCTCGGAGGCGCTCGCCTTCGGGCTGACATTGTCGGTCGGCTCGGTGATCGTGCTCGGCCTTGTCGCCAATCTGCTCTCGGCGGCGATGCTGGCCTTCACCATCTTCTTCTACGCCGTCGTCTATTCGATGTGGCTGAAGCGCTCGACGCCGCAGAACATCGTCATCGGCGGAGCGGCCGGGGCCTTCCCGCCGATGATCGGCGAGGCGGTCGTGACCGGCGATTTCGGCCTGCATTCGATCGTGCTCTTCGCGATCATCTTCCTCTGGACGCCGCCCCATTTCTGGGCGCTGGCGCTGGTCAAGTCGGGCGATTATGCCCGCGCCGGCATCCCGATGCTGCCGAATGTCGCCGGCCCTGCCGCGACGCGCCGGCAGATCGTGGCCTACTCGCTGGTCATGGCCCCGGTCGCGGTGCTGCCTGCCCTGATGGGATTCGGCGGATTGGCCTATCTCATCGTCTCGGTGGTGACCGGACTTGCGATGATCGCGTTGTCCTTCCGCGTGTTGCGCGTGACTGAGGGCGAAGCCGCCCACAAGGCCGCCTATGCGCTGTTCGGCTTCTCGATCCTCTACCTCTTCCTGCTCTTCGCTGTGCTGCTGGCCGAGAACAGCCTCGGCTTGATGTGGGCCCTGCCCAAGGTGCTGGGATGAGCGAAGCTCCGAAACGCGATATTCCGCCGGCCTTTTCTCCGGAGGACATGGCACGCCGCAGGCGCCGCTCGGTCGCGCTGGCGCTGGTCCTCGCAGGCCTGGTCATTTTCTTCTTCGTGGTGACGCTGGTGAAGACCGGGCCGGCCATCATGAACAGGCCGCTGTAATGACCGCGACGCCATCGAACCGTCAGAATGCGAGAATGCGCCGGACGGCTCTGATCTGCGCCGGCGTCGCTGTCGGCATGACCGGTCTCGCCTTCGCAGCCGTGCCGCTCTACGACCTGTTCTGCAAGGTCACAGGCTTCGGCGGCACGCCGATGGTCGGGACCGCAGCCGCCGGGCGTATCCTGGACCGCAAGATGTCGGTGCGTTTCGACGCCAATGTCGCGCCGGCCCTGGGCTGGCGCTTCGAGCCGGAGAGCTCCGAGATCACCTTCCGCATCGGCGAGACGCAGACGGTGTTCTACAAGATCACCAACACGACGGACCGGGTCTCCACCGGCATCGCGACCTTCAACGTCACGCCGACGCAGGGGGCCGCTTATTTCGTCAAGCTGCAATGCTTCTGCTTCACCGAGCATACGCTGCAGCCGGGCGAGACGCTGGAAGCGCCGGTTGTGTTCTATGTCGACCCCGAGATCGAGCAGAACCGCGATCTCAACGGGGTCAAATCATTGACGCTGTCCTACACCTATTTCCCGTCCAAGGCCGGCCAGCCGGTCGCGGATGGCAAGGGTGACGCGGGCAAGTCGAAACTATAAGGACTGCGACAGCACCAAGCGCTGCGCAGCAGAGTCGGACGCGGAGACAAAGTAAGATGGCCGGGGCCCATACCAAGAACCACGATTACCATCTCGTCGACCCGAGCCCGTGGCCGCTCGTCGGCGCGAGCAGCGCGACGATCATGGCCATCGGCGCGGTCATGTGGATGAAGGCGATGGCCGTCGCCGGCATGCATCTCGGCCCGCTGGTCTTTGGCGTCGGCCTGCTCGGCGTCCTCTACACCATGCTCGCCTGGTGGATGGACGTGGTGCGCGAGGCAGAGCACGAGGGGCATCACACCCGCGTCGTCCAGCTTCACCATCGCTACGGCATGCTGATGTTCATCGCCTCCGAGGTGATGTTCTTCGTCGCCTGGTTCTGGGCGTTCTTCGACGCCAGCCTCTTCAGCAGCGAGGCCATCCAGTACGCCCGCCACGACTTCACCGGCGGCGTCTGGCCTCCGAAGGGCATCCAGACCTTCGATCCCTGGCACCTGCCGCTGCTGAACACGCTGATCCTGCTGACCTCGGGCACCACCGTGACCTGGGCGCATTACGCGCTGCTGCACGACGACCGCAAGGGCCTGAAGCAGGCGCTCTGGCTCACCGTGCTGCTCGGCTGCCTGTTCTCGATCGTCCAAGGCTACGAGTACGCGCATGCCACCTTCGCCTTCAGCGGCCATATCTATGGCGCGACCTTCTTCATGGCGACCGGCTTCCACGGCTTCCATGTGATCATCGGCACGATCTTCCTGGCGATCTGCCTGTACCGGGTCTATCTCGGTCACTTCAAACCGGCTCAGCATCTCGGCTTCGAGTTCGCGGCCTGGTACTGGCACTTCGTCGACGTGGTGTGGCTGTTCCTGTTCGCCGCGATCTATGTCTGGGCGTCCGGCGCCGGATCGGCCGCGGCGCACTGAGCGGCCGCCTCAAGACAATCCCGAAGGCGGCCGCGAGGCCGCCTTTGTTTTTTACGGGAAACCATGATGGCAGAGTACGAGCATATCAGCCCCTCGCCCTATGCGACCGGCCTTTCCGGCCGTTGCCCGCGCTGCGGCGAAGGCAAGCTCTTCGACGGGTTTTTGAAGCTGCGCCCACGCTGCGCCGCGTGCGGGCTTGATTTCGCCTTCGCCGACTCGGCCGACGGTCCTGCCGTGTTCATCATGCTGATCGCGGGCTTCGCGGTTCTTGGCGCCGCACTTTCTGTCGAGATCGCCTATGAGCCGCCGATCTGGGTGCATCTCTCGATCTGGCTGCCGTTGGCCATCATCGTCTGCCTCGCGCTTCTGCGACCGATGAAGGGGCTCGCGGTCGCGCTGCAATACACCCACAAGGCCGAGGAAGGCCGGCGAGAGAAGTGAGCGCGGAGACTATGCCCGACAGCACAAGGCACCCGAGCCTCCTCCTGCCCGCGATCCTGACGATCTGCGGAACACTGGTGCTCTGCACGCTGGGGAGCTGGCAGCTCCTGCGGATGAGCGAGAAGCACAGCTTCATCGAACGCCTGCAAGCGCAGGCGGCGAGCCCGCCGGCGTCCCTGCCGTCCGAGCTGCAATGGAGCTCGCTCGATCCTGCGAAACTCGACCTGACGCGGGTCGCGGCATCCGGACGTTACGTCGACGGTCCCTTCGCCGGCGTGCGCACCACGATTGCCTCGGGCGCACCAGGAACGCGCCAGCTCTCCGGCTTCGGCCGCTGGATCTTTCAGGGGTTCCGGCTCGATGCCGGCGGCGTCATCCTGATCAATCGCGGCTTCGTGCCGGAAGCGCGCCTGGGCGAGATCAGGCCCGCCTCCGGACCGGCAACCGTGACCGGCTTCCTGCGCGCGCCCGAAGCGCGCAACAGCTTTACTCCAGCCGACCTCCCGGCCAATCGCGAGTTCTTCACACGTGATCCGGCCGCCATTGCATCCTCCCTCGGCCTGGCGGCCGCGCCATTCTATCTTGAGCTCGAGCGTCAGGGAGACGGGCTGACGCCGCCGGCCGGTGTTGATGTGAAGGAGTTGATCGGACGGATTCCCGACAACCACCTGCAATACGCGCTGACCTGGTTTGGACTGGCCCTGACCCTGATCGGTGTCTTCATAGCCTTCGCCTGGCAGGCCCGGCGACAGAAGCGCAACTGAACTTGCCCGCCGCGACCAGACCGCGGGCGCGCAACCTTTGCCCTCGCTGCGCTCCCGGCCTATAGCAGCAGCACGACCACAGAGAGCGACACCGTGCTGCATGTCTCCACCCGGGGGGAAGCGCCCTCCCTCGCCTTTTCCGACGCCCTGCTCGCCGGGCTCGCCCGCGACGGCGGCCTCTATGTCCCGAAGGCCTGGCCCAGAATTGAAGCCCAGGAAATCGCGGGCTTCGCCGGCAAACCCTATACCGAAGTTGCCGAGCGCATCATCGGCGCGCTGGCCGACGGAGATATCGAGACGGCGGCGCTGCGCGTCATGATCCGCGAGGCCTATGCCACATTCCGGCATCCGGCCACCTGTCCGCTGACGCAGCTCGGCGACAATCTCTTCGTGCTCGAGCTGTTCCACGGCCCGACGCTGGCATTCAAGGATGTGGCGATGCAGCTGCTTGGGCGGCTGATGGACCATGTGCTGGTGCAACGCGGCGAGCGCGCCACCATTGTCGGCGCAACCTCCGGCGACACGGGCGGTGCTGCCATCGACGCCTTCAAGGGGCTCGAGCGGGTCGACATGTTCATCCTCTATCCGCAGGGGCGCGTCTCGGACGTGCAGCGGCGGCAGATGACCACGGTGGACTCGCCCAATGTCCATGCCATCGCGGTCGAGGGCACATTCGACGATTGCCAGAACCTCGCCAAGGCGATGTTCAATCACCATACGTTCCGCGACGAGCTGCGCCTCTCCGGCGTGAATTCGATCAACTGGGCCCGCATCGCGGCGCAGGTGGTCTACTACTTCACCTCGGCTGTCGCCCTCGGCTCGCCTGGGCGCAAGGTCTCCTTCGCCGTGCCGACGGGCAATTTCGGCGACGTGCTCGCCGGCTGGGTCGCCAAGCGCATGGGTCTGCCGATCGAGCGCCTGATGATCGGGACGAACAGCAACGACATCCTGCCGCGCACGCTCGAGAGCGGCGCCTATGAGATGCGCGGCGTCGCGGCCACCACCTCCCCTTCGATGGACATCCAGATTTCCTCGAATTTCGAACGCCTGCTGTTCGAGGCCCATGACCGCGACGGGGCCGCCGTGCGCCGATTGATGCAGTCGTTGCAGCAATCCGGCCGGTTCGAGATCGCGCCAGGGCCGCTCGCCCGCATCCGCTCCGAGTTCGACGCCGGCACGGTCGACGAGGCGGAGGTCGCCGGCGAGATCGGCCGCACCTGGCGCGAAGCCGGTTATCTGCTCGATCCCCATAGCGCAATCGGCGTCGCAGCCGCGCGCCGTGGCCTGAGGGCGGATTCCGCGACGCCGATGATCGTGCTCGGCACGGCGCATCCCGCCAAGTTCCCGGCGGCCGTTGCGGCGGCGAGCGGTGTCACGCCCGTCCTGCCACCCCATCTCGGCGATCTGATGGAGCGCAAGGAGCGCTTCACCGTGCTGCCGAACGACCAGGGACGCATCGAGGCTTTCATTCGGCAGAACGCCCGGACGGTAAGGGGAGCGGCGGCATGATCGCGACGGGGCCGGCCGAGATCGCCGAATTGGCCACGCCTGCACCGCGCTCGCCGGGTGCACATGACCCAGAGGTCGACCTGACGATCCTGCCCTCCGGCCTGCGCATCGTCTCGCAGCGCATGGACCATGCTTCTACCGTTTCGCTCGGCATCTGGATCGGTGCCGGCGCGCGCGACGAGCTTCCGGACGAGCACGGCCTGGCGCATCTGCTCGAGCACATGGCCTTCAAGGGCACGGCGCGGCGCAGCGCCCGAGAGATCGCCGAGGAGATCGAAAGCGTCGGCGGGGATCTCAACGCCGCGACCAGCGTCGAATACACCTGCTACACAGCTCGGGTTCTGGGATCCGACCTTGCGCTCGCCGTCGACATCCTGGCCGATATCCTGACATCGCCTGCCCTGGCGCCCGAGGAACTCGCTCGCGAGAAGGGGGTCATCCTGCAGGAGATCGGCGCGGTTCAGGATACGCCGGACGATCTCGTCTATGACCGCTTCCTGCAAGCCGCCTTTCCGGATCAGCCTCTCGGCCGCCCGATCCTGGGAACGGCGAAGACGGTCAATAGCTTCACGCCCGACGCCATCCGGGCCTATCTGGCGCGGCACTATCATGCCGGCAACATGGTGCTGGCTGCTTCGGGCGCCGTCGATCACGATGAGCTCGTCGCCTTGGCGCGCGACAGGCTCGCCAGCCTTCCAGGCAAGCCTGTTGCGGCCTTCCCGCGCGAGGACGGTCACTACCGGGGCGGCGAAGCGCGCATCGAGGGCGACGAGGAGCAGGTCCATCTGGTGCTCGGCTTTCCCGGCCAGCCTTTCCGGGACGGCGCGCACTACCCGCTCCAGGTGTTCTCCTCCGTGCTCGGCGGAGGGTTGTCCTCTCGGCTGTTCCAGGAGGTGCGCGAACAGCGCGGCCTCGCCTATTCGATCGACGCCTTCCACTGGCCCTTCTCCGATTGCGGCGTGTTCGGAATCAGCGCCGGCACGGCACCGGAAGATGCCGGCGAGCTGATCGACGTTGCCCTCGGTTGCCTGCGGCAGGCTGCCGAAGATGTGACAGAGGTCGAGGTTGCGCGCGCCCGGGCCCAGATGAAGGTCGGGCTGCTCGCTTCGCTTGAAAGCCCCGGCGGCAAGCTGGAACAGATGGCCCGTCAGGTGCTCGTCTTCGGACGTGCGATTCCGCGTGAGGAATTGGCGCACCGGCTCGATGCCGTAACGCTCGAGGATGTTCGCGCTGCCGGACGATCCCTGCTCGGCCACCAGCCAACGATCGCCGCCGTCGGTCCACTTGCCGGCCTCCCGCCGGCAGATCGACTGCGGCAGGCCGCACGCTCCAGGGATTGAGCAGCCATGGCTCTCTTCCGCTTCTCGACCGACCCGCCGGCCCGTCCGCTCGTTCGCACGCCGAACCTGTTCCTGCGGGCGCCACTGGCGAACGACTATGCGGCTTGGGCAGTGCTACGGATGGAGAGCCGGGAATTCCTGACCCCCTGGGAACCGGTCTGGAATGAGGAGGACCTGACGCGGAACTCGTTCCGCCTGCGCATCAAGCGTGCCGCGCGCGAGATCGCGGCTGACGAAGCCTACCCTCTCTTCATCTTCGACGCCGGCAGCGAAACGCTGTTGGGGGGATTGACGCTCGGGCTGATTCGTCGTGGCGTCGCCCAGGCCTGCACGCTTGGCTACTGGATGGGGCAACGCCACGCCGGCAAGGGACATATGACCGAGGCCGTGCGCGGCGCGGTGCGCTTCGCCTTTTCCGACCTTGGCCTGCATCGCGTCGAGGCCGCCTGCCTGCCGGGCAATGAGCCGTCTCGCCGGCTGCTGGAGCGCGTCGGCTTCCGCTGCGAAGGCGAGGCGCGGGCCTATCTGCGCATCAACGGAAACTGGGCGGACCATCTGCTCTATGCCATGCTTTCCACGGACCGGCTGCTCGACCCCGCGGAGACGGGCGGCGCGCGATGATCCACAGGGCTGCGCCTCTGCCTTGCCCTCGCCACGACCGGTCGGTACGACTCGGTCTCCCGCCCCGCTTGAGCGCGGCCCACACTGTTACCGAGTCGCGCTTGTCCCCTCCTGACCGACTTCTCCGGTTCGGCCTTGCCTTTGTCGGCCTCGCACTCCTGTTCGTGCTGTCCCTGGCCGCGCCGGCACAGGCCGTCGAGGCCGTCCGCGTCCCTGTCGACGCACCCGTAATCGACCTGACCCATGTGGTCGAGCGCAACAAATCCGATGGCGACGTCATCCAGATCTCCACCGCGCCGGGGCCCGACGGCATCGTGCGCCGCATCGCGGTCCGGGCGCGCGAGTCAGGCGCACGGCCGGACTGGATCGTCTTCGCGCTGACCAATGATTCCGACGAGCAGATCGACCGGCTGCTGGTCGCGCCGTTCCATCGCCTGATTGGCTCCGGCGTGATCTGGCCCGATCTCGGCGACACGCGGATCGAGGCCGTGACGGCGAGCCAAGGGCTTCGACCCGAGCGCGAGGATAGTCCGGACGCCGACGTCTTCATGATCACGCTCGATCCGGGCACGACGGTGACCTTCGTCGCCGAGCTGAAATCTCCGAACCTGCCGCAGCTCTATCTGTTCGAGCAGGAGGCCTATCGCCAGAAGACCAACGGGTTGACGCTCTACAAGGGCATCATCATCGGCATTGCCGGCCTGCTCGCGCTCTTCCTGACCATCATCTTCGTGGTCAAGGGAGCGGTGATCTTCCCGGCAGCCGCCGCCCTGGCCTGGGCCGTTCTCGCCTATGCAGGGCTCGATTTCGGCTTCTTCCAGCGTATCTTCCCGCTGACACCGGCGATCGAGCGCATCTACCGCGCCGGAGCCGAGGTCGTGCTGGCAGCGACGCTGCTCGTCTTCCTCTTCGCCTATCTCAACCTGTCGCGCTGGCATGTCCGCTACAGCCACGTAACGATTATCTGGATCCTCGGCCTGTTCGGCCTCGTCGGTCTCGCTGTCTTCGATGCCCCGATGGCGTCGGGCATCGCGCGGATCTCGATCGCAGCCGTCGCGGCCGTCGGCTTCGTGCTGATCCTGCATCTGGCGACACATGGCTACGAGCGTGCGGTCATGCTGATCCCGACCTGGTTCCTGCTCGCTGTCTGGGTGACGGCGGCCGGGTTCACGGTCACCGGCCAGTTCCAGCGCGACCTCGTCGCGCCCGCCCTGATCGGCGGGTTGGTGCTGATCGTGCTGCTGATCGGCTTCACAGTCATTCAGCACGCCTTCGCCGGCGGCGCGCTGGCCCAGGGACTCGTCTCCGACACCGAGCGGCGGGCGCTTGCGCTGTCGGGCTCCGGCGATCTCGTCTTCGACTGGGATGTCAGCGCCGACAAGATCTTCGTCTCGCCGCAGACCGAGACCCTGCTTGGCCTGTCGCGCGGAGCGCTCGAAGGTTCGGCGGCGCGCTGGCTTGAATACATGCATGTTGCCGATCGCGACCGTTATCGCGTCACGCTCGATGCCGTGCTGGAACAGCGGCGCGGCAAGCTGCAGCTCGATTTCCGCCTGCGGGCCGCCAACGGCGCCTATCACTGGTTCAACCTCAAGGCCCGGCCGGTCATCGGCTCGAATGGTGAGGTCATCCGCGTGATCGGCACGCTCGCCGATGTCACCGAGCAGAGGACAGCGCAGGAGCGGCTGCTGCACGACGCGGTGCATGACAACTTGACCGGCCTGCCCAACCGCAAGCTGTTCCAGGACCGCCTAGGCGCCGTCTTCGGCTTCTGCCGCGCCGACGACAACATCCGCCCGACGGTGATCGTCATCGACATCGACCGCTTCAAGCAGGTCAACGAGTCGGTTGGGTTCTCCGCAGGCGATTCGATCCTGCTGACGCTTGCCCGCAGGCTCGGCCGCCTGCTGCGAGCGCAGGACACGCTTGCCCGCATCGGCGGCGACACCTTCGCCATGATCCTCGTCTCCGAGCGGGATCCCGAGCGCATCCTGGCGCTGGCGGAACTCGTGCGCCGCGCCGTCTCGACGCCCGTGACCTTCGCGGAACGCGAAATCTTTCTGACGCCTTCGATCGGGCTTGCGTTGTTCGACTCCTCGCCGGCGGCCCGCAAGGACGATGCTCTGAAGAACGCCGAGCTGGCGATGGCTCATGCCAAGCGCCAGGGCGGCAACAAGATCGAGGTCTTCGTTCCCGCGATGCGGACCGATCGCAACGATCGCCTTGCCCTGGAGAGCGACCTGCGCCGTGCCATCGAGCGCGGCGAGATCCAGGTGATGTACCAGCCGATCGTCAGGCTGGAGGACCGGACCATCGCGGGCTTCGAAGCGTTGGTGCGCTGGGACCACCCGCGCGAGGGCCGGCTGCTGCCGCAGGACTTCCTGGCCATCGCCGAGGAGACCGGGTTGATTGTCGATCTCGGCGTCTATGTGATGGATCGCACCGCCCGCGAGCTCGCCGCCTGGCAGGCCGCTCTCGAGGTCGACCCACCGATCTTCGCCAGCGTCAACGTCTCCAGCCGCCAGTTGCTGCGCCACGACCTGCTGCATGACGTCAAGACGGTGCTGGCGCGTCGGCGCGTATTGCCGGGCACCCTCAAGCTTGAGATCACCGAAAGCCTGGTGATGGAGAATCCGGAATATGCCGCGCAGATGCTCTCTCGCATCCGCGAACTCGGCGCTGGGCTCTCGCTCGACGATTTCGGCACCGGCTATTCCTCGCTGTCCTACCTGCAGCGCTTCCCGTTCGACACGATCAAGGTCGATCAGAGCTTCGTGCGCCAGATGGGCAACGGAAAACCGCCGGTGATCCTGCGCTCGATCGTCCAGCTCGCCGCCGACCTGCGCATGGATGTCGTTGCCGAGGGAGCGGAGACGGAGTCGGATGCGATCGAGCTCTACCAGCTCGGCTGCCAATATGCGCAGGGCTACATCTTCGGTCAGCCAATGAGCGCAGCCGAAGCCCGCAGACTGGTGGGCGCGAGCGCCGCGTCCTCTTCGGAAGCAGCTTAAGCCCTTCCCTGCTTCAGGAGGGAAGCCGGAGCGGTCAAGCGTGTCCGGCCGTGCTCGACAGGAACGCGGGATCGATGCCGATCTTGTGCAGCGCGCGATGGTATTTGGTTTCGGTGCTGTCGTCGAAGAGCAGCGCGGGGTCCGCGGCGCAGTGCAGCCAGCCATTCGACTGAATCTCGGATTCAAGCTGGCCCGCTCCCCAGCCTGCGTAACCAAGAGCGAGCACCGCGTTCTCCGGACCGCTGCCGATGGCAATGGCCCGCAGGATATCCAGGGTCGCCGTCAGACAGATGCCATTGTCGATCGGCAAGGTCGCCGATTCCAGGAAGAAGTCTGAGGAGTGCAGCACGAAGCCTCGCTTCGTCTCGACCGGTCCGCCGCGCAGCACCTGCATCCGTTCGGCCTGGCTCGGCAGCCGAATCAACTCCTCCGAAGGAATGACGTCGAGCTGGACCAGAAGATCGGGAAACCGCGTGTCCGGCGCCGGCTTGTTGAGGATGATGCCCATGGCGCCATCCTCGGAATGCGCACAGATATAGACCACGCTGCGGCTGAACCGCGTGTCGGACATGCCAGGCATGGCGATCAGGCACTGCCCGTCGAGGTAGCTGCGGCCGCTGACGCGTTGGCTGGATCCGATCTTCATGCCACCATGCTAAATCCAATCGGCTCGGCTGGAAACCGGTGTCCTCGAAAATGCCGGCACCGCGATTGCGCCCCAATCATGCGGCATAGGATGAACGGGCTGCATGACACATGATTGCCAGCAGATGTGAGAGAGATTGTTTCGCTTTTTGCAGACGCATTCCCTAAGACGGTCATCGTGAAGTCGGCATTGCTCTCACTCGCGCTCGCCGCGCTGGCGTTCAGCGCCCCTGCTCAGGCGCAGGAGGCGGCAGTGTCGTCATGGTCCCACGGCACGCATTCCTCGATCCGCCTGATCGCCGGCGCGACTGCCCCCTCGGGCAAGCAACGCATCGGCGTCGAGATCACCATGGCGCCCGGCTACAAGACCTATTGGCGCAACCCGGGCGATTCCGGCGTTCCTCCCTCCTTCGACTGGAGCGGCTCGACCAATGTCGGCGGCCTCGACGTGCGCTGGCCCGCGCCAGAACGCTTCGAGGACGGCACCGGCTTTTCGATCGGCTATGTCGGCGAGGTTGTGGTGCCGGTGTCGGTGCAGCCGGTCGACCCCAGCAAGCCGGTCATGGTTGTGCTCAAGCTCGATTATGCCGTCTGCGAGAAGATGTGCATTCCCGCCAAGGGCGAGGCTCAGCTCTGGCTCGAGCCCGGCGTGACCGCGGTGACCTCGCCGCGGCTCGAGAGCTTCGAGGCGCGGGTGCCGATTCCCGTCAAGCTCGGCCCCCACAAGGAGAAGATCTCGGTCATCGAGGTGCTGCCGGGCGAAGCCGGCCCTGAACCCAAGGTCAAACTCGTGCTGCAGGCTCCGCCGGACGGCGCGATCGAGGATGTCTTCGTCGAGGGGCCGGGCGCATGGTCCTTCAGCAAGCCGATCCTGAAGCCCCAGACAGATGGCACGGTGCTCGCCCATGTCCGGATTACCGACCGTCCCAAGGGCGCCGCGGGGCCGGTGCCCTTCATCGTGACGGTGCGCGGCAAGCCGGCCGCGGTCGAGACGCGGCTTGAACTCGACATCCCGATCGCCAAGCCCTAATCCCTGACCGAGCGGCGAAGGCCGCATGGCTCACGGAGAACAGGCGATGACGATCAAGGTGGGTGACACTCTTCCGCAGGCGACATTCCGCGTGATGACGGCGGACGGCCCGGCAGCCAAGACGACCGAGGACCTGTTCAAGGACAAGAAGGTGGTGCTGTTCGCGGTGCCCGGCGCGTTTACGCCGACCTGCCACAAGAATCACCTCCCTGGCTATCTCGGCAAGGCTGCCGAGATCAAGGGCAAGGGCGTCGACGCCATCATGGTGACCGGCGTCAACGACGTCTTCGTCATGGATGCCTGGTCGAAGGCGACCGGCGCAGTCGGCGTCATCGAGTTCCTCTCGGACGGCAATGCCGATTTTGCCAAGGAGATCGGGCTTTCACTCGACGGCTCGGGCTTCGGCCTCGGCACCCGCTCGCAGCGCTATTCGATGATCGTCGAGAACGGCGTGGTCGCGGCCCTCAATGTCGAGGACGCTCCCGGCAAGGCCGACGTCTCCGGCGCCGAGGAAATGCTGAAGCAGCTCTGAGCGCCCCGCGTATGAGGAGGCCCGCCCGGCACCCCGCCGCGCGGGCTTTTTCCTGCCTGCGCAGCGATGCTGATCGAACGCATGGCGCTTTGTCATGAGACAGATGCAGCGGCCGCGGGCTAGATCATCGAACCGGATATCGTATCCGGCCCGATGATCTAACCTTCTGTGTTTGCATCGTCTTTCCCGAAAACCGCAATCCACTTTTCGGGCCGATGCTTTAGCCTGAAGCCGCTACTGGGAGAGCTGCATGTCCGAGATCACCATCCGCCCGCTCGTCGCGAGCGACCGCATCGCCTGGGGGCCGCTCTGGCAGGGCTATCTGACCTTCTACAAGTCGAGTCTGCCCGAAGATATCCATGACCTGACGTTCGCCCGCCTGACCGGCGGCAAGGAGCCGATGGGCGGGTTCATCGCCGAGCGCGACGGCAAGGCAGTCGGCATCGTGCACTGGGTCACGCACCGCACCACCTGGAGCGCCAAAGATATCTGCTATCTGCAGGATCTGTTCGTCAGCCCGGATATTCGCGGCGGCGGCGGCGGCCGCAAGCTGATCGAGGCGGTGCGGCAGATGGCCGAGGCCAAGGACTGTTTCCGCGTCTACTGGCAGACGCATGAGACGAATCTTCAGGCGCGCGAGCTCTACGACAAGGTTGCCGACCTCTCGGGCTTCCTGGTCTACCGTCAGCCGCTCGGCTGACGCGTCGACCGGACTCTATCGCCCGGGCTTGAACGGCGCCATGCCGGCGCGGGCGAGCGCGTCGGCGCGCTCGTTCATCTCGTCGCCGGCATGGCCCCTGACCCATTTCCACTCGATCTTGTGGCGGCCGAGTGCAGCATCGAGGCGCTTCCAGAGCTCCTCGTTCTTCACCGGCTTCCGGTCGGCCGTCTTCCAGCCATTCTTCTTCCAACCATGGATCCAGCCGGTGATGCCCTGGCGCAGGTACTGGCTGTCGGTATGCAGCGCCACCGTGCAGGGCCGCGTCAGCGTCTCGAGCGCCGAAATCGCGGCCATCAGCTCCATGCGGTTATTGGTGGTCATTTGCTCGCCGCCCGAGAGCTCGCGCGCCTTGCCTTTGTAGCTGAGGATCGCACCCCAGCCCCCGGGGCCGGGATTGCCCGAACAAGCCCCGTCGGTCCAGACCTCGACTGTATCGCTCATCGTTTCAGACCGTATTCGCGGGCGTCGCCGACGCGCTGGTGGAAGGCAAGCTTGCGGTCGTATTCGAGCGGATCGAGCGGCTTGACCAGGGCCCCCGGCGGAACATTCAGCCAGTCCACCAGCCGGGTCAGCAGGAAGCGCAGGGCCGAGCCGCGACAGAGCGCCGGAAGCGCCTCAACCTCTGCGGAGGTCAGGGGACGCACGCTCTCATAGCCCGCGAGGATCGCCTGCCCCTTGGTGAGATTGAACGAAGCATCGGCCTCGAAGCACCAGGCATTCAGGCAGATGGCGAGATCATAGGCGAAGGCGTCGGTGCAGGCGAAATAGAAGTCGATCAGCCCCGACAGCCGGTCCTTGATGAAGAAGACATTATTGGGAAAGAGGTCGGCATGGATGACGCCGCGCGGCAGGCTCTGCGGCCAGTTGGCCTCGTGGAACGCGATTTCCGTCATGACGCGCTTCGCCAGTCCAGGCGAGACCGTCTCGGCCCCGGAACCGGCCTGTTCCGCCAGCGGCCGCCAGCCGCCGACTGACAGATCATTGGACCTGGTCATGCCGAAGCCCTCGCCCGCCTTGTGCAGGAGCGCCAGCCCACGCCCGACCTCGCCGCAATGAGCAGCCGTCGGGCGGCGCACGGAGAGACCGTCGAGGAAGGTCACGATCGCCGCCGGCCGGCCCGCCAGCCGGCTTACCGCCAGACCGTCCTGCGCCTTGACCGGCAGCGGGCAGATCAGCCCGCGCTCGGCCAAATGCTCCATCAGCCCGAGGAAGAACGGCAGATCGGCCGCGCTCACCCGCTCTTCGTAGAGCGTCAGGATGAAGAAGCCCTGCGTGGTGTGCAGCAGGAAATTGGAGTTCGAGACCCCCTCGGCAATGCCCTTGACCGCCAGCAGGTCGCCAATGCCGTAGCGCGCCACGAAGGCAGCCATCTCATCGTCGGGCACTTCAGTATAGACGGCCAAATTCGCTCACTCGGCCGCATTCGGCGCAGGCTCGCCGCGCAGTTCGCGCGGCAGGGGGAAGAAGACGCTTTCGTCGGCGGTCGAGACGGTCTCGACGCGGACTTCATAGCGCTCGGCAAAGGCATCGATGATCTCTTCGACCAGCACCTCGGGAGCGCTGGCGCCGGCCGTGATACCCAGCCGCTTGATCGCACCGAAGATCGACCAGTCGATTTCGTCGGCGCGCAGCACCAGCCGTGCGGAGGGGCAGCCGGCCCGCTCGGCGACTTCGCGCAGGCGCTGCGAATTGGAGGAGTTGGGCGAGCCGACGACGAGAAGCCCGTCGACCAGCGGGGCAACCCGCTTCACCGCCTCCTGGCGGTTCGTGGTGGCGTAGCAGATATCTTCCTTGTGCGGCGCGATCAGCTCAGGAAAACGCGCCTGCAGCGCCTGGACGATGCCCCGCGTGTCATCGACCGAAAGCGTGGTCTGGGTGACATAGGCGAGCGGCTGTCCGGCAGGGGGAGCGAGCTCAGCCACATCGTCCAGCGTCTCGATCAGTGTGATCGCCCCCGGAGGCAATTGACCCATCGTACCGATGACTTCGGGGTGGCCGGCATGGCCGACGAGCAGGATATGGCGGCCGCGCTTGTGATGAACCTCCGCCTCGCGATGCACCTTGGTGACCAGCGGGCAGGTCGCGTCGATGGCGAAGAGCGTCCGCGATGCTGCCTCCGCAGGAACGGATTTCGGCACGCCATGGGCCGAAAATATCACCGGACGGGTGGTGTCCGGCACCTCCGACAACTCCGCGACGAAGATCGCGCCTTTGCGCTTGAGCGATTCGACGACGTATTTGTTGTGCACGATCTCGTGGCGCACATAGACCGGCGCACCATGCAGCGCGAGCGCCTTCTCGACCGCGTCGATGGCGCGCACGACCCCAGCGCAAAAGCCGCGCGGGGCACAAAGCAGGATGTCGAGCGGCGGCTTGGTCACGCGGTTTCGAGGCCTTGGGAACAGTCAGCGCCTTCTTTCGGCGTGCGCCCTGCGATGTCAAGGAAGAGCAGCGCCGCAGGATGTGACGCGCGGTTGCGCAACTCGCCCCTCGCAGCGCAACGAGGAAGAGCCTAGATAGACAGCATGGTCGGCTGTGGCGCTTGCGCGAGCCTGCTTTCCACAACGAAGAGTTACCATGGCCGACGCCAGTCACACGAGTTACCTGCCCCCGATCCTGATTTTTTGCGCCGGCGCAGTCATTGCTGTGCCGCTGTTCCGTCGGCTCGGTCAGTCCGCCGTACTCGGTTACCTTGCGGCCGGCATCGCGATCGGTCCCTCGGTGCTCGCGCTGGTCAATGACCCGGACGCGATCCGGGGCACTGCCGAGATCGGAGTCGTATTGTTGCTCTTCCTGGTTGGGCTGGAGCTTCAACCGTCGCGCCTCTACTCGATGCGCAAGGACATCCTCGGCGCCGGCCTCGCGCAAATGGCGCTCAGCGCGACGGCAATCGGGCTCGTTGGCTGGAAGCTCGGTCTCTCGGTCGGCGGCGCGATCACTGTGGGACTTGCCCTCGCCCTGTCCGCGACATCGATAGCCCTGCAGGTCCTGGAGGAGCGCGGCGACGGCAGCGAAACCTATGGCCGGCGCACCTTCTCGATCCTGCTGTTCCAGGATATCTCGATCGCTCCGGCGCTGGCGTTGCTCCCCTTGCTGGCAACCACCGGGACGCAGAACCATGACAGCGCTCCGGCCCTGGCGGGACTGGGCCTCGCCCTGCTCGCCGTGGCGCTGCTCGTGCTCGTCGGTCGCTACCTGCTCAACCCGTTCTTCCGGATTCTCGCCAGCACCGGCGCGAAGGACGTGATGACCGCGGCCGCACTGCTGATCGTGCTCGGCGCCGCGATGCTGATGGAGCGGGTCGGCCTCTCCATGGCCATGGGCGCCTTCCTCGCCGGAGTGCTGCTGGCGGACTCGCATTTCCGGCACGAGCTCGAGGCGGACATCGAGCCGTTCCGTGGCGTGCTGCTCGGCCTGTTCTTCATGGCGGTCGGCATGTCTCTCGACCTCCAGCTCGTTTTCGACAACGCATTGCTGCTGGCGCTCGCGGCGCCGCTGCTTGTCGCCTTCAAGATCGTGGTCGCGGCAACGATCCTGCGCGTCTCCTGCTCGTCGAGGACCGAAGCCATACGCGCCGGCGCCCTGCTCTCGCCGGCGGGCGAGTTCGCCTTCGTACTGCTGCCGCTCGGCGCTGCACTTGGGCTGCTGAACGTCCAACAGGCGGCCATCGCCACGTCGCTCGCCGCGCTGTCGATGCTGATCGGGCCGGTTGCCGCCAAGCTGATCGATCTCTGGCTGACCAGGCGCGCGGCCCCGGCGGAAACGATGGAAGAGGATTTCGAAGGCGCCGGCGGCTCCGTCATGGTCATCGGGTTCGGCCGGTTCGGGCAGGTGGTGACCCAGGCGCTGCTGCTTCAGCATATCCCGGTGACGATCATCGACTCCAATGTCGAGCGCATCCGGTCGGCGGCCAAGTTCGGCTTCCGCATCTATTACGGCGACGGCACGAGGCTCGACGTGCTGCGCGCCGCGGGCGCCGGTAAGGCCAAGATCATCTGCATCTGCATCGACAATCGCGAAGCGGCCTTGCGCATCGTCGAAATGGCCAGGGCCGAGTTCCCGTCGGCACGGCTGCATGTGCGGGCCTATGACCGTGTCCACGCGATCGACCTGATGAAGGCCGACGTCGACTTCCAGATGCGCGAGACCTTCGAGTCGGCGCTGGGCTTCGGGCGGGTGACGCTCGAAAGCCTCGGCCTCAGCTATGACGAAGCCAGCCTGGTCATCGACAATGTCCGGGACCGCGACGCCCAGCGCATGGAGATCCAGTACCACGAGGGCATCGCCGCGGGCATCCAGAAGGTGCCGCGCGTCTCGCCGGAACCGCTGGTTCAGCCGAAGGCCAAGTCCAGGGCGCTCACCGAGGAGACGCGCGAGGTCATCGAGGATGGCGGAGCTGAAGTCGCGGTCGGCGGCGTCGGAGAACCGGAGCGGTGAACGCACCCGTCAGCCCCAACCAGGCCGTCTTCGTCAGCGGCTCGACCTTTCGCCATGTCGCGGTGATGACCGCAACCGGAGCGGTCGGGCTGATGGCGATTTTCGTCGTCGACCTGCTTTCGCTGCTCTACGTCTCCTGGCTCGGCCGGCCGGCAGCCACCGCAGGTGTCGGCTTCGCGACGATCGTGCTGTTCCTGACGGTCTCGATCAATATCGGTTTCATGATCGCGGTTTCGGCGCTGACCTCCCGCACGCTCGGCGCCGGAGACCGCAAGGGCGCGCGGCGGATCGCAGGCTCCGCCATGACCCTGATGGGGCTTGCCGCGATCGTGCTCACGCTGCTGGCATTGCCTTGCCTGCCCTGGTTCCTGAGGCATCTTGGTGCGCATGGCGAAGCCTATGACGTCGCCCTCTCGTTCCTTTGGATCGCCCTGCCCTCCAATCTTCTGATGGCGCTCGGCATCGGCTTTTCAGGTGTGCTGCGCGCCATCGGCGATGCCCGGCGTGCCATGTTCGTGACCCTCGGGGGCGGGCTCGCAACCGCGGTGCTCGATCCGCTCTTCATTTTTGGCTTCGCGCTCGGCACAGACGGCGCCGCCTGGGCGACAGTGCTCTCACGCGTCATCTTTGCCTTTGTCGGCTTCCGCGGTGCGGTGAAGATCCACGACATGGTCGGCATGCCGAGCCGGCAAGCGCTGCGCGCCGACACACCCCGCGCACTCGCCATCGCCGGCCCGGCGATCCTGACCAATCTCTCGACACCAATCGCGAATGCGGTCTTCGCCAGCATCTTCGCGCGCTTCGGCGATGGCGCGATCGCGGCCATGGCGATCATGGACCGGTTGGTGCCGGTGGCCTTCGGCGTGATCTTCGCCCTGTCCGGCGCAGTCGGGCCGATCCTCGGCCAGAATTGGGGAGCCGGCCGTTTCGACCGCATGCGCCGCGCGCTCAGTGATTCCGTGATCTTCGCCGTGGCCTGCGTCTGCATCGCCTGGCTCGCGCTCCTGCTGCTGCGCGGCCCGATCGTCACTGTCTTCAATGCCAGCGGCCTGACGGCCGAGCTGGTGATGTTCTTCTGTCTGATCTCCGGGCCGATGTGGATCTTCGTTGCCGTGCTCTTCGTCGCCAATGCCGCGTTCAACAATCTCGGCATGCCGATCCTGTCGACCCTCTTCAGCTGGGGGCGCGCAACGCTCGGGACGATGCCGATGGCCTGGGTCGGCGCCCATTATGCCGGGCCGAAGGGCGCGATGGTCGGCACAGCGCTCGGGGCGGTCGTCTTCGGCCTGGTTGCGCTGGTCTTTGCCTATCGCGGCATCACGCGCCTGGAGCGCCAGCCCAAGGGCGCGTGAGCATCCAAGGGCGCTTGAGCATCCAAGGGCGCGAGTATCCAGGGGCGCGTGAGCCTCGCTTGCCTGCCGGCCCCGCCCTGCTATCGTCCGGAGTGCAGGCGGCGGCAGACCGCGACCAGACGGAGAGGCGCCATGATGAACCTGTTCGAGATGATGCAATCGGCCCAGAACGGGCAGGCCATGCAGAATCTGGCTCGGCAATACGGGCTCAGCCAACAGCAGATGCAGAGCGCGCTCGACGCCTTGCTGCCGGCCTTCACAATGGGACTGCAGCGCCAGACGCAGGACCCGCGCGCCTTCGGCAATCTCGCCCAGATGATGACGGCCTCGCCCTTCGGCTCGCTCTATGACGCCGATGGCGACGGCATTCCCGACAACGCCGCGCTGATGGGCAACAACGTCCTCAACCAGCTCTTCGGCTCGAAGGAGGTCAGCAACGCGCTGGCGGCCCAGGCTGCGGCGACCAGCGGTGTCGGTCAGGCGGTTCTGAAGCAGATGCTGCCCGTCATCGCCTCCATGATCATGGGCGGGTTGTTCAAGTCGACCAGCAACCAGGGGCTCGGCGGCATCTTCGGGCAGTTCGCCGAGATGATGCAGGGCAAGATGCCGGGCCAGCAGCCAACGCCGCAGGCGCAACCGCAAACTCCGGGGAGCTCGCTCGACGCGATTCTCGGGAGCCTGTTCGGGCAGGCGGCCGGTGCTCCCCCGACACAGGGCGGCGGCCCCTTTGGCGGCGGCCCCTTTGGCGGTGGTCCCTTGGGCGGGGCAAGGCCCGGCGGACCGGCCGAGGCCGACCCGATGGGTGGGCTTCTCGGCCAGATCCTGACCGGGATGCTCGGCGGCGCAGCGACGCAGCCCCAGGCAGCACCGCCCCCATCGCAGCCGCGTAGTCAGGCCACCCGGCCCGCAGCACAGCATGAGCCTGAGCCGGACCAGCCTGCGCCCTCGGGCGAAGCCGGCCCGGGCTCGATCGGCCTCGATGCGCTGAACCAGATGTTCGAGCATGGTCGGCAGGTGCAGGACGACCATCAGAATGCGCTGAAGTCGATTCTGGACGCGATGCTCGGCGGCGGGCAGCGCCGCTAGATCACGCTGCGTTTGGACGAAATCGTCCAAACGCAGCGTGATCGACTCTCATCGTTTAGAGCATGCTTGATGCAAAAAGCCGTTGCCACTTTTTCGCAGCATGCTCTAGGCGCCCCGTCGACCCGCCCAGCTCAGGCGCTGCGCCGCCGCAACCATTCGATCTCGGCACTCTGGCCTTCGGACATTGCGGCGGCGATCGCCCGGAGATCGGCGACGCTGTCGCGCGTGCGGAAGCTTGAGACGAGATCGTTGAGGCGCCGGATCTGATCGCCGAGTGCACCGGCAGAAGCCGCGCTCTGCTCGGCGAGCGCGAAGTTCTGCTGGGTCATCTCGTCCATATGCGCAACCGCCTGGCTCATCTCGTCGATTCCGTTGGCCTGCTCGGCCGAAGCGGCGGAGATTTCGGAGACCGTCGCTGAGACTTTTCGCGAAGCCGCGACAATTTGATCGAGCGCTTCGCCGGCAGAGCGGACAAGCCCGACGCCCTGCGCCACCTCCGCTCCCGATTCCGAGATCAGTGCGCTGATTCCCTTGGCGGCCTCGCCCGAGCGCTGCGCCAGCGTGCGGACCTCCGAGGCGACCACGGCAAAGCCCCTGCCGGCATCGCCTGCGCGCGCCGCTTCGACCGCCGCATTCAACGCGAGCAGATTGGTCTGAAAGGCGATCTCGTCGATGACCGAGGTAATGTCCGAGATCTTTCGTGAGGCCGTCTCGATGCGCGCCATCGCAGCAACGGCATCATGGACGATCGCGCCGCCCCTTTGCGCCACGCTCATCGCCTCATCGGCCAGCGAGACGGCCTGCCTCGATGCATGCGCGGAAGCCTTGACCGAGGCAGCAAGCTCTTCCGTGGTGGCTGCCGTCTCCTCCAGCGAGGACGCCTGCTCCTCGGTGCGTTTTGACAGATCATCAGCGCCCATATTGATCTCGCGTGCTGCGTTGCCGACATCGGCTGCAGTCGCCTGGATGGTCGTGATTGTCGCCGAGAGATGACTGACCGCCGTATTGAAATCGTCGCGCAGCTTCTCGTAGGCAGTGGCAACCTCGGCATCGATGCGGTGGCTGAGATCGCTCTTCGAAAGCAGATCGAGGCCCTCTGCGAGCAGGCCCATGACCTGTGCCTGCTCCCCAACCAGTTGCTCCTGCTGCCTTGCCTGTTCAGCGCGCTCGCTCTCGATCAGCCGGCGCTGCTGTTCGGAGAGATCTCGTCCCTCGGCGCTCTCCGCTTCAAGACGCTGCACGGCAAGGCCGTTTTCCTTGAAGACCTGGACCGCACGCGCCATCGCGCCGATCTCGTCCTTGCGCCCCTGCCCCTGGACCTCGACCGCGTAATCGCCCCTGGCCAGATCATCCATGCGCGACTTCAATGCTTCCAGCGGCCGGGTAATCGAAATCCGGGTGAGCAAGGCAGCACCACCCAGGCCGAGCAGGATGCCCAGAGCCGAGAGTGCCAGGATCACAATGCTCAGTTCCCTGGCCTCGGCATCGAGCGTTTCCGAGGTCGCCTGGGTTTCCGTCTTGATGGCTTCGTTGAGCTTGCCTGCAGCGGTGACGATCTCGCCAATGGTACGATCGAGCTGGGACATGACCGACAGCGCCGCCAGATCCTCGTCCTTCGCGGCCTGGGCGACGATATCGTCGATCTGCGGTTTGAGCGCAGAAAGTGCCCGGCCCATGGCGTCGAACTCTGCAGCCTTCTGCGGGAAACTGATCTTGGCCTCGATCAGTTGGAACTGCGCGCGATCATAAGCCTTGCGCACATCCTCGATGCTGGTCGCGTTCTGCTTCATGAATTCGGGATAGGCGATCGCCTTGTAGAGATCGCGCACGATATCCGTCATGGCGCGGGTGGTGCGGCCCGAATCGAGGATCGCCGTCGCGCTGTTCGATATCAGATCGGAATATGCCTTCTGGATCCGCGCGTATTCACGACCGGCATAGATGGCAGTTGCGACGCTGATCAATCCGAGCACGATCAGCGGGATCGCGATCTTGGTCCTGAGCCGCAGATCCTGAAAACGCAGAGAAATCCGCATATCGATACCCACCCCCGAGAAGCATCGAGCCGGGCATTGCCTCGGCATGCCGGGGAGGTTCCATGGGAACACTGAAAAATGGGTTACGAACGCTGGCTTTAGGCCCCATTTCAGGCAGAATCAGCCCTAAATCGTTCGGGAGAGCCCGAAAAGAAAAACGGACGGAAGCATGAAGCTCCCGCCCGCAAGAAACGCGCAGCGCCAAGGGGTCAGGCGCTGCACGCAACCGTAGAATTCGAACCGGCCGCGGCCGGGCGCGGCGCGAGAGGCTTAGCGACAGCAGTCTTCACCAGAGCCTGTCGAACTCCCTCCTCGCGCCGGACAGAGGCGACGCCCGCCCGCGCGCTGGAGCGGGCAGCGAGAGCCGCCGAAGGGTCCTTCAGCCAGGACACGGTCAGCGCGCCGTCGATATCGGAGCGGACGAGACCGATATCCTTGAGGCCGCGCTCGTCGAGCTCGGAGAGCCTCAGCACCTCACGGCGGTGAATCAAAGCGCGCGTCAGAGCCTTCACGCCAACATAACCGCCGGTGACAACACGCGTGACGCCGGTGGCGACGAACGAGAGCGACTTCGGAACGAATGTCAGGATCAGCATGGCGACCTCCTTCAGGGGTCTGGCGGCAAAACGAGCATCTTCCGGCCCGGTTGGAGCGCACCGACGACACGGACTGGAGAATGTCTGAAGGATAGCTTTGCGCTGGCCATCAGCCAAACGAATGGTTATGATGCTTCACAGCACGGATATTGATGATCCATCGTGGGGGTGCTCCATGGCGCATGTTCTCGACGCCGACCAGCTCAAGACCTTTGTCGCCATCGCCGATACGGGCTCGTTCACCCGCGCCGCCGAGATCGTCTACAAGACGCAATCCGCTGTCTCGATGCAGATGAAGCGCCTGGAGGAGCGTGTCGGTCGCCCGCTCTTCGGCCGGGACGGGCGCCATGCCAAGCTGACGGAAGATGGTGAGCGCCTGCTGGATTACGCGCGCCGCATCGTGCGTCTCAATCTCGAATGCGTGGCGAGCTTTGCCGATGCCGACCTCAAGGGGCGCATCCGCCTCGGCGTGCCGGACGATTATGCCGACCGCTATCTTCCCGAGATCCTGGCTCGCTTTGCCCATTCCAATCCGCGCGCCGAGGTGACGGTCGTCTGCGAGCCGACACCGATGTTGGCCGAACGCATCGGCACTGGTGATATCGACCTTGCGATTATCACCCATGTCGAAGGCCGCGGTCAGGGCGAGATCATCCGGATCGAGCCGCTGCTCTGGGTCACCTCTGCGCGCCATACGGTCCATGAGGAGGACCCGCTCCCGCTCGCACTCGGCCGCCCGACCTGCAACTGGCGGCAGGCTGCGGTCGAAGCGCTGGAGAAGAAGGGGCGGCGCTTCCGCGTGCTCTATGCGAGCTGGAATTCGACGGCGGTCGGTGCAGCGGTGGTTGCCGGCCTTGCCGTCTCGGTGTTGCCGGAAAGCGCGATCAGGCCCGGCATGCGCATTCTCGGTCCCACCGAGGGCTATGCAACCCTGCCGTCCTGCAAGATCGGGCTGTTGCGCACGCGCTTCGACCCCTCGGTGCTCTCCAATGCCCTGGCCGAGCACATCATCCAGAGCCTCGACAACCTCGCAAGCTTCAAGACGGCGGCGGAGTAGGATCGTCCAGATCTGCTCGGGGCCCGCCCCCGAGCCGCGGCCTTCAGGGATTGAGCCCGGCCTGTACCGCTTCGAATACGCCGCGTATGAACCGGCCGATCTCCTGCCCGCCGATGATCACGGACATCGAAACTCCGGCGGCGATCAGCCCATATTCGATGGCCGTCGCGCCGCGGTTGTCGCGCGCAAAGCCGAGAAGAAGGGTGAGCAGTCGATCCATAGCCGGATGCTCGCTCCGAAGCCTCGGAGAAAGCGTTAACGCCCGATGGCAAATGCCGGGAAACGCCGGGCTTGCCTGGGGATTCCGTGGCTGATCGGCCGTTTAGATGAGCAAATCCTTAAAGACCGGCTCGATACGCGCGTTCCACTCCCCGCGATAGCGATCAGCAAGATCCTGAGCCAGGCTGCGGCCGCTCTCGGCAATCGCGAGAACAGGATCGAGGAAACGCGTCTCGTCCTGGCCCTCGGCGTTCAGGCGGGCCCGGCGGGCGAGACCAGCGCGCGACAATTCCAGAACCTGCTGTGCAATCTCGCGCGCGCTGCGGCCGGCGACCGTCGCGGCGAGACCCGCCGCAGGCACGGCGTCACGCAGGCCTTGACGGTCCTCGTTGCTCCAGCCCTTGACCAGGTCCCAGGCGGAGTCGAGTGCAGCCTGGTCATAGAGCAGTCCGACCCAGAAGGCGGGCAGCGCGTTCAGTAAGGCGGGCGGGCCGGCATCCGCACCCCGCATTTCCAGAAAGCGCTTCAGCCGAACCTCGGGGAACAATGTCGACAGGTGGTTGGCCCAATCGGACATGGTGGCATGCTCGCCCGGAAGCTGCGGCAGCCGGCCCGCGAGCAGATCGCGGAAGGATGCACCGGTCACGTCGTGGTAGACCGGCCCGCGCTTGACGAAATACATCGGCACGTCGAGCGCCCAGTCGACATACCCCTCATAGGACATGCCCTCATCGAACACGAACGGCAGCATGCCGGAGCGGGCATTGTCGGTATCGCGCCAGATTTCGGATCGCACCGACTGGAAGCCGTTGAGCTTGCCTTCGGTGAAGGGCGAGGAGGCGAAGAGCGCCGTTGCAACCGGCTGCAGGGCAATCGAGACCCTGAGCTTCTTCACCATGTCCGCCTCGTCGGCGAAATCGAGGTTCACCTGCACGGTGCAGGTACGGAACATCATGTCGAGGCCGCGCGTGCCGACCTTCGGCATGTAGTTGGCCATGATGCGGTAGCGGCCCTTCGGCATGACCGGGGTCTGCTCCCGTGTCCAGAGCGGCGAGTGGCCGAGCGCCAGGAAGCCAATGCCATGAGGCTCGGCGACCGCCTTCACATCGGCAAGATGCGCTGCAAGCTCCGCAGCCGTTTCATGCAGCGTCTCGACCGGTGCGCCGGAGAGTTCGAACTGGCCACCGGGCTCAAGCGAGATTGCCCCGCCACCTTCGGGCCCAGCCAGGCCGATGATATGGCCATCGTCAATGATAGGCTCCCAGCCGAGCCTCTGCTGCATGCCTTCAAGCAGGTGCCGGATGCCGCCCGCCGCGCCGCGCCCCTCGTAAGGCACTGCGCCGATATCGGCACGGTAGAACGGGAACTTCTCGTGCTCGGTGCCGATCCGGAAGGCGGAACGAGGCTTTTCGCCTGCCGCAATCCAGCCGATCAGTTCGGACTTCGACGCGATCGGGGTAGAATCGGACACATCGCGAGCCATGGGCGCTCCGGCAGGACGATAGGACGGCCGACATCTCGCGCGCACCAGACGGTACGGGCGAGGCCGGCCCAGGAAGCGTCAGACATATGCGACCACCGAACAGAGGACAACGACCTCCGTCCCGCGTTCGTGGAAGGAGTTTGCTTGCGCAAATGCACAACGCACATGCCCGCATCCCGCACGCGCTTGCGTTCAGGCCACCCCACGCAGGAGTTGGTTTGTGTCCTGCGGCCGGCTTGCGCCATCGCTTCGTGTCTCCGACGCCAGCCAGTCGATGACCGAGACCAGCCCTCCGCCGTCACCGCCGGTGCGCGCGCGGGCTTCCTCGAAGATGGCGAGCTGCCGATCCGCACTCGTGCCCTGGGTCGCGATCGTACGGCAGTCGCCAAGCTCAGTGGTGCAGCCGAGTGCCGCCGCATCATCCGAGAGCTGTTCGATCAGTTCGTCGACCAGGCTCGGAACCGAGCGCATTCCCCTGCTCTCAGGGCAAATCAGCCCTCCATGGATCCCATAACGCTGGGCCCGCCAGACATTCTCCACTGCGATGGCGCGTGCAGCCGCAGTCGGATCGGCGTTGAGCCGAGGCTTCCTGCAGAGGTGCCGAACAAGGCAACGATAGAGGGCCGCGATGGCCAACGTGTCGTCCAGGCGCGTGCAGCTGTCGGCGATGCGCATTTCCAGCGTCGGATGCTTCGCGGATGGGCGAATCGCCCACCAGATATAACTGGCATCCTTGATCGCTCCGGCCGCGACCAAGGTATCGACATAGGCGTGGTAGTCGGCAGGTTCGAGGAAAAGTTCCGGCAAGCCCGTGCGTGGTAATTCGGCGTAGGCCGATAACCTGTAGCCCAACAGGCCGGTGCGCCGCCCCTGCCAGAAGGGCGAAGAGGTGGACAGCGCGAGAATCACCGGAAGGAAAGGCATGATCCGCCCCATCAGGCGGATGCGCTGATCTTCGTCCGGCACCTCGACATGGACGTGGAGCCCACAGAGCTGATTGCGACTGCCGAGCATCTGGAGCTCGCGCATCAGCTTGTCATAGCGTGCCGCCTCGGTGGCACGCTGCCGCGACCAGACCGCGCTCGGATGCGTGCCGCAGGCGAGCAGGAGCAGGTCATACGCCAGAGCTATGCGCGCAAGGCCGGTCCGCAGCGTGGCAAGCGACCGCCTCGCCTCTTCCATCGTCTCGCAGACTGGCGTCGCCACCTCGATCTGGGACTGCAGCATCTCCCGCTGGACTTCGCTGGGAAACGCTTGGTGCACGGCATCGAGAAATGCCGGCGAGATCTTCCGGACGATGCCGCGGGTCGTGACATCGGACAGGAAATACTCTTCTTCGATACCGAAGCGGCAGGCTTGGCTCATCTCATGGTCCTCGCGGGGTCGTGGATCCACGGGGGGAGGCCCTCGCGCGCAAAACCGGCCCTTAACGAGCCGGTTCGATGATACCGCGACGAATGTGGACCTTCCTCCCCGACCATCCAACGCGGAAATCGGCCCGCCGTTCCCTACATGCTCAGCCCGGCGTCGAGACCCAGTCGCCTAAAGTCGCCTGGACCAGGGCAAGCGCCGCGACCGCGGCCGTATCGGCGCGCAGGATGCGCGGTCCAAGGGAAATACGCATCGTATTAGGGCGAGACAGCACTCTTTGACGCTCCTCATCGTCAAAGCCGCCTTCGGGACCAATCAACAGGGCGAGCGGAGCCGGCGGACATTCCGCCAGCGCGCTCACGGGACTCGCCGCAGCCATGTCCTCGTCGCAGAAGATCAGCAGGCGCTCGGGCTCGAGAGCGGCCAGCGCCGCATCGAGCGCCTGCTCGGAACGAATGTCCGGCAGGGCCAGGATGCCGCATTGCTCGGCAGCCTCGATGGCATTGGCCCTGAGGCGTTCGATGTTCAACCGCGAAACCTGCGTGCGCCGGGTGAGCACCGGCTGCAGCACGCCGGCCCCCATCTCCACGGCCTTCTGAGCCATGTAATCGAGCCGGGCATGTTTCAGCGGTGCGAAGAGATAATGCAGGTTGGGCACGAGGGTCTGGCGCCGTACCTGCCGCCGCGGGCGCAGGCTCGCCTGCTTTCTCCCTTCCGGGACGATCTCGGCAAGCCATTCGCCGTCGCGCCCGTTGAAGACAAGAACGCCGTCGCCATCGCGCAGGCGCAGGACGTTGAGAAGATAATTGGCCTGCTCCCGCTCGAGAGGAACGGGCGCATCCTGGACCAACGCGGAATCGAGATAGAGCCGATGTTTCGGCAGGTCTGGCATCGGCATAGGCGCAAACAGTCTCCCTCTTGCGACAGCAGCCGATCTTGCGATGCCATTGCGGCGGGAAAGTCGCCACATTCTTCGTTTATTCGCAAGAGTCGGTGACAGAATTTGGTTCGATGTTGCCTGACGCTTGGCGAGACCGCCCCTCTGCTGATATGGAGTGCGCGGTTCCAGGAACCCTCACCGATTGGGAGCAGGACTATTATGCGGCGATACGTGGCCTCGGGGTTGTTTGCGACGCTCGGCTTGGCAGCGGCGACATTCCTCCACGTCAGCCCCGCGAGCGCTCAAGCCTCGGGCTGCGAACAGCTTCAAAAGCTGCTGCAGGAGCGGCAGTCGATTGTCGCGCGGTTGAACAGCGCCTCCAAGGCGAAGCGCAAGCTGACGCCGGCTGAAGCCTGCGGCACGCTCGGCAGCCTCGTCAACAACGGCAACGCCACCCTCAAATTCGCAACCGCCAATCAGGACTGGTGCCAGATTCCGCCGACCTTCATGGACGGCATGAAGGCCGACAACGAGAAGGCGGCAGGGTTCCGCAATCAGGCCTGCAATGCGGTCAAGCAGCAGGCGGCCATGCAGCGCAAGGCGCAGCAGCAGGCCCAGCAGCAGGGTAACAATCCGTTCGGTGGCGGCGATGCGGTGACCGGCGGCCCGATGCGGGTGCCGCAGGGCGCCCTCTGATCTCGCCATGGCCCTGGCCTCGAAGCCGGCCGGCACGCCCTTGACTGATGCGCCCCTACCCGACGCCCTGAAAGGCCATTGGGTCGATACCCGGGCGCCGGGCTGGCTGCGCCCTTATCTCAAGCTTGCCCGTATCGAGCGCCCGATCGGCTGGTGGCTGCTGCTCCTACCCTGCTGGTGGGCCGCGGGGCTTGCAGCCATCGAAAGCGGCAGCGCGTTTCCCAATCCCTGGCACTGCCTGCTTTTCCTGATTGGCGCCGTCGTGATGCGGGCCGCCGGCTCGACCTTCAACGATATCGTCGACCGCAAGCTCGATGCGCAGGTGGCGCGAACGCGCGGACGCCCGTTGCCCTCCGGGCAGATCACAACCAGGGCAGCCGCGCTCTTCATGGTCGCGCTGTCATTGGTCGGGCTGCTGATCCTCGTCCAGTTCAATCGCTTCACGATCCTGCTCGGCATCGCCTCGCTGGCGATCGTCGCGATCTATCCCTTCATGAAGCGCATCACCAACATGCCGCAGTTCGTGCTGGGGCTCGCCTTCTCATGGGGCGGACTCATGGGCTGGAGTGCGGTGTTCGGGCGGCTCGACCCGCCTGCCTACCTGATCTACGCAGCCGCGATCGTCTGGACGATCGGCTACGACACCATCTACGCGATGCAGGACATCGAGGATGATGTCATCGCCGGCATCAAATCGAGCGCCCGCTATTTCGGGACCTGGACGCGCGAAGCGGTCGGCCTCTGTTTCACGCTCTCTGTTGCACTCGCCGGCTTGGCAACCTGGAGCGCGGGCGGCGGCGCCATGGCCTGGATTGGCCTTGCGGCCTTCGCCATGCATCTCGCCTGGCAGGTTTCCCGGATCCAGGGCGCGACCTCTCCGGTCGCGCTGGGACTGTTCCGCTCAAACCGCAATGCCGGTCTGCTGCTGGCCGGCGGCTATGCGCTCGATGCGTTGAGCCGCTCGTTCTTTTGAAATAGAGCCGTGTCGCGGCTCAATCCGTCAACCGCTCGCCGGAGACGATGACCGGCCGCGCCGGGAGCTGCGCGGTCTTGCGCCGCGTCAGGAAGCGCGGGCGGCGGCCATTGAGAAAGGCGTGCCGACGGCGGATGCGGATCGGCCCCAGTGCCAGCCGTCCGAGTTGCGGAAAGGGCTCGGTGATCACACCATCGACGGATTCGAGCAACAGCGGCAAACCGCTGCTGCGACCACAATCGCGCCAGTGCGCCACTGCATCTTCAGCATCGAAGACCGCGACGCTGATCGCACGGCCGTCGCCGGCCGTCAGTGCAAGCTCGAGGCGTTCATCTTCGCCGGACGGATTGGCCAGCCGCAGCGCAATGCCGCGCCAGCCAGGGTTTCCGCGCAAGATCCTCACCGAGGCGATGCGCTCGATACGGGGCGCCTCGACCTGCGCCGGCATCGGATTGCGCGCGACTATGCTGCTGTGGTTCGGGCAGCCGGGAAGGTTCGGCGCAAAGCCGACCTCCCCGGCAGCCGGCGTGACGCTGGCCATCGGTTTTACGCCTCTCATGTCCCTGCTGCGCGGAGCCCTCTGTGAAGTCCGGGGCTCTCGTGCTTGCAGGGTGGAGAGTGGACCGCAGCCCTATCCGAGCGCTTAAGAGCTTCGGTTAAAGGAATGTGTTGCGCTCGTTTTGGGGCCCATACAGGCCGCTATCCGACGTGATGCTTGATGGAATCTTTCGCAATTGCGCTGCTTTTTCATCTTGAAACCGCAACAGCGAGGCTCGATAGGGAGCGCATGACTTCGCAAACGCTGCCTGTCGCCCCCGATCTGCTGCCTCAAGTTCGGGAAAGCTGCATCGAGGCGGGTGCGCTGGCGCTCGAACTTTTCCGCCCAGGCGCCAAGACCGCGGCGCGGACATGGTCGAAGAGCGGCGGCTCGCCTGTCACCGAAGCCGACATCGCCGTCGATACCTTCCTGCGGATCAGGCTCTCGGAATTGCTGCCGGAGGCCGCATGGCTGTCGGAGGAGACGGTCGACGACGCGCAACGCTTGTCCCGCCGCCTCGTCTGGGTCGTCGACCCCATCGATGGAACGCGCGCCTTCATGGCGGGCTCGCCCGACTGGGCGGTTTGCGTTGCCCTCCTCGCTGATGGCGTTCCCGTCACCGGCGTCGTCCATGCGCCCGCCTGCGACGCGACCTATACGGCGCGACGGCACGGCGGCGCGCACCGCAACGGCCAGCCGATCGCGACGACCCGCCTCACCGAGCTCGGCGGCGCTCGCATTGCAGGGCCAAAGCCGATGCTCGACGCTCTGGCACGGATCGACACCTTCGAAGCTGCCGAGAAGATCCCTTCGCTCGCACTCAGGCTGACACGGATCGCGGATGGCACGATCGATGCCGGGCTGGTCTCCCCCGATGCGCGGGACTGGGACCTCGCTGCAGCCCATCTCGTGCTGGACGAAGCCGGAGGGCGGCTCAGCGACGGGATCGGCAACCCTGTCGTCTATAACCGCGAGGCACCGATCCACGGCATGCTTGTCGCCAGTGGCGAAGGGCTCGCGGAGCCGTTGCTTGCTGCCATGCAGCGTCTGCGCGAGACCCCGCCGCAAGGCTCATGAACGCACGCCGCCTCGGACAATTTCAACCCGGCTCAATCGGCACTCGCACCGCCCGCGCGGATAGCTTATCTGGTGCCGCGGCAGAGCCTCATTCCCGCTGGAGAGACCCATGAACGCGGACACCGACCAGAAGCAGCTTCTTCATCTCGTCTTCGGCGGCGAGCTGAGTTCCCTTGAAGGCATCACCTTCAAGGACCTGTCGAAGCTCGACATCGTCGGCATCTATCCGAACTATGCGACCGCCCATGCGGCCTGGAAGGCCAAGGCGCAGGCAACCGTCGACCAGGCTCAGATGCGCTACTTCGTCGTGCACCTGCATCGCCTGCTCGATCCCGAGACCGCGAAGTCCTGAGCCGCGCGGCAGGCATCCAGCGGTTCGGAAGCGGAGTTCATGGGCTTTTCCATCCTCAAGACGCGCGTGGCGCAAGAGACGCTCGGCCGGTTGCTGGCCGGCTATCTCAAACTCGTCCGCCGCACAAATCGAACCGTTGTCGAACCGGCCGACATCTATGACCATGTCCGGCCGGAGTTGCCGCTGATCATCGCGATGTGGCACGGCCAGCACATCATGATCCCCTTCGCGCGGCCAGATTGGATGCCGGCCTGCTCCCTGGTTTCTCGCCACGGAGATGGCGGCTTCAACGCGGTGGCGCTGCGCGAACTCGGCATCGGCGCCATCCGCGGCTCCGGAGCACTGGGCCGCAAGGTCCGCGAGAAGGGTGGCGCGAGCGCATTTCTCGCCATGGTTCGGCGCCTGGCCGCCGGCGACACCATGGTGCTCACCGCCGACATTCCCAAGCGCGCCCGCATCGCGGGCCCTGGCATCATCGCGCTCGCCAAGGCATCGGGGCGCCCGATCCATCCGGTTGCCGTGGTGACGAGCCGGCGCATCGACTTCAACAGCTGGGACCGCGCCTCGATCGGCCTGCCCTTCGGCCGCTGCGCGATCGTGGTCGGCGATCCGATCCGGATCGCGCGCGATGCCGACGAGGCCGCGAGCGAAGCTGCCCGTCTCGCGCTCCAGGCAGGGCTCGATGCGGTCCATGCCCGCGCCTATGAGCTGGTCGGTTCCCGCGATCCCGGTGCGGGACTCCGCGCTGCAACAGGAGCCAAGGCGGCATGAGCGGCAAGGGCCCCTTCCTCAGAGCCTACCGCATGGCGACCGCGCTGTTCGAGCCGGCCGCCGCGGGCCTGCTGGTCTGGCGCCGTCGTCGCGGCAAGGAAGACCCGACGCGCTTTGCCGAGCGCCGCGGCTATCCCGGCGTCCAAAGGCCCGACCAGACGCTGGTCTGGCTGCATGGCGCCAGCGTCGGCGAGACGGTGACGCTGCTGCCCTTGATCGAGCGCCTGCAGCGGCGCGGACTGGCCGTTCTCGTGACCTCCGGCACCGTGACCTCTGCGCGGCTGCTCGCGGCACGCCTGCCGGCCGGCGCCGTCCATCAGTACCTGCCGCTCGACGTGCCGCGCTACATGCGCCGCTTCCTGGACTATTGGCGGCCGGCAATGGGTCTGATCTGCGAATCCGAGATCTGGCCCAATATGGTGATCGAGGCGCGCAAGCGGGATATTCCGCTCGTCCTGGTCAATGCCCGGATGTCGGAACGCTCCTTCAAGCGCTGGTACAGGGCGCCCAGAACCTCGCGCTTCCTGCTCTCCAGCTTCGAATCCTGCCTTGCCCAGTCGCAGGGCGACGGCGAGCGCCTTGCCCAGCTCGGCGCGCCCCGTGTCAGCATCGCCGGCAATCTGAAATTCGATGTCGCGGCACCTCCGGCCGACCCGAACACGCTCGCGATCCTCGACGGGCTGACGGCCGGCCGGCCGATCTGGATTGCCGCCAGCACGCATCCCGGCGAAGAAGAACAGATCCTGTCGGCCCATCTTGGCATCAAGCCGCATGTACCGAAGCTGCTCACGATCATCGCTCCCCGGCACCCGCAGCGCGGCCAGGAGATCGAGGACCTCGCCCGGGCCAACGGTGTCGCCGTCGCGCGGCGCGCGGCTGGAGAGATGCCGGACCCCGATATCGAGCTCTATATCGCCGATACGGTCAACGAGCTCGGCCTCTTCTATCGCCTCTCGCAGGTGGCCTTCCTTGGCGGTTCGCTCGTGCCGATGATCGGCGGACATAATCCAATCGAACCCGCCAAACTCGGCTGCGCCCTGCTGCACGGGCCATATGTCCACAACAACGCAGAGATCTTCTCCGCCTTCGATCAAGGCGGCGGCGCGCGCGAAGTCCCCGACGTGCAGGCGCTCGCGGGCGCGGTGCACCGTTGGCTCAGCGACCCGGCGGCCGCACGGCAGGCAGCGCGCGCGGCGGGGCAAACCAGCAAACTACTCGGCGGCGCACTGAGCCGCACGGAACAGGCCATCGAACCGCTCTTGATGCGCGTCGCTCTTGGCCAGCGCGAGATCGACAGCTGATGCGCGCGCCGGCGTTCTGGTGGCAGCCTCGGCCGAGCCTTCTTGCCCGGCTGCTGCAACCGATCGGCTCTCTCTACGGCGCGCTCACCGCGCGCCGGATGCGCCAGACCGGTACCGATGCTGGCGTCCCGGTGATCTGTGTCGGGAATTTCATCGCAGGCGGCGCCGGCAAGACGCCGACGGCAATCGCCCTCGCTGCGCTCGCGACCGCCCGCGGAGAAACCCCCTTCGTCTTGATGCGGGGCTATGGTGGACGGCTCGCCGGGCCAGTCGAAGTGGACAGGCGTCACCACGATGCAAGCGGCGTCGGGGACGAGGCCCTGCTGATGGCGTCTGCCGCCCGCACCGTGGTCGCCCGCGACCGGCCGGCCGGAGCCGCCTTCGCCAAGGCGTTCGGCGCAAGCCTGATCATCATGGATGACGGGTTGCAGAACCCCTCGCTCACCAAACAACTGCGATTGGCCGTCGTCGATGGCGCGAGCGGGACCGGCAACGGATTGTGCCTGCCGGCTGGCCCATTGCGGGCGCCGCTGGCCGAGCAGTTGTCGATGATCGATGCGATCCTGCTGATCGGCGCGGGCGAGGCGGGTGAGACGGTCGCCGCCGCTGCCCACGAGTCCGGCAAGCCGGTCCTGCGCGCACGCCTTGCGCTGACGGCAGAAATCGCAAGCCGACTTCATGGTCAGGCCGTTCTGGCGGTCTCAGGGATCGGTCGACCGGAGAAATTCAGCGCGACCCTGCGCGAGGCCGGCGCCGAGATTCGCGCCGAACTCATTTTCGGCGATCACCACGCCTACACCGCCGACAACGTTGCCAGGATCATCCGTGAGGCGGCGGCGCAGGATTGCCTGGTGGCAACCACTGAAAAGGACATGACAAAACTCGCAGCACTCTGGCCGCTTGCGGAGCAACACCGCTTGCTGGCGATCCCCGTTTCGCTCACCTTCGACGAACCGAGCGAGATCACCCGCCTGCTCGATGGCGTGAAGGCGGGCTCTCAGCCACGCCCGGCGCGGCGCAGCCGCAATAGCACGGCCTCCGGAGAAACATAGGCTTCCTGCCACTCGACCGACCAGTACCGCAGGTCATCGAGCTTGATCGGAGCGCCTGTCACGGCGCAGCGCACGAAGGCGCCGGGGCGCACGACACGAAATTCGCCGTGACCATAGTCGACGGCAGCTTCGGGTCCCGGCACGGGAGGACGCTCGCTGATGTTCATCTGTAAGATCGAAAACCGTTGCTCAGGGAATGAATTATCCGATAACTCGGAGCTGTGATAGCGTTCCTGCCGATGATGTCCAGTCTCGTCCGACACGTCATGGCCCTTACAGGCCTCGCGCTGCTTTGGTGCGCGCCCGCGTCTGCGGGCGGCTATGAGCGCGTTCGCATCCCGGTCGAGGAAGGACAGCTGGACGGCGTGCTGTACCGCCCAAACGGTCCAGGGCCATTCCCGGCCGTGGTTGCCCTGCATGGTTGCGGCGGCCTGTGGCGAGACAATGGCAAATTATCCGCCCGGCATTCGGACTGGGGCGAACGGCTGGCTGCAGCCGGCTTCGTCGTGCTGATGCCGGACAGCTACGGCTCGCGCAAGCTCGGCTCGCAATGCGGTGTCAAGGAACTGACGGTTCGGGCGAGCCGTGAGCGCGTGGCGGATGCGACAGCGTCACGGCAATGGCTGCAGGCCCGCGACGATGTGCGCAACAAGGAGATCGCCCTGCTCGGCTGGTCCGGAGGCGGCTCCACCGTGCTGACCGCGATCCGCAAGGACCGGCGCCCGGCTGACGGCCAACCCGATTTCGCGCGCGCGGTCGCCTTCTATCCGGGCTGCCGCTTCCAATCGGAATCCGCCAGTTTCTCGGCCAGGCTGCCGACCCTCATCCTGATGGGCGACGCGGACGACTGGACGCCACCCGCGCCCTGCGACCATCTCGCCAGGGCGGCACGGGCGCGCGGCGAAGCCATCGAACTCGTCCTCTATCCCGGCGCGCTGCATGATTTCGATCACCCTCGCCTTGAGGTGAAGGAGCGCAGCGACGTGGCCTATTCCGCGACCGGGACCGGCAAGGTCACGGTGGGGACGCATCCTGAAGCCCGCGATGATGCGATCAAGCGCGTCAAGAGCTTCCTGATGGGGCGTTGAGCGACCCCGTGCCGTCCCGGCAGCTAGAAGAGATCGCCTTGTCCGCTGCGCGGGATCTCCCGGCGCGGCGCGCGAGCCGGCCGCAGCAACGGCCCCTCCCCGCCCGCGGCGACCGTGACATCGAAGCTTCCGTCGCTGACCTGAACGCTGAGCCCCAGGCCGGGCTTGGCTTGCTCCACGCCGCGAATGAGCGCCCCCGATCCATCGCGCACCAGCGCATAACCGCGCGCCAGGACGGCTTGGGGCCCGAGCGAGCGGACCAGGCTCCAGGCCGATTCAAGTCTGTCGCGACGGCGCCCCAGGCCTTGGGCAAGAGCGCGCCTCGCCCTTAGCGACAGCTCGTCGGTGCGCTCATGGGCCCGCTGGAGGCGCAGCCGTTCCGCCCTCAACAAGGCGTCACGCCCGGCCCGCAGGCGGCTTGAGAGGCCATCAAGCCTTGCCACATAGGTCGCGAGCCGGACCGATGGAGATTGTCGCATGAGCCTTTGCGACAGAGCCGCGAGCCGTTGCTCGTAAGCCCGCGCGTTGCGCGCCAATGCCGGCGCAAGGCGCGCCGCGGCCAGATCGAGCCGCTGCCGCGGGCCGGAGAGCACCGCCTCCGGTCCCGGCAAGGCCCGGGCAAGCGCGCGCAGATCGCTGCGGCGGCGATCGGAGAGGCGGCGCATCGCCCCCGCCTGACGACGGGAGAGATCGGCGATCAGCGCCATCAGATCGGCGCGAACCGGCACGACCTTTTCGGCGGCCCCGGTGGGGGTCGGCGCGCGCAGGTCGGCGGCGTGGTCGATCAGGGTCCAGTCGGTTTCGTGACCGACTGCAGAGACGAGCGGGATCCGCGAGGCGGCAGCGGCGCGCACCACGATCTCCTCGTTGAAGCCCATCAGGTCCTCGAGCGAACCGCCGCCGCGCGCGACGATGATCACGTCAGGGCGCGGGATTCGCCCGCCTTCCGGCAATGCGTTGAAACCGGCAATCGCGGCCGCCACTTCGGCCGCACTCGTCTCACCCTGAACGCGCACCGGCCAGACCAGGACGTGGCGGGGAAAGCGATCCTCCAATCGGTGCAGGATGTCGCGGATGACCGCGCCGGTCGGCGAGGTCACCACACCGACGACGCGCGGCAGATAGGGGACAAGCTGCTTGCGTCCTTCATCGAACAGGCCTTCGGCAGCGAGCATCTTGCGACGCTCCTCCAGCAACGCCATCAACGCGCCGACACCGGCCGGCTCCAGCGAATCGACGACGATCTGGTAGCTCGACTTGCCGGCGAAGGTCGTGATCTTGCCGGTGGCGATGACCTCAAGCCCCTCCTGAGGCCGTGTCTTCAGCCGCCCGAAGACGCCCTTCCAGATCACGGCGTCGATCTTGGCGTTCTGGTCCTTCAGCGAGAAATAGACATGCCCCGAGGCGACCGGGCCGCGATAGCCTGAAATCTCGCCACGCACCCTGACAAAGCCGAAAGCGTCCTCCAGCGTGCGCTTGAGCGCACCCGACAGGTCGGAAACCGACCATTCCGGCGCATTGGAGGGCTGGGTGTCGGGCGATTCGATATCCATTGCGCGACCATAGCGGTCGCAGCGGCCGAGCAGAAGCGTTGCCCCGCGCGGCTGCGAAGGCTATTGCGCGCGGAGCAAGCGGAGACGGCGCGATGAATATCCTTCTGATCGGTTCCGGCGGACGCGAACATGCGCTCGCCTGGGCGATATCCGGCTCGCCGCTCTGCGACCGGCTCCTTGTCGCGCCCGGCAATCCCGGCACCGCGCAATGCGGCGCGAATGTTGCCCTCGATATCGCCGACCACGCCGCGGTCGTCGCCTTCTGCAAGCAGGAGAAGGTCGACCTCGTCGTGATCGGACCGGAAGGACCGCTCGTCGCCGGCATCGCCGATGATCTCGTCGCAGCCGGCATCAAGACCTTCGGCCCCTCGAAGGCGGCCGCCCAGCTCGAAGGCTCGAAGGGCTTCACCAAGGAACTCTGTGCCGAGTTCGACATCCCGACCGCGGCCTTCGGACGCTTCAGTGATGCGGCATCCGCAAAAGCCTATGTCAGGGCCCAGGGCGCGCCGATCGTGATCAAGGCCGACGGACTCGCCGCCGGCAAGGGCGTGGTGATGGCGCAGACCCTGGACGAGGCCGATGCCGCTATCGAGATGATGTTCTCGGGCGGCTTCGGCGCGGCCGGCGCCGAAGTGGTGATCGAGGAATGGATGATCGGCGAGGAGGCGAGCTTCTTCTCACTCTGCGACGGCAGCCATGCACTGCCGCTCGCCTCGGCTCAGGACCATAAGCGCGTCGGCGACGGCGACACCGGTCCGAACACCGGCGGCATGGGCGCGTATTCGCCCGCCCCAGTCATGACCAGAGCCCTGGAAGACCGGGTCATGGCCGAGATCATCGCACCGACGCTCGCGGGAATGCAGAAGCGCGGTGCGCCGTTCAAGGGCGTGCTTTACGCCGGGCTGATGATCACGGCGCAGGGGCCGAAGCTGATCGAGTACAATGTCCGCTTCGGCGACCCGGAATGCGAGGTGCTGATGCCGCGCCTGAAGAGCGACATCGTGCCGGCCTTTCTCGCCGCCTGCGACGGTGTGCTCGATTCCTTCGATCTGCGCTGGCTGGACGAAGCCGCGCTGACCGTTGTGCTGGCAGCGCGGGGCTATCCCGAGACGCCCGAGAAGGGCAGCATCATTCGGGGTATCGAGAAGGCCGAGGCTGACGACGACGTCCTCGTCTTCCATGCCGGAACGAAGCAGTCCGGGACCGACATTATTGCCGATGGCGGGCGCGTGCTCAACGTCGTTGGCCTCGGCAAGAACGTCAGCGAGGCCCAGCAACGCGCCTATGCCGCGGTCGACGCAATCGACTGGCCGGAAGGTTTCTGCCGCCGCGACATCGGATGGCAGGCGGTCAAACGGGAGCAGGAAGGCTGAACATCCCCGCTCTTCGAGGGTGAGGATTTCAGCCGGACTGATATCATGCCAGCGGTTTGGCCAGATCATCGAACCGGATATCGTATCCGGCCCGATGATCTAACCTTTCCGTGTTTGCATCGTCTTTCCCGAGAACCGCAACCCGCTTTTCGGGCCGATGCTTTAGGAGCGCCCTCCATGAGCAATCTCGATTCGCTCTTTCCCGGTTTCACGGCGCATTGGGTCGACGGACCTGTCGGCAAGATCTTTGCGCGCTCCGGCGGCGAAGGGCCGCCGCTCGTGCTCATCCACGGTTTCCCGCAAACCCATGCCGAATGGCACAAGATCGCGCCCGATCTGGCGAAGACCCACCGCGTCGTCTGCCTCGATTTGCGCGGCTATGGCTGGTCGTCGGCTCCGCATGGCGATGGCGGCAAGGAGACCTACACCAAGCGCGCCATGGGCGAGGACGTCGTCGCTGTCATGGCAGCGCTCGGCCATATCCGCTTCGCCGTGATCGGCCATGACCGCGGCGCGCGTGTCGCCTATCGCCTCGCCCTCGATCATCCCGGCAGGGTCGAGCGGCTCGCTGTGCTCGACATCCTGCCGACGCTCTCGATGTGGGACGGCATGGACGCCGCCCGCGCGATGCAGGTCTATCACTGGACCTTCCTGGCCCAACCCGAACCCGTGCCGGAAAACCTGATCAAGGCCAATCCCCAGGGCTGGCTCGATCACACGATCGCGAGCTGGACGCGGGCCAAGGCACTCGACGTGTTTGACCCGCTCGCGCTGCGATCCTATGGGGAATCCTTCGACGATCCGCATCGCATCCATGCGGCCTGCGAGGATTATCGCGCCGGCGCCACCACCGACCTCGCCCATGACAGGGCCGATCTTGCGGCGGGCAAAACCATCCTCTGCCCGGTACTGGCGCTCTGGGGCGAAGCCGGAATCCCGGCCAAGGGGGCAAGCCCGCTCGAGATCTGGCGCTCGACCTTCGCACCCAAGGCGGAGGGGCAAGCGATCGTCAGCGGCCATTTCCTGCCGGAGGAAAACCCCGCCGCAACGCTGGCGGCCCTGAAGCCCTTCCTAGCTGGCGCGGTTGCCTGAGGCGAACTCAGGCCGCAGCATCGCACCATGACAAGCTCCCCGAGGCCTGCCCCGCGACGATCCGACAGCGCCGAGCCCAGGCTCGCACTCGTGCTCGGGGCCGGTGGGGCCCGAGGCCTGAGCCATATCGCGGTGCTGGAGGCCCTGGACGAACTCGGCGTGAGGCCCGGCCTCATCGTCGGCTGCTCGATCGGGGCGATCATCGGTGCCGCCTATGCGGCAGGCCTCTCGGGCACCGACCTGCGCGAGCATGTGGCACTGACATTCCGTGACCGGGCCAGGGTGATCGCGCGGCTGCTTGACGCGCGCGTCGGCAAATTCACCGATCTCATGCGAGGGCTCGGCAATCCCGTGCTGATCGATGGCGAGCGGCTGCTCGACCTGTTCTGGCCGCAAGCCGTGCCCGACCGGTTCGAGGAACTCCAATCTCCCTTCGCCGCGATCGCGACCGACTACCATCTCCATGCCGAGGTCTCACTGACGAGCGGACCGCTGACGCCGGCCGTCGCCGCCTCGCTGGCCATTCCGGGGCTTGTGCGCCCGGTGGTGCTCGGCGGCCGCGTTCTGATCGATGGCGGCGCGATCAACCCACTGCCCTATGACAGGCTGCTGGCGCCCGGCCGCATCGTCATGGCGGTCGACACCAGCGCGCCGGCAACGATCAGCGACACCCGAGTGCCCGAGCCGCTCGAAGCGATGGTCGGCGTCTCGCAGATCCTGACGCGCACCATCGTGCAGCGCATGATCGAGCGCCACCCGCCCGATATCCTGATCCGGGCCGGCATCGACGGCTATGGCGGGCTCGACTTCTTCCGGGCGCGGGCCATCCTCGACGCCTCCGAGCCGCTCAAGGACGAGGTCAAGCGAAGGCTGTCTCAGGCGCTCGAACGACAGGGCTGAGCGCCTCCGGCTCGTCGCAGCGAAACCCCGGCAGGGCCGACGTCAAGGCGCCACGCCCCTCATCGGTCAGGATCACGGCACGGCTGTCCTTCTTGCGCAGGGCCCAACCCGTCTCAAAGCAGCGACATGCAAGGGCCGCGGCAAGACTTCCGGCCAGATGTGGCCGGCGCTCGCTCCAGTCGAGGCATGGGCGCAAGGACGCGCGCCGGCTCTTGCCCGCCTGAGCGATCTCGATGCCAAGCGCTGCGAAGACGCCCTCCCCCGACGCCGTCAGACCGTAGCCGCCATCGGCGACCGTCAGGTGTCCGCCCGCGACCAGTGCGTCATGCAGGCCGATGCCGAGGCGCCCGGCGAAATGATCGTAGCAGGTGCGCGCCCGGCTGAGGTCAGCGCCGACGCGGGACGGCAGGCGACGGCTGGAGGGCTGGCTTCCAGCGAGAACCATCAGCCCTTCCAGCGCCGTCGCGACCTCCGGCCCGGCAAGCCTGTAATAGCGATGGCGCCCCTGGATTGCGACCGCGAGCAGGCCGCCCTGCATCAGGCGGGCGAGATGGCCACTCGCCGTCTGCGGCGCGACGCCGGCGATATAGGCAAGTTCCTTGGCGGTCAGTGCGCGCCCGTCCATCAGGGCCTGCAGCATGTTGGCGCGGGCTGGATCTCCCATCAGATGGGCGATCTCGGCGAGATAGGGACCATGCGTGCTCATGCTGCCATCTTGCTCCCTTGCTCAGCCGGGGCAACCCTGAACAGTACGGCCACCACCGTAGCGTTCAGGCGCGACAGCCCGCGTCGGCACTGCCACAAGCAGCCTCATGGAAAACGCACATCTCATCCTCTTCATCGCCGCAACCTTCCTTCTGGCTGGCTTCGTCAAGGGCGTCATCGGGCTCGGCTTGCCGACCATCGCAGTCGGCATCCTCGGCGTGGTGATGGCGCCGGCGCAGGCTGCGGCGTTGCTCGTCGTGCCCAATATCGTCACCAACAGCTGGCAGGTCGCGACCGGCCCGGGGCTGAAGGCGATCATGATCAGGCTCTGGCCGATGCTTGCCGGCATCTGCGCGGGGACATGGGCGGGTGCCGGGCTGCTGCACCAGAGCAAGGGCGGTTCGGCCACCTTCTGGCTCGGCTGCGCACTCGTGCTTTATGCGCTGGTCGGGCTCAAGGCGGCGAAGCTGCGGGTCCCGGCCAGTACTGAGGGTTGGCTCGGACCCGTCATCGGCATCACGACGGGCGTTGCCACCGCTGCGACGGGCGTCTTCGTGCTGCCGGCAGTGCCCTATTTGCAGGCGCTCGGCCTGGACAAGGACGAGTTGGTGCAGGCGCTGGGCGTCTCCTTCATCATGTCGACGCTGGCCTTGTCGGTCGGCCTGATCGGAGCGGGCGCGCTGGATGTCGGCGTGGCGCAATCCTCGCTGCTGGCGCTGCTGCCCGCGCTTGCCGGCATGTCGGTCGGCCAGGCGATCCGCACACGCATCTCCGCTGCCACCTTCAAGCTCTGCTTCTTCGCGGGGCTGCTGCTGCTGGGTTGCTATCTCGTGATCAGGACGCTCGCGTGAGCGTCCTGATCACGAGTACCTTCGGGGCATCGCTCCAGTTTGCTTGGCCGCACTCTCAGCTTGCAATGTCGAGCAGCGCTGAACGGCTCCGATCGGCATTCGCCAGATCCGCGATTGGCGACAGGATGCGCTTGTCGAACGGCTCCAGTGCCAGGCCCTCGCGGGCACGCTTCGGCCAGTCGGCATGGGTCAGCGCGCCACGCCCGAGCGACACGAAATCAGCCTCGTCGCCTTCGATCATCGCCGCAGCGCGTTGGGGATCGTGCAGCGACCCATTCGCCAGAACCGGCAGCCGGGCATGCGTCCGCGCCAATGCCGCCAGACTTGGCCCGTCATCGCCAAAGGCCGGGCGCCAGGCCTCGAATTCGGTCGTATGGATGTAGTCGAGTGGAAGCGTGCCCAATGCGCCGAACATCGCCTCGGCTTCGCGGCCACCTCCGATCCGCTTGTGCAGGAAGTCGTTGACCTTGGCCTGCGAGATCCGCAAGCCGACGACGTGATCCGCTCCAACGGCCGAGCGAACGGCTTCGGAAACCTCGACGAGGAGCTGCAGGCGGCCCGCAATGCTCCCTCCATAGCGATCCTGGCGCAGGTTGATGCCTTCGGTCAGGAACTGGTCGAGGAGGTAGCCATTGGCTCCGTGGATCTCGACACCGTCGAAGCCAGCCTCTCCTGCGAGCGCCGCCGCGCTGGCAAAGCCTGCCACCGCTTCGCCGATATCCGCCTCCGACATCGCACGAGGAATGCGGTAAGGCCCATTGCCGCGGTAGAACGCCATCTGCTCGCCCTTGGGACGCAGGGCGGAAGGGCCGATGGTATGGTCCCGATGGATGTTGCCTTGCGCCAAACCCCCCGCGTGCATCAGTTGCGCAACAATCCGCCCGCCTGCATCATGAACAGTGCTGACGACCTGTCGCCACGCCTCGACCTGTTCGGCATCAGCGAGACCGGGCTGGTATTGATAGCCCTGCGAGAAAACCTTGTCGGTGTAGATGCCCTCCGTCACGATCAGGCCAAAGCCGCCTTCCGCGAATGAACGATAATAGGAGGCCATGCCCTCGGTGGCGCGCCCATCGACTGTCGCGCTCACGCGCGTCATGGGAGCAACGACAAGCCGGTTGGAAAGAGCGAGCTTGCCGATCCGGACAGGGGAGAAGAGTCTCTCCACCGCCCTCTGGCGAGGCTCGGCGGGAGGGGGATTGCCAGTCATCTTACCGGCCCTCCCCCGGCACTGCCGCGATCGCCTCGATCTCGATCATCACGCGCGGATCGTAGAGGCCCTTGACCTCGGCGATCGTGTCGGCGGGATAAGGCGCGCTCCAGAACTTGCGGCGAAGCTCGACCACGTCCTTGAACTGAGCCTGCATGTCGGTGACGAAGATCGTCACCTTGACGACGTCCTTCAGGCTGGCGCCACCCGCTTCGAGGGCGCGCTGCAAATTGGAGAAGGCCTGCTCGCCCTGGGCAAGGAATCCGCCCTCCACGACCTTGCCCTCGTCATCATAACCGGCCTGGCCCGATACGAAGAGAAGGCTGCCGACCTTGATGGCCTGCGACAACAGATACGGCTCATAGGGATCGGGCCGCGTGACAACTTGCTCGAACATCTTTTGTCTCATCCATGATTGGGACAGGCGGAGGATGAATTCTGTTCATCATCCGGGCCCGGCCGTGTGGTGACGAAATGAATGTGGTTATAAAAAACCGAGGCAACAAACGCGAAATCATCACTCGATAACTGAGTTCAACTCATCCATAATTTGACCGGATGTCAGTTCAAACATTGGGCCATCTTGATGCGACGCCTGCCGCCCCTGTCCTCGCTACGTGCGTTCGAAGCTGCGGCGCGCCATGGCAGCTTCAAGCGGGCCGCCTCCGAGTTGCTGGTCACGGCCACGGCCGTCAGCCACCAGATCCGGACGCTCGAAGAGCACCTTGATGAGCGCCTGTTCGACCGCCAGACGCGGCGGGTCATTCTGACCGAGCAAGGCCGGGCGCTCTATCTGGTGCTGCGCGATGGCTTCGACGCCTTTGCTGCAGCGATCGAGCGGATACGGTCAGAGCGGAAACGGCCTGTCGTCACGATCTCGGCGACCGTTGCCTTCTCTGCGAAATGGCTGGTGCCGCGGGCCGCCGGCTTCCAGAAGGCTCACCCCGGCATCGATCTGCGACTGCACGCATCCGACGATGTGGTCGATCTGCATTCGGGCCAGGTCGACCTGGCGATCCGATATGGCCATGGCAACTATCCCAATTTCGACGCTCACCGGCTCATCGCGGATCGGTTCGCCCCGGTGGTGAATCCGGTGCTGGACGTGCGCCAGCCCGCCGATCTCGCGCAGGTGCCGCTCATCCATTTCGAATGGCGCAGCGCAGATCCAGATCATCCGACCTGGCCGATCTGGTTCGAGCGGGCTGACATGGGGTTCAATGCAAGATCGGCCTTGCGCTTCACCGATGAAAGCCAGGCGATCCAGGCTGCAGTCGCCGGCCAGGGAGCGGCGCTGCTCAGCCTGGCGCTCGTCCGCGAGGAGCTCGATGCGGGCCGGCTCATCCAGCCATTCGGCCCAACGCTAGCGGGACTTGCCTATTCAGTGGTGACGCTGCCGAGCCGCGCCAATGAGCCGCTTGTACGAGCCGTTCGCGATTGGCTGATTGCGGAAACAGCGCGTTAGATCATCGGACCGGATATCGCAGCAGGTCCGATCATCTCACCTTCTGTATTTGCATCGGCTGTCCCGAAAACCGCAATCCACTTTTCGGGCCTATGCTCTGGCTCTGGCTCTGGCGCGGGCGATCAATCACCGGGCTTCTTCTTGCCTGTGAGCAGGGCATAGATCGCCATGGCGTGGCCATGGCCGAGATCGAAATCCGATTTCAGCCAGTCCACGATCTGCCCTGCCTTGACGCCTGGCTTGAGCCTGCCCGCTTCCGAGAAACCCTTCGCGTCGGCAAGAACCTGCAGTTCTTCAGGCCCCTTGCCGGTCTTCTGCTTGATCGTGTCGAGATAGGCCTGAAAGGACATTGCGCCTCGCGATGTTCGTTTGTCTGGACCAGAACCGTAGCGACGCCGGATCCATCCGCAGTCCCCGCGAGGGAGCATCGCGCCCAGGGGCATCGCGACGGTCGCGACCACCTGGCGCCATTGCCCTCCCCGAGGCGGGGCGGGCGCATAATCCGGCCCTTAACGCCGCGCCTTGAAGAACCCGCGCAACAGCTCCGCGGCCTCGCTTTCAGCGATGCCGCCATAGACATCCGGTGCATGGTGGCATGTCGGGCTGGAATAGAGCCGGACACCATTCTCGACTGCGCCTCCCTTGGGATCGGGCGCGCCGAAATAGAGCCGCCTGATGCGGGCGAAGGAGATCGCGGCGGCGCACATCGGGCAGGGTTCGAGCGTGACGTAGAGATCGCAGCCGATCAGCCGTTCGCTGCCGATTTCTTCGCAGGCGCGCCGCAAGACCAGCATCTCCGCATGCGCGGTCGGGTCCTTCAGCTCGAGCGTGCGATTGCCGGCGCTGGCCAGGATGGTTCCGTCCCTGACGACGACGGCACCCACCGGCACCTCGCCCCGCGCGCCTGCCGCCCGGGCCTCCGCGAGGGCGAGATCCATCCCCTCCAGCTCGGCACGCTTCGATTGCAGCATGAAACCTCTGCTTTGGCGCTCGCGAGGCATGATACGCTCTGCTACAAGCGCCGGCTGTGCAGGAGCGATGATGAGCGACGACAACAACCAGAAAAGCCGTGGTCCACGCAAGGGCGGTGGAGCTGGCGGCAAAGGCGGCGGGTTTGGCGGAGGCGACGGCAAAGGCCGTGGCCCGTCACGCGGTCGCCCACCTTCGGGCGGAGATCGCCCGCCATTCCGTGGCCGTTCCGGCGATGACAGGCCGCGCCGCGATGCCGGGAACGAGGGCGAACGCCCTGCCCGTCGCTTCGACAGGCCCGCAGGCCAGCGTGACGGCGCACCGCGTCCGCCGCGCGAGGGCGGCGAAAGGCCGTTCCGTTCCAGGACCGAGGGCGAACGCGCTCCATTTCGTGGTCGCTCGGGAGATGATCGCCCTTCGCACAGGACGTCCGAAGGCGGCGAACGCCCTGCCCGGCGCTTCGACAAGCCGGCCGGCCGGCGCGACGATGCCCCCCGCCCGCCGCGCGAGGGCGGCGAAAGGCCGTTCCGTTCCAGGACCGAGGGCGAACGCGCCCCATTTCGTGGTCGCTCGGGAGATGATCGCCCTTCGCACAGGACATCCGAAGGCGGCGAACGCCCCGCCCGGCGCTTCGACAAGCCGGCCGGCCGGCGCGACGATGCGCCGCGTCCGCCGCGCGAGGGTGGCGAAAGGCCGTTCCGTGCCCGCTCCGAGGGCGAGCGCAGCGCGAGCCGTCCGCCCCGCGAAGGCGCAGCCCCCCGCAGGAGCTTCGGCGCTCGGGATACTGGCGCACAACGCTTCGACAGGCCCCGCTCGGACCGGCACGACCGTCCCCGCGGCGAGGAACGGGCTCATCGTCCGCACCGCGAGGATGCCGAAGCCCAGGCGCCCGGCGCAGTCCTCCTGCCCTCGATCGAGCCGGAGCGCATCGCCAAGGTGATGGCGCGCGCCGGCGTCGCCTCGCGCCGCGATTGCGAGGCGATGATCGCCGAAGGCCGCGTCAGCGTGAACGGCAAGGTGATCGAAAGCCCGGCACTCGATGTCGGGCCGAGCGATGTGATCCTCGTCGATGGCGAGCCCTTGCCGGCGCGTGAGCGCACACGGCTCTGGCTCTATCACAAGCCCCGCGGGCTGGTGACGACGAACCATGATCCCGAAGGTCGTCCGACCGTATTCGAGGCGTTACCGGAGGATCTGCCGCGCGTTCTCTCGATCGGCCGCCTCGACATCAACACCGAGGGGTTGCTGCTGCTGACCAATGACGGCGGACTTGCACGCGTGCTCGAGCTGCCGGAAACCGGCTGGCTCCGGCGCTATCGCGTGCGCGCCTTCGGCAGCATCACGCAGGACAAACTCGACACGCTGCGCGACGGCGTCACCATCGACGGCATCAGCTACGGGCCCGTCCTGGCGCGCTTCGAACGCGAGCAGGGCTCGAACACCTGGCTCGTGGTCGATTTGCGCGAGGGCAAGAACCGCGAGGTCAAGACCGTCCTCGAGCATCTCGGCCTTGCCGTGAACCGGCTGATCCGGGTCTCCTTCGGGCCGTTCCAGCTCGGCGACCTGCCGGAGGGCGAAGTCGACGAGATCCGCTCCCGCGTGATCAAGGACCAGCTCGGTGAAGAGCTGATGGCCAAGGCCGGCGTCGATTTCGAGGCGCCGCGCCGCGATGAGCTGCCGGTGGCGCCTCGGCGCGCGCCTGCGGGCGAGGATCGCCCGCGTCGCCGCGAGGGCGGCGAGGAGCGCGGCGGGCGCAGCGGTGGACGTCCGGTTTCCCAGGACACCCGCAGCGAGAAGCCCTGGAAGCGCACGGTCTGGCGCGATGAGGAGGCCGAGCCGCAACGTGAGCGCCGCTCCGCCCCAAGACGTGGCGCAGATCCGAAGGAGGCGCGGCAGGCCCGCGAGGCGACCGGCCAGGTCGAGCGCAAGCGCGACAAGGCGATTGCCGATCCGAAGGGGCGGCGCGTGCTGGTCGAGCGTGTCAGCGCGCCGGCACGAGAGGAAGCTCCCGCCCGCCCGGCACGTGCCGAGCGTCCCGGGCCGGGTTCCCGCGGTCCGCGCTCGCAGGAACGCAGCAGTTCAGCCCGCAGCCTCGGCGAAAGGCCGCAGCGCCGTCCACGCGACGAGGGTGCCGGCGGGCATGATCGCGGCGACGAGCGTCCCTGGCAGGAGCGCGCGGCACACGGCGAGCGCCCCGAGCGCGCGCCCCGGGAGGGACGCGAACGGCCAGCTCGCCCCTTTGCCGAGCGTCAGGGCGACGACCGTCCGCGCGGCCGCAGCTTCGGCGACAGGCCTGGCGGCGGCAGACCGTCCGGCGACCGTCCGCATGGACGTGGCGCTGGCGGCAAGTCCGGCGGCGGACGCCCCTTCGGCGGCAAGCCCGGCGGCAAGGGACCTCGTCCCGGTGGCGGTGGGCGCGGCAAGCGTGACTGAGAGTAGCGCCTGATGAGAATCGTCGGCGGCCGCTTCGGCGGCCGGCCCTTGGCCGGCCCCAAGCCGGGTATCGGCACGATCCGCCCGACCTCCGACCGGTTGCGTGAATCGCTCTTCAACGTGCTCGCCCACGCCTATGACGATGTGGTCGAGGGCGCGCGCGTGCTCGATCTCTTCGCCGGGACCGGCGCGATGGCGTTCGAGGCGCTCTCGCGCGGCGCCGGCTTTGCGCTGCTGGTCGATGACGGCACCGAGGCGCGCGGCCTGATCCGCGAGAACCAGATGGCGTTTGGGCTCGCCGGCCTGAGCCGCATCTTCCGCCGCGACGCGACCAAACTCGGCCCGATCGGGCCGATGGCGCCTTTCCAGCTCGTCTTTTGCGATCCGCCCTATCGCAAGAACCTGGGTGAGAAGGCACTCATCTCGGCACGCGATGGCGGCTGGCTCTCAGCTGGTGCGCTGATCGTGCTTGAGGAAGCGGCAGGGGTCGAGATCGCGCTGCCCGGCGAGTTCGAGGAGCTGGAGCGACGCGACTATGGCGAGACCCAGGTCTTGATCCTCCGGACCCCTTGAGCGCCTCACCGCCGCCCGAACAGCTTCTCGATATCGTTCAGCTTGAGCTCGACATAGGTCGGCCGGCCATGGTTGCATTGGCCGGAATTGGGCGTGACTTCCATCTCGCGCAGGAGCGCGTCCATCTCCTCAGGCCGCAGGCGCCGACCGGCGCGCACCGAGTTGTGGCAGGCCATCGTCGCCAGCACATGGTCGAGGCGCCGTTCGAGCGAGCCTGAATCGCCATGCTCGGCGAGTGTATCGGCGACATCACGGACCAGCTTCTGCAGATTGCCGCCGGCCAGCGCGCTCGGCGCTTCGCGCACCAGCACGGCGCCGGCTCCGAAGGATTCGATGGTCAGGCCGAGCGATGCCAGATCACTGGCGACAGCGATCAGGCGATCGGCATCAACCGGATCGAGCTCGACCACTTCCGGCAGCAGCAGGGCCTGGCGGGCGATACCGGTCCTGGCCCTCTCGGCCTTCAGCCGTTCATAGACCAGCCGCTCATGCGCCGCGTGCTGGTCGATAATGACCATGCCGTCGCGGGTCTGGGCGAGGATATAGGTCTCATGGACCTGCGCCCGCGCCGCACCGAGCGGTCGGTCGAGAGCGTCCTGCGCTGGCTCGGCGACATGGGCTCTCGCATCGGCCGATGGCGTCGCGAAACCGGTGAAATCGGCCTGTCGCGCCTCGCCGAAGCCGACCGATGACGGTGTCCAGGCAGGGGCGGACGGCAGGACCGGACGTTGCACCGACGGCTGCCCAGCGCCAGCGAAGACCGCGCGGAAGGCTTCCAGCGTCCGGGCGCCACCCGTCGTCGTGGCGCGGTGCCCGGCTTCGGCCAAAGCCGCCTTCAGGCCGGAGACCACGAGGCCGCGAACCAGGGCGGGATCGCGGAAGCGGACTTCGCTCTTGGCCGGATGGACATTCACGTCGACGAAGCGCGGATCGCAGATCACATCGAGAAACAACATCGGGTGCCTGTCGGAGGGCACGACATCGGCATAGGCGCCGCGCACCGCCGAGAGCAGCAGCTTGTCCCGCACCGGCCGGCCATTGACCGCCAGATGCACGCCGGCCGAGGTACCGCGATGGAAGGTCGGCAGCCCGGCGAAACCGGTGACCCGAATACCTTCGCGCACCACGTCGAGCCGCAGCGCGTTCTCGGGAAAGTCACGGCCAAGCGCACGCGACAGCCGGCGCAGCAGCCCTTCCTCACCGATCGCCTCGGCCGGCCAGTCGAAGCCGGTGACATGGTCCCCTTCGAGCGAGAAGCGGATGGTCGGATGAGCGATGGCGTGCCGCCGCAGCATCTCGGAGACGGCTTGCGCCTCCGCCCGATCGCTCTTCAGGAATTTGAGGCGGGCCGGGGTGAAGATGAAGAGGTCGCAGACCTCGATGCGCGTGCCGGGCGCTGCAGCAGCCGGACGCACCACGCCTTTCTCGCCGGCCTCGACGACGAGGCCGTGGCCCTGCGACGCCTCGCGCTGGCGCGTGGTGATGGCAAGCCGCGCCACCGAGCCGATCGACGGCAGCGCCTCGCCGCGGAAGCCGAGGGACTGGATCGCGAAGAGATCGCCATCCGGCAGCTTCGAGGTGGCATGGCGCTCGACCGAGAGCGCCAGATCCTCGGGCGACATGCCGGAGCCGTCATCGACGACGCGGATCAACTCGCGTCCGCCGGCTGCAATGGTCACGGCGATCGCGCGCGCGCCGGCATCGATGGCGTTCTCGACCAGTTCCTTCACGGCGGCAGCCGGCCGCTCGATCACCTCGCCGGCGGCGATGCGATCGACCAGAATAGGATCGAGACGACGAACGGTCATGCTGGGCCCGGCAAACAGGGAGCGGGGGCGGAGACCCGAATCGTCAACCGCGCCCTTCGGCAAGATAACGCTTGGCGAGGAGTTTCGCCTCTTCCACTGCCGGCTGATCGAACGGATCGACGCCCATGGCGTAGCCCGCCAGGATCGTCTCCAGCATGAAGTGCATCAGGATCTCGCCATGCACCGTCTCGTCGACCTGGTCGACATGGAGGCTGCGCACTGGGCGGCCGTTCTTGGCAAAGGTGTCGACCATGGCGACGCCTTGCGCCGCGACGAGATCGCCGATCGTCTTGCCGGCGAAACCGTCCTCGCCAATTGTCTTGGCCAGAGCGGAGTCGATCCCCGGACCCTTGCCCTTGGTGCTGACGGTCAGAACGGTGAAGAACTTGTCCTTCGGCCCGGCGAGATAAAGCTGCTGCTGCGAATGCTGGTCGACGGGCCCAAGCGCGGCGACCGGCTGGGTGCCTTGTCCGTCCTTGCCGAGGCTCTCGGCCCAGAGCTGGACCCACCAGCGCGTCAACAGGGCAAGCTTGTCGGCATAGGGCATCAGCACCGCGATGCCCTTGCCGGAGCGCATGGCGGCGAGGTGCAGAGCGGCGCCCAGCGCAGCCGGGACCTCGCGGACGCCCTTACCCGCCAGCAGGGGCGCAAGCGCCTTGGCCGCCCCCTTGCGCAAGGCTTCGATATCGAGGCCGAGGATAGCGGCCGGCAGCAGACCGCAATTGGTCAGGACCGAGTAGCGCCCACCCACGCCGGTATGATGGTCGAGGAAGGGCGTACCGAACGGCTCCAGCAGGGCGCGCAGCGGGTGCAGCTTGCCGGGCTTGGCCGGCTCGGAGAGGCCCTGGAAATGCGCGCCGATGTCGCTGTCGGAGATACCGGCTGCACGCAGCGCGGTGATCGCCGCGATGCACTGCAGCAAGGTTTCTCCGGTGCCCCCTGATTTGGAGATGGCCACGAATCTGGTCGACTTGAGCGGCAGTTTCGTCAGCAGGGAGGCGAACGTCTCAGGGTCGAGATTGTCGATGAAATGCACGCGCGGCGCGGGCGCGAAGCCCGACAGGCCGGCGATGCCGTAGCCCGCGAGTTGCGCCAGCGTCTGGCCGCCGAGGCTGGAGCCGCCCGTGCCGAGGATCAGAATATCGGTCGCGCCTTCATGCAGGCGCTTCGCGGCAGCATGGACCGGCGCCAGATCAGCCGTATCGGCCGGTAATCCCAGCAGGGGCAGCGACTTCGCGTCCGCTTCGCCCTTCAGCCGCGCCAGCGCAGGCGCGAGAGCGGCCAGCGCCTTCTCGAAGGCAGCATCGGGGATGCCGCCGGCGCCGACACCGGATTCGAGCGCGAGGTCGAAGCTTTGCTGCAGCATGGCCTGGTATCCATATTGGGTCGGTGGAAAAGCGGGTGGCGGTGCCGTGCCGTCAAACGAGGCCGACCGGCCGACCAACGGCCTGCACAAGCAGGCGCGGGTCGCCGAAGAGCCGCTGCGCAACGCGCTTGACGTCGTCGAGCGTCACGTCGGCGAAGAGTTGGTTGCGGTCGGCGAGGAACTCCGGCCCGAAGCCGTTCACCGCCAGGCCCAGCAGCTCGGCCGCGATCTTCGGCGAGGTATCGAAACGCAAGGGGTATGAGCCGATGATATAGCGCTTGGCCTCTTCGACCTCGTGCTCGCTCGGTCCCTCGGAGGCGAGCTTCATCATCTCCTCGCGAATGACGGCGAGCGACTCGGCCGCACGGTCATTGCGCGTCGCGGTGCCGCCAACCAGCAAGGCGCTCTCGCGCAGCGGCAGCAGGCTCGACGACACGCCATAGGCAAGGCCGCGCTTCTCGCGCACTTCAAGGAACAGGCGCGAGGTGAAGGCGGAGCCGCCCAGGATATGGTTCAACACGCTTGCGGTGATGAAATCCGGGTCACGGCGCATCAGGCCCGGGCCGACGAAGCGCAGCACGGTCTGCGGCACATCGAGATCGATGACATGCGTTTCACCAAGCCCCTGCACGGCAATGGGTTCGGCCGGGATCGATCGAGCGGAGCCGGTGGGGAGGGCAGCAAAGAGCTGATCGAGCCGCTGTGCCAATTCCTCCGCCGTGATGTCACCGACCACGACGATCTTGAGGCCGGCGCGGGTCAGCAACGCGCGCGAGAGTGTCTTTAATCCGGCCGGCTCCGTGCGCGAGACGCTGTCGATATCGCCCTTCTCCGGACGGCCATAGGCGTGGCCCGGATAGGCCGCCGCATAGAGTGCATTGCGGCAGAGTGTTTCAGGATTCTGCGCCTGACGCTGCAGGCCAGCGACGACCTGCGACTTCACGCGTTCCACGGCATCAGCGTCGAAGCGCGGCGCGTTCAGCGCCAGGGCCAACAGCGAGAACGCCTCGTCGCGATGACGCGACAGGGTCTGCAAATGGCCGTGGAAATCGTCGCGGCGGGCGTCGAAGCCGAGGCTGATGGCATGATCGGCAAGGCGGCCATGGAACGCTTCTGCGTCGAGATCGCCAGCCCCCTCATCGAGCAGACCCGAGACGAGATAGGCGCTACCGGCGGCATTGTCGGGATCGCGTGTCGCACCACCATCGAAAGCGAAATCGATCGCGATCAGCGGCAGGCTGTGTTCCTCGACCAGCCAGGCTTCGACTCCGGCGGTCGAGCGGACCTGCTGGACCGCCACAGAGGGGCCGGCAAGCGTGGAACCCGGGGTGGGGATGGGCGCGTTCATGTCGCTTCCTGACGGTGGGATGGTGTCACCCCACCCGCATGAGAAAGGGGGCGCGGGCTCAAGCTGCCGGCAAGAGCAGCCCGGTGACCGAACGGTCGGGCCGCAGATAGCGGCGCGCTGCCTCGATCACGGCCTCGCGGGTGACGGCTTCGATCCGATCCGGCCAGGCCAGGACGTCCTCGACGGTTTCGCCGACGGCCAGCGAGGCGCCGAAGATACGAGCGAGCGAAGACTGGCTGTCTCGGGCGAAGATCGTCTCCGCCACCAGCCGCGTGCGAGCGCGGCTCAACTCGACATCGCTCGGCCCATCGGCCAGGAAAGCTGCCAGCGCTGCATCGAGGCCAGCCTCCAGCGCGGCCATGTCGATGCCCGGGCGTGGGCTCGTCGACATCTGAAAGGCGGCGCGATCGACCATCGAGCCCATGAAATAGGCGCTGGCACCGGCCGCGAGTTCCTGCTCGACGCAAAGCTGGCGATAGAGCCGCGAGGTGGTGCCGCCACCGAGGATATCGGCCACCAGTTCGAGCGCGAACGCCTCGCTTCGATCGCCGCTGAGATAGGTCGGCGTCAACCAGCCGCGCCGCAGCGACGGCTGGCGCACACGCGGATCGCTCAGTGAGACCCGGCGGGCCGCGCGCGGGGTGGGCTCGGCCGGGCGCTTGCGCACCGGCGCCTGTCCGCCCGCCGCGATCTGGCCATAGGTGGCCTCGGCAAGCGTGCGCACCTCGTCGAGATCGGTATCGCCGGCGACGACCAGGATCGCGTTCTCCGGCGTGTAGAAGCGCTGGTAGTAGGTGAAGGCGTCGTCGCGCGTCAGGCCTTCGATCTCGTGCTCCCAGCCGATGATCGGCGTGCCATAGGGATGATGCACGAAGAGCGCGGAGGAGAACTCCTCGCCCAACTGTGCCGCCGGGTCCGCGTCGACGCGCATGCGCCGCTCCTCGAGCACGACATCGCGCTCGGGCCCGACCACGCTCTCGTCGAAGGCGAGGCCGGTCATCCGGTCGGCCTCGTAGTCCATCATGGCGCGCAGATGCTCCTTCGGCACGCGCTGGAAATAGGCGGTGTAGTCGAAGGAGGTGAAGGCGTTCTCCTGGCCGCCATAGCCCGCGACGATCTTGGAGAACTCGCCGGCGGGCCAGCGCGCCGTGCCCTTGAACATCAGGTGCTCGAGGAAATGCGCGATGCCGGACTTGCCGGCCGGATCATCCGCCGAGCCGTTGCGGTACCAGACCATATGCGTGACGACCGGCGCGCGCCTGTCGGGCACGACCACAACGTCAAGCCCGTTGGCGAGCCGGAAGGCTTCGACTGGAACCGACAAGCGTGCAGTCGGAGTATGAACCGTCATTGCAGGGTGGCACCTTCGCGGCAGGAGTGACCTTCGATATAGGCGCGATTACGCTCCGCGCCAGCGCGCGGCGCTCGCCATCACGGTGTCGCAGCGAAGGGTCAGGGTGTGCTCGGCGACGGCAGACCCTGCACGAATTCCTTCTGGCCCGTGCTGTTGGTGTCTTCACGCGGCCCCGACCGACCGGGCCCAAGCGGCGCCGTACCAGCCGGCTTGCGGTAGCCGGTCGGCGGATCGGTCAGCAATCGCCGCTGCGGCTCCTGACCGTGAACCAGGTTCGAGGTGTCGGTCGCAGCCTGGCGCGCCGCCATTTCACGGCCGGCGCGGATCGGGCCGATATTTTCCTCGAAGGTCTTGCTCTGGGTCACGGGTGGCGTCTGAGCCTGTCCGCCACCGCTCACGCGGCCGCGACGCAGTTCCTGCTGGCTGAGCAGCGGGGTCTGGTTCAGCTTGTATCTCTCGCGCTCCGTCGCCGGAACCAGCGCGTCCTTGGCCTCCGCACGGCGGGCTGCAACATCGGGATCATTCGGCCATGCAGCGGTACGCTGCGAGGCCGGATCCTGCGGGCGCGGCAAGGCGGAAGACGGCGGCACGACCAGCGGCGGGCGCTGGCGATACTCGATATCGGGCCCCTCCCCCGGCATCAGTCCAAAGGTCCGCATGGCGTTCTGGAAAAACATGCCTTCCTGAGCCGAGGCGGGAAGCGCGACCGCGATCATGCTCCCAGCGAGCAGGATGCGGATTGCGCGAGCGCGATGGGCCATCTCAAAACCTCCGTGAAGGAACCTGCGTTCCTGTCCGTGTTTCGCCGTGTTGCGCCAAGGGAAGGGCAAAAGCATGGCGACGCGCCTCAAGCCTGTGCAGACTTTGAGGCGTCAGGGCGGAAGGACTCATACAGGAGACCGAGCACACCGACAACGATAGCCGCATCGGCAATGTTGAAGATGTACCAGCTGAAGCTGCCATAATGCAGGTGAACGAAGTCGACGACGGCGCCGTACACAGCCCGATCGACGCCGTTACCAAGCGCGCCGCCGACGATGAGCGCGAGACTTGCGACCGTCAGCCGGTCTGTCGCCCGCCACATCCAGCGGCTGAGCCAGATGGCGGCGACGACCGACAGCAGCACCAGAAGCCAGGGCCCGAGATTGCCCTCCTGCTGGAACAGCCCATAGGAGATGCCGCGGTTCCAGGCCAGCACGATGGTCATGAAGGGCGTCAGCTCGTAGGGGCCGGTTTCGCCGAGCTGCAAGCCAAACACCAGCCAGAGCTTCAGCGCCTGGTCCAGTACGAAGACCAGCGCGACGATCCAGATCCCGAAGCGGCGCAGCGACGTCATCGCCCGGCCGCCTTGCCGAGCTCCCGCAAGGCCCTGGCGTCACGTGGAGTGACGTCGGGATGATCGTGCTCGGCGGTCGCGGGATCGAAATACTTCCAGGAACGGGCGCATTTCACGCCGCTGGCCCGGACCGGGACGACAGCGACGCCGGGCACCTCCGGAAGCCGGAATCCATCCTCTGGCCCTTCGCCGGCAACAACCTTGAGATCGGACGTGATGCAGATCTCGGCGAGATCGACACCCGACAGCGCCGCCAGCAGATCGGGATCGGCGATGTGAACCTCGGGCGCGGCCTCGAGCGAAGAGCCGATGCGCTTGGCCGCACGTTCCAGCTCGAGCGCGCCGGTGACGACACGCCGGACGCGGCGGATCTTGCTCCAGCGCTCGGCCAGCTCCGGATCGAGCCAGCTCTCCGGTGCCGCGGCAAAGGCTTCGAGATGCACGGAACCGCCCAGCGCCTTCTGCTCCGGATAGCGCTCGAGCCAGGCTTCCTCGGTGGTGAAGACAAGGATCGGCGCCAACCAGGTTGCGAGGCAGCGCAGGAGATGGTCGACCACCGTCAGCGCACTCTTGCGGACATGGCTCGACAGCGGATCGCAATAGAGCGCGTCCTTGCGAACGTCGAAATAGAAGGCGGAGAGCTCGGTGTTCATGAACTGCGAGAGCAGCGTCACCACCCGCTTGTAGTCATAGGTCCGATAGGCCTCCTCGACTTGCGGCCCGAGCTCCGCAAGGCGGTGCAGCATCAAGCGCTCGAGCTCCGGCATCGAGGCCGGCGAGGCGACGCGGATGTCCTCGCTGAAATGCGCGAGCGTGCCGAGCATCCAGCGCATGGTGTTGCGCAGCTTGCGGTAGGTCTCGACGAAGGTCTTGAGGATTTCCTTGCCGATGCGCAGATCGTCGGAATAGTCCGCCGCCGCGACCCAGAGGCGCAGGATGTCGGCGCCGGACTCCTTGATCACGTCCTGCGGCGCAGTGACATTGCCTTTCGACTTCGACATCTTCTCGCCCTTCTCGTCGAGACAGAAGCCGTGGGTCAGCACGATGTCGTAGGGCGCCCGGCCACGCGTGCCGCAGCTTTCGAGCAGGCTCGAATGGAACCAGCCGCGGTGCTGGTCCGACCCTTCCAGATACATCACCCGGTCATTGCCACCGTCGCCGCGCCGGCGAGCGCGCAGGTCGGGCCGCTTCTCCAGCGTGAAGGCGTGGGTCGAGCCTGAATCGAACCAGACATCGAGCACGTCGGTGACGCGCTCATACATCTGCGGATCGTAACCGAAGGGCTTCAGGAAGCGCGCGCCGTCGACATCGGTGAACCAGGCATCGGCTCCCTCGATCTCGAAGGCATCGGCGATTGCAGCGTTGACCCTTGGATCGACGAGGATCGTGCCGCTGTCCTTCTCGACGAAGACGGTGATCGGCACGCCCCAGGCGCGCTGGCGCGAGACAACCCAGTCGGGGCGGTTGGCGATCATGCCGGTGATACGGTTCTCACCGGCCGCGGGAACCCATTCGGTTTCCTTGATGGCCTTGAGCGCGCGGTTGCGCAGCGTATCGACGTTGCCGCCCGGCGTGGCTGGAACATCGGGGCCGCCCAACGCTTCGCCGAGCGGCTTGTCCATGGCGATGAACCATTGCGGCGTGTTGCGGAAGATGACCGGCTTCTTCGAACGCCAGCTATGGGGATACTGATGCTTCAACCGGCCGCGCGCGATGATGTTGCCGCTCGCCGCCAGCGCCTTGATGACGGCATCGTTGGCGTCGCCCTTCTCGCCCTTGTCGGTGATGACCTGTCGGCCCTCGAAGCCCGGCGCATCCCTGGTGAAGCGACCATCGGCATCCACGGTGTAGGGGATATGCGTATCGATCCCGCGTTCGGCGAGCTTGCGGCCGCTCGCCATCCAGATGTCGAAATCCTCCCGACCATGGCCGGGCGCGGTGTGGACGAAGCCCGTACCGGCATCGTCGGTGACATGGTCTCCGTCGAGCAGCGGCACATCGAAGTCGTAGCCGTGGCCGCGCAGCGGATGGGCGCAGGTCAGACCATCCAGCTCGGACGCAGCGACATCGCGAACCAGTTCGAAGGCGTCGACCTTCGCAGCCTTGAACACGCTCTCGGCCAGGGCCTTCGCCAGCACATAGGTCGCGCCGACCTTCGCCCAGTTGCCGTCGGCCGCCGCGGTCACCCGATAGAGCCCATAGGCGATCTTGTGGTGGAAGGAGATCGCCCTGTTGCCGGGGATCGTCCAGGGGGTGGTCGTCCAGATCACGACAGACGCGCCAGCCAGGCCATCCGCTCCCGACGCGACGGGAAAGGCCACGAACACCGTATCGCTCGTGTGCTCCTCGTACTCGACCTCAGCCTCGGCGAGCGCGGTCTTCTCGACCACCGACCACATCACCGGCTTGGACCCGCGATAGAGCTGGCCGGTCTCGGCGAACTTCATGATCTCGCGGGCGATCTGCGCCTCGGCCGGGAACGCCATGGTCAGGTAGGGATCGGCCCAGTCGCCCTCGACGCCGAGGCGCTTGAATTCCTCGCGTTGAACATTGACCCAGTGCTCGGCGAAGGCACGGCACTCCTTGCGGAACTCGACGACCGGCACATCGTCCTTGTTCAGGCCCTTGGCCCGGTACTGCTCCTCGATCTTCCACTCGATCGGCAGGCCATGACAATCCCACCCCGGCACATAGTTGGCGTCGTGGCCGAGCATCTGCTGAGAGCGGACGACGAGGTCCTTCAGCACTTTGTTGAGCGCATGACCGATATGGAGATGGCCGTTCGCATAGGGCGGACCATCATGCAGGATGAAGCGGTCGCGGCCCTTCGCGCTCTCGCGCAGCTTGCGATAGAGTTCGATCTTCTGCCAGCGGGCGAGCAGTTCCGGCTCGCGTTGCGGCAAGCCGGCGCGCATCGGGAATTCGGTCTGGGGCAGGAACAGCGTCTGCGAATAATCAACGCTTTTCGACGGGGCGGAATTGGACTGGTCGTTCATGATCCGGCTCGGGCAGCTTGGACTGGCGGGCCATACGTGGCTGGCGCGTCACCGGTCCTTGAGGACAAGGGAAAGCGGCGGTCATCCCGGCTTGCGCGGACGCCTGCGTCTCAGCGCAGGGCAGCGTCAGCCGGGCCCGTAATTCGCCGGAGCAACTCTATGATCTGGGCGCAATGAGCGAGCATGAACGGCTTCTAACAGGGGCACGTTAAGGAAGGAAGGGCGGTGTTTGCGCCAGAATGGCGCGGGCCCTGGCACTGTCCTTGTCCATTTGCACGATCAGGGCCTCGAGCGAGTCGAATTTCTCCTCGCCCCGCAGCCAGGCGACCAGGGCAACGTCGACGACCTTGCCATAGAGGTCGCCCGCGAAATCGAAGAGGAAGGTCTCGAGCCGCGGCGCGCCGTCATCGAAGGTCGGACGGCTGCCGAAACTCGCCACCCCGTCGCGCCAGACGCCATCGACCTTCATCCTGACGGCATAAATGCCAAATTTCAGGCGGCAATCACGGGCGAGATGCATATTGGCGGTGGGGTAACCGAGATCGCGTCCGCGCTTGTCACCATGTGCGATCTCGCCGCGCACGAACCAGGGCCGCCCGAGGAACTCTGCTGCGCGGCCGACATCTCCGGCTTCCAGCGCGGTGCGGATCAGGGTCGAGGAGACCGGCTCCCCTGCCCAGGAAAAAGGCGGCACCACCGAGACCGGGACACCGCGCGCGCCTGCCCTCGCCTGCAGCATCTCGGGCGAGCCGGCGCGGCCCTTGCCGAAATGGAAGTCGTAGCCGCAGACGAGCCCCCCGACACCAAGTCGTTCGAGCAGCAGGTCGTCGACGAACCTCTCGGCGCTCACGGTCGCAATGGCGCGATCGAAGGGCAGCACAAAGCTCCGCTTCAGCCCGGCCTGGGCCAGAAGCTCCTCCTTGATGTCAGGTGGCGTCAGCCGGAAGACGGGGTGCTCGGGGCTGAAGACCGATCGGGGATGCGGCTCGAAGGTGAAGGCGGCCGCCTCGCAGCCCCGCTTGGCCGCCATGGCGACGGCGACACGGGCCAGTGCGACATGGCCGCGATGGACACCGTCGAAATTGCCCAGCGCCAGCACTGCCCCGCGCAAGCTGTCCGGAACCGGGCGGTCGCCATCGAGGACGAAAACATGAGGCCGGCCGGAAGAAGGCGCGGCGGCAGGACGGGTCATGGCACGAAGGGTTCCGCCTCGGCGGGGCATGCCCGCGCGCGGCAGTCAATGGCGGTTCAGGCCAGCAGCGTCAAGGAGACCGGACGCAAGCACCCTGTTTCAGGCCTTTGGCTTTGCCGGGGGCAAAGCGACCCAGGCCTCTCCCTCGAGCACGGCCTTGCCGTCGACGACACAGTCACAGAACAGGCGCGCGCGCCGACGCTCGGGAACGAGTTCGACGACCTCGACACGCGCGGTGACGACATCGCCGATCCTGACCGGAGCAAGAAAGGTGAGTGTCTGCGACAGGTAGACGGCACCCGGCCCCGGCAGTTTCGTGCCGAGCAGCGCGGACACGAGGCTCGCGGTCAACATCCCGTGCGCAATGCGCTGACCGAATTTCGTGCTCGCTGCGTAACGGTCGCAAAGATGGATCGGATTGGCATCACCCGACAGATCGGCGAAGAGCGAGACATCCCGCTCCATCACCGTGCGCATCAGACTTTCGCTTTGACCAATCGCGAGGTCTTCGAAAGCGTGAACCTGATAGGAGACTGCGTTCATTGGTCCGGCTGCCGATGCAATTTCGATGTGCCGCCCTTATTGCGACGCAACATAGAATGTCACAGCCCGGGCGCCCCGGCCATGCGACTTTGGTGCCGCGGCCGAAGCGACGCTTCCCCAACGTCAGTTTTCTTCCGAATTAACCGCTTCGAAACACCGGTGCCCTATCACTCCCGGCATGGTCGCCACTCACTGAAGGCGGTCCGAGCGCGGGTATTGCCCCGCGCTGCAGTCGTTACGCTTGGAGCACCAGAATGGCTCTCGATCCGTCCATGCCCATCCTCGTGGTCGACGACTACCAGACGATGGTCCGGATCATTCGGAACCTGCTCAAGCAGCTCGGATTCGAGAATGTCGACGATGCGTCGGACGGTTCAACCGCCATCGCCAAGATGCGCGACAAGAAATACGGCCTCGTCATCTCCGATTGGAACATGGAGCCGATGACCGGCTTCGAGCTTCTCCAGCGCGTGCGCGAGGAAGATGCGCTCGCGACAACGCCCTTCATCATGGTCACGGCCGAATCGAAGACCGAGAACGTCATCGCCGCCAAGAAGGCCGGCGTGAACAACTATATCGTCAAGCCGTTCAACGCCCAGACCCTGAAGGTCAAGATGGAAGCGGTTTGTCACGCCTGAGCGTGGCCGAACGTCACCAGACGAGTTGCGGGATCGCGTAATCCGGGCGGTGATGCTGCCCTGCGAACCAGCCGTGGCGCTCTTCCCACGATTTTTCGACAAGATCCTGGGCGTGGATCCCCGCCAGCACCATGACGCTTGCCGCGCCAAAGGCGTTCGCCCCGGCGATGTCGGTCCGAATCGCATCGCCGATCGCGCAAATCCGATCTGGCGGAACCGGTTTGCCGCGTCGCGCTTCGGCGATATGCAGCGCCATTTCATAGATCGGTCGATGCGGCTTGCCGGCATAGATCACCGTGCCGCCGATCTGCTCGTAAGCCAGCGCGAGCGAACCGGCGCAGGGCACGATCTTGCCACCGCGATCCACCACCAGATCGGGATTCGCGCAGATCATCACGAGATCGCGCGCAACCAGATCGGCAAAGAGGCCGGCATAGGTCTCGGCCGTCTCCGTCTCGTCGTCGAACAATCCGGTGCAGAGCACGTAGCGCGCCTCCGCGGACGAGACGCGCGGCGCATCCAGACCGGCGATCAGGGGCAGGTCGCGATCGGGGCCGAGCATGAAGACCGGCTCGCCGGACCTTTCCTCGATCAGGGCCCGACAGACATCGCCGGAGGTCACGATCGCGTCGTAGGCCGCCTCGGGCACGGCAAGGCGCGCGAGTTGGACCTCGATTTCACGGCGGGGACGGGGGGCGTTGGTCACCAGCACCACGGAAACACCTCGCTCCCGCATCGCAACCAGCGCATCGCAGGCGTCCTGATGCGCTGCCACACCGTTATGGACGACCCCCCAGATATCGCACAGGCAGATATCGAACTGATCGGTGATTTCGGAGAATCCGGTCAATGCGACGGTCGGCGCGGTCTTGGCAGGCTGCAAAGCGGTCCACTCCACGGAAAACCAATTGGACTGCACCGCCCAACGGCAGCGCAGCACGATGCCGGTTTAGGCTGTCGGAACGGGCAGCGATAGGTTTTTGTCAGGCGCTGGCGCGACGCAGCACGGCGCGGAACGGCAGGCGCTCCGGTGCCGGGCCCTTCTGCGCAGGCCCGGTCGGCGGCGCTGGCGGCGCAGCCGCGGGCGATGTGCCGGCGGCGGGATAGCCCAGGATATCGGCCGAGATGCGCGCGGCGGGCCGCACAGGCTCGGGCGCCAACGCGACGGGTTTCGCCGGCTCCGGATCGGCAAAGACCTCTGGCTTGACCGGTCGCGGCGGCGAAATCACCAGCCCCTGAGCATAGGCCACGCCAAGCTCGATCATGTCGGCGACCGTCGGATCATCTTCGATCTTCTCGGCGACGAGGGTGATCGAGGCCCGCGCGAGCTGAGCTGCGAGATCGGCAGCGGCAATGTCGATCGAAGAGCGCTCGGCTTCAGCCTGCAGCAAGGCCGCCGGCACCTTCACGAAGCGAATGCCACGATCATGCAACGAAGCCGGGTCGAACCGAAGATCGCCAACATGGTCGAGCGCGAAGCGCACACCATTGGCAGACATCGCCCCGAGCAGGCCGAGGCTGGTCGGCTCCAGGGCCCGGAACACCCGCTGCGGCATCTCGATCACCAGATTGCCCGCGTGCTCGCGATATCTGTCGAGGATACGGGAGAGGGTCACCAGAGCTTGCGACGAACCCCAGGTCGCGGCGCTGAAGTTGCAGGCCACGAACAGGCCGCCCTCTTTGGATCCCAGATGGCGCGCGATCGCCAGTGTGCGTGTCAGGACCAGCGCGTCGAGCGTCGGGCCGAACCCCCGCTCTTCGACGATCGCCAGGAATTCGGCGGGGAGCAGCAATGTGCTCTCGTCGAGACGCAGACGGACCAGCGCCTCGTAGCCACGCGTCCGGCGCTGCGGCAACTGCACGATCGGCTGGAGATGGACCTCCACCTTGCCCTCGGCCAACGCCGTGCTGATGATCGCGGCCCGCTCATCGGCCGCGCGCAACTGCTCGGCCTGAATGGCCTCCGCACGCGCTGCAGCGAGCGCCTCGCGATGCGCAATGCGGGCAAGCTCGGGAGCAGGCGCCGGCAGCGGCGGAGCAGTTTCGGCGTTGCGCCGGGCCTGCGCCGCCGAAAGCTGCGCGTCGTGATCTGCCAGCGTCGTCGCGACTTGCTGCAGCAGGTCGCCGAGCAAACCGACCTCGGCCGTCAGTTCGTTGATCGCGGCGCGTGCCGGTGCGGCATCGGCTTCGCTCATCGGAAGCTGCTCGACACGCTGCGCCAAATTGTCAAGCCTGATGGCGTTGGTTGCCAGGCGAACCTTGACCTCGCCGATCGCCGCGAAAATCTGCTCCCGCTGCGCCAGGACACGTCGCTCGTAGAAGATGGCGGATGCCGCCAACCCCGCCCCCGCCAACAGAAGGCCAGCGGCATTGGCCAGCGCTCCCGGCAAGACGAGAACCGCGATTGCACCGGTCGCCACGCCGGTCATGGCACTGGCGAGGGGATGCAAGGCGGTAAGGCGGACAGGGGCCAAGGCGACGACCGCGCGAGAGAGGTTGATGGGGAATGAAAGCGACGAATCACTCTGTTCCCCGACATTAACCGTCTGTTCACGCGCATGCGAGGGCCACAGATGAAAAGCGGCACCTTCGGGACATTCACTCAGTGAACGCCGCTGGCTTCGAGCCGGCGCGGTCCGAGATCGGCCATGATCCGATCGATGACGGCCTCGCTGAACCCCATCCGCGACAGGTAGAGCCTAGCGTCGAGCGCAAAGAGCGGAGCGGCCCGCGTCAGCCGTCGCAGGGCCGCCGAAACGCCCGGTTCGTCATGCTTTCCGGCCAGGTGGAGGGCCCGGCCGAGCAGGCTGAGCGGGCTGTCATCGGCGACGAAAATCGCGGCATGCGCATCCGCACGCTTGTCATTACCCAGCAGATGCTCTGCCAGGAAGGCGTAGAAATCGTACCAGGCAGGACGGCCGCTGCTGGATGCCACAGCCCGCTGCAACAGCGGCAGGCCTTCTGTGGGCCGACCAATCTGAACATAGCGTGCGCCGAAATCGGCCATGATATCGGGATCGTAGGGATTGCGGACAAGCGCGGCCCGGCCTGCCCTGAAGGCATCTTCATGGGCGCCACGAGCGAAGTAGACGTCCATCATGGCCTGCTGGGCGCGCGCGCTGGACGGGGCCAGCCTGACCGCCGTCAACGCGGCACTCAACGCACGATCGAGCGGCGATCCGGGCAGCGGATTGAGCCCGGCAGTGTATTCGTCGACTGTCAGCAGGGCGAGCTGCGACCAGGCCGGATGGAAGGCGGGGTCACGCTCCAGAACCCCCTCCAGGCAGTTGCGGGCGGCGAGATGATCTTCCGCTCGCATGGTGCGGCGGATATTCAGCGCCTGGAAGACACAGCGCATCGGCGAAGCCGTCGTCGCCTGGCGATAGTCGGCGTGGATGATGCCGAAGGGCTCCCCAAGCCTGACCGCCAACCGCCGGGCGATCTCGCGCAGTTCCGGAGCATCCTCGCCCTTCGGCAGCGTCTGGACGGCGGACGTCGTCCAGACCACGCGACCGTCCTTGACGGAGCGCAGCCGGCCGAAGCCTTCCGTCGCCCCGCCCTGCCGCGTCGCATTCATCTCGAAGACGTAGTCGGCACCGCTATAGAGATCCGCACCGGCGGCCGGCGTTCGGACGGTGACGAGATCGTCAAACCGAGCCAGCGCATCGACCAGAAGCCGGGTGAAGGCCTGCACCAACCCGGCCAGCTCCGGGTCGTCGGCCGCGCCACTGAGCGAGACGACGACCATCGGCAAATGAGCCGACGCGCTCGATCCCGCGCGACGAGCCGCCTCCTCGATCAACTGAGCCTGACGAATCAGCGGGTCGGGCTGCGGCGCCGTCTCCCGCCGCGGGAGGTAGTGCCAGGTGGCGAGAGGCACGATCACGAGGGCCAGCCCGAGCACGGCGAGCCAGTGCCCGAGCCTGAAACCGTGCCTGCTCGGCCGTTCGGGGATCGGCGGCTGGAGCGCTCCGGCATCGCCGGACACCGCGCGCTCCGGCGCCGGCTCGACGACAGCCCCGTCAGCTCCAAGATGCTCGAAGACAGGGACGTAGGCTCCGACGGGCATGGAGATGCGGATCGGGTCGTCGGCGCCATCCCCCTGATAATACTGGCCTAGCGCCTTGCGCAGACGACCGGCCTCGACCCTGACGATGGGGTCGGACTGCGGGTCAAAATCAGCCGGCCGGCCGAAGGCCTCAACCGCAATGGTGTAACCCTTGAGTTCCGCGCTGCGCCCTTCGATGCGGCGCTCCACGATGAAGTTCAGAAACGCAGAGAGCTGCGGTGCACTGCGAAACGCATCCGATGCCAGGATTCGTTCAAGGGCCTCACGGACAGCGACAGCCTCCGGGTCTGCGAGCCGGTCGGTATCCTGACTGCTCTCGACCATTGGGGTTTGGTCCAGCTTGTTCCCCCCTCCATCCAAACTACGCCAAAACCGACGTTACGTCACTCGCAACATCGAAGCGGCCGAGCGCCCGCGGCGCGCAGTGGTGCCCCGCCTCGCCCGCAATTTACAGTCCGCTTTCTGCTGTTAGGTTGAGAGAAGCTTAATTGTACAGGATGCGGCCGAGCGGAAATCCCTGCGATCTCGAAGCCTTCCGCACGCCATTCACCGTGAATCGGCCCCTCAAGCAGAACCCGATCACGGTCTCGCGCGCCGAGGCATGTTTTACTGGGGGCCGGTAGGTAAGCCGGTGATGGATCGTGCGGCCGGGTGGTGATGCTGCAATGCGGACCGTGCAGGCGTGCCGATCAGCCGAGCGGTCCCGCCCCCTGCCGACCCGCCAGTCTACGCTTCTTCCGTTCCGTTCAGTCGCCTCAAGGTCTTTGCGGCAGAGCCGGGTTCGCCGCGCTGGCCCTGGGAAATCTCATCCACGTCTTCCTCGCAGGCCAGGCTTCCGAAGCGGTAGACACGGTGCCGAAGAGCATGGAGGCCGGCCGGGACGTCTCCAGCGAGAGGCTGAGGCGCGCCTGAGCGGCCGCGAGCACGGTTATCACGGCGTCAGATCTGGCGGAATTTCGGCCGGCGGCATCGTCCGCAACCACCAATTTTTCGGTGGATTGCTCTCAGGCTCCGACGACCGCCCTCACAGCTTCGATCGCGGGAAGCAGGCCGTCACGAAGGGCGAATCGGAATACGGCGCGCGTTTCGCGAGCTTGAGCGCATCGTCACGCTTCGGTCGCCGTGATCGTTTCCGCGCCATTGGTGGGTCGGGCGACACGCCACCGCCCCGGAGGCTACCTCATGCGCCTGCGAGAGGCTCCGCCAAGCTCGCGTCCTGCCCGGTACCGGCAAGCGGCACACTCATCCACGCCGCAGCTTGTTGTAGCGGACGACTAACCTGTCGCGCTTCAGGCGTGAGAGGCGATCGACCCAGAAAATGCCGTTGAGCTGGTCGATCTCGTGCTGGTGGCAAACGGCCAGCAGGCCGTCTGCCTCTTCGAACCGTTCCGCACCGTCCAGATCCCGATAGGTGACATGAACGCGGGCGTGGCGCTCGACCTCGTCTGCGACCCCCGCCATCGAGACGCTGCCCTCATGATGGCGGATCACTTCAGGTGAAGCCCAGGCGATCATCGGGTTCACATAGGTCCGAACCTCGCCTGGCGACAGCTCGAGCACGACCAGCCGCTGGAGAATGCCGATATGCGGCGCCGTTATGCCGATGCCGGGAGCCGCCCGCATCGTGTCGAGCAAATCGGCCGCGAGCGAGCGAAGCACCGCATCGAAACGCGCCACCGGCTCGGCAGCCATGCGCAGCCGAGGGTCGGGGAAGGCTATGATCGGCTGAATCGCCACGCCTTGGCCTCGGGGGTCATGCGGCAGTCTTCTTCTCCGCATTGCCGTAATAGCTCTCGCCCGTCTTCGCCATACGCTTGAGCTGCCGGTTCGGCTTGAAGCGCTCACCATGCGTCCTGGCGAGCTTCTCGCAGAGCTTCACGAAGACGGCCGCGCCCATATTGTCGATGTAGGAGAGCGTCCCGCCCGAATAGGGTGCGAAGCCGAAGCCGATGATCGAGCCGACATCCGCCTCGCGAGGATCGGTGACGACACCTTCCTCATAGGTGCGGGCAGCTTCCAGAGCCTGCGTGACGAGCAGGCGTTCCTTGAGCTCCTGCATGTCGATCAGCTCCGGATCGAGCCGGCTCTTCGTCAGCTCGGCGAGCCCCGGCCAGAGCCGTTTCGGGCCGGCTTCCGGATAGTCGTAGAAGCCCTTCCCGTTCTTGCGGCCAAGGCGGCCGTGCTTCTCGACCATCTCGGCGAGCAGCTTTTCCTGCGCGGGGTCGACCGCATTTTCGCCGAGCTGCGCCTTGGTTGCCTTCAGCACCTTGTAGGCGAGGTCGACTGCGACCTCATCATTGAGCGAAAGCGGACCGACCGGCATGCCGGCCTGCTTGCCGGCGGCTTCGATCATCGCTGGGGGCACGCCCTCCATCAGCATCAGATGACCTTCGCGGATGTAGTTGCCGACGCAGCGGTTGGCGTAGAAACCGCGCGTGTCGTTGACGACGATCGGCGTTTTCTTGATGGCGCGGACGAAGTCGAGCGCCATGGCGAGCGCCTTCTTGCCGGTCTTCTTGGCCATGATGATCTCGACCAGCAGCATTTTCTCGACCGGCGAGAAGAAATGCACGCCGATGAAATTCTTCGGGCGCTGCGCGTGCCCGGCGAGCCCGGTGATCGGAAGCGTCGATGTATTGGAGCCGAAGATCGCCCTTGGTCCGACCACGGCCTCGACCTTGGCTATGACCTCGGCCTTGACCGTCGGGTCTTCGAACACGGCCTCGATGACGAGGTCGCAGCCCTTGAGATCGGCATAGTCGGCCGAGGCGATGATCCGGCCGAGCAGCGCGTCGCGGTCGGCCGTCTTGGCGCGCCCTTTCATGATCTGGTCGGAGACCAGCTTGTGCGAATAGGCCTTGCCCTTCTCGGCCGCCTCGATGTCGCGGTCGATCAGGATGACGTCCAGGCCTGCCTGGGCGGTGACGTAGGCGATGCCGGCGCCCATGAAGCCGGCACCGACAACGCCGACCTTCTTCAGCCTGCTCGCCGGGACATCGGCCGGGCGGCGAGCTCCCTTGTTCAGTTCCTGCATCGAGACGAAGAGCGAGCGGATCATCGAGGCCGCCTCCTTCGTCCGCAGGATCTTCGCGAAATAGCGGCTCTCGACCTTGAGGCCGAGATCGATCGGCAGTTGCAAGCCTTCATAGACGGCGCTCAGGATGGCACGGGCGGCCGGGTAGTTGTCGTTGGTCTCGCGGCGATAGATCGCGTTGGCCGGCGGCCAGATCTGCATGCCGGCCGGCGAATAGACCTTGTTGGAGGGCAGCTTGAACTTGGGATCGTCCCAGGGCGCCTTGGCCTGCGGATTGGCTTTCAGCCACTCCCGGGCGTTCTGGACCAGCTGGTCACGCGGCACGGCGGCATGGACGAGGCCGCTGTTGCGGGCCGGCAGCGCCTTGATCTGCTCGCCCTTGAACATCATCTGCAGCGCGTCGCCGGTCTGCATCAGGCGCGAGACGCGCTGCGTGCCGCCGGCGCCGGGAAAAAGCCCGACCTTGATCTCGGGCAGGCCGACGCGGGTCGAGGCATCATCCGAGACGACACGGTACTGACAGGCGAGCGCAAGTTCGAAGGCGCCGCCGAGGCAGACGCCATGGATGGCGGCTGCGAATGGCTTCCCGCAGGTTTCGAGCTTGCGATAGAGCAGCGAGAGCTTGCGGCTCTCGTCGAAGAAGGTCCGCATCGCAGCCGCTTCGCCCTTCTCCCTGGCAAGCCCGACATAGAGGTCGCGCAGCCCCTGGAGCATGGTCAGGTCGGCACCGCCCGAGAAGGCTTCCTTGCCGGAGGTGACGACGCAGCCCTTGATCGCCTCGCTCGAGGCGACATGGTCGATGACCTCGTTCAACTCGGCCATCACCTCGGGGGTGATGACGTTCATCGAACGGCCGGGCATGTCCCATGTCAGGGTCGCAATGCCGTCGGCGTCGGTCTCGAAGCGAAAATCGGTGAGGTTCATCGGTTCTCTCCCCTTCGTGCCGATCAGACGCGTTCGATGATGGTCGCGACGCCCATGCCGGCGGCGACGCAAAGCGTGACGAGTGCGGTCTGCTTGTTCGTGCGCTCGAGTTCGTCGAGCACCGTGCCAAGGATCATCGCGCCGGTAGCGCCGAGCGGATGGCCCATCGCAATGGCACCGCCATTGACGTTGAGGACAGCGTCATCGATGTCGAAGGCCTGCTGATAGCGCAGCACCACCGAGGAGAAGGCCTCGTTCAGCTCGAACAGGTCGATATCCCTGGTGGTCATGCCTGCCTTCTTCAGCACCAACTCCGTGACGTCGACCGGCCCGGTCAGCATCAGCGCCAGATCGGAACCGACGGTGGCGAAGGCCCGGATACGGGCGCGCGGCGTCAGGCCGGCCGCCTTGCCGCCCTTCTTCGAGCCGACGAGCACGGCAGCCGCACCGTCGACGATGCCGGAAGAATTGCCGGCGTGATGCACGTGATTGACGAATTCGACATCGGGGTGAGCCGCCGTCGCGACGGCATCAAAGCCACCCATCTCGCCCATTTGGACGAAGGACGCCTTGAGCGCTGCCAGGGCCTGCATATCGGTATTGGGACGAATGGTCTCGTCGCGGTCGAGAATGATCAGGCCGTTGACGTCGGTGACCGGGATGACCGAACTCTTGAAGCGGCCTTCGGCCCAGGCGGCGGCAGCCCTCTTGTGCGAACGCACAGCAAAGGCGTCGACATCGTCGCGCGAAAAGCCGTATTTGGTGGCGATCAGATCGGCAGAGACGCCTTGCGGCATGAAATAGGTATCGATCGCGACGGACGGATCGACCGCGATACCGAAGCCCGACGCGCCCATGCCGACGCGGCTCATGCTCTCGACGCCGCCACCGATCGCCATCTCCTTCTGACCGGACATGACCTGCGCCGCGGCGAGATTCACCGCATCGAGGCCCGAGGCGCAGAAACGGTTGATCTGCACGCCCGGCACTTCCTTGCCGTACCCCGCCTTGAGCGCGACGGTCCGCGCGATATCCGCGCCAGCCTCGCCGACCGGATCGACGCAACCAAAGACGACATCCTCGACCAGCTTGGGGTTGAGCTTGTTGCGGTCCTTGATCGCACGCAGCACCTGCGTGCCGAGGTCGATTGCCGTGACCTCGTGCAGAGAGCCGTCAGCCTTGCCCTTGCCGCGCGGCGTCCGAACGTGATCGTAGATGAATGCGTCAGCCATCAAGGCCTCCCGGGGCTCGCCGCAATGGCGGCTCGTTGTTGGGACTTCGCCATCATGGCCGGGGCATGTCCCGGCCGTCTGGAAACGAAGGCAATCTGCAAGCGATGCCCGGGTCAAGCCCGGGCATGACCTATGGTCGGCTCAGAACTGCTCCGCCGTGAGCGCCATGGTGGAATCGGCGCCGGCCGTGATCCGCGCCAGATGCGCGGCGGTCTCGGGCAGGGTGCGCTCCATGAAGAAGCGCGCGGTGACGAGCTTGGTGTTCATCCGTTCAGTCGCGCCATTGGCGCCAGCCTTGAGCTTGTCCTGCGCGGCCTTGGCCATCTTCACCCACATATAGCCGAGCGAGACGAGGCCGAGCAGGTGCATGTAGTCGGTCGCGCCCGCGCCGGCATTGTCAGGCTTGGCGAGGGCGTTGTTCATGAACCACATCGTCGCCTGCTGGAGGTGGCCGAGCGAAGCCTGCAAGGGAGCGAGCAGCGGCTTCAGCCCCTCATCCTCGCCATGTTCCTTGATGAAGCCGCCGACCTCGTTGAAGAACGCCATGATGGCGCGTCCGCCGTCGCGGCCGAGCTTGCGGCCGATCAGGTCCATCGCCTGCACGCCATTGGCGCCCTCGTAGATCATGGCGATGCGCGCATCGCGCACGAACTGCTCCATGCCCCATTCAGCGATGTAGCCATGGCCGCCATACATCTGCTGTGCCTTCACCGCGTTGTCGAAACCGACATCGGTCAGGACGCCCTTGAGCACGGGGGTCATCAGCCCGAGCTGATCGTCGGCGGCCTGGCGCTCGGCGGCATCGGCCGAGCGATGGGCGACATCGGACTTCAGCGCGTTCCACAGCACGAAGGCGCGCGCGGCCTCGTTGAAGGCCTTGATCGACATCAGCGTGCGTCGGACATCGGGGTGGACGATGATCGGGTCGGCCGCCTTGTCCGGGTTCTTGGCGCCGGTCAACGCCCGCCCCTGGATGCGGTCCTTGGCGTAGGCGACGGCGTTCTGATAGGCGACCTCGGACTGGGCCAGCCCCTGGATCGCGACGCCGAGGCGGGCCTCGTTCATCATCACGAACATGGCGTTGAGGCCCTTATTCTCGGTGCCGATGAGCCAGCCCCTGGCGCCGTCATAGTTCATGACGCAGGTCGAATTGCCGTGGATGCCCATCTTGTGCTCGATCGAGCCGCAGGAGACGCCGTTGCGCTCACCGACCGAGCCATCGGCGCCGACCACGTTGCGCGGCACCACGAAGAGCGAGATGCCCTTGACGCCCGCCGGGGCACCCTCGATGCGGGCGAGCACGAGGTGGATGATGTTCTCGGTGATGTCCTGCTCGCCGGCCGAGATGAAGATCTTGGTGCCGGAGATCGCATAGGAACCGTCGCCATTCGGCACGGCCTTGGTCTTGATCAGGCCGAGATCGGTTCCGCAATGCGGTTCGGTCAGATTCATCGTGCCCGACCAGACACCCTCGACCATTTTCGGGATGTAGGTGCGCTTCTGGTCCTCGGTGCCGTGCACGTAGAGCGCAGCGATCGCGCCCATGGTCAGCCCGGGATACATCGAGAACGCCATGTTCGCTGCCGAGGCATATTCGTTCATCACGGCGCCCAGCGTATAAGGCAGGCCCTGGCCGCCATATTCGGGATCCATGGCAAGGCCGATCCAGCCGCCGTCGGCATAGGCCTTGTGCGCCTCCTTGAAGCCCTTTGGCGTCGTCACGGAGCCGTCGGGGGTGCGCTTGCAGCCCTCCTGGTCGCCGGAATGGTTCAACGGCTGGAGCACCTCCTCGCAGAGCTTGGCGCCCTCGCCCAGCACGGCCTCGACCACATCCGGCGTCGCGTCGGCGAAACCCGGCAGGTTGTTGTAGCGTTCGATGTTGAAGACGTCGTTGAGCAGGAACAGGGTGTCTTCGACGGGCGCCTTGTAGACCGGCATGGTGTCCTCCCTCTCGTGCAGCGCGACCGCCTTCCGAACGCGATCCGGGGCAGCCGCTCATCAGATAGTTTATATATAAACAATCTATATGCAGCTTGTGAAGAGGGCGGGGCCATTTTGTTGCCGCAGCCTGTCGCATTTCCCAGGCACGGCGCATGACAGAACGGCGCATGACAAAACGGCCCCAGACACACGTCCGGGGCCGTCAATCCTGATCAAATGACCAGCCATCCATGCTGTGAGGCGCTCAGGCCTTGTCGAGGCCCGCAAGCGTCGCTTCGAGCTCGGCGATCGCGCCCTCGATCTCGACCTGCTGCGACCGCAGCAATTCGAGCTGCTCGGCAATCTGGCCCCGGGTTAGCTGCAGCCCTCCGACCGAGGCCGACTTCTCTGCACCAGCCTCGCCCTTCTTTTCCTCATTGGCGAGCATGGCGCGGATTTCGACCAACGTGAAACCGAGCTGCTTGCCCTTGAGGATCAGCGCAAGCCGCGAGCGATCGCGGCCGGAATAGATACGCGTCATGCCCGAACGGGCCGGAGCGAGGAGACCGCGTGATTCATAGAAGCGAAGGGTGCGCAGGGTCACCCCGAAATCGCGGGCAAGGTCGCTGATGGTGAAACCACCAGCCGAGTCGGCTTCACTGGAAGTAGGCGTCGACGATGTGCGGCCGGTATCTGAAGAGCCGGCCGCCATAGCAATGCTGTGGCGCGACATGGAGTTCCTTAAAAGTTTGGACGCAGGGAACCGCCGGCATCGATGGCGACGAAGTTCCGTTGGGTAGGGGGAATAGCTCGCCCCATATCCTAGCGTCAGGTAATATCGGCCAATTGGGGGTAAATTACGGTTACGAGCCCGCCATTCGCCCCGTCCACGCCCCCTGGCGTTTGCAAAAAATTAACGGCCAGCCGCCGGATATTAACCGTCCGTTTACCGTGACGGCCAAAAGTCGGGTCTGCGAGCCAGGCCGTCGTCAGCGGCAACTGAATCTTCACGATCGCCTGTTTCGCGCGGGGAAGCTGCGGCGCCAGGGGGCTGCGCATCCCGACTGAAGACCGGTCCCCTTAGGCGAGCGAGATCATGGCCAATAGCTTGCCCTGGAGCGTCAAGGGCGTTGATCCGCGCACCCGCGATGCCGCAAAGGCGGCTGCGCGCCGCGCCGGTATGACCCTGGGTGAATGGCTGGACCACAAGATTCGAGTCGAGGCCGAGGAGAGCGGGCCGACAGCCGCTCCGCTGGAGCAGCTCGACATCGCGGCGTTGTCCGAGCGCCTCGCCAAGCTCTCTCAGGGGCAAATGGAAACCTCCTCGCAGGCTGCAGCAAGCGCTGCGGCGCCGCAGTTCGCTCCCGAGATGTCGCGGAGCCAGATCGAGGCCGCGCTTTCGCAGGCAGCCCTGGCCGAGCGCATGACCCGGGAATCGAGCGTCAAGACGGCCGGCGCCCTGGATTCGATCGCGCGCTGGATCGAGAAGACCGAGAACCGTCTTGCAAGCGGCGAGCGCAGCATTGCCGAGCGCCAGGAGCGTGCCACCACCGTCATCGCCGATGCGATCAAGACGATGGGCGAACGCATCGCCGAGATCGAGCGCAAGGCACTCGATGCCCAGAGCAAGGCTGCCGCCGCCCGCCCGGCATTGAACCGCGACGGCCTGGCCGCAGCGGTGACGGATATCCGCTCGCGCCAGCGCATGCTGGATACCGACTCCGAAGCCGCCCCCTCGGGCCGGACAGGGCTGAGCGAGAGCCGAGTCGCGGCCTTGCGGCAGGATCTCCGTTCCTTGAGCGAGAGGGTGGGTGCCGCGAGCGACCATCCATCTCACATGTCCGAGCGCCCTTCCCCGGCTGCGGCACCACGCCATGTCGAGACGCCGGCTCTGGAAAAGCTGATCGCCGATCTCGGCTCGAAGCTGGAGCGGCTGGACCGGAACGACCGTATCGAACCGATCCTGAGGCCGCTGGCACGGATCGAAACCGAAGTGGCCCGCCTCGCCCGCGAAAACTCCGGTGAGAGCTATGCCCGTTTCGAGTTGGAGATCGCGCACCTCGCCGCCAAGGTCGATGCTCTCGCAGCGCGCGGCAGCGACCGCGCTGCACTGGCCCCGGTGCTTCGCGACATCGCGGAATTGCGCGAACTGCTCGCCACGACCAGCGATGACAACCGCCTCGGCGATCTTTCGGATCAGGTTTCGGCTCTGGCGGGCGAAGTCGCCCGGCTGCGCGACGGCCAGCCTGATGCGCTCTCGATGCGCGGCCTGTCCCAGGCGATCGAGGACGTGCGCGACGCGCTGCTGACCGACCGCTTCGGCGATCCCGCCCCGCTGCTTTCGCTGTCGCGGCAAGTCGAGGCGTTGGCCGACAAGGTCGGTTCGCTGCCCGTGATGCGCCCCGAAGTGATCACGTCTCAGACCGAGCAACTCTTCGCGCGGCTCAACGAAATCGGCGCCTCCGGCTCTCCGGCATCGAACGAGCTGTCGCGCCGGATTGAAGCCCTCATCATCAAGCTCGAGGATGTCTCCGATCGGCAGCCGAACCAGCTCGCGGACCGGATCGACAGCCTGCAGCACCAGATCGAGACGCTGGCGGATCATGGCCCGGCAGCGGTCACGAGGCAGATTGAAGGGTTGGCCGCCCGGATCGAGAGTCTCGCAGCCTCCAGCAACCTGACCCAGATGGTCCATGACGGCGGCAACGTCCAGGTCGCGCGCGTCGACATGCGCCCGGTTGAGGATATGCTGCGCAGCCTCGCCGAGAAGATCGACGAGGCGGGACGCCCAGGCGCCGAATCCGATTCCTTCGATGCGCTCGAACAGCAGATCGCCGGCCTCGCCAGCCGACTCGACGAGGCCGTCGCGACGCGTTCGGCCGAGACCGGGATCGAGCGCACGCTGCAGGACCTTGTGCGTCACCTCCAGACCGTGCGCGAAGACACCGCGGCCGCGGCCGAGCGCGCCGCACGCACCGCCATGGCCGATATGGCGAGCAAGGCCCCCGCCCAGGCGGGAGGCTTTGCAGAGCTGAGCACCCTGGTATCCGGATTGCGCGAGAGCAACGCCGCCTCCGGCCGAGAGACGCAGGACGCAATCGGCGCCGTCCACCAGACCCTCGAGACGATTATCTCGCGCCTCGCCAGCCTCGAAGCCGAGCTCGGCCTCGAGCGGAAGGAGGTCGCGCTCACTCCGGCCCCGGCACGTCCCTCGACCACGCCGCCGGCGCGCGGCCTGGCGCTTCCAGCCAGCATGAGCGCCGCAATTGAGGATCGCTTTGGCGCCCGGCTGGAGACACGACCGACCGAACGCGCAGCAGAAGCACCTGCCGCCAGATCACATGACCTGCCCCTCGAACCGGGCTCGGGCCGGCCACGCCCAGACGCTCCGACCGCTCCGGCTGCGACGGCCCAGGATCCGCAATCGGTCCGCCAGAACCTGATTGCCGCGGCACGGCGTTCGGCAAAGGCTGCCTCTGAAGCCGCCGCATCTGCTCCTGCGGCGGAAGCCGAGCGCGGCGGAACCAGTACCTCCAAGGGCGGCAAGCTCAAGGAGATCATGGAGAAGCGTCGCCGTCCGCTCCTGCTCGGGCTGGCCGCCGTCGTTCTTGCCATGGGCACCGCCCATGTCGTCACCGGCGCGTTGCAAGGCCCGAAGACGAAGGCGGCCGGCAACGAAACCGTTCAGTCTCCTGCCTCCGCTCCCGCCCTCGCTGCCCCGGAACCCGCCCTTCCCGAAGCTCCAGCCAAGCCCGCGAAAGACCAGAACTCGGTGCTTTCGCCGGTCGAGCTCGGCCCGGCCACCGCCTTCGCCGGACCGGCAGCCCCGAGCCTGGGTTCCCCCGAAACCACCAGTTCGACCACCCAACCGGCGGCGACTGCCGCACTTCCGCCAGCGGCCGCACCCGATCCGGTTCAGGCCGTCACCGGGCTCGGCGACCTGCCTGCCGGATTTGGGACGCCGGGCCTCCGTAAAGCCGCCCTGGCAGGCGACGCCCGTGCCGTCTATGAGCTGGCCAACCGCGCTGCCGATGGCAGCAACGCGACACGCGATCCGAAGCTGGCCTTACGCCTGTTCGAACGCGCCGCGGTCGCTGGGCTGGCGCCGGCGCAGTTCCGACTGGCCAACATGTTCGAGAAGGGCGTGGGCACCCAGCGCGACATCGCGCTCGCGCGGGTCTGGTACTCCCGTGCCGCCGAGCGCGGCAATTCCAAGGCCATGCACAATCTCGCCGTGCTCTATGCCGAGGGCGTCGACGGCAAGGCGGACTATGCGACGGCGACGGAATGGTTCCGCCGCGCCGCGGACGCAGGCGTGCGCGACAGCCAGTACAATCTCGCCGTTCTGCTCGGCCGCGGCCTCGGCGTGTCGGCCGACCTCGGTCAGTCCTATCTCTGGTTCGCCATCGCCGCCAAGCAGGGCGACGACGATGCGGCCCGCAAGCGTGACGAGGTCGCCGGGCGCCTCAACGCCAACGACCTGGCAGCGGCGAAGCTCGCTGTCGACTCCTGGAAGGCAAAGGTGCTTGAGCCTAGTGCCAACGAAGTTGCGGCACCGACGCAGGGTTGGGAGGACAACACAAGCGCAGCCGTCAGAAAGCCAGCAAAGCCGGCTCGCAGCTGATGCCTGAAAGACAGGCCCTCTGCCTGCCTGTCATGGTTTCGACGCGTTACGCATCCATCAGGGGTTGATCGCGACTACAGCCGATCCGGCCGCAACCCTTTCTTCGTCACGATAAGGATTTGCCTAACCGGATTGGTGCAATCTGGGACGAGCCGGCGCCGAATCTCAAGCCGCGCCGGCACACGAGGGCAAAGGTGCAGATTTATCTTCCGATCGCGGAACTGCCGATCAGCATCCTGATGGTGCTGGGCCTGAGCGGTGCCGTCGGCTTCATCTCCGGCCTGTTCGGGGTCGGCGGCGGCTTCCTGCTGACCCCTCTCCTGATCTTCCTCGACATCCCTCCGGCGGTTGCCGTGGCCACCGTGGCCGCCCAGGTCGCCGGCTCGTCGATGACCGGTGTCCTGACCTATTGGCGTCGCAAGGCGCTCGACCTCAAGCTCGGCGGCGTCCTGGTCGGTGGCGGTATCATCGGAACCATTTTCGGCGTTCTGTTCTTCAACTCGATGCGCCGGCTCGGCCAGCTCGATCTGGTCATCACGCTATCTTATGTGACGCTGTTCACCATCATCGGCGGATTGATGCTCTATGACGCGTTGCGCTCGGCGCTGCGGGCCAAGGCGGGCAAGCCGGCACGCCTGCGCCGTCAGGCCGGCACCCATCCGCAATGGATGAAGCTGCCCTGGCGCATGCGCTTCCACAACTCGCAGCTCTACGCCAGCGTCATCCCGATTGCCGCGCTTGCGGTCTCGATCGGCTTCATCGGCGCCGTGCTCGGCGTGGGCGGTGGCTTCATCCTGGTGCCGGCGCTGATCTATTTCTTCCGTATCCCGCCGGCGGTCGTCGTCGGCACTTCGCTGTTCCAGATCCTGGTCACGATGACGGGCGCAACCATGCTGCACGCCCTCACAAACCAGTCGGTCGACCTGATCCTGGCGGCCCTGCTCCTGGTCGGCGGCGTGATCGGGGCCCAGTTCGGCGGCCGGGCGGCGCGCAACCTGAATGTCGACTCCTTCCGTCTGCTGCTCGCACTGCTGATCCTGTCGGTGGGCCTGCGCTTCGCAATCGAGCTGTTCATCCCGCCAAGCGACCCCTTCTCTGTCGTCCTGCCGGAGAGCGCGCGATGAAGGGCCTCAGATCCCTGGCCGGCGCTCTGCTGCTGACCGCCATCGCGGCAACGGCAGCGCGTGCGGAAACGCTGATCGCATCCGTGTCGAGCCATCAGATCCAGATCTCCTCGAACTATACCGGCGATCAGCTGACGGTCTTCGGCCTGGTCGAGCGCGGCGGGCGGACCGTGGCGCGCGGCGATCCATACGACATCGTGGTGACGGTGCGCGGGCCGCAGCGCATGCTGATCGTCCGCGAGAAGGAGCGGCTCGGCCCGATCTGGATCAACCGGACGCAGCGGCGCTTCGTCGATCGCCCGATATTCCTGATGGTGTCGAGCAACCGGCCCCTGAACGAGATCGTCAACGACGATGCGGCGCGGCGCGAGAGGATCGGGCTCGCCAATACACAGCGCAGCTCGCCGCCGGAGCTCTATTATGAGGAGAGCAGCGTCCGCTTTCGCCAGGCACTGATCCGCATCCTTGAAGACAAAGGCCTCTATGCCCAGGACGAGCGCGGCGTCACCTTCCTGTCGGAAACGCTGTTCAGCGCCCCGATCGAGGTGCCCGCCACGGCCCCCACCGGCTCCTACGAGATCGAGATCGCGCTCTATTCAGGCGGTGCCATGCTGGCGCGCCAGACCACCAATTTCGAGGTGATCAAGACCGGCATCGAGCAGCGGCTGGCGACCGGCGCACATGACCGTCCCTTCCTCTACGGGCTGGCCACGGCGGCCATGGCACTGCTCCTCGGCTGGCTCTCCAGCGTCATATTCCGGCGCGACTGAGCGCTTCGCTCGACCATCGGACCGGATATCGTATCCGGTCCGAAATCTAGCCTTCTGTCTTCGCATCGGCTTTCCCGAAAACCGCAATCCACTTTTCGGGCCGATGCAATAGCCTTCTGCGCTCGCATCGGCTTTCCCGAAAACCGCAATCCACTTTTCGGGCCGATGCAATAGCCTTCTGCGTTCGCATCGGCTTTCCCGAAAACCGCAATCCACTTTTCGGGCCGATGCTTCAGGCGATCAGGAGATCATAGGCGAGGAACGGCACGAGGGTTCCGGACTCGATGCGTGTCAGCTCCTCCGCGAGTTCCACCAGCCCGTCCGTGCGTGTCAGCGAGGTCATGACGCCGGCTCCGTCCCGGGGATGCTTCGATGCAATCTTGACACCATCTGCTCCCGAAGCGAGCGAAACACCGACATATTCGCGCCGTCCCGGCTTCTTCCGATAGGAGAAGCCGAGCCTGACGAGCAACGGCACCGGAGCAGCGTAGGCCGAGCCCGCGAGCCGCGCCACGACCGGGCGTGCGACAAAGGCGAAGGTAACGAACACGGCAACCGGATTTCCCGGCAAGCCAATGAACGGTACGCCTTCGATGAGGCCCATGGCCACCGGCCGGCCGGGCTTGATGCCGATGCGCCAGAAGACCAGCGCGCCGGCCTGTTCGACCGCCGCCTTGACATGGTCCTCCTCGCCGGTCGAAACGCCGCCGGAGGTCAGGATCAGGTCGCAACTCCGGGCCGCCTCGCGCAAGCGTCCAGCCAGGCTGTCCGGCTCGTCACGCAGAATGCCGAGGTCGACCACATCCGCACCCGCCCGCGCCACCATGGCCCGCAACGCAGCCCGGTTCGCGTCGTAGATCGCGGCCGGTGGCAAGGGCGCCCCGGGCTCCACCAGCTCGTCGCCCGTCGAGAAGATCGCGACACGCGGCCGGCGGCGAACCTCGACCGAGACGCAGCCGAGCGCGGCCAGCAGCGCGAGATCCTGCGGCCGCAGGCGCCGACCTGCCGACAGGGCGGTCTCTCCGCGCGCGATATCCTCGCCGGCCGGCCGGGCATTGGCACCTTGCGCGAGGCCTGCCGGGAGAAGAACGAAGCCTTCCTCCGCCGTCACATCCTCCTGCATGAAGACGGTATCGGCCCCCTCCGGTATCGGCGCGCCCGTGAAGACCCGCACGGCCACGCCTGCAGTCGCGACGCCGGCCGCATCGGCTCCGGCGGCGAGACGGCCTGAGAGCGCGAGTCGGGTCTCACCTGCTGACGCCAGATCGACGAAGCGCACCGCATAGCCATCCACGGCGGAATTGGCGAAGGGCGGGAGATCGAGGCCGGCCACGACATCGCTGGCGAGAACGCGACCATCGGCATCGGCCAAGGCAATCTGCTCGGTGCCGTCCACCGGCTGAATCCGCTGGCCCGCAAGTTCAGCCGCCTGCTCGATGCTCATCAGGGGGGCCCCGAAGGCGAACGAATCCTCGCTGAGCTGCGCCATCCTGCCCTCAATCCTGTTGCTTCGCGCGAGCCAGAATGGCTGCCAGCGGCTCTGCGCTCGCAAGCACAATCTCTGCGATTGCGGCGATGTCGTCGAGATCGACAACAGGGCGGCCCGCCTCGGGAAATGCGCAGTCGCAGGCGATCGCGACGATCGTCGGGTCACCTGGATGCAACGGCGGCTTGCCGTTGGCTGCGCGATGCACCTCGATCTTGAGATGCGGCTCGCGCTTGAATCCCTCGACGATCACCAGTTCGACCGGGGATAGTCGCCGGAGCAGATCCGGCAGGCGCGCCTCCGGCTCGCCGCGAAGTTCATGCATCAGCGCCCAGCGGCGCTCGGACGAGATCAGCACCTCGGATGCGCCAGCCCGGCGGTGTTCGTAGGAGTCCTTGCCGGGCGTATCGAGGTCAAAGGCGTGATGTGCGTGCTTGACCGTGGAGACCGAGACTCCGCGGCGTGCAAGTTCGGGGATCAGCCGCGTCAGCAAGGTCGTCTTGCCGGCACCGCTCCACCCTGCCAGGCCGAACACACGCATCGAAGCAGAATCCCCCAAAACAAGACCGGGCACAAAGGGCACCCGGTTGTCATCTGGCACGCCCCCTTCCCGGTCAAGCCGGACAGATCGGACCGCACTGCTCATGCCCGCGATCATCTCGCTTCGAGCCGCCCTGGCAGGGCAGCAAAGTTGCCTGCACTCCGTTGCGGCGAAGGGCCAATGGTTGCTCCTTCGCAGGAAGCCATCATATGAAGCACTGCATATTCGACAGGCTCGGCCCATGACCTCGATCGACCTCAATCTGCGCGGCTTGAAATGCCCCTTGCCGGCGCTGCGTGTGCGCAAGGCGCTGAAGGGCGCTGACGCGGGAGCCTTGTTCGTGGTCGAATGCACCGATCCCATGGCGGCGATCGACATTCCCAACCTGATGCGCGAGACGGGCGACGCGATCGAGCTCAGCCGTTCGGAGGGCGAACTCCTCGTCTTCCATATTCGCAAAGCTGCGGCCTGACGCCGCGCCAGCCGGAGTACGCCTTCGTGGCCTTGACCGAATCCGACATCCTGCGCGCGCTCGAGCTGGTGAAGCTGCCAGCGAGCGGCCAATCGCTGCGGGCTTCCGGCCGCATCGCCAATATCCTGATCGACGGCGGCAAGGTGATCTTCGCGATCGGCATCGACCCGACCGAGGTTGAGGCGATGGAGCCCGTGCGAAGGGCTGCAGAAAGCGCGGTCGGCGGTGTTCCGGGCGTGACCCAGGTCCTGGTCGGGCTCACGGCCGACAAGGCGCCCTCGCGACCAGCCCCATCTGCTGCCGCGCAGGCACGCCAGCAGGCGCATGGCCAGCCAGGTCCCGGCGGAGCGTTGCCAAAGGCCGCGGGCGTACCCGGCGTGAAGCAGATCATCGCGGTGGCCAGCGGCAAGGGCGGTGTCGGCAAGTCGACGACCACCGCCAACCTCGCAGTCGCGCTCGCGATGCTCGGCCTCAAGGTCGGCGTGCTCGATGCCGATATCTACGGTCCCTCCGTGCCCAAGATCTTCGGCATCACCGGCAAGCCGCGACTGGTCTCGGGCCGGACACTGGCACCGATGGAAGCCTATGGACTGAAGATCATGTCGATCGGCTTCCTGATCGACGAGGAGACGCCGATGATCTGGCGTGGGCCGATGGTGATCTCGGCCATCACCCAGATGTTGCGCGAGGTCGCCTGGGGCGAACTCGACGTGCTCGTCGTCGATATGCCGCCCGGCACGGGTGATGCGCAGCTCACCATGGCGCAGCAGACTCCGCTCGCCGGCGCGGTGATCGTCTCGACCCCTCAGGATCTCGCACTGCTCGATGCCCGTCGCGGCGTCGCGATGTTCAGGCGCGTCGAGGTGCCGATCCTCGGCATCGTCGAGAACATGAGTTATTTCATCTGCCCGGAATGCGGCCACCGATCGGACATCTTCGCCCATGGCGGCGCGCGGCACGAGGCAGAGCGGCTCGGTGTACCCTTCCTTGGCGAGATCCCGCTCGCCATGCCGATCCGCGAAACCTCGGATTCCGGCCGGCCGATCGTGGCGAGCGACCCCGACAGCGCCCACGCCAAGGCTTATCTGGCCATCGCGCGCCAGGTTCAGGCGGGGCTGAGCGGCAAGACCCGGGCCGCACCGCGCATCGTCATCGAATAGACGCCGCCCTCGGCCCGCCCCCATCCCGCGCTCCCGACGACGAGCCCGTCGCCACCTATCTGGCTTCACCGAGGTGCGGGCCCTGATCGCATGCCCACCCCGGCTGGCGTGATGAACCTGCCTTCCGCACCAGTACGGGGCGTCCTGTCTGGCATACCGGATGCCGGAGCCGTTCCAGGCATTTGCCAATGTTCTTATTTTGTTCTAGATTGACCGGAGAGAGGTCAGTCCATGCCCGTTCAGCCCGCGCGCCATATCAGCATCTCGATCGGCAGGCCGATCGAGCAGGTCTATGGCTTTCTGGCAGAGCCCAGGAACTTCCCGAAATGGGCCGAAGGGCTGGGCCATGGTTTCAGGCATATCGAAGGCATGACCTGGGCGGCCGAGACCCCGATGGGCCTGATGCGCATCCTGTTCAGCGAACCCAATCCTTACGGCGTGCTCGACCATGCGGTGATCCCCGACCACGGGGAGCCGATGCACAACCCCATGCGCGCCATCGCCAATGGCAATGGCAGCGAGGTGATCTTCACCCTCTACAAGCGACCTGAGATGAGCGACGATGATTTCGTCCGCGATGCCGACTGGGTCGCGAGCGATCTGAGGCGGCTCAAGGCATTGCTGGAAGGCTGAGGATAGCGACTGGCCAATGGGCTTGCGTCGGAAAGTCGGCCCCGTTTGCCTACGCGCCTCCACGCGCGAAGGAAGGACATCCCGCGGAAGATCGCTCCAGCCCCTCACGCATCGTTCAGCCGCGCATGAAGCTGCTCGGCCTCGACCAGGTCGTCAGGGCGATTGGCATTGAAGAAGGGGTCGACCGGCTCGACCGGCCACTCGACCGTCGCAACGCCATGGCGCGCAGTCCAGCGGCCGATCTTGCGCTCATCCTCGACCGTGAGTGCGTGCCGCAAATCGTCCCGCAACGCGACCGACCACAGCCCGATCACCGGATGGGCCCAGCCGCCCGATGCAGCACAGGCCAGGGGAACATTCGCGGCTGCGCGGGCCGCATGCAGCCGTTGCACGAGATCACGCGGGATGAAGGGCGTGTCCGCCGCGACGCTGACCATCCAGACATGGCCGGGGCGGTTCGCAGCCATCCAGTCGAGCCCGGCCAGGATGCCCGCGAGCGGGCCGGCGAAACCGGGCACACTGTCGCCGACCACCGGCAAGCCGAAGGCAGCGAAGCGCGCCAGGTCGCCGTTGGCGTTGATCAGAAGCCCGTCGCATTGCGGCCCGAGGCGATCGACGACATGGGCAAGGATACTGCGGCCGGCGATCAGCCGAAGCGGCTTGTCGCCACCGCCCATGCGGCGGGCGAGACCGCCGGCAAGCAGGAGACCAAGCGTTGGGGGGTAATTCATACCGTGGCCTGCAAACGCCGCATCCCGCAGCATCTGCGGGAGCGAGCCGAACGGCCGGCGGCGCGCTGCCTCACGCCGGAACAGCGAGCCGAGCCGCAGCCCAACTCTCCACGGCTCGGATCTCTGCCGGCAATCGTGTCCAGTCATCGCCGGCAAATTCGCGCCAGGCCGAAACGAAATCCTCGCGAACGGCAATCAACACCGGCAGGCCGGACAGCGCCGCGGCCGCGATCTCCTGGCGCAAGCCCCGACCAAGGTGCTCCTGCCGCCCGAACTTATTGACGATCACGAGATCGATGTTGTCCGTCAGAGCGGCCGCCACCGCTCCTCCCGCTGCCGCAAGGCCGGCGACGTCGAGCCGGCAACCCGACGCGCCTGCGCCGCGGTCCTCGCTGATCGGAAAGCGCCTGCCGTTCGTAAGGTCCTCCAACGCCATGGAGTGACAGCCATCCCCGCAATCGTCGCCATTGTGCTGGACGACACCACCGAGCTTCCGCCCCTGCTGCTTCATCTGGCCGGCAAGGCCCGCCATGAACGCATCGATCTGGAAACCGGAGGAGTAGACGATTGCGGCAAGCGTATTCATCATCCCTCCATCCCACGAAACATCATCCGCAGCCAGAACCCTGATCGCAAGGTGCTATGATGCCGCCATGGCCCTGCGTCAGATGCCGGCTCAGTGTTGCACCGCACCTACAGTCGCGCGGGCTGCCACAAGCTAGGGTGCTGTGGGGCTGACGTCCGGCGTGTTCTCCGGTCAAAGCCGTTTGTTCGGTTGCCGTCCATGATCCGCCACAACGCCAATGCCCCGATTGACCCTGCCGCAGACGCAGCGTTGCTGCTGCGCCGCATCGGCTTCGCCACGCTTGCGCTGGCACTGCCGATAGCATCGCTGGTCTCGCGTCGCGCGGCCGTCGTGCTCGCGCCGATCGGGGTCGCGTTGCTCATCATTGCCTCGCTGATCGAGGAACGGGGCCAGTTCGGCAGGAACCTGAAGGATTCTCTGCTCAGCCGGCCGGGCATGATCCTGATGGGGCTCGTGGCATGGGCCGTGCTCTCGCTGGTCTGGAGTCCCTACACCCTCTCTGCGACCGAGAAGGCCACCAATCTGGTTCTTGCCGTCGCGCTCGGCTTTTGCGGTGCCGCGGCGCTGCCGGAGCGGATGCGCGCCTCGAACCTCAACCTCGTTCCGCTCGGCACCGGCGTCGCCGCGCTGTTTGCGCTCGCGCTGCTGGTCGCCGGGAACATGAGCGCCGCGGGCGTATCTCCGGGCGTCGAGCGCGGCGTCAGCGTGGTGCTGATCATGTCGTGGCCCGCCTTCGCCTGGCTCCTCTCGCGGGCGCGCGGCCTGAGCGCGCTGGGCCTCGCACTCGCCGTTGGCCTCCTTGCCATGACCCGCTTCGAGGATGGCGAGGCGGTGGCGATGATCTGCGGCACGGTCGCCTTCGGAGCGATCAGCGCCAATCGCGTCGTGGCCGCCCGCGCCATCGCCATCATCGTGGCCGGGCTGATGTTGCTGGCGCCGCTCCTGCCCTTCCTGCTGATGCCGATCGCCTCCCGCTTGCCGGACGATCTCGCGCTCACTCTCGGCATCTGGGCCGACATCGTCAGCCGCGAGCCGGTTCAGCTGATCACCGGGCACGGCCTCGATACCGTGCTACGCGGCCGCCTGACGGACAGCTTGCCTCGGGACACGCCAATGACCATTCTGTTCGAGTTCTGGTATGAGCTCGGCCTCGTCGGAGCAGCCTCGGCCGCGATCTGCCTGTTCTTCGCGATCAGGGCCGCGGGCCAGATGGCGGGAGCGCTCGCCGCCGGCGTCACTGCCGCCTATGTCACGGCCTTCGCGCTTGCCGTTCTGGGCTTTGCCACCTTCCAGACCTGGTGGCTGATGACGCTCGCCTCGGTCGCCCTGATGTTCACCGCGATCGCCCGCGGGCAATATCGGACCGAACGGCCGCTCGCGCCGTTGATGCCGCGGCCTGCGGTCAATAGCAGGCCGAAGGCCGGCGGGCCGGCTTCCTCCTGATCGACCCCGGAGCGGCGCGGCTCAGGCCGCCGCCGCCCGGTCGCCATTCACCGCATGACAGGCGACACCGTCGATCACCGGCGGGTTCTCGATCTTGCAGCGGTCGAACGCCAGCGGACAGCGTGGATGGAAGGTGCAGCCGGAAGGCGGGTTGATCGGGTTCGGAATCTCCCCCTTCACGCCCTCACGCGCCTTGCCGACCATGGCGAGATCCGGAACCGCATCGAGCAACATGCGGGTATAGGGATGGCGCGGGGCCGAGAAGAGCTGCTTGCCCTCGGACACCTCCACAAGCCGGCCGAGATACATCACGCCGATGCGTGTCGCCATATGCCGGACCACGGCGAGATTGTGCGAGATGAAGAGATAGGTCAGCCCGAATTTCTGCTGCAGATCGCGCATCAGGTTGAGGATCTGCGCCTGCACGGAGACGTCGAGTGCCGATGTCGGCTCGTCACAGACGATGAACTCGGCATTCGAGGCAAGCGCGCGCGCAATTGCGATGCGCTGGCGCTGGCCGCCGGAGAACTCGTGCGGGAATTTCTTGGCGTCATCAGGATGCAGGCCGACCAGCGTCAGCAATTCGCCGACGCGCGCATTGATGTCGGCCTCGCCCTCGATGATGTCGAAGGCGCGGATCGGCTCGGCGATGATCCGGCCGACCCGCCAGCGCGGGTTCAGGCTGGCATAGGGATCCTGGAAGATCATCTGGATGCGCCGGCGCATCCGCTGGCGCTCCTGCGCGACCGCGACGTCGTTCATCGAGATGCCGGCGATGCTGACTGTTCCACCCGAGGGCGGCAGCAGCCCGACCACCATGCGCGCGACGGTGGACTTGCCCGAGCCTGATTCACCGACGAGCGCGAAGGTCTCGCCCTTGCGGATATCGAAGGAGACGCCGTCGACGGCCTTGAGATATTGCTTCGGCGCGTGTTCGAGCACGCGGTTGAGCCAGGGTTTCGACACGTCGAAGACGCGCTTCAGGTCGCGGACCTGGACGAAGGGGGCCTCGGGCGGAGGGATCTGGCTCACGCTGCGATCTCCGCATTGGGCTGGTCGTAGAGATGGCAGGCGACCTGCCGGTCGCCGACCTTGGTCAGCTCGGGCCGCTCGACATGGCAGCGGGCGAAGGCGTGAGCGCAACGCGGATTGAAGGCGCACCCCCGCGGAATGGCCGAGAGCCGCGGCATCGAACCGGGAATCTGCACGAGGCGGTCCGCATCACCCTCGATCGAGGGGATCGCGCCCATCAACCCCTTCGCATAGGGGTGGAGCGGGTCCTTGACCACGTCGCGGACCGGGCCGATCTCGGCGACCCGCCCGGCATACATCACCGCGACCCGGTCGGCCGTTTCGGCGATGACGCCCATATCGTGGGTCACCAACATCACCGAAGTGCCGCGCTCGCTGCAGAGGCGTTTGATCAGCGCGATGATCTGGGCCTGGACCGAGACATCGAGCGCAGTCGTCGGCTCATCGGCAATGATGAACTCCGGCTCGGCACAGAGCGCGAGCGCGATGACCACGCGCTGGCGCATGCCGCCGGAGAATTCGTGCGGATAGCCGTCGATGCGTCGCTCCGCCGCCGGGATGCCGACCTCGTCGAGCAAGGCGATGGCGCGCTTGCGGGCATCCGCTGCATTGAGGCTGGTATGGGTCTGGATCGTCTCGATCAACTGCTCGCCGACCCGGTAGAGCGGGTTCAGGCTGGTCAGCGGATCCTGGAAGATCATGCCGATGCGCTTGCCGCGGATCCGGCGCATCGCCTCGGGCGGCAGGTTGTCGACACGCTCGCCGGACAGCACGACCTCGCCGCCGGCGATGCGGCCCGGCGGATCGATCAGGCCGATGATGGCGGAACCGGTGACCGACTTGCCGGCGCCGGATTCGCCGACAACACCAAGCACCTCGCCGCGTGCGATATCGAAGGAGATCTTGTCGAGCGCGCGCAAGGTGCCGCGCCGCGTCACGAACTCGACGGTCAGGTCACGGACTGAGAGAACGGGGACAGCCATCGGCTCACCTCAACCGCGGATTGAGCGCATCGCGCAGCCAGTCGCCGAGCAGGTTCACCGCCAGCACCAGGATCGCCAGGGTCACGCCGGGAAAGGCGACGATCCACCAGTCGCCGGAGAACAGATAGCGGTTGCCGATGCTGATCAGCGTGCCGAGCGAGGGTTGCGTCGGCGGCAGGCCGACGCCCAGGAAGGAGAGCGTCGCCTCGGTGATGACGGCGAGCGCCAGATTGATCGTCAGGATGACGAGAACCGGGCCGATCACGTTGGGCAGGACGTGGCGCAGCATGATCAACGGCGCCGGCAGGCCGACGAGACGCGCCGCCTGGACATAGTCCTTGTTGCGCTCGACCAGCGTCGAGCCACGGACGGTGCGGGCATATTGCACCCAGAAGGACAGGCCGATCGAAATGACCAGAACATAGATCGCCGTGTCCTCGCGCGAGGCGCTCTTGAAGATGCCACGGACGACACCGTCGATCAGGAGCGCGATCAGGATCGCCGGAAAGGTGAGCTGGACATCGGCGATGCGCATGATCAGCGAGTCGACGCGTCCGCCGAGATAGCCGGCGAGCAGGCCGAGCGTGATACCGATCGAGGCGGCAAGGATCACGCCGAGGCCGCCGACCACCAGCGAGACGCGCAGGCCATAGAGAATGGCCGAATAGAGGTCCCGGCCCTGGTCGTCGGTGCCGAAGATGAAGCGTGCTTCCCCGCCCTGCTGCCAGGCCGGCGGAATATTGGCGTCGGCGAGGAAGACGGAAGCCGGATCGAAGGGATTGGTCGGTGCGATCCAGGGCGAGAAGGCCGCGCCGATGAACAGCAGCAGCACGACGAAGGCGGCGACCATCGTCACCTTGGAGCGCAGGAAGCTGGCGAGAATGTCGCTGTCGAGAAAGCGCTCCCAGCGGGTCGGGATCTTCCCGGGCGAAGCGGGCGGCTGAGTCGTCATGCTCATGGTTTCAATTCTCCGCCGGCTCAGTGTGCGCCGATCGTCGCGCGCAGGCGCGGATCAACGGCGGCATAAAGCAAGTCGACGATCAGGTTGATACTGACGAACAGGAACGAGATCAGCATCAGATAAGCGGCCATGATCGGGATATCGACGTTCTGAACGGCGCGCAGGAAGAGCAGGCCCATGCCCGGCCACTGGAACACCGTCTCGGTGATGATGGCGAAGGCGATGATCGAGCCGAGCTGCAGGCCGGCGATGGTGATAACCGGGACCAGCGTGTTCTTGAGCGCATGGCCGAAATTGACCGTCCGGGTGCGCAACCCGCGCGCCCGGGCAAACTTGATGTAGTCGGCACGCAGCACTTCGAGCATCTCGGCCCGCACGAGGCGCATGATCAGCGTCATCTGGAACAGGCCAAGCGTGATCGAGGGCAGGATCAGCGCCTTGAGGCCGGACACGGTCAGCAGGCCGGTCGTCCACCAGTTGCCGATCTTCACGACCTCGCCGCGCCCGAAGGAAGGCAGCAGGCCGAGCGTGACCGAGAACAGGTAGATCAGGAGGATGCCGATCAGGAAGGTCGGCAGGCTGATACCGATCAGCGACACGGCCTGGAAGATCTTGGCGAGCCAGCTGTCGCGCTTCAGCGCGGTGTAGACGCCCATCGGAATGCCGACGAGGAGCGAGAACAGGGCCGACATGAAGGCGAGTTCGAGCGTCGCCGGCGCGCGGTCCCCCAGCAGCGAAATCACCGGAAGCCGGAACTGGTAGGACACGCCGAATTCGAGCCGGGCGGCGTTGTAGATATAGCGGAAGAACTGGACGACTACGGGATCGTCGAGGCCGAGCGAGCGCCGGATCTGCTCGACCTGCGCCTGCGGCGTGTCGAGGCTGACGAGCTGGTTCACCGGATCGCCGACGAAACGGAACATCGCGAAGGCGATCAGCGCCACGCTCAGCATGACGAGAAGCGACTGAAACAGCCGACGCAGAATGAAAGCTAACATGGCCGCCTTGAATCCCCGGTTTGCCGAGGTCGGAAAACGCGCGGCCATCCCGGGCCGGAGGACGCGGAAATCCAGAATCCAGCAGGAGCGCCATGCGCTGCAACGGATCCTGGTTCAGCGCTGCTGCACCAACTGTCCGGGATGACGATGAGGATGAAGGAAGGCGCGCGGATCGCTCCGCGCGCCTCTCTCGTCACTCCTTGGTAGCGTAGTAGAGCAGGACCGAGTTGTCGGCGCGCTGGGTCAGCTTGACCTTCTTCGAGACACCCCAGGCGAGAGCCTGCTGGTGCAGAGGGATATAGGCGAACTCGTCCACCGTGATCTTGAAGGCTTCCTTGATCATGGCGTCGCGCTTGGCGGTATCGGGCTCGACCAGGATCTTGTCGGTCAGCGCGTCGACCTTCTTGTTGCAGTAGCCGCCGAGATTCGACTCCCCGCGCGACGAGCCGGCGACATCGCGGCAACCCAGGATGTCGTTCAGCACATTGTGGCTGTCGAAGGTCCCGGGGGTCCAGCCGAGCAGGTAGAACGAGGTCTTGTAGCCGCCCGACTTCAGGACCTTGGCGAAGTACTGGCCCTTCGGCTGGGCGTTCAGGTTCACCTTGATGCCAGCGCGAGCCAGCATGCCGACCACGGCCTGGCAGATCTGGCCGTCATTGACGTAGCGGTCGTTCGGGCAGTCCATGCCGACCTCGAAGCCGTTGGGATAGCCGGCCTCGGCCAGGAGCTTCTTGGCGGCCTCGGTATCGAACTTGGCGCGCGCGAAGCCGGCATGCGGGAAGAGTTCCGGCGCGATCATCAACGGCGACGGGGTCGACAGACCGCGCATGACGCGGCTCTTGATCGTCTCGATGTCGATCGCCTGGTAGAAAGCCTGACGGACCTTCGGATCCTTGAAGGGGTTCTTGCCCTTGACGTTGGATTCGAGCAGTTCGTCGCGGGTCTGGTCCATGCCGAGGAAGATCGTGCGCAATTCCGGCCCGGTCATGACCTGTACATTGCCGGCGCTGTTGACGCGCTGGATATCCTGGATCGGAACCGGCTCGATCACGTCGACTTCGCCCGAGAGCAGGGCCGCGACCCGGGTCGCGTCCGAGGCGATCGGCGTGAAAACGATCTCCTTGAGGTTGTGCTCGACCTTCTTGTTCCACCAGTTCTCGTTGACCTTGAACACGGTCTTCACGCCGGGCTGATGGCTCTCGATCTTGAACGGGCCGGTGCCGTTGGCATTGAGCGAGGCATGGCTCGGTGTGGTCGCCGCCGCCGGGGTCGGAGCGACGGCATTATTCGCCTCCGCCCACTTCTTCGACATGATGTACCAGGTGTCCCATTGGGCATTCAGGATCGGGTTCGGCGAGCTCAGCGTCACGTCGATGGTGTAATCATCGACCTTGGTGAACTTGGCGTCGGTCGGAATGCGCGTGGTGAAGTTTGAGCCGGGGGCGCGGACGCGTTCGGCCGAGAAGATCACGTCGTCGGCGGTGAAATCCTCGCCATTGTGGAACTTCACGCCCTTGCGCAGGAAGAAGCGCCATTTCAGGCCGTCATCGGAGACTTCCCACTTCTCGGCGAGGGCTGGCTCGATCTTGAGGTCCTTGCCGCGCGCCGTCAGGCCCTCGTAGGGGTGGCCGAGATGGGCGTTGGTGGTGGTCTCGTTGACGGTATAGGGATCGAGCGACTTGAGCTCGCCTTGGTTGGCATAGCGCAGCGTCTGTGCCTGCGCAGCGCCGCACATCAGCGCCAGAGCCGCAACCGCGGCAAGGCAGTTCGTCTTGAATGACATAATTCGATCGCTCCCAATCGCTTTTGCTACCCACTCCTCCCGGGAGCGGTTCCCGCCCGACGCCTCCCAAGCGCCCGGCGAAAAGAAGGTGGCAGATTAATGACGCTTCTCGAGTGGCGTCCAGTACAGCTGATGAGAAACGCTCCAGATTGCATTTTCTTGCGCCCCGAGCGCAACGCTCGCACGCAATCCGCAAAACCGGCACCACGAACCGAAGTTCGTGGCGCCAGATATTTCTCAGCGCGCCAATTCGGCGATCACGCCGCGGATGAACCGAGCACCGGCATCGAGCTGCGCAACCGTGATGAACTCGTCGGGCTGGTGAGCCTGAGCGATATCGCCAGGGCCGCAGACCACCGTCGACCAGCCGGCCGCCTGGAAGAGCCCGCCCTCGGTGCCGTAGGCGACGACATGGCTGCCATTGTCGCCGGTCAGCCGGCGTGACAGGGCCTCCGCCTCGCCGTGCTGCTCCGGTCCGAGCGCGGGCGTGAAGGAGGTGATTTCCATCTCGATGCCCGTTTCGGGCGCGATCGCCTTCATCCCGGCCTCGAGTTCGGCGATGCGGGCGCGGTAGCGCTCGACATAATTGTTGTCGCGCTCGCCGGGAATGACGCGCACCTCATGGGTGAAGCTGCAATGTTCGGCAGTGATGTTGACGGCCGTTCCACCCTGGACCACGCCGACATGCAGCGTCGTGTAGGGCGGTTCGAAACCGTTATCATTCGGGGTCCGGGCCTTGTTTTCCGTCATGACCTCGTCGTGCCACGCGATCAGCTTGCCGGCGATCATGACGGCCGGCACGCCGATGTCGACGCGGCTCGAATGCACCGCGTGACCGCGCACCGTCGTCTTCATCCGCGTACCGCCCTTGTGGCCGGTGACGACCTGCATCATCGACGGCTCGCCGACGATCACGGCCGATGGCGTGAGACCTGCGGCGGCCATGGCGTCAATCATGATCCGAGCGCCGAGGCAGCCGACCTCCTCGTCATAGGAAAGCGCGATATGGATCGGCCGCTTCAACCCGGCCTCGATCATCTCGGGCACGAGCGCCAGCGCGGTCGCGTCGAAGCCCTTCATATCGCAGGTTCCGCGGCCGTAGAGCTTGCCGTCGCGCTCGGTCAGCGTCCAGGGATCGGAGGTCCAGTCCTGCCCCGCGACGGGAACGACGTCGGTATGCCCCGAGAGCACGACACCACCAGCGACCGCCGGCCCGACCGTGGCATAGAGATTCGCCTTCTGGCCGTCAGGGCTCGGAACGATGGTGCTCTCGACGCCGAGGCCGGCGAGGTAATCACGGCAGAAATGGATGAGCTCGAGGTTGCTGCGCTGCGATTCCGTATTGAATGAAACCAGCTTCGCCAGCATTTCCTTGGGGGTGTATTTCACAGGGTCGGATCTCCGAAGGCAGACGGGAAGGCAGGTTTCGTGGCGACACGCTAGGCTGCCTGACAGCCAGGTCAATCATCAGCTGTGGCTTGACCGGCCTGCGCCGGACGCGTTGATGTGCGCACCGAGATGCCGGCGCCGCCGGGCCATGAGAGAAGTCCAGTCCCATGAATTTCGACGTCACGCTCGCCGATATCCAGGCTGCCGCCACCCGCATTTCCGGCAAGGTGCGGCGCACCCCGACCTTTCATAGCGCCGGGCTCTCGGCGCGGCTCGGCGTCGAGACCGTGGTGAAGGTCGAGAGCCTGCAGCTCGGCGGCTCGTTCAAGGTGCGCGGCTGCTTCAACAAGCTGATGTCGCTCAGCGAGGATGAGCTCAAGCGCGGCATCGTCACCGTTTCAGGCGGCAACCACGCGATCGCGGTTTCGATGGTTGCCAAGTCGATGGGCGCACGCGCGCTCGTGCTGATGGCGAAGAATGTCGCGCCGTTCAATGTCGAGCTCACCCGGCAGGCCGGCGGCGAGGTCGAACTTTGCGAGGACGCGATCGAGGCCTTCGCCAAGGCCGACGAGTATGCGGCGAAGGGCATGACCAACGTCCATTCCTATGACGATCCGGCGATCATCGCCGGCCATGGCTCGCTCGGCCTCGAACTGGCGAATGACGCCAGCGGGCGCCTCGACCACGTCTTCATCTCGATCGGTGGCGGCGGCTTCGCGGCCGGCGTCGGCACCGCGCTGAAGGGACTCGACCCGGCGGTGCGCATTCACGGCGTCGAGACCGAGGGCGCAACGACGATGACCCAGGCGCTGGAAGCCGGCAAGCCGGTGCCGATCCGGCCAACCTCGATCGCCCGCGCGCTCGGCGCCCCCTTCGCGACCGAGCGCACCATGGCGGCAGCGCGCCAGTATCTGGAGGAGATCGTCACGGTGCCGGATGCCGAGGCCGTGCGCGAAATGGTCTGGGTGCTGCAGAACGGGAGGGTGCTGCTGGAGCCGGCAGCTGGCTGCGTGGTTGCCGCGGCGGTCGCGCGCAAGGAGATGTTCAAACCCGGTGAACGCGTCGGCCTGATCCTCTGCGGCTCCAACGTCTCGCTCGACGATTTCGCGGCGTGGCGCAAGGAATATGGGGTGTAGCGCGGCCTTTTCGCGAAACCAGAACCTTACGCGAGGGAGCGGACCCGGTTGGCGACGAGTTGACCTGCGCGATGCACTAGCGTTGTCTTGGTAGGCGGCGCCCTGCCGTCCGAGGGAAGGCCATGGCAGTCTTGCTCGCAGCACTCATCGGGGTTGTGGCCGGACTGCGCACCATGATGGCGCCCGCCGCCGTCAGCTGGGCCGCTTATCTCGGCTGGATCAACCTCGGCGCCGGCCCGCTGGCCTTCCTCGGCTATGCTTGGACACCCTGGATTCTGACCGCGCTGGCCATCGGCGAACTGATCACCGACAAGTTGCCGTCGACACCCAGCCGCAAGGTCCCAACGCAATTCAGCGGCCGCATCGTGACAGGCGCCCTGTCCGGCGCGGCCATCGGCGCCGCTGCCGGAGTGCTTGCGCTTGGCGCGATCGCGGGCGCGGCTGGCGCCGTCGCCGGCACGCTTGGCGGGGCCGTGGTTCGGGCCAGGCTCGCGGAGGCATTCGGTCGCGACAGGCCCGCCGCGCTCATCGAAGACGTGGTGGCGATCGTCGCTGCCTGGCTGATCGTGGTGGCCGCGCGATGAACAGCACCTTCGATGCCATCATCATCGGGGCCGGCCAGGCCGGGCCCTCACTGGCAGGCCGGATGACCAATGCCGGCATGACTGTGGCGATCGTCGAGCGCCATCTCTTTGGCGGCACCTGCGTCAACACCGGCTGCATGCCGACCAAGACGCTGGTCGCTAGCGCCTATGCCGCGCATCTGGCGCGCCGTGGTGCCGAATATGGCGTCATCCTGGACACGCCGCCCCGCATCGATATGCCGAAGGTCAAGGAGCGAGCCGCTCTCATCTCCGCCAATTCGCGCCGCAATGTCGAAAGCTGGCTGCGCGGGATGAAGGGCTGCACGGTCTTCACCGGACATGCCCGCTTCGAGAGCGCCGACCGGATGCGGGTTGGCGACGACGTGATCAGCGCGCCGCGCATTTTCCTGAATGTCGGCGGGCGCGCCGTCGTGCCGGACATGCCCGGGATCGGCGACATCTCCTACCTGACCAACACCTCGATCCTCGGGCTCGACACGGTCCCAGAGCATCTCGTCGTCATCGGCGGCAGCTATATCGGCCTCGAATTCGCGCAGATGCATCGCCGCTTCGGCGCGGCTGTCACGGTTGTCGAGAAGGGATCGCATCTCGTGTCCCGCGAGGACCAGGAGGTCTCGGGGGCGATCCGCGATATCCTTGTGGCGGAAGGGATCGAGATCCGGACAGATGCGGAATGCATTCGCTTCGCCCCCCACCCCGAGGGTATCGCGGTCGGTGTGGACTGCACCGCTGGTGCCCCGGAGATCATCGGGTCGCATGTCCTGCTTGCCGTCGGGCGCCGCCCGAACACGGACGATCTCGGACTCGACAAGGCCGGGGTCGTGACGGATCCGCGAGGCTATATCGAGGTCGACGACAGCCTGGCGACCAATGTTCCCGGCATCTGGGCGATCGGCGACTGCAATGGCCGCGGCGCCTTCACGCACACCGCCTATAATGATTTCGAGATCGTCGCCGCCAATCTGCTCGATGGAGAGGCGCGCAAGGTCAGCGACCGCATCCCCGCCTATGCGCTCTTCATCGACCCTCCGCTCGGCCGTGTCGGCATGACGCTTGCCCAGGCACGCGCCAGCGGCCGGCCCTTGCTGGTTGGCCGCCGGCCGATGACGCGCGTCGGCCGCGCCATCGAGAAGGGCGAGACGCTTGGTTTCATGAGCGTCGTTGCCGATGCCGAGACGCGCCGCATCCTCGGCGCCGCGATCCTCGGCACGAGCGGCGACGAGGCGATCCATGGGGTCCTCGACATGATGAACGCAGACGCGCCCTACGACACGCTCCTGCGCGCGGTGCCGATCCATCCGACCGTATCGGAGCTCATACCGACGATGGTCGGAGAGATGCGCGCGCCAAGCTGACGGCGGCGCGGCACAATGGCTCCGCTGCCGGCGTGAACCGGAACGCCACACATCCCTGCGAGCGGCGCCTGCGCGGCGAAGGCCGGGCCTCCCTCAGAAATAGCGCGCCAGATTCCTGCGGATCCTGTCTATCGGGGGCTCCTGGCCGGCAGGGGCCTCGAACGCCTGGCCCGTGATCGTCTCAAAGGCGCGGATATAGACCTGCGAGGTCTGCGCGATGAGCTCGTCCGGTATCTCGGGGATCGGCTCCTTGTAGGGATCGCAGCGTGCGGCGACCCAGTTGCGCACGAAATCCTTGTCAAAGCTCTCCGGCCGCTCTCCCGCCGCGAAACGCGCCGGGTAGCTCGCGCCGAACCAGTAGCGGCTGCTGTCGGGGGTGTGGATCTCATCGGCCAGCATGATCCGGCCCTGCCGATCGGTACCGAACTCGTACTTGGTATCGGCAAGGATGAGCCCGCGTCCGCGTGCGATGTCCTGACCTCGGGCGAACAGCGCCAGTGCGTAGCCGGACACCGTATCCCACTGTTCCTTCGTCAGGAGCTTGGTGCCGACGATCTCATCCGGCGAAAGCGGCTCGTCATGGCCGCCGTCGAAGGCCTTGCTGGTCGGCGTGATGACCGCCTGTGGAAGCGCCTCGTTGTCGCGCAGGCCATCCGGGAAGCAGATACCGTAGAGATCCCGCTTGCCCTGCTTGTACATGGTCAGGACCGATGTGCTGGTCGTGCCCGCGAGATAGCCGCGCACCACGATCTCGACGGGAAGGATATCGAGTTTCTGCCCGATGACGACATTGGGGTCGGGATATTCCAGCACATGGTTCGGGCAGATATCCGTGGTCTTCTCGAACCAGAACCGGGCTGTCTGGGTCAGCACCTGCCCCTTGAACGGAATGCAGGCGATGGCACGATCGAAGGCGCTGAGCCGATCCGTGGCGATGAGAATGCGGCGCCCGTCCGGCAGGTCGTAATTCTCGCGGACCTTGCCCCGATAATAGTTCGGCAGCTCCGGGATGACCGCTTCGCGAATGGGCTGGATCTGGGACATGGTGGACATCACTTCATCAAGGCGAGGAATCATGCAGGGAGAGAAACCCCGGCGCTGTGTTCCTTGTAGCCAAGTGGATCGATACGCACCATTGCGCTCTCGCTGTCGCCCTTTTGCGATGCTAGGGAGCGCCATGATGAGGGGCGAGCGCCGGAGGTGAACAGGCATGTTTCAGGCACAAGCAATCGCGAGCAGCGACAAGGCCGGGTTCTATCGCGAGCTGACCTCGCAGCTTGAGGGCCTGCTGGCAGGAGAAAGCGACCCGATCGCCAACGCCGCCAATACCTCGGCACTGCTGTACCAGATGATGCCGGACCTGAACTGGGCCGGATTCTACATCATGCGGGACGGCGAACTCGTTCTCGGGCCCTTTCAGGGCAAGCCGGCCTGTGTCCGCATTCCCGTCGGGCGCGGCGTCTGCGGAGCGGCGGTCGCCGGCCGGCAATCCATGCTGGTGGAAGATGTTCACGCGTTTCCCGGCCATATCGCCTGCGATGCGGCCTCGCGCTCGGAGTTGGTCGTGCCGCTGATCCGCGACGGTGAGGTGATCGGCGTGATCGACCTCGACAGCCCCCACCCTGCCCGCTTCGACGCCGCCGATCAGGCCGGAGTCGAACGGCTCGCCGAGATCTATCTGGCTGCGAGCGCCCGCTAAAGCATCGGCCCGAAAAGTGGATTGAGGTTTTCGGGAAAGCCGATGCAAACACAAAAAGGCGAGATCATCGGGCCGGATACGAGATCCGGTCTGATGATCTGGACCGCGCCACCCTCCCGCTGTGTGCGGATTGCCAGATGCGAGATCAGTCGATCAGCAGGCAGCCGGCGAGAATATCTCCTTTGGTTCCGCCGGTTGATGCACGGCGCCGTGCTGCCCAGGCGCGAGTGGGTCCGGGGCCGGCGTCGCCCCCCATCTCGCCAGGGCCGTGCGGCCGGCGTCGGTCAAGGCATAGACTCCGCGTCCGGCTCGTTCGAACCAGCCATAGACGTTGCGGTGCAGGATCTTCTGTGCGTCCGGGCATGATTGCTTGAGATCGCGCGGCCGCTGCGGGCCTGCCGTCATGGCTGCAGCGCAGGCGAGCGCCTGCTGCCGATAAGCCGTCATGATCGGCGCGCGCGAACCGCCACCTGCAACGGGGTCCCCCTGACGCCGCTTATGCTCCTCCACGAGCTTCGAACGCCGTTTGGCATCCTTGCGCGGCGTCGGCGCGGCCGGGGAAACGAGGATATCGACGCGACCGGAGGAAGCGACCCCAAGAAGTCCGAAACCGAGATGCCGGCACAGGTTGCGGTAGCGGGAATCGCTCTCGCGTCCCTTCCCCCGCACCGACAACCGGGCTGCAAGCCAGATCTCGTCACCGAGCTTCATCCGGTCCACCCCCTGCAGGATAAGCTCGAGATTGAAGCTCAGCTTCAATTCTCCGACCACGACGACTGCCGGATCATCGCCTTTGAGACCAACAAGGTCGCAGCGCTCGATCTCACCCTTCACGCAATAGCCCAGGCCTTCGAGGAAGCGTTTGACCGGCAGATAGAGGGATGTTTCCACGCGAAATCTCCGGTGCATTCCAATGCCGGACCGTTCCAGAAAGTCCGGAGCGCTGACCGCTGCACCAAGGTGCAGCCGCGGTCGTTTCGGAATGACAAACAGCAGGCGAGCCGAACGAAATCGGCAGGGCAGGGGTTCTGCCCTCGGCCACCTCCGAGGGCAATAGCAACCCCTTTCGAGGCGAGCCGCCCCTCGGCATTGCGTCACCCCGTCGATCCCGCAACGGAACCGACCTGCCATGACAGCTGGATCAACGCGCCAGTCGCAAGGCGCCGCGGATTTCGGCTTTCGCTCCTTCGAGATCCCTCTGGAAATCGGGATTTCTGTAGGCAAGAACCGCAATCATGGCGGCCATCTCCCGGCCCGCCTGGATGTCGCTTGGGTAGTGCACTCCCCCGATCACCCGGTTCTCGCCGAATTCGACGCCGCGCGCGAAGATCGCCTCGCCCTTCTCCGGCACGATATCGGCCAGCACGATCGCGGTGAGATACGAGAAGGCGGCGTGTCCGCTGGGATAGGAGCCGCTGTTCGAATATTTGGCGACCGGCCTGAGACGCGCATCAACCACCGGTGGCCGCTGGCGCTCCCATTTTTCCTTGCCCTGTTTGTTGAAGGCGCTCTCCGTCTTGTAGATCTTCGTGAAAAATGCCGCCGCTTTCGGCAGCTTCTCGGCCGTGAATTCGGGTCCCATCACATCGGCAAAGCGAAAGACGCTCTGCTCGAGATCCGCGACCGACCTCTCGGCCTGTTCGGCCGTTCGCTTCTCCTGCAGGCTCAGCATGATCTCGAGCTCCCGCCGGGTCGTCTCCGCGGATGGCGGCGGCGCCATGAACCGGGTCGTGTCGAGTTGCTCCGGCGACACGTAGTATTTGCTGCCCTGGACATCCGCGCCGGCATAGCCAATCGCAAGAAGCGTAAGTCCGAGAGTCAGGCCCGCGAGTCTTTTCATCTTGTTGTCTCCCGATAAGCGTTTCTTCCCTGCTGCGGGAGGCAAGTCCGCGCAGCGCTGGGGGCTGATCAAGAAACGCGCCAGCAGCGCCCGCACCGCATGACGGCAATGGAATCAGGGGGTTGTCACAGGTTCGGCACCGAGCGGCGCGTGCGGCGTCAGCGAAAGATGAGTAAAGCCCGTAACATCGGCCGCGATCATGGGTCATCGAGGATACCTGGTTGCGGCGCGCCCGCCGATGCAACCGACAGTATGAGGCGCCGGCTCCCCGGGCAGGAGGCCGAACACTGCCGGCGCGCTGAGCAGCGCGCAGAACGTGAAGGCTGAAAGCCACTCCACCATCTGGAAGCCTGCAGCACGGAAACATGCAGCCATCCCGACCGCGAGACCCATCTGCCGCCGACACGCAGCCATCGATCCAGAATGATGCGAGGATTGCAACGGCATGCACTCGCGACGCCATTCCTCTGCTTCCGCCCCCTCATGACGCAATCGGCTTGGACAGACCCGGGCGGACCGCGCTAGCTTGCACGCCTTGGCAACCCGATTTCTGCCAACCTTCCCTCTCTGCCCGAGGACATGATGCCGAAGTCCGAACTCATTGCGGCGCTGACGCCCGAGCTCACCGCGATCCGTCGCGATTTTCACCGCCACCCCGAACTGCTCTTCGACGTGCATCGCACCGCGGGCATCGTCGCCGACAAGCTCAGGGCCTGGGGCGTCGACGAGGTGGTGACCGGCATTGGCCAGACCGGCGTCGTCGGCGTGATCAAGGGCAAGCGCCAGGACTCCGGCAAGGTCATCGGCCTGCGTGCCGACATGGATGCCTTGCCGATCCACGAGGAAACCAATCTCGAGCATCGCTCGACCGTGCCGGGCAAGATGCATGCCTGCGGTCATGACGGCCACACCACCATGCTGCTCGGCGCCGCGAAATATCTCGCCGAGACCCGCGATTTCGACGGCACCGCGATCGTGATCTTCCAGCCGGCCGAAGAAGGCGGCGGCGGTGCCAAGGTGATGTGCGATGAAGGCCTGATGGAGCGCTTCGGCGTGCAGGAGGTCTATGGGCTGCACAACAAGCCTGGCATGGCGATCGGTCAGTTCTGCATCCGCAAGGGCCCGCTGATGGCCGCAGCCGATCGCTTCCTGATCAAGATCGAGGGCAAGGGTGGCCATGCGGCCGCGCCGCACGACACCAAGGATCCGGTGGTTGCCGCCTGTCAGCTGGTCACCGCGCTGCAGACCGTCGCCTCGCGCAATGCCGACCCGCTCGACTCGGTCGTCGTCTCGGCGACAGCGATCAATGCCGGCGAAGCGTTCAACGTCATTCCCCAGACGGTCGAGATCAAGGGCTCAGTCCGGACGCTGACGCCCGCCATGCGCGACCTCGCCCAGAAGCGCATCCTCGAGATCGCCGACGGGCTGGCGAAAGCGTTCGATCTCAAATGCGACGTCGACTACGACCGCGGCTACCCGGTGACCTTCAACCACGCCGGGCAGACGGATTTCGTGACCAGCGCCACCCGGAACGTCTTCGGCAAGGATGCGATCGATACCGAGATCCCCCCTGTCATGGGATCTGAGGATTTCTCCTTCATGCTGGAGGAGCGTCCCGGCGCCTATATCTTCATGGGCAATGGTGACTCGGCTGGCCTGCACCACCCGGCCTATGAGTTCAACGATGCGGCGATTCCAGTCGGCGTGACCTATTGGGCGAGCCTCGTCGAGATCGCCATGCCGCAACGCGCAGCCTGATCGCAGGATCACGATGGCCGATATCGATTGCCTCGTCATTGGGGCCGGCGTTGTCGGCCTCGCAACGGCGCGCGCGCTTGCGCTCGCCGGACGCGAGGTCGTGATCGCCGAAGCCGCCGACGGCATCGGCACTCAGACCTCCGCGCGCAATAGCGAGGTCATCCATGCCGGGATCTACTACCCACCCGGCTCGCTCAAGGCGCAGGTCTGCGTCGAGGGCCGCAAGCAGCTCTATCGCTATCTCGGCGAGCGCGGCCTGCCGCACAAAGCCTGCGGCAAGCTGATCGTCGCGACATCGGCGAGCCAGCGCCCGGCGCTGGAAACGATCGCGGCGCGCGCGAAAGCCTCAGGCGTGGACTCGCTGCGCTATCTCGACACCGCAGAGGCGCGGGCACACGAGCCCGAGGTCGCCTGCGAGATCGCGCTGTTCTCGCCCGAGACCGGCGTGGTCGACAGCCACGCCTTCATGCTCTCGCTGCTCGGAGAATGCGAAGCTGCCGGCGGCTCGCTGGCCCTGAATACGCCCATCACCGGCTGGCGCCGCGAGGGCGAGGCGTTCAGCGTCGATTTCGGCGGCGACGATCCCGCAACCTATTCGGTCCGCAGCATCGTCAATTCGGCGGGCCATGGCGCGCCGCGCCTGCTCGGCAGGCTCGACGGCTTTCCTGCCGCACACGTGCCAAAGCAGTCTTTCGCCAAGGGCAACTACTTCGCGCTGCTGGGGAAGCAGCCCTTCTCACATCTGGTCTATCCGATCCCGGAAGCAGCCGGGCTCGGCATCCATGCCACGATCGACATGGCCGGGCGGGTCAAGTTCGGCCCGGATGTCGAATGGGTGGATGACGACCAGGATCTGGTCGTCGACCCGGCCCGGGCCGAGACATTCTACGCGGCGATCCGAACCTACTGGCCCGGTCTGCCGGATGGTGCGCTGGTCGCGGATTATGCCGGCATCCGGCCGAAGCTGCATGGACCGACGGAGCCGATGCCGGATTTCCGCATCGACGGACCGGCCGTCCATGGCATGCCGGGGCTGGTCAACCTGCTCGGGATCGAGAGCCCCGGGCTGACCTCCTCGCTCGCGATCGCGGAGCTGGTGGCGGAAAGGCTGCCGGCATGACGGAGTGCGCTTCGCTCCGTCGGCCAGATCATGGCAGTCGGCAGAACTCGGAGACCGGCATAGCCCGGTCAGCTCCGCGGCGTTTCATATCGGAAAGCCCGGTCCAGAGGCAGCGAGAACCGCCGCCTCAAGGATGACGCCTAGATCATCGGACCGGAAATCGTATCCGGCCCGATCATCTAGCCCTTTGTGCTTGCATCGGCTTTCCCGAAAACCGCAATCCACTTTTCGGGCCGATGCTTTAGCCGCGGATCGCCTTCACGGCGTCCCGCGCTTCCCTCGCAAGCTGGGTCACGCGCGCCCAGTCGCGTTTCGCAACAGCATCCGCCGGCACGAGCCAGGATCCCCCGACACAGATCACCTGCGGCAAAGCAAGGTAGTCGGCGAGATTGGCGAGGCTGACGCCGCCGGTCGGGCAGAATTTCAGCTGCGGGAACGGCCCGGATAACGCCTTCAGCACCGGCGTGCCGCCCGCCTGCTCGGCCGGGAAGAACTTGCAGGTGACCCGGCCGGCCGAGACGGCGCGCATGCAGTCCGAGGCCGTCGCCACACCCGGCAACCAGGGCAGGCCGGCCGCGCGCATCGCCTCGTCCACCGCCTCGCTGAACCCCGGGCTGACCACGGCCTGCGCGCCCACCCGCTTGACCTCTGCAACCTGCAAGGGCGTCACGACTGTGCCGGCAACGGAAAGGATTTCCGGCACCTCGCGGGCGATCCTCTCAAGCGCGGCCAGCGCGGCAGGGCGACGCAGCGTGACTTCGATCACATCGATGCCCCCCGCAAGCAGAGCGCGGGCCAGTGGGACCGCGACCTCGGCCTCGTCGATCACGACGACCGGGACAACGCCACAGGCTTTGAGGCGTGCAATTTCGGGTTCGCCTGACATCGGCTCGATCTCCTCGCTGAGCGTCTCGCTTAAGCTCTGGCCCAGTAAACGTCGAGCCCCTGCGGTCGTCGCAGCAGGATGCCGACCGGATAGGCCGCCGGAAGTTCTTGCGCCGTCGCCAGGGTCGTTTCCTTCTCCTTGCCGGCAATGAGCAGGGTTGCCCAGCCTGCCTTCGCGATTCGCGCCGCCGACAGGGAGATGCGAGGCGGCAGGCCGGGCGGACGAGCCGCGACGGCGTGGACAGCGTCATCGCTCCGCGCGGCAGCATCATCGCCGGGAAAGAGCGAGGCGATGTGCCCATCGGCGCCCATGCCACTGACCAGGATATCGATCGCAGACAGGCGCGAGAGCACGGCATCGAGGCTGCGCGCTGCTGCCGCGAGATCGTCTCCGGCATTGTGGAAGGAAACGAAGCTGGCCTTCTCGTCACGCAAGGGGGAGAAGGCGTCCCGGATCATGCGCTCGTTCGAGGCGGCATCGTCGGGCGCCACGAAGCGCTCGTCGGTCGGCATCACGGTAACCCTGTCCCAGGCGAGGTCGTGCGCGCCGAGCGCCGCGAGAAAGCGCGCCGGCGTGGTGCCGCCGGGGACGGCGAGCACCGCTTCTCCCCGGGCGTCTATGGCGGCACGCAGCCGAACTGCGACGGCTTCGGCCAGCGCCTCGGAGGCGCCGGCCAGCGCCTCGAAACGATGCCAGGCAAGCGGCCCCGCCGCGCTCATTCCATCAGCTCCGGGTCGGCCCAGGAGCGCCCCTCGCGCTCGATCAGACCGATCGCCTGAGACGGCCCCCAGGAGCCGGCGGCATAGCGATGCGGCTGCGGATAGTACTCCTGCCACCCGGCAATGATCGGATCGATCCAGGCCCAGGCCTGCTCGACCTCGTCACGGCGCATGAACAGGGTCTGGTCGCCGCGGATCACATCGGTCAGCAGCCGCTCATAGGCGTCGGGAGAGCGCACGCCGAAGGCGGTGTCGTAGCGCAGATCGAGCTGGCGCGGGACGATCTTGAGCTTGCCGGAGCCCGGCACCTTCATCATCAGCTGCATCTGCACGCCGTCATTGGGCTGCAGCCGGATGATCAGGCGATTGGCGTCGAGGCGCCCGCAATCGGCGGCGCTTCCGAAGATCGAGTGCGGCACCGGCTTGAAGGTGACGGCGATCTCGGAATAGCGCTGCGCCATGCGCTTGCCGGTGCGCAGATAGATCGGGACGCCGGCCCAGCGCCAGGTTTCGAGCTCGCAGCGGATCGCGACGAAGGTTTCGGTGTTGCTGGCATGGCCGAGTTCCTCGGCATAGCCATGGACGCGTGTGCCGCCGCTGACGCCCTGACCATATTGCCCGCGCACGGTCGCCCGCAACACATCGGGACCGACGATCGGCTTGAGGGCCTTCAACACCCGCATCTTTTCGTCGCGGACAGCATCGGCTTCCAGCAGGTTCGGCGGCTCGATCGCGAAGAGGCAGAGCAATTGCAGCACGTGGTTCTGCACCATGTCACGCAGGTGCCCGGCCTTGTCATAATAGCCGGCGCGCGACTCGAGACCGACCGTCTCGGCAACCGTGATCTGGACATTGTCGATGTCGCGGCTCGACCAGGAGCGCTCGAACAGGGTGTTGGCGAAGCGCAGCACCAGCAGGTTCTGGACCGTCTCCTTGCCGAGATAATGATCGATCCGGTAGGTGCGGCTTTCCGGAAGGATCCTCGCCACCGCATCGTTGATCTCGCGGGCGGAGGCGAGATCCCGCCCCAGCGGTTTTTCAAGAATGACGCGCGAAGTCGGCGTCAGGATGCCGGCGCCGGCGAGGTTCTCGCAGATCGGGATGAAAAGGTCGGGCGGTGTCGAGAGATAGAAGGAGCGCACGCGCTCCGAATCGCCGAGTTCCTGCCGCAGGCCGGCATAGGTCTCCGGCTTCAGCGCATCGACCTGCACCACGGTAAGCCTGCGCAGGAATGTCTCGATCCTGGCCGGGGAAAGCCCCTCTTCGGCAAGCTTCCGGCTGATCTCGCCGGGCAGCCCGGCAACATCCTCACTTTTGCGCACCATCGCCAGGATGCGACTTTCCTCCGGCAGCACGCCTTCCTGATTGCGCTGGGCCAGCGCCGGAAAGAGCTTGCGCAGGGCAAGGTCGCCACTGGCACCGAAGATCACGAGATCGAACGGGGGAACCGGCGTGCGCTCCGGCGCAGCTTCGAGCTTCATGAGATGATCGGCGACGGCATCCATGGGCGTACACACTCCGCAACAGCGAATACAGCCAAGCTAGCCGATCGCTGCGACGAGAGTTAGACGGTTTTGGCGCGCCGCCCAAGCAGGCAGGACGCGCAACCCTGCCGCTCAGGCGGTCTGCCGCCGGAAACCTTCGCTCGCGGTCAGCAATTGCTGGGCATAGGCCGTCTGCGGCGACCGTGCGGCCAAGGTGTCTGCCGTCATCTCCTCGACGCCACGGCCGAACTGCATGACCAGCAACCGCTCGCACATATGGGCGACGACCGCGAGATCGTGGCTGACCAGGATATAGGTCAGCTTGCGCTCCTTGCGCAGCGCCTGGAGCAGGTTCAGCACTTCGGCCTGGATCGAGACGTCGAGCGCCGAAGTCGGCTCGTCGAGCAGCAGGATCGTCGGCTCGAGCACCAGCGCCCGCGCGATCGCCACGCGCTGGCGCTGACCGCCGGAGAGCTGATGCGGGAAGCGGAAGCGGAACGAGTTCGGCAGCCCGACATCCTTCATGGCGCGTTCGATCCGTGCCTCGGCGTCGCCGATGCCATGGATGGCCAGCGGCTCGGCCAGGGTATCGTCGACCGTCTTCTTCGGGTGAAGGCTGCCATAAGGGTCCTGGAAGACCATCTGCACGGCGCGATAGAAGGCTTTGTCGCGGATCTTGGACTGCTTGCTGCCCAGGATCGTGACGTCGCCGCTCCACTCGCGGTTGAGGCCGGCGAGGACGCGCAGCACGGTCGACTTGCCCGAGCCGGATTCGCCGACGATGCCGTAGCTCTCGCCGGATGCGACCGAGAAGGAGAGGTCCTTCACGACATGGGAGTCGCCGAAGGAAACGTTCAGCTTCTCGACAACGATGGCGGGGTTCGTGTTCATGCCAGCCATGCCGGGTCACGTTTCAGGGTGGCGAGCTTGTCCTTGGGATGATCGAGATCCGGCAGGCAGTCGAGCAGGCCGAGCGTATAGGGGTGGCGATGAGCGCGTGCGCTCTCGTCGGCGAGCTCGGCGGCCGGCAGCGTCTCCATCGCCTTGCCGCCATACATGACGATGACGCGGTCGCAGAAGGACTGCACGAGATGCAGGTCGTGGCTGATGAAGATCAGCCCCATGCCGCGGCTGGTGACGAGATCGTCGAGGATCTTCAGCACCTGCAGTTGCACGGTGACATCGAGGGCCGAAGTGGGTTCGTCGGCGATCAGGATGTCGGGCTCGGCGATCAGCATCATCGCGATCATTACGCGCTGCCCCATGCCGCCCGAGACTTCGTGCGGGTAGAGATCGTAGACGCGCGCCGGCTCGCGGATCTGTACCGCTTCCAGCATGGTGAGGCTGCGCTCTTTGGCCTCACGCGAACTCGCCTTGTGATGGACGCGATAGGCTTCCGCGATCTGCTCGCCCACCGTCTTCACCGGATTGAGCGAGAATTTCGGATCCTGCATCACCATCGAGATATGGCGGCCCCGCAGCTTGCGGCGCGAGCCTTTGTCCATCGTCAGCAGGTTCTGCCCGCGATAGACGAGCTTGTCGGCCTGAACCTCGCCGGGATGGGGAATAAGGTCGAGAATGGCGCGCCCGGTCATCGACTTGCCGGAGCCGGACTCGCCGACGATGCCGAGCCGTTCGCGACCGAGCGTGAAGGAGAGCCCGCGCACGGCGCGGACAATGCCGGTCGCGGTGTGGAAATTGACCCGCAGGTTGTCGAGTTCGAGCAGCGGCTGTTCGATGGGGCTATCTGGTGCGCGCATCATCTCACCTCGCATCCATGACGTCGCGCAGGCCGTCGCCCAGCAGGTTGAAGCCGAGCGCGACAACGCAGATGGCAAGGCCGGGGAAGGTCGCGACCCACCACTGGTCGAAGATCTGCTCGCGGCCGGCGGAGATCATCGCGCCCCATTCCGGGATCGGCGGCTGCGCGCCGAGGCCAAGGAAGCCGAGACCGGCGGCCGTCAGGATGATGCCGGCCATGTCGAGGGTGGTCCGCACGATCAGCGAAGGCAGGCACATCGGCACGACATGCCTGAGCACGATCCGCCATTGCGAAGCCCCCTGCAGCCGAACCGCGGAAATGTAGTCCTGGTTGCGGATGATCAGCGTCTCGGCGCGGGCGACGCGCGCATAAGGCGGCCAGGCCGTGAACGCGATGGCGATGACCGCGTTTTCAAGGCCGGGACCAAGTGCCGCGACGAAAGCGAGCGCGAGCACCAGGCGCGGGAAGGCCAGGAAGACGTCGGTGATGCGCATCAGGACACGATCGACCCAGCCGCCGAGATAGCCCGAGGCAGCACCGATCAGGAGGCCGATCGGCCCCACGGTGATGACGACGAGCAGCACGATGACGAGTGTGACGCGCGAGCCGTAGACAACCCGGCTGAAGATGTCCCGGCCGAGTGAATCCGTGCCGAACCAGTTCGTTGCCGACGGCGGCAGCAGGCGCTTGTCGAGGGCCTGCGCCAGCGGATCATAGGGCGCGAGCAGGGGCGCGAAGGCAGCGGCAAGCAGCAGCAGCACGACGATCGTCAGTCCGATGACGGCTGCGGGGTTGCGCCGGAAGGCGAGCCATTGCCGATAATACTGGCCGAGCCGCGCCTGACGGCGCGACGCGGGGGAATCGGTGATGAGCCAGGCGGTCCAGCCGGACGAGGTGTGTTCGGTCAAGGCCATGTCCTCAGCGCGCCCGCGGATCGGCCAGCCGGCCAATGATGTCAGAGAACAGATTGACCCCGATGAAGACCGCGCCAACCACCAGCGTGCCGCCGAGCACGGCGTTCATGTCGGCATTGAGCAGTGAATTGGTGATGTAGCGGCCGAGGCCCGGCCAGGCGAAGATCGTCTCGGTCAGCACCGAGCCTTCGAGCAGATGCATGTAGGAGAGCGCGATCACCGTCACGAGCGGCACGACGGCGTTGCGCAGGGCGTGGCCCCAGATAACCTGCCACTCCGACACGCCCTTGACCCTGGCGGCGATGACATATTGCTGCTGGAGTTCGTTGATCATGAAGCTGCGCGTCATGCGGCTGATATAGGCGACGCTGAGCAGGCCCAGCACGGAGGCCGGCAGGATAAGATGGGAGAAGGCGTCCCAGAACGCATCCCACTCACCTTGCATGGCGGCATCGAGCATGATCACGCCGGTGATCGGCGTCACGAAATCCTGATACGCCACCGAAATGCGCCCGGGCCCGCCAACCCATCCGAGCTTGGCGTAGAACAGCAGCAGGCCCATGAGTCCGAGCCAGAAGACCGGGATCGAATAGCCGATCAGCCCGATGACGCGGGCGATCTGGTCGGGCCAGCGGCCCTGGTGGACGGCGGCGACGATGCCGAGCGGCACGCCCAGCATGATGCCGATCAGCGTGCCCAGCGTCGCCAGCTCAAGCGTCGCCGGGAAGACGGTCTTGATGTCGTCGGCCACCGTGTTCGACGTCAGCACGGAACGTCCGAGATCGCCGGTGAAGACCTTGCCGATATAAATGGCGAATTGCTGCCAGAGCGGCTTGTCGAGGCCGAGGTCGAGCCGCGCCTTCTCGTAGACATCGGCAGGAGCGCGGTCACCGACCACGGCGAGCACCGGGTCGATCGGCATCACGCGTGCGATCAGGAAGGTGACGAGCAGAAGCCCGAACATCGTGATGGCGACGGTGCTGAGCTCTCGCCCGGCAATCTTGCCCCAGCGGCCCGATTTGCCCGCCCATGTCTCTCGCGATGACGCCATGCAACCAACCACTGTACAAAAGCCCGAAGAAGGGCGCTTCCGGAAGCCATGGCGCGCGGGAATGCAATCCCCTCGCCCGCGGTATTCAACAGAAAAGAATAGAAATAAGCCCGCCGCAGCCCTTTGGCCGCGGCGGGTTCCGTCAGAAGACGAGTCTCAGTTCTTGGCGATCGGCCAGTAGAAATTGGTGTCGGAGCTCGGCCCGATCACCCAACCCTTGACGTTCTTGCGCTCGGCTGTGACCTCGACCTGCTGGAACATGATCACGAAGGGCGAAACCTTCTGGTGCTCGCGCTGCAGGCTTTCATAGGTTGTCTTGCGCTTGGCCGCATCGGTCTCGAGCACGGCAGCCTGGGCCACCTTGGTCATGTCCGGGATATCCCAGGCATTGCGCCAGGCGAGCGTCTTCGACTTCGCATCTTCGCCATTGTTCTCGTTGATGGCGAAGGTTTCGGCATTGGTGTGCGGATCGAGATAATCCGGCCCCCACTGGCCGATATAGATGTCGTGGGTGCGGGCGCGATACTTGGTCAGCGTCTGCTTGCCGTCGCCCGGGATCAGCTCGAGCTTGATGCCGGCCTGGCCCCAGCTCGACTGGATCGCCTGCGCGATATCGGTGATCGGAGAGACCGAGCGGACGTCCATGGTGACGGTGAAGCCATTCGGCAGGCCGGCCTTGGCGAGCAGCTCCTTGGCCTTGGCGGGGTCGAACTTGTACGGCTTGTCGTCGATGGCCCCCAGGAAGCCCTTCGGCAGGAAGGACTCGTGGTGCTTGTAGGTGCCCTCGACGATGTTGCGCTCGATCGACTGGTAGTCGACCAGCCACTTCAGCGCTTCGCGCACCTCAGGCTTGTTCAGGTTGGCGTTCTTCTGGTTCAGGCCGAGATAGAGAATGTAGCCCTTGTCGCCCTGGACGATCTGGATGTCGGACTTCTCCTTCACCGCGGCGAGCTGGTCCTTGGAGAGGTTGCGGGCCATGTCGATGTCGCCCTTCTCCAGCAGCAGGCGCTGCGAGGCCGGCTCGGCGACGTGGCGTACGATCACGCGCTTGTTCTTCGGCGCGCCCTTGTACCAGGTCTCGTTGGCATCGAGCGCGTACTGCTCATTGGGACGATAGGCGCGGACTTTGTAGGCACCGGAACCGGCCGAGTTCAGCTTGAGCCAGGCATTGCCGAAATCGCCGTCCTTCTCGTTCGCCTTGACCAGCTTGGAATCGACGATCGAGGCAACGCCGGAGGTCAGGCAGTTCAGGAAGAAGGTCGGAGCGAAGGGCTTGGAGACCGTGACGACGACGGTGTTGTCATCGGTGGCCTTCACCTTCTCGAGGACATTCTCCTTGGTGAAGCCGAACTGGGTGAGGATGAAGCCCGGCGACTTGTTGAGCGTGACCGCGCGCTGGAAGGAATAGACCACGTCGGCTGCGGTCAGCGCGTTGCCCGAATGGAACTTCACGCCCGGGCGGAGTTTGAAGGTGTAGGTGAGATTGTCCTCACTGACAGTCCATTTCTCGGCAAGCTCGCCGACGAGGTCGTTATTCTTGGCGAGATCGACGCCGATCAGCTTGTCATAGACATTGGCACCGACTTCGACGCCCGAGAACTCGAAGGCTTCGGCCGGATCGAGCGTAATGATGTCGTCGATCTGCTTGGCCATGACCACCGTATCCTTCGGTGTCTGGGCCATGGCTGTCGTCGCCATCAACGCCGTAAAGGCGGAAGCGACCATCAATTTCGCAACGTGACGCATGGAATATCCCCATTGGTTCATAGGGCGGCCGTTTCGCCGCCGCTTGGGCGCTATGTGTGGCCAGATCGGGCCCGATGTCCAGCGGCTCGAAAGTTGCGCTGCGCGCTGCGCACAGGGCTGCACTCTTCTTGCGCAACGGATTGATAGACCGACGCATTCTTGCGCAGCGACAGCTTTGCGAGCAATCGAAGCTGAGGCTATCCTGAGGCAGAGCCGTGCCGCAGGCACGCCCGACCGAGCAGGTGTCGCCCTTGGCCATCATCGCCGCGCTGAACCACGTCACCCATTATCGCTATGACCGCCCTGTCGTGCTCGGCCCGCAGATCATCAGGCTGAGGCCCGCTCCGCATTGTCGCGCAGCGATCAAGAGCTACGCGCTCAAGGTCTCGCCAGCACAGCATTTCGTGAACTGGCAGCAGGACCCGAGCGGCAACTGGCTCGCCCGTTATGTCTTTCCCGAACCGGTGAGCGAATTCCGCATCGAAGTCGATCTCGTCACCGAGCTTTCGGTGATCAATCCCTTCGATTTCTTCGTCGAGACCAATGCGGAGATCTTTCCCTTCGTCTATCCCGAGGAGCTCCAGGCCGAGCTCGCTCCCTATCTCGTCACGGAGCCGGCCGGACCGCTGCTGATCGATCTCCTCGCCGGGATTCCGCGCGAGCCGGTCAACACCGTGAACTTCGTCGTCGATCTCAATGCCCGGCTGCAGGGCATGATCGCCTATGGCATCCGCATGGAGCCCGGCGTGCAGGAGCCGGAGCACACGCTCCAGATCAAGTCGGGCTCGTGCCGCGACACGAGCTGGCTGCTCGTCCAGATCCTGCGCCAGCGCGGGCTCGCCGCCCGCTTCGTCTCCGGCTACCTGATCCAGATGAAGGCGGATATCGATCCGCTCGAAGGGCCGCGCGGCACCGACAAGGATTTTACCGATCTCCACGCCTGGGCCGAGGTCTATATTCCCGGCGCGGGCTGGATCGGGCTCGATCCGACATCGGGACTGCTGACCGGCGAAGGCCACCTGCCCCTCGCGGCGACACCGCATTTTCGCTCGGCCGCGCCAGTGAGCGGCATTGCGAGCTATGCCGAGACGACCTTCGACTTCGCGATGAGCGTCGAGCGCGTGCATGAAGTGCCGCGGATCACCCTGCCCTTCTCCGACGAGTCGTGGCAGCGCCTCGATGCCCTGGGTGAAAAGGTCGATGGCGATCTCGCGGCGCAGGATGTCCGCCTGACCATGGGCGGCGAGCCGACCTTCGTCGCGACCGATGATCAGGAGGGCGCGGAGTGGAATACCGCCGCTGTCGGCCCGACCAAGCGCCGGCGCGCCGACGAACTGATCCGCCGGCTGCGCAACCGCTTCGCGCCGGGCGGCATGCTGCATTACGGCCAAGGCAAGTGGTATCCGGGGGAGAGCCTGCCGCGCTGGGCCTTCGCGCTTTACTGGCGCGAGGACGGCGAGCCGATCTGGCGCAATGCGGCACTGATCGCGCGCGAGCCCGGCGCCGCGACCGGCGGCGACCGTGAACGGGAAGCGGAGACCTCGACCCACGATGCCGAAACGCTCGCATCGGGACTTGCCGAGAAACTGGGCATCGGGGCCGACCATGTGCTGCCCGCCTATGAAGATACCGGCCACTGGCTGCTTAAGGAGGCGCAGCTTCCTGACAATGTCGATCCGCTCGACCCGCGCCTCGCCGACCCGGAGGAACGGGCGCGCATGGCCCGCGTCTTCCAGCTCGGCCTCGGCAATCCGCGCGGCTATGTCATTCCGGTGCAACGCTGGCAGAGCCAGGCGGGCGACCGGCGCTGGCGCTCCGAAAAATGGACGCTGAGACGGGGCAAGCTCTTCCTGATGCCGGGTGATTCACCTGTCGGCTATCGCCTGCCGCTCGGCTCGCTGCCAGCCGTGCCCGAAGCGGAGTACCCGCATATCCATCCACAGGATCCGATGGAGGCGCGCGGCCCCCTGCCCTCGTCCGGCAGCGCGACCGCGGCGCCCGCGGCGGAGCCTGCGCCGGCGGCGGATGGACATGCCCAATTCTCGATCCCGGGCGAGGCCCCCGCTGGTGCCGCGGCCCAGGACCGCGTCGAACAGGAGATCGGACGCGAGCATGTGCGCACCGCGCTTAGTCTCGAGGTCAGGGACAATGTGCTCTGCGTCTTTCTGCCTCCCGTCGAGCGACTGGAGGATTATCTCGACCTTATCGCCAGCGTCGAGGCCGTGGCCGAGCAGACCGGAGTCGCTGTTCATATCGAGGGTTATGCTCCGCCCTCCGACCCGCGCCTCAACGTCATCAAGGTGACGCCCGACCCCGGCGTGATCGAGGTCAACATTCATCCCGCAAAGAGCTGGCGCGACGCTGTCTCGATCACGCGCGGCGTCTATGAGGAGGCTCGTCAGGCCAGGCTCTGCGCCGAGAAGTTCATGGTCGACGGCCGCCATACCGGGACGGGCGGCGGCAACCATGTCGTTCTTGGCGGCGTCACGCCGCCCGACAGCCCCTTCCTGCGCCGCCCTGATCTGCTGAAGAGCATTATCCTCTACTGGCAGCGCCACCCTTCCCTGTCCTTCCTGTTCTCCGGCCTGTTCATCGGGCCGACCAGCCAGGCACCACGCATCGACGAAGCGCGGCACGACCAGCTCTACGAGCTCGAAATCGCCCTCGCGGCGGTGCCGAAGCAGGGAGAGAAACCGATTCCGCTCTGGCTCGTCGACCGGCTCTTCCGCAACCTGCTGGTCGATGTTTCCGGGAACACCCACCGCACCGAGATCTGCATCGACAAGCTCTATTCTCCCGACGGACCGACCGGCCGTCTGGGCCTGATCGAGTTCCGCTCCTTCGAGATGCCACCGGATGCGCGCATGTCCCTGGCGCAGCAGCTTCTGGTCCGCGCGCTGATCGCCTGGTTCTGGCGCGAGCCGCAGCAGGGCAAGCTGGTGCGCTGGGGCACGAGCCTGCATGACCGCTTCATGCTGCCGGAGATGATCTGGCAGGATTTCCGCGAGGTGCTCGCCGATCTCGCGCATGCCGGCTATCCGTTCGATCCGGTCTGGTTCGAGGCGCAGCAGGAATTCCGCTTCCCGTTCTACGGCAAGGTCAACCATGGCGGGGTCGAGCTCGAACTGCGCCAGGCCCTCGAACCCTGGCACGTCATGGGTGAGCAGGGAGCGATCGGCGGCACAGTGCGCTATGTCGATTCCTCGGTGGAGCGGCTGCAGGTCAAGGCAAGCGGGCTCGTTCCCGGCCGCCACATCATCACCTGCAACGGACGGCGCCTGCCGATGAGCCCGGTCGCGGGCTCCAGCGAGGCGATCGCGGGCCTGCGCTTCAAGGCCTGGCAGCCGGCCTCGGGGCTGCACCCGACGATTCCCGTGCATGCGCCGTTGACCTTCGACATCGTCGACAGTTGGGTCGGCCGGTCGCTCGGCGGTTGCGTCTACCATGTCGCTCATCCCGGCGGGCGCAATTATGAGACACCCCCGGTGAATTCCTACGAGGCCGAGGCCCGCCGTCTCGCCCGTTTCGAATCGATCGGTCATAGTCCCGGCGCGCTGGTGATTCCGGAAGAAGAGCGCAGCCCGGAATTCCCGATGACCCTCGATCTGCGCCGTCCAGCGGGACTCTAACCAAGGCCATGGCTTTGCAGGGCCGATCGCCGTCGACACGTCTCAGAGCGGAGCGGCGCAATGCGCTGCTGGCCGATTATCGCCCATTGCCCGGAGCCCATGACGAGCTCATGGCGCCGGATGGCAGCATACGCCCGCATTGGGAACCGTTCCTCGCCGAGTGGAGCGGGCTCTCCCAGGATGAGCTCGGCCATCGCTTCGGGCTGGCTGATCGGCATGTCCGAGACACAGGCGTGTCCTATCGCGTGCATGGCGATCTCGACGCGAGTGACCCGCTGGCCGGGGAGCGCTCCTGGCCGCTGAATCATGTGCCGCTGATCATCCCGGGCGCGGAATGGCAGACCATTGCTGCCGGCGTGGCGCAGCGCGCGACGCTGCTGTCCTCCCTGCTTGGCGACATCTATGGACCCGGCGAGATGATCGCCAAAGGCCTGCTGCCCGCGGCGGTCGTGACCGGCAGCCCGGATTACCTCCGCCCTCTGCAGGGAACGGCCAATGGCGGCACGCTCCAGCTCTATGCCGCCGATCTCGGACGAGGGCCGGATGGGCGCTGGTGGGTGCTCGGTGATCGCACGCAGGCGCCCTCCGGAGCGGGCTATGCGCTGGAGAACCGGCTCGCCCTTGGCCGCGCCTTCCCGGACCTGTTCCGGGCCATGAATGTCGAGCGGCTGGCCTCGTTCTTTCAAGGTTTCCGGGCTGGCCTCGCTGCAAGCTCGCGCCGGGTCGAGCCGCGGATCTGTCTGCTGACACCGGGCGCGCTCAACGAAAGCTATTTCGAGCACGCCTATCTCGCACGCTATCTCGGCTTTCTGCTGGTCGAAGGCGGCGACCTCCTGATGCGCGACGGACGCGTGCATGTCCGCACCATCGCGGGCCTGAAGCGCGCCGACGTGATCTGGCGGCGGATCGACGGCGATTTCTCCGACCCGCTCGAACTCAACTCAGCCTCGGCTCTCGGCGTCGCCGGTCTCGTCCAGGCCGTGCGGCAAGGCAATGTCCAGATCGCCAACGGGCTCGGCTCGGGCGTTGTCGAAGCACGCGCGCTCATGGGGTTCCTCCCGGCCCTCGCTGAGCACGTCCTCGGCGACGAGCTGATCCTGCCGCATATCGCGACATGGTGGTGCGGGCAGCAGCGCGCGCGGTCCGAGGTGATCGACCGGCTCGACGAGATGAGCATCTCGTCCGCCTTCCGCGCCTCGGTCGACGGCCTCAATGGCAACACGATCCTGCCCGGCGATCTTTCGCCTGATGCCCGCTCGGCGTTGCGGGCGCGGATCGAGGCGCGCGGGCTCGACTATGTCGGGCAGGAGATCGTGCGCCTCTCGACCATGCCGGTCTTCCAGGGTGGCCGGCTGCAGCCGCACCCGATGACGCTGCGCGTCTTCGCGGCTGCGACTCCCGATGGCTGGAAGGTGATGCCGGGCGGCTTCTGCCGCATCTCCGAGGATGTGGACGCGCGCGCCGTCACGCTCGGCAGTGGCGTGCGCTCCAGCGATGTCTGGATCACCTCCGACAAGCCCGTCGAGCAGGTGACCTTGCTGCCAAGCGCCGACCGCATCAGCATCCGCCGTGTCATTGGCACCATGCCGAGCCGCGCGGCCGACAACCTGTTCTGGCTCGGACGCTATCTCGAACGGACCGAAGCGACCTTGCGCCTGGTGCGCGCACTGCTCGGCCGGCTGATCGATGCCGACGACGCCACGCCCGAGCGGGCGGAGACCCTGCGCCGCCTCGCCAACCTGCTGATCGCCTGGGGCGCCGCCCCGGCGGGCAAGGACCATTCCACGGCCTCCAAGGCCTCCGCTGCCCTGCACAGCGTTGACCAGTACGGCTCCGCGCTTTCGTCCGTCCGCGAAGCGCGGCGCACCGCATCGGTCATTCGCGAACGCCTGTCGATCGACGCCTGGCGCCTCTTCGGCGACCTGCAGCGACAGCTGACGCTCAGCGGCGACGAGCCGAGCGAGGGCGATGCCTATGAAACGGCCGACACGGCCCTGAAGACGCTCGCCGCCTTCTCGGGCCTGAGCCAGGAGAACATGGTGCGGGGCGCGGGCTGGCGCTTCCTCGATATCGGGCGGCGGCTGGAGCGCGGCATCGCGACCTGCCGTTTTGCCCGCCATTTTGCCGACTCGTCCGCGCCGGGCGACTGCCTCGACGCCCTGCTCGACCTGACCGATTCCCAGATCACGTACCGCTCCCGCTATCTGCTCGGCCCGGCGCTCGCCCCCGTCCTCGATCTCGTGATGCTCGACCCGTATAACCCGCGCTCCGTCGCCTTCCAGATCGACCGCCTCGATGTCGAGATCGCCGCGCTGCCGACGCTGAGCGAAGACGGCATGCTGGAGGCGCCGCGCCGGCTCGCGCTCAAGCTCGCGGCCGAATGCCGGACCGCCGAGGCAAGCCGCCTCGATCGCACCAGCATCCTGCTGTTCGAGCAGTTGCTGATGGGGTTGGCCAGCGCCGTGGCGGACCGCTATTTCCTGCAGAACAGCGAACCGGAAGGTTCGCGGATGACAGGCATCGCGTGATCTACGACGTCCGTCACGTCACGACCTATGCCTATGGTCGACCTGTGCCCTTCGCACGCTGCATCCTGCGGCTGCTGCCGCGCGACGGCGTCGGCCAGAGCGTGCGCAAGAGCAGCCTGAGCGTGACGCCGCGCACCAGCGAGCGCAATGACGGGATCTGCTTCTTCGGCAACCACATGACGACCTTGACCATCACCAAGCCGCATCGCGAGCTGAAACTCGACATGCGGGCTCGGGTCGAGGTCAACCGGCCGGCGGCGCCCTTTCCCGGGTTGACGCGCTGTTGGGAAGAGGTCGGCGCGCTGGCTCTCGCTTCCAGCAGCCTTGCCCCCAATTCCCCGGCGCACCAGCTCTATCCAAGTCGGCTGGTGCCACCGGTCGCCGAGGTGGTCGACTATGCGCGCGACAGTTTTGCGCCGCAGCGCCCCGTGCTGGAGGCTGCGAGCGAGCTGATGCGCCGCATCCGCACCGATTTCGCCTATGATCCTGAGGCCACCGAGGTCTCGACCCCACTCGCGGAGGCCTTCCGCCAGCGCCATGGCGTCTGCCAGGATTTCGCGCATATCATGATCGCCGGCCTGCGCGGGCTCGGCCTGCCTGCGGCCTATGTCAGCGGCTATATCCGCACCATTCCGCCCCCGGGGGAGAAGCGTCTAGAAGGGGCCGATGCCAGCCATGCCTGGGTGCATCTCTGGTGCGGGCCCGAGACGGGCTGGATCGGTCTCGACCCGACAAACGACCTCATTGTCGCAGACGATCATATCGTTACCGCGATCGGCCGCGATTATGCCGACGTCTCGCCGCTCGATGGCGTGATCGTCGGCCCTGGCACGCAAAAGGTCGGCGTCGCGGTCGATGTCATCCCGATCCAGGAAGCCTGACCATGCTGCCGCTGCGTGGACTGCTCTTCGACAAGGACGGGACTCTGCTCGACTATGCCGCGAGCTGGCCGCCGATCAACCGCGAGGCCGGGCTTCTCGCGGCCGATGGCGACGCGGTGCTGGCCGCCGACCTGCTGCGACGCGCGGGGGCCAATCCGCAGACCGGCCAGGCGCTGGCCGACAGCCTGATTGCGGCCGGGAATACCGAGGAATTGGCGCGAGCGTGGCATGAAGCCGGAAGCCCGCTCGGGATTGCCGCGCTGGTCGAGCGTCTGGACGCTCTCTTTCAGGCCGCAGTCGTGCGGATGGTCCCGGTCTGCGAGCTGTCTGCGCTGTTCGATCGCCTGCGCGCCCGCGATCTCGCGCTCGGGATCGCCTCCAGCGACAGCGCCGCAGCGGTATCGGCCACGGCCACGCATTTCGGCATCGCGCCGCATCTCTCCTTCATCGCCGGCTATGATTCCGGCCATGGCGCCAAACCGGGCCCCGGCATGGTGCAGGCCTTTTGCGCCGCTTGCGGGATTGCGGCGGGCGAAGTCGCGGTGATCGGCGACAACGCCCATGACATGGAGATGGGCCGTGCGGCCGCGGCCGGCCTGCGCATCGGCGTGCTGACGGGAACCGGAACGCGCGCGACGCTGGAGCCGATCAGCGATCTCTGCCTCGGCAGCATCGCGGAGCTGGAGATCACGCTTTTCCCGTGATCGTTGCTATGGCAACTTAATCGCGGCTCGCCGGCTGAGAGCGAGGGTTGCAGGGAACGCTCGTGCGCACGCAGGTCGCCATCATCGGCTCGGGGCCGGCCGGACTTCTGCTCGGCCAGTTGCTGCACAAGGCCGGCATCGACACCGTCATCATCGAGCGCAAGAGCCGCGATTATGTGCTTTCACGCATTCGCGCCGGCGTGCTGGAGCAAGGCATGGTGCGGTTGCTCGAGCAGGTCGGTGCCGCGGGCCGGCTGCATGCCGAGGGGCTCAGGCATGACGGCTTCGACCTGCTCTTCGGTGGGATGCGCCACCATGTCGACCTCGCCCGACTGACCGGCGGGCAGCACGTCACCATCTATGGCCAGACTGAAGTCACACGCGACCTGATGGACTTGCGCGAGGCGTCCGGTGCCGCGACCGTCTTCGAGGCTGAAGATGTCGCGCCGCATGATTTCGACCGCGACAGACCCTCTGTCACCTTCGTCAGGGATGGTCAGGCACAGCGCCTCGATTGCGACGTCATCGCCGGTTGCGACGGATATCACGGCATTTCGCGCGCCAGTATTCCCGAGGCTGCACTCCAGAGCTTCGAGCGGGTCTATCCCTTCGGCTGGCTGGGCGTCCTCGCCGAGGTGCCACCCGTCTCGCATGAGCTAATCTATGCCGGCGATGAGCGCGGCTTCGCGCTCTGCTCGATGCGCTCGTCCCACCGCAGCCGCTACTACGTGCAGTGCTCGCTCGACGACCATGCCGAGAACTGGTCGGATCAGCGCTTCTGGGGCGAATTGCGCCAACGCCTTGACCCAGCGACGGCCGAGGCGCTCGTCACCGGCCCGTCAATCGAGAAAGCGATCGCGCCGCTGCGCTCCTTCGTCGCCGAGCCGATGCGGTTCGGGCGCCTCTTCCTCGCCGGCGATGCCGCCCATATCGTGCCGCCGACCGGCGCGAAGGGACTCAATCTCGCAGCCAGCGACGTGCATTACCTGTCGCAGGCGCTGATCGAGCATTTCACGGAGCGCTCATCGGCCGGGATCGACGCCTATTCGGCCAAGGCCCTGGCGCGTGTCTGGAAGGCCGAGCGCTTCTCCTGGTGGATGACCTCGCTGCTGCACCATTTCCCGGAGAACGGTGCCTTCGCACGGCGGATGCAGCGGGCGGAGCTGGATTATCTCGTCTCGTCGGACCACGCCATGGCGGCGCTGGCCGAGAACTATGTCGGACTGCCCTATTGAGGCTCAGGCAGCCTCTTCGACCAGCGGCGCATTCTGCAGATTGGCTTCGCCCCAGGCCTTGAGCGCCTGGATGATCGGCTCGAGGCTCCGCCCACGCGCCGAGAGACTGTATTCCACCCGAGGCGGTACTTCGGGGTAGACGACGCGAATGATCAGGCCGTCGGCCTCCAGCTCGCGCAGCTGATTGGTAAGCATGCGCTGCGTCACCTGCGGCATGCGCTTGCGGATGCCGTTGAAGCGCATCGTCCCGTCCATCAGGAAATAGAGGATGATGCCCTTCCACTTGCCATCGATCAGGGCGAGCGTGCTCTCGACCGGACAGCCCGGCAAGCAGTTCAGGGTCTTGTGACGCGCCCGGCGCATGACGGTATCCTTTTCGACACTATAGGCGAAAATTGTGCGTTCTTGCGGCGAGCGAGTGTATCTCTCATCTCAGGGTTCCCCGCAATCAAGGAGCCTCGCCATGCGCGCCATCGGCTATCGCAAATCCCTCGCCATTCGATCGGACGAGGCCTTGCTCGACCTCGATCTGCCCGAACCCATCGCAAGCGGGCGAGACCTGCTCGTCGCGGTGAAAGCCGTCTCGGTGAATCCGGTCGACACCAAGGTGCGCATGCGCAGCGAGCCGAAGCCTGGCGATACCAAGGTGCTCGGCTGGGACGCAGCCGGGATCGTCAAGGCGGTGGGGCCCGAGGTGACGGGCTTCAAACCGGGCGATGCAGTGTTCTATGCCGGCGCGATCGATCGCCCTGGCAGCAATGCCGAGTTCCATCTCGTCGATGAGCGCATCGTCGGGCCGAAGCCCGCTACGCTCGGCTTCGCCGAGGCCGCCGCGCTGCCGCTGACCGCGATCACCGCCTGGGAGACGCTGTTCGACCGGCTCAAGGTCAAGGACCCGGTGCCCGGCGCGGCCAAGGCGATCCTGATCATCGGCGGTGCTGGCGGTGTCGGATCGATTGCGATCCAGCTCGCGCGTCAACTGACCGATCTGACCGTGATCGCCACCGCCTCGCGGCCCGAGACGCAGGCCTGGGCGCTGGCACTGGGGGCCCATCACGTCGTCGATCATATGCAACCGCTCGCCGTGCAGGTCGCGGCCTTGGGGATCGGTGCGCCAGGGTTCGTGTTCTCGACGACCCATACCGACACGCATATGCCGGCGATCCTCGAACTGATCGCGCCGCAGGGGCGGATCGCACTGATCGACGATCCAAAGACGCTCGATGCCATGCCGCTGAAGAGCAAGAGCCTGTCGCTGCACTGGGAGATGATGTTCGCCCGCTCGCTGTTCCAGACGGCGGACATGCAGGCACAGGGCGATCTGCTGGCGGAGGTCGCGCGGCTTGTCGATGCCGGCAAGGTCCGAACCACGCTGAGCGAGAGTTTCGGGACGATCAACGCCGCCAATCTGAAGCGGGCGCATGCGCTGATCGAGAGCCATCGCGCCAAGGGCAAGATCGTGCTGGAAGGCTTCTGAACGAGTGAAGGGCCGCGCCTTGCCGGCGCGGCCCTTCACTCAGACAGCTAAGCCGGGATCAGGCCAGCGTGTAGGCCGTCTTTACCGTGGTGTAGAATTCCCGGGCATAGGCACCCTGCTCGCGCGGGCCATAGCTCGAGCCCTTACGCCCGCCGAACGGCACGTGATAGTCGACACCGGCGGTCGGCAGGTTGACCATCACCATGCCGGCCTCGCTGTTGCGCTTGAAATGCGTCGCGTGCTTCAGCGAGGTCGTGCAGATGCCGGCGGCAAGGCCGAACTCGGTGTCATTGGCGATCGCCAGCGCCTCTTCATAGTTCTTGGCGCGGATCACGCTCGCAACCGGACCAAAGACCTCTTCGCGCGAGATGCGCATGGCATTGGTGGCCTCGGTGAAGAGAGCAGGCTGCATGTAGAAACCGGGGCTCTCGCGACTGAGCACTTCGCCACCCCAGGCGAGCTTGGCACCCTCGTCCTTGGCAATGGCGAGGTATTTCAGGTCCTGGTCCAACTGGCTCTGATCGACGACCGGGCCGATATGAGTGCCGGCCTTCAGCGCATCGTCGACGACGAGGCCCTTCATGCGCTCGACCGCAGCCTCGACGAAGCGATCATGGATGCCGTCGGTGACGATCAGGCGCGAGGAGGCGGTGCAGCGCTGGCCGGTCGAGAAGAAGGCGCCGTTGACCGCGGTCTCGACCGCGAGCTTGAGATCGGCATCGTCCAGCACGACGAGCGGGTTCTTGCCGCCCATCTCGAGCTGAACCTTCTTCATCGGGTTGGAGGCGATGCATGCGGCTGCAACCTTGCGACCGGTCGAGACCGAGCCGGTGAAGCTGATCGCATGCACGTCCTTGTGCTCGAGCAGCGCCTGGCCGACCACCGAACCGCGCCCCATGACGAGGTTCAGCACACCCTTGGGCAGGCCCGCGCGCTGGATGATGTCGACCAGCGCCCAGGCCGAGCCTGGCACGAGATCGGCCGGCTTGATCACGACGCAGTTTCCGTAGGCGAGCGCAGGGGCGATCTTCCAGCCGGGGATCGCGATCGGGAAGTTCCAGGGCGTGATCATGCCGATGATGCCGACCGGCTCGCGCGTGACCTCGACGCCGACGCCCGGGCGAATGGAAGGGATCGCCTCACCGGCGAGGCGCAGGCACTCGCCGGCGAAGAAGGCGAAGATCTGGCCGGCGCGTGTCGCCTCGCCAATGCCTTCCGGCAGCGTCTTGCCCTCTTCTCGCGAAAGCAGGCGGCCAAGCTCTTCCTTGCGGGCGAGGATCTCGTCCGAGGCCTTCTTCAGGATCTCGTAGCGCTCCTGCGGAGTCGTACGGCTCCACGCCGGAAACGCAGCCTTCGCAGCCGCGACGGCGTTGTTCAGGTCCTCGACCGAACCCTGCGCATATTCGCCCACAACGTCATTGGTGTTGGAGGGGTTGATGTTGCGCGAGGCGTTCGAGCCGCCCACCCGTTCACCGGCGATCAGGTTCTTGAAAATCTCAGTCATCGCAGCCTCTCGACCAGTCGGGGAAATTCTTGATGCCGGTGTTAACGCCTTTGTCAGGCGAAGGCCATTCGTCTCGATCATGGCTCACCGGCGCCTCAATCCGCATACAGTATGCAGAGAGTTTTTGTCGAGGCGATCGACGCATAGGCCGGGCGGCGGCTCGGTTGCGTGGGGAGACGGCTCACTTCCCCTTGATCGACAGCCCATTCTTTCCGACCGAGATCTCGATACCATCCGGCTTCTTCTTCTCCTCGTAGAGGGCGTAGCCGGTCACGGCGGGGCCGATGACCAGAATGGCGGCGAGCAGCAGAAGCGTGTTTCGGGAAGCAAGCATCAGCGATCCTGTGGTCCAGACACCGCGCTTGGGGGCGGGCATCTGGTCAACGCTTCGCGAGTGCATACATCATTCCGTGACCGGCATTGCCTTGCAGCGGAAAGGCGTGAAGAGTTCGCGTTGCCTCGTCATTGGGGAACGCGCATCCCCCAGGCGCGTTCCCCAATGACGAGGTCAGCGGCATGCATGGAAGGAGAAGCGACAATGGTCGAGACACCGTTCCAGCAGCGAATATGGACCGCCCTCACCGATCACACGATCTGCATGGTTTCGACCATCGTCAGCGGCCGGATCAGGACGCGCCCGATGTCGGGTCATGTCGATCGAGAAGAGCACCGCATCCTGTTCGTCACGCACAGCCATACGGGCCCGGTCGAGGAGCTCGATGCGACGCAAACCGCCTCGATCGCCCTAAGCGATGAGAACCACAATTTCTATGCGACGATCGAATGCCATGCCGAGCGGCTTGATGACCATCAGTTGATCAAGAGTATCTGGAGCCCGCTGGTCGGAGCCTGGTTTCCGAATGGCCCTGACGATCCGGATGTGACCTTGCTGGCGCTGTCGCCGGTCTCAGCCGAGATCTGGGACGGCCCATCGAGTGCCGTCGTCATCGCCTTCAAGCTGGCCACGGCCAAGATCCTCGGGCGCACACCCGACCTCGGTGTCAACACCACGATCGATATGCGCTGAAGCGACGGATCAGCCGGCGAATGGTGCGCCCGCACCGGCTCGCTCGCCTCTCTCAATGCTCCGCCCGACAAGGGCGACCGACAGGCTCGACCACGCAATGCCGAGGCACCAGCCGGCCAGAACATCGCTTGGCCAATGGACGCCCAGATAGATCCGGCTCACACCAATCAGCAGCATCAGAACCCACGCCACTCCGATGCTGAGCCTCGTGATATCCCGATGTCGCGACGCCAGCCCGGTGAAACCGGCGATGCTGAGCAGGACCACCGCCGATAGAAAGGCATGACCGCTCGGAAAGCTCGCGGTGAAGACGATCGCGGTCGGCTCGACGACATCGGGGCGCGCCCGGCCGATTCCGATCTTCAACCCCGTGCTGACCAGCGTTGCCAGCATGACGTTGACTGCGAGGGCTATGGCGAGGCGCCGATAGCCGGCAAGCCAGAGGGCGAGCGTCGCCGCGAGGCTCATGACGCCGAGCCCGACGAAACTGCCGAGCCCGCTGATGTCACGCATCATCTCGGGCAGCCAATGCGGCCCGATCGGCGTAGCCGGGTCCCCCTCCTGCCGGAACAGCAGGATGAGGCCGGTATCGAAGGCGAAGGTCCGGCCGGACAGGATGAACAGCGTCAGGCCGAGAAAGGCGAAGGCTGCGGCCAGCGGGACAAGAATGCGGGGATGAAGCAACATCGAATTCCTGAATGATGGCTACCGACCGGATGGGGACGCGCCTCTAGATCATCGGACCGGATATCGTATCCGGTCCGATGATCTAACCTTTTTGTGTTTGCGTCGGCTTTCCCGAAAACCGCAATCCACTTTTCGGGCCCATGCTTTAGCCGTGCGCCTGACCAGAGGGCACGCGGCCAGCGATGATGCGCACCGCCTTCGGAAGAAGGCGATAGCAGAGCTCACCGGCCTTGCGCTCGACCTCGCCGTCAAAGGTGATGTGGCCGCGCTTCTTGTCGCGACGCGTCAGCGTGACTTCGTCACCGGTATAGGAGGTCAGGTTCTGGGACGAGCGCCAGCGCCCGGATGCGACCGACAGCGCTGCCTTGGTGCGCGAAAGGAGGCCACCCGCATTGAGGATATGGACCTCGAAGACGCCGCCATCGAGCTTGCTGCGGCGCCATTCGGGCCCATCGAAACTGTTGATCGTGACGAGCACGGCATCCGCCTCGACCTGATGGTGCTCCTGGCCGATCCGGATGTCGACGGTGATGGCTCGGGTGAACAGGATGGAGCGTGTCGCAGCGACCGCAAAGCCGACCGCGCGGCTGAATGGAAAGCGCCTGCGCGCATATTCACGTTCGCGGGCCATCAGGCTGAAGAAGCCCATTCCCGAGATCGAGTGGAACAGCCGGCCGTTGACGCGGCCGATGTCCATCGCCACCGGCGCGCCCGCGCAAAGCGCTTCGATCTGCCCTTCCAGTGTCCCGATGAGGCCGAGATCCCGCGCAAGGATATTCACCGTCCCGAGCGGGAGTATCCCAACGGGCCGTCCGGCCTGGAGCAGGATCGGCAGCACGCCGTTGATCGTGCCGTCGCCGCCAGCGATCACGGGTGTTGCCGCATCATCCGTGATCGCCATCGAAAGGGCGCGATGCAACTCGCGCGGCGGCACAAGCCTGACGTCCGCCTTGCAATCATGTGCATGGAACGCGGCTTGGATCCTGGCTGCGAAGGCCTCAGGCCCTGCGGCCAGCACGGTTCCCGCCCGCGCATTGACGATCACGATATGGCGCATGACGCCCTGATATCATCCCATCCATGCCGGAGTTCCGGGCGACTCGGCATTTTACAATGCAGCAGCCCGCTCCGCGCGCCATCCAACACGGTCTTTCGTCACAATCATGGCAGCGTTCGCCTCCTCGACCTCTTCAGTCGTGACTTCGAAATGCTGGAGCGAATGGCCGCCGAAGGAATTGAGCATCGCCACGTCGGTCGCGTCACGGCCCCGTGCGATCACGATCCGGCCGATCCGGCGTGCGTTGTGGCGTGCGTCGAATGTGTACCAGCGGCCGCTGAGAAAGACCTCCATCCAGGCATTGAAATCCATCGGAGCCGGATCCTTCGGCACGCGGATATCGCCGAGATAGCCGTTGCAGTAGCGCGCCGGGATATTGAGGCAGCGGCAGAGGGTCACGGCAAGGTGGGCGAAGTCGCGGCAGACGCCGATCCGCTCCTCGAAGGCTTCCGCCGCAGTGCGCGTGTTGCGCGCATAGGCATAGCCGAAGGTCAGGTGATTATGGACGAAATCGACGACGGCCTGGACACGCTGCCAGCCCGGAGGGATCGGGCCGAAGAGCTCCCAGGCGCGGTCCCCGAGCTTGTCGGTTTCGCAATAGCGACTGCCAAGCAAATAGATCAGCGCCTCGTCGGGCAATTCCGACGGTCGCACTTCCTGCGCGGACGGATTGAATGGATCCGGCTCCCCCGAATCATGGAGAAGCCCTGCTGAGCTCAACCGAATCCCGCCCGCCGGAGCGACAAGCCGGCGACAGATGTTGCCGAACTGGTCGCGATATCGCTCGACCGGCACAGGAAATCGCGGATCGGCCAGGGAGACCGCCATCATGTCGTCTTGACGGATCACATCGTGATGACGGGAAGGATGCACATCGAGCATCGTCAGCAGCGGCAATTCCTGCTGAGAGACGAGTTCGATGCGATAGCCGTAGCGAATCTGCATGATGGGCTCCAGGCAGGAATTGAACCTTCACGACAAGCCGGCAGGCGATCCCCGATCGGGCCGGCGATGGTGGAAATATGCTGTCTGGATGACGCGCAATGAGCGGAATGGTTCCCCGAAAGGGAAGATGCGGGCCTTTCGGCCCGCATCCCGCCGTCACGACGGTTCGGCTGGGGGGATAGCAACCGCCGCGACCAGCAGACGGCGGTGCCTACATCATCCAGTATGGCATCGTGCCGTAGTAATCATGCACGCGCTTGCCGTAATTCTTGTCGTTCCAGTCGGGCTCGCCTTCGCTGTCGTACATCGGCGCCGCCTCGAGCTTCTCCTTGGTGAGGGGCACGACATAGCCACCGCGATTGGTGTCGTAGTCGAGCACGCTCCAGGGAATGGGGTGGTATTTCTCGCCTAGGCCGAGAAAGCCGCCGAAGGACATGATGGCGTAGGCGACCTTGCCGGTCTGCTTGTCGAGCATCACGTCGTAGATCTCACCCAGATGGTCGCCGGACGCGTTATAGACACTGGTCCCAGCGACACGAGCTCCGGCAATGAGCGGATTCCCGATGGTAGCGGTTGCGGTCATTGGAGCCTCCATTGAAGGACTACGCGGTGGCTCGCACCGCAGTCTGCCTGATCAACGCCGGGGCCTCCGGAAGGTTCCGGGCAAAGGCCGATCCGAGGGCCGCTCCATGCTCGAGACAACCCAGGGCGGCTCCGCGCCACGTTGCCGAGCCTTAAATGGAACATTAATCCTTTGTCATGGTTGCTATGTCGCGCGATGTTGTTGCGTCGCCCGTTACGGATCGTGTCTCGATCCTTCCGGGCGCGTTTCCGTATCGAATGGAGCGGTTCGGACTGTGCATTAGGCCTGTCGATTGCATCCTGGGAGTCAAGACAATGAAGAAGCTTCTCATCCTCGTCGCGGTCGCGGCCTCACTCGGCGCCTGCACGCAGCGCGAGCAGAATACCGGAACCGGCGCCCTGATCGGCGCGGGTACGGGTGCGCTGATTGGCGGCCTGGCCACTGGCCGCGCTGGTGGCGCGCTCGCGGGTGCTGCAATCGGCGGCGCTGGCGGGGCCATCATCGGCTCGGCCACGACACCCGATCGTATCTGCTATGGTCGCGACGAATGGGGCCGCCGCGTTCGCTACGCCTGCTGAACGGTTCAGCAGCCCAAAAATGGGAAAGGCCCGCATTCGCGGGCCTTTTTCATGCATAGCTCAGACCGCGCCATAGGGGCCGAAACGGCCAATGAAGCGGTGACGCCCGCCCGGATAGAGCAGGCGAACAGCCGTCACCGGCTGGTTCTGATTCCAAGTGCGGCGCTCGACGAGCAAGCACGGCTCGCCTTGCTCGATCTCCAGCAACCCCGACTCTCGCTCGCCCGCCGCCACCGCACTGATCGCGTGCTCGGCCTGTGACCAGAGACTGTGCTGCAGCAGCCAGTCGCCGGGTGGCGTCGTCTCGAACCGCTCGGCGGCAGTGGCCGGTACGGTCGCGAGGTGGATCACTCGCTCCTCCAGTACATGCGGCTGCCCACCGCTGCGATGCAGGGTCACGAGATGGGCCACCTGTTCCGAGCGCTTCAGTTCGAAACTCGCAGCGACTTCAGGCGAAGGCCGCCCGTCCCGCCGCGACAGAATCTCGAAGGAATAATCCTGGCCGAGCTGTCGCACCTCGTCGGGGATCGAGAGGATGTCGAGCATGGCGTGGCTTGCCGGCGGGTTCGCCACGATGGTGCCGGACCGCCGGCGCCGCGTAATCAACCCCTCGCGCGCCAGTTGCACCAAGGCGCGATGCACCGTCATGCGCGAGGCGCCGAGCCGCTCCATCAGAGCGTGCTCCGGCGGCACCGCCGTTCCCGGCGGCCAGGCCCCGTTCAGGACGAGATCCCGGATAGCGCGGCGGATCTGGTCATAGACCGGCCCCGTGCCATCCAGCTTTACGGCCTCGATCCCGTTATCCGACATGACGATCCTTCAAGGACTCAGGCAAGCAGTCGACGCATCGTCGCGGCGAATCGGCTCGCCACGGCTGCGCCAGCAACATGGCGACCTTCGCTGACAACCTGCCGGCCGCCAACCAGGACATCGCGCAACGGTAAGGCGTTGGCAGCGAAGATCGCGCTGTCGAGCGCCGCCTCGCCACGTTTTCCGACCAAGGCGGGATGATCGAAATCGAGCGAGAGGAGATCGGCGCGCTGCCCGACCGCAAGGCTTCCAATGGCACGGCCGCAGGCCTGCGCTCCGCCGACACAGGCCTTCGCCCAGAGGGCATGCCCGGTGGAAGCGTCAGTGTCCGCCAGCAAGGCGCGCCCGCGATCTCGCAGGCGCTGGGAGTATTCGAGTTGGCGCAGCTCGGCGCCGGCATCGATCTGGATGTTGGAATCGCTGCCGACACCGAAGGCCCCGCCAGCGGCGTGGTAGCGCACGCCATCGAAGATGCCGTCGCCGAGGCTCGACTCGGTGATCGGGCATAGTCCCGCGACAGCGCCGCTGCGCGCGATGGTGTCGCGCTCCGCATCGGTCAGATGGGTTGCGTGGATCAGGCACCAGCGCCGGTCCAACGCGATGCTATCGGTCAGGAATTCGACCGGGCGACGGCCGGTGATCTTCAGGCTGTCCTCGATCTCGCGCATCTGTTCGGCGACATGGATGTGGATCGGTCCATCGGGTCTCAGGCCAGTCAGCCACGCCAGATCCTCAGGCGAGACGGCGCGCAGCGAATGCGGCGCGACACCGAGCCGCGAATCCGGCAGAACACCGATCGCCACTGCGCTCGCCTCCATGAGCCGGGAAAAGCTGTCGCGATCATTGATGAAACGCCGCTGGCCGTGGCTCGGTGCCGCGCTCCCGAAATTGCCGAACCGATAGAGCACCGGCAGCAGGGTCAAGCCGATGCCGGTTTCCTCGGCCGCCGCCGCAACGGCCTGCGCCATCGCCGCGATATCGGCATGGGGCCGGCCATCCCTGTCGTGGTGGAGATAGTGGAACTCCGCGAGCGCGGTGAATCCGCCTTCCAGCATTTCGACCATCGCCTGCGCCGCGATCGCCTGGACGTCGTCGGGATCAAGCCGGTCGAGGAAGCGATACATCACCTCGCGCCAGGTCCAGAACGAATCCGTTGTAGCGCCACGCCGCTCAGACAGGCCTGCCATGCCACGCTGGAACAGATGGCTGTGGAGGTTCGGCATGCCAGGCAGCGTCAGCCCGGCCAGGTGCAGGGCACCCGCCGGTGCAGCTTTCCCCACGCTCACGGAGGCGATTGTTCCCTCCGCGATCGTGAGCGTCACGTTGTCGGCAAAGCCCTCCGGCAAGAGTGCCTGGGCGAGATGCAGGGTCGGGTTCGGTGTCACGCTGGCTCCTCGCTCGATTTGCATATGCAAATGAAATTTGCTAATTGCATATGCAATTGTCTAGCATAGTCGGATCGCAAACGAAGTCGAGAGGATGCGCATGGCGGCGGAACCTTCCAACTGCGACAGGGTCTGGGTGAATGCCCGCCTCGCAACCATGGCGCCCGGCGCCGGCGAGCCCTATGGCGCAATCGAGGACGGGGTCATTGCGGCCCGCGACGGCTGCATCGTCTTTGCCGGCCCGCGCAGCGAGGCATCAACCCTGAACGCGTGCGAAACGTTCGATTGCGGCGGACGCTGGATCACACCGGGCCTGATCGATTGCCATACCCATCTCGTCTATGGCGGAGACCGGGCGCATGAGTTCGAGCTCAGGCTGCAAGGCGCAAGCTATGAGGAGATCGCGCGCGCCGGCGGCGGTATCCTCTCCACCGTGAAGGCGACGCGCGCTGCCAGCGAGGCCGAGCTCTTCGCCAGCGCCGACCGGCGCCTGAGCGCCCTGATTGCGGAAGGCGTCACGACCGTCGAGATCAAGTCGGGCTACGGGCTCGAACAGCAGAGCGAGCTGAAGCAGCTTGCGGTCGCACGGCAGCTCGGTCGCGAGCGGCCGGTCACCGTCCGTACCACCTTCCTTGCCGCCCATGCCGTACCGCCGGAATTCACCGGCCGCTCCGGCGACTATGTCGACCAGGTCACCGGGCCGATGCTCGACGCCGTGGCCGCGCAGGACCTTGCCGACGCAGTCGACGTGTTCTGTGAGGGCATTGCCTTCTCGCCCAACGAGACGGCGCGGGTCTTTGCCGCAGCCAAGGCCAAGGGGCTGCCGGTCAAGATCCATGCCGAACAGCTTTCCAATCTCGGCGGCGCGGCACTCGCGGCCGAGCATGGCGCCCTTTCGGCCGACCATCTCGAATATCTCGACGAGGCTGGCGTGATCGCCATGGCCCAATCCGGGACGGTCGCCGTCATCCTGCCGGGCGCCTTCTACTTTCTGCGCGAAACACAGAAGCCGCCGATCGACCTGCTGCGCAAGCATGGCGTTGCGATCGCGCTCGCCACTGACGCCAATCCCGGCTCCTCGCCGCTGACCTCGCCGCTGCTGGTCCTCAACATGGCCTGCACGCTCTTCCGGCTGACACCGGAAGAGGCGCTGGCGGGGCTGACGCGCCATGCTGCAACGGCGCTCGGCCTGCAGAATGAGATCGGCACACTTGAGGCGGGCAAGCGCTGCGATCTCGCCATCTGGGAGATCGAGCGCCCTGCCGAACTCGCCTATCGCATCGGCTTCAACCCGCTTCACTCCCGCATCTGGAACGGCCAATGACCGCAACATTCTCCCTGAGGCCGGGCGACGCCGCCCTGAAGCAATGGCGCGCCGTGATTGATGGCGCCGCGGCCAAGCTGGATGGCGCGAGCGCCGCATCGATCGCCGCGGCGCAAGCGATCGTCGACGACATCGTCGCCGCCGGAACCGTGACCTATGGCGTCAATACCGGCTTCGGCAAGCTTGCCAGCGTGCGCATTGCCGATGCCGACCTGGCAACCTTGCAGCGCAACCTGATCCTCTCCCACGCCGTCGGCACCGGCCCTGCCCTGCCGGACCGGATCGTGCGCCTGATCCTCGCCATGAAAGCCGCGAGCCTGGCGCGCGGGGCCTCCGGTGTACGCCCCGTCGTGGTTGAGGCCCTGGTCGGTGCGCTCGCAGCCGAGGCGCTCCCGGTCGTTCCCGCCAAGGGCTCGGTCGGTGCTTCCGGCGATCTTGCACCGCTTGCCCATCTCACCGCGGCACTGATGGGCGTCGGCGAGATCAGCTTGCGGGGCGAGACGCTTCCCGCTGGAGATGCCCTGGCCCGGATCGGCCAGAAGCCGCTCGAACTCGGTGCCAAGGAGGGTCTCGCGCTGATCAACGGCACGCAGGTCTCGACCGCGATCGCGCTGACGGCGCTCAGCGATATCGCCCGCGTGTTCGATGCCGCACTGGTCACCGGTGCATTGTCCGTCGATGCGCTGAAAGGTTCCGACACGCCATTCGACCCGCGCATCCAGGCGCTGCGCGGCCAGCCCGGCCAGATCAGGGTCGCGCAAACATTGCTCGCGCTGATCGCGAAGAGCGAAATCCGCGACAGCCATCGCTTCGGCGATTCCAAGGTCCAGGACCCCTACTCCCTGCGCTGCCAGCCGCAGGTGATGGGAGCCGTGCGCGATCTCCTCGCCAATGCCGCCGCGACGCTTGCGATCGAGGCCAACGCCGTCACCGACAACCCGCTGGTGCTCGGGCCGGGTGAAATCGTCTCGGGGGGCAACTTCCATGCCGAGCCCGTCGCCTTCGCCGCCGACATCCTCGCCATGGGGCTGTGCGAGATCGGCAACCTGTCCGAGCGGCGCATGGCGCTGCTGGTCGACCCGGTGATGAGCGGCCTGCCCCCCTTCCTGGCACGCGATGCCGGTCTGAACTCCGGCTTCATGATCGCACAGGTCACGGCAGCCGCGCTGGCCTCGGAGAACAAGCAGAAGGCCTACCCCGCCTCGGTCGACACGATCCCGACCTCTGCCAACCAGGAAGACCATGTCTCGATGGCGACGCATGGCGCCTATCGCCTGCTCGATATGGCCAGGAACGCAGCCAGCATCATCGGCGTCGAGCTGATGGCCGCGGCGGAAGCGATCGAGCATCATCGCCCGATGAAGACGAGCCCGCGGCTGGAGCCGGTGCTGGCCCTGGTCCGGGAGCGTATCGCGCCGCTTGATGCAGACCGCTACCTTGCCCCCGACCTTGCGGCCGCGACCGAGCTGGTGCTCAGCGGCGCGATCAGCGATGCCGCCGGGCTCGACAGCTTCGCGGAGTTCTCCTCGTGATGAGCGTGAACCCTTCCGAGATCGTCAGCGTCACGCAGGGCGCCGGTCCGCTGGTCCTGTCGATGCCGCATCCAGGCACCGGGTTGCCGGACGAGGTGAAGGCGGCACTGAACGAGACAGGTCGCTCGGTGCCCGACACCGACTGGCATATGCACCAGCTCTATGCGTTTGCCGAGCGCTTCGCACCGACGATCGTCGAGGCCGGGCTCTCGCGCTATGTCATCGACCTCAACCGCGACCCCTCAGGCGTGTCGCTCTACCCTGGACAGGCGACGACGGAACTCGTGCCGACCACGACCTTCGATGGTCAGCCGATCTGGACAAGGGCGCCCGACGAGACCGAGGTCGCGCGCCGTCGCACCGCCTATTTCCAGCCCTATCATGACGCCCTCGCGGCCGAGATCGAGCGGGTCAAGGCCGCGCATGGTTTCTGCCTGCTCTGGGACTGCCATTCCATCAAGTCGGTCATTCCGCGCCTGTTCTCGGGCACGCTGCCTACGCTCAATCTCGGCACCAATTCCGGCGCGAGCTGCGCACCGGCAGTCCAACAGGCGGCCGTTGCTGCACTGGCCGGCTCGGGCTTCAGCCATGTCAGCAATGGCCGCTTCAAGGGCGGCTGGATCACCCGGCATTACGGCCAGCCGGAGCGGAATGTGCACGCAATCCAGATGGAAATCTCGTTGAGCGGCTATCTCACCGTGGAGACGCCGCCATGGAGTTTCGACACGCCCAAGGCTGCCAGACTGCAAACCGCCCTCTCCGCCATCATCGAAGCCGCGCTCGATGCGGCCAAAAAGCTGAAACCCTGACCGCAATCGGACGGAAAACCGCATTCCACTTTTCCCGATCACGGTTTGAACGGAGCCATTCATGACCCGCATCGACAATAGCCGCGTCATCCGCAGCCCCAGGGGCAGCGAGCTCTCCGCCAAGAGCTGGCTGACCGAAGCGCCGCTGCGCATGCTGATGAACAATCTCGACCCCGATGTCGCCGAGAAGCCGGGCGAGCTCGTGGTCTATGGCGGCATCGGCCGCGCTGCCCGGACCTGGGAGGATTTCGACCGGATCGTCGGCGCGCTGCGCTCGCTTGAAGCCGACGAAACGCTGCTGGTGCAGTCCGGCAAGCCGGTCGGCGTTTTCCGCACCCATGCGGATGCGCCGCGTGTGCTGATCGCCAATTCGAACCTCGTGCCGGCCTACGCGAACTGGGAGCATTTCCACGAGCTCGATAAGGCCGGACTGATGATGTACGGCCAGATGACCGCCGGATCCTGGATCTATATCGGCACGCAGGGCATCGTTCAGGGCACTTACGAGACCTTCGTCGAGGTCGGCCGCCAGCATTATGGCGGCAGCCTCAAGGGCAAGTGGATCCTGACGGGCGGGCTCGGCGGCATGGGCGGGGCTCAGCCGCTCGCCGCGACGATGGCCGGAGCCTCGATGATCGCCGTCGAGTGCAAGCCCTCCAGCATCGAGTTCCGGCTCCGCACCGGCTATCTCGACGAGAAGGCCGACAGCGTCGACGAGGCGCTGGAAATCATCAAGCGCGCTCATGCGGCAGGCAAGGCCGTCTCGGTCGGTGTGCTCGGCAATGCGGCGGAAGTCTTCCCCGACATGGTCAGGCGCGGCATCCGCCCGGATGTCGTCACCGACCAGACTTCGGCCCATGACCCGCTGAACGGCTATCTGCCGGCCGGCTGGACGCTCGAGCAGTGGGAAGAGCGCAAGGAACGCGATCCCGCCGGTACGATCGAGGCCGCCAAGAAATCGATGGCCGTGCATGTCCGTGCCATGCTGGACTTCCAGCAGATGGGCGTGCCGACGCTCGATTACGGCAATAATATCCGCCAGATGGCGAAGGATATGGGCGTCGACAACGCCTTCGATTTTCCCGGCTTCGTGCCGGCCTATATCCGCCCGCTGTTCTGCCGCGGCGTGGGCCCGTTCCGCTGGGCTGCGCTCTCGGGCGATCCGGAGGACATCTATCGCACCGACCAGCGCGTGAAGGAGCTGATGCCGGACGATCATCACCTGCATAACTGGCTCGACATGGCCCGCGAACGCATCAAGTTCCAGGGCCTGCCGGCACGGATCTGCTGGGTCGGCCTCGGCGACCGGCACCGGCTCGGCCTAGCCTTCAACGAGATGGTGGCCAAGGGCGAGTTGAAGGCACCCGTGGTGATCGGCCGCGACCATCTCGATTCCGGTTCGGTCGCTTCGCCGAACCGCGAGACGGAAGCGATGAAGGACGGTTCGGACGCCGTCTCCGACTGGCCGCTGCTGAACGCGCTGCTCAACACCGCCGGCGGCGCGACCTGGGTCTCGCTCCACCACGGTGGCGGCGTCGGCATGGGCTATTCCCAGCATTCGGGCGTCGTCATCGTCGCCGACGGCACTCCGGAGGCGGCCAAGCGGCTGGAGCGCGTGTTGTGGAACGACCCGGCGACCGGCGTGATGCGCCATGCCGATGCCGGCTACGAGATCGCGATCGATTGCGCCAAGGCGAAGGGCCTGAAGCTGCCGGGCATTCTCGGCTGATCATGCGCATCATCCGCGCCAGCGCGTGCCGCACCATGCCGTGGAAGAACGGCGGCGGCACCACGACGGAGATCGCAGCGCATCCGCCCGGCGCCTCGCTGGACGGCTTCGACTGGCGCATCTCCATGGCCCATGTCGGGGTGGACGGTCCCTTCTCCGTCTTTCCCGGCATCGACAGGACCTTGTCGGTGCTGACAGGCAGGGGAATCGTCCTTGCCTTCGGCGACGGCGAGAGCATCCTGCTCGAACCGTCCGCCGAACCCTATCCGTTCGCAGCCGACAGGCCCGTCGAGGGGCGGCTGGTGGACGGGCCGATCGACGACCTCAACGTGATGACCCGGCGCGGCCGCTGGTTGCACAAGGTGACGCGCTTGAGCGGCACCGAGCTGCCCATCCAGTTCGAGATGACCGGAACGGTCGTGGTTCTCGTCGCCCGCTCCGATGGCTGGATGATAGCGCGGCAGGAGCGCCGCGAAACGCTCGCCACCGGTGACAGTGCCCTGCTGGAATCAGTCGAGGGTGTCGTCCTGACGAATGCTCGCGAAGGCGGCGAGATCTTCGTGATCGAGCTGTCGGCCGCCCCGCACGCCTGACGCGTGCGGCCGACAACCGGTCATGTCACCATGTAGCTGCGCGTCATCGGCAAGGTGTCGAGCCGCTTGGCGAGCTGGAGCTGGAAGACGACAAGACCATCGTGGCGGAAACTCGCTTCTGAAGCGGCCAGATAGAACTCCCACATCCGCGCAAAGCGTTCGTCATACATGGCCACCGCCTCCTTGCGCCGGGCGAGGAAGCGCTCGCGCCAGGCCTTCAGCGTCTCGGCATAATGCAGGCGCAGCACCTCGACATCGGTGATGATCAGGCCCTCGCGCTCGACCGCCGCCGTGACCTCCGACAAGGCCGGGGTATAGCCGCCGGGGAATATGTATTTGGCGATGAAGGGGTTCGTCGCTCCCGGCGGCGTGGTGCGGCCGATGGTATGGATGAGTGCGACACCGTTCTCCGAGAGAAGTTCCGCAATCTTGCGAAAATAAGCGCGGTAGTAGCCCACGCCGACATGCTCGAACATGCCGACCGAGACGATGCGGTCGAAGGGTTCCGTGAGCGTGCGATAATCCTGGAACTGAAAGTCGACCGACAGTCCCTCGGCAGCGGCGCGCTCCTGCGCGACAGCGAGCTGCTCCCGCGAGAGAGTGATGCCCTTCACCGAGGCGCCCGTCTCGCGTGCGATGCTCAGGCCCAGGCCGCCCCAACCCGACCCGATATCGAGGACGCGCTGGCCCGGCTCGATCGCAAGCTTGGCGATGATGCGATGTTTCTTGGCCGCCTGCGCGTCCGCGAGCGAGATATCGGGGCTCGGAAAGAAAGCGCAGGAATACTGCAGGTCCTCGTCAAGGAAGAGCCGGAAAAACTCTGTCCTGAGGTCGTAGTGATGGGCGACGTTGCGTCTCGCCCAGGCCTGATTGTTGTTCTGGGTGAAGCGCCTGATCGCCGTGCGGAAGCGTGTGAGTGGTCGCGTCCAGGCGGTCAGCTCTTGCCGGGATGCCCCGGCAATCAGAATGTCGAGAAGCTCGTAGAGGCTACCACGCTCGACGACGACACGCCCGTCCATCACCGCCTCGCCAAGGGCAAGCTCGGGATTGAGCGCCAGCTTCAACTCGGTCGGCCGGTCGAGAATCCGCATCGTCAGCCCGGGATCACTTCCGGCGCCAACAGAGCGCTGGGATCCATCGGCGAAGACGATATCGAGCCGGGATTTCCCCACCAGCCTGGACAGCATCGATTCAATGAGCGCGCGCAAGGGCGTCACTCCCCGTCAGCGAATCCCCTTCGCTCAAAAAATGGCAATGCAGCCCCTTCAGTGCAACACCCTCAACCGGGGAGTGCAACAGGGGAGTGACTTTGACGCATGGCGGCAGAGGGCTGGCTTCGCCGCCAAATGTTACCGCAACATCCCCATCGTCCGCGGCAGCCATAGCGTCAGCTCAGGAATGAAGGTGATGGCAAAGAGCGCCAGGAAGAGCGGCACCAGCCACGGCAGGATCGCCATGGTGGTCTGCTCGACCGAGAGCTTCGCCACCCGCGAGAGCACGAAGAGCACCATGCCGAGCGGCGGATGCAGCAAGCCGATCATCAGGTTCAGCGTCATGATCAGCCCGAAATGGATCGGGTCGACGCCGAGCTTGAGGGCGATCGGCAGCAGGATCGGCACCACGATGGTGATCGCCGCGATGGTGTCGAGGAAGCAGCCGATGAAGAGCAGCAGCAGGTTCACCAGGATCAAGAAGACCCACTTGTTCTGGGTCAGCCCGAGAATCAGGTCGGACAGGATCTGCGCCGTGTTCGAGACCGTCAGCAGCCAGGCGAAGATCGAGGCGGCCGTGACGATGAAGAGGACGGAAGCGGTCGTCTCGATCGTGTCGAAGGTCGCCTTGGTCAGCGTGCGCAGCGTCATCGAGCGGTAGCGGACGAGGCCGAGGAAGAGCGACCAGATCACCGCCGCAGCCGCAGCCTCCGTCGGCGTGAACCAGCCCAATGTCATGCCGCCGATCAAGATGACCGGCGTCATCAATGCCATCACCGCCGAGAAGTCGAAATAATAGTCGAGCGCCAGCAGGACGACGAGCGCGAGCCCGATCGCGGCATTCGCCGACAGGCCTGCCCAGACGAGCAGATAAGCCAGGACCGGGAAGCCAAATACGACCAGAACCTCGATCCCCGCCGAGCCGATCTGGCGCAGCGAGAACTTGGCGTCGGAGCCCCAGCCGCGCAGGCGGGCAAAGACGGCGACCGTGCCCATCATGAACAACGTCATCACCACGCCGGGAATGACACCGCCAAGGAAGAGCGCGCCGATCGAGGTGTTCGACATCATGCCGTAGATGACGAAGGGCAGCGAAGGCGGAATGATCGGCCCAAGCGTCGCCGAGGCGGCCGTCACGCCAACGGCAACATCGGTCGGATAGCCGTGGTCCTTCATCGCCTTGATCTCGATCGTGCCGATGCCGGCGGCATCCGCGATCGCCGTGCCCGACATGCCGGAGAAGATCACCGAGCCGATGATGTTGACCTGGGCGAGGCCGCCGCGCATCCAGCCGACGAGCGCAACCGCGAAGGCATAGATGCGGCCGGTAACGCCGGCGATGTTCATCAGATTGCCGGCCAGGATGAAGAACGGCACCGCGAGCAGCGGAAAGCTCTCGACGCCGGCAATCATCCGCTGCGCCATGATAACGTCGGGGACGGTGCCGGAAATGACGATGAAGGCAAGCGAGGCGACGGCCATCGAGATGGCCACCGGCACGCCGAGGATCATCAGGCCGAGGAAGGTTCCAAGCAGGATGAGCATGCCTCAGGCCTCCGAGCCGTCGAAGGCCGAAGGGCGTTCCAGCACGGAATAGCCGCGTCGCGCGTTCTGCCAGGCGACCTGGATCGAGCGCAGCGTCATCAGTGCGAAGGCAATCACCACAGCGTTGAAGACGATCGACTTCGGGAACTGGATCGTCGTCATCATCTCATCGGGGATGAGCGACGCGTATTTGTACATCAGCCAGGTGCCGTAGCCGAAGAAGGCGATCCGCAGCAGGTCGACGCCCGTCGAGACGATCCGCCCTGCGCCAGGCGGCAGGTAGCGGTAGATGAAATCGACCTGGATATGGCGCGAGGCCCGCACGCACATCGAGGCGCCGAGGAAGACCACGACGACGAGCGCATAGATCGCGATCTCTTCCGTCCAGGCGTAGGAATCGTTCAGCACGTAGCGCGTGAAGAACTGCAGCACGACGCAACCGACCATCAGCCAGAACGCAGCGAGGGTCACCCAGTCCTCGACGCCATAGCCGCTCAGATCGGCCGGCGGCGGTGCCTCGTCGAAGACATGCGCGATTTCCTCGCTGGTGACGGGGGTGTGGATCTCCTGCGGGGTATCGCTCGACATCGACGGCCTCGGCTCGGCGTGAGGACAAAATCGGGCCGGTCAAAGACCGGCCCGATACGACGGATCAGATCACTTGATCGCCTGGATGCGCTCCCAATCGGCCTTGCGGTAGCCGAACTGCTCAAAGCTGACATTCTTCTGCACGGCGGCGAGGAAGTCGGCCTTGTCGATCTCGGTGACCGACAGGCCCTTGTCCTTAAAGACCTGCACGAGCTTGACCTCGTCGGACTGGATCTTCTTGGTCGCACGCTCGGCAGCCTCCTGCGCGACATCGGTGAAGATCTTGCGGTCTTCAGGCGAGAGCTTGTCCCAGAGCTGCTTGGAGACGACCGTGTTGAGGTGGTCGACAATGTGCCCGGTCAGGACGATATGCTTCTGCACCTCGTAGAACTTCTTGGCCTCGATGGTGTTGAGCGGATTCTCCTGCGCCTCGACCGTGCCGTTCTGGAGGGCGAGATAGACCTCGGCGAAGGCGATCGGCGTCGTGTTGGCGCCGCAGGCGCGCGGCATGGCGAGATAGGCGGGCACGTCGGGTACGCGGATCTTCAGCCCCTTCATGTCGGCGCAGGTCTTGATCGGCTTGTTCGAGGTGGTGTGGCGCGTGCCGTAATAGGTGACGGCCAGAATCTGGTGCCCGCTCTTCTCCTGATAGCCCTTCGCCATCTCCTTGAAGACGTCGCTCTTCACATAGGCGAGGAGGTGGTCCGGGCCGCGGAAGATGAAGGGATAATAGGTCACGCCGATCGGCGGAAAGGCACGGGCAGCGAAGCTCGAGCCCGAGATGATCATGTCGACCGTGCCGAGTGTCAGGCCCTGGTTGATGTCGGTTTCCTTGCCGAGCTGCGAGGCCGGGTAGACCGTGATCTCGTATTTGCCGTTGGTGCGCTTCTTGATCTCGTCGGCAGCCCAGACCGACTCGGTGTGGAACGGCTCGGAGGTCTCGTAGACATGCGCCCATTTCAGCTTGGTCTGGGCCTGGGCCGGCGCGCCGGCAAGAACGAGGCCGGCGGCAAAGGCCGCCGCCAGTGTCAGATAGCTCTTCATCAGATGTCCTCCCATGGACTCGAAGATCGTTGCTTGGCGTCAGTTCTTGGCTTGGCGTCAGTTCTTGCTGGCCAGGCAGGAGTTGACGCTCTCCTGCCCGCTTGAAACCCCTTCACCAAAACTCTGCGAAAAGCGCTCCTGCGAGCAGCGCAGATGCCGGCGCATCGCCGTGTTGGCGGCCTCTCCCGATCCGGCCGCCAGCGCATCACGGATGACACGATGCTCGGCAACGGCGGCGCGCCAGGACGTCTCGTTCTCGAAATAGCTCGCGAGCTGCTGGAAATACGGATTGATGCGCTGGTCGAACAACGTGCCGACGAAGCGCTCCAGAACGGAGTTCCCTAGGATTCCGGCGATGGCGACATGAAAGGCCCGGTCGAGCGCGACGAGTTCGTCGCTGGGCAATCCGGGAGCCTCCATGCCCCCCAGGATTTTATCGAGGCGCGCGAGATCCTCGCCCGTCGCCTGACCTCCCGCCTCGGCGCAGATGGCGCTCTCCACCAGCTCGCGGGCCTTCAGGACCTCGAAAGGCCCATCTGGTGCATCATCGGAGACAAGAATGGTGCTGGGAACCGGACGTGGCGGATCGATGACATAGACACCCGAGCCCATGCGGATGCGCACCCGCCCCTCGACCTCGAGGGCGATCAGCGCCTCGCGCACCGAAGGGCGGGATACGCCAAGCTTTTCCGCGAGTTCCCGTTCCGGCGGAAGACGTGCGCCGACAGGAAACTCCTGCCGGTCAATGAGATGACGCAGCTGGTCGGCGATCTGACGATAAAGGCGCGGCGACTCGACGGCTTCGAGCGGCACGTGTCACTCCCCGGTCCCATCCCCTGCCCTCGGCAGTGCCGAGGGCAATTTGGCCATGTGGTCAGGCCAATTATGGGAGACCGAACCACCATACGGACGGGCTTGTCAATACGCAGTCGCTCGCAGATGCCTTCCGCAGGCGATGGTCTGACCTCGCCGCCGGCAACGCGGTCTTGAAGGACGTCTGAACCCGATGGCTCGACATGGCTGAGTGCGACCAAGGTCGCGGACTTTGGTTTGCCGAGTTGCCCGACCTTCATCTCTCCACGGAGTCTGGTCTCATCGGTATAATCGCAATGGAGCGATCTCCGCCGATCGACCTTTCGTATGCGGGGAGGCAGGCATGTATCTTCCGCGCGAGACCACTGGCATCCGGTTGAAGGAAGCCGAGCGCGCTCTGGAAAACCGGCTCGAGATCGTCAAGGCCCTCTCCGTGGGGCAAATCACCAAGCGCGATCTGCTGCGCTGGGGCTATTTCACCGCGAGCGGGCTGCTGGTCGCGAAGAACGGGCTCAGTCCGTTCGCCATGAGCGCCTATGCCCAGGTGCCGACCGGGGCGCCGCGAAGCCCGACATTTGGAACGGTCAAGTTTCAGACGCCGTTGCAGCGGCCCGACCTGCAGAGGCCAATCCCGCTGCTACGCCTGCCGAACGGCGATGCCGCCTGGCAAACCGGTTCGGGCGGCGCGGAACTGCCCGCCAAGAATTTCTCGTACCACACCGACTTCAGCAATTCCGGCGGCGCGGCTTTCCGCAACCCGGTGACCGGGGCCGGGCCATTCGAGGGACGCCCGCCCGGCGAGTTCTTCGCGCATCAGCGCTGGGAGGAACTCTTTCCGAAGCAGGGCTTTCTGCTGTCGCTCGGGCAGATCCGGCCGGACACCGGACCCGGCCAGGGACTGCCGCAGCAGAACGCGAATTCCGTGTGGAGATTTGGGGCCCGGCAGCCCGGGCAGCCGGGCAGTGTCACGGGACTGCGCACGGCTTCGGGGAGCCCTGTTCTGTTCAAGCTGCGCTATGGCGAACCCGTCGTGACGCGAATCTACAACGACCTGCCGGTCGACCGGGCCATCAACGGCGGCTTTGGACGGAACGAGAGCTCGGTCCACCTCCACAACGCCCATAACGGCGCCGAGAGCGACGGTGCCTGCAACGCGTTTAATTTCCCTGGAACCTTCTATGACTACCACTGGGGGATGGCCCTGGCCCGGCGCGACCTGCCGAGCGTCTGGCCGACGGGCGACCGCGACTTTGCGCGCAAAGCCTCCGGTCCCGACGACGGCAACGGCCTGGTTCAGGTCCCGGGCGATTTCCGCGAGATCCAGGGCAGCCTCTGGATCCACGACCACCGCTTCTTCTTCACCGCGCCGAACATCTACAAAGGCATGTTTGGGGTCTGCAACCTCTACAGCGGCCCCGACAGGGGGCGCGAGGATCTCGATGACGGCATCAATCTGCGCCTCCCGAGCGGCTCACAGCTCGGCTGGGGCAATCTCGATTTCGACGTCAATCTGGTCGTCTCGAACCCAGCCTTTGACGCAGCCGGGCAGCTCCGGTTCGACATCTTCGAAACCGATGGCTTCCTCGGCGATATTCTATTGGTCAACAGCACCTTTTACCCGCATTTCGAAGTGTTGCCGCGGCGCTATCGTTTCCGCATCCTGAACGTCGCCGTGGCGCGCTTCCTCAAGCTCGCCCTCGGCGTCAACAGAAGCCCCAGGTTTTCGCAAGGCACCAAGGTGCCTTTCCACTTCATCGCCAATGACGGCAACCTGGTCGTCAACCCGATCGCCCTGACCGAGCTCGACGAGCAGGGCACCGCCGAGCGCTACGATATCGTCGTCGATTTCTCCGCCTTCGCCCCGGGCGACAGCATCTTCCTGGTCAACCTGTTGGAACAGGACGACGGGCGCAGGCCCAGGGGCGCCGTCTCCATGGCGCAGGCCTTGCGGGGATCGGACAGAGACCCGACCGTCGGCCCGATCCTCGAATTCCGCGTCGTGAACTCGCTGCAAAGCGTCGACAATCCCGGCAAGGTGTACAGCGCCAACAATCCGCTCGACCGGGATCGCAGCGCCAATTTCAACGATCCGGAATGGCGCTCCGGCACCAAGACCCTGACCACCCAGATCCCGATCGTCGCGCCAGTGCGCGAGCGCACCCTCAGGTTCGGCCGCTCCGGAGAGGGGGATGCCCGTGATGCGGCGAACGGACAGTGCATTCCCGACTGCGGCCCTTTCGAGTCGTTCCCCTGGACCATCGAGGTCGATGGTGGCAGGGCGCATTCGCTCAATGCCAACCGCATCGCCCTCCTGGTCCCGAAACCCGGGGAGGTCGAACATTGGACCCTCGTCAATGGCGGTGGCGGCTGGGACCATCCGGTTCACCTCCATTTCGAGGAAGGCGTCACCATCGACCGGGGCGGTGCAGCCATTCCCGCTACGGAGCGGCTGGTGCGCAAGGATGTCTGGCGGCTGCGGCGCGACGGGAGAGTAAAATTCCAGGTCCGGTTCGGGGAGTTCGGTGGCGCCTATGTGACCCACTGCCACAATGCGACGCATGAGGACTTCGCGATGCTGATGCGCATCCAGCTTCTCACGCCTCCGCCGGGCGATCCAGGCTTCAAGGGCCAGCCGCAATATGTGGTGACACAGACGCCGATGCCGACACCGAACGGCGTCGCCTTCAAGCAACCCGAAATCCTGCCGGAAGGCGATCCACGGACGCTCAGAGTTGCTGGTTCTACACGCTCCTGACCATGCCAAGGCGGCCCATCATACAGCTTTGCTGTCTCGCGAGGCGCGACCTAGGCTGCGCTCGCCATCACCTCCGCCCGGATCTCTTCGACCAGTCGCTCCTTGAGCGCGACGAATTCCGGGCTCGTCTTGATCGTGTAGGGCCGCGGATGCGGGAGGTCGACCGGGATATCGGCCTTGACCCGCCCCGGGCGGGCGCTGATCACCACGACGCGCGAGGCCATGAAGATCGCCTCCTCGACGTCATGGGTGACGAAGAGCACGGTCTTCTGCTCGCGCTCCCAGATGCCGAGCAGCATCTCCTGCATCAGGGCGCGAGTCTGGTTGTCGAGCGCGCCGAAGGGCTCATCCAGCAAAAGGATCTTTGGATCATTGGCAAGCGCGCGTGCGATCGCAGTGCGCTGCTGCATGCCGCCCGAGAGCTGTTTCGGGAAATGGTTCTCGAAGCCCTTCAGACCGATGCGCCCGGCCCAGTCGGCCGCGATCCGCAGCCGCTCGGCCTCCGGCACGCCCTTCTCGCGCAGGCCGAAGGCGATATTTTGCGCCACAGTCAGCCAGGGGAAGAGCGTATAGCTCTGAAAGACGAAGCCGCGGTCCGCGCCCGGTCCGGTGACCCTCTCCCCATCGAGCAGGATGCGCCCTTCCGTCGGCGTCTCGAGCCCGCCGATCATGCGCAGCAAGGTCGACTTGCCGCAGCCGGAGGGGCCGAGAATGGTGATGAAGTCGTTATCGGAGACGCTGAGGGAGGTCGGCATCAGCGCCCTTGTCGCTTGCCCGCCATGACGCGCAGCGAAGGATTTTCCGACATTGTCGATGACGAGCTTGCTCATTTCGCGGCCCAGGGGAACAGGCGCTGATTGACCGCCTTGAACAGGAAATCCGAGATAAGCCCGATCAGGCCGATGACGATGATGCCGAAGATGATCTGCCCGGTGTTCAGCAGCGCCTGGCTGTCGGTAATCATGTGGCCGATGCCGGAGGACGAGCCGATCAGTTCGGCGACGATGACATAGGTCCAGGCCCAGCCCAGCACCATGCGCAGGATCTCGGCGATCTCGGGCGCAGCATTGGGCAGCAGCACCCGCATCACCACCGAACGATCGCTGGCGCCGAGCGTGTAGGCGGCGTCAACGAGATCGCGCCGAATCGAGCCCACCGCAACCGCGATCATCAGAATGATCTGGAAAACCGAGCCGATGAAGATGACCAGCAGCTTCTGCGTCTCGCCAATGCCGGCCCAGAGGATCAGCAACGGGATGAAGGCCGAGGCGGGCAGATAGCGTGCGAAGGAGACGAAGGGCTCGAAGAAGGCCTCGATCGGCTTGTAGGCGCCCATCAGGATGCCAAGTGGCAGCGCGACGACGACCGCGAGGATGAAGCCGCCGACGACGCGCCAGATCGTCATGCCGATATCGAACGCGAAGCCATATTCGACGAGCAGCTTGTAGCCTTCGCCGACCATGGTCAGCGGATCGGCCAGGAAGAGGCGTTGCACATAGCCGCCGAAGGTCGCGACCGACCAGACCACGACGAAAAGAACGAAGAAGCCGAGCCCAAGCGCGACGCGAGACGGGATGGAAACGGGCTGAAGCGGCTTCATCGTCAAGCCTCCTGCGCGCGCCAGGCCGCGGCCAGTTCCTGCCACGGCTCGACCGACCAGAAGCCCGAGGCCGCGCCGGAGGTCGACGGCAGCACGAAGGTCGCGCAACCCGCGACATCAACCGGCTGGCGGCCATAGCCGATTACGGCACTTGCCTGACCAAGCACGGCTTCGGCCGCACGCTTGCCATTGAAGGCGATGAAGGCCGGAGCCATCGCACGCATCTTCATCAGGAACCCTTCAACATCGAAATGAGCACGCACGAGCGCGGCATCCGGCCCGGAGGTCGCTTTCGCGACGTCGGTGAGGCCAAGCCCATGGTCGAGCAATTGAGAAAACTCCTCGGGCCTGAATTGCCGGGGGACAAGTCCGGTGGCGTGAAGCACCCGCCAGAACTTGTTTCCCGGTCCGGCATAATAGGCGCGCCGCAAGGCTGAAGCGCGCCCGGCCTGAGTGCCGCAGAAGACGATTCCCAGACGTGGCGCAAGCACGTCCGGCAGGATCGTCACATCGCACCGCCCGAGACGAAGCGCGTATCAATCAGCGTGGTGATATCGGGCTTCGACTTGATCAGGCCAATCTCGAGCAGCAGATCGGCCGCCTTGGTGGTGAAGGCCTGCCACTCCCCGGAGAAGAACTTCTTGTTGCCCTCGGCATCTGACCAGCGCAGGAAGCCGGCGGATTTGCCGAACTGCTCGCCGGACTGCTTCACGTCCGCGCCCATGATGCCATAGGCCTTGGCCTGATCAGCCTTGATCAGCTCGAGCGCCTCGAAATAGCTCTTGGTCAGCCCCTTCACGGCAGCCTCGTTGCCCGCGATGAAGGCCGGCGTGCATCCGAAGGTGTCCATCACCATCGGATAATCGAGCGTGGTGGCGATGATCTTGCCGGCATCCGGCTTGTCGCGCACGGCAGAGAGATAGGGCTCATAGGTCATGGCCGCATCGTTCTGTCCGGCGATGAAGGCCTGGGCCGCCGGGCCGGGCTCCATATTGACCACGGTCACGTCCTTTACCGACATGCCGTTCTCCTTGAGGAACCAGGCAAGCGCGAAATAGGGCGAGGTGCCGGGCGCAGAGGCCGCAACCGTCTTGCCCTTCAAGTCCTTGATCGAGCCGGTCGCGCTGCGCACCGCCATGCCGTCTGCGCCATAGCTCTTGTCGAGCTGGAAGAGCTGCTTGGTCTTGATCCCGGCAGCGTCCCAGACGATCCAGGTCTCGACGGTCGTGGCAGCGCACTGGATGTCGCCCGAGGCGATAGCGAGGTGACGATCCTTCTGCGGGATCTTCTTGATCGTCACGTCGAGGCCATTCTTGGCGAAGATGCCGGCTTCCTTGGCCAGCACCAGCGGCGCGAAACCGGTCCAGCCGGAAATGCCGATCGAAACCTTGGTCTGCGCCTGCGCGCCGGTGGCGGCCAGCAGCGCCGCGAAGCCAAGTCCGGCCGCGGCTCCGATACGCTTCAAACCTGTCATGACGAAACCCTTCCCCTGTTTGCTGTCGTTCGCGCCCGCGGGGCCCAAGCCCCATCGCCTCATCCGACGCGGGATGCAACCTTCATTCCAAGTCAGGTTAAATGCATATGCAAATCCGTCAAGGCGGCGATCAGTTTCCTGAACGAAGCTGATAAATTTCTCTTGTTTGACACCGGGCGAGGGTTCCGTTCCCTTCGCACGGCCCTGCGCGCCGCGCATCTCCCATGAGGTCTTCCAGAATGAACGGCGCCGACCGCCTTTGCGATACCCTCCTCGTCAATGACGTGGATGTCTGCTTCGCCAATCCCGGCACGTCCGAAATGCATTTCGTCGCGGCGCTCGACCGCAAGCCGGAGATGCGCTGCGTACTCGGCCTGTTCGAGGGCGTGGTGACAGGCGCGGCCGACGGCTATGCGCGCATGGCCGACAAGCCGGCGGCGACGCTGCTGCATTGCGGCCCCGGCATGGCGAACGCTCTTGCCAACATGCACAATGCAAGGCGGGCCTGGACGCCGATGATCAACGTGGTCGGTGATCACGCGACCTATCACCTCGTCCATGACGCGCCGCTGACCAGCGATATCGAAAGCCTGGCTCAGCCGATGTCGCATTTCGTCCGTCGGATCACGACGCCCGAGGATGTCGGCCCGGCGATCGGCGAATCCTTTGCCGCCGCCATGTCGCTGCCGGGCGTAACCACCGTGATCCTTCCGGCCGATTGCGCCTGGGGCAGCGTCGAGCCGGCCAAGCTTGCCCCGGTCGCCGTGCCGAAGCTGAAATCGGTCGACATGACGGCTGTGAAGGAGGCCGCAGCTGCCCTTCGCAAGCACGGCAAGCGCGCCGCCCTTATGATGACCAACATGGCTTTGCGCGAAGGCCCGATGGCGATGGCGGCGCGAATCTGCGCCGTCACCGGCGCGCGCGTTTTCGGCCAGATGTCGAATGGCCGCATCGAGCGCGGCGTCGGCCGTGTCGCCCTGCCGAAAGTGCCCTACCCGGTCGATATCGCGCTCGAAGCGCTCAAGGATATCGACTTGCTGATTCTGGTCGGGGCCAAGGTGCCGGTCGGCTTCTTTGCCTATCCCGGCAAGCCCGGCCGCCTGATCCAGGACAGTTGCGCGGTGGTGACGCTGGCCGAGATCGGCGACGATCTGCCGCTCGCGATCGAGGCGCTGGCCGATGAGCTCGGCGCGCGCCAGAGCCAACCAGTCTATGTCGCGGAGCCTCGCAAGGAGGTCGCCGCCCTGCCGACAGGCGCACTCGACGCCGACAAGGTCTGCACGATCGTGGCGACGCTGCTGCCCGAGAACAGCATCATCTGCGACGAGTCGGTCTCATCCGGCCGCGTCTTCTACCAGCAATGCCACAACGCCCCGCAGCACGACTACATCCAGCTCACCGGCGGCGCGATTGGCGAGGGCATTCCGCTCGCGATCGGCGCAGCGGTGGCCTGCCCGGACCGCAAAGTCATCGGCATGCAGGCCGATGGCTCTGGCATGTATACGGTCCAGGGCCTGTGGACGCAGGCGCGCGAGAATCTCGACGTCGTCACGGTGGTCTTTGCCAACCGGACCTACCAGATCCTGCATGGCGAGATGCGCGCCGTCGGTGTCAATGATTTTGGCCGCAACGCCAAGCTGATGCTGAACCTCGACCAGCCGACGCTCGACTGGGTTTCGATGGCGCGCGGCATGGGCGTCGAAGCGGGCCGCGCGACCACCGCCGAGGAATTTACTAAGCTGTTCCAGGGCGCGTTGTCCCGGAAGGGGCCATTCCTGATCGAAGCCGTGATCTGAGACTTGCCTGTCGCGGAGGTCGGGCTTGCCCCGGCCATCCGCGACCTCGCTGGCCAATAGTCACGGCAAGACGTGATGCCCGGTACAGGGCCGGACATCACGAGAGACGCCGTCTTCAGGCGCCAAAGCCGGTCAGGAAGCCGTCGAGGCAGCCGCCGATCGCCTCGATCGCGTAGCCCCCTTCCTGGACCACCAGGGTCGGAAGCCCCATTGCCCTCACCTGCCGGCCGATCGTGCCGAAATCGGACGCCTCGAGCTTGAGTACCCCGATCGGGTCGTCCTTGTGCGCGTCATAGCCGAGCGCGATGACCAGTGCTTCGGCGCCAAAGTCACGGATGGCCTTGCCGGCACGATCGACGGCAGCTGCCATCTCCGCGCCGCCCGCGCCATGGGCCAGCGGCAGGTTGAGGTTGAAGCCCTCGCCCGGGCCGTTGCCGCGCTCGTCCGCGTAGCCGGTGAAGAAGGGATAGTAGTTCACCGGGTCGGCATGGACCGAGATGGTCAGCACGTCCGAGCGACGGTAGAAAATCTGCTGTGTGCCGTCGCCATGATGCGCGTCGACATCGAGGATCGCGACCTTGCCGAACTTCGAGCGCAGGCGCTGGGCCGCAACCGCCGTATTGTTGATATAGCAGAAGCCGGTGGCGCGGTCGGCGCGGGCATGGTGGCCAGACGGGCGGCAGAGCGCATAGACCGCGCGCTCGCCAGCCAGGATCGCTTCGGCGCCTGATACCGCTGTCTCGGCCGAGCGCAGCGTCGAGGTCCAGCAATGCTCGCCGACCGGCACGGACAGATCGCCGAGGAACCAGCCAAGCTGGCCCATCAGGCCCGTCGGCCGGCAAGGCGGACGCATGTCCTCGTCGACCCTGCCGCTCCAGTAGGGGAAGGTGTTGGGCCATGCCTCGGGACCACGCTCGGGCAGCTGGACCCAACGCTCCCAAAGGGTCTCAAGGAAGCGGACGAACTCCGCGCTGTGCACGGCCAGGATCGGAGCGACGCCATGAACGCCGGGACGTTCGGGTGTGATGCCATGGCGGGCGAGCGCGCCCAGCAATTGCTCCGTGCGTTCCGGCAGATCCTTCGGCGCGACAACGCGGCCGAAGCGCATGTATTGCTGCGGATCGTGGAGCGACTGGTCCGGGTGATAGAAGGCGCGCATGCGGAATCGGTCCTCGGCTTGTTGATCTGCACCATTCCCTCGACGGTGCGCGAACGTGCAAGGACATGCTTAGCAAGCGCCGGGCGCGCGGTCAGGCCGCAGCGACGCCGCCCCGCTCTGCATCCATGGCGGGTTCAACCGGCTGCAGGCCAGGCTGTTGGCTCAGCCAAGGCACCCGGTTCGCCGGGACCGGTCGGGAATAGCGATAGCCCTGCGCGAAGCTGCAGCCGCACTGACGCAGGAAGGCCTCCTGCGTCCGCGTCTCGACACCTTCGGCGATGAGATCGAGCTTCAGATCGGCGGCAAGGTTGATGATCGCCCGTACGATGGCAGCATCCTCCCCGCCCTCGTCGAGATGGCGGACAAAGCCGCGGTCGATCTTGATCACGTCGACGGGGAAGCGCCTGAGATGGGTGAGCGACGCGTAGCCGGTGCCGAAATCGTCCAGCGCAACGCGGACGCCCTTCTCGCGAAGCGTCTTCAGCGCTCGCTCGGCATCCCCGGCCGTGCGGGCAAGCAGCACCGTCTCGGTGACCTCGACGCCAAAGCAGGATGTCGGCACCCCCGCTGCCGCCAGCTGGGCAAGCAGCTTCTGCGAAAACTGCGGATCACGGAACACCGCCGGCGCGAGATTGACCCAGACCCGCGGGACTGTGATTCTCGTTGCGAGCCAGTTGCCCAGATCGGCAATCGCCTTGCGCAGGATGACATCGCCGATCGCAGAAGCGGTTTCCGGATCGTCCAAACCATGTACGAACGCGGCGGCCGGTACGATGCCGCGCTCGGGATGGCGCCAACGTGCCAGTGCCTCAAAGCCGTCGATGGCACCTGTCACCAGCGAAATCTGTGGCTGATAGAAGGGCAGGATGCGGTCCTGAGCCAGCGCCTCGGCCAATTCGCGGCAAATGGCGACGCGTGCGTTCATCACCTCGCGCATGCCGCTGTCATAGACGACGGCCATGTTCCGGCCCAATGCCTTGGCGCGATAGAGCGCGAGATCCGCATCCTTCATCAGCTCGATCGGAGCAAGATCATGCTGTGGCGCCAGCGCGATGCCGAGGCTGGCGCGCGACGATATAGCGTGCCCGAGATGACTGAGCGGGCCGCGCAGCGCCACCAGCAGCAGGTCCGCCTTGGCCTGCGCCGCAGCCACGGTCATCGTCTGCGTCGAGAGCACCACAAACTCATCACCGCCCAGCCGGGCGACGAGATCTCCAGGCGCTGTGTGGCGCAGGAGGCGTGCGGCCGCCTCGTTCAGCAGGGCATCTCCGGCATCATGGCCAAGCGTGTCGTTGACCGACTTGAAATCGTCGAGATCGACCAGGAACAGGCTCACGGTCGCGCCATCGCTAAGCCCGGCCAGCGCCTCCTGCAGGCGCTCCTGGAAGAGCAAGCGGTTCGGCAGGCCCGTCAGGGCGTCATGCGTTGCCTGCCAGCGGACATGCGCTTCGGCAGCCTTGCGCTCGGTGATGTCGACAATGCCCGCGACGATCGTCGAGGACTGGCCCATCGACAATGAGGTCGCTGTGATCAGTGCGTCGCGGCTCGTGCCGGCTCCGTCCCGGATCACGGCCTCGAACTCGCCGACATGCTCGCCGCGGAGCAATTGCCGGGTGAGACTGCGCCGGCTTTCAGCATCGACGAAGAGATCCGGCACAGCCACCTCGCGCAGATCGCTTCCAGCTCCCTTGCCGAAGAAGCGCAGCGCCGCATCATTGGCCCGTACGAAGCGCCCATCGGCCACCGATGTGACGACGAGCGGGATCGGCACGGCCATGAAGAGGCGCTCGATCATCGCGCGGCTCTCGTCGAGCTCCTCCTTTGCAGCACGCTCGGATTGGGTCGCAGTCCATTCCAGCCGCCTCAGGCGGTTGGCGTGGATTACGACCAGGCCGAGCGCGAAGTTCAGCATTGCCAGCACGAGCACCAGCCCGACGAAGGTGCTCGGATAGGGGCCCGCCCCGAGATAGCCGACCAGCATCAGCACGCTGGTGCCGAAGCCGAGAATGAAGGTCCAGCGGAAGGATATCGGCGCCACCAGATAGAAGATGGAGGGCAGCAGCAGCACCACGAACAGCGCCAGATCGCTGCGCGAGCTGACCAGGAAGGCAACCGCCACAGCGCAGCCGACCTCCCACAGGACCGTCACGGCCTCGGCCTGCTTGAAGCGGGTGGCCCTGCGGATCAGGATCGCGCAGAGAACCGACACCGCCACGACGGAGAGACGCGCGGACACCGCGACGAGGAAATGCGGCGTTCCAAAAAAGCGCCAGTCGCTGACGAGGAAGAACGTGTTGAGCAGCGCCGAGATCAGGAAGATCAGCCGGCACTGCCGGAGGGTCTCCGGCAACCGGGCCGCCTGGAAGATCTCCTCCCGGCCGGTATCGCGGAATTCTCCACCAAATCGGAACAAATTGTCGCGTTGCATGCCGCATCGTTACGATGCGAAGGTCAAAACCGCGTTAAAGCAACCGGAACTTGTCACAGCGCAATGCGTCAATCGGGCTTGGCAAGCCCGGCCCGCGGCGCGATCAGGGCGGCAAATTCGCTCGCCAGTTCGGCGATGTCGAAGCGCCCGGGGCGGTACCAGTCGGTCGAGCCATTGAGGGCGCCAAGCAGGAAGAGGCGCAGCGCCTCTGGTGAGCGCTCTGCCGCGATCACATCAGCTGCCTGAAGTTCGGCGATCAGGAGGCGCCAGACGTCCTCATAGGCGCGGCGAACCCTGCGCACGCTGTCCGGCACCGGCATCGCGCCGAAGGCAAAGGCCTTGATGCTCGCCGAGGTGTAGTCGCCATGGCCATGCAGCGCCGTCAGATGCGCGAGAACCGCTGTTTCCAGTCGAGCACGCGGCTCAGCCCCCTCGGATTGCTGCAACGCGGCAACCACGGCATCCTGAACGAAGCGAACGCCATCATTGACGACAGACTCGACGATCTCCTCCTTCGAAGCGAAGTGATAATAGAGGCTGGCCTTCCGGATTCCGACCGCCTCGGCGATCTCGCGCAAGCTGGTCTGATGATAACCACCCTGGCGCAGCAGGCGCGCAGCCGTGTCGAGGATCAGCCGGCGCGAACCGCCTTCGACGGCATCGCGCTCCGCCTTGGTCGTCTGAATACTCACAACCGCTTCGCCACCTCTTCGAGCATCACTTCGGTGGCACCGCCGCCAATCGACTGGACCCGTGCGTCCCGCGTCAGGCGTTCAATGGCACTTTCGCGCATGAACCCCATGCCGCCATGGAACTGCAGGCAGGCATACATCACCTCGTTGACCAGTTCGCCGCAATAGGCCTTGACCATCGAGACCTCGCGTGTGGCCTCAGTGCCCCGGGCGTCGAGCCAGGCGGCGTGATAGACGAGCTGGCGTCCGGCTGCGACCTTGGCCGAGAGCATGGCGAGCTTCTGGCGGATGGCCTGCTTCTCCCAGAGCGGCGCCCCGAAGGCTTTTCGGGTGCGGACATAATCCAGCGTGAGATCGAGCGCCGCCTGCGCCTCGCCCATCGCCATCGCGCCGATGACCGTGCGCTCATTCTGGAAATTGCGCATGATCGCGTAGAAGCCGCGCCCCTCCTGGCCGAGCAGGTTCGCGGCCGGAATGCGGCAGTCCTCAAAGACGAGTTCGGCGGTGTCGGAAGAGCGCCAGCCGTGCTTGTCGAGTGCGCGCGAGACCCGGAAACCGGGTGTTCCCTTCTCGACCAGGAAGATCGAAACCGACTGCGAGGGCCTGCCCGAGAGATCGGTCTTGGCGGCGACGCAGTAGAGATCGGCATGGACGCCATTGGTGATGAACGTCTTGGCGCCGTTCAGAACGTAGGTTTCGCCCTCGCGCCGCGCCGTCGTACGGATACTCTTCACGTCAGAGCCGGCATCAGGTTCGGTCACCGCCACCGCGCAGATCGCCTTCCCGGCGATGATGTCCGGCATATAGCGGTCATGCTGGGCCTTGTTGCCGGCATTGAAGACATGGACAGAGGCCATGTCGGTATGGACGAGCGCGGTGATGGCGACGCCGGAGAAGGTCGAGCGGCCAAGTTCCTCGGCAAGGATGACTGTAGCCAGCGTATCCATCTCCGCACCGCCGTACTCGGCCGGGTAACGGATGCCGAAGAAGCCGAGCTCGCCCATGCGGCGCAGCACCTCCCGCGGCACGAATCCGGCCTCCTCCCAGGCCAGCGCATGCGGCTTGATCTCGGCTTCGACGAAGCGGCGCAGCTGATCGCGCAGCGCCTCGTGCTCTTCGCTGAAATAGGGCGAGTGGCGCGGCTCTTCGCTGGCCCCGGCCCTCAGTCTGTCCACCGCCGTCATCGCACTCTCCCGCTGCTTGACCTCTCGGCGCAAATTCGCCTACCTAACGGACGGTAGGTGACTTGATCAACGAGATCAAGGGCGTGTGCCGAGGCGGGAGGAATCATGTCTGCAGGCCCCACGAGCGAAACGCGCACAATCGTGCCCCCGCCTCTCACCGAGATGCTCGCAACCCTGCGCGCGCGCCATGCCCTCGTCGCCAATGGCGGCGGCGCAGGGATGCGCGAGCGGCACGAAACGCGCGGCAAGATCATGGTGCGCGAACGCATCGACCTGCTGCTCGACGCACAGACGCCCTTCCTCGAACTCTCGCCGCTGGCGGCCTGGGGGCTCTACGGCAATGAGGTGCCCGGCGCCGGCATCGTCACCGGCATCGGCGTCGTCTCCGGCCGCGCCTGCATGCTGATCGCCAATGACGCGACGGTGAAGGGCGGCTCGTTCTTCGCCGAGACAGTGCGCAAGCATCTCAGGGCGCAGGAGATCGCCGAGGAGCATCGCCTGCCCTGCCTCTATCTGGTCGATTGCGGCGGAGCCTTCCTTCCGGAACAGGACCGCGTCTTTCCCGACCGCGACCATTTCGGCGGCTCCTTCTACAACCAGTGCCGGATGTCGGCGGCCGGCATTCCCCAGATTTCGCTCGTCTTCGGCGGCTGCACCGCCGGCGGCGCCTATATTCCGGCGCTGTCCGACGAAGTGATCATGGTCAAGGGCACCGGGCGCATCCATCTCGGCGCCCCCCCGATCGTGAAGGCTGCAATCCACGAGATCGTCGATGGCGAGACGCTGGGCGGGGCCGAGATGCACACCCAGGTCTCGGGCGTCAGCGACCATCTCGTCGAGACGGAAATGGAAGGCCTCGCCAAGCTCCGCGAGATCGTCGGTTCGCTCGGCGAAATCGGCAGGCTTGGCCCATCACCCTACCCGTCCGTGCCACCGAGGCTCGATGCAGCCGAACTCGAGCAGATCGTCCCGACCGATCTGCGCCGGCCCTACGATGTGCGCGAGGTGATCGCCCGCATCGTCGACGACTGCAGCTTCAACGCCTTCAAGCCCGACTATGGCGCAACGCTGGTCACCGGCTTTGCGCGCATCCACGGCTACGCCGTCGGGATCATCGCCAACAATGGCGTGCTCTTCTCGGAATCGGCGCTGAAGGGCGCCCATTTCATCGAGCTCTGCGACCAGCGCCAGATCCCCCTGATCTTCCTGCAGAACATCACCGGCTTCATGGTCGGCACAGCGGCCGAGCGCGGTGGCATCGCCAAACATTCGGCCAAGCTGGTCTATGCCGTCTCGAATGCGCGCGTTCCCAAATACACCGTGCTGATCGGCGGCTCCTATGGCGCCGGCAATTACGGCATGTGCGGCCGCGGCTTCCGGCCGCGCTTCCTGTTCTCCTGGCCGAATGCCCGTATCGCCACGATGAGCCCCGAGGTTGCGGCCAATGTCGTCACGGAACTGCGCCGCCAGAGCCTGAAAGGCGCTGCCGATAAGGCAGCGATCGCCGATCTCGACCGCAGGACGCGGGCCCAGTTCGAGGAACAGAGCGACCCGTATTATGCGACTGCGCGGCTCTGGGATGACGGGATCATCGAACCGGCGCAGACGCGCGACGTGCTCGGCCTGTGTCTCTCGCTTGCCGCGGGCGAAGCGCGCGACACCTCCCCTCGCCCCGTCTACCGGATGTAACCGCCGCCATGTTCGAGAGCATCCTCATTGCCAATCGCGGCGAGATCGCCTGCCGCATCATCAAGACCTGCCGCCGGCTCGGCATCCGCACCATCGCAGTCCATTCGGAAGCGGACCGCGACGCCCTGCATATGCGCCTCGCCGACGAAGCCATCGCCATCGGCCCGGCCCCGGCACGCGACAGCTATCTGCGGGCCGACCGGATCATCGAGGCGGCACTGGCGACGGGCGCGCAGGCGATCCATCCCGGCTATGGCTTTCTCTCGGAACGGCTCGATCTGATCGCAGCCTGCGAGAAGGCAGGCATCACCTTCATCGGCCCCTCGGCCACCGCCATCGATGCCATGGGCGACAAGATCCGCTCCAAGCAGATCGCGCGCGAGGCCGGCGTGCCGGGCGTGCCCGGGTATGACGGGGCCGACCAGTCGCGCGACATGCTGAAGCGGGAAGCGCTGCGCGTCGGCCTGCCGGTCATGGTCAAGGCCTCTGCCGGCGGCGGCGGTAAAGGCATCCGCAAGGTCGAACAGGAGGCGGATCTCGATGCCGCCATTTCCGCGGCGGGCAGCGAGGCGCAAGCCGCGTTCGGAGACGGACGCCTGCTCATCGAGAAATTCGTGACGCGCCCGCGCCATGTCGAGGTCCAGGTCGCGGGCGACAGGTATGGCGGCATCGTCCATCTCTTCGAGCGCGATTGCTCGGTGCAGCGCTCCAACCAGAAACTGATCGAGGAGGCGCCAGCTCCAAACCTGCGGGATGAGACGCGCACCGCTTTGTATGACTACGCCTTGAGGCTCTCGCGCGCGATTTCCTACGACAACCTCGGCACCGTCGAATTCCTCGTCGATGCCGTGACGCAGGAGGTGTTCTTCCTCGAGATGAACACGCGCCTGCAGGTCGAGCACCCGGTCACCGAGGCGATCACCGGGCTCGATCTGGTGGAATGGCAGATCCGCATCGCCGCAGGCGAGCCCCTGCCGCTCACCCAGGACGAGATCCGCTGCTCAGGCCACGCCATCGAAGCCAGGCTGACAGCCGAGCGAGCGGACCAGGGCTTCCGGCCCGATACCGGTGTGATCAGGCTGTGGCGTGAACCGGAGGGGGTGCGCGTCGACAGCGGCATCACGACCGGAAGCGAGATCACGCCGCATTACGATTCCCTGCTCGCCAAGGTCATCGCTCATGCGCCCGACCGTACCAGCGCGGTCCAGCGCCTTGCTGGCGGGCTGAATGGGATGGCGGTACTCGGGCCGGCGACGACGCGCGCGTTCCTGGCGGACGCCCTGAGGACACCGAGCTTTGCGAAGGGCGAAGCCACGACGCTGTTCCTGAGTGAGAATTTTCCGGGAGGCTGGAAGCCGCCGGCCGTTCCGCAAGACCTGCTCAACGCCATCGCTGCGGCTCTCTGGCTCACGGCACGTAGGACCGCGCCCGCCAGCACGCCGTGGCATGCGCTCAAAGGATTCCGCCTGCTCGCGCCCGCCGGAAGGCCGGCCACGACGCATCTTGCCATCGGAGCCGGAGCAGATGCGGCGCGGCTCGCGGTGGAAACCCATGAAGGCTTCCTGCGCATCGCAGCAGCAGGCGACCGGCATGATATCGCGCTCCGTCGCGGCAGGTCTGAAGCCGAGTGGGTGGTGACCATGAGCGGGGCGAGCCAGATGGCGCACGCCATATGCGACGCTGGCGGTCTCCTTCTGCGCCTTGGTGGCTTCGAAGGCCGGCTCGAGATTGCGCTTGCGATCGAGGCGGCAGCCGCGCGCCGCGACGCTGGGGCCGATTCCAGCAACACCCTGCGCGCACCGATGCCGGGAACAGTTGCGGCCCTGCATGTCGGCGTGGGCGACACCGTCGAGGCCGGACAGGTCGTCGCCGTACTGGAGTCGATGAAGCTCTTCATGGAGTTGAAGAGCCCCGCCGGCGGAATGGTTCAACGGATCGGTCCGCAGGCTGGATCGACGGTTGCAGCCGGCGACATTCTGGTCGCGATCGAGCCAGACTGAGCGCGGGCTCGGTGTCGATCGCCTAAAGCATCGGCCCGAAAAGTGGATTGCGGTTTTCGGAGAAGCCGATGCAAACACAGAAGGCTAGATTATCGGACCGGATACGATATCCGGTCCGATAATCTAGCTGCCCGCCGCCGTCATCGGCGCGGGCGCCTTCCTCACCGTGACCCGTGCCGAGGCGAGGCGCCGATAGAGTGTCCTGCGCCGAAGCATCGGCAACCAGTCGTAGAGGAACATCTCGGCCGGCCTCCAGATGACGACCCAGCCGATGATCACGAAGCTCTCTTGAACCACGCGCGCGAACGGCCCTTCAATCCGCTCCGATAGCCACCAGGCGATGAAGAGACAGGCGCTCAGAACGATGAGGCCGATCAGGAGGGCCAAGCGACCGTCCCGGAACAGCTGCCGCATCGCCGTTGTCTCAGATCGCGCGCGTCCGTCGAACCAGTTGCCGATGGCCGCGGCGAAATCGGGCGCCGCGCCGCCGGCTTCGCCATCTGCCTGGATATCGATGACGATTTCGATGGCGCGATCCTTGGGCAGTTCCTCGGCCCATTCGACGATGTACTGCTCGGCATCCGCCGACAGGTCGCGCTGGCGGAAAGGGAACGGATCGAGCGTGTTGAACAGCTGCGCGCCGTCAGTCAGGCTCAGCTCGATCGTGCTCGCGTTTCGTAAGCCCGGAATGGCATTGTCAGGCATCCATCACCGCCATTCCCCATGATCGCGCCAGCCGATCCACCGAACAGCACGTCGAAGTTCCGGCCAAGGATATCGCATTGAGCCCTGAATATCCTGCCGGCGAGCCGGCTTGATGGAGGTCAATGCCCCATACTGCTGAACGGCGCATTCTGATGAGCAGCTCTTGCATAGGTTGCGCGGGGCGTCTCAGTCTGGTGATATTGCAGTGCAAAAGACCATCGTGATGTTTCTGACGTATCGGCCGCGGGCCCTATGAGGACAACGATATGGTGAGCGCATCTTCGGCGACGTCGCCCGGTTCTGCTGCCGCGACGACCTATTCCGGCTCCGATCTTGCCGCGTATCTTGTCGACGCCGCCCAGCGCAACGTGCTGATGCTGGATGTGCTGCGGCAGAGGGGCGACAACTATCTTGAGCACATGGCCATGGCGGCTCCGAACGTCCTCGGCTTCGCCTTCGAGATCGTCATGGACGGTCGCCATCTGCCGCGGCCGGTGAATTACGGCCTTGTTCGCATCATCGCTCCCGAGGGTGTCATCACGGACGAGGCCTCGCGCCCCTTCATCATCGTCGACCCGCGCGCCGGCCATGGACCGGGCATCGGCGGCATGAAGCCGGACAGCGAGATCGGCGCAGCGCTCGCCGCCGGGCATCCCTGCTATTTCGTCGGCTTCCTGCCGGTTCCGGTCAAAGGCCAGACGATCGAGGATGTCGGCTGCGCCGAGGCCGCCTTCATCGAGGCCGTGACCAGGCGCCACCCCGGCTATTCCGGCAAGCCGTGCGTCATCGGCAACTGCCAGGCAGGCTGGGCTGTGCTCGGGCTCGCCGCTGCCCGGCCCGAGCTGATGGGGCCGATCATGGCGGCAGGCGCGCCGCTGGCCTATTGGAACGGCAAGGACGGACTCAACCCGATGCGCTATTCCGGCGGCATGTTGGGCGGGTCCTGGCTTGCATCCCTGACCGGCGATCTCGGAGCCGGGATCTTTGACGGCGCCTATCTCGTTCAGAACTTCGAGAACCTGAACCCGGCCAATACCTGGTGGACCAAGCTCTACAATGTCTGGTCGAAGGTCGACACCGAGGCCGAGCGCTTTCTCCCCTTCGAGAAATGGTGGGGCGGCCATGTGCTGCTCGACCGCGAAGAGATCGAGTTCATCGTGGAACAGCTCTTCGTGGGAAACAAGCTGACCAAGGGCGAAGTGAAGCTTTCGTCGGGAAAGACGCTCGATCTGCGCGAGGTCACCTCGCCCATCGTCGTGTTCTGCTCCTGGGGCGACAACATCACGCCACCGCAGCAGGCGCTGGGCTGGATCACCGATCTCTACGCCAGCGACCTCGCGTTGATGGCTGCCGAGCAGACCATCGTCTACACGATCCATCCTCAGACCGGGCATCTCGGCGTCTTCGTTTCGAGCTCCGTGGCGAAGAAGGAGCACACCGAGCTCGCGGAGAACATGGACCTGATCGACATCCTGCCACCCGGTCTGTGGGAGGCGGTGATCACGCCGCGCGATCCCGGGCAGGACTATGCCGACCTTGCGACCGGCAACTATGTGCTGCGCTTCGAGGCACGCAGCCTCGACGACATCCGCGCGCTCGGCCTGAATACGGCGGAGGATGACCGCCGGTTCGCAACAGTCGCCAAGATCTCCGAGATCAATGCCGATCTCTACAAGACCTGGCTGCGCCCGGTCGTCCGCGCCTTCGCCAGCGAACCCGCAGCGGAACTGGAGCGCCGGCTCAACCCGTTGCGCTCGCAGTTCGAGATCTTCTCGCACAACAATCCCTTCATGCGCGGCGTCGCGGGCTGGGCGGGGCAGATCCGGAAAAACCGCCGCCCGGCGGCGCCGGACAATCCGTTCCTGGCCTGGCAGGAGCTCGTCTCGCAGAACATCGTCGCCTCGCTCGACCTGTTCCGCGACATCCGGGATTCCGCCACCGAGCTCGTCTTCAAACAGGTCTACGGCGCGCCTGCCTTGCAGGCGCTGCTTGGCGTCACCGACGAGACGGCGCGCCCTTGGCCAGCCGATCGCGAGCGCGGCGTCGCGGCACTCGAGGCGGGCCGCTCCGATCTCGGCCAACGGGTCGGCGGGATCAGCGCCAAGATCGCGATCCTGAGGGCGGTGATGTACGTCCTGGCGGCGCGCGGCGGCATTGACGAGCGAATCTTTGCCGTCCTCCGCCGCCTGCACGGCAAGCATCACAAGCTGGACGGCATGACCCTCCAACAGTTCAAGCTCAACGTCCGCGAACAGTTCTTCATGCTGCGCTTCGACCGTGAAGCGGCGGTCGCAGCGATCGCCACGGCGTTGCGAGCTGAAGCTCCCCATATTTCACACGAGGAATTTCACGACATTCTGACTGCCGCAGGGCCGCTCGAAGGCGAGACGCTCGCCCGTTTCGAGCGGATCAGCGGGATGTTTCCCGATCGGACGCCGGCTCGTGAGAAGCGCGAGACCGTCAGCAATCTACACCGCCTGCCGAGCCGACCGGCTGCGCCGAAAGAAACAGCCCCCGACACGCCGTCGAAGGCAACGCCCCGCCGCAGCTCATCGCCCAGAAAGTGAAGCGCAGAATGGCTCAGCCTTCCCCGACCGCGGCCCCCTCCAAAACAGGTGATGCGCGCGGCAAATACGAGCGCCTGATTGCAACGGCCCGCGCGCTTCCGCCGGTCGCGACCGCGGTCGCCCATCCCTGCGACGAGTCTTCCCTGAAGGGCGCCCTCGATGCGTCGGCACTGGGCCTGATCAATCCCATCCTGGTCGGCCCCACCGCGCGGATCATCGCGACCGCAAAGCAGCACGGGCTCGACATCGCGGGTTTCGAGATCGTCGATACGCCGCACAGCCACGCTTCCGCCGCCAAGGCGGTCGAACTCGTGCATGCCGGAAAAGCCGCCCTGCTGATGAAGGGCAGCCTGCACAGCGACGAATTGCTGGCCGAAGTCACGAACAAGGAGACCGGCCTGCGCACCGGCCGGCGCGTCAGCCATGTCTTCATCATGGACGTGCCGACCTATTCCGAACCGCTTTTCATCACCGACGCTGCGGTGAACATCTTTCCCGATCTCGAATCCAAGCGCGACATCATCCAGAACGCCATCGACCTGCATGTCGGGCTCGGCCTGGGAGCTCCGCGGGTCGCGATCCTCTCCGCCGTGGAGACGGTGACCACCAAGATTCCGAGCACGATCGAAGCAGCGGCGCTCTGCAAGATGGCCGATCGCGGCCAGATCACCGGAGGCCTGCTCGATGGCCCGCTGGCGCTGGACAATGCGATCAGTCCGGAGGCTGCCAGCATCAAGGGGATCGTTTCGCCGGTTGCAGGCAGAGCCCAGATCCTGGTGGTTCCCGACCTCGAAGCCGGCAACATGTTGGCGAAGAACCTGACATTCCTGTCCGGGGCCGATGCCGCGGGCATCGTGCTCGGCGCGCGCGTGCCGATCATCCTGACCAGCCGCGCCGACAATCTCCGGACCCGCCTCGCCTCCTGCGCCGTTGCGGGGCTTTATGCCCATGCATTGGCCCAAGCCAAGCCAATCGGAGCCTAGCCGGTGAACGAGGTCCTGTTCGTCGTCAATGCCGGCAGTTCAAGCATCAAGTTCAAGCTCTACCACGTCACCGGCGATGATATCGAGCTGATGTTCGGCGGCGCGGTGGACGGGATCGGAACCCGCCCGCGCCTCAAGGCCAAGAGTCGTGACGACACATCGCTGATCGAGCGCAGCTTCGCGGTCGCAGAGGTTTCGAACTCGTCGCAGGCGCAGCAGGTCGTTGCCGATTGGGTGGTCGGCGAGATCCGGGACATGGTCATCATCGGTATCGGCCACCGCGTCGTCCATGGTGGCCCGGTCTATTCGGCGCCGGTGCTGGTCGACGACGCTGTGATGAAAACGCTCGAGACCTTCATCCCGCTGGCGCCACTGCACCAGCTCAGTAATCTCGACCCGATCCGCGTGCTGCGCCAGCGCCGGCCTGACCTGCCACAGGTCGCCTGCTTCGACACCGCCTTCCATCGCGGCCATCCCGAACTCTCTGACCGCTTCGCCCTGCCGCGTGCGCTCCATGACGAAGGCGTACGGCGCTACGGCTTCCATGGCCTGTCGTATGAGTATGTCTCGCAGGCGCTCTACGGCATCGCGCCCGAGATTGCGGACAAACGGGTGATCATCGCCCATCTCGGCTCCGGGGCCTCCGTCTGCGCCTTGCAGGGCGGCCGCAGCATCGAGACGACGATGGGTTTTACCGCACTGGACGGGCTACCGATGGGAACGCGCTCGGGCTCGCTCGATCCCGGCGTCGTGCTGCATCTGATCGAGCAGAAGGGCATGAGCCCGGCCGCAGTCGGCCACATGCTCTATCACGAAAGCGGCCTGCTCGGCCTGTCCGGCATCAGCAACGACGTCCGCGAACTGCTCGAGAGCGAGAGGCCCGAGGCCGCGATGGCGATCGACTTCTTCAGCCTGCGTGTCGCGCAGGCCATCGCCAGCCTGTCCGTCACGCTCGGTGGGCTCGACGGTATCGTCTTCACGGCCGGCGTCGGCGAGAACGCCTGGCAGGTCAGGCAGAATGTGGTGGATCGCCTGCATTGGGCTGGGCTGTCGCTCAAGGCGCAGGCCAACCGGCGCAATGACAGGCGCATCGATGCCGAAGGCAGCCGGACGCCAATTTTCGTCATCGCGACAGACGAGGAACGCATGATCGCGCAACACACGCTGCGGCTGCTCCGGACCTCCGGGGTGCCTGCACAGGGGCCAGCCCGGTCGTAACGCAGGATCAGGAAGCAGTCGGTTCTCGCGCAAGCCAGCCGCCGAGCTCGGAGTATGATGATGAGATTGGTCCGTTTACCCGTAGCGACGGCCCTGGCGGTGGCGTTCTTGACCTTCGGCAGCGTGCTGGCCCCGGTCTCGCGCGACGTCTCGATCACGGCGCCGGCCCAGGCCCAGTCGAAGATCCAGGCATTCCTCCAGCGCTTGCGCAGCGGATCGATGCCCAGCGGCATTGCCAAATCGAACGGCCGGATCGAGGCGACGCAGATCGACATCTCCGCGAAATATGCCGGCCGCCTGTCGCAGGTGCTCGTCAATGAGGGCGACGACGTCACCGCCGGGCAGGTGGTCGCGCGCATCTCGTCGCCGGAATATGAGGCCCAGCTTCGCGGCGCCCAGTCGCAGGTTCTCAAGGCCAAGCAGGGGTTGGCGGAAGCCAATGCGCTGATCGTCCAGCGCAAGAGCGAAATCACCCTCACCCAGGCCGAGCTGGAGCGCGGACAGCAGCTTGTCGACAAGGGTTATCTGACCAGGCAGACCTTCGACCAGCGCGTCGCCAGGGCGGATACCGCCAAGGCCGCGCTCGTTGCGGCCGAGGCCCAGCGCGACCAGGCGCAGTTCGCGATCAAGAGCGCCGAAGCCGAAGTCGACCGGATCGAGGCCGTTCTCGTCGACATGACGCTCGTCGCGCCCCGCAGCGGCCGCGTTCAGTACCAGCTCGCACGCGCGGGCGAGGTCGTCGGCGCAGGTGCCCGCATCCTGACGCTGCTCGATCTCAGCGATGTCTACATGACGATCTATCTCCCGGCCGCCCAGGCCGGGCTGCTCGCCCTTGGCGACGAGGCCCGGATCACCGTCGATCCCCTGCCCCACTATGTCATCCCGGCCAATGTCAGCTTCGTCGCGGCGGACGCCCAGTTCACGCCGAAGAGCGTCGAGACGGCCGACGAGCGCGAGAAGCTGATGTTCCGCGTCAAGCTGCAGATCGATCCGCGCGTCCTGAAGAAATATCACCGCCAGGCGAAGACGGGGGTGCGCGGCATGGGCTTCGTCCGCACCAGCCCGTCGATCCAGTGGCCCGAAGACCTCACCGTGAAGCTCCCCTGATGAGCGACGGAGTCATTGCCAGGGTCGAGCATGTCTCGCACCGTTACGGCAAAACGGTTGCGCTCGACGATGTCTCGATCGATTTCCCTGCCCGCCGCATGGTGGGGGTGATCGGCCCGGACGGCGTCGGGAAATCCGCGCTGCTCGCCCTGATTGCGGGCGTCAGGGAAATCCAGACCGGGCACGTCACGGTCTTCGGCGGCGACATGGCCGACAAGGCCCATCGCGAGAAGCATGGCGCCCGCATCGCCTATATGCCGCAGGGCCTCGGTCGCAATCTCTACCCGACGCTGAGCGTCTTCGAGAATATCGACTTCCACGGCCGGCTCTTCGGTCAGGGCGAGGCCGAGCGCAGGCGGCGGATCGACGAATTGCTGAAGGCCACGGGCCTCGATCCATTCGAAGACCGCCCGGCCGGCAAGCTATCGGGCGGCATGAAGCAGAAGCTCAGCCTGTGCTGCGCCCTGATCCATGACCCGGACCTCCTCATCCTCGACGAGCCGACGACCGGCGTCGACCCCCTGTCGCGCGGCCAGTTCTGGGACCTGATCAACACGATCCGCGGCCGGCGGCCGCAAATGAGCGTGATCGTCGCCACCGCCTATATGGACGAGGCCGAGCGCTTCGATTGGCTGGCCGCCATGGATGACGGCAAGGTGATCGCCTCCGGGCCGATTTCCGAGATTCTTGGAAAGACGGGCCAGACATCGCTCGAAGCCGCCTTCATCGCGCTGCTGCCGGAGGCGAAGCGGGCGCAGCACCAGGAGGTGATCGTGCGCCCGCGCCCGGCCAGCGACAGCGCCGTGCCGGCGATCGAGGCCGAGGGATTGACCCGGCGCTTCGGCGATTTCACGGCCGTCGACCATGTCAGCTTCCGGATCGAGCGCGGCGAGATCTTCGGCTTCCTCGGCTCGAATGGCTGCGGCAAGTCGACGACGATGAAGATGCTCACCGGCCTGCTGCCGGCGACCGAGGGCTGGGCCAAGCTGTTCGGCAAGCCGATGGGCTCGAACGACATGGAGACGCGCCGGAATGTCGGCTACATGTCGCAGGCCTTCTCGCTCTATACCGAGCTCACGGTCCGGCAGAACCTCGAACTCCACGCAAAACTCTATCATCTGCCGAGCGACGAGATCGAGGGTCGCATCGCGGAGCTGCTCGAGCGCTTCGACCTCCGGGATGTGGTGGACTCGCGCCCCGACAGCCTGCCTCTCGGCATCAAGCAGCGCCTGCAACTTGCCGTCGCCGTGCTCCACCGGCCGGCCATGCTCATCCTCGACGAGCCGACCTCGGGCGTCGACCCGATCGCGCGCGATGCCTTCTGGCGCACGCTGATCGATCTCTCGCGCGATGACGGCGTGACGATCTTCCTCTCGACGCATTTCATGAACGAGGCGGAGCGTTGCGACCGCATCTCCCTGATGCATGCCGGCAAGGTGCTCGCAGTCGGCACACCGGAAGAACTGGTCAGGGAACGCGGAAGCTCCTCGCTGGAGGACACCTTCGTCGACTATCTCGCCGAGGCGGCCGGGATCGACCGCGAGGCGAAGCCGGAGGCGCCGGACCCGAACGCCGCAATGCCGGCGCCCGAGCCTATCCGGCCGCCGCGTCGCTTCGACCCGAAGCGGCTCTGGGCCTATTCGCGACGCGAGACGATGGAACTGCTGCGCGATCCGATCCGGCTCGCCTTCGCCTTCCTCGGCCCCCTCGTCCTGATGATCGCGTTCGGTTTCGGCATCTCCTTCGATGTCGAGAACCTGCGCTTCTCGGCGCTCGACCAGGACAATACCCCCGAAAGCCGCCAGTTGATCGAGGCTTTTTCCGGCTCGCGCTATTTCGACGAGCGCGCGCCGATCAGGACGGCCGAAGAGCTCGACCAGCGGCTGGGGAGCGGCGAGTTGCAGCTCGCCATCGAGATCCCACCCGGCTTCGGGCGCGACCTGCAGTCCGGCAGGAAGCCGGAGGTCGCGGTCTGGCTCGACGGCGCCATGCCGTTCCGCGCCGAGACGACCAAGGGCTATGTCACCGGGCTCGCCGCGCAATACGCCAAGGAGTGGCTCGCCCAGAACAGCACCGGCACGAGCGCGGCCAGCCTCGTCAATGTCGAGACCCGTTTCCGCTACAACCAGGCCTTCAAGAGCGTCAACGCGATGGTGCCGAGCGTGATCATGCTGATGCTGATCCTGATCCCGGCCATCATGTCCGCAATTGCCGTGGTGAGGGAGAAGGAGACCGGCTCGATCGCCAATTTCCAGTCGACGCCGATCACCAAGTTCGAGTTCCTGTTCGGCAAGCAGCTGCCCTATATCGCGATCGCGATGATCAGCTTCGTGCTGCTTGTGCTGCTTGCGATCATCCTCTTCGGCGTGCCGATCAAGGGCTCGATCGCGATGCTGGTCCTGGGCACCCTGCTCTATGTGATCGCGACGACGGGCTTCGGCCAGTTGATCTCGACCTTCACCAGGACGCAGGTCTCCGCCGTCTTCGCTACCGCGATCCTGTCGATCATACCGGCCGTGAATTTCTCGGGCCTGCTCGTTCCGGTCGCCTCGCTGTCCGGCGGGGCGCGGATGATCGGGCTCGGCTTCCCGACAGCCTGGTATCAACCGGTCAGCGTCGGCGCCTTCACCAAGGGGCTCGGTTTCGACGACCTCTCGTTCAACCTCGTCATGCTCGCGGGCTTCGCAGTCCTCTTCCTTCTCGTCTCGCGGCTTCTCCTGCGCAAACAGGAGCTCTGAGATGTCGCCGGAGAGAACCAGCACGGAACCAGCGCGGCAAGGACCGACGGGCCTTCGGCTGCATCTCGCCAATATCTACCAGCTCGTCATCAAGGAGCTGCGCAGCATCCGGGCCGACCCGGTGATGCTCATCCTCGTGGTCTATGCCTTCAGCATCGCCGTCTACACGGTGGCGACCGGCGCCTCGACCGAGGCCAAGAACCTGACCGTCGGCATCGTCGACGAGGACCGCTCCGATCTCTCCCGCCAGATCCGGAACGCACTGAACCCGCCGCTGTTCAAGAGTGCCGTGACGATCAGTGCCCGGGACATTGACGAGGAGATGGATCACGGCCGGCTGGTCTTCGTGCTGGAGATCCCGCCCTCCTTCCAGGCCGACCTTCTCTCCGGCCGGCGGGCATCCGTGCAGCTCAATGTCGATGCCACCGCGATGACCCAGGCCGGAAACGGCTCGGTCTACATCCAGTCGATCATCGCGCAGGAGGTGACGAATTTCCTGGCCGGCCGGGAAACCGTGACCAGCGCTCCCATCAATGTCGTCATCCGCTCCAAGTTCAATCCGAACCTGAACTCGGCCTGGTTCACCTCGGTGATGCAGGTGATCAACAATGTCACGCTGCTGACGGTGATCCTGACCGGCGCGGCGCTGATCCGCGAGCGCGAGCAGGGCACGGTCGAGCATCTGCTGGTGATGCCGGTCGTGCCGGCCGAGATCATGCTGGCGAAGATCATCGCCAACGGCCTCGTCATCCTGGTCGCAGCCGGGCTGTCGCTCGCAGTCGTCGTGCAATGGTGGCTTCAGGTACCGATCGCCGGCTCGCTGACGCTCTTCCTGGCGGGCGCTGCGCTCTATGCCTTCACGGTCGCGGCGCTCGGCATCATGCTCGGCACGCTCGCCACCTCGATGGGCCAGTTCGGGCTGCTCGCCATTCCGATCCTGGTGATCATGCAGCTCCTCTCGGGTTCGAGCACGCCAATGGAGAGCATGCCCGTCTGGCTGCAATACGTGATGCAGATCATCAGTCCGACCCCGCATTTCGTGGCGTTCTCGCAGGCCGTGCTCTATCGCGGCGCTGGCCTCTCCGTGGTCTGGCTGCAGCTCGTCGCGCTCGTCGTCATCGGCAGCGTGTATTTCACCTATGCGCTCAGCCGCTTCCGCCGCGTGATCTTCGGAGACTGAGTTGATGGGCCCGATCGCCGACATCGTCCGAGGCAAGAAGGGGCTGATCGTCGGCATCGCCAACGAGGACAGCATCGCCTTCGGCTGCGGCCGCGTCCTGCACCGGCTCGGCGCGGAACTGGCCGTGACCTATCTGAATGCCAAGGCCGAGAAATGGGTGCGCCCGCTCGCGGAGGAGCTCAGCAGCCCGATCATCATGCCGCTCGATGTCGAAATGCCAGGGCAGCTCGACGCCGTGTTCGAGGAAATCACCCAGCGCTGGGGCAAGCTCGATTTCGTCATCCACTCGATCGCGTTTGCGCCGCGCGACGACCTGCATGGCCGGGTTGTCGATGTGACGCGGGACGGCTTCGAGCAGGCGATGCGGGTCTCCTGCTATTCGCTGATCGAGATGGCCCGCAAGGCCGAGCCGCTGATGAGCGCCGGCGGCACGATCCTGACCATGAGCTATTACGGCGCCGAGAAGGTGCTGGACAATTACAACATCATGGGACCTGTGAAGGCCGCGCTCGAGAGCACGACGCGCTATCTCGCCCATGAACTCGGCCAGAAGGGCATCCGCCTGCACGCGCTCTCGCCCGGCCCGCTGAAGACGCGTGCCGCCGGCGGCATCGCCAGTTTCGACGAACTTCTGTCGCAAGCCGCCGCACGGGCGCCACAAGGGCGCGTCGTCACCATCGACGAGGTCGGGCAGGTCGCCGCCTTCCTGATCAGCGATGCCGCGACCGGCATGACCGGCAACACGATCTATGTCGATGCCGGCTATCACATCATGGGTTAGGCCGTCGGCTTTCCCGAAAACCGCAATCCGCTTTTCGGGCCGATGCTTTGGCCAGCCTTCCGTTCGCCTCAGGCGGGGACTGCGCGCGGCGTTCCGTCCGGATCCGTCGCCTCCGGCTCCTGCGAGATCGGTGCCGTCAACGGGTCGATGATCTCGAAAGGACGTTCGACATGGACAGGCGGCGCCTTGACGAGCACGCGCAGGCCGGAGACCGCGGCGAGCAGAATAGTCGCGGCCGCCATGAAGTAGAGCAGCCCGCCAATATCGAAGCGCGACATGACGGCGGCACCGAGCATCGGCCCCAGCGCCGAGCCGAAGCCGCTGACGAGGATCAGCCTGCCACTGACCGCAACGACGCGGTCGGCGGGCATGCGGTCGAGCGCATGGGCGACGCAGACCGGATAGAGCGTCGACATGAAGCCGCCGAGCACCGCCGCCACGGGCAGCACCGCTGCAAGGTTCGCGGGCAACATGACGAGCAGCAGGGCCGCCGCCGCGAAGCCAAGCGCAAGACCGGCCAGAACCAGCCGGCGGTCGCCCCGATCCGACAGCCGCCCAACCGGCACCTGAAGCGCAAGCCCACCCAGCACCGCGACCAGCATGAAGAGCGCAATCGTCTGCTGCGGCACGCCATTGCTCAGCATCCAGGCGGGTACGAGCGCGTAGAAGGCGCTGCTGATCATGCCACTGACGACGCAGCCGACGACGGCCACCGGCGCCTGTCGGGTCAGTTCGCCATAGCGCAGCGTCGCCTCCGGCGCGATCCCGGGCGCCTCGGCGCGCGTCGTGCTGACCATGACCAGGGCAAGCGCGAAGAGCGCGATGATGATGTTGAAGGGCGTGGTGGAGTGAATCGCGAGTTTGCCGATCAGCAACTGGCCGAGAGCAAGCGCCAGGAACGTGCCGACCATGTAGATCGAGAACACCCGCCCGCGCTGATCGGCCTGCGCCTTGGCATTCAGCCAGCTTTCCGTGGTGATGAACAGGCCGACGCAGCCCATGCCGATGGCTGCACGGCAGGCGATCCAGGCCAATGGCGAGACAAGGAGCGGCATCGCGGCGGTCGCGACCACCACCATGCCTGCGAACGCAGCATAGGCACGGATATGGCCGATGCGCTGGATCACCTGCCCGGACCCGACCGCACCGATGGTGAAGCCGATGAAATAGGCGCTGAGCACGACGCCGGTCAGGGTGGAGCCGAAATCCTCGAGCGTCAGCCGCAGGGACAGGAAGGTATTGAAGAAGCCGTTCGCGAGCTGAACCAGGCTCGTCGCGGCGATGAGAGTTCCGATCTGCACGAGCATCGGCCAGACCCTTTCGCGAGCGGCCGAGAGATGCCGGCCAGAGTGTCGCGCGCCCGCAGGGATCGCGACAACCGCCCCGGAGATTCTTTAGGCGGTCCGGGGTGGCTAGCGTGAGAATGTGGGCTGAGTGCGTCGCAACACGGGTCGGCGTCTGTCGGTTCACGAAGGGCGGGCAGCAGAACCACCCGCCTGGTGTCAGTCGTCCTGCTTCAGCTCCCATGCCAGCATGGCGTCATGGATCGCGTCGAGTTCCTCTTCCTTCGCGCGGCAATCCGGCCGGGTACGCAGCTCCTCGAGACGCTCGCAGGCGCAGGCGTAATCCTCTTCCGAGTAGATAATGACCAGCCGTTTCATGACCAACTCACCAAGCATAAGACGGGCCAGTCCGCCCGCGATGACGACACGGGCTGGTCTAAAGACCGCCTGCATGACCTGCAGATGACAGCCGCCGGCTCCGTCCGGGATGCATCCTGGGCGCTATCCGAACCGGCCGCTTCCGATATGCTCGTCAAACGATCGCCACGCCCGCGACAAGCCGCAGACCGACATGGACGAACACGCCCTTCTGAGCCGCCTCGCCGTTTCCCTCGCCATCGGGCTCCTGGTCGGTCTCGAGCGCGGCTGGCGCACGCGCGACGAGGATGACCACCAGCGTGCCGCGGGCCTGCGCACCTTCGCACTGTCCGGACTGCTCGGCGGCGTGACCGGGGCCATCGGCCAGCAGCTCGGCGGCATCGCGATCGGCCTGGTCTTTCTCGGATACAGTGCTGCCTTTGGCGCCTTCCACTGGCTGCAAGCCCGCGCCGAGCAGAATGTCAGCGCGACCTCGGTCGTCGCCGGGATGTTGACCTTCATGTTGGGCGCGCTCGCCGTGATCGGCGATCTCAATGCGGCGATTGCAGGCGCCGTCGCGATGACCGTGCTGCTGGCGCTGCGCGAACAATTGCACAGTTGGGTCGCCTCGCTGAGCTGGCAGGAAATCCGCTCGGTCCTGACCCTGCTCGCGATGTCGTTCCTGCTGCTGCCGGTCTTGCCGAACCGGCCGATCGACCCATGGGGATCGATCAATCCCTATTCGATCTGGCTGCTCGCCATCCTGATCGCCGCCGTGTCCTTCGGAGGCTATGTCGCGGTTCGGGTCTTCGGAGACCGGCTCGGCGTGATCATGGCAGCGATCGCTGGCGGCCTCGCCTCCTCCACCGCAACGACGCTCACCCTGGCCGGGCTCGCGCGCCAGCATTCGGACTCCGGCCGTCTGTTCAGCGCCGGCATTCTGATCGCCGGCGTCGTGATGGTCCTGCGCGTCGCCGTCGTCGCCATGGCGCTGAACCCGGTCCTGATCCCGTTCCTCGCGCTGCCGCTCGCCTGCGCCGGCGGCGCCCTTGCGGCAGGGGCCGGCCTGATGCTGATCAACGCTGGCGGCTCCTCCGAGCGCCCGGAACTGAAGATCTCGAATCCGCTGGAACTCGGCTCCGCACTGAAGATGGCGGCGTTCATCGCCGTGGTGATGCTTGCCGCGCGCCTGCTGCAGCAGCATTTCGGCGATGCCGGCGTACTCGCCACGGCCGCTCTGTCCGGCATCGCGGACGTCGATGCCGTCGTCATCTCGATGTCGCGCATGGCACTCGGTGTCATTGACCCGCCACTCGCGGCCCGTGCGATCCTGCTCGCGACAGGCGTCAACACGCTGGTCAAGGCCGGCCTCGCCGCATCGACGGGCGGCATGGCGCTTGGCCTGCGCGTCGGCGGCGTGAGCGGCCTCGCCGTCGCAGCAGGGCTTCTGGCGGCGCTGCGATAGGTCGCGCCTTCCAACGGGCGCAGCGCGCAAAACCATCACCCTGGCGCAGTGAGCCCGGGCTCCCGTTGGGCTCAACGGCCTCCGTTCGGCAGCGTCATGGGACGACATGGCCTCGCGCACGCTTGCCATTGGACAATCGGCATGAGCACCCGGACCTGACAGGTGCCGCGCTCTTCAGCACGCAGATGCGTGTCGACGTCTGGCAGCGCCGGCCGGTTGCTCTGGCCACGCGGCGATCGACGAAGCCATATCCGGCACCCATGCCGGTGTTGCCCCGCGGCTGCGCGCCTCCATAACCGATTGGTGGTCCTGCGCCCGGGATCCCGCCGCCACTCGAGCGCAATCGGATATCCGGCACGCTGTCGCTGAGTGAGGGCGGCCCAAGACCTTGTCTGGGGCCACCGGGAGTGAGCGGCGCGTTCCCTGGTGTGCCGATCTGGGCCCCGGCCGGCACTGCGAGAACAAGCGAGAGCATGAGGGACAAAGCTGCGGTGAACCTGCGCGTCATCATGAGGCCTCCCGGAACAACCAGCATTTGCACGGCTTGGAAGGCCTGCTTCGTCGCAGCCCCCGGCGCTCTTGCCGAGATCACACCTGTTGCTAGCCCGTGTCGAGTCGTTCGTTCAGCGCCTCCGGTGGCCGCCGCTCATCATTGACTGAGGCTGTGCTCGACCGGTGAGTGCGGCGGAGAAGTGGGCTGATGTTGCATGACCTCGCGAAGGAGTTCAGGCGATATCCGCCAACATCAGGGATCGGGATTGAATCAGGAGTAGACAGTACGGCTCCCCCAGATCGGGCCGGGAGCTATCGGGATCGGGCTCCGGGAGCCTGTCCGTGCTGGCTGCCGAGGTGAACGACAATCAGATCCAACCTGCCATCGGGGAAAACGCGGATCACGCTGCCATCCTCGTTCAGGATATAGGCTGACAGGCCTGCCCTGCGCGCGCGCTCGATCTCCCGGCGCCGGAACTGCTCAAGCTTCTCGTCATATGTAGGGCTCATGGCGCGCTCCGACATGTGTCAATGCGTCGAAGGCTACGCGCTCCGGCTGGTCGAATATGTGAGGCACCTCACTTAGCGTGACGCAGGGATACCCGAGCGGGAATGCTGGTTCCGGAGCTGCATCCCCACGCGATGCGCTGCCGTCCTCGGCCATGGTTCTCGCCATGCCGAATTGCGAAGCCGATCTTCATCGCCGGGCTGGCAGCGGACAGTCTGCCGAGCCCATGCCGCTGGCAGCAGCGTCGGGCATTTTCGTCGAGGGGGCGCCTTGCCGTATAGCTCTCCGCATCGAATCGCCATTGACGGAAGAGATCATGCCCAAACTCTGCAAGTTCACTTCGCCCTCCGATGGAAAGCCCGTCTACGTCAATCCTGCGCAGGTCAGCGTGGTCTACACGTTCAAGGGCAGCCCGCCGGACACCATCATCGGCTTCCGCAAGGACTTCATGCTCGGTGTGAAGGAAAGCCTCGAAGAGGTGGTCGAGATTCTCGACAAGGCGACGGCCGACGAGGCGGCTGGAAGTTAGATTTGCGAAGCATGAGAGCGGCCGGGTCGCTCGGCCGTCCCGGCGCGAGCGGAAGCATCTCGGCCCTGCCCCGATTGACCTGATCCTGGTCAGGACAGCCGCCTGTCGCGGATGTCGACAATGCGCTCGCATATCCCGAGATGTTCGGCGAGAAGCGTCTGCAGAGGGGTCAAAGGCCGGAAGGCCCGCATGTCCTGCTCGAAATCGACCTCCTCGGCCCAGGCCGCGATCGCCTCATCGGCGGCGAGCAATAGCTCCTCGGTCGGGACATCGACAGGTCGCTGGCCCCTCTCCTCCGCGAGCCTCAGCGCGATCGTCCGCCGCAGTTCCTGCTCCAGCCGAATGAGCGGCTCGAGTTCGTCGACATAGGACATCACGTTTCCTCCTGCAGGTGCGGCGAGCTCCAGCCGCTGATGGGCTCGTGCGCGAGCCATTCAGGAGGCTCGCCTAGGCCTTTCGGGGACGACAGCCAAGTATCACCGGGGAGCGACGCGCATTTCGCTGGAAGCGGCCCCAGGCCGGGCGGTGATTTTTTGCCGCGCGCGTACTGAATTTGAAATCGCGAGTGCTTGAAAAGCGTGCGAAGCGGCGGTGCCGCAAGAGGGCGACACATAGTTTTCGGATGTATCTGATATCAAAGCTCTAATTCTATCGCGTGATCGGGTGCTGCCATGTGTCCGGCCTCTAATGCGGCACAATCACGGCCGCGAGCCCGTATGGGAGTGCGGGAATCAGGTCCACATCGCTGGAACGCGCTCGAGGCGCTCCCCGTAGGTCGGGGCGCTGCCGGGTGGGTCATTCTCCTGGGCGGGACGCGCCTGGCTGACAGGCTGCGCCGGAGGACACCCGGCGACGGGGCAGCGCCCGGGCCGGCTAAGAGAAAAACAGCCAAGAGAGCGATCCGAAGAGGATTATTTTCGCGCAAGCAGCCAGAATGAATATTACCGCCAGCCACAATTCGTGGCGGCGAGCGCCGGAGGTCCATTGGAACTCCGCTATGTCCTTCCGAGCTGCGTCACGCACGGCTTTGCCTCCTCTATGAGCGATGTCGACCAGCCAACGCCCGGACAAGAGATATGCGGCTGACGAGACCATAGTCGGCGGATTGCCGGCAGGGGCCAGGAATGCGTCAATTCTCGATTGCTTCGGAACGATATCGGGCTTCCTGCGGAAAACCATGATCGTCCCAAGTTCCGGAAAACGCGGGTCCGGCTCCAGACCAGCGCCGTAGGCATGGCGTGTGAACGGAAGGTGATTGAGTGCAGCAGCGAGCATGGTACTTAGATCTCGTCCGAGGACTGGCTGGACTGAAGTCTAGGAAAGCTCCCTGACGAGAACCTGATGAATGAAGCTTCTGCTGATCGAAGACGTTTCCGCACTGGCAAGTCTGACCCGGAAGGCCCTCGAGGATGAAGGGTTCCGAGTGGATGTCGCAGGATCGGCGCGAGAGGCGGAGGACGCGCTGGCGGTCGAGCAGCCCGACGTCATCGTGCTCGACCTCGGCCTCCCCGATGAGGACGGGCTCGTGCTGCTGTCGAGGTTGCGCAAACTCGGCCGTACGACACCCATCCTCGTCGTGACGGCGCGCGCCGGCCTCAATCAGCGCATCGATGGCCTCGATCGCGGGGCCGATGATTATCTCGGCAAACCGGCGGCGCCAGCTGAGATCGCCGCGCGCTGTCGCGCTTTGCTGCGGCGACCGGGTGGCCTTCTCGGAGGGCGGCTATCGCTCGCTAATGTCGAACTTGACACGGCAGGTCGGACGGTCGCTGTCGCCGATCGCTATCTGCCCGTCGCTCGCCGCGAGGTCGACGTCCTTGAGGCTTTACTGCGGCGCGCGGGAACCGTCGTTCCGCGGCAGGTGATCGAAGCCGCCATCTACACGATGGACGAAACGCCAGGACCCAATGCACTTGAGGCTTCCATTTCACGCCTGAGGAAACTGCTCGCCGAGAGCGATGCCGCAGTCGTCATTCACGTCGTGCGGGGCGTGGGCTACATGGTTGCAGCGAAACCACGATGAAGCATACCTCGCTCGTCACGGCCCTGACCCGCCGCCTTGTTGTCGTTGGGGCATTGTTGACGCTGCTCAACGTAGCCTTCGTTACGGCCTACTACAGCTGGGATATGGATGATCTGCGCCGCCAAAATGTCTTCCGTCAGATCGACCGGCTTGCCGGCGCCCTCTCGCGCGACACCGTCGGTGCGTTACGGTTCGGCCCGTCCGGCAGACTTATAGACGATTATCGCATCTATCCCGAGGCCTATGCCTACCGCATCCTCGATCACAACGGCGTCGTGGTCAGCGAATCCAATGCCGATTTGGTGCCCACTGTTTCCTGGGCCACGGCCGAAGGGCCGGACACTTGGTCGTCGACGATCGAGCATCGGGGGCGAACGGTTCTCTTGGGATCGCGTCATCTCGATATTGGTGGGCTACCGGTGCGGATCGCCTTCGCGTCAGCCAGCGACCCATCGAGCCTTGTGCTGTTCGTTTTCTTTGACGAACTTTTCGTCCATGTGGTTGTGGCGTTGCTGCCCTTCGCCCTGTGCCTGGTGATCGTGAATGTAGTCACGGTCCGTCAATCGATGCGCCCATTGGTTCAGGCGGCGGAAGCGGCAAGGCATACGGGACATGCGGCGACAATCACGCGGCTGCCCACGGCCGATCTGCCGCGCGAGGTTCTTGATCTGGTCGACGCCATTAATGATGCGCTGGGCCGGCTGGAAACAGCGCTGGAAGCGGAGCGGGCATTCACGGCCGAGGCAGCTCACGCGTTGCGCACGCCGCTTTCCATACTGGCCGCACGGGTCGATGAGCACCTGCCCTCACCGGTAGCGCAGGCCGTTCGAGACGACGTGAGCTCTCTGAAACGGCTGGTGGAGCAGATGCTTTCGGCGGCGCAGGCGGACACGCTCGTGCTCAATCCTGACCAGCGCTGCGATCTTGCGAACGTCGCGCGGTCGGTGGTTGGCGACATGGCGCCTATCGCTATCGGACTGCAGCGGCAGCTCGCTTACGAAGGGCCGGCCACGATTTTGGTCAATGGCGACACCGATGCAGTCGCGCATGCGTTGCGTAATCTCATCGACAACGGATTGCGATTTACGCCGCCCGGGACCGAGGTCATCGTGCGAGTCACGGGCGACGGCACACTTGCCGTGCATGATTTCGGGCCGGGCTTTCCCGCGGAGGATCGCAAGATGGCGTTCAAGCGCTTTTGGCGAGGCTCGCCCTCAGAACGCGGCGGTACCGGGCTAGGGTTGTCAATCGTCAAGCGGATTGCGGACGCACATGGGGCCGCGGTTCATATCGAGGACGCCGCGAACGGCGGGACCAAGGTCACCATAAGCTTTAAAATCGCGGATGGGCTCCATGACAACAACCAGCTCGGCTCAGGACCTATCAATTTGAGTTGAGGAAGGACGCGCCCAAGGGCCACGGCTCCCACAAGACGCGTCACAGAACCGCTTCATCCGCTGGAGCCGGCGCGGAACCCACGACCGTCCTTCGGGCTCGCGGAAGGTCGCCGGGGCCTTGCCCATTAGCAGGCGTTCCGAAGGTCGCGGAAGCGCGCGACCGCTGGCATACATGCGCCAACTCCGGTCGCCAGTCCCCGATCTTCAAACGTCTCTTCATCCCTATGGCAACTCAGACGGAAATATTGCCCGTAAAGGGTATCAACGAATTCACCTGAGTAGCGGCGCGCACTCAAAGAAGATCGAAAGGCCCAATATCTGAGCCTTTTCAATTAGATATGACAATGTATGGAGAGGAACTGGTGCCGCAAGAGGGATTCGAACCCCCGACCCCCTCATTACGAATGAGGTGCTCTACCAGCTGAGCTATTGCGGCGACGGGTGGGGCTCTACCAGCCCGGCCCAATCTTGGCAAGACGAACGGAGCAGAACATGCTCCGTCTTCTCACGATTTGCGCAGCTTTTCCGTTTCCGGCTTTTCCTGGCCGAGCGCGACGATGCCACGGCGAATGGCGCGGGTGCGGGTGAAATGCTTGTGCAGGGTCTCGCCGTCGCCGAAGCGAATGGCGCGGGTCAGAACCGAAAGATCCTCGCTGAAGCGCCCCAGCATCTCCAGAACCGCTTCCTTGTTGTGCAGGAAGACGTCGCGCCACATCGTCGGGTCGGATGCCGCGATGCGGGTGAAATCGCGAAAACCGCCGGCCGAGAACTTGATCACCTCGGACTGGGTCACCGCCTCGAGGTCCTCGGCTGTGCCGACGATGTTATAGGCGATCAGATGCGGCAGATGGCTGGTGACGGCGAGCACGAGGTCATGATGCTGCGCGCTCATCTCCTCGACCAGGGCGCCCATGCCCTCCCAGAAATGGCGGGTGCGCGAAACCGCGCCTTCATCGCTGCCGTCCGGCGGGGTGAGGATGCACCACCGATTCAGGAAGAGGCTGGCAAAGCCGGCGTCCGGGCCGGAATTCTCGGTGCCGGCAACCGGATGGGCCGGGACGAAATGCACGCCCGCCGGAAGATGCGGCGCGACAGCCTCGACGACCGCGTTCTTGACCGAGCCGACATCCGAGACGATCGCACCCGGCTTCAAGGCGGAAGCGATCTCGCCAGCGACGGCACCGCAAGCGCCAACGGGCACGCAGAGAATGACCATATCGGCGCCGGCCACGGCGGCCTGCACGGTCTCCGCCACCTCATGGCCGAGATCGAGCTCGCGGGCGCGGGCGCGCACGCCCTCGTCCCGGTCGCTCAGGACGATGCGGCCGGCGAGATTGAGATCCTTGGCAGCATGGGCGATCGAAGAGCCGATCAGCCCGATGCCGATGATCGCGAGGCGGCGGAAGATCGGTTCCTCGCGCCGCGGGGCGAAGCTCTCGGTCGGCGCCGTCATCGCTTGCCAGCCAGGAAGTCGCCAAGCGCCGCAACGACAAGGCGGTTCGCCTCCTCGGAGCCGATCGTCATGCGCAGCGCGTCGGGCAGGCCGTAGGCGGCGACGCTGCGCAGGATCAGTCCGCGCTGGCTCAGGAAGGCGTCAGCCTCCTTCGCCGTCTTGCCCGAGGTCTTGGGGAAATGGATCAGGATGAAGTTGCCGACCGACGGCGTGACGGTCAGGCCGAGCTTTTCGACCTCGGCCGTCGTCCAGGCGAGCCAGGTCTCGTTGTGCTGGAGCGCGGCCGCGACATGGGCTTCGTCGGCAATCGCAGCGGTGCCGGCCTCGATCGCCGCGCCATTGACGTTGAACGGGCCACGGACGCGGTTGAGCGCATCGATGACATGGGCGGGCCCGTAGAGCCAGCCAAGCCGCAGATTGGCGAGGCCGTAGATCTTCGAGAAGGTGCGCGCCATCACGACATTCTCGTTGGTCGCCACCAGTTCGAGCCCCGACGCATAGTCGTTGCGACGGACATATTCGGCATAGGCGGCATCGAGCACCAGCAGCACATCGGACGGCAGGCCGGCATGCAGGCGCTTGACCTCCTCGAAGGGCAGATAGGTGCCGGTCGGGTTGTTGGGATTGGCGAGGAAGACGATCTTCGTCCTCGGCGTCACCGCCTTCAGGATCGCGTCGACATCGGCGGTGAGATTGGTCTCGGGCACGACCACGGGCTTGCCGCCGGCCGCCAGGATGGCGATGCGGTAGACGAGGAAACCATGCTCGGTGAAGATGCCCTCATCGTCGTCGCCGAGATAGGTCTTGGTGACGAGCTGCAGCAACTCGTCGGACCCCGAGCCGCACACCAGGCGCGCGGGGTCGAGGCCGTAGCGCGCCGCGATCGCCTCGCGCAGCTTGGTGGCCGAGCCGTCCGGATAGAGCTCGAGCTTGCCCTTGAGGCTGTCAAAAGCGGCGATGGCCTTCGGGCTCGGGCCGAGCGGCGTCTCGTTCGAGGAGAGCTTATGCAGCTTCACCCCCGCCGGAGCCGTGGACTTGCCGGGCACATAGGCCTCGATATCGAGGACGCCGGGGCGCGGAACAGGGCGGGAAGCAGGCGTGGCCATGGCTTGTGGACCTTGTCAGGGGATGGGGTGGAGATCAGCGGGCTGGCTTGACGGCAAAACGGGCGGCGTGGCTGCCGATTTCGGCGAACTCGCTCAGGCCGGCGGGTTCGAGTGCGGCACGGATCGCGCTCTGCTCGACTTCTCCGGACGCCGCGACCAGCAGCGAAAGATGCGAGCCGTCGGCGGCGCTGGCGGAGACCTCGGCGAGATGCTGGGCGAGGCCGGCCCGCAGCGCCTCCGACCAGCGCTCCACCCTGGCGGCATAGAGCACGATCTCGCGCACGGCCGCATCCGCAAGCGGCTTGGCGATGCAGTAGACCGGTGTGCCGGCGGGATGGTCGGGCCGCTCGATGAAGGGCAGGCGCGCGATGATCTTCGGCCGCTCCGGGCCGATGAGGTCGCGCCACCAGACACCGGCGCTGGCACCGAGATCCATGCGGAAGATGCCGAGATCGCCGGCGGATTCGGCGACGGCGGCGATCACCGCACGCGCATGCTCATGGGTGACGAAGGGCACGGTGAAGCCGAAATGGAACCGCGCGGAATCGCGCATCGCCGCGTCGCCACCCGAGACATCGGCATGGACGGCGTAATTCGCCTGAACATAGGTGAAGGTCGCGATGATGATGCGCCAGATGCCCTCGACTGTGTCGAGCGGCAGCAAACCCTTGTGACGCAGCGCCAGCCGTTTCATCATATCGGCCTCGCGGCCGGGGCGGAACGCCGAACCCGACACCTGCGTCTTCTTCACGGCGATCAGCGTCTCGATGATCTGCGAGCGCTCCATCAAGAGCGCATGCATCTCGCTGTCGATGCGATCGATCTCACCGCGCAGATCGGCAAGGGTGGTCGGAGCGGTTTCGGTCATGGCGTGATCTTGGCGCGTGAGGCGACGGACGCGCGTCTCTTAGACCTCAAGACCGCGCTTAGCAAAGCCAGCTTCGCGCAGGCCCGCGTTGACAGCGCGCCTGCGGCACGCCATCGGTAAGTTCGATCTTTCGAACGAGCCGACCGGCAAGACAAATCAGCCTGTCAAAGCGGACGACGATGCGCGACGAAATCCTGAGCCTTGCAGACCCGCTGAAGGAAGCGAACGAGCCCTCGAGTCCGGTCGTCAGGTTCGACGCGGCCACGCCGCTGGTGATGGATTGCGGCGTGGTGCTCGACAGCTGGCAGATCGCCTACCAGACCTATGGCGAGCTCGATGCGGGCAAGTCGAATGCCGTCCTCGTCTGCCACGCCTTGACCGGCGACCAGCATGTCGCCAGCCGCAACCCGATCACCGGCAAGGGCGGCTGGTGGACGGCGATGATCGGCCCCGGCAAGCCGATCGATACCGACCGCTTCTTCGTGATCTGCGCCAATGTCGTCGGCGGCTGCACCGGCACGACCGGCCCGGCCTCGACCAACCCGGAAACCGGCAAGCCCTGGGGCCTCGGCTTCCCGATGGTGACGATCCGCGACATGGTGCGGGCGCAGGCGCATCTGCTCGATGCGCTCGGCATCGAGTCGCTGTTCTGCGTCGCCGGCGGCTCGATGGGCGGCATGCAGGTGCTGGAATGGGCCGCGAGCTATCCCGGGCGCGTCTTCTCGGCGCTGCCGCTTGCGACCTCCGCCAAGCACTCGGCCCAGAACATCGCCTTCCACGAAGTCGGCCGCCAGGCGGTAATGGCCGATCCGGACTGGCGCGGGGGGCGTTACCTCGAAGAGGGCACGCGCCCATCCAAGGGCCTCTCGGTGGCGCGCATGGGTGCGCATATCACCTACCTGTCCGAGCCCGCGCTGCACCGGAAATTCGGCCGCAAGCTGCAGGATCGCGAGGCGCCGACCTTCTCCTTCGATGCCGATTTCCAGGTCGAAAGCTACCTGCGGCACCAGGGCGTGAGCTTCGTCGAACGCTTCGACGCCAATTCCTATCTCTATGTGACGCGCGCGATGGATTATTTCGACATCGCCGCCGATCATGACGGCGTGCTCGCCAAGGCTTTCACGGGCACGAAGACGCGCTTCTGCGTCGCCTCCTTCACCTCGGACTGGCTGTTCCCGACCGCGGATTCGCGCGCCGTCGTCCACGCGCTCAATGCTGCCGGCGCCTCGGTCTCCTTTGTCGAGCTCGAGAGCGACAAGGGCCACGATGCCTTCCTGCTGGAGGAGCCGAACCTGTTCGCGACGACACGCGGCTTCATCAATGCGGCAGCGCGGGCAAGAGGGTTGTGAGGCCATGGCGCTGAGCGAGACCTACACCAATCGCATCGATCTCAAGCTCGTCGCCGAGATGGTGACGCCGGGCACGCGCGTGCTCGATGTCGGCTGCGGCGACGGCGCGTTGCTGGCGTTGCTGGCCGAGACACGGCAGGTCGACGCACGCGGCATCGAACTGTCCCGCGAAGGCGTCGCGGGCTGCGTCGCGCGAGGGCTGTCGGTGATCCAGGGCGACGCCGATACCGACCTCGCCGACTATCCCGATGATTCCTTCGACTACGTCATCCTCTCCCAGACGATCCAGGCGACCCGCAATCCGCGCCTGGTTCTGGAGCACATGCTGCGCATCGGCCGCCGCGCCATCATCTCCTTCCCGAATTTCGGGCATTGGCGCATGCGCAGCCAGATCTTCTTCCGCGGCCAGATGCCGGTGACCGATGCCCTGCCCTATTCCTGGTGGGACACCCCGAACATCCATTTCTGTACGATCCGCGACTTCGTTACGCTGTGCGAGGCGGTCGGTGCGCAAAAGGAGCGCGCGGTCGCGCTCGATGCTGCCGGTGGCAAGGTCGGCGTCAGCGCGCCGTGGTGGTTCTGGAACCTGTTCGGCGCGCAAGCGGTGTTCCTGCTGAAGCGGGGCTGAACCTGTCCTCCTTGCGTGCGGGTGGCGACGCGAAGCGCCGGCGGATCGGCGTAACGCAGCCCTGAAACGGGAAAAGGGCCGCTTGCGCGACCCTTTCCTGCTCTGCCTTACAGCGATTCACACCTTCTCCCCGGAGGGGAGAAGGAAGGCATTCCGGCCTTAGTTCAGTGGCACGCCCTCGGGGCGCCTTTCGCGGGTGACGCTGACATCGCCCAGCATCAGCCCGGTGGGTCCGACGGTAACCTTCACCGTCTCGCCATCGGTGATCTTGCCGGCGAGCAGCAGTTCGGCCAGCGGGTCCTGCACCGATTTCTGGATCACGCGCTTCAGCGGACGTGCGCCATAGGCGGGGTCGTAGCCCTTGTCGGCCAGCCAGTTGCGGGCGTCCTCGGACAGATCGAGCACGATCTTGCGGTCGGTGAGCAGCCTGGCGAGGCGTGCCAGCTGGATATCGACGATCGCCCCCATATCCGCCCGCTTCAGGCGATGGAACAGGATGATGTCGTCGATGCGGTTCAGGAATTCAGGCCGGAAGGCCTGCCTGACCACGCCCATGACATCGTCACGCACGGCGTCGCTATCCTGCCCTTCGGGCTGGTTCACCAGGAACTCCGAACCGAGATTCGAGGTCATGATGATCAGCACGTTGCGGAAATCGACCGTGCGGCCCTGGCCGTCAGTCAGGCGGCCATCGTCGAGCACCTGCAGAAGCACGTTGAAGACGTCCGGATGCGCCTTCTCGACCTCGTCGAAAAGCACGACCTGATAGGGCCGGCGCCGCACGGCCTCCGTCAGCGCTCCGCCTTCCTCATATCCGACATAGCCGGGAGGCGCGCCGATGAGACGCGAAACCGAATGCTTCTCCATGTATTCCGACATGTCGAGGCGCACCATCGCCGTGTCGTCGTCGAACAGGAACGACGCCAGCGCCTTGGTGAGCTCGGTCTTGCCGACACCCGTGGGTCCGAGGAACATGAAGGAGCCGATCGGCCGGTTCGGGTCCTGCAGGCCGGCACGGGCACGCCGCACGGCCGTCGAGACCGCCTCCACCGCCTCGCGCTGGCCGACCACACGCGCCGCCAGCACCTGCTCCATGCGGAGCAGCTTGTCCTTCTCGCCTTCGAGCATGCGATCGACCGGCACACCGGTCCAGCGGCTGACGACCTGGGCAACATGGTCGGGCGTCACCGCCTCTTCCACCATGCCGGAGGTATCGCCAATCGCCTCGACCTCGGCGAGCCGCTTCTCCAATTGCGGGATCTCGCCATAGGCGAGCTCGCCCGCACGCTGATATTCGCCCTTGCGCTGCGCCTGGGCCAGTTCGTTGCGCGCATTGTCGAGCTTGGTCTTGATCTCCGCCGCCTGGCCGAGCTTGTCCTTCTCGGCCTTCCAGCGGGCCGTGATCGTGGCCGAACGCGTTTCAAGGTCGGCGAGCTCGGATTCCAGCCGCTTCAGCCGCTCCTTCGAGCCGCTGTCGCTCTCCTTCTTGAGGGCCTCCTGCTCGATGCGCAGGCGCACGATCTCGCGGTCGATCGAATCCAGCTCCTCGGGCTTGGAATCGACCTGCATGCGCAGGCGCGCCGACGCCTCGTCGACAAGGTCGATCGCCTTATCGGGCAGAAAGCGGTCGGTGATGTAGCGATTCGACAGGGTCGCGGCCGAGACCAGCGCCGAGTCCGTGATGCGGACACGGTGATGCTGCTCGTATTTCTCCTTGAGGCCGCGCAGGATCGAGACCGTATCCTCGACCGTCGGCTCGTCGACAAAGACGGGCTGAAAGCGGCGAGCGAGCGCAGCGTCCTTCTCGACATATTTGCGGTACTCGTCGAGCGTGGTCGCGCCAATGCAGTGCAGTTCGCCGCGCGCGAGCGCCGGCTTCAGCAGGTTCGAGGCATCCATGGCGCCGTCCGTCTTGCCGGCGCCGACCAGCGTGTGCATCTCGTCGATGAACAGGATGACGCCGCCATCGGAGCTCGAGACCTCGTTGAGCACCGCCTTCAGGCGCTCCTCGAACTCGCCACGATATTTCGCACCGGCAATGAGCGAGCCCATGTCGAGCGCCAGCAGTTCCTTGTCCTTCAGGCTCTCCGGCACGTCGCCATTGACGATGCGCAGCGCGAGGCCCTCGGCGATGGCGGTCTTGCCGACGCCGGGCTCGCCGATCAGGACGGGATTGTTCTTGGTGCGGCGGCTGAGCACCTGGATGGTACGGCGAATCTCCTCGTCGCGGCCAATGACCGGGTCGAGCTTGCCCTCGCGGGCAGCAGCGGTGAGATCCCGCGCATATTTCTTCAACGCGTCATAAGCCTGTTCGGCCGAAGCCGAGTCGGCGGTGCGGCCCTTGCGGATCGCCTCGATCGCGGCGTTCAGCGCCTGCGGCGTTACACCGGCCTTGGCCAGCACCTTGCCTGCCTCGGACTCCTTCTCCACGGCAAGCGCGAGAAGGAGGCGCTCGACCGTGACGAAGGAATCGCCGGCCTTGTCCGCAGCCTTCTCCGCCGTGTCGAAGACACGGGCGAGGCCCGGCGTCAGATGCAGGCCACTGGCGCCACCGCCGCTGACCTTGGGCAGCTTCGCAAGCGCCGCATCGGTCAGCTGCAAGGCGAGTTTCGACTGACCGCCCGATCGATCGATCAGGCCGGCTGCCATGCCCTCGCTGTCATCAAGCAGCGCTTTCAAAAGATGTTCGGGCGTAAACTGCTGGTGCCCCTCGCGCAGCGCAATTGTCTGCGCCGCCTGCAGGAAACCCTTGGCCCTGTCGGTGTATTTCTCGATGTTCATATCGTCGCTCCGCCCGCCGGCGCGCCCCGTGGCGACGCATCCGGCTGCCTTTCATCAGGATAGGGCTCCCGAGGGACACCCTTCGCAACCAAAGATAGTGTGACATCCGCGCAACGGAAGGGGCGCCCTCGCGAATGATTGACGGCGCCCTTCCGACAGGCTCAGCCTTGGCCATGGCGGGAACAAGGCGACAGCAGGCGATTCGCAAAGCGTTGAGGGCGCTGGCCCCCGGCATTCCGCTCGCCGACGCCGAAGCGGTCCTGGCGCTCGCCGAGCGCCGCCACATGAAGGACCTGCCGCCTTCGACGGCGCTTTGGCTCGCTCTCGGCAGCCATGTCCGCCACGTCCATACCGATTATGAGCGGCTGCTGGCGGAGGGGTACGATCGCGATGCGGCGCGCTTCTTCGTCGTCGAGGACACCGATGCCGTGCTCTCCGCCTGGGGCTGCCAGCGCTCGGTGGATGAGAACGAAGAGGCCGAGGCCGAGGAGGCCTGAGCCAGCATGATCGAACCGATGCAAGGATTTGATCGGTCCCGCGTCTCGAAACCCGCTATATCACCCCTGCCCGATCAGCCTGCGGACTGAAAACCTCCATGCGCGTCGCCTCGCTCTATCGCTACCCCGTCAAGGGCCTCTCTCCCGAACCCGTGCAGTCGGCTTCGCTAAGCACCGGCGGCTATTTCCCTGGAGACCGGCTTTTTGCCATCGAGAACGGCCCTTCCGGCTTCGACCCGGTTGCGCCCGTGCATCAGCCGAAGATCAAGTATCTGATGCTGATGCGCAATGAATCGCTGGCGCGGCTGCAGACGCGCTATGACGACGAGAGCCGGGCGCTGGTCATCAAACAGGGTGGGCGCGAGACCTTGCGCGCCGACACGACGACGCAGGACGGCCGCGCAGCCCTTGCCGCCTTCTTTGAGGGCTTCATGCCGGACGAGCTGCGCGGCAAGCCGCAGTTGCTCACGGCCCCGCAAAGCTATCGCTTCACCGATTCGCGCTTCGGCTTCATGTCGATCATCAACCTCGCCAGCGTCGCTGATCTCGGCAAGCACCTTGGCACGACGCTCGATCCGCTGCGCTTCCGCGGCAATGTCATGGTCGAGGGGCTGGCCGCCTGGGCCGAGAACGATCTGGTCGGGCAGGAACTGTCCACGGCGTCGGGGCTGCGCCTGCGTGTGATCAAGCGAATCGAACGCTGCGCGGCGACCAATGTCGACCCGCAGACCGGAGCCCGCGATCTCCAGATTCCGAAGGCGCTGATGACGACGTACGGCCATGTCGACTGCGGAATCTACTGCGAGATTCTGACGGGCGGCACACTGACCGCTGGTGTGCACGTCGAAATCCAGCCCCCGCAGACCACACTCGGCCTCGGCGTGGCCTGAACAAAAAAACAGGGGCCCGCTGGGCCCCTGTCATATCCGGTCAAACCGGAGCGTCTTACTCGGCAGCGCTATCGGTTTCCGAACCCAGCGCGTCCATCACTTCACGTGGCGAGCGGCGACGGCGCGTGCGCTTCGGAGCGGCCGTCTCTTCGGCAGCCGGAGCTTCGGCGGCCGGCGCTTCGGCAGGAGCAGCCTCGACCGGCGCAGCAACACGCTCCTCGGCGACCGCGATCGGAACCCTGACCGGATTGGTCAGGAAGGACGGAAGCGCGGCGGCGACATCGTTCGCCTCGCTTTCAGGCTCGACCTCCCGGCGCGGACGACGCTCGCTGCGCTCGGGACGCGGCCCGCGCTCCGGCCGGTCGCCGCGCTCGAAGCGGCGCTCGGGCTGGCTCTGCGCAGGGGCATTGTCGCCCTGCTCCGCGGTAGCCGGTTGCTCGGAACGCGGCACGAAGCCGCCGGGCTGGCCGTTCTGCCCGCCTTCGGGACGGTCGAAACGGCGCTCACCACGATCCGGGCCACGATCTTGGCGATCATTGCGATCGAAACGGCGGTTGTTGCGATCGTTGAAGCGATCGTTGCGACCCTGGCGGTCGAAGCGCTGGCCGTTGTTCTGCTGGCCATCCTGCCCCTCGCCGTCCTGGCGGGGAGCAGCATTCTGGCCATAGCCGTTCACGCCGCCCTGAGCCTGATGCCGCAGCTCAGGCTGAGGCGATCCCTGCGGGAAGGCAGCGTTCTCTTCGCCCTCACCCTCATCCTCGCCATCATCGCCGTCCTCGCCGAAGGCACGGTTCGGCGGGAAGCTATGGCCGAATTGCTGGGCCATCTGCTCCTGCGCCGCGAGAAGGATGCGGTAATAGTGCTCCGCGTGCTGGAAATAGTTCTCCGCAGCAACGGGATCACCTGACGACTGAGCATCGCGCGCCAGTTGCAAGTACTTCTCCGCGACATGCTGAGCGGTACCACGAACTTTGACGTCCGGCCCGTTCGACTCGTAGCTGCGTTGCAACGGGTTGGGCGACTTTCGATTGCCGTTGTTGCTATTGTTATTGTTGTTGTTACGGCCGCGCATACGCCGGTTCTGACCTGGTCTCATTCGCGTCTATCTCGCGCTCTGTCTGTTCAAAGCAACCGGGTCACTGTCATGCGCGTACCGGCACGCGGCGGGTTGCGGCGCCGTGCCGGAGGGAGTCGACCTGAAGGAGCAATGCGCCGTTCTTGGTCTTCACGCGCTCGTTTCCAAAAGGGGCGGTAACTCGCCCCATGAGCCGAATGGCACATCCATGCCATCGGAATTCCGATCTTGCTTTGTCAGTTCCGTCAAACTTCGGACGTGTCCGGAGGCAAACCCTCGTCAATCAGGAGGAGGCTGCCCTAGGCTCGGCGCTGACGACACCAGCTTCGGCTGATACCTCCATAGCGGCTTTTGCGTCCGGTTCCAAGCAAATTCGCACAATCTCTGTGCGTATCCCATTCAGCGGGAGAAGATCAGCGCGCGCTCGTGTCCGCCAAGATCCTTGCGCGCTCCATGATAATGGAACCCTTCGGACCGCATCAAGGCCGAGACATCCGGCTCCTGCCCGGCTCCGATCTCGAAGACGACGATGCCGCCCGGCGCCAGGAATTGCGGCAGGTCGCGCGCGAAGCGTCGATAGGGATCGAGCCCGTCGACCCCGCCATCCAGCGCCAGGAGCGGGTCATAGTCGCGCACCCCGACGTCCAGCCCGGGAATCTCAGCGCCCGGAATATAGGGAGGATTGGAGACGATCAGATCGAAGCGGCCATCGAGGCCCTTCACCCAGTCGCCCTCCCGAAACGCCGCGCGATCACCGACGCCATTTGCAAGAGCATTCGCGGCTGCGACCTCGCAGGCCTCTCCCGACAGATCGATGCCAAGGCCCTTCGCCTGCCTGAGCTCACTCAGGATCGCGATGAGGAGGCAGCCCGTACCAGTCCCCAGGTCCAGTATCGACAACGCCTCCCCGCGCCTTTCGCGAAGGGAATCGAGCGCGGCCTCGACCAGCGTCTCGGTATCGGGGCGCGGCTCGAGCGTCGCGGGCGAGAGCTTGAAGGTCAGCCCCCAGAACTCCCGCTCGCCAAGGATCCGCCAAACGGGCTCTCCTGCAAGCCGCCGCGCGGCGAAACTGTCCAGATCCGCGGCGGCCTGATCACCGATCAGGGCGTCATCCTCCGTGCGCCCGCCCTCGATCACCGCTTCAACGAGAAGGCGGGCATCAAGAACCGGCGTATCGCAGCCCGCAGCGCGCAGACGCTCCGCGAGCTGCCGCCGCGCTTCCCGAATCGTCAGCGCGCCGGCAGCTCGCGGCGACGGCGTTGCAGCGTCGCCACCGCTTTGCAGTGGCGACGTCACGGCGCTGATGCCCGTATCGAAATCAATTATTACCCTGCATCTTATGGTCCATGCAGATCTTCATCTTCTGATTGATGGAAGATTTGCTCTCGCGCGCCCCGCGCATTTCCATTGAACACGCCCTGCGCGCCTGCGATTGCGTCATTGCGTTTTGCAAAGGCGCAGGCTGTCCTTGGACGATGCGGCCGAAGGTCTTCTCCTGCGCTTCGGCTGCACCTGCCGTAGCCAGAGCCATCAGACCGCTCATTGCAATCACAGATGCAAGCTTCATGGCTTCCTCCAGCCTGTTTTCACATTGATCCGAGAACAACGCCGTTTCAGGAAAAAGGTTTCACGCCCCGCTTTGTGCTGCGAGCAATGTCGCCTGGTGCTCCGCCGTAAGGGCATCGATGATCTCGTCGAGCGCCAGTCCCTGCATCATCTCGTCGAGCTTGTAGAGCGTCAGGTTGATGCGGTGGTCCGTCACACGGCCTTGCGGGAAATTATAGGTACGGATCCGCTCGGACCGGTCGCCGGAGCCGATCTGCGAGCGTCGGTCCGCCGCGCGCTCGGCGTCGGCCTTCATCCGCTCCATGTCGTAGAGCCGGGCGCGCATCAACTCGAAGGCACGGGCCTTGTTCTTGTGCTGGGAACGCTCATCCTGGACCACGACCACGATCCCGCTCGGGATATGGGTCAGCCGGACGGCCGATTCGGTCTTGTTGACGTGCTGGCCGCCGGCGCCCCCGGCACGCATCGTGTCGATGCGCAGATCGTTGTCGTTGAGCGCGACGTCGACCTCGCTCGCCAAAGGCAGCATCGCCACCGTTGCGGCGGAGGTGTGAATGCGGCCGCTCGCCTCGGTATCCGGCACACGCTGGACGCGGTGAGCTCCGGATTCAAATTTCAGCTTGGCATAGACGCCACGGCCTGAAATCTCGGCGATGACCTCCTTGTAGCCACCAACCGTGCCTTCGCTCTCCGAGATGATGTCGACGCTCCACCCCTTCTGCGAGGCGTAGCGCTGATACATCCGCAGCAGATCCCCGGCGAAGAGCGAGGCCTCGTCACCGCCGGTGCCTGCCCGGATTTCCAGGATGACACCGCGTTCGTCGGCCGCGTCCTTGGGCAGGAGGGCGATCAGGATTTCGCGGGCGCGCGCGTCGATCTCGGTTCGAGCAGTGTCGCGCTCCTCATAGGCCAGATCACGGAATTCGCTGTCGGTCGTCGGATCGTCGATCAGCCCCTGCGCCTCATCAAGGGACGCCTGGGCATTGCGCCAGGAGGTTATCGCAGCAACGACAGGTTCGAGCTCCGCCAACTCCTTGGCGAGTTCGACCGTACGCACGGCATCGGTCGAGCGGTTGATCTCGTCGGTCGCAACGGCGTGGCGTGCGACGATGCTGTCGAGACGATCTTGAGGAAGCTGAAGGGACATCAGGAACTCTGGAACACTGTTTGGGGACCGGTGAAGCGCGCTTCAGCGTCGCTAGACCGGCACTTTCAATTCGGTCGCCAATGCCGAAAGCTGCGAACGCAGGCTCGATGCACCATCGGACGAGGCGAGCATCCAATCCATACGCTCGCGCAGCTTCCTGACGTCAAGCGCGCGCAGCATCGCCTTGACCGGCCCGAATGACGCAGCCGACATCGAGAAGGAGCGGTAGCCCAGGCCGATCAGCGCCATCGTCTCCAGCGGCTTGCCACCCATCTCACCGCAGACCGAGACGGGGCAACCTGCCTCGCCCGCAGCCTCGACGATGGTGCGCAGCGCACGGAGCGCAGCAACGCAAAGCGGGTCGAAGCGTTCGGACACCCGGCGATTCTCACGATCGGCTGCGAACAGGAACTGCATCAGATCATTGGTGCCGATCGACAGGAAGTCGGCCTCGCGCGAGATCTCCGCCAGCTCGAACAGCAGCGACGGCACCTCGACCATGACGCCGAGCTCGAGATTGGTCGGTGCCGGACGCTCCTGCTTCTCCATCATGGCGAGTTCGCGGCGCACGATGAAGCGTGCACGCAGGAACTCGTCCACGGTCGCGACCATCGGCAGCATGATGCGCATGTCCTGGCCGGCTCCAGCCCGCAGCATCGCCCTGATCTGGCCGCGCAGCAGGCGCGGCTTGTCGAGGCCGATCCGGATCGCGCGCCAACCGAGCGCCGGATTCTCCTCCTCGACGCGCTCCATGTAGGGCAGCACCTTGTCGCCGCCGATATCGAGCGTCCGGAAGACCACCGGCCTGCCTTGCGCCGCCTTGAGCACGGCCCCGTAGAGCGACTGCTGCTCGGTCGTCGTCGGCATGTGCTGAGCGACCATGAACTGGAGTTCGGTGCGGAACAGTCCGATCCCCGCGGCGGCCGTCTCGTCGAGACTGTGCATGTCGACCAGAAGGCCGGCATTGATCTGGAGGTTGATCTCGAGACCGTCCTTGGTGACGGCAGGCAGATCCTTGAGCTTGCGGTATTGCTCCTGCTTGCGAGCGCGCAGGCGGGCCTTGTCCTTGTAGGCGTTCTCGACGTCCGGCTGCGGACGGATCTGAACCTCGCCAGCCTGGCCATCGACGATGACGGCGTCGCCCGATTGGATCAGCGCCGTCGCGTTGACGACCTCGCCGACGGCCGGAATGCCAAGCGCTCGCGCCACGATGGCGATGTGGCTGGTCGGCCCGCCTTCCTCGAGGATGAGCCCACGCAGACGGGCCCGGTCATAATCGAGCAGTGCCGCCGGCCCCATCGAGCGGGCGATCAGGATGGCGTTCTCGGGCAATTTCTCATGGGCGACGCCATTCGCCTTGCCCATCAGGGTTCGCAGCAGCCGATTCGCCAGATCATCGAGATCGTGCAGCCGCTCCCTGAGATAGGGGTCGGTCTGGCGCAGCATCTTGGCGCGGGTGTCAGACTGCACGCGCTCAACCGCCGCCTCGGCGGTGAGGCCGGTCATCACCACCTCGCGCATCCGCCTGAGCCAGCCCTGGTCATGGGCGAACATGCGGAAGGTTTCGAGGACGTCGCGATGCTCGCCGGTATGAGCCACGTCGCCGCGCTCGATCAGTTCATCGATCGCAGTGCGCATCTCGGCGATGGCGGCTTCGAGCCGCTTCACCTCGCGGGCCGGATTCTCGGCGATCAGATTGGTGATCGCGACCCGCGGTTCGTGCAGAACGGCGTAGCCGAGCCCGACACCATCCGCCAGCTTGACACCGACACCGTGAATCGGCCGGTCGAGACCAATCATGCTGCCGGGCGGCGCCAGCGACTTCAACCCGCCGGCCGCGATCATCTCCGCCATGATCATGGCGGTGGTTTGCAGCGTCTCGACCTCTTCCTCGTTGTAGAGCCGCGACGCGCGGTTCTGGATGACGAGGACGCCCATGACCGCGCCGCCCCGCAGGATCGGGACGCCGAGGAAGGAATGGTAAATCTCTTCGCCCGTCTCCGGACGGTAGGAGAAGGCCGGATGCGACTGCGCGTCGGAAAGGGCGACTGGCTCGGCCTCGCTCGCGATCAAACCGACCAGACCTTCGCCGGCGCGCATCCTGGTGAGGTGCACGGCCTCGCGATTCAGGCCCTCGGTCGCGTAGAGTTCGAGCGAACCGTCCTCGAGCAGGACATAGACGGAACACACTTCGGCGACCAGATTGCCGGCGATCAGGACGACAAGCCGATCCAGCCGCTCCTGCGGGCTGACGGGCGCTGCCATGACCTCGCGGAGACGGCGCAGCAGAACGCCCGGTCCTCCGAGAGCGCCTCGCATCAATTCGGCCCTCCGCCCGCCTCCCCTGACACCTGCTCGCGATGAGTCGGCAGCATGCCCCGGTTCTTGTCGCCTTCTAGCGAGCGAAAGGAGTGTTCGGCAAGGCCGCCGTTGCAACCCCGAGGTGAAATCGGCGGCAGCGCTCGTCACTAATGTGGCAAACGCCCGTTTCCAGCCGTGATTTGTGACAGATCCGACAATGCCGGAACGGCAGTTGCGACGCCGGTTGCGGATTTGGCCGGAGCACGCGAAGCGGCCGGTCGCTGCTTGACCCCGGCTGCCGGCTTGGCGCGAACCGCTCTCTTGGCAGCAGGGCGTGTCACGGGAAATCCGGCCTCGCCCTCGGAGAGCACAGCAAGGTAGGCTTCGGTCCACCAGCCGATATCGGTTGCAGCGATGGTGGCATAGAGCTTCTCGAAACGCCGGATTCGTTCCGGCTTCGGCATGACCAGCGCCTGCTGGATCGCCTCCGACATCTCCGAGAGATCGTAGGGATTGACGATCAACGCATCCTTCATCTGGCGCGCGGCGCCGGCAAAGCGCGAGAGAACCAGCACGCCGGGATCGGCGGGGTCCTGTGCCGCTATGTACTCCTTGGCGACCAGGTTCATGCCGTCGCGCATCGGGGTCACGAGCCCGACTTCGGCACGTCGATAGAAGCCGGCCAGGACATTGCGGGAATAGGCCTTCTTGACCACGCGGATCGGCGTCCAGTCGAATTCGCCCAGCGCTGCGTTGATGCGGCCGGCCGTCTCGTCCGACTGGCGATCGAGCTCGGCATATTCGGGAACATCGGAGCGGGAGGGTGGCGCGATCTGCAGCATGCCGACACGGCCGCGCTGCTCGGGATTTTCGAGCAGGAAGCGCTCGAAGGCCTCCAGCCGCTGGACGATTCCCTTGGAATAGTCGAGGCGATCAACGCCGATGACCAGCTTGCGGTCGCCAAAGGCCTCTGTCGCCCGCCGGATCGACACCGAGGTCGTGCGCGCGGCGCTCGTCGCAAGCTTGCGAAAGCCCTCGACATCGATGCCGATCGGGAACGATTTGACCTGGATCGAACGCCGACCCAGGCGAACCCCATCGCCGTCGGCCCTTGCGCCGCACAGATTGACCAGACCGCTCACCACATTGCGCGCATCGATCTCGGTCTGGAGCCCAACGAGGTCATAGGCGCCGACCGTCTTCATCAGGGTGATGCTCGACGGCAGAGCGCCGAATACCTCGGAGGGCGGCCAGGGGATGTGGTGGAAATAGCCGATCCGGTTCTTCACCCCGAGCCGCCGGAGTTCCGCGGCGAAGGGGATCAGATGATAATCGTGAACCCAGATCAGGTCGTCCGGCCGCAACATCGCAGCAAGCGCCTTGGCAAACCGGCGATTGACCGCCAGATAGCCGGCGTAATCGGCACGCGAAAACTCGGTCAGACCGAGGCGGTAATGCATGTTCGGCCAAAGGGCCCGATTCGAGAAGCCGAGATAGTAGGTCTGCCGCTCGTCCTCGCTCAGATCGGTCACCGCATAGGTAACCTTGCCACGCTGGAGCGTCCGCACCGCGCGGGTCTTCTCCTCGCTGACATGCCCGCTCCAGCCGAACCAGAGGCCGCCATGTTTTTCCAACGCCTCACGCAACGCCACTGCAAGGCCGCCGGCGGCGACCTTTTCGCTGCGATCGGGAATGGTGACGCGATTGGAAACGATGACGAGACGCATGTCCGGGAATACTCCGATCAGCCGGCTGCCCGAATTTCGACACCGGAAGCGGGAACAGAACGCGCCGGCGCACGTAATGTTTCCGAGGGGCTTCGGATGTCAGATGGCGAAGCCGCGTCAGGCTCGCGTTGAAATCATGATGGCTGTGGCAAACTGAAAGCAGAATGTGGCAAGTTCACTAACATCCGCCCATCGTGCGGATGATGCAAGAACCCTCGCTCAGGCTTCTGACAACTCACCTGTCCTTCTTTCGCCCGTTTCGTCACGCAAACAGAACGAGATGATGGAACTGATCGACTCGGAATCTACCAACGAATCCCGCGACTTCACCAAATCGGCGAAGCAGGTCGCTCTGTTTCTCGACTTTGACGGAACGCTGGTCGAAATTGCGCCAGCGCCTGACGACGTCAAACTCGACAGGCAGGTCGCTCCGGCGCTTGAGGCCCTGCGTGCGACGCTCGGCGGCGCATTGGCGCTCGTCTCCGGACGCCCTATCCCCGATCTCGATGGGTTTCTCGCCCCCTATCATTTCGACGCTGCCGGGCTCCACGGCGCACAGATCCGCATCGACGGAGCCATCCGCAGCCAGGCGGACGCTCCCGAGACACTTCGCGAGGCGCTTCGGGAACTCGTTCGTTTCGCCAACAGCCATGTCGGTATCCTCGTCGAGGACAAGCGAATCTCGGCCGCCCTGCATTGGCGCATGGCGCCGCTACTCGAGGATGAGGCGCTCTCGCTGGTCCGGAGCCTCGCTGCCAGGATGGGCCCTTCCGTCCGCCTGCAGGAAGGCAAGTCGGTCGCCGAACTGGTGCCGGCCGGTGCCAGCAAGGGCAGCGCCATTTCCTGGCTGATGCGGGAAGTACCCTATAGCGGCCGGACACCGGTCTTCATCGGCGACGACATAACCGACGAGGCGGGCTTTGCTACGGTGAACGCGTTGGGGGGGCTGTCGATCCGCATCGGTGCGGGCGAGACCTGTGCCGGCCGGCGCCTTGCCTCCCCGACAGCACTCCGCACCATCCTGCTCGCCGCCGCGGAAAGCGGCAGCCTGACGACTGACGCTTTCTGCCAAGGTTGATCATGACAGTAGAAACCACCACCACGGCGCGGCATTCCGCCTCGCTTGATCTCGGCGTGATCGGCAACTGCTCGATCGCCGCACTCATCGACCGGCGTGCCCATATCGTCTGGGGCTGCTTTCCCCGCTTCGACCGCGACCCGGTTTTCTGTTCGCTGATCGACAACAAGCCCGATGACGGCGGGACCATGCCCGAGAAGGGTGTTTTCGCGATCGAGCTCGTCGGCATGACCCGGTGCGAGCAGAGCTATCTCGACAACACCGCGATCCTCTCCTCGGTGCTCTCCGACGACCAGGGCAACGCCATCGAGATTCTCGATTTCGCGCCTCGTTTCGTGCGCTACGAGCGCTCCTTCCGGCCGCCACTGCTGGTGCGACGCGTGCGCCGACTTTCAGGCCGGCCGCGCATCCGGGTCGTGCTGAAGCCATGTCTCGGGCTCGGCGAGCTGCCGGACGAGATCACGCGCGGCTCCAACCATGTCCGCTATGTCGGCGCCGACCAGACGATCCGCCTGACGACGGATGCGCCGATCTCCTATGTGATGGACAGCGTCCCTTTCGCGGTCGACCGGACCTTCTCCTTCTTCATCGGCTCGGACGAGGCGCTACGCGCCGAGATCGAGACGACCGCGCGCGAGTTCCTGGACAAGACGACGGATTACTGGCGCGACTGGGTGCGCTCGCTCTCGATCCCCTTCGAGTGGCAGCAGGAGGTCATTCGCGCGTCGATCACGCTGAAGCTCTGCAGTTTCGAGGAGAGCGGCGCCATCGTCGCCGCGCTGACCACCTCGATTCCGGAAGCACCCGGCACCCAGCGCAACTGGGACTACCGCTTTTGCTGGCTGCGCGACGCCTATTTCGTCGTGCATGCGCTCAATCGGCTGGGCACGACGCGGACGATGGAGGATTATCTCGGCTTCATCACCAATATCGTCGACACCTTCTCGGAAAGCGGTGCGGAGCACCTGCCGCCGCTCTACCCGATCACGCGCGGTGGCGTGCTGACCGAATTCGAGGTGCCAAACCTGTCAGGCTATCGCGGCCACCAGCCGATCCGCGTCGGCAATGGCGCAGCGAGCCAAATCCAGAATGACGGCTACGGCGCCGTGGTGCTCGCGGCGACACATTCCTTCTTCGACCGCCGCCTGATCCAGCCCGGCAAGGACGCACTCTTCGGGCAGCTCGAACGCATGGGCGAGCTTGCCATCGCGGTCTTCGACAAGCCCGATGCCGGGCCGTGGGAGCTGCGCGAGAAGCAGGTGGTGCATTCCTTCTCAAGCGTGATGTGCTGGGCTGCCTGCGACCGGCTCGCCCGTATCGCCGGCACGCTCGGCCGGGCGGACCGCAAGGACTATTGGCGCGGCGAGGCCAAGCGCCTCAAGGGCGTCATCACGGACAAGATCTGGAACCAGGAGAAGGGCACATTCGTCTCGACCTTTGGCGGCAGCGAACTCGATGCGACGCTGCTGCTGATCGCGGAGCTCGGCTTCGTCAAGGCGGAGGATCCGCGCTACATCGCAACCGTCGAGGCCATCGGCCGCGAACTCGGCCGCGGAGACCTCCTGCTGCGTTACGGCACGGAGGACGATTTCGGCTTCATGCATACCGGGTTCCTGATTTGCGCCTTCTGGTATGTCGACGCGCTGCATGCGATCGGCCGGCGCGACGAAGCCAAGGACCTGTTCTGCCGCATCCTGAAACGGCGCAACAGTTTTGGCCTGCTCTCTGAGGATGCTGACTTCGAAACCGGCGAGCTCTGGGGCAATTTTCCGCAGACCTATTCCATGGTCGGACTCATCAACTCGGCAATGCGGCTCAGCCGGAATTGGGAAGAAGCGTTCTGAAGGCGCGCTGAAACCGCGGCCCATACCCGGCATCGATGCTCGCCCCAGGAGCGAGCATCGATCGCGTTATGTGCTCGCCCCGTCAGCGGCGGTGCCATACGTGGATAGTCGGCCCGCGGCCGAGCATCCGCGTTGGGCAATGCGCGCAAACGTCATTCCATGCGGGCGGCTGTGCGCATCACGGCAAGCGCCAGCACCTGTGCAGCCGGCACGATGCTCTCGACTTCGAGGAATTCGTCGGGAGTATGCGCCATTCCGCCGATCGGGCCGACGGAGCACAGCGTCGGGCACCCCTGTGCCGCAGTGAACCCGGAATCCGCACAACCGCCGGTGAACTCGGCGCTGACGCTGATCCCGAAACTCGCGGCCGCGTCACGATAGGTATGGTAGAGTGCAGCGGCTTCGGGGGTTTGCTCCAGCGGCACGAACTCGCCCTTGATGGTCAGTTTGGCACTCGAGCCTTCGACGATGGGCGTCTCGATGATGCCGCGGATCGCGCCGACCAGTTCATCGCGTTGCGCAGTGGTGACATAGCGCAGGTCGATTTCGCACCAGGCATGGGGCGCAACGGTATTGACGGTCTGGCCGCCGCCGATCAGCCCGACATTGACGGTGACGCCGCGCTCGAGATCGGTCAGCCCCTGCAGCTTCGGGATCTTGTGGCCGAGGTCGACAATGGCTGAGACGCCCTTCTCGTAATTCGCACCGGAATGCGCGGCCTTGCCGACGAATTCGGCGCGCATGAAGACGCCGCCCTTGCGACCGCTGGTGATCGACTGCTTGTGATCGCGCAGGAATTCGGTGCCGGGCGGCAGCCGGCTCGGCTCGGCATTGAAGACACAACGTGATTCACGCGCCGCCGCCTCGATGATCGGGCGTGAAGAGGGCGAAGCGATTTCCTCGTCGCTCGTCGTCAGCATGGTGAGCGGGGCGGAAAGGCCACCGCATTCGGCAAAGGCGGCGGCGACGAAGGCCTCGATGACGAGACCTGCCTTCATGTCCGCGACACCCGGACCATAGGCTCGGCCCGCCTTGATGGTGAAGGGTCGGCGCGTCGGCTCGCCCTCCGGGAAGACGGTGTCGCGATGTCCCAGCAACAGCACCGGGCGCTGGTCGTTGGCGGCCGGGTTCGGCAGCCGCGCCTTGACGGCATCGCCATAGCGGGCATCCGGGATGATCTCGACGTTGAGCCCGTTCGCTTGGTGGAACCGGGCGAGCACCTGGCCCGCCCTGTCGACGCCCGCCTTGTCATAGGAGCCGGAGTCGGTGTCGACCATCTCGCGCAGGAGCGCGACCATGGCGTCCTTGCGGCTGGCAAGCCACGCCGTCACCTTGGTTTCGTCCGGGGTCAACTCACTCATGGCCTGCGCTCGCTTGGTTCCGAATGGGACCGTGAAGCTAGATCAGGACGGCAAAGCCTGGGAACGGGCATTTGCGCCGGACTGCCCTGCTTTTGCCGAGCAGACCTCTCCACGGAAAAGGTCCGCCGCAGAGCGGCAAGCCTCAGCCGCCAGATCATCTGACCGGATAATCTCCGGTCAGATGATCTGGCCTTCTGTGTTTGCATCGGCTTTCCCGAAAACCGCAATCCACTTTTCGGGCCGATGCCCAAACTGCCCGCTTACGCGCCCTGGGCGAGATGCGTGATGGCTGCGGCAACGCCGCCGGCTCCATGCGGTATATTCTGCGCCTGCAAGGCCATTTCGACGGCGCTCAGGCTGCCAAGCACCATCGGCGCATTGACATGGCCCATATGGGCAATGCGAAAGGCCTTGCCGGCGAGATCCCCGATAGCGAGCCCGAGCGTTACGCCACAGACCGATCGCGCATAGTCGGTGATCGAACTCGAATCGCCCTGAACCAGGATGGTCGTGACCGAGGCCGCCCGCTGCGATGGTTCCTCGACATTGCAGGTCAAGACCTGGCCTTCGGCCCATCTGGACATCGCGGCGTGAGTTGCCCCGGCAAGCAGGGCATGGCGGCGCCAGACAGCCTCCAGCCCCTCCTCGAGGATCATGTCGACGGCGGCGCGCAGGCCGAACATCAGGTGCTCGGGCGGAGTGCCGAAATGCTTCATGTAGAGGAGCGGGCTCAGCCTGGAGGTCCAGTCCCAATAGGGCGTCCGCATCATCGCCTGCGGGTGCGCATGCAGCGCCTTCCCGTTCGCCGCGACGAAGGCCAGCCCGGGCGGCGTCATCAGCCCCTTCTGCGAGGCCGACATGGCGATGTCGACCCCCCATTCGTCCATCTCGAACCGCATACAGCCGAGCGAGGCGACGCCATCGATCATGTACAAGGCCGGATGGCCCGCGGCATCGATTGCCTTGCGCACGGCCTGCACATCGTTGACGACGCCGGATGCCGTATCGATCTGCACCATGAGAACGGCCTTGATCTCATGGCTCGTATCGCGCCGCAGACGCTCCTCGACGGCCACCGGATCGACCGCCGCGCGCCATGACCCGGCCAGGATCTCGACATCTGCTCCCAGGAAACGGGCCATCTCGCCCCAGCCGATGGCGAAGCGCCCGCTCGCGAGCACGAGAATCTTGTCGCCGCGGGAGAGCACATTGGTCAGCGCCGCCTCCCAGCCTCCATGCCCGTTGGCGGCATAGATGAAGGTCTCGCCCTTGGTGCGGAAGACCTTCCGCAGATCGCTCAGCAGCGTCTCGGTCAGATCGAGGATCGGCTTGGAGCTGAGTTCCTCGGCAGGCCGCATCATCGCCTGCAACACGCGATCGGGAATATTGGTCGGGCCGGGGATTGCGAGCAAAGCCCGGCCGTTGGCGACACTCATGAAAAACTCCTGCTGGCCTTGCTGCGCTGCATCTCCACGCCCGGCTGGCGGCCCGGAGTGCAAGGCGTGATCTCTGGCACGATGTGCGGGATGGGATGCGCGCTAGCGCTGCGCTTCCGTCGCCATTTTGACCGCAAGGCCGGCGAGCATGGTGCCCATCAGCCAGCGCTGTACCACCGACCAGAACGGCCGCGTGCGAAGGAAGAGCGCAATGCTGCCGGCGGTGAAGATGATCAGCGCATTGACGCTGCCACTGATCACGATCTGGATCGCGCCGAGCACCAGCGACTGCGTCAGGACATTCCCCGCCGCGGGATCGATGAATTGCGGCAGCAGCGCGAGATAGAACATCGCGATTTTGGGATTGAGCAAGCTGGTCAGGAAGCCCATGGCGAAGAGCTTGCGCGGCCCGTCGGGCACCAGTTCACGAACCTGGAACGGCGAGCGCCCGCCCGGCCTCAGCGCCTGCCAAGCGAGATACAGAAGATAGGCCGCGCCGCCGAAGCGCAGCGCATCATAGGCATAGGGCACGGCGAAGAGCAGCGCCGTGATGCCGAAGGTGGCGCAGAGCATGTAGATGACGAAACCGAGCACGACGCCGATGAGCGAGATCAGCCCGGCAGCGTGTCCCTGCGAGATCGAGCGCGAAATCAAATAGACCATGTTCGGTCCGGGCGTCAGCACCATGCCGAACGCGATCAAGGCGAAGGCAAGCAGGCTCGAGAGCTCAGGCATGGCGGGTCTCCGAAACGGCGCCGGCAACCTGCATCGAACCGGGACAATCGACAAGCCGCGTGGAACAGCGGGCCGCCATGCCCGTTTCTCACGCCAACCGCCCGAATTTCTTCGGACAGACAGCGCCGCCCCATGTTGCTCTTCAGCCGCATCCTCTACAGCGCCATTGCAGGCTCCCTGCTCGCCGCCTCGGTGGTGCTGATGGTGGTTGCGGTGTGGCGCACCTTCACCGGCTTCCGGACCGGCGACGGCGCACTTGAGACCATGCTCGACGGGATCGGCCTCGTGATCATTGCGGTCGCGGTCGCGGATGTCGGCAAATTCCTGTTCGAGGAAGAGGTGGTCAGCGATCGCGAATTGCGGCGCCCGGCCGAGGCGCGCGGTTCGCTGACCAAGTTCATGACGATCATCATCATTGCGCTCAGCCTGGAATCGCTGGTGCTGATCACCAAGGCGTCGCGGACCACGATGAGCGATGTGGTCTATCCCGGCTTGCTGGTCCTGCTCGCAGTGCTGGCGATGGTCGGACTCGGACTGTTCCAGAAGCTGAGCCAGAACACGACGGTTACCATCCCGGAAACCAGGGAGGACGGCGACAAGCCTGACCCGACGAAGACGCCGCCTCGAACGAAGCGGACCGAGCAGGCCTGAACTGGGGGGCCGTTCAGCGTGGCTCGTCGACGAGAAGAAGGTCGGTATCTTCCGGCCTGGCTCCGGCCGCCGTCAGCATGGCGTGGAGCTGCCCGCGATGATGCGTCTGGTGGTTGAACATGTGCATGACCGCAAAAGCGCGCGGCTTGCCGAGTTCGCGGCCCGCCGCCCCCGAATACCAGATCAGCGTCCCGCGCAGCCAGTTGGCATCGACCGTGGCGGCCCAGGCCAGGATCGCCTCGTCGCGCTCGGCGCGCCGGCGGCGAAATTCGGCCCAGTCTTCGACATAGGTCGGCGCATCGCGGCCGCTGATCGGCGGTTTTGGTGTTCCGATCAGCCGGTGCAGCCAGGTTTCATCAGCCCAGAGGACATGGTTCAGCGTGCCATGGATCGACCGGAAGAAGGCGCCGCGATCCCGACGGCGACCTTCCTCGTCAAGCGTATCGGCTGCATCGCACAGGCTCCGGTTTTGCCAGGCGTTGTAGCGCGCCATGGTCTGAACATAAGCCGGATCGACCATGCGGGCCTCCTCAGATGATATTGGCCTCCGTCAGCGGCCGCCCCGCGACGATGCGCTCATGGCCGAGATCGGCAAGATCGAGCGTGCGATAGCCGCCATGCACGATCTGCTCGGCAAGGCCCCGTCCCACAGCCGGGGACTGCTGCAGGCCATGCCCCGAGAAACCGTTGGCAAGATAGAGGTTCGCCACGCCGACGGCCGGGCCGAGGATGGCGTTGCCGTCGAGTTCGTTCATGTCATAGGGACCGGCCCAGGCGCGACCGGGCTTGATCGCCTCGAAGGCGGGCACACGATGGGCGAGCGGCGCCCAGACATGTTCCTCAAAGAAGGACCAGTCGACATCCTCGACATCGGCATCGGTCTCGATCCATTCGCGATCGAGTTCAGCCGGCGGGGAGGCGCCGCAAATGAACATCTGTCCCTCGCTGCCGCGCTTGCCCTCAGGCCGGCAATAGGCGCCGGAGGTGTCGATCAGAAGCGGGCAATTGTCGACCTCGCCCTTGCAGGTGAAGCTGAAAACGTAGCGCTTCATCGATCTGACGGGGATCGCGATGCCGGCCGTTGCCGCCAGCCGCGCGCCATGCGTACCCGAGGCGTTGACGACGGCGCCGCAGCCGATGCGGCTACCATCGCCAAGCTCGACACCGACGATGCGTCCGCCTTCCACGATATAGCGCGCCGCCTCGCCCTGCCGGTACTCGACGCCGAGCGCGCGGGCCTTCCTGCGAAAGGCCTGGAGCAGGGCCCAGCCGTCGAACCAGCCCTCCCCGCTGACCCCAAAGGTGCCGCAGGCGAGATCCTCGACATTGAGCCAGCTGAATTTGCTGCGCAATATATCTGCAGCATAAAGCGCAATATCGGCGCCTTCTTCCTGCTGCAGTTTCTGGTTCGAAGCGAGGACCGGGGCTCCCTCGCCGCTCGCGACATAGAGGTAGCCGCCCTCATGCAGATCGATGGCCGGAACCTCGCCATCGACGGCAAGATGCGTCCCGATATTGCGCAAGAATTCGATACCATGGAGCGAGATGCGGATGTTCACCGAACTCGAGAACTGCTGCCGGATCGAAGCCGCCGAGAGCGCCGAGGCGGAGTAGCGGTAGGTGGGATCCTTCTCCAGAACCACCACCTTGCCCTTGAAGCCAAGGTCGGAAGCGAGATGATAGGCGACGGAAGAACCGATGGCGGCGCCTCCACAGATCACGACATCGGCGGTCTCGGAAAAGGACGGCATGTCAGCCCTGCGCAGTTCAGGCCGCGACGCTCTGCGGCCGGGGTTGGTGAATTTCACGCATGAATGACGCGACTGCGCCGGCTTGTCGAGTGCTCAGGCGCTGAGCCCGCATTCGCCGAGCAGCCAGTCGCGAAAGGCGATCACCGCGGGCAGCGCCGCCCGGGTCTCGGGATAGACCAGGTAGTAGCCCTCCGTGCCGCTGACCGGCCGGTCGACCGGGACGACGAGCGCTCCGGACCGCAACTCCTCCTCGATCAGGAAGCGCGGCACGATCGCAAGGCCCAACCCGGCCACGGCCGCCTGCGAGACCATGGCAAACTGCTCGAAGCGTGGCCCCATCAGCGCCCGCTCTGGTGGCAGCCCCTGTTTTTCCAGCCAGTTCGCCCAGGCGCGGGGCCGCGTCGCCTGCTGCAGCAACGGCGCGCGCAGCATGTCCGCCGGCTCCTTCAAGCCCAGACGTTCGACCAGCGAGGGCGCCGCCACAGGAACGACCTCCTCTCCCATCAAGCGATGCAGCACTGCGCCAGGCCAGACCGGATCGCCGAAATGAACCGCGGCATCGATCGGCTCGCGCCCGAAATCGAAGGGCACCAGCTTGGTCGTGAAGTTGATGGTGACGCCGGGATGAGCCTCGATGAAGCGCGGCAGGCGCGGGATCAGCCAGCGAGTCCCGAAGGTCGGCAGAATCCCGAGATGCAGCACGCCGGCCGCGCCACGAAAGGCCATGGCCGAGACGGTTGCGGCAGCAAGGCGCGAGAGCCCATCGCGGATTTCGGTCGCATAGGCACTGCCGGCCGGCGTCAGGCTGACGCGCTTCTTGACGCGCTGGAACAGGCTGACGCCGAGCACCTGCTCGAGATGCGCGACCTGGCGGCTGACCGCCCCCTGGGTCAGGTTCAGTTCCTCGGCCGCGCGCGTGAAACTGCCATGGCGCGCAGCCGCCTCGAAGGCAGCGAGCGCCGACAGGGAGGGCACCGAAAGGCGACCGGGAACGAGATCAAAGGTCATGATCTATTCTCATCAACTCGTGAGAACATATCGGTTGCCGAGCGTGGCTGGAAGAGGGCATTCTGCGCCCTTCCGGCGCGGCGGCTCTTTCCCGCGCCATTTGACATACTAGCAATCGACAGGTCGGAACCAGGACATGGCTTCATCTTTGCCGAAGGATGCGCTCGCGCTGCTCAAGCGTCTCGGCGTGCCGGACACCGCCTTCGCTTCCGCGGGTATTGCCGCGCGCTCCCCCATTACGGGTGAGACGGTGGCGACGCTGCGTGAGACGAACGTTGCCGAAACCGAGGCGGCGATCGGCCGCGCGCAGTCCGCCTTCCTGGCCTGGCGCAAGGTCCCGGCCCCGCGCCGGGGTGAGTTCGTCCGCCTGCTCGGCGAGGAGCTGCGCAGCGCCAAGGCCGATCTCGGCCTTCTGGTGACGCTGGAAGCCGGCAAGGTCACTTCCGAGGGGCTGGGCGAAGTCCAGGAGATGATCGACATCTGCGATTTCGCGGTCGGTCTTTCGCGCCAGCTCTACGGCCTGACCATAGCCACCGAGCGCCCGAGCCACCGCATGATGGAGACCTGGCATCCGCTCGGCGTCTGCGGCGTGATCTCGGCCTTCAACTTCCCGGTCGCCGTCTGGTCCTGGAATGCGGCGCTTGCCTTCGTCTGCGGCGACAGCGTCGTCTGGAAGCCCTCCGAGAAAACCCCGCTGACGGCGCTCGCCGTCCAGGCCATCGTCGAGCGCACCATGAAGCGTTTCGGTCCCGAGGCTCCGGTCGGCCTGTCGGAAGTCCTGATCGGCGGCCGCGAGATCGGCGATGCGCTGGTGCAGGATCACCGCGTGCCGGTTCTCTCCGCCACGGGCTCGACCCGGATGGGCAAGGAAGTCGGCCAGAAGCTCGCCGCCCGCTTCGCCCGCGCCATTCTCGAGCTCGGCGGCAACAATGCCGCGATCGTCGCGCCTTCGGCTGATCTCGATATCGCGCTGCGCGGCATCGCCTTTGCTGCAATGGGCACGGCCGGCCAGCGCTGCACCACGCTGCGCCGCCTGATCGTCCACGAGAGCGTCTACGACGCGCTGATCCCGCGCCTGATCAAGGTCTATGGCTCGGTGAAGATCGGCGATCCCCGCGAGGCCGGCGTGCTGGTCGGCCCGCTGATCGACGAGGCTGCCTATGAGGGCATGCAGAAGGCGCTTGGCGAGGCCAAGGCCGCCGGCGGCAAGGTTCAGGGCGGAGAGAAGGTCGATGTCGGCACTGGCGGCTTCTATGTCCGCCCGGCGCTGGTCGAGATGCCCGAGCAGACCGGCCCGGTCGGGCGCGAGACCTTTGCGCCGATTCTCTATGTCATGAAGTACAAGACGCTGGACCAGGCGATCGCGCTGCAGAACGCGGTTGGCGCTGGCCTCTCCTCCTCGATCTTCACCCTCGACATGCGCGAGGCCGAGACCTTTGTTTCCGGCGAAGGTTCGGATTGCGGCATCGCCAACGTCAATATCGGCCCCTCGGGCGCCGAGATCGGCGGAGCCTTCGGTGGCGAGAAGGAGACCGGCGGCGGCCGCGAGGCCGGTTCGGACGCCTGGAAGGCTTATATGCGCCGCGCCACCAATACGCTGAACTACGGCACGACATTACCGCTGGCGCAGGGCGTCAGCTTCGACGTCGACGCCTGAGCGAAGGGGAGAGAAACCATGGCCGAAGCCGCACGCAGCCACTCCGCCAGCCACAAGCTCGCGGAATTCCAGTGGGACGATGCCTTCCTGCTCGACGACCAGCTCAGCGAGGACGAGCGCCTGATTCGCGACACCGCCCGCCAATACGCGCAGGAGAAGCTGCTCCCGCGCGTCTCGGAGGCCTATCTCGAGGAGAAGACCGACCGCTCCATCTTCAACGAGATGGGCGAGCTCGGCCTGCTCGGCGTGACGGTGCCGGAGGAGTATGGCTGCGCCGGCGCCAACTACGTCTCCTACGGGCTGGTGGCCCGCGAGGTCGAGCGCGTCGACTCCGGCTATCGCTCGATGATGAGTGTTCAGTCCTCGCTCGTGATGTATCCGATCTACGCCTATGGCGACGAGAACCAGCGCAAGAAGTACCTGCCCAAGCTCGGCTCCGGCGAGTGGATCGGCTGCTTCGGCCTGACCGAGCCCGACGCCGGCTCCGACCCGGCCGGCATGAAGACCCGCGCCGAGAAGGTGGCCGACGGCTACAAGCTGACCGGCTCGAAGATGTGGATCTCGAACTCGCCGATCGCGGATGTGTTCGTGATCTGGGCGAAGTCGGCTGCGCATGACAACCAGATCCGCGGCTTCATCCTCGAGAAGGGCATGAAGGGCCTGAGCGCGCCGAAGATCGGCGGCAAGCTCAGCCTGCGCGCCTCGATCACCGGCGAGGTCGTCATGGACGGCGTCATCGTGCCGGAAGAGAACCTGCTGCCGAACGTCTCCGGACTGAAGGGGCCGTTCGGCTGCCTCAACCGCGCCCGCTACGGCATCTCCTGGGGCGTGATGGGCGCCGCCGAGGACTGCTTCCACCGCGCCCGCCAATACGGGCTCGACCGCAAGCAGTTCAACAAGCCGCTGGCCCAGACCCAGCTCTACCAGAAGAAGCTCGCCGACATGCTGACCGAGATCACGCTCGGCCTGCAGGGCTCGCTTCGCGTCGGCCGCCTGCTCGACGACGGCAGGATGGCGCCCGAGATGATCTCGCTGGTGAAGCGCAACAATTGCGGCAAGGCGCTCGACATCGCCCGCCAGGCCCGCGACATGCATGGCGGCAACGGCATCTCGATCGAGTTCCATGTCATGCGCCACTCCGCCAACCTGGAGACGGTCAACACCTATGAGGGCACGCATGACGTTCATGCGCTGATCCTCGGGCGCGCCGTCACCGGGCTGCAGGCGTTCTTCTGATCGCGACCTCATGCCTGGGGCTTGCCCCGGGCATGTCCTTACCGCGCATCCTTCCAGAGATGGCCAGGTCACGCCCGGCCATGACGGCAGCCTCGAAGCCGGAATGACCTGATGACGACTCCTCCCCTCGCCGGCCTGCGCGTCCTCGAACTCGCGCGCATCCTTGCCGGCCCCTGGATCGGCCAGTTGCTGGCCGATCTCGGCGCCGATGTCGTCAAGGTCGAAAGCCCCGAGGGCGACGACACCCGCAACTGGGGTCCTCCCTTCGTCGAGAGTGTTGATGGCGGCACGCTCTCGGCGGCCTATTTCCACAGCGCCAACCGCGGCAAACGCTCGATCACAGCCGATTTCCGCACCGAGGAAGGCCGCGCCCTGGTGCGCAAGCTCGCCGGTCATGCCGATGTGGTGATCGAGAACTTCAAGGTCGGCGGGCTCGCCAAATACGGGCTCGACGCCGCCTCGCTGCGCAAGCTTCATCCGAACCTGATCTATTGCTCGATCACCGGCTTCGGACAGGACGGCCCCTATGCCGAGCGCGCCGGCTACGACTTCCTGATCCAGGGCATGGCCGGCTCGATGTCGATCACCGGCCAGCCCGACGGCCAGCCGACCAAGGCCGGCTATGCCAAGACCGACATCTTCACCGGGCTCTATGCGACTGTCGGCATCCTGGCGGCGCTGCGGCGACGCGATGCCACCGGCGAGGGCGCGACGCTCGACCTTGCCTTGATGGACACGCAGGTCGCCGTGCTCGGCAACCAGGCGCTGAACTATCTGGTTTCAGGAAAAGCCCCAGCCCGGCTCGGCAACGCCCATCCCAATATCGTGCCCTACGAAGTCTTCCCGGTCGCTGACGGGCACATCATCATCGCGACCGGCAATGACGGGCAGTACCGCAGGCTCTGCGACGTGCTCGGCCGATCCGATCTCGGCAGCCATGGCGACTATGCCGACAACAAGGGCCGCGTTGCCAACCGCGCGATCCTGATCCCGATGCTGGCCTCGCTGACCGCCCGCCGCCACAAGGCCGAGCTTCTGGCTGCGCTGGAAGAGGCTGGGGTTCCAGCCGGTCCGATCAACATGATCGACGAGGTCTTTGCCGATCCGCAGGTGATGGCACGCGGCATCAAGGTCGACCTGCCTTCCGAGGCCGCGGCCAAGGGCGCGATCCCGACCGTCGCCTCGCCCATCGTCATCGACGGCGAACGGCAGGTCGCGTCGCGGCCAAGCCCTCGGCTCGGCGAACATCAAGACGACATCCTCAACGACCCCGCCTGGGGAGGACATACACATGGCTGAACGGACTGGCGGGCAGATCCTCGTCGACCAACTGCTGATTCATGGCGCGACCGACGCCTTCTGCGTGCCCGGCGAGAGCTATCTTGCCGTACTCGACGCGCTGCATGATGCAAAGCTGAAGGTCACCATCTGCCGCGCCGAAGGCGGCGCCGCGATGATGGCCGAGGCTGCCGGCAAGCTCACCGGCAAGCCCGGCATCTGCTTCGTCACCCGCGGCCCCGGCGCGACCAATGCCTCGCCGGGCATTCATATCGCCGACCAGGACTCGACCCCGATGATCCTGTTCGTCGGCCAGATCGAGCGCGGCATGCGCGAGCGCGAGGCGTTCCAGGAACTCGACTACCGCGCCGTCTTCGGCACCATGACGAAGTGGGCGACGGAGATCGACGACGCCGCCCGCATTCCCGAGATCATCAGCCGCGCGTTCCATGTCGCGACCGCCGGCCGTCCCGGCCCGGTCGTGATCGCGCTGCCCGAGGACGTGCTGACCGACCTCGCCGATGTGGCGGATGCGGAACCCTATCAGGTCACCGAGACGCATCCCTCGCTGCTGCAGACGATCGACCTGCAGAAGCGGCTCTGGGCCGCGAAATCGCCAATCGCAATCCTCGGCGGCTCGCGCTGGAACCCGCAGGCGATCGAGCGCTTCCAGCGCTTTGCCGAGCGTTTCGACCTGCCGGTCGCGGTCTCCTTCCGCCGGCAGATGCTGTTTCCGGCCGACCATCCGAATTTTGCCGGCGATCTCGGCATCGGCCCCAATCCGAAGCTTTTGAAGCGCATCCAGGACAGCGATCTCGTGCTGCTGGTCGGCGGGCGCCTGTCCGAGATGCCGAGCCAGTCCTACACGCTGTTCGGCATCCCCAATCCGGGCCGGCCGCTGGTGCATGTCCATCCCGACCCGGAAGAACTCGGCCGCGTCTACCGGCCGACGCTCGCGATCAATGCCTCGCCGACCGCCTTCTGCGCAGCCCTGGAGACGGTTCATCCGCCGCAGACGATTAACTGGGCGGGCGCCGCCGCGGAGGCCCATGATGCCTATCTCGGCTGGAGCGAGCAGCCAGCACCGGTCCCCGGCGCCTTCCATCCGGGCGAGGCCGTCACCTGGCTGCGTCGCTACCTGCCCGACGACGCGATCCTCTGCAATGGCGCCGGCAACTACGCCACCTGGGTGCATCGCTTCCACCGCTTCACCAAATTTGCGACGCAGCTCGCGCCGACCTCCGGCTCGATGGGTTATGGCGTGCCGGCGGCAATCGGCGCCAAGCGGCTGTTTCCCGAGCGAACGGTGGTTGCCTTTGCTGGCGATGGTTGTTTCCTGATGAACGGCCAGGATTTCGCAACGGCGGTCCAGTATGAGCTGCCGGTGATCGTCGTCGTGGTCGACAACGGCATGTACGGCACGATCCGCATGCACCAGGAGAAGCACTATCCAGGCCGCGTCTCGGCAACGACGCTGAAGAACCCGGATTTTGCGGCTTACGCCAAGGCTTTCGGCGGCCATGGCGAGCGCGTCGAGACGACGGCCGAGTTTGCACCGGCCTTCGAGCGTGCGGTCGCCAGCGGCAAGCCCGCGATCATCCACTGCCTGCTCGATCCGGAAGCGATCACGCCGGCAAAGTCGCTCTCCACGATCCGCGAGGAAGCCTTCGCCGCTCAGGGCTGATCGCCGCGAAGCTCAACCCATCTGCGCCCGAACGACATGCGGCGCAGCAGGCCGTCGCGCCAGACCAGGGCATGAACCAGCGCCGCCGCGACATGGATCGCGGCGAGCGCAAGGAGCAGGTTGCCCAGCCAATAGTGCAGGCCGCGCATCAGCTCATAGGTCGCCTTGTCCGGACCGATGGGGTGCGGCACAGCGAACCAGCCGAAATACAGCGTCGGGATCTGCAGCGGCGCCGAAGAGACCATCAGGAACCCGGTCACCGGCAAGACGATCAGGCAGAGATATAGGCCCGCATGGACCGTGTCGCTCGCAACCCGCAGCCATCGCCCCGGATTTGCGGGCGGCGGAGCGGCGACAGTCAGGCGCAGGACAAGCCGCAGGACGATCAGGCCCGCGACCGTCAATCCCACCGATTTATGCAGCTGGTAATACTCGAAACGCTCAACAAGATTGCGCGTCTCGTCGCGCATCGGCGAGGCGACAACGAACTGGGTCACGACCAGCAGCAGCGTCAGCCAATGCAGGGTGACGAGGGCCGGGTGCCACCGTATCGGCCGGCCCGCCGCTTCGCTCATCGAGACAATTGCCCCTTGATCGCCAATTCCACCAGATCGTCGACCACATTCACCTCGCGCCCAAGCTCGAAGTCAGGACGCATGAAGGTGCCGCTGGCATGAAAGGCCAGTTTTGCCCCACGGCGCGCCCGCTCGACGTCGCCATCCACGACTGCCCTAACCGTGAACGGGCGGGTGATGGAGCGGATGGTGAGCTGCCCCCGAATCTCGAGGCTGCGTTCGCCGGTGCGCGTCACGGCAGCGGAGGTAAAGCTCGCGGTCGGGTACCGCCCGGTATCCAGCATGCTCTCGCCCTTGATAAACCCGTCCATCGTGGCAGAGCCGGCCTGGAGCGAAGCCGTCTCGATCGTGACCTTGATGCGGCTCTTCTCGGGCTGGTCGAAATCGAGCGCGAGTGTCCCGTCATAACGCCCGAAACGACCGGTCGCGACCACTGCACCGAAGCGGCGGGTGACGAAGCTGATATCGGCGGCTCCGCGCTCGATGCGCCAGGTCGTTTGCGCCGCAGCAGGCTCGGCGACCAGGACGGTGATCACGAGGGCGACAAAACGGAGCATTCCGCAATTTGTCGCGCCCATGATGGCCGGGCCGTGGCATGTGGCCCCGCACACGCAAAGGTGATGGCGGCCTTAGAGCATGCTGCGAAAACGTGGCAACGGTTTTTCGCATCAAGCATGCTCTAAACGATGAGACGCGATCACGTTTTCTGCGTTTGGACGATTTCGTCCAAACGCAGCGTGATTAGCCCGTCTGCACCGTAGCTCTCCTGGCGGCGGCACCATCGAAGGTCGAACGGATCGCCTTGGCCAATGCGATGCAGGCCCAGCCCTGAAATATCAGCTCGATCGCGAGGAAGGTGCCGAGGACCCAGAAGCTCGAGGCCGGCCATTGCGCCAGGATCATCACCCCAAGCGCAAGTGAAAGCAGCCCGGAGACCAGAACCCAGATCCAGACCGGCGTCGGCCGCGTCTGGAAGGCAACGATGATGCGGAAGATGCCGGCCGCGACCAGGGCGCACCCTGCCAGAAGCGTCAGCGACGCCGTCGCCACAACCGGATTGATGAAGGTCATGATGCCGACGCCGAGATAGAGCAGGCCGATCAGCACATGCATCAGCAGGCTTTTCCAGCCGCTGTGCCGGAAGGCGTCGATCAGCATGACCATACCGCCGGCGAACATCATCGCCCCGAACCAGATGGCGCTGGCAACGCTGAGCAAGGCGGAAGCGCCAAGCCCGAGCACGCCGAGAATGACCAGGGCAATCCCGGCTGCGAGAAGCCAGCCCCAGTTACGTCGCAAAGGCAGAAGATGCGTACCGAGAGAAGGTGGTTGATGCTCCGGTGCGTCCGACATGGCCATGCCCCCCGTGGAACTTCGCGAAGGCTCCCACCACCAGGGCGCGCAGTCAACTCCGGGCACTCCCCAAGGGCGAACCGCGGCTGTTCTCAATAGGTTGCCCGGCCACCCGAAAGGTCGAAAACCGCACCGGTGGAGAAACTGCAACGTTCGCTCGCCAGCCAGGCGACGAGTTCGGCCAGCTCATCGACCGTGCCCAGTCGCCCGAGCGGGCTCTTGGCGATCATCGTCGCAACGGTCTGCTCGCTCATCTGCTGCAGCAGGTCCGTCTCGATCGCAGCCGGCGCGACCGCGTTGACCAGCACGCCCGTACCGGCCAGCTCCTTGCCGTGTGCCTTGGTCAGCGCGATGACGCCCGCCTTCGCAGCGCTATAGGCGGCAAGCGTCGGCGTGCCCTCCTTGCCGGCCAGCGAAGCGATGTTGACGATGCGGCCAAAGCCGCGCGGCAGCATCGCCGCGGCAACGATGCGCGAGCATAGGAAGGTGCCGGTGAGATTGACCGTCTGAACCTTCTGCCATTGCTCAAGCGGCGTCTCCGCAACGCTCGTCGAGGGACCGGTGAGGCCCGCATTGTTGACGAGCACCGCGATCGGACCGTGCCTGGCCTCCGTTTCAGCCGTTGCGGCGGCGACATCGGCTTCATTCGCGACATCGCAGGGGATGTACGGGCGGGTGCCCGGTTCCGGCCTGGCGAGGTCCCAGACGACCGGGCTCAGTCCGTCCCGCTCCAGCCTGTCGGCGACGGCCCGGCCGATACCCTTGGCACCTCCGGTGACGACAGCGATGCGCCGGGTCGCCATTCAGGCGAACGCGACCTGAGCCAACGGCTTGACACGGATCGTCGCGGAACCGGCGTCGAAACCATCGAGCAGGGCGTTGTGATGCGCCACGATCTGCTCGACCTGCAGCATGTCGCTGTCGGCGGTCGTGTGCGCATCGGCGACGAGCGTGACATCGAAGCCCAGGCTGACAGCGCGTCGGCAGGTGGTGTCGACGCAATACTGCGTCATCAGCCCGCCGATCACGAGATGGCCGATCCTCCGTTCCGCGAGCACGGCCTGCAGGGCCGTGTCGTGAAAGGAATCGCAGGCCGTCTTGTGAACGACGATGTCGCCCGGCCGTCGCGGCAGGTCGGGATGAAGGTCCCAGCCTGGTGTCCCCGTTTCGAGACGGTGCCCGGCCGGGCCATCATGCTGGATGAAGATCACCGGGCGGCTGGCGGCATGCGCGCGCCCGATCAGTTCTGCCAGGCGCTCGCGCACCCTGGCAAAGCGCTCGCCGACGACCGCGCGCGCTGCTCCAGGCACGGCCAGGATGTCGCGCTGGACGTCGATGATGACAAGTGCCGACATCAGGCAGCCTTGGCGCCTTCGAGACGGGCATCGACCAGCTTGCGCAGGCTGCGCAGATCCTTGACGAAGCCGCGAATGCCTTCGGCGAGCTTCTCCGTCGCCATGGCATCCTCGTTCAGCGCGAAGCGGAACGCCTTCTCATCGAGCAGCAGCTTCGCGGGTGCCTTCCCGGAATTGTCCGGCGACAGCCTGCGCGGCAGATCGCCCTGCGCTGCAGCGAGTTCGTCGAGCAGGCCGGGGCCAATGGTCAGCCGGTCGCAGCCCGCCAACGCCTCGATCTCGCCCGTGTTGCGGAAGGAGGCGCCCATCACCACCGTGTCGATGCCGTAGGCCTTGTAATAGGCGTAGATGGTGCGCACCGAGACCACGCCGGGATCCGTTTCCGCCGTGTAGGGGCCGCCGCCCGCCTTGACGTGCCAATCGAGGATTCGACCGACGAAGGGGGAAATCAGGAAGGCCTTCGCGTCGGCGCAGGCAATGGCCTGCGGCAGCGAGAAGAGCAGGGTCAGGTTGCAGTCGATGCCCTCCCCCTGCAGCACCTTGGCCGCCTGGATCCCCTCCCAGGTCGAGGCGACCTTGATCAGGATGCGCTCCCGTCCGATGCCGCGCTCCTTGTAGGCGGCGATGATGGCGCGGGCCTTGTCGATGCTCGCCTGCGTGTCGAACGAGAGATCGGCATCGACCTCGGTCGAGACCCGTCCGGGGACGATCCCGGCGAGTTCTGCACCGAAGGTCACGGCAAGCCGGTCGCAAACCGCGTGCACGCGGGCTTCGCTGGAACCAGCCGCCTTCCGGCCCCAGGCAATCGCCTCATCGACGAGATGAGCATAAGCCGGAGTTTCGACGGCCTTGAGCAGCAAGGTCGGATTCGTCGTGCAATCGACGGGCTTCAGACGACGCACCGCTTCGATATCACCGGTATCGGCGACGACGGTGGTCATCTTGCGGAGCTGGTCGAGCTTGGAAGCGGTCATGGCGATCCTGCCGAAATCTGTGTCTTGAACAATGGTCAAACCTGCGGCGCTCTTCCGGCGCGGTCAAGCGAGCGAGCCGGAAGGGCGGCTGCGCGCGCGGCGCAGATGGGTCAGCTCTTGACCGCCCCCGATGTCAGGCCCGCGACCATGTTCTTGCGGAAGCCATAATAGATCACGGCGGGCGGGATGGCGTAGAGCAGGCCGGCAGCCATCAGCAGGTTCCAGGGTGCATCATCCGCCGAGAGGAAGAGCCCAAGGCCGACAGCGAGAGGCACCGCCCTTTCGCTCGAGAGCAACAGGAAGGCGTAGAGATACTCATTCCAGGCGAGCAGCAGCGCGTAGATGCCGATGACCACCATCGAAGGCTTCATCAGCGGCAGATAGACCATGCGGAAGAGTTGCAGCGAGGTCGCGCCATCCATGATCGCCGCCTCGTCGAGCTCTTTCGGCAGCTTGTCGGAGGCCTGTTTCAGGACCCAGATCGCATAGGGCGAAGCCAGCGCGACCATGGCCAGGATCAGCGCAGTCTGCGTGTTGAGCAAGCCATAGGAGCCCATCGCCTTGTACATCGGGATGGCAAGGAAGGCGGCCGGGATGAGGTAGGTCGCCAATGCCAGGTTCATGATGGTGCGCCCGCCCTTGACCTGCAGCCGGGCGATGGCGAAGGCGGCGCAGGTCGCAACGAAGAGCGTCAGCAGCCCCGTCGCCACAGCGATGAAGAAGCTGTTGAACATCTGCAGCCAGAAATTGGTCAGATAATAATGCTGCTGCTTGAAGACGATCTGGAAGTTCTGGAGCGTCGGCTGGTCGGGCCAGAGCTTGCCGGCCAGCATCGACTCCTGGTTGGAGATCGACAGCACGAAGAGATGGTAGATCGGCAGCAGGGTCCAGAGCAGGACCGGAATGGCGATCAGGATCAGCTTGCCCTCGTCGAGAACCTTTTTCATCACTCGGCTCCCTTGGACAGACGCTTCACCATCACGAAGACCATCGGCAGGATCAGCGGCATCGCGACGATGATGGAGGCGATGCCGAGATCCAGGTTGTTGTTGCGCATGTAGCGGATGCCGAGCGTCGCCAGCACATGGTTCAAGTCGCCCGGCCCACCGCCGGTGAGCAGGTAGACGCTGTTGAAATCACCCAGCGTCCAGATCATCGAGAGCATGGTCGAGGTGACATAGAGTGTCGCCAGGGACGGCCAGGTGATGAAACGGAACTGCTGCCACCTGTTGGCTCCGTCGACGCTCGCCGCTTCATAGAGATCCTGCGAGATCGCCAAGCGCCCGGTGACCAGGATCAGCGTCCAGAACGGCAGCGACTTCCAGATGTGAACCATGATCGAGCTCGCGAAGGCGAGTGTCGGGTCGGTAAGCCAGCCCGGCCCCTCGACGATGCCGAACCAGTGGAAGAGTTGCTGGTTGAGCATGCCGTTCTCCGGGTTCAGCATTACCCGGAAGGACAGGATGGTAGGGATCGAGGGCACTGCCCAGGGCAGGATGAACAGCACCAGCACGATGCGCACCCAGGCGCGCTGCTGCACGAAGAAGCCCGAGAGCCAGAGCGCGAGCAGGAACTTGAGGTTCACCGCCACGAACAGGAAAATGATGGTGTTGACCACCGTGCGCAGGAAGATCGGATCCGCGAACAGCGCGCGATAGGACTGCCAGTTGAGCCCCAGCCAGAGACCGTAACCAACCGGGTAGACCACCATCACGGCGAAGACGAGGATATAGGGCATCAGCATCAGCGCGCCCCAGAGCGCCCTGTCTCGCGTGTGGCCCGAGGTCATTTCGGCCGATACCGTTGCCGGCGCTGACATGGTGGTGGCGGTCATCAGTCGTCCTCCGAGGCCCCGCATTGATTCGACGGGTCGGCATCCCGCGGCGCGTTCGGCCGCAGGATGCCGTTTTCGTTGTCGTTCAGGTCGTCGGGATCAGCCGGCGATCTGCTTGATGCGGGCGATCATCTCATCCACGGCCTGTTCAGGCGAGATCTTGTCCTGGACGACCCGGTTCACCGCCTTGGCCCAGACGTTCTCGGCATTCACGGTCGTGAAATTGTAGTTGTAGACGAACTGGAACGGAACCGTGCCGTCCTTGTACTGCTTGTAGACAACCGCGCGGTGCGGGTCCTTGCCATCGGACCAGAACGGGGCTTCGATGCCCTTCAGCGTCGTCGACACCCAACGCCCGGCCGAGCCCTCGACGAAGGGACGCAGGTTCTCGTCCTTCATCAGGAAGGCCATGAACTCCTTGCCGCGCTTCTTGTTCTTGCCATCGGCGAAGACCACGGCCGTCTTGACCGCCGCCAGGTTCGTCATCGAGCTGCCGTCGGGCTTCTTCGGGAACTCCGCCGTACGGATATTGTCCTCGTAATTCTTCTTGGCCGTGGCTCGCTGCTCGGCGGTCAGCGCCGGATTGTTCATGTCGTCCATGTGCTTGCCGGCGATCGAGATCGTGGCGTTATGCGTCGCGACGGTCGTGCGGTTGTGGAACGCGACGTTATTGTCGGGGTCGAGCCAGTTCACGGACGAAGGCGGCGTGCAGCCGCGCTGGAAGATGTTCGAATAGGCCTTGATCGCCTCGATCATCCCGGCCCGGTTCTTGGGCTGGTCGAGAACGATCTTGCCATTCTCGTCCACGACCTGCGCGTTGAAGGCGTTGGCGAAGGTCAGAAAGCTGTAGAAGGTGTCGGAGGCAGCGACGCCCATCGGATGGCCGACGCCGTAGATGCGCTTGCCCTTGGCACGCAGCGCGCCCTGGACCTTGTCGCACCAGAAATCCCAATAGCCGTTCCAGCCGGTGGGAATGTCCGATTCCTTGAAGCCGGCCTCCTCCAGCATGTCCTTCCAGTAGGTGACATGCATCATCTGCTGTTCAACCGGAAAGGCGTAGTAGGATTTCTTGCCGGCCTTGTTGTTCATCAGGAAGGTCGTCGCCAGCGCCTGCGGCTGGAACTCGGCCTTCATCGGCTCGATCACGTCGGTGACGTCCTCGAGCTTGCCGTCGAAGGCCCATTTGCCGGTCGTGCGGAAATCGTATGTGGTGCAGAAGCCGACATCGGGAGGCGTTCCGGCCTCGACAGCGCCGACCGACTTGGTCACGCAATCCTCAGTCGCATAGAGCGAGAGGTCGACCTTGACGCCCGTCGCCTTCTGGAACTTGTCGACGACCGCGAGCAGGGCATCGTCCTCGCCCTTGTAGAAGCCCTTGGTGAACCAGACCGTCACCGTTTCCTGCGCAACGGCGGCGCCGGACCAGCCGGCGGCGATCGCGGCGAAGGCAGCGCCGGTCACGAGATAACGCATGGATTTCATTGAGAACCTCCCATTTCAAACGTTTAAATCCGACGTTTTCGTACGCCTTCGTCGAGGAGACTAGTCGAAAACCCATTCGACAAACAAGCCGGGCAGATGCGGGAAATTCGGGCAGATCGGGCAGCCAGAGCGCCGGCGCACCAGCACCTTGTGGAGCAGTTGCGTTGCCATGTGCGGCCCCGATGATGACAGGTCACGGATGTGTCATATACGCGGTCTACCGCGAGTGCCTGAGGCCGGCCGGCCGACGGACAGGAGAGAAAGACAATGCATTCGAAGGCGATGATCGCTCTGGTTGCGACGGGCCTTGCCCTTTGCCTGGCCCCTCTCCCTGTCCAGGCCGCCGAGGGCAAGCTGGTCCTCTACACCAGCCAGCCCAATACGGACGCACAGCAGACCATCGATGCCTTCAAGGCGAAGTACCCCAAGGTCGAGATCAGCTTCGTGCGCGACGGCACGCCGCGCATCATGGCCAAGCTCAGGGCCGAGATCGAAGCCGGCGCGCCTCAGGCCGACATTCTTCTGATCGCCGATTCGGTGACGGTGGAGGGGCTGAAGCAGGAAAACCGGCTGCTGGCGCATGAAGCCGCCGCGACATCGGCCTATCCCGCCGGCATTCACGACCCGCAGAAGATGTGGTTCGCGACCAAGCTGATCACCACCGGCATCGTCTACAATACCAAGGCGGGACTGAAGCCGACCAGCTGGCTCGACCTCGGCAAGCCGGAGGTCAAGAACCTGCTGGCGATGCCGAGCCCGCTGAACTCCGGGGCAGCTCTGATCCACACCATGACGCTCGCGGGCAGCTTGCCCGGCGGCTGGGGTTATTATGAAGCCCTCAGGAACAACGGAGCGCTGGCGGCAGGCGGCAATGGTGACATTCTGAGGCAGGTCGCCACCGGCGAGAAGCTCTACGGCATGATCGTCGACTTCATGCCGATCCGCGAGAAGGCCAAGGGCGCGCCGGTCGAGTTCGTGTTCCCGAGCGAGGGCGTCTCGGCCGTCAGCGAACCGGTCGCGATCCTGAAGAGCACCAGGAATTCGGAAGCCGCCAAGGCGTTCGTCGATTTCCTGATCTCTAGGGATGGCCAGGAACTGGCCCTGAAGCAGGGCTATGTCGCGGCCCACCCGGACGTCGCGCTGCCGGCGGGCTATCCTGAGCGTGCCGCAATCAAGCTGATGCCGTTTGATGCGGCCAAGGCGCTGGCCGACGAGACCGCGGCGCGCAAGCGCTTCAGCGCGATCTTCGAGTAAGCGCAAGCAAGGCCGGACGTAGCATGACCCTCGTCGCCCGCTCCGACCGGCCGCACCTCGGGCAGCCTCGGCTCCTCTCGGGGTTGCACCTGCCTGCAGGGATCGGGCTGCCCGTGCTGGTGGCGCTTTGCGTCCTGATCTTCGGTGGCCTTCCGTTCCTGCGTCTCCTGCTCGCCGCTTTCGCACCCGGCGGTCGGTTCATGCCGGACGCAGCCTTCGCCGAAATCGGCAGCCGGGCCGCTCTCACCGCGACGCTGCATAGCATCGAGACCGCTGGGCTCTCTGCGCTCGGCGCTTTCGCCATTGGCGGCACTGTTGCGATCCTGCTCGCGGTGACGGATATGCGCGGCAAGCGCCCGCTCGCCTTCGCCTTCGTCTTCTCAATGATGATCGCGCCGCAAGTGGCGGCGCTCGCGTTCCTCAGCCTGACCGCACCCCACTCTCCCATTCTTGGCGCGCTGGGACTGACACCGGCGCCGGGGACGCCCAATCCCCTGCTGGGCCGCGCCGGGATCATCCTGGTGATGGCGCTGCATCACGCGCCGCTGGTCGCGATCACACTCTGGAGCGGGCTGCGCAGCGTTCCACATTCGCTGGTCGAGGCGGCGCAGCTCGAAGGTGCGGCCCCTCCGACGATCATCACGCGCATCCTGCTGCCGGTCCTGCGCCCGCAGATCGTCGCAGCCGGGTTAATCGCCTTTGTCGCCGGCATCGGCAATTTCGGCATTCCTGCGCTGCTCGGACTGCCGGTGAACTATCTCACCCTGCCAACCCTCATCTACCGGCGGCTATCGAGCTTTGGACCGGCGGGGCTGCCGGATGCCGCCGCCCTGTCGCTGCTCGTCGCGCTCGTTGCCGGCCTCGGCATCCTCGCAAGCATCTTCGCGACGCGCCGCGGCGGCAAGGTCGAGATCGAGCGCCCCTTGCAGCCCTTCTGGTCTCTCGGCAGCGCCCGCCCCTTCGTCACGGCCGGCCTTTGGCTCCTGATCGCCCTCAAGCTCGGCCTGCCCTTCCTTGCCTTGCTCAGCGAGGCGCTGACACCGGCGCTCGGCGTCGCGCTGTCCTGGCAGAGCCTGACCTTCGACAAGTTTACCGAGGTGCTGCTGCGCCAGGACGTCACAGCCCGCGCCTTCCGCAACTCCTTCCTGTTCGCCGGCACCGCAGCGGTGATCCTTGCGCTGACATCGATCGCTTTCGCCTATGCGCTGGAGCGCCGGATGGGCAAGGCAAGGCGTGTCGTCGAGCTCGTCATCGAGCTGCCCTATGCGCTGCCTGGCGTGGTGCTCGCCATCGCCTGCATCCTGATGTTCCTGAAGCCGCTGCCGCTGGTCGGCGTCAGCATCTATGCGACACCGTTCATCATCCTCTTCGCCTATCTGGCGCGCTTCCTGCCGCTGGCGCTGAAAGCCCCGATCGCGGCGATGGCGCAGATCGAGGCGCATCACGAGGAGGCGGCGAAACTCGACGGTGTCACGCTCTGGCAGATGCTGCGCTTCATCGTTGCGCCCATCCTCGCCCCGGCTGCGACGGTCAGCGCGCTGATGGTGTTTCTCGTGGCCTTCAACGAGCTCACCGTCTCGGCGCTGCTCTGGTCCTCGGGAACCGAGACGCTCGGCGTCGTGCTGTTCAGCCTGAAGGAAGCCGGGCTCGCCGGCGAAGCGGCCGCGGTGGCGATCAGCGCCTCGGCCGTGATCCTCTGCGTGATGCTGTTGCTCGACCTTTGCGCCAAACGCCTGCCGGAGAATGTCCTGCCCTGGCGGATCTGAGCGTCACTCCGCTGCCTGCGTCTCGATCCTGGGCTCGCCCATCAGCAGCGAGCGCGCCGCCTTTGCCTCGCGAACTATGAAATCGACGATGGCGCGCACGCGGGCGACATCCTTGAGATCGGCATGGACCAGCAGCCAGAAGGAACGCGTGATCGACACCGTATGCGGCAGGACGGGCACCAGGCGCGGCTCTGCCGCCGCCATGAAATGATGGATCACGCCGATGCCGGCTCCGGCAACGACCGCATTCATCTGGGCCAGCACATTCGAGCTCTGCACCTGCGCCCGCAAGCCCTTGGCGACCTCGTCGAGATAGTCGAGCTCCGGCGTGAAGATCAGATCGTCGATATAGCCGACGATCCGATGCTCGAAGAGGTCATCCGGCTTCGCCACCGCCGGCATGCTGTCGAGATACTCGCGCGTCGCATAGAGGCCGAGCCGGTAATCGCAGAGCTTGCGCGCGACGACCTTGCCCTCCTTGGGCGGCGCCAGCGTGATCGCGACATCGGCCTCCCGCTTGGAGAGTGACAGCAGCCTCGGCATGGCGATCAGCTGCAGCTCGAGCCCGGGATAGGCCTTGGCAAGGCCGGCCAGGCGCGGCGCCAGGAAACAGGTGCCAAAACCGTCCGGCGCGCCGATCCGCACAGTGCCGGCCAGCGCCATGTCGGCACCGCCGATATCGCTCTGGATCGCGAGCGCCTCGGTCTCCATGCTCTCGGCCTTGGCGAGCAACCGCTCGCCATGGGCTGTGAGGGTGTAGCCCTGCGGCCGGCGCTCGAAGAGCTTGGCCTTGAGCGATTCCTCCAGCGAGGTGACACGTCGCGAGACCGTGGCATGATCGGCGCCCAAACGCCGGGCCGCGGCCGTCAGCCGGCCGGAGCGGGCAACGGCGAGAAAGAAGCGCAGATCATCCCAGTCGAACCTCTCCAAGACGCTCTCCCCGATATTTGCTTTTGCGCACGACGTTCACTTGATAGTTGCTATAGCCGTGCGCAAACGAGAATGGTAGGGGTGAAGCCAATCAAGACACCACACCATTCGTAGGGAGGGCGCGATGCGTCAGGTCGGTCATTTCATCGGTGGCAAGCACGTCGCCGGAACCTCGGGTCGCGCGGCCGACATCTACCAGCCGATGGACGGAACCGTGATCGGCAAGGTCGCGCTCGCCTCTCCCGCCGAGATGCGCGCCGCTGTCGAAAACGCACTGGCGGCGCAGCCGAAATGGGCGGCGGTCAACCCGCAGCGCCGCGCCCGCGTGCTGATGAAGTTCCTCGACCTCATCGCGCAGAACAATGACGAGCTGGCCGAGCTGCTCGCCCGCGAACACGGCAAGACCATCGCCGATGCCAAGGGCGACATTCAGCGCGGCGTCGAGGTCGTCGAATTCTCGCTCGGTATCCCGAACCTGATGAAGGGTGAGTTCACCGACGGCGCCGGCCCCGGCATCGACATCTATTCGATGCGCCAGCCTCTCGGCGTCTGCGCCGGCATCACGCCGTTCAACTTCCCCGCAATGATCCCGCTCTGGAAGCTCGGCCCCGCCATCGCCTGCGGCAATGCCTTCATCCTGAAGCCGTCCGAGCGCGACCCCGGCGTGCCGATGCGTCTCGCCGAGCTGTTCATCGAAGCCGGCGGCCCTCCCGGCATCCTCAATGTTGTCAATGGCGACAAGGAAGCGGTCGACGCCATCCTCGACGATCACGACATCAAGGCCGTCGGCTTCGTCGGCTCGACCCCGATCGCCGAGTACATCTATGCCCGGGGCTGCGCCAACGGGAAGCGCGTGCAGTGCTTCGGCGGGGCGAAGAACCACATGATCATCATGCCGGACGCCGACATGGACCAGGCCGTCGACGCGCTGATCGGCGCCGGCTACGGCTCGGCAGGCGAGCGCTGCATGGCGATCTCGGTCGCGGTTCCGGTCGGCAAGGCCACCGCCGATGAACTGGTGAAGCGCCTCATCCCCCGCGTCGAGAGCCTGAAGATCGGCCCCTCCACCGACTCCTCCGCCGATTACGGCCCGGTCGTCACCAGACAGGCGCTCGACAAGATCAAGGGTTACGTCGAAACCGGCATCGATGAGGGCGCCAAGCTCGTCGTCGATGGCCGCGGCTTCAAGATGCAGGGCTACGAGAACGGCTTCTACATGGGCGGCTGCCTGTTCGACCATGTGACGCCCGACATGCGCATCTACAAGGAAGAGATCTTTGGCCCGGTGCTCTCGGTCGTGCGCGCCAAGGACTATGAGGAAGGGCTCAAGCTCGCCAACGACCATGAATACGGCAACGGTGTCGCGATCTACACCCGCGACGGCGATGCGGCGCGCGACTTCGCCTCACGCGTCCAGGTCGGCATGGTCGGCGTCAACGTGCCGATCCCGGTGCCGCTGGCCTATTACACCTTCGGTGGCTGGAAGCGCTCGTCCTTCGGCGATCTCAACCAGCACGGCCCGGACTCGATCCGTTTCTACACTAAGACCAAGACGGTGACCTCGCGTTGGCCGTCCGGCGTCAAGGATGGAGCAAGCTTCGTCATCCCGACGATGGGCTGAGGTCCCGGACGACAAGGATCGCGACATGTTCTCCCTCACCGAAGACCAGATCGCGATCCGCGACATGGCGCAGGGTTTCGCCGCGGAAACCCTCGCCCCTCATGCCCTGCGCTGGGATGAAGAGAAGCACTTCCCGGTCGAGGAGATGCGCCAGGCCGCCGCGCTCGGCATGGGCGGCATCTATATCGGCGAGGATGTCGGCGGCTCCGGACTCTCACGGCTTGACGCGGCGCTGATCTTCGAAGCGCTGGCGACCGGCTGCCCGACGGTCGCAGCCTATATCTCGATCCACAACATGTGCGCCTGGATGATCGACCGCTACGGCTCGGGGGATCAGCGCCATGCCTGGCTGCCGAAGCTCTGTACGATGGAGCATCTGGCGAGCTACTGCCTGACGGAGCCGGGCGCGGGGTCGGACGCTGCCGCCCTGAAGACCAGGGCGGTGCGCGACGGCGATCATTACGTGCTCGACGGCCAGAAGCAGTTCATCTCCGGCGCCGGCGTCTCCGACATCTATGTCGTGATGGTGCGCACCGGCGAGGCCGGTCCCTCCGGCATCTCGACGCTCGTCGTCGAGACCGGCACGCCCGGCCTCTCCTTTGGGGCCAACGAGAAGAAGATGGGCTGGAACGCGCAGCCGACGCGCGCAGTGATCTTCGAGAACTGCCGCGTCCCCGTGGCGAACCGCCTCGGCCCCGAGGGTATCGGCTTCAAGATCGCCATGGCAGGGCTCGATGGCGGCCGGCTCAATATCGGAGCCTGCTCGCTCGGCGGAGCGCAAGGCGCGCTCGACAAGGCGCTGACCTACGCACAGGAGCGCAAGGCCTTTGGCGCACGCATCGCCGATTTCCAGGCATTGCAGTTCAAGCTTGCCGACATGGCGACCGAGCTGGAAGCGGCCCGGACGTTCCTGTGGCGGGCAGCCTCGGCACTCGACGAGAAGACCCCTGACGCGACCAAGCTCTGCGCCATGGCCAAGCGGGTTGCGACCGATACCGGCTTCGCGGTCGCGAATGAAGCGCTGCAGATCCATGGCGGCTACGGCTATCTCGCCGATTACGGCATCGAGAAGATCGTGCGGGACCTGCGTGTGCATCAGATCCTGGAAGGCACGAACGAGGTCATGCGCATGATCGTGGCGCGCTCGCTGGTGGGGCGGGCGAAGGGGAACTAACCTCAGAGCCGAGATATCCCTGTTCCACGGAAAAGCTTCTCAAACGACGAGGTTAGACCATGACCAGCATCGCCTTCATCGGGCTCGGCAATATGGGCGGGCCGATGGCCGCCAATCTCGTCAAGGCCGGACATGAGGTCAGCGCCTTCGACCTGGTGCAGGCCTCGAAGGAGGCTGCGGCAGAACTCGGCGTACATATTGCCGGCTCGGCCAGGGAGGCCGTCGCCAATGCCGAGATCATCGTCACCATGCTGCCGGCGGGCAAGCATGTGCTCACGGTCTGGGCCGACATCCTGCCCGCGGTGAAGCCAGGCGCTCTGATCATCGATTCCTCGACGATCGATGTCGAAAGCGCCCGCAAGGCGCATGCGCTGGCGACCGAACGCGGCTGCCTCTCACTCGATGCGCCGGTTTCCGGCGGTGTCGGCGGAGCAAAGGGCGCGACGCTGACCTTCATGGTCGGCGGCCCGAAGGAGGCTTTCGAGAAGGGCGACCCGATCCTCTCCGCCATGGGCCGGCGCGTCGTCCATTGCGGACCGGCCGGCAACGGCCAGGCGGCCAAGATCTGCAACAACATGATCCTGGGCATCTCGATGATCGGCGTCTCCGAGGCCTTCGTACTGGCCGAGAAGCTCGGCTTGTCGCATCAGGCCCTGTTCGATGTCGCATCGACCTCGTCCGGCCAGTGCTGGTCGCTGACCACCTACTGCCCCGTTCCCGGCCCGGTGCCGACATCGCCGGCCAATAACGACTACAAGCCGGGCTTCGCTTCCGCGCTGATGTTGAAGGATCTGAAGCTCGCGCAGGAGGCGGCCCAGGCGGCCGGCGCTTCGACGCCGCTCGGCGCGGCCGCCGCCCAGCTTTTCGGCCTGCACAATGCCTGGGGCGAAGGTGGTTCCGATTTCTCCGCGATCATCCATCTGCTGCGCGGACGCGGCGAGCGCTAACGTCGATGCTTGCATCGGCTTTCCCGAAAACCGCAGTCCACTTTTCGGGCCGATGCTTCAAGGCACGACCAAACCGCCGGGAGCAGACCCGCCTCGCGCCTTCCGCCTCTGGCGCAGGCGGCACTTTGCCGCTAGCACATCCGCCTACGCGGCGGCTGCTTTCGAGCCGCCTGCCAGACGGGTGTGCGCATGAACGATGTCTCCTTTCGACGCGAACGCTCGGCCCTGACCGGCTTTGCCACGAACCCGCTCGATCGCCGCGGCGACCTGCGCGACCGCCCCGACGCGGTCGAAGGCTTTCGCGCTTCGCCGGGTACGCGCCACGCGGTCGTCTCCGGCGAGACGCCGATCCTGAAGCGCATCGACGCCGAGACCCTGACGATCTGGTTCGCCGAGAGCGAGGCCGACGCTATCGGCAAGGCGCATGAGGAGGTTTTCCTCGGGCTCGATCCACAAGGGACCGCCTGTTTCGGCCGACTGGTCGACAGGGAACTCGCCGAGCCGCTGCGCGAGCGCGACGATCTCATGGTCAGCGACCTGCGCTCGATCGCCCTGAATCGGCTCGTCCCGGCCGAAGAGGTCGGGCCCCTGGGCGAAGCCAAGGCGCTGCTCGACTGGCATGCGCGGCATCGCTTCTGCGCCCGCTGCGGCGGGCTCTCGCCGACAGTAAGCGGCGGCTGGCGGCGCGAATGCTCGCAATGCGGCGCGCTGCACTTCCCACGCACCGATCCGGTCGTGATCATGCTCGCGGTGCGCGGCGAGAAGTGCTTCCTGGCGCGTCAGGCCCGGTTCGCGCCGGGCATGTATTCCTGCATTGCCGGCTTTCTCGAGCCCGGCGAAACTTTTGAGGACGCAGTGCGCCGCGAAACCCTCGAGGAAGCGGGGCTGCACACCGGCGCCGTACGTTATGTCGCCTCGCAGCCCTGGCCCTTCCCCTCTTCCCTGATGATCGGTTGCATCAGCGAGGCGCTGAACGACGACATCACGCTGGACGGGAACGAACTCGAGGCGGGGCGCTGGTTCTCGCGCGAGGAGGCGCTGCAGATGCTGGATGGCAGGCATCCGGATGGTCTGTCCTGCCCGCCGCATATGGCGATCGCGAACACAATCCTGAAGGCGTGGGCCGAGGACGGCGTCACGCCCTAGCACGACGGGGCGTTTGCAGCCGACGCGGTTACCGGTCGGCTGCTATCGGCCCCTATTCGCCCGGCTCGGCGAGACTCGCGCGGAACTCGTGCGCCGGGTAGACGCCGAGAATCTTCATCTCCTTGGAGAAATATTCGAGCTCCGTCAGGGCCCGCTTCAGATCCGGATCGTCCGGATGCCCTTCGACATCGCAATAGAACATCGTCGCGGAGAAATGGCCGTCGACCATGTAGCTCTCGAGCTTGGTCATATTGATGCCGTTGGTGGCAAAGCCGCCCAGCGCCTTGTACAGCGCCGCCGGAATGTTTCGCACGCGGAACATCAGCGTCGTCACAGTCTGCTTCGTGCCCTGGCGGGCAAATTCCGGATACTTCGAAAGCACGACGAAGCGCGTGGTATTGTGCTTCTCGTCCTCGATGTCCTCCATCAGAATGTTCAACCCGTAGACCTCGGCCGCAATATGCGGCGCGATCGCTGCGCGGGTGACGTCGCCGGCTTCCGCAACCTGCCGGGCAGAGCCCGCGGTATCGGCCGCGACCTCGGCCTTCAATCCCAGCTTCTTGATGATCTTGCGGCACTGGCCGAGCGCGTGGATATGGCTCTGCACGGTCTTCAGGGTGGCAAGCGTCGCGCCTTCGACCGCCATCAGGTGAAAGCGGATCGGCAGGAAATGCTCGCCGATGACGTGCAGGCCGGAGCGCGGCAGCAGATGGTGGATATCGGCAACGCGGCCGGCGATCGAATTGTCGATCGGGATCATGCCATAGCGGGCCGCTCCGTCGCTGACCGCGGAAAGGGCATCCTCGAAGGTTGCGCAAGGCAGCAATTCGCAATCCGGAAAGACCTGTAGGGCGGCCTGTGAGGAGAAGGCTCCGGGCTCGCCCTGGTAGGACACGACGACAGACATGATTCAGGCTCCGGGGCGGGATTTCAGGAGCGCGCGGGCGCGATCCAGGTCAGGAGGAGTGTCGACGCCGCGCGGGACGTGATCGATGATCATCGCGTCGATCCGCATGCCGTCTTCCAGCGCACGGAGCTGCTCAAGCTTCTCGCGAAGCTCGAGCAGCGATTGCGGCAGGCTGACGAAGCGGTCGAGCGCGCGGCGGCGATACGCGTAGAGGCCGACATGGTGATAGAGCGGCCCCTCACCGCTCGGCGCGGTGGCGCGGGTAAAGTACAGCGCGCGCATCCGGCCAGGGCTGATCTCGCTGCCGATCAGCTTGACGACGCTGGGCGCGGTCTTCTCGTCCTCATCGGTGATGACGCCGGCCAGGGTCGCGATGTCGACGGCAGCGTCCTCAAGCGGCTTCACCGCGGCAGCGATCGCGCTCGGATCGAGCGTGGGAAAGTCGCCCTGGACGTTGACGATGATGTCGTGGCGCCCCTGCGGGTCGACGATATCGGCCGCTTCCTTGATTCGATCCGAACCGGTCTGATGGTGGATGCTGGTCATCACCGCCCTGCCCCCGGCCTTCTCGACCGCCGCGACGATGCGCGGCTCGTCAGTGGCGACGACCACGGCGCCAACCCCCGATTCCATCGCGCGGCGCCAGACATGCACGATCATCGGCTCCCCGAGGATGTCTGCGAGAGGCTTGTCGGGCAGGCGGGTCGCCTGCATGCGGGCGGGAATCAGGATTAGTGGGTCCGACATCGGCAACAGCTCTGGGGGAATGTCGCGAGACTGCGACGGGAGGCGTCAAAAGGTCTCAAAGAGGTGCGTGCTTATACGAGTTGCAATGAAGCGCGCAAAGCGGTTAAGCAACGCCCGTGTGTCGGCGCTCCCAGGCTCCGGCCGGAGCGCTGCTATGCCTTGCCTGTCCTGTGGCGAGGCCCAAGGGTTTCGATGCGATGAATATCGAGCTGAACAAGATTGCCGGCGCGGGCCTGTCCACGCTGCTCGTGGTGATGGCCCTGAACATGGCCGCCGGCATTGTCTTCGCGCCGCACAAGCCGGCCGTACCCGGCTTCGATCTGCCGAGCCCGGAGCCGAGTGCCGCCGCTGGCGCAAGCGCTGCCGCTCCGGTGGCGGACACGCCGATCGTGGAACGTCTCGCCAAGGCCGATCCGGCCCGTGGCGAGAAGGCCGTCGGCGCGTGCAAGGCCTGCCACACCTTCGAGAAGGGCGGCGCCAACAAGGTCGGCCCGCATCTCTTCGACGTCTATGGTCGCAACAAGGCTTCGATCGACGGCTTCGGCTATTCGGCCGCCATGAAGGGCAAGTCCTCCGAGAAGTGGGAGGCCGAGCAGCTCGACGGCTTCCTGAAGGGCCCGAAGGCCTATATGCCGGGGACGACAATGGCTTTCGCCGGCCTGACCAAGCCCGACGCCCGTGCCGACGTGATCGCCTATCTCAACACGCTCGCGGATGCGCCCAAGCCGCTGCCGAAATGAGCCTTGCGTCGATTCGGCGCGCCTGAATGACTGCAAGCCGGGCCCTCGAGCCCGGCTTTTGCTTGCTCCCGCCATGCTCTTGCCCTCACCATGGCGAGGAATCTCCTCTCCGCGCTGGTATCGACCTCACGGGTCGACATAATCGGCCAGCGAATCAGTTGCAGGAGGACGAGGCACCATGGCGATGCGCATCACACGCCGCAGGCTGCTCGAAGCCGCGGGAGCAGCGCTGGCGAGTGCGGGCCTGCCTGCCCTGCCCGGCCGGGCCCTGGCCGAGACCGGCGAGGTTCATGGCCTCTCGACCTTCGGTGAGCTGGCACTGCCCGCTGATTTTCCACATTTCGCCTATGTGAACCCGAAGGCACCGAAGGGCGGCACGATCACGCTGCAGATCAAGCGGGCCGGCGGCAACCAGAACTTCGACACGTTCAACACGCTGAACACCTTCGTCCTCCAGGGCGATGGCGCCGCAGGCATGGATGCCTGCTTCGACAGCTTGATGTCCGGCTCCGGCGACGAGCCCGGTGCGCTCTACGGCTTGCTGGCGAAGAGCGTCGCGATCTCCGCGGACAGGCTGACCTACCGTTTTCGGCTCAGGCCGGAGGCGCGCTTCCATGATGGAAGCCGGGTGACAGCTTCCGATGTCGCCTTCTCCATGGATATCCTGAAGAGCAAGGGACACCCTTCCTACCGACTGATCCTCAACGAGCTCGTCTCGTCGGTCGCGGAAGGCGACGATATCGTCGTCGTCACGCTTTCGCCGAAGCGCGGCCGCGACCTGCACCTCGTCGTCGCAGGCCTGCCGGTGTTCTCCGCGAAATACTGGTCGACGCGGAATTTCGAAGCCTCGACGCTGGAACCACCGCTCGGCTCCGGCCCCTACAAGGTCGGGCGGCTCGAGCAAGGCCGCTTCATCGAGTTCGAGCGGGTTCCCGACTACTGGGGCAAGGACCTGCCGGTGAATGTCGGCGTCAACAATTTCGACCGCACGCGTTGGGAGTATTTCCGCGATCGGCAGGTCGCCTTCGAGGCCTTCAAGAGCGGCGTCGTCACCTTCCAGGAGGAATTCACCTCCCGGATCTGGGCGACCGGCTATGACTTCCCGGCGATCAAGGAGGGCAAGGTCAAGAAGGAATCCCTGCCCAATACCGAGCCGACCGGCTCACAGGGCTGGTATTTCAACCTGCGCCGCGATGCCTTCAAGGATCCGCGCATCCGCGAGGCGATCGGGCTCTGCTTCGATTTCGAGTGGACCAACAAGAACATCATGTTCGGCTCCTTTGCCCGCATGACTTCGTTCTTCGAGAACTCGGATTCCAAGGCCGTCGGCACACCCTCGCCCGAAGAACTCGCTCTGCTCGAACCCTTCCGTGGCAAGGTGCCGGACGAAGTCTTCGGCGAGGTCTATCTCCCGCCGGTCAGCGACGGCTCCGGCAGCGATCGCGCCCTGCTGCGCAAGGCGGACGAAATGTTCCGCGCTGCCGGCTGCAAGCGGGATGGCAACGTGCTGAAGCTGCCGGACGGCAAGCCGTTCGAGATCGAGTTCCTCGATTTCCAGGCGGCCCTGCAGCCGCACACCCAGCCGTTCCAGGCCAATCTCAAGCGCCTTGGCATCAATGCGACCTCGCGCATCGTCGATGCCGCACAATATCAGCGCCGGCTCGACGAATTCGATTTCGACGTGGTCAGCCGCGCGCTGACGGGCAGCGCGATTCCCAGCGATTCCATGCGCATCGTCTACGGTTCCGAGGCGGCGAAGACGCGCGGCTCGCGCAACCTTGCCGGCATCGGCGATCCCGCCATCGATGCGATGATCGAGCGGATCGGCCAGGCCGGCAGCTACAAGGAGGTCGTGGTTGCAGCAAAGGCTCTGGACCGGCTGCTGCGCGCCGGCCGCTATTGGGTGCCGATGTGGTGGAACCCGAATGAATGGCTGGCCTATTGGGACATGTTCGACCGGCCTGCAACCAAGCCGAAATACTCGTCCGGCGCTCCGGGGATCTGGTGGTTCGATGCCGAGAAAGCCAAGCGGATCGGGAAGGGATGAGGATGGTGGCGGCAGCCCGAGGTCAGGTCAGCGGAACTCCCAGGGTCATCCTGCGCCTCGAAGGATTCATGCTCGGCGCGCTGTGCATCTGGCTCTTCGCCGGCACCGGCGCCTCGTGGTGGCTCTTTGCTGCACTGATCCTGGCCCCGGATCTTGGCATGCTCCTCTATCTCGCCAATCCGAGACTGGGCGCCACCCTTTATAACGCTACTCACTCGCTGATCGGCCCGGCCTTGCTGGCAATCGCTAACCTTTCGCTGGCTTTGCCGATGGCCCTTGCGATTGCGCTGATCTGGGCCGGACATATCGCGTTCGACCGTGGGCTGGGCTATGGCCTGAAATATCCCTCGCTTTTTGCCGACACCCATCTCGGTGTGCTTGGTCCTCCCCGAAAGGCCGGGTGAACGGATGCTCTCCTATATTGCCCGACGCCTCGCGCTGATGGTGCCGACCTTGTTCGGCATCCTGCTGATCTCCTTCGTCATCGTGCAGTTCGCACCGGGCGGCCCGGTGGAGCGCGTGATCGCACAATTGCAGGGCCAGGGCGGCAACGCCTCCGACCGCGTCGGCGGCAGCGCCGGCGGCGATGCCGGTGCGCAGCACGGCGATGCGAGCTCATCCTACCGTGGCGCGCAGGGGCTCGATCCGGCCTTCATCAAGGAACTGGAGAAGCAATTCGGCTTCGACAAGCCGGCGCATGAGCGCTTCGGCAAGATGCTCTGGGACTATATCCGCTTCGATTTCGGCCGGTCCTATTTTCGCGATGCTCCGGTGCTGCAACTGATCAAGGAGAAGCTGCCGGTCTCGATCTCGCTCGGCCTGTGGATGACGCTGCTCTCCTACGCGATCTCGATCCCGCTTGGCATCCGCAAGGCGGTGAAGGACGGCTCGCGCTTCGACACCTGGACCAGCGCCGTGGTCATCGTCGGCTACGCCATTCCCGGCTTCCTGTTCGCGATCCTGTTGATCGTGCTCTTCGCTGGTGGCTCGTTCTGGCAGATCTTCCCGCTGCGAGGACTCCATTCCGAGAACTGGGAAGAACTCGGCCTGATCGGCAAGGCCACCGACTATCTCTGGCACATTGCCCTGCCGGTCACGGCGATGGCGCTGGGCGCCTTCGCGACCTCGACGCTGCTGACCAAGAATTCGTTCCTCGACGAGATCCGCAAGCAATATGTCCTGACCGCAAGGATGAAGGGTCTCAGCGAGCGCGGCGTGCTCTACGGCCACGTCTTCCGCAACGCCATGCTGATCGTGATCGCCGGTTTTCCCGGCGCATTCGTGCATGCGCTCTTCGCCGGATCGCTGCTGATCGAGACGATCTTCTCACTCGACGGCCTCGGGCTTCTCTCCTTCGAGGCCATCGTCAACCGCGACTATCCGGTCGTCTTCGCCAATCTCTACATCTTCTCGCTGATCGGCCTTTTCGTGCATCTCATCACCGACCTGACCTACACCTGGGTCGACCCCCGGATCGATTTCGAAACGCGGGAGGCCTGAGGTGAGCGAAACGCTGATCGACCTGCCGCCAAGCACCCGCAGCGCGGCCATTGCACCGCCCGAGGCGGGCCAGGGCTGGCTCAAGCTCTCGCCGATCAACCGGCGCCGGCTCAACAACTTCAAGGCGAACCGGCGGGGCTGGTGGTCGCTCTGGATCTTCCTCGCGCTGTTCGTGCTCTCCCTGTTCGCGGAGTTCATCGCCAACGACCGCCCACTCATCGTGCGCTACAAAGGCGAGTTCCTCTTCCCGATCGTGGTGAACTATCCCGAGGAGAAATTTGGCGGCTTCCTCGCCACCACCGACTATCGCGATCCAGTCATCGCCAAGGAGATCGATGCCAATGGCTACGCCATCTGGCCGCCGATCCGCTATTCCTACCGCACACATAACCTCGACCTGCCGGTTCCCGCTCCTGCCCCACCGACCTGGATGCTGAAGGACGAGGAGTGCCGGCCGATCGCCGAGCGGACTGGCGGCATGACCTGCCGCGAACTCGAATGGAACTGGCTCGGCACGGACGACCAGGGCCGCGACGTGGTGGCGCGCCTGGTCTACGGGTTCCGCATCTCGATCCTGTTCGGCCTGATTCTCTCCACGATCTCGTCGCTGATCGGCATCGCCGCAGGCGCCGTGCAGGGGTATTTCGGCGGTTGGACCGATCTGATTTTCCAGCGCGTCATCGAGATCTGGACCTCGATCCCGGCGCTCTATCTCCTGATCATCGTTGCGGCAGTGATCACGCCAGGCTTCTTCGTGCTGCTCGGCATCCTGCTGCTGTTCTCATGGGTTGCGCTGGTCGGCGTGGTCCGGGCCGAATTCCTGCGCGCCCGCAATTTCGAGTATGTCCGGGCGGCGCGTGCGCTCGGCCTTTCCAACGGCAAGATCATGGTGAAGCATCTGCTGCCGAACGCCATGGTCGCGACGCTGACCTTCCTGCCCTTCATCCTGAACGGCTCGATCACGACGCTCACCTCGCTCGACTTCCTCGGCTTCGGCCTGCCGCCCGGCTCGCCCTCGCTCGGTGAGTTGCTGGCGCAGGGCAAGGCCAATCTGCAGGCGCCCTGGCTCGGGCTCTCCGGCTTCTTCGTCATCGCCCTGATGCTGTCGCTGCTGATCTTCATCGGCGAAGCGGTGCGCGACGCCTTCGATCCAAGGAAAACCTTCGCGTGAGCGCTTCCCTTCTCTCCGTCGAGGATCTGTCAGTCGCCTTCCGCCAGGGCGGCAGGGAGACGCTCGCCGTCGACCGCATCTCCTTCCATGTCGCGAAGGGCGAGACACTGGCGATCGTCGGCGAATCCGGCTCGGGCAAATCCGTCTCCGCGCTCGCGATCCTGAAGCTGCTGAACTATCCGGCAGCGCATCACCCTTCCGGCAAGGTGCTGTTCAACGGGCAGGACCTGATCGCGGCCGACGAGGATGCGATGCGCAAGGTGCGCGGCAACGACATCACCATGGTGTTCCAGGAGCCGATGACCTCGCTGAACCCACTGCACACCATTGCGCGGCAGATCGGCGAGATCCTCGAGCTGCACAAGGGCTTGCGCGGTGTGGCGGCTCGCGCCCGCACATTGGAGCTGCTGGCCCTGGTCGGTATCCGCGATGCCGAGAGCCGGCTTGAGGCCTATCCTCATCAGCTTTCCGGCGGACAGCGCCAGCGCGTGATGATCGCCATGGCGCTCGCCAACGAGCCTGACCTGCTGATTGCCGACGAGCCGACGACTGCCCTCGACGTCACCGTGCAGGCGCAGATCCTGTCCTTGCTCAAGGATCTGCAGAACCGCCTCGGCATGGCGATCCTGTTCATCACCCATGATCTTGGCATCGTGCGGCGGCTCGCTGACCGGGTCTGCGTGATGCTCAAGGGTCGAATCGTCGAGCAGGGACCGGTCGCCGAGATCTTCGACAAGCCGCAGCACAACTATACCCAACGCCTGCTCGCAGCCGAGCCCAAGGGGCGTCCCGCCCCGGTCGCCGCGGGCGCGGCGACGCTGCTCGAGGCCGGGCCGATGAAGATCTGGTTTCCAATCAAGTCCGGCTTCCTGCGGCGGACCACCGGCCATGTGAAGGCCGTCGATGGCATCTCGATCAAGGTGCGGGAAGGAGAAACGCTCGGCGTCGTTGGTGAGTCCGGCTCCGGCAAGACGACGCTCGGCCTCGCCATCCTGCGGCTGATCGCGTCGGAGGGGCCTGTCGTATTCCTCGGTGACCGCATCGACGGGCTGACCAGCGCCGCCGTCCGCCCGAAGCGCAAGGATCTTCAGGTCGTCTTCCAGGATCCCTATGGCTCGCTGTCACCGCGCCTCTCGGTCGCCGGCATTGTCGAGGAAGGGCTGACGGTCCAGGACAAGGGGCTGAGCTATGAGGCCCGCCGCGAGATCGTCGCCAGGGCGCTCAGCGATGTCGGCCTCGATCCTGCGGCGATGGATCGCTACCCGCATGAGTTCTCCGGCGGACAACGCCAGCGTATCGCGATCGCGCGCGCCATGGCGCTCGACCCGAAATTCGTGGTGCTGGACGAGCCGACCTCGGCGCTCGACATGTCGGTGCAGGCGCAGATCGTCGAGCTCCTGCGCGAACTGCAGAGCCGCCGCAAGCTCGGCTATCTCTTCATCAGCCATGACCTCAAAGTGGTACGGGCGCTGTCGCACCGGGTCGTGGTGATGCAGAACGGCAAGGTCGTCGAGGAAGGGCCTGCCGAGGAGATTTTCGCACATCCCCGCGAGGCTTATACCCAGGCACTGCTCGCTGCCGCGCTCAATCTCGAACCCGTCGGCAACGCCGCGGTGAAGGACTGAGATGACGCGCGCCATCCTCATCGTTCTCGACTCCGTCGGCTGCGGCGGTGCAGGGGACGCGCATCTCTATGGCGATGCCGGCGCCGACACGCTGGGCCATATCGCGGAGAGCTGCGCGGCTGGCAAGGGCGACCGCGAGGGTCTGCGGCGCGGCGCATTGCAGGTGCCGAACCTCGCCCGGCTGGGCCTGGCCCATGCCTGCGAGGCTTCGACGGGGACGCCGCTCGCGGGCCTCAGCAAGCCGATCGCGCCACAAGGTCAGTACGGCTATGGCGTCGAGACAAGCCAGGGCAAGGACACTCCCTCCGGCCATTGGGAGATCGCTGGCTGTCCCGTTCCGTTCAAATGGGGCTATTTCACCGAGCTGGAAAACTCCTTCCCACCGGATCTGGTCGCGGCGATCATTCGCGACGGCAGGCTGCCGGGCATTCTCGGCAACAAGCACGCCTCCGGGACCGTCATCATCGACGAGCTCGCCGAGGAGCATATCCGGACGGGCAAGCCGATCTGCTACACCTCGGTCGACTCCGTCCTGCAGATTGCGGCGCATGAAGAGCATTTCGGGCTGGAGCGGCTCTATGAGCTCTGCCGCCAGGTGCGCGTCCTGGTCGATCCGCTCAGGATCGGGCGCGTCATCGCGCGCCCCTTCGTCGGAACAGCGGCAACCGGCTTCACCCGGACGGCGAACCGGAAGGACTTCGCCATTCCACCGCCCCGCGACACGATCCTCGATCGGCTCGCGGTACTGGGCCGGAGCGTCATCACCGTCGGCAAGATCAGCGATATCTTTGCCCATCGCGCCACCGGAGAGGAGATAAAGCCATTCGGCAATGCGGCCATGTTCGAGGCCGCCCTCACCGCGCTCGACCGGCTGCCGGATGGCGGCTTCTGCTTCGTCAACCTCGTCGATTTCGATACCGAGTACGGCCATCGCCGCGATGTGCCGGGCTACGCGGCTGCGTTGGAAGCCTTCGATGCGATGCTGCCACGGCTCGAGGCGAAGCTGGGCCCGGACGACCTTGCCATCATCACGGCGGACCATGGCAACGACCCCACCTGGAAGGGCACCGACCACACGCGCGAGCATGTGCCGATCCTCGCCTTCGGGCCAGGTGTCGCGGCACGAGCGATCGGGCGGCGTCGGAGTTTTTCGGATGTTGCCGCGACACTCGGCAAATGGCTCGATCTCGGAGCGGTCGGACCCGGCCGCGCCTGGTAACGGAGCCTCGCCCGATCAGGCCGCCGCGACGCGGCCGCAGAACGCCGCGACCTCCTGACGGATGCTGTGCGCCTGCTTCGCCAACGCGTCGGCAGCATCCTGCAATTGCTCAGCGGCATCGTGTGTGCGAACGGTCATCGCCTCGAAATTGCCGACCGCACCGGCGCTGCGCCTTGCCCCCTCGAAGGAAAGCTGGACCTGCCGGGCGATCTCCATGGTCGCTCGATCCTGCTCGTGGACGGAGACGGCAATCGCCGCCGCCACGCCTTCGACCTCGGACATGGCCGTCACGATATCGCGGATCGCCCTCAGCGAGCGCTGCGAAGCGACCTGCATCGCGTTGATCTGACCGGAGACCTCGTCAGTTGCTCGCGCGGTCTGGGCTGAGAGTGTCTTCACCTCGCTCGCAACGACGGCGAAGCCACGCCCCATCTCGCCAGCGCGAGCGGCCTCGATGGTGGCGTTGAGCGCCAGCATGCTGGTCTGCGCCGCGATGCCGCGAATGATTTCGACAACAGCACCAACATTCTCGCTGCTGCGGGCGAGATCCTCGATTTCCGCGCTGGCGCGCCGGGCGAGTTCAGCAGCGCTCTTGGAGCCATCGGCAGAGTGCGACACGTTCTGGCCGATCTCGCCGATCGAAGCCGCGAGTTGCCCACTGGCAACCGCAAGCTGGTCGATACTGCGCGTCGTCGCCTCGGCAGCCTCGGAGACATGCCCCATCTGGTGACGCGCTTGGTCGGAGGTGCCGGTCAAGGCCCGCGACTCGCCCTGCATGGCCTCGGCCGAACGGTCGAGCACCGCCATCGCCTGCTCCATCTGCTGGCGAAAACTCAGGACGGTTTCGCGCAGCGTCTCGCTGCGGCGGCCGAGTTCATCGGCCAAACGCTTCTCCCGCTCTCCGGCCGCGCGCTCGCGCTCAGCGATCTCATTGGCACGGCGCAGGCTGTCCTGGTTCATGGCGAACATCCGCCCGAGAATCATGGCGAGCGCCGCCAGGAACGCAGTCTCGATCACCACGATCACGGCATGCAGCAGCACGCGCCAGATATTGCCGCCCTGGTAGAACACGGCCGAGGGGAGCAGGTACTGCAGCGCCAGATGGTGCAGCGCGGTCAACGCAGCCCCCATCATGATCGGGCGCCAGTCGCAAAACCCCGCCAACAGAGCGAGGACAGCGAAGTAATACATGTGCGTGTCAGGCTGCCAGGGATGGCCGGCGAAGCTGTAGACGAGCATCGAAACCTGGCCGATCAGCACAATCGCAATCACCAGTTGCGTGACGATGGCGACGCCGAAACGGGCATAGAGCAGCAGGGCTCCAGCGGCGAGAACGAAGGCGAAGGAAGCAGCGATCAGCACCTCGCCACCGTGAAACCAGACGCTCAGCGCCAGCAGCGGAATATGAAGGAAGGCGAGCCCGAGCAGGAAGCGGGCCACACCGATGCGAATGCCGGTCAGGGTCCAGATCATGAGGACGCCTCCGCCGGCGCAGGGGCGTCGAGACACCCGGCCAGACCCGAGAGCGCCAGCATCAGCAGGGCACCCTGCGGCTTCACCTGTTTGATGCCCGGATCCACGGACGGCGCCGTAATGACGATGAAGCGTGAGATCCCACTGCGCAGGACGCGATGCCCGGCCGCCAGGGTCATCGCAAGCGCGTCCTGTTCAGAGGTCCATGGCGAAAAGACAATCGCGCGCGATGGCGCGGCGAAATCCGCGCCCCGGGGCAGGCTGAGCGCTGCTGCAAGGCTGACTGCCACGAGCGCAATGGCGACGATGAGTGCGTCCCGCAGCATCGCGCCCCGGCCCTGAGCGGCCGGAATCTCGTTCGGGCATCCGGACGTCATAAAACTCGGTCTCTCCGCGCCATCCGGCAGGCCATATCGGGCCGAACGAACTCGCTCACCACCCGTAAAGTTTCACTTAAGAGCGGATGTCGCGCCTTTGGGGTCGTGTGTGTGAGATTCCGTTTAAACTTTTTTAAAAGATGCATATTACAAGTATAAGTAGCATTCACCTGCCCAAAGGCTAGATATGCTACAGGTGTGGACCCGCTTTTCACGAAGCCCCGACGCCACAAGCGCAATAGAATTTGCGCTGGTCGCTCCGGTCCTCCTGCTGCTGCTCTTCGGCATCATCGGCTATGGTTACGTTCTCGGTGTCTATCACGGCGTCCAGCAGATCGCCGCGGAAGCTGCGCGTGCTTCGGTCTCTGGCTTGAACGATACCGAACGTGAGCGGATCGCCAGGGATTTCGTGATCGCCAATGTCGAGAGCTATGCCTTTCTCGACCCCGCCAAGATCAGCGTGTCGACGACCGCAAGCGGCGCCCCGACGCCGACCTTCCAGGTCGCGATTCGATACGACTTCTCCGATTCCATCTTTCACAGGCTGGGCAGCATGATCGCGCTGCCCGACCCGGTCGTGGAGCGCCGCGCCGTCGTTCAGCGTGGTGGTTACTGATACGCGTTGCCTTCCCCGCATTGACGAGGCCATGTGATGTTCAGGCGTTTCGACTCCTTCGTCCGCGACCAGCGTGGTGGGACCGCACTCCTGTTCGCCGCGGGCATATTCATGCTGCTCGGCTTCGGCGCGATGGCCATCGATGTCGGGAGTTTCTTCTACCAGAAACGACGCCAGCAGACGGCGAATGACCTGGCAGCCCTAGCCGCCGCAGCCGACCTGCCCAAGGCACGCGCCGCCGCGCAGGCGAGTGCCGGGAGCAACGGTTTCGCCGCGAGCAATGTCCAGGCGGTGGTGTTCGGTGTCTACACGCCCGATCCGGCCCTGGCGCCGGTCGACCGCTTCAAGGTCGGACCAGTTGCAAGCGCCAATGCCGTCAAGGTCGATATGGCTGCGGTCACTCCGATGTTTCTCGGTCGCATCTTCGCAGCCTCGGCCACCTCAAGGCAACCTGAGGGCGCGTCCAGCTCGAGCACGAGCGAGAGTGGCGGAGATGTGCCGATCGGAACGAGTGCGATTGGCGTCCAGGACGTCCAGGCTTCATTCGCGGTGGGTTCGCGGCTCCTGAAACTGGATGGCGGCGTCCTCAATGGACTGCTCAGCGGCCTGCTCGGAAGCAGCGTTTCGCTGTCGATCATGGATTATGAGGCCCTGGCGACGGCCCGGATCGATCTCTTCGACTTCTCAAGGCGACTGGCCACTCGGATGCGCCTGTCGGCCGTGAGTTTCAACGATGTGCTGAACGCCAATGTAAAGCTCCCAGATGTATTGGCAGCGGCAGCAGACGCCGCTCGCGACCACAGCACCAGCAATGGATCAGCCAATAGCGCCCTGTCGCGGATCGCTGCGGCGTCTTCCGGTTCGACGAACCCCGTCCCTCTGAAATCGCTCGTCTCCTTCGGGACACTTGGCGACAAGCCGCTCTCCGGCGCCAACCCGATCGCGGTCTCCCTGTCTGCCCTCGACATGGTCTCGGCCCTGGCCCAGATCTCGAACGGAGCCCGCCAGATCGACATCGGCCTTGCGCTCAATATCCCCGGCCTTGCGGCCGTGACCCTGAAGCTCGGGATCGGCGAGCGCCCGATCGGGACCAGCATGGTCAGCGTCGGGCGGAGCGGTTCGAGCGTCCACACGGCACAAACACGCCTGCTGCTGACGGTCGATCTCGTGGGCTCGGGACAGGCCTCCCTGGTGCGTCTGCCGCTCTATCTCGAACTCGCCTCGGCGACAGCCAAACTGACGAATGTCCAGTGCAGTCCGGGCGATGTCACCACGTCGCGGGTGACGCTCGGCGTCCAGCCGGCCCTGATCGACGCCTGGATCGGCCAGGTCTCCAATGCCGAGTTCAACAATTTCACCAGCAAACCCAACCCACCGGCGGCGCCGCTCCTGAATGTCGTAGGACTGGCGAAAGTCACCGGGCGCGCCCATGCAACCATGACCAATCTCACGGACACGCCGGTGAACTTCTCCTATGCAGACATCCTGCGTTCGCAAAAGCGCACGACCTCGACGCAGAATTTCGTTGCCACGCTGCTTTCGCGGCTGGTCGGCGATCTCGACCTCAAGGTCGAGGCATTGGGGCTGGGGTTGCCGCTACCGGGTCTCGGCGACCTGGTCAGTGGCGTCATCTCCGGTGCGGCAACACCGATCGACCAGTTGCTGAACTCCGTCCTCGGCACGCTCGGCATCGGCTTGGGTCAGGCAGACAGTTGGGTCAGCGGCGTGCGCTGCGGCGGATCCGTTCTGGTGAACTGAGCAGGGCGCTCAGGCCCGCAGGCGTTGCTTGATCCGCCGCATCAGGCCGTCCCGTACATCGCGATAGGCGTCGAGCACCTGCTCGCGCGAGCCCTGGACGATGGTCGGATCCGGCGTCGGCCAGTACTCGACATCGGCAGCGAGCGTTCTGGTCAGTTCAAGGGCCTTGTGGTGCGCTTCCGGCGAGAGGGAGATGATGAGGTCGAAGTTCAACCCTTCCCACTCCTCCAGTTCCTCAATCGATTTTGGCTTGTGGCGATGAGCGTCGATGCCGATCTCGTCGAGCACGGCAAGCGCGAACTTATCGACTTCGCCCCTCCTGGCTCCGGCCGACTGGACATAGATCGACTTGCCGAAGAAGTGTTTCGCCATGGCTTCCGCCATCGGGGAACGCACGGCATTATATGCGCACATGAAGAGCACGCTGTGGATCTTGCGCGGCGGCGCTCCCTCCACCGAGCCTAGCCCTTCCAATGCAGGGCATAGATCAGCGTGAAAAGGCGACGCGCTGTGTCGTGGTCGATCTCGACCTTGCTCGCCAGGCGCTCGACCAGCATGTGGGCCGCCTCGTCATGCAGGCCGCGCCGACCCATGTCTATCGCCTCGATCTGCGCAGGCGTCGCCGCCCGGATGGCGGCGTAATAGCTTTCGCAGACCAGCCCATAATCCTTGATGATGCGCCGCAGCGGCGTCAGCGAGAGGTGATGCGTAACGACAGGCGCTCCGTCGGCACCCTTGATCTCGAATACGAGGCGGCGCTCGACCAGCGCGAGATGGGCCAGATAGGGACCGCCATCATGCCCGGGTAACGCGAAATGGTTGCGCTCGACGAGGTCATAGACCGCAACCGCGCGCTCATGTTCCTGATCCGGATTGCCACGCCCCAGCGACGCTTCGTCAAAAGTCACACCAACCAGGCTTTGGCTTTCCGACATGCAGCCTCCGGACTCAGGGCGCGCGGGACTCAGAGATTGAGCCTGATCGTCACGGACCGGCCATGGGCCTGCAAGCCCTCGGCTTCGGCCAGTTGCGTCGCGGCCGGCGCCAAGGCGCGAAGCCCGTCGACGCCGCATTTCAGCAACGAGGTTCGTTTCATGAAATCGGCGACGCCGAGCCCCGAGGAGAAACGGGCAGAGCGGGCGGTCGGCAGAACATGGTTGGGGCCGCCGACATAGTCGCCGATCGCCTCCGGAGTGTGGCCGCCAAGGAAGATCGCGCCGGCATTGCGAACCTTGCGCGCCAGGCTGTCGGGATCGGCGGTGACGATCTCGAGATGCTCTGGCGCCAACCGGTCGACCAGCGGGAGTGCGCGTTCCAGGTCCTCGACCAGCAGGATGGCGCCGAAATCCTGCCAGCTCTTGCCGGCGATCGCGGCGCGCGGGAGCACTGCCAGTTGGGCGATCAGCGCCTTCTCAACCCCGGATGCGAGCGCTGCATCATTGGTGAGCAGGATCGACTGGGCGGATTCGTCATGCTCTGCCTGCGCCAGAAGATCGGCCGCGACCCAATCCGGGTTCGCACTCGAATCCGCGATCACCAGAACCTCGGAAGGACCGGCGATCATGTCGATACCGACCTGTCCGAAGACCCGGCGCTTGGCGGCTGCCACATAGGCATTGCCCGGCCCGACGATCTTGGCCACCGGCGCGATCGACGCCGTTCCATAGGCCAATGCCGCCACCGCCTGGGCACCGCCAATCCGATAGACCTCGTGGACGCCGGCGAGGCGCGCTGCCGCCAGGACCAGCGGGTTGGTCTCCCCGCGCGGGGTCGGCGCCACCATGACGATGCGTTCGACGCCGGCAACCCTGGCCGGCACCGCGTTCATCAGCACGGAAGAGGGATAGCTCGCGGTCCCACCGGGAACATAGAGCCCGACCGTCTCGATCGCGCTCCAGCGCCAACCGCTCTCGACACCAAGCGCATCGCGCGCCCAGGAATCCTGCGGCTTCAAACGGAGATGAAAGGCCTCGATGCGCCCGCGTGCCGTTTCCAGCGCAGCCAGCAGATCGGCGGAGCAGGCCGCGACGGCCGCATCGATCTCGGCTTCGCTGACCCGAAGGGTCGAGGGGGTCAGATCGAGCTTGTCGAAGCGGGAGGTGCAGGCGATGACAGCCTCGTCCCCCCTGGCGCGAACATCTGCGATGATGTCGGCGGCTACGCGGTCAACGTCCTCGGACACCTCACGCTTGGTCGTCAGCAGCGCGGCAAAGGCCTGCTCGAAGCCTGCGTCTCGTTGATCGAGCCTGATCGGCATCGCGAATCCTGAAGCTGAAAGAAGAGGTCAGGCGCCGTTCGGGTGGTCAGGCTTGGCGACCGCCTCCCAGACCGGGCCGAGGTCCTTCATCTGGGCCTCGATGCACTCGACGCCCAGGCGGATCGCGGCACCATCGGAGAAATGCAGCGTGACCTCTCCCGCCGGCGCCGCGGACTCGGTGAAGGTGATGGCAAGGAGGTTGAGAACGGCCCCTGTCGCCGTCGGATCAACCTTCGTGCTCTTCGCGTGCACGACGCGTTCGAAATGCAGGGCGGCGAGGCGCCGGCGCTTCTGGCCGTGCGGCACGCCTTCCCAGTCGAAGCGTCGCGCAGCCAGCGCGAAGCGCTTCTGCGCAGGAAGATAGGCGACATCGCCGACGCGCAGGACGGCATCCTGCAAATGTGCGGAGATGATCGCGAGATCCTCCGCGTCGAGCGCGATCAGCTTCAGTGGGTCTGCGGTATCGTCCGACATGGGCCTGTTCTGGCGAGCGGACGGTTCGGCGTCAACCGCTGATCCGCTCGACCTGGGCGCCACACCGCGTCAGCTTGGCTTCCAGCGCCTCGAAACCGCGATCGAGATGGTAGACCCGGTTGATCATCGTGTCGCCCTCGGCCGCGAGACCACCAATGACGAGCGATACCGATGCACGCAGATCGGTGGCCATGACCGGCGCTCCGGTGAGCTTGCTCACACCCTCGACATAGGCGACGTCACCATCCAGCCGGATCTTCGCGCCGAGGCGGACGAGTTCCTGGACGTGCATGAAGCGGTTCTCGAAGATCGTCTCGCGAATGCGCGACGTGCCCTTGGCCCGTGTCATCAGCGCCATGAACTGCGCCTGCAGATCGGTCGGGAAACCCGGGAACGGATCAGTGTCCACATCGACGGCCTCCAGTGCCGCGCCGTTGCGGCGCACGCGGATGCCTTCATTGGTCTCGCTGATATCGACGCCGGCCTTGACGAGGATATCGAGCGCCGATTGCAGCAGATCGGCTCGCGCTCCTTCGAGCAGCACGTCGCCGCCGGTCATCGCGACAGCCATTGCATAGGTGCCGGCCTCAATCCGGTCCGGCAAGACCGCATGGTGCGCGCCACCGAGCCGCGAGACCCCCTTGACCACGATGCGAGAGGTGCCGGCGCCTTCGATCTTGGCCCCCATCTTGATGAGGCAGGCGGCAAGGTCCGTGACTTCGGGCTCACGCGCCGCGTTCTCGATCATTGTCGTACCGTCAGCGAGAACCGCGGCCATCAGGGCCGTATGGGTGCCGCCAACCGTTACCTTCGGGAAGACGATCTCGGCGCCCTTCAGGCCCTTCGGCGCGCGCGCCAGCGCATAGCCGTTCTCGATGGTGATCTCTGCGCCGAGCCGCTCCAGCGCCATCAGCAGGAGGTCGACCGGCCGCGTACCGATCGCGCAGCCACCAGGCAGGGAGACCTTCGCCTCGCCCATCCGGGCCAGGATCGGAGCAATGACCCAGAAGCTCGCGCGCATGGTCGAGACGAGCTCGTAAGGTGCGCAGGTATCGACGATCTGGCGCGCGGTAAGCGCGATGGTCTGGCCCGTCTCAGCGGACTGACCGATACGCTTGCCGGCGATGGAACGATCGACGCCGTGGTTCGAGAGGATGCGCGACAGCGCCGTCACGTCCGACAGTCGCGGAACATTGACCAGAGTCAGCGTCTCATCCGTGAGGAGGCTCGCGATCATCAGCGGCAACGCGGCATTCTTCGCGCCCGAGATCGGGATCGTGCCATTGAGGCGCTGGCCACCGGTAATGCGGATACGGTCCATCTGGATGTCCTGCTGGAGATCGCGGCTATCGGCCGCGCGGCGCGATTGAGGGCGGAATCAGGACCGGGGAGTTTCGGCCTGGGCAGGCGGCGCTTCGTCTTCCCGCTCCGCGTCATCCGCCCGACGAGCGCGCGCCTGCGCCTTGCGGCGCTTGAGGTTCTCGCGCAGGGCGGCTGCGAGGCGCGCCCTCTTCTCGTCGTCTGCGGTTGGTTGGCGACTCAATGGATCAAACTCGGCTTACGCGGTTCAACGCTGGGATCGCGGCGAAATCGCGGCGCATGGTTAGCTCTGCAGCGCGCTTTGGACAAGTTTCTCCCGCTGCCGAACATCAATCGACGACGCCCCCGCGCTCCAGGCTGAGACGAAACTGTGCCGCGGCGAGGCGTTGTCCCTTCGACCTTCGCCCTCGCATCTCGCTCTTCGAGATTCCAGCCGCTGCACCCGCGCGCTCCTGTGCTGAAACTGCCTGCATTTTCCGTCTCTTGCCGTGTGTTGACGTTCGCAAGTGCTGCATGGTCCGGCGTCTTCCGTAACGGCACAGCCTTTGCTCTGCCGGCTCGTCGCGCCGCCACAAAAGCCCACATCGTTGCATTGCGCCAGGCTTTCCAGCAGCACAACTTAGGCAACAAAGCTTAATGAAATTAACCATTTCCGCCGGTTATCGTTTACAGTTCATTAACTTCTTCTACCCTGCGGAGGCTTTCCAAATTGTCTGACCTGACGGGATTTGCGGCATGTTCCAGGCCTTCGCTTCACACACCCAATCGGTGCCCGCCGTCGCTCTGGAATGTTGCGAGGTCATCGACGCATTGCGGCACAAGGCGGGCTTCCTGCCCGAGGTGCAGCTGGCCTACGAAGCCGAAATCAAGACGCTGTGGGTGACGATCAAGCCGGAGCTGAAGCCGGTCTTCACGCTTCAGCTGCTTGACAGCCTCGGCAAGATCCAGAAGGCGATCTATGCTCTTTGGGGAGCGCCGGATCAGTATCACGGCGCGCCGGTACGCTTCCTCGCCTTCCGCGGGACCGGCCCATTCTTCACCCTCGGCGGCGATCTCGATTTCTATCTCGATTGTCTCGCCAAGAATGACCGCGCCGCGTTGGCGGAATATGCACGCCTTTCGATCGAGGGCGCCGTCTGGAACGCCAGCGGTCTCAACGGCCTGGTGATCACGCTCTCGACCATTCACGCCAAGGCGATCGGCGGCGGCATCGATGCACCGCGCTCCTGCAATGTCATGATCGCCGAGGAGCAGGCCTCCTTCGTCTACCCCGAGATCAAGTTCAACCACTTCCCGATCACGGCGGTGGCGGTGTTGTCACGCCGCATGGGCTCGCGTGCAGCAGAGCGCCTGCTGCTCTCCGGGGAGGAGATGAGTGCCGCCGATTTCCTGGCGGCCGGCGCACTCGAAGCGGTGGTGCCGACCGGCACCGGCGAAGACTGGATCCGCAAATATGCCAGCGACTCCCTGCCGGTGCACGCGGCCAAGACCGCACTGTTCTCTGCGTTCAACCGCCGGGCCGGCGACCTGCGCGAGGAACTGGAGCATCTTGGCGAGATCTGGACGGATTGCATGCTCCGCCTCAACCCAAGCGCCATCTCGAAGCTGCAGCGCATCGCCCAGACCCAGGACCGCATGCTGACCCGCGTCTACCAGCGGCCAGCGAGCCCGATCCTGGCCAGCGCGGCGGCACTCTGATCCTGCGAGAACGCCTTCGCGGAGACGCAAGGCGGTTGCAGCCCCCCTCACGAAACATTTACCTGTTCCGCCTAAAGGGTTTATCTGGCGCGAACTCGGGCTAGTGAAAAGCTCGTCGCGCGCCAGAGGCCTTGCAAGGCGGGACTGGATGGCGGGTGTTTTCAAAGGGCTTCCCAGCGACAGATCGGGCGATGTCCGCGAGGATTTCGACCTGCCGGACTATCGTCTGCTGGTCAGCTCGCTGTTTTCCTCGCCCGGCTCGATCATTCCGGGTGGCATTGCTGGTATCCTGACCCCCTATCTGTGCTGGCTCTCGACGGGTGCCAGCATTTTCATGACCCTGACCGCGCTGGTAACTCTGGTCGTCGCGCTCCGGATCATGACCGTCATCCGCTATCGCAGGCGCGATCATTCGGATGACAGTGTTGCCGAGACACGGCGCTGGGACCGGGAATACTTCCTCGGTGCAACGGTTTTCAGCGCGGTCCTTGGCTACAGCTGCTACATCGCACTGACGCAGACCGAAGACGCAGCCGCCCATATCACCTCGGTCGCCTCAACCATCGCGCTGGCCTCCGGCTATGTCTCGCGAAACGCCGGCCGGCCGAAATTCGTCGCCGTACAGCTCCTGACCTTTTGCGTGCCTATGGCCGTCGGCCTCGTCCAGGCCTCCAACGATTACTATCACTATATCGGCTATTTCGCGTTCCTGTACGTGGCGGCCAACATCGCCATCACCAATTCGCTGCACCGGAATCTCCTCGCGCTCAGCGAGGCGACCAAGCAGTCACGAGGGTTGGCATCGGCGCTGCACTCGCAGAACCTGACGCTCGATGCCGCCCTCAACACGATGATCCATGGCCTCGCCATGTATGATCGCAGCCTGAAGCTGGCGATCTGCAACGCACCGCACCGCACGCTCTTCGGGATACCCGAGACACTTGCCCTCCCCGGCACGCCTCTGACGGCGATCGCCCGCTTTCTGATCGAGCGTCAGGTCATCAGCGCCGACCAGGTTCGCGACATCAGAAGCGCGCTTGGCGAGGTCCAGCAGTCGCAACAGGCGGTCACTCGCGAATTGCAGACCCGCGGCGGGCGGCTGCTGGTCGTCACCATCGCACCTGCAGCCGAGGGCGGCGTGCTGATGCTGACCGAGGATGCGACCGAAAGGAAGGCGACGGAAGCACGCATCGAGCGGATGGCTCGCTTCGACGAGCTGACCGGCCTCGCCAACCGCTTCGAATTCAACAACCAGCTGTCCGAGTCCTTCCGCAAGCTGGAGCGGACCGGCGAAGCCTTCGCGCTGCTCTATGTCGATCTCGACGGCTTCAAGCAGGTCAATGACAGCCTTGGCCACGACATCGGTGATCGCGTCCTCTCCGAAACGGCGACGCGCCTTCGCGGCGTCATTCGCGGTGGCGACCTGCTGGCCCGCTTCGGTGGTGACGAGTTCGTTCTGATCTTGCCCTCGGCCAATCTCGCCATCGTCACCACGATCGCCCAGCGCATGATCGACGCGATGGCCAAGGCCTTCCTGCTCGAAACCAAGACCGTCTATGTGACCGCCAGCGTCGGTATCGCGATGGCGCCGCTCGACGCTGCGACACCGGCCGATCTGCTTCGCCACGCTGACACCGCCCTTTACAAAGCCAAGGCGGCAGGCCGCAACACGCTGACCTTCTTCAATCCGGCAATGGCCGAGGAGATGCTCGATCGGCACGAGATCGAGGTGGATCTGCGCAGGGCCTGCGAGAACAAGACGCTTGAGCTGTACTATCAGGCCATCATCGATCTGAAGACACAGGATGTCGTCAACCGCGAGGCGTTGATGCGCTGGCGGCACCCGACCCGCGGAATGATCCCGCCCGGAATCTTCATCCCGATCGCCGAAAGCTCCGGCCTGATCGCCGCCATGGGCGACTGGGCCATCAGGCAGGCCTGCAAAGACGCGGCAGCCTGGCCGAAGGAGATCGGCGTTTCCGTCAACATCTCCCCGCTGCAGTTCCGCGAACCCCGCCGGATCGTAGAGACCGTCAAGGAGGCGCTCATCGCTTCCGGGCTCAGCTCCCATCGCCTGACGCTCGAGGTGACTGAATCCCTGCTGATCGAGGATAACAAGGGCACGCTCGCCGCCATTCACGAGTTGCGCGCGCTTGGCGTCAAGTTCGCACTCGATGATTTCGGCACCGGCTATTCGTCGCTTGCCTATCTCTCGACCTACCCCTTTGCCCAGGTGAAGATCGACCAGAGCTTCAGCCGCGACGTGCATGCCAATGAGGCGTCGAAAGCCATCATCGAGGCCGTTTGCCAGCTCGCCCGACGCCTTTCGATGAATGTCGTCGTGGAGGGCATCGAGACCGAGCAGCAGCGTATCGCGGTGCAACTGCTCGGCGCTCACCGGGCGCAGGGCTATCTCTTCGGCAGGCCGGAGCCGGTATCCGCCTTCTCGTCTGACAGGGGACGCCACGTCGCCTAGATCGCCGTGCGTCCATTCGGACGCAGGAGCAGCGATCCAACTCTTTGTTTGAGCATCGGATTTTTCCGAAAACCGATTCCACTTTCGGTCCGATGCTTTAAGTGATGTCCCTGCAACGCCGCGCTCATGCGGGAGCGATTTCAACGCAATAGTGGGTGTCCAACCGCACGCTGTTCCAGTGCTTCCGACTTGCATGGCCTTGATTCCGGCATCCTGACAACGCATCAGCAGGTATCGGAAGCCAGATCAGGGAGAGGCGATGTGACCGGCAGTCCGGCAACGGCATTCAATACGACGCCGCTGACCCCCGACATCTGCGTTATCGGAGGCGGCGCGGCCGGACTTTCTCTGGCAACAGCGGCGGCGCTGTTTGGCGGATCGGTCGTGCTGGCAGAGCGCGACCGCCTCGGAGGCGGCAAGGACGCCGTCATCTCAAGGGCCCTGATCGCCGCCAGTGCACGGGCGAGATTGCTCCAGCATGCTGGCCTTTTCGGCATCGCAGCCGGTGAACCCGAGGTGGATTTCGCCAAGGTGCAGGCGCACATCGCCGGTGTCGTCGCGGCGCTGGCTCCCAACGAAACGGTCGAGCGCCTGGCGGCATTGGGCGTCAACGTGATCAAGGGCGAGGCACGGTTTCGCGACCGCAACACCGTGCAGGTCGGCGATCGGGAGATCAAGGCAAGGCGTTTCGTCATCGCAACAGGCTCGCGCCCGGCAACTCCGCCCATTCCTGGAATGGACAAGGCCCCTTTCCTGACCAGCGAAACGCTCCTCACGCTGAACCGCCGCCCCGAGCGTCTGATCGTGCTCGGGTGCGGCTCGGAAGGGGTTGAACTCGCGCAGGCCATGCGCCGCCTCGGCAGCAGCGTCACGATCGTTGGAGCCGAGGACCTGCTTCCCGACGAGGACCCGGAGGCTGCGCTGCTGATCCGCCGCGCTCTGTTGCGCGACGGGATCGCGCTGCATGAACGAGCCAAAATCCTGCGTGTCGAAACCCCACGAAATCGCGTGCGCTTCGTTCTGGCGGGGACAAAGGGCGAAGCCGAGCTGGCCCTGGATGGCACGCACCTGCTGGTCACGGGCGAGCGGCAGCCAAAGATCGCGGCGCTCGATCTCGAGCTTGCGGGCATCGCCAGCGATGCCAAGGGCATTATCGTCGACAAGGGCCTACGGACGGCCAACCGGCGTGTCTTCGCCATCGGCGGCTGCGCCAGCGAAGTCCCGCACAGCTCTCACCTTGGTCATGCAGCCAACCACCAGGCCAGCCTGGTTCTACGCAATATCCTGTTCCGCCTGCCTGTGAACGCGAACGCGGCGGCGCTGCCAAGAGTGACCTCTTGCGATCCTGAGCTTGCCAGCATCGGCCTGTCAGAGGAACAGGCCCGCAAGGCAGCACGGGACATCCGAATCCTGCGCTGGCCCTACGCCGAAAGCGACAAGGCGCAGGCCGAACGGCAGACGGAAGGCTTCGTCAAACTCATCACCGACGGCAAGGGCCGCGTTCTTGGCACCACCATCATCGGAACCAAGGCCGCCGAGCTGATCGCGCCCTGGTGCCTGGCGATCGAGAAGGGGCTGAACGTCAAGGATATCGCCGGGCTGGTCCTCCCCTCCTCAAGCCTGTCGGAAATCTCGAAACGGGCTGCCCTCTCCGTCTACTCTCCACTCGCGTCCCGGCCGGGCATTCGCCGGCTTGTCGGCTTCCTGCGCCGCTTCGGATAAGCTCACCGCATGCAGTCGCCACGCCTCGACAAGCAGTCGCTTTCCGTCAGCGTACCGCGCAGCCTGACGCGGCTTGGCCTTTCGGCAAAGCTGCTGCTGCTGACGGTCCTGTTCGTGATGCTGGCGGAAGTGCTGATCTACTTGCCCTCCGTCGCGAATTTCCGACGCAACTGGCTGAATGACCGCCTCGCAGCGGCACAGATCGCCGTGCTGGTTCTCGAAGGCGCACCGCCGGAGGGCCTGCCGGAAGGCAGCGAGAGCCGCCTTCTGATGGGCGTCGGCGCACGCGCCATCGCCGCCCGCGTCGGCGGTGCGCGACGCCTGCTCAGCCTCGACTCCATGCCGCCCGAGGTCGCGCGGACCGTTGATCTGCGGCAAATGGGCTGGCTCACCTCCATCACCGAGTCTCTCGACACGCTGATTTCGCCCGCCCATGACACGCCGATCCGGGTCATCGGAGAGGCGGTGGGCGGTGCCGACTTCGTCGAACTGATCATCGACGAGGCGCCGCTGCGCCGTGCGATGCTGGTGTTCTCGGGCAATATCCTGCTGCTGTCGCTGCTGATCTCGGGGCTGACGGCGGGGTTGGTCTATCTTGCCCTGAACTGGCTCATCGTCGGCCCGATCCGCCAGGTCGCGGCCAATGTCATGGAGTTCGAGGCCGACCCGGAGAACCCGCACCGGATCATCACGCCGAGCCAGCGCGCGGACGAGATCGGCGAGGCCGAACGGGCGCTCGCACGCATGCAGATGACGCTGGCGGATGAGCTGCGCACCAAGAAGCACCTCGCCGAACTCGGCCTGGCGGTCAGCAAGGTCAACCACGACCTGCGCAACATGCTGGCCGCGGCCCAGTTGATGTCGGACCGGCTGACAGAGACGCGTGACCCGAAGATCCGGCGCTTCGCGCCGCGCCTGATCGCAACGCTCGACCGCGCCATCGCCTTCTGCCAGGCGACACTGGCCTATGGCCGCGCGGCCGAAGCGACGCCTACGCTCCGCGAGGTCGCGCTTCGGCAGCTTGTGACCGATGCGGGCGAACTGCTCGGCCTCGCGGAAAGCCCCAGCGTGAGCTTCGCCAACGAGGTTCCGGCGGAACTCATCCTGCCTTGCGACCCCGACCAGATGGCGCGCGTGCTGCTCAATCTCATGCGCAATGCCGTCGAGGCGCTGACCCGTGCGGGTGCCGAACCCGGCCGCCAGCCGACACTGACGATCAGTGCGGCGCGCGAGCATCATGAGGTCGTTCTGCGCGTCGGCGACAATGGCCCCGGTGTCCCGGAACGGGCGAAGGCAAATCTGTTCCAGGCCTTTCGCGGCTCGGTCAATCCCGGCGGCACGGGACTGGGTCTGGCCATCGCGGCGGAACTCGTCCGCCTCCATGGCGGCTCGATCGCGCTCGAACCCTCGAGGGTCGGGGCCGTCTTCAGGGTGGCGCTGCCGATCAGAGGGGGGAATTGATGGCGCTACTGGCTCGCCAGATCTCCCGCGCCATGAAGGTGATCTCGGATAATGCGAGCACCCGGTCGGGATGCCCGGGATTGAGCGAGGCGAGTTCGACGGTCTTGGCGGTCTCGCGCTTGAGCTGCTTCGCCAGCACCTCGCCTTCAGTCGTCATGACCACGACCCGGTCGCCACGCCTCACAGCGGCCGCGGGAGCAACGATGATGATGTCGCCATCACGGTAGAGCGACAGCATCGAGTCGCCTGCAATCTCAAGCGCATAGGCCTTCTCGTCGGACAGGCCGGGGAGGCAACCTCCTCCCAGCCGGAGCCCGCGGGCAGGCCGCTGCCTTCGAAGAATCCGCCCAACCCTGCCTGCGCGAAGCCGAGCAGCGGGATGGTGCGCGCCGGCGCGGCGCCGCGGTGCATCACCACGCTCATGAACTCGTCGAGCGAAGCGCCAGTAGCCCCCAGGATGGCGATCGACTCGGTCGAGGGCCAGCGCTCTCGTCCATCCGGGCCGATGCGCTTGGACCGGTTGAAGGTCGTGGCGTCGAGCCCGGCGCTGCGCGCAAGTCCCGACGGCGTGAAGCCGTAGCGCATCGGGCAGCCTTCGGATCCTGATGTGCCAGGCGAACAGGGTGAGGATAGGAAATATGCCCTACATGCTGAGACCTCAATCTGATTTCCATGACAGGGCCCGAGATCATTTGCCCGGAGCCGGCTGCACCAGCTATGGCGTGTACAACGCCGAACCAACGAGACGTCCCGTGCCTCTCATCTACAAGATCTGCCCCGAACAGCTGTGGTGTGACGCTGAGCTCGCCGGGTCATTCAACGGTGCTGCCATCGATCTCGCCGACGGCTACATCCATTTCTCCACCGGCGGGCAGCTTCGCGAGACGGCAGCGAAGCATTTCGCCGGTCAGAGCGGCCTCGTGCTGATCGCGGTGGATGATACGATACTCGGGTCGGCACTGCGCTACGAACCCTCACGCGGCGGCGCGCTCTTCCCGCATCTCTACTCGGCCCTCGACCCCAAAACCGTGCGCTGGATTGCGCCGCTCACCACCGGGACGAACGGCAGCCACGTCATTCCGGAGGATATTTCGTGATCGGTAGCCTCTTCTCTCTCGCCCGCCCCCTGATCCACAGGTTGGATGCCGAGATGGCACATCGCCTGACGGTCGCCGCACTGGCCGCCGCACCGGCGTTGAAGCCGGCTGCCGACGATCCGATCCTGGCGACCGAGGCCTTCGGGCTCGCCTTTCCGAACCCGGTCGGTCTGGCGGCCGGGTTCGACAAACATGCGGAAGCGGTCGATGGCGCCCTGGGCCTCGGCTTTGGCTTTGTCGAGGTCGGAGGCGTGACGCCGCTGCCGCAGCCCGGCAATCCGCGCCCGCGCGTTTTCCGGTTGCCCGAAGACGAAGCCGTCATCAACCGATACGGGCTGAACAGCGAGGGCATGGACGCTGTCGCGGCCCGGCTCGCGGCGCGCCGAAAGCGCGGCGGCATCGTTGGCGTCAATCTCGGTGCCAACAAGGACTCCTCCGACCGCGCCGCCGACTACGCCATCCTGGCCAGGCGGCTCGCGCCACTTGCCGATTTCCTGACCGTCAACGTCTCCTCGCCCAACACCCCGGGTCTGCGGGATCTGCAGGCGGAATCGGCGCTGGATGATCTGATCGCGCGGGCGCTCGCCGCCCGCGACGAGGCCGGACAGGCCACCGGACACCGCACGCCCGTTCTGCTCAAGATCGCACCCGACCTGACCCTGGCCGAGCTCGATGGCATGGTGGCGGTTGCCCGCAAGCGCGCCATCGACGGCATGGTTGTCTCCAACACCACTGTGGCACGGCCGGATAGCCTGCGGGGAGCCTCTCGCAGGGAAAGCGGCGGCCTCTCGGGCCGGCCGCTGTTTGCGTCCTCGACCCGAATCCTGGCCGAGACCTATCGGCGCGTCGAGGCACAGTTCCCGCTGGTCGGCGTCGGCGGCGTCGACTCCGCCTCGGCCGCCTTTGCCAAGATCAGGGCCGGCGCCAGCCTGGTGCAGTTCTATTCGGCGATGGTCTTCAAGGGCCCCGCCCTCGTGAGCGAGGTCAAGACAGGGCTCGTGCGGGAAGCCCGCCGTGCCGGCGCGAGCCGGATTGCGGACCTTGTCGGCCGCGATGCCGAGGCGCTCGCGCGGGGAGAGGGATTCTGAGGCGCGGCCAGCGCCTCAGCCGGCGGCGCGGGCGCTGAGGTGCAATAGCGGCCTGGATGCCAGCTCACCCCGGTCCACCTGGGTCACGGCAAAGCCGCCTTGCTCGAACTGGCGCCGAACACCTGCTTCGACCCGTGCCGTGCTGGCGCCGATCGGCAGTTCAAAGAAGAGGGAGACGATACCGTCTTGCGCCAGGGCACTGGCCAGGCGGGGTAGCTCTCGCGAGGCATCGATCCAGAACAGGTTCACATTGATCGCGAAGGCTCGCTGAAAATGCCGGGCCGGCAACGCGAGCTCGGCCAGTTCGCCGGTCATCAGTCTGACTTTTCCCGTTGCGACGCCGACTCCATGCCTCGCTCGCGCGGCAGCGATCATGCCCGGCGAGCGGTCGATCGCAGTCAGCGCACCGGTGGTCAGCAGGGCCTCAACGAGGCCAATCGAGTGCCCGCGACCGCAGCCAATCTCAAGCACCTGTGCGCTCGGCGCAATCCGCATCAGGCTCAAAGCCCAATTCAGGCGCGCAGGTACGATGTCGGCCATCAAACGCTCCTGAGACCAATGTCGCCGGAGCCTGGACCATGCCGCCGGTGACTAAAGCATCGGCCCGAAAAGTGGATTGCGGTTTTCGGGAAAGCCGATGCAAACACAAAGGGTTAGATCACACTGCGTTTGGACGAAATCGTCCAAACGCAGTGTGATCTACTCTCATAGTTTAGAGCATGCTTGATGCGAAAAACCGGTGCCACTTTTTCGCAGCATGCTCTAGCGCCGCGAGGCGAACAGGCGGGACAGCAGCCAGATCGGGATCACGACCAGCGCTCCTGCGAGCACCCATTGGCCGACTTCGCGCACGGCGCCAAAGCCGAGATCGCCAAGCGAACGCAGGAAGCGCGCCACGGCGTCGAAAAGTCCGCGCGGCGTCAGGCCAAGAAAGGCCATGGCAGCGCCGACCAGCAGTGAAATGAAGATCAGCCGGACCAGAACGCTGAGAAGCGACCCGCCCAGGAAGCGATCGAGATTGCCGTTGGCCATTGCCAAAATTCCTATCGATAGACGAGACGGGCCACAAATCGGTTGAACCGCGCCTGAATGGCGAACAATCGCATCGCCTGAACCTTCAGATCGTCGCCGAAGCCCCCGCCGTCGCCCATGCCGTTCCTGCGATCTTCGAGGCGGCTATCACGGCCTGTGTGCGGCTGTCGACATTGAGCTTGGTCAGGATCGCCGAAACATGGGCCTTCACCGTCGCCTCGGAAACGCCGAGTTCATAGGCGATCTGCTTGTTCAAGAGCCCCTCCGACAGCATCATCAGGACACGGACCTGCTGCGGCGTCAGCGTCGACAACCGGCGCACCATGTCGGCGATCTCGGCATCGACCGGCGCCGAAAGATCGACGCCCGGCGGTGTCCAGACGCTGCCATCGAGCACCGCACGAATGGCCTCGCCCATCTGCTCGACCTCGGCCGTCTTCGGCAGGAAGCCAAGCGCTCCGAACTCGATGCAGCGGCGGATCACGGCCGGGTCGTCATTGGCCGAGACGACAATGACCGGAATCTCCGGATGGTCGGCCCGCAGGAACAGGAGGCCGGAAAAACCCTGGACGCCCGGCATGGTCAGATCGAGCATGACGAGATCGGCATCTCCATCCTCGGCCAGCGCCTTCGTCAATGCCTCGAGCGAGCCAACCTCGCTCACTTCCGCCCCTTCCAGCGCATGCGACACGGCCTGACGCAGGGCGCCGCGAAAGAGCGGGTGGTCATCTGCGATGACGATATGCGTCGGTGTTTGCCGGTTCATGCTGTCATCCCCTCCACAGCCCTGACCATTCTGCCCCATAGGCGGGCGCAGGCTCAAGCATTTCAAGCCGATAAGACGGTATGAGCACTGCAAACCGGCACGACAGCCTGTGAACCAGAACGGCGTCTGCGGCAACGCAACGGCATATTCGCCTTTGGGCTCCGGACCGACAGACTTCGGACCGACGTATCAGCCCTGCGCGGGCAAGAGCTTCTCGAGCGCCTCGATATGGTCCGCCTCACGCGGCGGCTTGTCCCAGCGAATGCGGCTGATCCGGGGAAAGCGCATGGCGAGGCCGGATTTGTGCCGGGTCGAACGCTGCAGCCCCTCGAAGGCGACCTCCAGTACGAGCCCCTTGTCAGCCTCATGCGTGACCTCTCGGACCGGGCCGAAGCGGTTCAGCGTGTTGCGGCGTACGAAGCGGTCGAGTTCCAGCAACTCCTCGTCGGTAAAGCCGAAATAGGCCTTGCCGACCGGCACCAGCTCCTCGCCTTCATCCGTCGTCCGCCAGACACCGAAGGTGAAATCCGAATAGAAGGACGAGCGCTTGCCGTGACCACGCTGGGCATACATCAGCACGCAGTCGGCGAGCCGCGCCTCCCGCTTCCATTTGTACCAATACCCCTTCGGCCGGCCGGGCAAATAAGGCGAATCGAGACGCTTGATCATGCAGCCCTCGACCGCCTCGGCATCGACCCCGGCTCCAAAGGTCTCAGGATCGGCGCGGGCGGCCGCCAATTGCTCCCAATCGTTGAAGGCGATCGGCGGTGACAGATCCACCACGGAAGAGGCCAGCCGCGCGACGAAAGCCACCAGCCGCTTGCGACGTTCGGCGAGCGGCAAGTTGCGAATGTCCTCCTCGCCATCGACGAGAAGATCGTAGGCCCGGATATGAGCCGGATACTCCGCCAGCCTCTTTTCGGTGATGCTCTTGCGGTTCAGCCGCTGCTGGAGCGTGTTGAAGCTCTGGACGGCATTCTCGCGGCGTACCAGCAATTCCCCGTCGAGCGCACCATCGAGAACGAGCGCCTCCGTGATATCCGGGAAGGAGGCGCCGATATCCTCCCCCGTGCGCGAATAGAGCCGGGTGATGCGAGAACCATCAGTACGCGTTCCGCTGACGGCCTGGACGCGGATTCCGTCCCATTTCCACTCGGCCTGGAATTCCGCGGGGACGAGCTTGTCGAAATCGCCGTCCTCGATCGGGTGCGAGAGCATCACGGGGCGGAAGGGTGCGGGGTCCGTCGCGGCCGGCCGGGGCCCCCTGCCTTCCAGCCAGGCGAAGAGTGGCTCATAGGGCGGCTCCAGCCCATGCCAGACCTGCTCGATATCGTCGGGTTCGACATCGCCGAGGCTCGCCGCTGCCGTCTTGGCGAGCCGGGCCGAGACGCCGATGCGCAGCGCGCCGGTGATGAGCTTGAGCAGGGCCCAGCGCCCCGTCTCATCAAGCGCATCGAGCCATGACGCAATGAGGCGGGGCAGCTCCGTCTTGCCGGAATTGCGCAGGCCCGAGACCACATCGGGCAGGTGCGGCGCCGCATTCGCACCGCGGTTGGCCGGCCACATCAAGGCGACGGTCTCCGAGAGATCGCCGACATAGTCGTAGGACAGCGCGAACAGCACCGGGTCCGTGCGCTCGGCGATCAGCGCCCGGATCAGGCCTGGCTTGGCGTTCTGGAACACCAATCCGCCGGTCATCGCGGCCAGCGCCAGCCCCCGGTCAGGATCCGGTGTGGTGCGCAGGTAATCCGCAATCAGCGCGAGCTTCGCATTGCGGCGCGGTTCATAGGCAAGCCTGTCGAGCAACCAGGCGAAGCGGTTCATCCTGCCCTCCCCCGCAGCAGTTTCAGGCAAGCGCCCATGGCAGTATCGGGGCCCTGCCCGTCCCGGCATTCCCTCATCAGACAATCCACAGGCGTTCAGTCTCCATTCATGAACGAAACCTTACCAGCCATGGAAGCAGTCATGAGGATGTCGGGATGCACGCCGCGATGCGGTTCTTTGCCGTGAATCTCATTGTGGCCTCGGCATTCGCAACGTTGCAGATCGGCAGCGCTGAGGCCGCGTCCTTCGAATGCCTGGAAACGCCGATGATGCAGGCGGCGATACCGCTCCCTGCCGTCGCAGCCAAGATCAGCCGCGAGCACAATCTCGACATCCTGGCCATCGGCTCGTCCTCCACTGAAGGGATCGGCGCGTCCTCGAAGGACAAGAGTTACCCCGCCCGCCTGCAGAAGCTGCTTGGTCAAAGCTGGCCCAATGCCGCAATCAACGTCACCAATGCCGGAATCGGAGGCGAGACTGCTCCGCAGACGATCGCGCGCTTGAAGAAGGCCCTGAGCGAGCGGCGCTATGATCTGGTCATCTGGCAGGTCGGCACCAATGATGCGGTGCAAGGTGGTGATCTCGCCGCCTTCCAGGCCATGGTCTCCGATGGTATCGCGGCAGTCCGCCAAGCCGGCTCCGGCCTCGTGATCCTCGACCCGCAATACTTCCCGACGGTGAAAGATCCCGCACGGTATCGCAGCTTTGTCGAGGCCATCGCCGAAACCGCGCGCAGCCGCTCGATCCCCGTCCTCTCCCGCTACAAGACGATGCTCGACTGGCACCGGCGCGACGCCAAAGCGTTTGCCGCAGTGCTCTCCAGTGACGGCTTCCACATGAGCGACACAGGTTACGATTGCCTGGCGCGGGACATGGCCGTCTCGCTGCTCGGCATGACGCTGCCCGGCCGCTCGCACACCGCACAGGCCGCGCAGTAAGGGCTGCCCCCCGTTGCTAGAGCTGCGCGGCATCGACCGTTTCACTCGTGGTTTCCACATCGCTCTCGTCACCATAGCCGACAAGATGCAGCGGCTTGGCGTTCAGGCCGATTGTCCCGCACCAATGCACCAACGCGTCGGCCTCGCCATGGGTGACCCAGATTTCGCCGGCGCCGGTTTCCCTGATCGTCGCCTGGAGATCGCTCCAGTCGGCATGATCTGAAACGATCAGCGGCAGTTCGACGCCCCTCTGCCGGGCTCTCGCCCGGATCCGCATCCAGCCGGACGCGAAGGCGGTCACGGGGTCCGGGAATTTGCGCGCCCACAGATCCTGGATTGAACTCGGCGGGCAGATGACGATCTCTCCGGCCAGCGCCTTCCGATCGCTTGCCGAAACCAGGCGCGTCTCGCCGACGGGGGCGCCTTGCGAAGCGTAGAACGCGGTCAGGGTCTCGAGTGCGCCATGGATATGGATGGGCCGCTCGTAGCCGGCCTCGCGGATCAGGGCCATGACGCGCTGCGCTTTGCCGAGCGAGTAGGCGCCGACGATATGCGTCCGCTCCGGAAAGAGCCTGACCGATTCCAGAAGCTTGGCCACCTCGGCATCGGCCGGCGGATGGTGAAACACCGGCAGGCCGAAGGTCGCCTCGGTGATGAAGACATCGCAGGACACCGGCTCGAAACCGGCGCAGGTCGGGTCGCGCTCGCGCTTGTAATCGCCGGACACGACGATGCGCAGCCCCTTGCTCTCGACCACGATCTGGGAGGAGCCGAGGACGTGGCCGGCCGGGACGAAGCGGAAATCGACCGGGCCGATCGACGTCATCGCGCCTGGCACCGCCTCCTGCCGGCTCTGCGTAAATCCCTCGCCATAGCGCAAGGCCATGATTGCCAGCGTCTCGCGCGTCGCCAGAACGGCGCCGTGGCCCGCCCTCGCATGGTCGGAATGGCCATGGGTGATCAGCGCCCGCGCCACGGGCCGCACCGGATCGATATGAATGTCGGCCAGCGGGCAATAGAGGCCGGCCGGCGTCGGGATCAACAGTTCCGAAGGGCGCATTGTCTGGTCTGGTGCATGGGCGTGAGATAAAGTCGATCGCTCATGGAAAAAATCCAGTCTCCTTTCTCGACGTCGTCCGGCGATCCCCGACTCGACCGCCGCTATGAATGGGCGGCCGCCGCGCTCTCCGAGGGAGACGCCGCAACAGCCGTCGATCTCCTCGATCAAACGCTCGGCGAAGCGCCGGGTTTCGTCGCTGCCTGGCATCTCTACGGCAAGGCCAAGGCCAAACTTGGCAGCAAGGAGGAAGCCGCGGAAGCATGGCGGCAATGCCTGGCGCTCGACGATGCAGATCATCTCGGCGCCAGGCTCGATCTCGCGCGCATCGGCGCGATTCCGGCGGAATCAGCTGCCTCCGACGCCTTTTCCGGCCGTCTTTTCGACGAATACGCCGAACGTTTCGATAGTCATCTCGTCGAATCCCTATCCTATCATGGTCCAGCCTTGCTGAAGGACGCGCTTGCGCGGGCCTGTGCAGCGCAGAGCCGTGCCATGTCCTTCGCCATGACACTCGATCTCGGATGCGGCACCGGGTTGATGGGCGAAGCGATCAGAGCTGAAACCGAGTTTCTCGCCGGCTGCGATCTCTCCACCCGCATGATCGAGAAGGCGCGTGCCAAGACACGCGATGACGGAGGCCCGCTCTATGACAAGCTCGCCGTAGCCGGCCTCGCGGAATTCCTCACGAGCCGCCGCGACGCGTCGGCCGATCTGGTCATCGCGGCCGATGTCTTCGTCTATCTCGGCGAGCTTGCGCCGGCCTTCGCCCAAAGTGCCCGGGTTCTGACTCCCACGGGCCTCCTCGCCTTCACGGTGCAGAGTCATGACGGCGATGACGTGATCGTCGGCGAGGATCGCCGTTTCGCGCATGGCGAGCACTGGCTCCGGCGGCAGCTTTCCGAGGCCCGTTTGACGCCGCTCCTGCTGGAAGCGGCCAGCACGCGGAAGGACCGCGGGAAGCCGGTGCCTGGGCTGGTCGTGGTGGCGGGACGCGTTTAGGAGAAGGCCCCGCTTGGGGATGCCACTGCGATAACGGGGCGGGATTTCACTCTCACCCCGCACCGCCTATCTCTATCCGGCATGGATGCCCCCGCCGCCTCCCTCCCGCCGAGATTCGCCGACTGGTTCGCTTATCGCGGCTGGACCGCACGCTCGCATCAGCTTGCGTTGCTGGAAGAGGCCCGGGCCGGGCGCTCGACCCTGCTCGTTGCGCCGACCGGCGCCGGCAAGACGCTTGCGGGCTTCCTGCCCTCGCTGGTCGAGCTCAGCGAGGCCAATGGCCACCATGACGGCCTGCACACCCTCTACATCTCGCCACTCAAGGCTCTCGCGGTCGACATCGCCCGCAATCTCGAAACGCCGATCCGCGAGATGGCACTGCCGGTCACGGTCGAGACCCGTACGGGCGACACCTCCGCCGCCAAGCGCATCCGGCAGATCGCGCGGCCGCCGGACATCCTGCTGACCACGCCGGAACAGCTCGCCCTCCTGGTCTCGCACCGGGATGCGAAACCGTTCTTCGCCAGTCTCAAGCGCGTCGTGCTCGACGAGTTGCACGCGCTCGTAACCTCGAAGCGCGGCGACCTGCTTTCGCTGGGCCTGGCGCGATTGCGTAAGCTCGCGCCCCAACTCTCAGCCGTGGGCCTCTCGGCGACCGTGCGTGAGCCGGCCGACCTGCAGTGCTATCTCGGTGGTGTCGGGGCATCGGCCGGGCTGGTCACCGTCAAGGGCGGAGCAAGCGCGCGGATCGGCATCCTGCGATCCGCCAACCGCCTGCCGATGGCCGGGCACACCACCGGCCATGCCATTCGCGACGTCTACAAGGCGATCAGCGATCACCGCCTGACTCTGGTCTTCGTCAATACGCGCATGCAGGCCGAATTCATGTTCCAGGGCCTGTGGAACATCAATGACGACAATCTGCCGATCGCGCTGCATCACGGCTCGCTCGACGCCCAGCAACGCCGCAAGGTCGAGGCGGCGATGGCCGCAGGCAGGCTGAAAGCCGTCGTCTGCACTTCGACGCTCGATCTCGGCATCGACTGGGGCGATGTCGACCTGGTGATCAATATCGGCGCGCCAAAGGGGGCGAGCCGGCTGATGCAGCGCATCGGCCGCTCGAACCATCGCATGGATGAGCCGTCGCAGGCCCTGCTCGTACCGTCCAATCGCTTCGAGCTGCTGGAATGCCGCGCTGCACTCGACGCTGTCGCTGAAGCGGCCCAGGACACGCCTGAACCCCGCATCGGCGCGCTCGATGTGCTGGCTCAGCACGTGCTTGGCGTCGCCTGCTCCGACGGTTTTGCTCCGGACGCGCTCTACGAGGAGGTATGCACCGCCTCGCCCTATGCCGGTCTTGCACGCGCCGATTTCGACGCCGTGGTGAACTTCGTCGCGACAGGCGGCTATGCTCTGCGCAGCTATGAGCGCTTCGCCAAGCTCCGGCGGGGCAAGGACGGGCTCTTCCGCGCCAGCAACCCGCGCGTGATCCAGCAATATCGCATGAATGTCGGCACCATCGTCGAGTCGACCATGCTCAAGGTCCGGCTGGGCCGGTTGCGCAGCGCGAGGCCCGGCCAGCCCGGCATGCTGAGCCGCGGCGGCCGTATCCTTGGCGAGATCGAGGAGTATTTCGCCGAGACGATGACGAGCGGCGACACCTTTGTCTTTGCCGGCGAGGTGCTGCGCTTCGAGGGCATCACCGAGAACGAGGTCGTCTGCTCGCGCACCAATCCGGGTACCGATCCGAAAATCCCGTCCTACGCCGGCGGCAAGTTCCCCCTCTCGACCTTCCTTGCGGCACGCGTGCGCGCCATGCTCGCCTCGCCGAAGGAATGGAACAGGTTGCCGGACGAGGTTTCCTCCTGGCTGCATGCGCAAAGGCTGAAATCGCGCCTGCCCCAACCCGGCGAATTGCTGGTCGAGACCTTTCCCCGCGGTGGGCGGTTTTATCTTGTCGCCTACCCGTTCGAAGGCCGCCTCGCCCATCAGACGCTCGGCATGCTGCTGACGCGGCGACTGGAACGGGCCCGCATGAGACCGCTCGGCTTCGTCTGCAACGACTACGGTATCGCGGTCTGGACGCTGGGCGACATGTCGGCGGCGGTCGCCCGTGCGGCGCTCTTGCTCGACGAACTGTTCGCCCGGGACATGCTCGGCGACGATCTCGAGGAATGGCTCGCCGAATCGGCCCTGATGAAGCGAACCTTTCGCGCTTGCGCCATCATCGGCGGGCTGATCGAACGGCGCTTCCCCGGCCAGGAGAAGAGCGGCCGGCAGGTCACGATGTCGAGCGACCTCGTCTATGATGTGCTGCGCCAGCACGAGCCCGACCACGTGCTGCTGAAAGCCGCATGGGCCGATGCGGCAACAGGCTTGCTCGATATCCAGCGGCTCGCTCAAATGCTGACACGAATCAGCGGCCGGATCGTGCATCAGCCGCTGGACCATGTTTCGCCGCTCAGTGTTTCGGTGATGCTCGAGATCGGGCGCGAGGCGGTTCATGGCGAGGCGGCCGACGAGATCCTGGCGGAGGCGGAAGCGATGATGCTCGAAGAGGCGATGGCGTGACGCTGCCGGCAGCGAACGAACGTCCAGCGCGTGAAGCCGGAGCCCTCATGCTCGGGCGGCTCGCGATTGTCCCCGATCTCTCGGGCGCGCTCTGGCTGCCCGAGGAACGCACGCTCGTCATTGCCGACCTGCATCTGGAGAAGGGCTCAGCCTATGCGGCACGCGGCATCTTCCTGCCGCCCTATGATTCCGCGACAACGCTGGCGACGCTGACGGCGGCGATCCTCCGCCACGCTCCGGCCCGGGTCATCGCTCTCGGCGACAGCTTTCATGACCGCGGTGCGGAGGGGCGGATCAGCAGCGACGATCTGCGCTCCCTGCACCTGCTGCAGAAGGGCCGCGACTGGCTCTGGGTGACCGGCAACCATGACCCCGCGATCAGCCGGGCGATGGGTGGCGAGACCGCAACATACCTTAATATCGCCGGCGTCGTGCTGCGCCACGAACCCGACGCGGCTGAGGCCGGCTTCGAGATCGCCGGCCATTTCCACCCGGCGGCCAAGATCAGGATGCGTGGGCGGGCCTTGCGTCGTCGCAGCTTCGCGTTCTCCGCGCGGCGCTGCATCCTCCCGGCCATGGGCGCCTATGCCGGCGGACTAAACCTTCGCGATCCAGCCTTCCGTCCGCTTTTCCGTGAGGAACTGACGGCGCATATGCTCGGCGACGGCAGGCTCTTCCGGATCGATCGACAGCTGCTGCTCGCTGACTGACGCGCGATCAAGTCTCGCACAGCGCGCCAATGCGCTCGGCGCTCAGCTGATGCGACCTCTCCATTACCAATGGAGTGCTCTATCACCGAGCTACTGGCAACGGGATCGCCGAGAAGGACCGGCTCCGACTTTTTCACATGCTGTTCGCCCGCTATGGGTTGCGTCCAGCGGGGGCTTGTGGCATCAGGACGCCGCTTCGGAACGACGCCGCGCCCGCCATCGCCGATTTCGCGATCGAACAGGCGCTTCAAGGCTTACGATCCTGCTGCGGTAGCTCAGTGGTAGAGCACTCCATTGGTAATGGAGAGGTCGAGAGTTCAATCCTCTCTCGCAGCACCAGCACTTTCAATCACTTGAACCAACCGGCCCGGTGCGCGCTTGCCTGAACGCTCCCCGGAGCAGCACGATCGTCCATTGCGTGCCTCTTGAGGCTGCAGCGACCGCATCTGCGAGACACCCAAGCGACTGCACAAGCAAGGATGCGCCCAGGCCCGCGGGCGATGACGCGCCGCGCGGATTAGATCATCGGACCGGATATCGTATCCGGTCCGATGATCTAATCTTCTGTGTTTGCATCGGCTTTCCCGAAAACCGCAATCCACTTTTCGGGCCGATGCTTTAGCGTTGTCGCAGCACGCCCCAGTCCCGGTCATGCGATGGCAACGTGCCCTGAGCTCCGCCTTCATTCCTGGAACGGAAAGACCTTCTTCCAATCCCGCTTCATGTCGACCACGGTCCATTTGTTCACGGCGGCGGCGTCGAGCGCCTTGTCGAGTTTTCCGAAATGGGATTGGCGGTCATAGGCGTATTCGCGTTCGGCGTCGGTGTGGTGAACGATCAAACCGAAGCGCGGGCCGCCCGACATCGTCGTCCATTGCAGCATTTCGAGGTCCCCGTCCGAGTTCCCGAACGCCGCAATCGGCCGGCGGCCGATCTGCTGATTGATGCCCACGGGCTTGCCGGCCTTGTCGTCGATGAAGTTGATCTGAGGCAGGCGGAAGATGACCGGTCTGCCATCGCGCATCTCGAACCGTGTCTTGATGGAGGAGCCCAGGACCTGCTCGGGCGGAATCCCGTAGACCCTCTCGGTCCAGGGTCGCATGAACTCCACACCACCTCCGGACACGATATAGGTCTTGAAGCCATTGGCCCGGAGATGTGCGAGCAGTTCCAGCATCGGCTGGTAGACGAGCTCGGTATAGGGGCGCTTGAAGCGCGGGTCGCGCGCCGTCGCCAGCCATTCCGTGGTGACCTTCGCGAATTCCTCCGAGGTCATGCCGGCATGGGTGGCCGCGATGAGTTGAATCAGCCCCTGCTCACCGGATGCCGCCAGGGCCCGCATGTCGCCGCCGAGGACCGCCTTGAACGGCTGTTTGGTCTTCCAGCCAGGGTTCTGCGGCGCGAGCGCCTTGACGCGATCAAGCACGAAGGCGAGCTGGACATACATCGGCTGCTCGACCCACAACGTGCCGTCATTGTCGAACACCGCGGTGCGATCGGCCGGGGCCACAAAGTCCGGCCCCCCCTGCGTCGTGACCCGCGTGACGAAATCGGTGATCGATGCCTTGGTTGGCCCCTCGTTCCAGGACGGCAACGCATCCGTCTGGGCGGAGGCCGACGAGATCGCGAAACTCAACGGAATGGTAAGAGCGGGCAGAGCCGCGAGGCTGTTCAGCAACATGCGTCGGCTAAGATCGCCGGAAGACCTGATCGACTTCATCCCAACCTCCCTTCAATGCTGGCGAGAAACAGCTCTCAGTACATGAATGGTCCTGGTCCACCCCAGGGTCCGAAGTCGAAGACGTCCTGATTCATAGCTGCCGTCATCTGGCGTTCGTTGGCAAGTTTGGCGAACCCAGCCGCTACGGCGCAGTGTCCGCCCCGATCCTCCCGGCGCGTTAGCGCCAAGCTTTCAAGGGCCACCCTGTTCTCTCCGGCGAATGCCGGATCAGGGCCGGCAGGCGCCACGTCTCCGGCCGGCGATCAGCTTCAGCCAGGGCGCGCTGTGGAAAGCACTCATCAGCATGTACATCGGCACCATTCCGCTCAGCGGTGATGCGCCTTGTGTGGCCGCGCAGAGGATATCCTGCTGGCCGCCACCCATCACGCCGGTGAGCAGCGCCATGATCGCGAAGGTCGGCGCTGCTGCGAGGCACAGCCAGTCGGCGGCGGCGAGAGCCGCCGCGCTGCCGCTTTCGAGACGGATCGCCATGACCTCACTCACCGCTGCTCGTATTCATCGTGGCGGCGCCACCAGGGGCCACCGGCTTCGTTGCGCCCCTTGGGCGCGCGGTCGAGCCAAGGATACATGCCCCAGATGCCATCCACCCCGCGCGCATAGGTGGAATAGGTGTGGTAGACGACGCCATTGTCGCGCACGAAGGCGCTCATGCCCGGCCTGTCGCGCGTGTATGTCGGTACGTCGGTTCCGGACATGGCCGCGAAATCGGCGACAGGCCCCGTGACCGGCAGCGCGTCCATCACGAAACCGCCGCGCCGATAGTTGTAGTCTATCGTCCCTGCGCGCTGCGCCTCCTCGGTGAACGAGACGTTGAAGTCGTAATTGAAGTCACCGCCGGCCGAGGACGCCCAGGGGAAAGTCCAGCCCATCCGCGCCTTGTAGGCCTGCAGCTTGGCGAGCGGCGCCCGCGACACCGCCGTAAGCGTGACGTCGTGGTTCGCCAGGTGCAGGTAGAAGCCGTTGAACCCGTCTGCGATTGCAGAGCAGGACGGGCAACCCGCCTTGTAGTCGGGTCCGAACATGAAGTGATAGACGAGGAGCTGGGAGCGTCCTCGGAAGAGGTCCGCCAACGCAGCGCTGCCCTCATCGGTCTCGAAGCGGTATTCCTTGTCGACCTGCACCCAGGGCAACTCCTGCCGCCGCCGCGCCAGCTCGTCACTGCGCCGTGTCAGCTCCTTCTCGTCCTCGAGCAGCCCGAGCCGGGCCACCAGCCACTCTTCACGCGTCGTCGTGATGTGTATCGTCATAGTCGTCGCTCCTGTCGTCGGGTGACCTTCGCCGCTCGCTCCGTTTGCGAAGCGGGGGATGGTCGGCGGTGATGAGATTGATAGGGACAGGATATCGAGGGGTGGGAGTGACAAGTGTGGCGGGATTCCGATGGACTCTCTGATCACGGCCGCGGCGCGCGCGCTCGCCGCGGGTGATCCCCTCGGCGCCTTGAACCGAGTCGCCCTGCGCGACGATGCGCCCGCGCTCGCACTGCGCGGGATCGCGATGGCGCAGCTCGGCGATCTGGTTCGGGGGAAGGACCTCCTGCGGCGAGCGACGCGCGCCTTCGGCCCGAAGGAGGCCGTGGCGCGGGCACGGTGCATTGTCGCCGAGGCCGAGATCGCACTTGCCTCACGCGACCTCGGCTGGCCTGAAAAGGCGCTCGACGCAGCGCGCGTGACACTCGAAGAGCATGGCGACCGGCTGAACGGCGCCCATGCGCGACATCTCGCAATCCGGCGCCTCCTGCTGATCGGGCGCCTGGACGAGGCCGAGAGGAAGCTCGCCGAACTCGACCCCGCGCCTCTCCCGCCCGCATCGCGGACCGTCCACGAACTGGTGGTGGCGGGAATCGCGATGCGGCGCCTCCGGACGAAGGCAGCGCGCGGTGCACTTGCACAAGCCGAGCAGGCTGCGCGCCATGCCGGCATCGCAGCACTGACAGCAGAGGTCGAAAGCGCCTCCCTCCTGCTGAGCACGACGGCGGCACGACTGATCGCGCGTGGCGAGGAGCGCCTGCTCCTGCTCGAAGACGTCGAGGCGCTGCAGTCGTCGGATGCTCTCGTGGTGGATGCGTGCCGGCATGTGGTGCGCGACCCGCATAGGGTCGTCTCGCTCGCCACGCGCCCGGTCCTGTTCGCATTGGCACGGACGCTGGCCGAGGCGTGGCCCGGGGACGTGTCGCGCGACACGCTCGTCGCGCGGGCCTTCGGGGCGAAGCAAGCCGACGAATCGCACCGCGCCCGGCTGCGGGTCGAAATCGGGCGGCTACGCAGATTGCTGCGGGGCCTGGCCGGGCTGAACGCAACGAAACAAGGCTTTGCGCTCGCGCCGCACCACGCTGGCGACGTCGCTGTCCTGGCACGCCCCGTCGAGGAGCGGCATGCGGGTGTGCTGGCCTTCGTCGCCGACGGCGAGGCGTGGTCGAGCTCGGCGCTCGCGCTTGCGCTTGGCGCCAGCCAGCGCACCGTGCAGCGGGCACTGGACGCGCTTGCGGCAACCGGAAAGGTGCAATCCTTCGGTCACGGACGGGCGCGTCGCTGGATCACCCCGCCGATGCCGGGTTTCACGACAACCTTGTTACTCCCCGCTCCGCTGCCGAGCGACTAGGATGAGGCATGGAAAAATCAGCCGCCGAAATTCTTCGTGAATATGGCCCCTTTCCGGGTGTCGACCAGGTGCACGGCCTCACCTTCGATGGTCAGCACGTCTGGTTTGCGTCCGGCGACAAGCTGAACGCGCTCGACCCCGCCAGCGGGAAGACGGTTCGCTCGATCGCGGTGGCAGCACATGCTGGAACGGCCTTCGACGGCCAATACCTGTTTCAGCTCGCAGAGAACCGCATCCAGAAGATCGATCCGAAGACCGGCCATGTTCTCACGACGATCCCCGCTCCAGGTGGCGGCGGCGACTCGGGGCTCGCCTGGGCCGAAGGGACGCTCTGGGTGGGGCAGTATCGCGACCGGAAGATCCATCAGATCGATCCTGAGACAGGGACGATTCTTCGCACCATCGAATCCAACCGCTTCGTCACCGGGGTCACCTGGAGCGACCAAGAACTCTGGCACGGCACCTGGGACGGTGACGAGAGCGACTTGAGAAGAGTCGATCCTCGAACGGGAGAGGTCCTGGAGACGCTCGAACTGCCGCCCGGCATGGGCGTGTCGGGGCTCGAGGCCGATGGCGGCGATCAGTTCTTCTGCGGAGGCGGAAACAGCGGCAAAGTGAGAGCCGTCCGCCGACCGAGACGCCTTGCTTAAGTTCCGATCACCTGCCGGGCGCCCCCCGCCTGCGGCGCAGCTCAGTTCGTCAGGACGGTGAACTCAGTCTCAATCGACGAGGCCTGCCGTTGATGGTCGAAGCCGTAGATATGGATCGAGATCGCGTCCGTGCTTCCGAGGTTCTGCATGCGGTGGATGTTGGGACCTGAGGGCAGCATGCAGCCCACGAAACCCGGCATGCGCGCATGCTCGTGGGTGGGGACGGCCCGGTTCTCGTCAACCGCGCGATACCAGGTTTCCGTGACCGTTCCGCTGACCACCCCGAAGCAGCAGGAGCAATGGTGATCGTGGATCGACGTGGCTGCGCCGGGACTCCAGACCATGGCCCAGACGCTGACCCCATCGTCGCCCGCAAGAAGGTTCCGGGCATAGCTGCCAGGCTTGCGCTCCAAGGGCAGGCGGAGAATGGCTTGCGGATTCGCGACGATCTCTTCGAGCACCGCGCGGGCCGCCTTGAGGTAATCCCGGGAGAGCGTGCCGCTATCCGTCCGCAATACCTGCAGCACGTCTGCGCGCCTGCCCTCGCTCAGAAATCCCTGCATGACGCGAACTCCCCTCTCCATCACTTCCTGCAAGGATAGCTCGGGAGACGGGAAACGAGTTTGCGATCTCGGGCATAAATCTCACGTTTTGAGAAATTGACACCAATCTATTCTCCATAATTGAAAACTGCTACTCATTCTATGGCCAGATGCACAATCGGATCGCGCAATAGCATGAGGGACCATGGCCAAGCTGGATGAGTTCGATCTCAGGATTCTCTCCTGCCTGCAGAGGGACGCCAGCATGCCGCTGGCGGAGCTCGCCGCAGAGGTCGGCCTGTCGGCCACTCCATGCTGGCGCCGCGTGCAGAAGCTGGAAGGCAGTGGCCTCATTCGAAAGCGCGTGGCCCTGCTCGACCGCACAAGGCTGGGAGCCGGCGTAACCGTCTTCATCGCGGTCAAGACGAGCCGCCACTCCATGGAGTGGCTCGAGCGTTTCCATGCCGCCGTCGCCGATTTGCCGGAGATCGTCGATTTCTATCGAATGAGCGGCGAGATCGATTACCTGCTCAAGGCCTTCGTGCCCGATATCGCGGCGTATGACGCCCTCTACAAGAAGCTGATCTCACGAGTGGACCTCAATGACGTGACCTCCATGTTCGCAATGGAGGAGCTGAAATCGACAACTGCGATCCCGCTGGCGTTTGCCAAGGATGGTACGTGAGCCCGGAGCAAGCTCCCGCGGCTGCGGGGCCCCAAGTCCAGCGGTCGCGCAATGCTCGGGCCGCTGCGCGATAACCTTAAGTCATCACGGAAGATTCGCGGCGGGCACAGCCCAGGCCTGTCAGTGCCCGTGATGACATTGTCCGTGATCGGCCAGGGCTTCGATGATCGCACAGTCGCAGGCCTTGACGCCCCCCGAGCAGGTCACGGCGATGCGAGCGAGTTCGGTCTCCAGCGAGCGCAACTTCGCGATCTTGTCGCGGACCTCGTCAAGATGGCTGACCGCGATCGCATGGGCTTCATCGCAAGCCATCGCCGGGTTGTCGGAGAGGCGGAGCAAGGTCCGGATGCCTTCGACCGGGAATCCGAGATCGCGCGCGTGCTTGATGAAGGCGAGCCGCTCGATATGGCGGCGTCCGTAGCGGCGCTGATTGCCCTCCGAACGCTCGGGTGGCGGCAGCAGCCCGACCTGCTCATAATAGCGAATGGTCTCGACCTTGACGCCGGTCCGATCGGAAAGTCCGCCGATCGGAACCACCCGTTCGAGTTTTTTTGCCTCCAGCATGATTTCCCTCTTGAACCTCTAGTCACTCCAGATTGTACATGGGGTGTCTCACAAGCCCGTCAAGCGGAGACAAGTCATGTCCAGCACTGCCCAAGCCAAGCCACAGCTCCTGAGCTGGAAGGTTGGCGGCATGGACTGCGCAAGCTGCGCGGCGACCATTCGCGGCGCGGTGGAGCGCCTGCCCGGCGTCAGCGACGTCAAGCTTTCCGTCATGGCCGAGACGCTGTCGCTGGCCCTCGATGAAAGCCGCACCAAGCCGGCAGCGATCGAGAAGCGCGTCGCAAGCCTTGGCTACACCACGACCTCGATCCAGATGAAGACAGCGGCCGTCGCTGAGCCCAGCGGATGCGGCCACGATCATGGATCCCACGCCCACGACCATCACAGCCATGCTGCACCCAAGCCGGCGCATGTTCACGGCCCTGGCTGCTCCCATGACGATCATGATCACGGCCACTCGCATGCCCATTCACATGCGGGCGAAGCGAAAGCTGCGGCCCGAACGGCCGACCATGGACACGGCCTGCCCGGCCATATCCACGAAGCGACGCCGAAGGGAGTCTCCTGGTATCAGACCAACAAGGGCAGGCTCGTTCTCGGCACCGGCGCCCTGCTCGGCGGCGCCTGGGCCGCAGGCCTGATCTGGCCGGTCGCTGCCCATTGGGCCTTCATTCTGGCCTGTGTGATCGGCGTCACCCCCGTGGCGCGACGCGCTTTCGCCGCCGCCCGCGCCGGCATGCCTTTCACCATCGAAATGCTGATGACGATCGCCGCCGTCGGCGCGCTCTTCATTGGCGCGGCGGAAGAAGCGGCTCTCGTCGTCTTCCTCTTCGCGGTCGGCGAAGTGCTCGAAGGCGTCGCCGCCGATCGGGCGCGTGCCTCGATCCGCGCGCTTGGCGACCTCGTACCCAAGACCGCCCTCGTCGAGGAGAACGGCGCGACCCGCCAGGTCGATGCGGCCCGGCTCGCGATCGGACAGACCGTTCTCGTCCGGCCTGGTGACCGCATTCCTGCCGATGGCGACATTACCGACGGTATCTCCGGCATCGACGAGAGCCCCGTCACCGGCGAATCCGTGCCGAGGACGAAGGGCGTCGGCGAACCTGTCTTCGCGGGCTCGGTCAATCGCGAAGCCGCTTTGCGCGTGCGCGTGACCAAGGCAGCGCAGGACAACACCATCGCCCGCATCATCCGGCTGGTCGAAGAAGCGCAGGAAGCACGCGCACCGACCGAGCGCTTCATCGACCGTTTCTCGCGCGTCTATATGCCGGCGATCGTCGGTCTCGCGCTCGCTGTCGCACTCGTTCCACCGCTGTTCTTCGGGGGCGAATGGGCTGTCTGGATCTATCGGGCCCTGGCGCTGCTGCTGATCGGCTGCCCCTGCGCACTCGTCATCTCGGTTCCCGCAGCGATCGCCGCCTCGCTCTCCTCCGGTGCCCGACAGGGCCTGCTGATGAAGGGCGGTGTCGTCATCGAGACCGCCGCCAAGACCGGGATCGTCGCCTTCGACAAGACCGGCACGCTGACCGAGGGGCGCCCGCGCGTCACTGAGGTCATCAGCCTCGGCAAGCCCGAAACCGATGTGATCGCCCTAGCCGCCGCAGTCGAGACTGGTTCAAGCCATCCGCTGGCGGAGGCGGTCCTGGCACGTGCGAAGCAGGATGGCATCGCGGTCCGCCCGGCAGCCGAGGCGGCCGCCATCTCCGGCCAGGGCGTCACTGGCACGCTCGATGGCATCTCGATCTTCGTCGGCGCGCCGCGTCACGCGACCAGGCGCGCCGAATTCGACGCCAAGGCGCGCGCTGCCGTCGAACAGCTCGAATTGGCCGGCAACACGGTGGCGGCCGTGATCGCGAACGGTGCCCTCGCCGGCCTGATCGCGCTGCGCGACGAGCCGAGAGGCGATGCGGCGACGGCAGTCGCAGAGCTGAAGGATCTCGGCGTCCGCTCCGTCATGCTGACCGGCGACAATGCCCGCACCGGCGCAGCCATCGCCCGCGCGCTCGGCCTCGACCACAAGGCCGAGCTGATGCCCGACGACAAGGTCACGGCGATCAAGTCGCTCGGCGCCGATGCACCCGTGATGATGGTCGGAGACGGCATCAACGATGCACCGGCGCTTGCGGCAGCGTCGGTTGGCGTCGCCATGGGTTCCGGCACCGATGTCGCGCTGGAAACAGCCGATGGCGCGGTGCTGAAGAGCCGTGTGCGCGATATCGCTGCGATGATCCGGCTGGCGCGAGCGACGATGGGCAATATCCGCACCAATATCGCGATCGCGCTCGGGCTGAAGGCGGTCTTCCTGGTCACCAGCGTGCTCGGCTATACCGGGCTCTGGGTCGCGATCCTGGCCGATACCGGCGCGACCGTGATCGTCACGGCCAATGCACTGCGCCTTCTGCGTTTCGACGCGGGCAAGGCCGGCTGATCAAGGGAACGGAAGCCTCACCATGCGTCCGATGGAGATCGCGAGCTATCTGATGGTCGTGGTCTACGTCATCAGCTTCCTCGCGATGTCGGCCATCCTGGCCAAGGAGGCCGGGCGGCCGATCTGGCTGTTCGGCAAGGGCTCGGAGCGGCAAGCCGTGCCGGCCCTGCTCTTCCGGGTCGCCTTCAGCGTGCTCTGGCCTCTCGGCCTGGCGATCTTCGGCAACCCGATCAAAGCCGACCCGCTGGCGATCTGGCTCGACGGCCCCTGGTTCGACGTGTTCGGCCATCTTCTCGTTGTCGTCGGCGCCTGCATCGCCATCGTCTCGCAGCGCTTCATGGGCGCCTCCTGGCGCATCGGCGCGGCCGAGGGCGAGTTGGGGCCCATCGTCGATGGCGGTCCCTTCGCGATCTCGCGCAATCCGGTCTTCGTCGGACAGTCCGTCCTGTTCACCGGCCTCTTCATCGTGCTGCCCAATCTGATCCAGATAGCCCTGACGCTTGCGCTCTTCGCGGCAATCGCGCTTCAGGTCAGGATCGAGGAGCGCGTGCTCGCAGCCTCGCTCGGCGAGCCTTATCGCGACTATCAGCGCCGCGTCCGGCGCTGGATCGGGACCAGGCGCCCGCGCAGGGCATCTGCGCGGCAAGCTCTCGTTCAGCATCTTTTCGCTTCCGACGCTGCACGCATGGCGGGCAACGTTGCCGTAATCTTCACCCGCAATTTGCGCGGTGTTCGACTGATCCGATCCACGGATTCGGGAGCAAGGAGACGCGGCGACGCCCGCCGGGCTGCCGCGAGGAGTTATCGATGCATCGTTCAATCCCGATCATGAGCCTCTGCCTGCTGGCAGTGCTTGCGGTCCCAGCGGCTGCGGCGGATCGCCCGGTGCCGCGCGCCCAGCAGTGGCCGGCCCATACCCAGCCGCTTCGCTACAATTGGAACGGCGTCTATGCCGGTATTCACGCCGGTGGCGCATTCGACCGGTTCACAGGAGTGACCAGGAAGAGCCGCAACGAGGCGCTGCTCGGCGGCCAGATCGGCTACAATGTCCAGACCGGCAGCATGGTCTACGGCCTCGAGGGCGATATCTCGATGAACGGCTTCGGCAAGGGTTCGTCGCGCAGCGCCGTCGGCACCAGCGCCGACACGCGCTATGTCGGAACCGCCAAGGCCCGCGCCGGCGTCGCCTTCGACCGCGTTCTCGTCTATGCCACCGGCGGTCTTGCCTACGGCAACATCAAGGCGACGAATGACGGCCTCTCGAAGACGAAGAGCAAGATCGGCTATGTCGTCGGCGGCGGCGTCGAGTACGGCATCACCGAGAACCTGTCGGCGAAGGTCGAGTACAACTACGTCTCGCTCGGCAAGCAGAACTTCCAGTTCGGCTCGGCCCGCACCAAGGTCGGCGTCAACGAGCATCTGGTCAAAGCCGGTGTGAACTACCGGTTCTGACCCGCTAAAATATCCGGGGCCCGGCCGCTCCGGGCCCGAATAACCTACGGCCTAGAGGGCCGTTCACGAGCATGGATGGGACGCGATGCGCTTGAAGAGCTGCCCCGAGCTTTTCTGCAGCGCGTTCCAGCCATGGCCTACGGCAGGAACGACATGCGCGCTCTGATTGTCGAAGACGAACCGGAGCTGATGTCGTTCCTGTCGTCCCTCCTGCTTGGTGCAGGTTTCATTGTCGACCGCACCAGCAGTGTCGAAGCGGCGCTGGCCGCCCTCAAAACGGCGCCCTTCGACATCGCCGTCGTCGACCGGCGTCTGCCGGACGGCGACGGCCTGTCGATCGTCAAGGCGATGAAGACGGCAGAACCCCGTCCGGCCTTCCTGATCCTGACCGCGCGAGATGCGAAATCCGACGTGATCGACGGTCTCAACGGCGGCGCGGATGATTACCTGGTCAAGCCCTTCGAGCCGGGCGAGTTGATCGCCCGCATCCGGGTCATTGCGCGGCGCCGCTATCCCGGCCGCTCGCTGGTGATCTCGGCAGGCAATCTCTCGATCGACATCGAGGGTCGCAACGCCTCGGTCTCGGCCGTTCCCCTCGACCTGCGACGGCGCGAGGCGCTGATCCTGGAAGCGCTGGTCCAGCGCGCCGGGCGTGTCGTCACCCGCAACGTCCTGATCGAAGCGGTCTACGGCTTCGATGACCTGATCGAGTCCAACACGCTCGAAGCCCAGATCTCGCGACTGCGCCGCAAGCTCAAGGACGCTGCCGCGAATGTCGAGATCTCGTCGCTGCGCGGCATCGGCTATATCCTGAGGAAGTCCGAACAGCCCGCGTGAGGCTACCGGCTTCGCTGCCGGCCATCGATCGACCCAGATCATCAGGCCGGATCTCGTATCCGGTCCGATGATCTGACCTTTTTGTGTTTGCATCGGCTTTGCCCCGAAAACCGCGATCCACATTTCGGGCCGATGCTTTAGCCAGTCATTCGCCTTCAGAGAAGAGCAGGCGGACGGTCGTGCCACCGCCGCGCGTCGCAAGGACGGTCAATGTCCCACGATGTGCGGTCATGATGTCGCGCACGATGGTGAGGCCCAGCCCCGCTCCGGTCGAGCGCGGCGACATGCGGTTGAACGCTTCCGTCACCTCCGAGCGCTGGGTCGCAGCGATGCCGATCCCGTCATCCGCCACCTCCAATACAACGCCATCGATGACCCGTACGATGATGCTGGACTTCGCCTGGGCGTGACGAAGCGCGTTGTCGATCAGATTGGCCACCGCGGCGCGAACCGTGGCTTCGTTGGCCATGATCGTTCGCGCGTCGTCGCCCTCCTCCTCGAGCGCGACGTCGATCGCGTTCTGCAGGATCAGCGGCGCGAGATCGACGAGCACGTCACGGGCCACACTGTTGAGCTGAACCGGCTCGAACGGCAGCTCGGTGCTGTGCAGCCGGGCGAGCTGCAGCATCGACGAGACGATTGTCGTCAGCCGGTTCACGTCGGTCGCCAGTGCGGTGCGTACAATCTCATCGGAAACAGTGTCGATCTTGGTCCGCATGACGGCGAGCGGCGTACGCAATTCATGGGCGACGTTGTTCATGAAGCGCCGTTGCACATCCATGTTGCTGGCGATCTGGTCGAGCGCGGAGTTCAGCGCCGTCGTCAGCGGCATCAGCTCGACCGGCGTTTCCTGCGTCGGCAGCAGGCCTCGCGGCGCCCTGGGATCGATACTGGCCGCAGCTTCAGCCGCACGCCGCAGGCGCGCGGCGATATAGGAGACCGACATGGCGATCGCCGAGGCGATGATGACCCCGAAGATGAGAGAGATGACGAGGGCGGGAATCGCAATGGCCCGCAGGAAATAGGCAAGAATCAGGTCCCAGCCTGGGGTTCCGCCGCCCGTTGCGACGATGACGCGGCTGCCTTCCATCTCGACGATGTCGAAGGCCAGGCCATTGTCGCCGCCACCGCCGACCCGCATCTGCGCAGCAATCGTCGGTCCGTCGAGCCTGACATCGATCGGGAGGCTCGGCCGCAACTCTGGGGCATACTCGACGACGGAGCGTCCATCCGAAACCAGATACCAGAGTCTGGGGCTGGCGCTCTCGATCTTTGCCAAGGTCGGCGTCTTCTCCATCCGAAACCCGTCAGCCGCAGTCTGACGCACGCCTTGCCGAATGATCTCGGAGGTCACATCGTTGCGTAGCGCTCCAGGGTCCTCGGTGATGAAGGTGAAGGCCAGCACGGCGGCGATGACCGCCGCGAAGAGGGCGAAGCCGAGAAGCGTCAGCCGGATCGTCAAGGCACGCGAGAGCGAGGTCACCGGCAGCCTCCGGAGCGAAGATTTGCCGCGCACGCACCGGACAGCACCCGATTGCGCTGGAGCGTCGGGCGCTTCACTGTCGTGGTGCTCGTCGAGCTATGAATCGTCACGGAGCCTCTGTGCGGTTATGGCTTGCGAATCCGGGGGCCGCGCCCGCAGCCCATGTCCATGGACTGCATCCCCATCTTCGTTCAACCCTCCCTCGAGTCTGCTTGTCCCATGAGTGCGCACAGAGCCAGATCGGGAGAGCTGTGCCTGCGCTGCACCTTGGCTGCCGTGCTCGCGCTGTTGCTTGGCCTGTTGCAGGCGGCCCGGGCTGACGAGACCATCAAGCCGGGACAACTGCCGACCGCTCCGGGGCGCGACATTCTGGGGCTCGTCGAACAGGTCTTCGACACGGCCTCGAAGACCGTCAGCATCCCGGTCGAGCGCTCCCTTTCGCTCTTCGGAGAGCCAAACGCCTATATAGTCGGCGGAGAGGTCAGCGGCTCCTTCGTCGTTGGCGGCCGACATGGCGTCGGTGAGCTTCGCTTCGCCGATGGCACGCCCTCCCCGGTGACATGGTCGGCGCTCTCCGTTGGGATCGGGCTCGGGGCCGATTACGGGCGGGTCATCATGCTGGTCTATGGCCTTGACCGCCATGAGGATGTCTTCGGGGTCTATGCCAGCCTCGGCGGCGGCGCGCATTTCGTCGCCGGCGCCAACGCAATGGTCCTTGCCTCCGAAAAGGCCCGAATCGTCCTGATTTCTTCCGGCCTCGGCCTGCGATTGTCGGGGGAACTCAGCCGTATCCGCATCGAACCTGCGAATGATCGCGGCGTCCTGCGCCCTCCTGCGAACATCTGCGCCAACCCGGCCGATTGCCCGCCACCAGGCCGACGCTAGAGCATGCTCTAAACTATGAGAATCGATCACGTTTTTTGCGCTTGGACAATTTCGTCCAAACGCAGCGTGATCTAAGCGGAAGACGAGCACGGTCGGTCCGAACGCCTCGCGCGCGTCAGGCGCGGTGCCCGAGATGCTGATGCGCCATGGCATGCAACTCGTCGAGCCGGGCGGTGATTTCCAACGCAGTCAGGCTGATCTCGCGCTCATCGGCGCATTCCCGGACATAGAGCGGCTCGGACCAGACCACGCAACCGCGCCCGAACGGCAAGGCGATGCTCGCCTTGTCCCAATTGTCGAGATCGAACCGTGCCGTCGTCACTGCGGCGAAGAGATAGATCGGCCGGCCCGACGCCCGCGCCAGCTGAATGGCGCCCTTGCCGGCAACCCGCGAAACCTTCGGCACATCGGCCGTCAGCAGCACACTGGTGTCGCCGCGCAACGCGTCGCGCATCTCGATGAAGGCGGGAACACCGCGTTTGGCCTGGATTTTTCGCCGACTTTGCGTGCCGGAACCTCGAATCACGCGGTAGCCGGCGCGCTCCATCGCGGAGGCAACGACGGAGCCGTCAAAATGGAGCGAGGCCAGCACGGCTGTCTTCGGCGCCCCGTCGAGGGCGACGAGACTCAGCATCTGCTGCCCATGCCAGGTCATGGCGATGAACGGTTCGCGGCTCCGCTCCCAAGGCCGCGCTCCCGGAATCACCGGCTTGAACCGCGTGGTTTGCGCCACGAGGTTCAGATACGCATGCAACGCGCGGCCGGCGAGGGCCGCGGATCGTTCTTCCCTGAGATGCATCGCCCCAATCTCCACGGTGAATCACCTGGAGTGGTCGGCGCGTTGGCTTGCTGGAACATTGCACGGACAGGTTGCGGCCCGCGAATGGCGTATGGGCCGGCATGCCCAGTTGCCGCGAGCGCCCACCCTGCCTATCGTGCCAAGGGTCAGTTCCCTCCAAGTCGGGTTTCATGCCAGCCAAGGATATCGCGGTAGCGGGATGCGGCCCGGCAGGGCTGGCAGCCGCACTGATGCTGCATCGAGACGGACATCGGGTCAGGCTGTTCGAGCGCTTTGAGACGCCGCGTGCGGTCGGGTCCGGGCTGATGATCCAGCCGACCGGTCTCGCCGTCCTTCAGGAACTGAATCTCGCCGATGCCACCCTCGCGGCGGGGGCCAGGATCGACCGGCTCTTCGGGCGCGCCGAGCCGTCGCAGCGCATCGTGCTCGACGTGCGCTATGCGGCGCTCGGGCAAGATGCCGGCCATGGCGTCGGCATTCATCGCGCCGCGCTGTTCGACATCCTGCACGACACCGCACGAGGGGCCGGCATTGCGGTCGAGGGAGGCCGCAGTGTGATCTCGAGTGAACTCGTCGGGGCGAACAGGCGCGCGCTCCTCTTTGCCGACGGTACGCGGACCGAGCCTTTCGACCTGGTCGTGGATGCGCTTGGCACCATGAGCCCGCTCGCGCGCCATGAGGGCCGGCCGCTGGCCTATGGCGCGCTCTGGGCCAGTCTCGATTGGCCCGAGGGCGCGGGTTTCGACATGGCAACGCTGGAACAACGCTATATCCGCGCCAATACGATGGTCGGGGTGCTGCCCATCGGCCGGCTGGCCCAAGGACCGACCGCAAAGGCAGCCTTCTTTTGGTCGCTGCGCTGCGACCGTCTCTCGGACTGGCAACGTTCCGGACTTGCCGCGTGGAAGGCGGACGTCCTCAAGCTATGGCCGGCAACTGCGCCCCTGCTCGAGCAGATCGAATCGCCGGACCAACTGACCTTCGCGCGCTATGCCCATAGGACCGCTCCCATCCCGACGGAGCCTGGCCTGATCCATATTGGCGATTCCTGGCATTCGACGAGCCCCCAACTCGGTCAGGGAGCCAATATGGCGCTGCTCGACGCCTTCGCGCTCGCAAAGGCGCTGCGCGACCGGAACGAGACGACGACCGCGCCAGCCAGCGCTATCGCGGCGCGTCGCCGACATGTCTGGCTCTATCAGACCATGAGCGCGATGTTCACGCCGGTCTATCAGTCCGACAGCCGGATCCTGCCCCTGCTGCGCGATCGGATCGTCGGACCGCTCGCCCGGATCTGGCCGGCGCCTGCCATCCTGGCAGCGATGGTCAGTGGCTTGATCGGCGCTCCCCTCAAGCGGCTCGGCCTGCGCGCTCCGGCGGTCACCGGCCTGGGCGACGCAATCGAGGCGCTTACCCGGGGCAAGCGCGTCATCGTCTTTGACGGTGACTGCGTGATGTGCTCGCAACAGGCGCAATTCGTCATGCGCCATGACCATGAACGCCGCTTCACGCTCACCACTGCGCAAGGGCCCCTTGGCCAGGCGCTCTATCACCGCCTCGGCCTTCCCACGCCGAATTTCGAAACGATGCTGCTGATCGAGGGGGGGCGAATCCTGGGTCGGTCGGACGCCGTCATCACTATCGCGGCAGGGCTGGGCTGGCCCTGGCGCATCGCACTGGCGGCACGCGTCATTCCACGTCCGCTGCGCGACCGGCTCTATCGCTTGGTTGCCCGCAATCGCTACCGCTGGTTCGGGCGGCGCGAAACCTGCTGGCGCCCCACCCCTGATATGGCGGACCGCATCCTGTGAAGGTTCTGCTGCTCGGCGGCTATGGCGGCTTCGGTGCCCGCATCGCCCGGCGTCTGGCCGATGCGGGACATGAGGTCCTGGTCGCCGGACGCAGCCGGGAGAAGGCTGAGAAATTCTGCGCTGGTCGGCCACGCCTCACACCGCTTCGCCTGGACCGGGACCGCGATATCGTGCTGGTGCTTGCCGAGCACCGCCCTGCTGTCCTGATCGACGCTGCAGGTCCCTTTCAGGGCCTGGGCTATGCGGTCGCTCGCGCCTGTATCGCCGCCAGGTGCCACTATCTAGACATCGCCGATGCGCGCGATTTCGTCGCCGGCATCGGGACACTCGCTGAAGCGGCACGGGCTGCCGGGGTGGTCGTCGTCTCGGGCGCCTCCAGCGTACCCGCCTTGTCGGGCGCCGCGGCGCACGCCCTCGCCGACGGCATGGACCATGTCAGAGCGGTCGAGATTGCGATCAGCGCCTCGAACCGTGCGACGGCCGGCGCTTCGGTCACGAAGGCGATCTTCTCCTATATCGGCAAGCCGATCCCGCTCTGGCGCGCAGGGCGCTGGACGAGCGGCTTCGGCTGGCAGGACATCAGGCACGAGGCCTTCACGATCGCCGACGAGCCGCCTCTAGCAGGCCGCCTCGTGGGCCTTGCTGATGTGCCGGACCTGGCTCTCCTGCCCGATCGCCTTCCAGGCAAACCCTCCGTCAGTTTTCGCGCCGGCACCGAACTCCGGTGGCAGAACCGTGCACTTTGGCTGGCGAGCTGGCCTGTTCGCTGGGGTTGGATCTCGAATCTGGTCCGTTTCGCACCGCTGGTCCTTCAAGCGCAACGGCTGACCTCGGCATGGGGCAGCGATCGCTCCGGCATGATGGTTCGATTGTTCGGGCACGCTGGCGGCCGGGCCGTCGAACGGCGATGGACATTGATCGCAAGCGAGGGCGATGGTCCTGAAATTCCAGGCCTGGCGGCCGCAATCCTCGTCGACAGGCTCGCCAGGGGTGACGTTCCAGCCGGTGCCTGCGATGCCGGCGAGATCCTGTCGCTGTCGGCGTTCGAGCCGGCCTTCACGCAACTGGCGATCCGGCACGAGATGGCAGAGCTGCCGCAGCCGCCCCCGCTCTATGCCCGGGTCCTCGGCGACGCCTTCGCGACCCTGCCTGCGGCCCTCCGCGCGATCCACACCGTCCTTCGCGACGGTGGCGCGCATGGACGGGCCATGGTGACGCGCGGGTGCAACCCGATTGCACGGGCAATCGCGGCCCTTTTCGGCTTTCCGCCTGAAGGGGAGCATGGGCTGCACGTCGCCTTTGCCGAGAGCGGCGGCGTCGAAACCTGGATTCGTGACTTCTCAGGTCACCGCTTCAGCAGCCAGCTATCGCAGCAGGGGCAACAGCTGGTGGAGCGCTTTGGCCCGCTGCGTTTCGGCTTCAATCTCGTCGCTGACGACAAGGGGCTCGCGATGCAGCTGAAGCGTTGGTGGCTGGGACCCATCCCCTTGCCGCTCACCTTGGCCCCCCGTTCCCTCGCGCGCGAATGGGAGGAGGATGGCCGCTTCCATTTCGATGTCCCGATCGCATTGCCGCTGATCGGCCTGGTCGTGCACTACCGCGGCTGGCTCGAGCCGGCGGGTGACAGTGCACGGTCCTTACAGCAGAACGCGCCGGACAGGGCCCGGCGCGTTCTATCTGGTTGAAGCCGTCAAGCTACGCCCCGCAGGGGCAGCCTGTGCCCGGTCAGGCGGCTTTCGCCAGTCCCTGCTCCGCCTCGACATGCTTCAGCGGCTTGTTCCCGGTCAGGGCCCGCATCAGCACATAGAAGACCGGCGTCAGGAAGATGCCGAAGGCGGTGACGCCGATCATGCCGGCGAAGACCGCAATGCCCATCGCCTGCCGCATCTCGGCGCCGGCTCCGGTCGAGATCACCAGCGGGACCACGCCCATGATGAAGGCGAGCGAGGTCATCAGGATCGGACGCAGGCGCAGTCGGCTGGCCTCGATCGCGGCCTCGACCGGCGTCTTGCCCTCGAACTCCAGCTCGCGGGCGAACTCGACGATCAGGATCGCGTTCTTCGCGGATAGACCGACCAGCACGACGAGACCGATCTGGGTGAAGACGTTGTTGTCGCCGCCGCTCCACCAGACACCGGCCATGGCGGCGAGCAGGCCCATGGGGATGATCAGGATGATCGCGATCGGCAGCGTCAGGCTCTCATATTGGGCGGCGAGCACCAGGAAGACGAGCAGGATCGCGATCGGGAAGACGATCAGCGAAGAATTGCCTGCCAGGATCTCCTGATAGGTCAGGTCCGTCCATTCGAAGGCAAAGCCCTTCGGCAGCGTCTCGTTGGCGATGCGCTCCGCCGCCGCCTGGGCCTGCCCCGACGAGAAGCCGGGCGCCGGACCGGCATTGATGTCGGAGGCGAGGAAGCCGTTATAGCGCATCGCCCGTTCCGGCCCGGCATCGGCGCGCACGTTCAACACGGCGCTGAGCGGCACCATCTCGCCCGAGGTCGAACGGACCCGGAGCTTGCCGATATCCTCCTGAAAGGCCCGGAAGGGCGCGTCAGCCTGGACACGGACGGTGTAGGTGCGGCCGAACTTGTTGAAATCGTTGACATAGGACGAGCCGAGATAGATCTGCAGCGTTTCGAAGACATCGGTCACCGGCACGCCGAGCTGGCGGGCCTTGGTGCGGTCGATATCGGCATAGAGCTGCGGAACATTCACCTGGAAGCTCGAGAACATGCCGGCGAGCTCGGGCGCCGTCGCGGCCTTGGCCATGAAGGCCTTGGTCGCTTCATCGAGTGCCTTGTAGCCAAGGCCGGCACGGTCCTCGATCTGCAGCTTGAAGCCGCCGATCGTGCCGAGCCCCTGCACCGGCGGCGGCGGGAACATCGCGATGAACGCCTCCTTGATGCCGGCGAACTCCTTGTTGAGCTGCATGGCGATCGCGGCCCCGTTGAGCGACGGGTCCTTGCGCTGCTCGAAGGGCTTCAGCGTCACGAAGACGATGCCGGCATTCGACGAGTTGGTGAAGCCGTTGATCGAGAGGCCGGGAAAGGACACCGCGCTCTGGACACCGGGATGCTTCAGGGCAATCTCGCCCATCTTGCGGATAACGTCCTCGGTGCGGTCGAGCGTGGCGGCGTCGGGCAGTTGCGCGAAGCCGACGAGATACTGCTTGTCCTGGCCCGGCACGAAGCCTCCCGGGACGGTGCGGAACAGCACGACCGTCAGGCCGACGAGCACGAGATAGACCGCCATCATCGCCGTCTTGCGGGTCAGGATGCGGCGCACGCCGCCGCCATAGGCCTGCGAGCTGCGGTTGAAGAAGCGGTTGAAGCCACGGAAGAACCAGCCGAACAGCTTGTCCATGACGCGGGTCAGCGCGTCCTTCGGTGCGTGGTGCGAGCGCAGCAGCAGGGCGGCCAGCGCCGGCGACAGAGTCAGCGAGTTGATCGCCGAGATCACCGTCGAGATCGCGATGGTCAGCGCGAACTGGCGATAGAACTGGCCGGTCAAGCCACTGATGAAGGCGAGCGGCACGAAAACGGCGACCAGCACCAGCGCAATTGCGATGATCGGGCCGGAGACCTCGCGCATCGCCTTGTAGGTCGCCTGGCGCGGCTCCAGCCCCTGCTCGATATTGCGCTCGACATTCTCGACCACGACGATAGCGTCGTCGACGACGATGCCGATGGCGAGCACGAGGCCGAACAGGCTGAGCGCGTTGATCGAGAAGCCGAAGAGATACATCACGGCAAAGGTGCCGATGACCGAGACCGGCACGGCGACCAGCGGGATGATCGAGGCCCGCCAGGTCTGCAGGAAGACGATGACGACGAGCACGACCAACGCGATGGCCTCGAGCAGCGTGGTGATGACGGCCTTGATCGAGGCGCGCACGAACTGGGTCGTGTCGTAGACGATCGCGTAGTCCACGCCTTCCGGCATGTTCTGCTTGATCTCGCGCATCACCGCCTGGACATTGTCGGCAATGGCAATGGCATTCGAGCCCGGCGCCTGGAAGACCGGCACCGCGACCGCCGACTTGTTGTCGAGCAGCGAACGCAGAGCATAGTCGGCAGCGCCGAGTTCGATGCGCGCGACATCCTTCAGCCGTGTCACAGCCCCGGTCGGGCTGGTGCGGATGATGATCTCGCCGAACTCCTCCTCATTCTGAAGGCGGCCCTGGGCATTGACCGAGAGCTGGAGATCGAGCCCGGGGGCATTCGGCGAGGCGCCGATGACGCCGGCGGCGGCCTGGACGTTCTGCGCCCGGATCTCGCGCACGACGTCACTGGGCGAGAGCCCGTGCTCGGAGACCCTCTGCGGGTCGAGCCAGACGCGCAGCGAATAGTCGCCCGATCCGAAGAGCTGGACCTGGCCGACACCATCGATGCGCGCCAGCCTGTCCTTGACGTTCAGGACTGCGTAATTGCGCAGATAGGTCATGTCGTAGCGGTCGTTCGGCGAGGTGATGTGCACCACCATCGTCAGGTCCGGCGAGCTCTTGATGGTGGTGACGCCGAGACGCCGCACCTCCTCGGGCAAGCGGGGTTCAGCCTGCGAGACGCGGTTCTGCACGAGCTGCTGTGCCTTGTCGGGATCGGTGCCGAGCTTGAAGGTGACGTTCAGCGTCATCACGCCGTCGGTCGTCGCCTGGCTGGACATGTAGAGCATGCCCTCGACGCCGTTGATCTGTTCCTCGATCGGTGTGGCCACGGTTTCGGCGATGACGCGAGGATTGGCGCCCGGATATTGCGCGCGCACCACCACGGTCGGCGGCACGACTTCCGGATATTCCGAGATCGGCAGCACACGCAGCGAAAGCAGGCCGGCGACCAGGATGAGAACCGAAAGCACGCCCGCGAAGATCGGGCGATCGATGAAGAATTTTGAGAGATTCATGACATGCCCCCTTCGGGCGCCTCGGGCCTGGCGTCGAGCGTCATACCGCTACGTCACCAGCACCCGAGTTCTAATAGGCGGCCCAGTTCAGCGCTGGGCGATTTCCGTGGGTCCCGCGCCGGCTACCCGGCGCAGCTCTGACTTCTCGGCCATCGGCACCTGTTCGGGAGCGACAGCCGCGCCCGGGCGAATGCGCTGCAGGCCGTTGACGACGATCCTTTCGCCCGGCTTGAGCCCGGCGGTGACGATGCGCAGCCCCTCATTGGCCGAGCCGAGCGTCACTTCGCGCCAGTTCGCCTTGAGATCCTCTCCGACGACGAAGACGAACTTCTTGTTCTGGTCGGTGCCGATCGCGCGCTCATTGATCACCAGCGCAGGCTCGGTCCGGGCCTGGCCCATGCGCAGGCGCACGAACTGGCCCGGCATCAGCGTGCCATCGGGATTGTCGAAGATCGCCCGCACCCGAACGGTGCCGCTACCGACATCGACAGCGTTGTCGACGAATTGCAGCCGGCCGGTGATCGGAGTGCCGTCCTGAGTCGCCGTGCCCATCTGGACCGGGATGCGCTCCAACGCACGCGGGCCATCGGAGACCGGCAGCGAGCCGAGGGCTCTCAGCACCGTGTTCTCGTCCGCATTGAAGCTGGCATAGATCGGATCGACCGAGACCAGCGTCGTCATCAGCGAAGCACCGGCCCCGGCTGCGACGAGATTGCCGATGGTCACCTCGAGCCGCCCGATCCGGCCGCTGATCGGCGCCCTGATCTGGGTGTAGTCGAGGTTCAGCCGCGCGGTCTGCAGGGCTGCCTGGGCGGCGCGGTGATTGGCCTGCGCTTCACGAAGCGCATTCAGGCGGGCATCGAGATCACGCTGCGACACGTTCTGCGTCGTCATCAGCCTCTGGCCGCGCTCATGCTCATTGGCGGCCAGCGCCACCCGGGCTTCGGCTGCCAGGACCTGGGCCTGGGCGCGCTCGAACTCGGCGACATAGGGCGCCTGGTCGATGCTGATCAGCAGGTCGCCCTGCTTGACGAGATTGCCCTGCTTGAAATGCACGGCTTCGACGACGCCAGCGACACGCGAGCGCACGTCGACGCGCTCGATCGCCTCCAGGCGGCCGGAGAACTCAGCCCAGTTGGTCAGTTCGCGCTGCTCGACAAGCGCGACAGAAACCGGGGTCGCCGGGGCAGCCGCCGGAGCGGTGTCGCTCTGGGCCTTGTCGGAGCCGTTCATCACAAGCAGGACGGCGGCGAGGGAGATGGTGGCGGCCAGGCTTCCGCCCAGCAGGCCATGACGGATCGTTCCCTGAATCATGGGTTCATTCCTTGCGAGAGAAGAGAGGATCGAGTTGGTCGCGCTGGCCTGGATCAGGACGGCGCGGTGGATTTGAAGAACTCGGTTACATGGTCACATGCCAGACAGAGGCAGGAGCCTTCCTTGGGAGCCTCGGCATAGGCTCCTGGCCAATGGCTTGGTGCAGCCTGCACGTAGCGCCTGACTGCGACACCCGCTTCCTGCAGCCGGCAGGCATAGCTTGCGCATTCGTCACGCAGCGGATCGTCCTCCGCCGTGATCAGCAGGGCGGGAGCCAGCCCGGCGAGCCGGGAGGCGTTGAGCGGCGCCGCATAGGGATGAGCCGCCTTGTCCGGCGAGCCCAGATAGTCGTGCCAGCCATCGGCCCAGCGACATCCGACGGGGCCGGCATCGGCCTCGCGCAGCGAATAGGTCCCAAGGCAGGAATCCAGCATCGGCGAGAGCAGGATCTGCCCGGCGAGCGGCGGTCCCTGCCGGTCGCGCACCATCATGGCGAGAGCCGCGGCCAGATTGCCACCAGCCTCTTCGCCAGCGACATAGAATGGGGCGTTCTTCGAAACCCAGCGGCTGCGCGCCTTGTAGAGCGCCAGCAAGCCACCAAATACGGCCTCCAGCACATCGGGGAAGCGGTGCATTGGCGCGAGCGGATAATCGACCGAGACGACAGCGGCACCGGCGCGCGCCAGGATCGTCGCGACGGCCTCCCCGCTTGCCAGCGAGCCCTCGTTGAAGGTGCCGCCATGCAGGTGCATGACCAGCGCAGTGCTGCGGTTGAGCTCTGCCGGGACGAAGACACGCGCCGCCAGCGAGACTGGCTTGGCAGCGATCACCTCATCCCGCCATGTCACGGCGATCGGGCGGTCGAGGGTGGCGGTCTGAGCGGACATGGTGTGTCCCGGCGGCTTCTGTTGCAATGCAACCTGATTTAGACCACCGTGTTTTTGCAATAAATATCCACTTTGCTCATTCATTATTTCCATACGGAAACAATCGAAAGAGCAGCCCTTGAGAGAAAGCCATGGACCAGCTCAGCGCCATGCGCGCCTTTGTCCGCGTCGTCGAAGCCGGCACCTTCACCCGTGCAGCCGATCTGCTCGACATGCCCAAGCCGACGGTGACCAAGCAGATCCAGCAGCTTGAGTCGCATCTCCACGCCAAGCTCCTCAACCGCACCACGCGGCGCGTGACGGTGACGATGGACGGGGCGGCCTATTACGAGCGCGCGCTCAGGGTCCTGAACGAAATCGACGAACTCGACGGCAGCATGGCCTCGTCACAGGCCAGGCCGAGCGGACGTCTGCGCGTCGACGTCAGCGCACCGCTGGCCATGCGGGTCATCATCCCCAACCTGCCCGGGTTCCATGCGCGCTATCCCGACATCCAGATCGACCTCGGCCTCAGCGACCGACCGGCCGATCTGCTGGCGGAGAATCTCGATTGCGCCGTCCGGGCCGGCGAGATCGCCGACCAGAGTCTGATCGCCCGGCGCATCGGCGAGATGTATCTCGTGACCTGCGCCTCCCCCTCCTATGTCCAGCGCCATGGCGAACCACAGCATCCGACCGACCTCGAGGGCGATCATTTCATCGTCGGCTATCGCTATGCCGGAACCAGTCGCACGGCCCCCTTTACCTATGCCGACGGCAAGGAAAGCCACGAGATCAGGGGACGCTTCGTCGTGTCGCTGAACGAAGGCACCGGTTACGTCGCCGCCGCGCTGGCGGGGCTTGGCATCGTTCAGGCGCCAACCTTCATGGTGCAGGAGGATATTGCCGCCGGCCGGCTCGTGCCGCTGCTGACGAACTGGTGCTCGACCCCCAAGCCGCTGCACATCGTCTACCCGCCGAATCGTCACCTCAGCAACAAGGTGCGCGTCTTCGTCGACTGGCTGGCCGAGCTCTTCGCCAAGGACGACCTGATCCAGCGACGCTCCAGCCTGCCGCATTGCGCCTAGATCATCGGACCGGAAATCGTATCCGGCCCGATGATCTAACCCTTTGTGTTTGCATCGGCTTTCCCGAAAATCGCAATCCACTTTTCGGGCCGATGCTTTAGGACGCAAGGCACCGCTCCCGAGTATCGCCCAGCGCCGGCGGAGAACGTCATTCCGCCCATGGAGACGCACCAGGCCGCACGGACACGATACGCGTCGATCCCTGCGGCCTGGGCCAAGCCTCCACCTCGCCCGAACTGTTCAGGCGGCCGGGCTCATGCGGCCTGCGAACTCGCCGTCGGCTTCACATTCTGGTTCATGCGAAACAGGTTCATCGGGTCGTAGCGCCGCTTCAACTCGGCAAGGCGATGGTAACTTCCCCCGTAAGCCGCCTGGACGCGGTCCATCTCGTCTGCCGGCATGAAGTTGATATAGGCCGTTCCGGCTGAATACGGCCTGGCGGCGTCAAAGAGCGCGCGCGCCCAGGCGATGCAGGCCTGGTCCATGCCCTGTTCACGCCAGCGCGCATGAACATTCATGACAAAATGGGAGCTGCGTTGCGGAAAGGCGGTCGCATCTGCCGCAACGCGGCCAGCCGCTCCACCGACATGGCCGATGAAGATCTCGCATTCCGGGCCGGGAAGGCGACGCACCGCGCCAATCAGGATTCTGATCGTCGCATCGGAGAGCTCGGTGAAGTCGTGGCTCTTCCAGTAATTGCGGGCACCGGCCGTGAGCAACGGATCGAAGGCCTGTTGCCATGCCGCGAAAGGCGCAGGCCCAACCACATCGGCGATCGGCTTTCCGATGGCGCGCAGCCTGGCGGTCGCCTTTTCGCCTTCGGCGATGTCGCCGCAATAGCACATCGCGAGAACCAGCACGCCCCTGCCATGCCACTCGGCCGGCAGGAACGGCAGCGGCGGCGCCTGTCGCATCACGACCCAACAGGTCAGCTCGTCGGGCGCCACGTCCAGGGCCTGACGATATTGCTTCAGGACGGCCTCGGCATCATCGAAGGGATGCACGACGAGGCCTGCCAAGACCTGGGGCCCCACCTTGTGAAGCCGAAATTCGAACGCGGTGACGACCCCGAAATTTCCACCGCCGCCGCGCAGGGCCCAGAACAGGTCGGGATCTTCCGATTGGCTTGCGCGCCTGAGCTCGCCATCGGCCGTGACCACCTCGACAGACAGAAGGTTGTCCAGGGTCAAACCGAACTTCCTCGTGATCCAGCCAAAGCCCCCGCCCAGCGTCAGTCCGGCAATGCCCGTGGTCGAATTGATGCCCGTCGGCACCGCCAAGCCGAAGGCCTGCGTTTCCTTGTCGACATCGGCAAGGGTTGCGCCCGGCTCGACCCAGGCGAGCTGCGATGTTGCGTCGACACGGACCGATTTCATCGGTGACAGGTCGATCATCAGGCCGCCGTCACAGACGGCGTTTCCGGCAATGCCGTGCCCGCCGCCACGCACCGAGACCAACAGTCCGTTGTCACGCGCGAATCGTACGGCACTGACGACATCTGCAGCTACCGCACAACGTATGATCAGGCCGGGCTTGCGATCGACCATTCCATTCCAGATCGCGCGCGCACCATCATAGGCTGCATCAGTCTCGTCGAGCACGCTGCCATGAAGCTGCGCGGCGAACGCCTCGATGGCTGAGGCGCTGATGGTCTTCCTTCCGGCTGCCAATGTGGTGAGGCTGTGGGCTCGCATGATCGCTTCTCCCGAATGGGTGATGAACGCTCAGCCCCCGCCAATAGAATTCTGCGCCGACGCCAGGCAGCGCTCAGTGATCCAGATCACAGAGGCCCGGGATTCGACATTTCAGCGCGATGGAAGTTTGGGCCGGGAGTTTGACGCGACGACCGTGCCCAGCCGCGGGCAATCGCGCAGGGCTCAATGATCGGAGATCGGATGTTGTACTGACTTGATCGGGAGCAAGCCCCCCTCAAGCGGAACGCGCTTCCTTCAATGCATCAAGTTCCGCCGCCACGGCAGCGATGCCGCCAAAGGCAAAGCGCTGGAAATGGGCGACCATCTCGTCAACGGCGCCGGGGTCTGACGACAGGCCGGGAAAGACCTGCGCGAGGACCTGGCGATTGCCGACGAGCATCACCACGAAGGGGGCGATGATATTGAGACAGCAGCGGGCAACGACGGGATGATCAGGCGGCACTCCGAGGATCTCGCCAACGATCCCGGTGACGATACGCTTCTTCGGGAGAATCTCGCGATCCCGCAGCACCGCGAAGGCGGGTGACGGCGCCAGCACCTCGCGGCTCAGGACCCGCAAGGACCAGCTCGAGGAGGCGGGCCCCATGATCGTGCGGACGATGAGGCCAATGAGGGTACGAAGCTTGTCCTCCGGGGCCCTCGGCGCCTCTGCCAGCTTGAGCAGCCGATCATAGGTCAGCAGGCGACGATGCGCCTCGACCAGCACTTCGGCATAGAGCCCTTCGATTCCTCCGTAATAGTAGTTGACGGCCGCGGAGTTGCTGCCCGCGCGCTCGGCGATCTCCTTGCCCGTGGCGCGGTCGAAGCCCTTTTCTGCAAACACCTCTCCGGCCGCATCGAGAATCTGTGCCTTGGTTGCAGCGCCATCCTCGCGGCGGCCGGGCAATTTTCGAGGAATCGTTCGTTTCATGATCCGAGCTTAGCGCCGGGCAAGCATATTTGAAAGATAAAATTCAAATACGGATTTGACATACTGCACAAGGCTCCTATCTTGAAGGCATGAGCAAGGCACCCCGCATACTGGCTGTCATCGCCCTTCTCGGCGCGGCCGCCGCCGGCGCCTGGTGGTATGGCCACCGCCCGGCCGAGCCGGCTGAGCTGATCCTCTATGGCAATGTCGACCTCAGGCAGGCTTCGCTGGCCTTCAATGGCAGCGAACGCATTGCCGCGATCCTTGTCGAGGAGGGCAATGTCGTTCGCAGCGGGCAGGTCCTTGCGAAACTGGATACGAGCCGGCTGCAACCGCAGATCGACCAGATGGAAGCGACAGTCGGGGCTCAGAAGGCCGCGCTCGATCGATTGCGCAACGGTACCCGCCCCGAGGAGATCGCCCAGGCCCGGTCCAACCTGGAATCGGCCAGGGCGGATTCGGTCAACGCCGCCGCGCAATATGAGCGGCGGCGCGCCTTGTCCGCGAATGCCGTCAGCCAGCAGGATCTCGATGCCGCCAAGGCGCTTGCCGAGGTCACCAAGGCGAAGCTCGATGTCGCGCGGAGCGCGCTCGACCTTGCCCTCGCCGGCCCGCGCTCCGAGGACATCGCGCAGGCAGAGGCGCAGCTTCGTGGCAGCCAGGCGCAGCTTGCGCTCGTCCGGCGCCAATTGGTCGACGCGGAGCTGATTGCGCCCTTCGATGCCGTTATTCGCTCGCGGCTGATGGAACCCGGCGAGATGGCCTCGCCCAGCCGGCCTGTGCTTTCGCTTGCGATGACCGGCACGAAATGGGTGCGGACCTATGTGGCTGAACCGAAGCTCGGACAGGTCCGCTCCGGCATGCGGATGCAGGTCACCACGGACAGCTTTCCGAACCAGCCGCTCGAAGGCTGGATCGGTTTCATCTCGCCCGTCGCCGAATTCACGCCGAAGACCGTGCAGACCGAGGATCTGCGTACGAGCCTCGTCTACGAGATGCGTGTCTTCGTCGAGGACCCGCAGGACAGGCTGCGCCTCGGCATGCCGGCCACGGTCAGGCTCCTGCCGGGAGCCGAGGCTGCTATCGCAGACCGTGCTGCCGTGCCCGCGAGCGGGAAGGCCGAGCCATGACCCCCGCCGCGCCCCCTTCACCCGTCACGGCGCGGACCCTCCACAAGACGTTCCGCCGTGCCACCGGTGAAACCGTCAAGGCACTCGACGATGTCTCCTTCGAGGCCAGGGGCGGCACGCTGACCGCCCTCGTCGGCCCCGACGGTGCGGGAAAGACGACATTACTGCGGCTGATCGCCGGGTTGATGAAACCTGATGAAGGCATGCTTCACGTCCTCGGCATTGCCGTCGCGGACGCCCCCCAGGCCGTCCAGGACCGCATCGGCTACATGCCGCAGAAGTTCGGGCTCTATGAGGATCTGAGCGTCCAGGAGAACCTCGATCTCTATGCCGATCTTCACGGCGTCGGCGCGGGCCAGCGCGAGCAAATCTATCCTCGCCTCTTCGAGATGACCCAGCTCCGGCCCTTCCGCGAGCGACTGGCCGGGAAGCTGTCCGGCGGAATGAAGCAGAAATTGGGGCTCGCCTGCACCCTCGTCCGTGCTCCCGAACTGCTGCTGCTGGACGAGCCGACGGTCGGCGTCGACCCGCTGTCGCGACGTGAACTCTGGGCAATCGTGCTCAAGCTGGTGCGCGAGGACGGGCTCACCGTGATCGTCAGCACCTCCTATCTCGACGAAGCCGAACTCTGCGACCATGCAGTCGTCATGCATGCCGGCAAGGTTCTGGCGCAAGGCACGCCGAGCGAGATCACGGCCAAAGCTCAGGGGCGCACCTTCATCATCGAGACGCCCGAGGGAATGCCGGCGCGTTCTCTGCAGGCACGATTGTTTCAGCGGGATGGCGTCATCGATGCCGTGCCCGAAGCCGGGCAGGTACGCGTCGTGCTTGCCGCAGCGAGCGAAACCGGCGCCCTCCCCCTCGGCGGCGGCACGCTTCAGCATCGCCTCGCACCGCCGCGTTTCGAGGACGGTTTCATGGTGCTGTTCGCCGCCGTCGCCGAGCGCACACGGACCAGTGCCGTGACGCTCGACCAGCCCACCTCCCCGGGCTCCGACGCAATTGCGGTCGAGGTCCACGACCTCGTTCGCACCTTCGGCGATTTCACCGCTGTCGATCATGTCAGCTTCCAGGTCCGGAGCGGCGAAATCTACGGGCTTCTCGGCCCCAACGGCGCCGGCAAGAGCACCACGTTCCGGATGCTCTGCGGGCTGCTGCCGGCCTCACATGGCACGCTGCGTGTCGCCGGCGCGGATCTGCGGACATCGCGCGCCGAGGCGCGGCGCAGGCTTGGCTATGTCGCCCAGAAATTCTCGCTCTACGGCCAGTTGAGCGTCGACGAGAATCTCGACTTCTTCGCCAGCGCCTATGGGCTGCGTGGCCGGCGCAAGGCGGACCGGATCGCCTGGGCGAAGCAGCAGTTCGAGCTCGACACCTTCTCCCGGCTGCCGAGCGGGCAATTGCCCGGCGGCTTCAAGCAGCGCCTCGCGATGGGGACAGCCCTGCTGCACGAGCCGGACATCCTCTTCCTCGATGAGGCGACGAGTGGCGCCGACCCGATCGCGCGACGCGAATTCTGGGGCCGGATCACGGCGCTCTCCGAGCAGGGCGTCACCGTGATCGTGACCACGCATTTCATGGAGGAAGCAGAGTATTGCGACCGGATCATCATCCTCGATGCCGGACGAAACCTGGCGGAGGGCACACCGGCCGAGATCAGGGCCCATGCAACAGCCCAGGACGGACGCCAGCCAACGATGGAGGACGCCTTCATCGCTATCGTCGAGGCCTCGCGTGACGCGCCTGCCGAGCGGAGGCCGGCAGCATGACCGCCGTGACCTCACAGACCGGTGGGACGGCAAGGCTGCGCCGCATCATGGCGCTGATCCGGAAGGAAGGTTGGCAGGTCATGCGCGACCCGAGCAGCGTCGCGATCGGCATCGTCATGCCGATGCTGCTGCTCGTGCTCTTCGGCTACGGGCTCTCCTTCGACGTCAAGAACGTTCCGGTCGCGATCGTGATGGAGGACATCTCGGCCGAGGCGCGCGGCGCGGCGTCGAGCTTCGAACTCTCCGACTATTTCAACGCGATGCAGGTCAAGACCATGGCCGAAGCCGAGCGGATGATGCTCGACAGGCACGTCAACGCCATCGTCCGCATCCCGCCCGATTTCGCGCGCCGGATGGAGCAGGGCACGGCCGAGATCCAGGTGCTGGTCCATGGCACCGACGCCAATACCGCCCGCATCTCGCTCGGCTACGCTCAGGGTGCGGTTGCGACCTGGATGGCGCGCGAGGTCGCAATGGGTCGCATCATCGCCAGTCCGTCCGTCTCGATCGAGAGCCGGCTTTGGTTCAACGATGCCAATAACAGCAGCTACTTCCTGGTTCCCGGCCTGATCGTGCTCGTGATGACGCTGATCGGCGCATTGCTGACCGCGCTTGTCGTCGCGCGGGAATGGGAGCGCGGAACGTTCGAGGCGCTGTTCGTCACGCCTGTGCGCCCCGGCGAGATCCTGCTCGGCAAGACAGTGCCCTATTTCATCCTCGGCATGATCGGGCTCACCCTGTCGATCCTCGGCGCCAAGCTGCTCTTCGGCGTGCCGATCAGGGGCTCGCTCGGGCTGCTGGTTGCCGTGTCGATGCTCTATCTGATTGTCGCGCTCGGCATCGGCCTGCTGATCTCGTCACTGACCAGGAGCCAGTTCGTCGCGAGCCAGATCACGATCATCGCCACCTTTCTCCCGGCGATGATGCTGTCCGGCTTCATGTTCGACATCCGCAGCATGCCGGCAGCGATCCAGGTGATCACGCATATCTTCCCGGCGCGTTACTTCGTGAGCGTGCTGCAGACCCTGTTCCTCGCCGGAGATATCTGGCCGGTGATCCTGCCGAATGCGGCAGTGCTGGCCGTCATGGCCGTGGCGCTGATCGCGCTTGCGATCCGCGCGACGCGCAAGACCATCGGGTGAGGTGGCCATGCTCGACATTCTGCAGCGCATCCTAGCCCTGATCCGCAAGGAACTCCTCGCGATCCTGAAGGATCCGAAGAGCCGCGTCTCCCTGATCGCCCCGCCGGTTCTGCAGTGCCTGATCTTCGGCTATGCCGCGACCTATGACCTCAACAACGTGTCCTATGCGTTGCTCGACCACGACCGCAGCGCGGTCTCACGGGCGCTGATCGCGCGCCTGGACGGCTCCGGCACATTCACACGCGTTGCCACGCTCGACGTCGAGCAACAGATCGCCGATATGATCAACGACCAGCGCGCCTTGCTGGTGATCACAATTCCCTACGATTTCGAGCGCGGTCTGCAGGCCGGGACCGCGCCCGCCGTGCAAGTCATCGCCGACGGGCGCAACTCCAATACCGCAGGCACCGCGCAAAGCTATGTCGGCCAGATCGTGACCGGTTTCGCGGCCGAGTGGCAGATTTCGCGCGGCCGGCCTGGCCCGCCCGTGCGAATGACCACGCGGGCCTGGTACAACCCCACCCTCGAAACGCGCTGGTACATGGTTCCGGCCCTGATCGGCACCATCACCATGATGATGACAATGATGCTGACTGCGATGTCGGTGGCGCGCGAGCGCGAGGAAGGCACGTTCGATCAGTTGCTGGTGACCCCGTTCCGTCCCTCGGAAATCATGGTGGGCAAGGCGGTCCCCGCCATGATGATCGGACTGACCCAGTCGACGCTGATCCTGCTGGTGGCGCAGCTCTGGTTCCAGATCCCGTTTTCCGGCAGTTTTGCGATGCTCTATCTCGGCCTCTTCCTGTTCCTCGCGGCATCGGTCGGGATCGGCCTCTTCATCTCATCCATCGCGGGCAACATGCAGCAGGCAATGATCGGCTCCTTCGTGCTGCTGATGCCTTTCATGCTGCTTTCGGGCCTGACCGCGCCGATCGGCAACATGCCCGAGATCCTGCAGTACTTCACCCTGATCAACCCGCTGCGCTACGCCATCAGCATCACGCATCAGATCTATCTGGAGGGTGCCGGAATCAGGCAGCTCTTGCCGGAGATGCTGGCGCTCGTCGCCATTGCCGCCGCGACCTTGCCCTTCGCCGCCTGGATGTTCAGGAACCGGCTGGTCTGAGCCGATCGCGCCTCGAGGATCTAGCCGCCGGTGCGCAGCACGGAGAATTCCGCCCGCCGCCCCGGCGCGATCCGGCCATGGCGGGTGGAAAGGCCGAGAAAAGCCGCCGGCGTTGCGCTCGCCATCGCCAGGGCCTGCTCAAGCGTCGCGCCGCCGTGCCGATATGCGTTGAGAATCGCGGCATTCATGTCGAGATGAGCGCCTGCGAGCCGGCCCTCGGCATTGACGAGGCGGCCACCGCTGACATGGATCGTCTCGCCGAAGAGTTCGAAGGCATCCCGGTCCGCGCCGATCGTCGCCATCGCGTCGGTGACCAGCATCATCCTTTCCGGGCCGATCGCGCGGAACGCCGCCTGGAAGGACGGCCAGGCGACATGATGCCCGTCCGCGATGATGCCGGCGGTGAGCCCCATGCCCGCCATCGCCGAACCGACCACGCCCGGCTCGCGCGAGCCGAGCTGCGACATGGCGTTGAACAAATGCGTGACACCGCTCAGGCCCTCGGCATGGGCCGCCGCCACCTGCGCCGCGCTCGCGTTGGAATGGCCGGCGCAGACCTTGACGCCACGCGCGACCAGGGCACGGATGAAGCCGGAAGGCACGCATTCGGGCGCAAGCGTCACCAGTGTCACGCCAGAGGAGCCAAGAGACGCCAGCAGGTCGACATCCTCCGGCTCCGGCCTCAGCAGATTGGCGACCAGATGCGCACCATGGCGCTCGGGGTTGATGAAGGGGCCTTCGATGTGCAGGCCGAGAACGCCCGGCACAGCTCGCTCGATCGCTTCGCGTGCGGCGTCGATGGCCTTTGCAATATCTGCTCTGCTGGCGCTGATGAGGGTTGGTAGCAGGAAGCGCGTGCCGAAGCGGGCATGGGCGGCGCTGATCGCAGCCATGCCGTCGGCGCTCAACGTATCGTTCAGCATGACGCCGCCGCCGCCATTGACCTGAACATCGATGAAGCCCGGCGCGAGCACGGCGTCGTCCGGCAGTTCGTCGATAACACAGTGCGGCTGCGCGCTCGACGGCAGCATCTCAGTGACGATCCCGTCTTCGGCGATGACGAGGCGATCCAGCCAGATCTGCTCGCCATCGAACAGGCGCGGCGCGCGCCAGCCCTGCCGCCGCGGTGCCATCACAATGTCTCCGTGACCTTGACCAGCCCCGGCGGGCGGTCGACATCGCGGCCAAGGCGCACCGCCTCGGCTTCAAGCGCGCGATAGACCGGAACCAGCAGCGCGATCGCGTCGAGCACTGGGTCGCCCGCTGCCAGTCCCGGAAGAGTCGGCCGCGGCCCGCTCCCCGAGAAGATCGACGCACCTTCGCGAGCGAGCGTCGCCAGCGCCTCCTCGATGCTGTCCGAAACCTCGCCGCCGGCATTGAGGCCGAGGATCGGATGCTCGCTCCGGATCGCAGCCTTGGGACCGTGCAGGACCTCTGCGGAACTGAACGCCAGCACGGGCACGCCCAGGACTTCGGCTGCCTTGAGCGCGGCCTCGCGCGCCGGGCCCAGCGTCAAACCGCGCCCGATGACGAAACCCGCCGGTGCGTCGGAGAGCCGGCGCGCCCAGGCAGACCAGTCAAGCGCGAGCGCCTGGGCAAGACGTTCGGGAGCCGCCTGCGCTGACGACACGAGCGCTGCGTCCCCGCTCAGCCGCGCGACCAGCAGCATGCCGGCCAGCATCGTGTTCACAACCGTCTTGGTTGCGGCCACTGCGAGTTCGGGACCTGCCGTGATCGGGATGACATGGCGGCAGGCACGAGCGGCAGGGGAATTCGGGTCATTGACGATGGCGACCGTTTGCGCCCCGGCAGCTGTCGCCTGCTCGGCCGCCGCCACGAGATCGGGACTGCGGCCGGACTGCGAGATCAGGATATACAGCGCCTCCTTGAGACGCGGACTCGCGCCATAGCGCGTCACCACCGACGGGGCGGCCGCGGCAGAGCTCAAGCCCAGGCGGGTCTCGATCAGATAGCGCAGATGCGTGCCTGCATGGCCGGAACTGCCACGGCCGCTGACGACGACATGACTGACGCGCGGCATCTGCAACGCCTCGACGACACGCGCAATCTCGCCTGTGCCCTCCTGCAGCAGCCGCGCCGCCGCCTGGGGGATCTCAGCGATCTCGCCCGACATGCGGGAGGCCTTCTGATCCTGTAATGTCACGATTGCGGCCCCATCGCTTCGCCCTTCAAGGTCGCGACAAAATCATAGCGATCGCCGCGATAGGCGGAGAGCGTGAACTCGACCGGCTTGCCATTGCCGAGAAACGCACGGCGCTCGATCCTGAGCAGCGCGCTGCCTGCCGGAATGCCGAGATGCTTCGCCTCATCGGCCGTCGCGAGGCCGGCATGGATGCGCTGCACGCCATGGGCCGGCGCTGCGCCCCTCTGAGCGAGCGCGGCATAGAGCGAGGTCTCGATCAGATCCGGCGACGGCAGGATGGTGGCTGGCACGACGGCGCATTCAATCGCCAGCGGCTCGCCATCCGCCGTTCTGACCCGGATCAAGCGGACGACCACGTCGCTCGGCCCGAGGCCCAGCGCCATCGATTCCTGCGGCTTCGGCCGCGCCAGTTCCTTCGACAGCCAGATCGAACCCGGCCGGCCGCCGCGGTTCTCGATATCGGTCGAGAAACTTGCCAGGACCGAGAGCGGCTGTTCCATGCGCGACGCGACAAAGGTGCCCGAGCCGTGCCGTCGCGACAACGCGCCGCTGCGAATGAGCTCGTCGATGGCATTGCGCACGGTGACCCGGGCGTAGCCGGTCAGCTGGGCGAGATCGCGCTCGGAGGGAACGGCGTCGCCCGGAAGGAAGACCTCGGTCTCGATCAGCCGGGACAGCGCGCCTGCGAGCCTGAGATAGCGTGGCGTCGGGTCGTCTCCGGCGAGCGCCTGAAGGATTGCCTGCTGCTTGGCCGGCATCGCCTCGGGGGCGGCGTCGGACGCGCCCTCGCGCGGACGTCGCGGACCGCGCCCGGGTGAGGTTTCGCTCACGGGGCCGCCCTGGGAGGCGCCTTGATCGGGTCGTTCGTCCCGACACCGAGATCGAACAGGGCCAGGCGCAGGTTGCCGTGATGGCGCGCGAGCAAGGTCTCGGCCAAGGCAGCCTCGGCGCCGCTTGCAAGCAGCACCGCGCGCTTCACATCGCCGCCGGCGCGGTCGAGGTGCCGGGCGGCGGCTTCCATGCCGCACCCGGTGATCATCTCGACCATTTGCGCGGCCCGCAGCCTGAGCTTGGCATTGGTCGCGCGCATATGAACCATCAAGCCGCGATAGACCCGGCCGAGGCGAATCATCAGCAGCGTCGAGAACAGGTTGAGCACGATCTTCTGGGCGGTGCCTGCCTTCATCCGGGTCGAGCCGGCGACGACCTCTTCCCCGGTTTCCGTCAGGATACCGAGATCCGCGGTGCGCAGCAGCGCCGAGCCGCGGTTGTTGGCGACGCCGATGGTCAGCGCGCCACGGGCCTTGGCCTCTCCGATGGCGGCGAGCGTGTAAGGCGTACGACCGCTGGCAGCGAGACCGATCACGACGTCGTTCGGCCCGACATCGGTGCGGCGCATCGCGCCGGCGCCGTCATCGACAGAATCCTCGGCATTCTCGACGGCGTGGAGGATCGCCTCATCGCCACCAGCGATGGCAAAGCCCAACCGCTCTTCCGGCCAGTCGAAGGTTGGGGTCAGCTCGGCGCCGTCCTGCACGCCGATGCGGCCCGAGGTGCCGGCGCCCGCATAGATCAGACGGCCGCCGGCCTCGAGGCGCGGTACAGCCGCGGCAACGGCTTCCGCGATCGCCGGCAAGGACGAGGCGATGGTGGCGACAGCCGCAAGCTGGCCTTCGTAAAGCGCCTTGAGGATGTCGAGGTCGCCCCAGGCATCAAGTTCTCGAAAGCGCGCGCTGACGTCTTCAGTCGCCATGGATAGCCCCTCGTGACCAGACCAAATTAAGTCCACTTTAGCCCAGTAGCAAGCGAGGAACCGAAGGGGAAGAGATGTTTCGGCCGGCAGCCACACCAGCGCCCCTCGTCTCTCTCCGTTGGCGAACCGGTCATGCCGGCCTGGTTCCCACGTCACGAAGGCGAGGCAAGCCAGCCGATCGCGCCGCAACGGGCCGTTTCATCTGGGGCGACGCGGATCAATCGCCGCCTCTCCGACGGTGGAGACGACACACCCTGCCGTTCTGCGGAAGGCCTGATTGCGGGGGGCTTGCGCACTGGCTCGCCGCCCGACTCGCGCCGTTTGCTCGAAGACTAGCTCGGCAGGTTCAGCCGCCCGCCAGTCAGCGGCTCGGGCACGCCGGTCGTGCCGGGCAGGCTGAGCGGCAGACCCTTGACCGAGCGGATCGCGAGGTAACCGAAGGTCTGCGCCTCGATGACGTCGCCGGCCCAGCCAGCGGCCTCGACGGGCTCGACTGGCACGCCGAGACGCTCGTGCAGCCTCGCCATGAAATGGCTGTTCAGGCGGCCGCCGCCCGTGACCAGCCAGCGCTTCGGTGCCTTCGGCACATGGCGCAGAGCGGAGACCACGCTTTCCACCGTGAAGGCGGCGAGCGTCGCGGCGCCATCGGCGTCCGAGAGCGCTTCCACGACCTTGGCACGGCGATGAAAATCATTGCGATCCAGAGATTTCGGCGCCGGGCGTTCGAAGAACGGATTCGTCATGAAGTCCGCCACGAGATCCTCGCGCACCTGCCCGCTCGCCGCCAGCGCCCCTCCGGCATCGTATGCGCGGCCCAACCGCCGCAAGACGAAGTCGTCAAGGATCGCGCTGGCAGGACCGGTATCGAAAGCGATCACGTCGTCGCCGTCGATATAGGTGACATTGCCGACGCCACCGAGGTTCAGCACCATCACGGGCTGCCCCAGCCCCTGCGCCAGCGCCAGCGCACGATGATAGAGCGGCGCGAAGGGAGCCCCCTCGCCGCCCGCCGCAACATCAGCGTAGCGGAAGCGGTCGACGGTCGGGATGCCGAGAGCTGTTGCGACGGCCGGCCCGTCGATGAGCTGGCGGGTGAAGCGGATTTCCGGCCGGTGATAGACCGTCTGGCCATGCAACCCGACGAGATCGATGCTCTGCGGATCAAGCGCCTGTTCGGTCATGAAGCGCCTGACCGCATCGAGATGCGCTGCTGTCACCGCCGCCTCGAGCTCGCGCAGCGGCTCTTTAACCGCGCGTTCGGCCTCGGCAATCAGAGCCTGAAGTTCACGCCGCGTCTCCGCCGGATAGGGGTAGGACGCGCCGGCTCCGAAGCGGAGCGTCTCGCGGCCATCGCTCTCGACGATCGAGACGTCGATCGCGTCCATCGACGTGCCACTGATCACGCCGATCGCGGTCAGTGTCTGCTTCGCCAGATCGCGCATCTTCCGTTCCCTAATGCCCATGGCAAGCTTCAAGGCTTGCACTGGCTCTAGGCGATCGGCTAAGCGTTGTCCAGATTGGTCCCTAAGTGGTCCATATGCGAAACTGATCGCACGAGCGCCCAAAAAGGCGCCGTCTGCCAGGAGGGGTGGGCCATGTATCGCGCCATGAAGCAGGGTTCGGGACTACGCCGCGCATTGTGCAGCAGCATCACTGCCGCGACCTTCACGCTGATCGCCGGAGCAGCGTCCGCCCAGGTGCTCGACATCGCCGTCGAGGCTTCGCCCGCAGGGCTCGACCCCCATATCGTCACGGCCTTCGCCTCTTCGCAGCTCGTGCTCGGCCCGATCTATGAAGGTCTGACCGCGCTCGACAAGGACCTCAATATCATTCCCGGCCTGGCCCAGTCCTGGACCGCCTCCGCCGACGGCAGGACCGTGACCTTCAAGCTTCGCCCCGGCGTGACCTTCCATGACGGCAAGCCGATGGAAGCGGAAGACGCCGCCTCATCGCTGCGGCGGGTGCTCTCCAAGGATGTCGGCTCGCCGCTCGCCAGCCGCCTCGGAGCGCTGGAAAGCGCAACCGCAGTCGACGCGACCACGCTCGAGCTCAAGCTCAAGGAGCCGTCGGCCCCGCTGCTCGCGTCATTGACCGGCATCGCGATCGTTCCACGCGGGCTCGAGGGCAACAAGGACGCGCTGCAGCGCGCGCCGATGGGCACCGGCCCGTTCAGGTTCGAGGAATGGCAGCCGAACGGCTTCATCCGCCTCGCCAAGCATGCCGGCTACTGGAATGCGGCAGACGTCAAGCTTGCAGGCGTCAAGTTCAACTTCGTTCCTGAGGCGGCCACGCGCCAGGTCGGAATCGGCAACGGCCAGTTCGCGCTGCTGCCGCATATCGATGCGGCCACCGCCCTCCAGCTCAAGGGCAAGCCCAATGTGGCGATCCGCGAGACGATGGAACTCGCCTACACGCTGATCGGCATGAATGTCTCCAAGCCGCCCTTCGACAATCCGAAGGTGCGCGAGGCGTTGAACTACGCCCTGAACCGCAAGGAGATCATCGACGCTGCGCTGTTCGGCAGCGGCACACCGGCCGCCCCGCTGCCGCCCGTGCTGAAGGACTGGGCCGTCGATGTGAGGGACCTGCCCTGCTACACCCATGATCCGGCCAAGGCCCAGGCCCTGCTCAAGGAAGCCGGCGTCGCCACGCCGATCTCGGTCAGCATGACGATCCTGCCGCGTCAGGACATCCGCGACATCGCCCAGGTGGTGCAGCAGCAGCTCGGCAAGGCCGGCTTCAAGGTTGAGCTGAAGAACCCCGAGCTGGGCCAGTTCGTGCAGGATTGGCGCAACTCGAATTTCGACCTCTTCGCCTCGACCAATGCCGGCAGCATCGAGCCCGACGATTATTTCTACCGGGCGTTCCGCACGGGCGGATCGACCAACGTCTTCAAATACAGCAACCCCGAACTCGATGGACTGCTCGACAAGGGCCGCGCGACGCTCGACAAGCCAGCGCGGCAGGCGGCGTATCGCGACGCGCAAAAGATCCTCGGTTGTTCGGGCCCGGCGGCACATATCGCCTATCCCACCCTGTTCAGCGCCGTGCGCGGCAACCTGCAGGGCTATGACATCTACGCCAACCGCTCGCTGGTCTCGCTCGGCCGCGCCAGCCTGCGCTGATCCGGCACGGTCGAGGCATGCTCCGCCATCTGCTCCAGCGCGGCCTCGACCTCGCGATCGTGCTCTTCGGGATCTCCGTGATCGTCTTCATGATGATCCGGCTGATCCCGGGCGATGCGGTCGCGATCATGCTCGGCGCCAATACCGAGGTGACGCCGGAACGCGTTGCGGCGATGCGCAGCGAACTCGGGCTCGACCGGCCGCTGCTCGAGCAATATCTGAGCTGGCTCGGGCGAGCGCTCCACGGTGACTTCGGCACCTCGATCTGGACCGGCCGGCCGGTGCTCCAGGAAATCACGGCCCAGATCTGGCCGACCCTCCAGCTCACCGTGCTGGCTCTCGTCATCGGCGCCGGCCTCGCCGTGCCCGTCGGTTGCCTGATGGCGCATTGGCGCGGCGGACGGGCCGATCTCGTCCTGCGCATCGGCGCGATCGCGGGGCTCACGATCCCGTCCTTCTGGCTCGGCATCGTCATGCTGATCACGGTGGCAAGCCTGGCCCCGAACTTCGCCTCACTCGGCTATGTGCCGTTCAGCGAGGACCCGCTGGGCAACCTGCAGCGGCTGCTGCTGCCGGCAATCGCGCTCGCCTTGCCGATCCTTGCCAACCTGTCGCGCCTTGTCCGCACGGCGATGCTCGACGCGCTCAGCCAGGACTATATCCGCACCGCCCGTGCCAAGGGGCTTTCGGAAAGCGCCGTGCTCTACCGACATGCCCTGCGCAACGCGCTCATTCCATTCGTCACCAGCGTGGGCATCATGACGGGCTATCTGCTCGGCGGTGCCATCGTGGTCGAGCAGGTCTTCTCGATTCCAGGACTCGGGCGGCTGATCCTCGGCGCCATCGCCGAGCGGAACTATCCGCTGGTCCAGGCCACCATCCTCATCGTCACCGTCGGCTTCGTGCTGGTGAACGCCCTGGTCGATCTCGCCTATGCCCTTATCGACCCAAGGCTGAGGACTGGGTGATGAGCCAGAGCCGCCGTATCGCCATTGCTGCAGGCATCGTCGTCACGCTGCAGATCGTGCTGGCACTCGCCGCCCCGCTGGTTGCGCCCTATGATCCGCTCGCACAGGACATCGTCGCCCGCCTGAAGGGACCGAGCCTCGGGCATTGGCTTGGCACCGATCATCTCGGCCGCGATATCCTGGCGCGCATCCTCTACGGCTATCGCACGGCTCTGATCGCCTGCGGCATCGCTGTCGGCCTCGCGCTGCTCGTCGGGGGTAGCCTCGGCCTGCTCGCCGCCTTCTATCGCGGCTGGTGCGAGCGCATCGTGATGCGGCTGATGGACATCCTCTTCGCCTTTCCCGTGATGCTGCTCGCCATCGGCATCATCGCCATGCTCGGGCCGCGAACGGAAAGCGCCGCCATCGCGATCGCGGTCGTCTATGTGCCGATCTTCGCCCGGCTGATCCGTGGTCCGGCGCTCGTTCTGGTCGAAAGCGACTTCGTCGCCGGCATCCGCGCGATCGGCGCCTCGGATCTGCGCATCATGCTGCGCCATATCCTGCCCAATCTGGCCTCGGTGATCCTGGTGCAGACGTCGTTGCTGCTTTCGGCCGCGATCCTGGTCGAGGCCTCACTCTCCTTCCTCGGCCTCGGAACCCAACCGCCGACCCCCTCGCTCGGGCTGATGCTGGCGGAAGGGCGCAATTTCGTGCTGCTCTCGCCCTGGAACGCGATCTTCGCCGGGCTCGGCATCCTCTTCCTCTCGCTCGGCTTCAACCTGCTCGGTGACGCGCTCCGCGACGAACTCGATCCCCGCCTGCGGGGCCGGTCGTGATCATCCGCAAGGCAGAGCCGGCCGATATCGCTCCGGCCGCGGCCATTCCTGCGCAAGCCTATCAGACCGACTTCCGCCCCATCATCGGCGATGGGGCGTCGGCTTATGATGTGGCGCATTTCGAGACCCGATTCGAGCGGGACCTGGAACATCTCACAGTGCTGGACGATGGCGGCGTCAAAGGCGTTCTACTGCTGCTCGACGGTCATATCGCCATGCTTTTCGTAGCCGAGACCGGCCACCGCCACGGTGCAGCCCTGCTCGCCCATGCCGAGGTGCATGGCGCCCGCTCGCTCGAGGTGTTTGCAGCCAATGCGGGCGCGCGACGCTTCTATGAGCGGGCCGGCTGGCACATCGCCAGAGAATATAGCCGCAACTTCGCCGGCGCAGAGCACCGCTTCCTGCGCTATGAGAAGTCACCCGAATTCACGCAAGAGGGCGCCTGATGGACAAGCTCCTGATCCGCGGTGGCCAGCGGCTGTCCGGAACCGTCGATATCCGCGGAGCCAAGAACGCCGCCCTGCCTGCCTTCGCGGCCGCGCTCCTCTCCGACAGGCCGCTGACACTGCGCAACCTGCCGGACGTGGTCGATATCAGGACGATGCAGGCCCTGCTGGAAGCATATGGCGTCACATTCTCCGGCCGCGCGGCCGATGCGCTGACGATCAACGCCAGCGAAGCCGCGCCGCGGGAGGCGAGCTATGACATCGTCCGCAAGATGCGCGCGACCATTCTGGTGCTGGGGCCGCTCATCGCCCGCTTCGGGCATGCCCGCGTCTCCCTGCCCGGCGGTTGCGCGATCGGTGCACGCCCGGTCGACCTTCACCTGAAAGCGCTCGAAGCCCTCGGCGCCGAGATCAGCGTCGCTGGCGGCTATATCGAGGCCAGTGCTCCCGCTGGCCTCCGCGGCGCGCGTATCGTCTTTCCCTTCTCCTCGGTCGGAGCCACCGAAACCGCCTTGCTGGCGGCGAGCCTTGCCAGCGGCGAAACCGAGATCGTCAACGCGGCGAAGGAACCGGAGGTCCTCGACCTCGCCCGCTGCCTCGTCGCGATGGGCGTGAGGATCGAGGGCATCGGCAGCCATCGCCTGCAGGTCCAGGGTGCCCAGAGCTTCAGGCCGGCGACCTATGAGATCGTTGCCGATCGCATCGAGGCGGGCACCTACGCGGTTGCGGCCGCGATCACCGGCGGAGAACTCGAACTGGTCGGTGCGCGGCTCGAACATCTCGCGGCTGTCGGCGAAGCGCTCGAAGCCGCCGGCGTCAGACTCTGGCCGACCGATCGCGGGCTGATGGTGTCGCGGCCAGGCCGGCTCACCGGCATCGACATCATGACCCAGGCCTATCCCGGATTCTCGACTGATCTGCAGGCGCAGTTCATGGCGCTGATGAGCGTGGCGGACGGCACCTCGCTGATCCGCGAGACCGTGTTCGAGAACCGCTTCATGCATATTCCGGAGTTGGTCCGGCTCGGCGCCGACATCACGCTGAAGGGGACCAGTGCCATGGTGCGCGGCGTCGAAACGCTCAAGGCGGCACCGGTCATGGCGACCGACTTGCGCGCCTCGGTCAGCCTCGTGCTCGCCGGACTGGTTGCGCAGGGCGAGACCGTGGTCAGCCGCATTTATCATCTCGACCGCGGCTATGAGGCGCTCGACCGCAAGCTCAGGCGCTGCGGCGCCGATATCGAACGGGTCGGCGCATGAGCGCCGCGGCCGATCTGTATCTCGGTGTCGATGGCGGCGGCACCGGCTGCCGCTGCCGGCTGGAGACCGCCCGGGGCGAGGTGCTCGGCTCGGGCATCGCGGGGCCGGCCTCGCTCCGTCTCGGCCTGGAGACCGCGCTGGCCGCGGTGATGCAGGCAGCGCGGGGCGCGATGACCGAGGCGGGCCTCGGCGAGGATCAGTTCAATCGGGTCCAGGCCGGAATCTGCCTCGCCGGCATCGGCCGCAAGGGCATGCAGGAGGAACTTGCAGGCTGGGCAAGCCCCTTCGCCGTGACGGTCTTCGAGAGTGACGGGCTCGGCGCCTGCCTGGGCGCCCATGCCGGTGAGGACGGCGGCATCGTCATCATTGGCACCGGCTCGATCGGCCTTGCTCGCGTCGACGGACGCGAGATCCGCATTGGCGGCTACGGCTTCCCGGTTGGCGATGAGGGCAGCGGCGCCGATCTCGGCCTTGCCGCCATTCGCGTCTCGCTGCGCGCCCATGACGGCCGGGAGCCGCAAACGCGCTTCACGAAGGACGTCCTGGCCAGGTTTCAGGGGGACCCGTTCGAGGTCATCGCCTGGATGGACAAGGCGCACGCCACGGACTACGCGACGCTCGCGCCTCTCGTGCTGCGCCATGCCGATCTCGGCGACTCGCATGCCCGCGCCATCATGCAGAATGGTGCGGCCCTGATCGACGCCATGGTGCGCACTCTGTTCGAACGCGAGGTGCCACGCGTGGCGCTGATCGGCGGCCTGTCCTCCGCGATGGAGGCCTGGCTTGCGCCCGATGTCAGGCGCAGGCTCTCTGCCGTCAGAGGCGACGCGATCGCGGGGGCGCTATCGCTGGTGCGGAGGCATCACGCGCCGGGCTGAGGCCCGTCATAGCCACCGATGATGACAAGATCGGACTTCCCGGCCTGCGCCAGATGCCTGGTGGCTTCCTGGTATTCAGGCGACTCGTAGCAGGCGCGCGCCGTTGCCTCGTCCTTGAACTCGATGACGACGTTGTGCTTGCGCCCCTCGCCGCGTGCGAGCTTGTACTCGCCGCCACGCACCAGGAACTTCGCGCCGAATTTGGCGAAGGCGATGGCATTCAGGGTGCGATACCTGGCGTATGCCTCCTGATCTTCGACATCGACTCGGGCAACCCAGTATCCCTTCGCCATGACTTTAGAGCCCTTCCACGACAACGAGATCGATCTCGCCGGCGCCTTCACGCTCCTTGCGGGCAGCGGCATATTCCGGCGAATTCGCATAGGCCTTGGCCATCTCGAAATCCTTGAACTCGATGATGACGTTGCGGGCCCGGCCCTCGCCTTCGGCCACAGTCATCTGGCCGCCGCGCACGATCGGCGTGCCGCCATACTGCTTGATCACCTCGGAGGCCTTGGCGGCATAGACCGCCCAGAGCGTCGCGTTGGAGACCTTGGCGCGACCGATGACATATCCCTTGGGCATTTCCAGCTTCCGTTCTTGGGGTGAAACCTGTTCCGGCCAGACTACGAAGCCGCGGCGATCTCGTCCATGATCGCGGCAGCCGCCGCACGCGGATCAGCTGCGCGGATAATGGGGCGGCCGATGACGAGATGGTCGGCGCCGACGCGGATCGCCTCGCCGGGCGTCAGGGTCCGCTTCTGGTCGCCAGCGGCGCTTCCCGCGGGGCGAATGCCAGGCGTCACGATGACCATGTCCGGGCCAATGATGTCGCGGACGATTTCGGTCTCGGCGGCGGAGCAGACGATGCCGTCGATGCCCGCGCTGCGGGCCTGCTGGGCACGCAGGCGCACGAGATCGCGCACGGCGAGACCGTAGCCGGCATCGCGCAGATCGCCATCATCGTAGGAGGTAAGCGCGGTGACGGCGAGCAGCTTCAGATCGGAGTCGGCCCGGCCCTCGACCGCGCCGCGCATGGTCTGTGGATAGGCATGCACGGTGAGGAAGGTGACGCCGAGCTTGGTCAGGGAATCGACGCCCTCGGTGACGGTGTTGCCGATGTCGTGCAGCTTGAGGTCGAGAAAGACCTTCTTGCCCTCCGAAATCAGCTGACGCGAGAGGTCGAGCCCGCCGGCAAAGGCGAGGCGGTAGCCGATCTTGTAGAAGGTCGCCCCATCGCCCAGTTCGGACACGATGCGGTAGGCGTCCCAGATCGTCGGCACGTCGAGCGCCACGATCATGCGGTCACGAAGATCGTTGATCTTGGCGGTCATGACGCTGCGAACTCCTCAATCGATTGCCAGCCGTGCTGCACGATTCGCGTCGTTACGTCGAATGCGAAGAGATTGCCACCGCCTGCGGGCTGATCGCGCAGGCGTGTGATGGGCGCGCCCGACACAGCGCAGAGCAGCAAGGTGCCGACCCCGCCATGGCCGACGAGCAGAATGTCGCCATCTCCCGCCGCGCTTAGCACGGCCTCAGTTTCGCGAATGATCCGCGACTGCGCATCGACCGCCCGTTCCCAACCGCGAACGCTCAGCTCCGGATTGGCGAAGAATTCGTCCGCCACCTTCTCGAACTCCGGCGGCGGCAGGAAGCCTGTCGCCGAGCGATCGTTCTCGTGCATGGCCTCACGGATCTCGACGGAGAGGCCGAGTTGCTTCGCGACGCATTCCGCCGTCTCGATCGCCTTGCGCTCGGCCGACGAGACAATGAGTCGGGTTCTGGCGAGCCCCGGCGCAACCCCGAGCGCCAAGGCCCGTTCCCGCCCAATGTCCGACAGCCCCCAATCGGGCACGGGCACGGCTGGATCAATCTTGACCTGGGGATGGCTGAGATAGCGGACGACACCCATCACATCGGACCTTCGCACATGAACATCACTTCAGCGCCAGCACGAACATGATGGCGATCAGCGCAATCAGCAGATTCATCATCCAGCGATTGAGCACGGTCAGCTGGCGCAGCTTGCGGAACTCGATGCCGTCCTCCGGGTCTGCATCCGGAGCCTCAGTGGGATGGGCTGCCGGCACCGGATGCGGCTCTTCCTGCCTGCGCCCCCGCTGAGACCAGCTCAGGCTCTGTACCAGTCCCTTGGCACTCCCGCTCGTGCGACCGTCGGCCTCGATGCCGAGATACCAGGTCAGGGGGCTGCCGGCCGGCGGATCGCAATCGGCATCGCTGATCCAGAGATTGGTCGCCGCCGAGATCGAGATGGCATCGACCAGTCCCGCCTGCAGATCGCGCTTCAATTCGGCATAGACCGGTGCGGAGACGAAAAGATCGGCCGAAAAAGCACCGGCATGGGGAGCATCCGCTTCGTCGTCAAACCCCAGCCTGAGCAGCATCTTGCCTTCGCCGGTTTCGGGAAGAGCGCGGATGCTCAGCGCGACATGCTGAGCACGGTCCGCAAAGCCGGCACGCGCGAGCCAATCGCGCCCGAGAGAGCCAAAGCCGCGAAGGCTGGCAACGGAACCGAGGGAACCGTTCTGGCTGGAATAACCTGAGACCACATCGAGCGGCCCAGTTTCAAGCAGGAGGTGCCGGGCCGGACTCTGTACGAACGCATTGCGCTCGCCCTCGATCGTCAATCGGCCGTCCGCAGTCGTAACGGCTCGTGTCGTCGCGTCCGGTCTCATCTCAACTCTGCCCCCCGCCGGCCCCTTCTAGACCAGCGCGGAGGCAAACGAAATCCGGAGTTCGTCTCGCTCACGCCGTCTCGCGCGCGAGCTGGGCGAAAACCTTGGTCCAGACATCCGGCGTCTGCGCGCCCGAAACCGCGAGCTTGCCTTCGACGATGAAGAAGGGCACGCCGGTAACCCCGACCTTCTGGGCGTGAGCCTCGAGGCCGATGATCGTCTCACGCAATTCATCATTGGTGAGTTCGTCGCGGGCCGCATTTTCCTCGAAACCGAGTTCGGTCGCGATCGCCACCAGCGTCTCGAGATCGCCGATATCACGCCCGTCCTGGAAATAGGCCTTGAACAGCGCCGCCTTCATCTCGGTGCCGCGCTGCACGGTGGAAGCGGCCGCGATCAGCATATGGGCCATGCGGGTATTGGGCGTGCGTGTAACCTTCGACCAGTTGAAGGTCACACCGCTTTCGAGCGCCGCTTCCGAGAGCCTGATCTCGATTTCCTTGCGCTTGCCGGACCCGAACTTGGCATCGAGATAGCTCGTCCGGTCCGCACCGTCCGCAGGCATGTCTGGGTTGAGCTCATAGGGCAGCCAGGTGATGGCGACGCGGTTGGTCAGACCGTGATTCGCCAGCGCCGTCTCGAGCCGCGCCTTGCCGATGAAGCACCAAGGACAGACCACATCCGACACGATGGCGATGGGCATTTTCTCTTGCATGACCGCTCCTTGGCGATGCGCCGCGCTGGTACTCAAACTGGCGGGTAGGAATGCTGCGTACCGAAACGGTCTTCAGCCCGCGCCTCGGCGCCCGGCGTCTCGCAGCCTGAAAGGAAGGACGGACCGACGGGTATCTTGCCGGCCCCTCCGGGGATGTCGAGGATATAGGTCGGCTGGCACAGGCCCGAAAGATGGCCTCGCAGGCTTTTGACGAGGGCTTGCCCCTCCGCCAGCGACAGCCGGAAATGCGAGGTGCCCGGTGCGAGATCCGGATGGTGCAGGTAATAGGGCTTCACCCGGTTCTCGACGAAGGCACGCATGAGCGCCGATAGGGTCTCGACATCGGCATTGACGCCCTTGAGCAGCACGCTCTGGCTGAGCAGGACATGGCCGGCATCGGCAAGGCGCGCAATCGCGGCACGGGCCGCCGGCGTGAACTCGCGCGGATGGTTGGCGTGAATGGCGATGTAGCTCGCCTTGCCGGGCACGCGCAGGGCGCGAGCGTAATCGGCCGTGACCCGCTCGGGATCGACCACTGGCACTCGCGTGTGCCAGCGCGTCACCTTGATATGCGGGATCGCCGCCAGCCGCTTCGCGACATCGCGCACACGGCGCCCGGAAAGGATGAACGGATCGCCACCCGTCATGATGACCTCCCAGATCTCCGGCCGGGAGGCGAGATAGGCAAGCGCCGCGTCGAGCTTTTCGCCAGCAAGCGAGGCGCCGCCCGGTCCGACCATCTCGCGCCGGAAGCAGAAGCGGCAATAGACCGGGCAGGCATGGACGAGCTTCAGCAGGGCGCGGTCGGGATAGCGATGGACCACCCCCTCGACCGGCGAATGCGCCTCGTCCCCGATCGGGTCCGCCATTTCCTGCGGCAAGGTCAGCAGTTCCGCCGCATCGGGGATGAACTGGCGCGCGATCGGATCGGCCGCATCGGATGGGTCGATCAATGCCGCGATCGCGGGAGTGACGGAGACGGCGTAGCGCCCGGCAACCGCATCCAGCGCCGCGCGCCGCGCCGGCACAACAAGCCCCTGCGCCACAAGCGCGTCGATGCTGCGAAGAGGGGTGTGGGCGGTCATCGGCCTGTCCTGCCCGGTTCGGCCACCGGCGTCCAGAGCACATCCTCGATCCGGCGCGCACCGGTGCAGAGCATCACCAGCCGGTCGAAGCCGAGCGCGATGCCGGAGGCCGGCGGCATCGCATCCAGGGCCGCGAGGAAATCCTCGTCGAGCGGATAGCGTTCGCCATAGATGCGCTGCTTCTCGTCCATGTCCGCCTCGAACCGCCGACGCTGCTCGGCCGGGTTCGTCAGTTCCCCAAAGGCATTCGCAAGCTCGACGCCGCAGGCATAGAGCTCGAAACGCTCGGCCACGCGCGGATCGCCCGGCTTCGGCCGCGCCAGGGCCGCTTCCGAGATCGGGTATTCGCAAAGGATGGTGGCGCAACCGCGACCAAGATGCGGCTCGATCTTCTCCGAGAGAACTCGGCTGAAAATGTCCGACCAGCTGTCATCCTCGGCAAGCCGGATGCCGGCGGCACGTGCAGCTGCGGCGAGGGCCTTGCGATCGGTCTCCCCATGATCCGCGATGGTCGCGAGCAGGTCGACGCCAGCATGCCGAACAAAGGCATCATGCAGGGTCAGGCGCTCGGGTTCCGCGAAGGGATCGGCAGTCAAGCCCCGCCAGTGCAGCAGGCTCGCGCCGGCGGTGCGCGCCGCTTCGGCCAGCAGGGCCGCGGCATCGGCCATCAGTGCATCGTAATCCTCGCCGGCGCGGTACCATTCCAGCATGGTGAATTCGGGATGGTGCAGCGCCGTGCGCTCCCGATTGCGGAACACCCGGGCGAAATCGAAGATGCGGCTTTCGCCGGCCGCCAGCAGCTTCTTGGCCGCGAATTCCGGGGAGGTGTGCAGGTAATAGGGATGCACGCCCTCGGCATCGTCGATCAGCGCGGTCGCGAAGCCATGCAGATGCGTCTCATTGCCCGGCGAGACCTGCAGGATCGCCGCCTCGACCTCGATGAAGTCGCGCGCCTCGAACCAGCGTCTCAGCGCTGCCTTGATGCGTCCGCGCGCCAGCAACGCAGGCCGCCGATCGGCATGAATATCCGGCCGCCACCAGGGCGGATGTCCCTCGGCCATCGAACCTCGGTTAAGAATCTCTGCAAGCTTCCGTTTCGCCCGCGAATGCGGTAGTTCCGCGGCGACGAAATCCGCATAGCGCGCGCGCTCGATGCGCACCAGCAAGGAAACTCACGTGGTCAAGGTCATCGCCAGCTCCGTTCGCAAGGGCAACGTTCTCGAACTCGACGGGCATCTCTGCTCGGTCATCTCGGCGGAGAGCTTCTTTCCCGGCAAGGGCACCCCGACGACGCAGATCGATATGCGCCGCATCTCCGATGGCGTGAAGATGACACAGCGCTACAAGACAACCGAGCAGGTCGAGCGCGCCTATGTCGAAGACCGGGATTTCACCTATCTCTACCAGGACGGCGAGCAGTACGTCTTCATGAACCCCGAGACCTTCGACCAGATCCATGTCGACAACGCGGTCGTCGGCGACATGGCGCCTTATCTGCAGGAAGGCATGAAGGTCTCGCTCTCGGTCTTCGAGGACAAGGCTGTCGCGATCGAGTTGCCGCAGCGCGTCACGGTCGAGGTTGCCGAGACCGAGCCGGTGACCAAAGGTCAGACAGCCTCGTCCTCCTACAAGCCAGCGATCCTGACCAACGGCGTGCGCACCGCGGTGCCGCCGCATATCGGACCAGGCACTCGCATTGTCGTGATGACGGCCGACGGCTCCTATGTCGAGCGCGCCAAGGACTGATGCAGCCCGCCCCCTGTCATCGGCAGGCGAGCGGTATTATCGATGGTGCAACGGGCCCTTCCGGGCCCGTTTCGCTTTTGAGGGATCCCGCATCATGCCGTTATCCGTTCACGCCGCCGCCTTCGCGGGCATTATCCAGACCCTGAAGGCGCTGAGCGCCATTCTCGACAAGGCTGTGGCGCAGGCGGAAGCCCGCAAGATCCAGCCCGACGTCCTGCTCAACAGCCGCCTGGCGCCGGACATGCTGCCCTTTACCCGGCAGATCCAGCTCGCCTGCGACTTCGCCAAGAACGCTGCAGCGCGAGTGAGCGCCGGCGAGAACCCGAAATTCCCGGACGAGGAGAAGACCTTCCCGGAACTGAAGGAGCGGATCGCCAAGACGCTCGCCTTTGTGCAGAGCATCGACGATGCGGCACTCGAAAGCGGCATCGGCAAGGACGTCACCTTCCCGCGCGGTCAGCAGCAGACGGTGACGATGACGGCCGAGGCCTATCTGACCCGCTTTGCCGTGCCCAACTTCTATTTCCACGCCACCACAGCCTACGCGATCCTGCGCGAAAACGGCTTTGACATCGGCAAGCGCGACTTCCTCGCCGACGTCTTCGAGGCGTGACGACTGCATGGCCGCGGCTGTCTCGATGAAATCGGGCGACCAGGTCACGATCGCGCGCGCGGCGGCGTCGGACGCCGCCGCCATCGCCGGTCTCTACCTCGCCGCGCGGGCCGATGCACTGCCCTGGCTGCGGCGGGTCCATAGCGATGAGGCGGTGCGCGACTGGATCATCCATGATCGCCTCACGCGCGGCGAGAACTGGGTTGCCCGGCTGGGCAACGAGGTCGTCGGCTTCATGGCGCTCGACGGCGACGATCTCGACCAGCTCTATCTGAAGCCCGGTCATTATCGGCAGGGCTTCGGCTCAAGACTACTCGCCAAGGCCAAGGAACGCAGTCCGCAGCGGCTTCACCTCTTCTGCTTTCAACACAACGCACGCGCCCGCGCCTTTTACGAGAAGCACGGCTTCAAGATCGTCGACATGAACGATGGCAGCCGAAACGTCGAAGGAGAACCGGACATTCTCTACGAATGGCGGCCGAGCGCTCCTTAAGCCCTTGCAAACGGCAGCCCCCATCCCCACTTGAGGTTCACGGCGATGTCGAGGGCGTTCCACTGTCCTCCATCTCCGTTGAAGACGGCCATGAGCCGAACGTGTGACGCCGGATGTACGCGCGCCCGTTCTGGACATGGCCGTTGGCGTTTCCGGGGCCCGATGGCCCCGGGACGCAAGTTTCAGCGATCCGCCACAGCAAGCTTCGCGCCGAGCGCGACGAAGGCGCCCGCAAAGATGCGCCGCATCCAGGTCATCACCTGCGGGCGCGAGATCACGTGATTGCGGACAGACGCGGCGAACAACCCATAGATCACGAAGACCACGAAGGTGAGCAGCATGAAGACGCCGCTCAGCGCGAGCATTTGCGGCATGGGATTGATCGTATCCGTGCTGACGAACTGCGGCAGGAACGCGAAGAAGAAGATCGAGAGCTTCGGGTTGAGGAGGTTGACCAGCACGGCATCGATCGTCACGCGCAGGGCAGAGCGGGTGTCGACCTTCTGCTCGACCTGGAGCGCCCCGCGCTCCTGGAGCGTATTCCAGGCCATGTAGAGCAGGTAGGCCACGCCGAGATATTTGAAGATCTGGAAGGCGAGTGCGCTCGTGTGCAAGAGCGCCGCCAGTCCCATGATCGCCGCGAGCATGTGGGGCACGATGCCGAGCGTGCACCCGAAGGCCGCGACGACACTCACGCGCGCCCCTCGCGAGAGGCCGGCGGCCACGGTGTAGATCATGCCCGTGCCCGGCGAAGCGACGATGATGAGGGAGGTGATCAGGAATTCGAGGCTCATGGCGGCGCTCCGTGATGTGCCGCCAAGGTAGTGAGCTACGCCCTTACGTCAATCGCCGTCGGGTGCGCCTTCCACAACCTGCACGAGCATGAAACGCGGAGCGTCCTTGCCCTCAATCCTGCAGGAATGGATTGTTCCGGCGTTCCTCACCGAGCGTGCTCGCCGGCCCGTGCCCCGGCAGGAACTGGACGTCGTCGCCCAGCGGCAGGAGCTTGGCCTTGATGCCTGCAATCAGCGTCTCATGGCTGCCATAGGGAAAATCGGTGCGCCCCACCGAGCCTGCGAACACGGTATCGCCCGCGAGCAGGAAATGCGCATCCTTCTGGAAGAAGGTGACATGGCCGGGCGTGTGGCCGGGCACATGCTGCACCGTGAAGGCGACATCGCCGATCGACACCGTATCGCCCTCGGCCAGCCAGCGCGTCGGCGTGACCGGGCGGATGCCGCGCATCTCGAAGCGCAGCCCGGAAGCGGGCAGGTCGTCGAGCAGGAACTTGTCGGCCTCGTGCGGACCAATGACCGGTGTCGCGAGCGCATCGGCAAGGTCGGCCGCGCCTCCGGCATGGTCGATATGGCCGTGCGTCAGCCAGATCGCGACCGGCTTGACGCCGAGCTCCTTCACCGCACCCTGAATGCGCTCGACATCACCACCGGGATCAATCACCGCCGCTTCCTTGGTGCGGGTGCACCAGATGATCGAGCAATTCTGCTGGAACGGCGTCACCGGCACGACGGCGACATTCAGGGGGGCGACAGCCTGCTCGGTCATGCGATCTTTGCCTTTCCGTAAAGGGGACGGCGCCTGCTCAGCGCGCCTTGCAGCGATTGGCGAGAAGCACCCGATATTCGGAGATGGAGCTGTCCATCTGCGCGACGTTCTCCTCGCGCTGCCGTCCAGCCTGGCACGTCGCGAAGACGGAGCGCGCGCCCTGCAGGAAGGTGACGTGCTCGCGCCAGACGCGGCATTGCGTGGCCTGGTCCGTCGTACCGGCGGATTGCAGGCGGGTGAGTTCACGGCGCATGCCGGCCTCGTTCTGGAAGAGATCCCGCTGGCAGTCTGCCGGAGCGCCGGCCCTCCCCTGCGCCAGGACAGGAGCCGCCGCGAGAGCAACGATCAGAGCAAGGCCAGCCGAAAGCCGTATCATCCGAGGTTCAGTTCCTTGAAGAAGTCGTTGCCCTTGTCGTCGATGACGATGAAGGCGGGGAAATCCTCGACCTCGATGCGCCAGACCGCCTCCATGCCGAGCTCCGGATACTCCAGGACCTCGACCTTGCGGATGCAGTCCTGAGCGAGGCGCGCCGCCGGACCGCCGATCGAGCCGAGATAGAAGCCGCCATGGCGGGCGCAGGCCTCGCGCACCGCCGAGGAGCGGTTGCCCTTTGCGAGCATGACCATCGATCCGCCGAAGGACTGGAACTGATCGACGAAAGAATCCATGCGCCCAGCCGTCGTCGGGCCGAAGGAGCCCGAGGCGAAGCCCTCGGGCGTCTTGGCCGGACCGGCGTAATAGACCGGGTGGTTCTTGAAATAATCGGGCATGCCCTGCCCGTTCTCAAGCCGCTCGCGAATCTTGGCATGGGCCGAATCGCGGGCGACGACAATCGTGCCGGTCAGCGAAAGCCGGGTCTTGACCGGGTATTTGCCGAGCGTCGCGAGGACCTCGCTCATCGGCCGGTTGAGGTCGATCTTGACGACGTCGCCACCGAGCGAGGCATCCTCGACCTCAGGCAGGTACTTGGCCGGGTTGGTCTCGAGGGCCTCGAGGAAGATCCCGTCCCGGGTGATCTTGCCCTTGGCCTGGCGATCGGCGGAACAGGACACGCCAAGCCCGATCGGCAGCGAGGCGCCATGACGCGGCAGGCGGATGACGCGTACGTCGTGGCAGAAATACTTCCCGCCGAACTGGGCACCGACGCCGAGCGACTGCGTCAGCCTGTGGATCTCCTCCTCCATCTCGAGATCGCGGAACGCGTGACCGGAGGGTGAGCCCGTGGTCGGCAGTTCGTCGAGATATTTGGTCGAGGCGAGTTTGACCGTCTTGAGATTCTGCTCGGCCGAGGTGCCGCCAATGACGATGGCGAGATGGTAGGGCGGGCAGGCAGCGGTGCCCAGCGTCAGGATCTTCTCCTTCAGGAACGCGATCATGCGGTCCTTGGTCAGGAGCGAGGGTGTCGCCTGGAACAGGAAGGTCTTGTTGGCCGAGCCGCCACCCTTGGCCACGAAGAGGAATTTGTAGGCATCCTCTCCCTCGGCATAGATATCGATCTGCGCCGGCAGGTTGGTCGCCGTGTTCTTCTCCTCGAACATCGAGAGGGGTGCGACCTGCGAGTAGCGCAGATTGCGCTTGTAATAGGCATCGGCCACGCCCTCGCCCAGCGCCGACTCGTCATCGCCATCGGTCCAGACCTTGCGGCCGCGCTTGCCCATGATGATCGCGGTGCCAGTGTCCTGGCACATCGGCAGCACGCCGCCAGCCGCGATATTGGCGTTCTTCAACAGGTCGTAGGCGACGAACTTGTCATTCGAGGTCGCCTCGGGATCGTCGAGGATCTTGGCGAGCTGGGCGAGATGGCCCGGGCGCAGCAGATGGTTGATGTCGATGAAGGCCTGTTCGCTCAGCTGGCGGATCGCCTCGCGCGATACGCTCAGGACCTCGCGGTCACCGATCTTCTCGACAGTGACGCCTGCATCGCCGAGCTTGCGATAAGGGGTCTTGTCCTCGCCGAGAGGAAAGAGATCGACATGCGTGTAGGCCATGAGGAACTGGCTCCGAAACAGGATGCGCCGCGGCTACAGCATGCGGCGCCGGTCATGCCGGCGTCATAGCGGCTTGCGCCCTACAGTCCAAGCCCAGGCTTGAACGGTTCCAGTCAGGCAGCCTTCGCGGCGGTCTCCGCCAGGATCGCATAGATGGCAGCGGGGTCATGGGCGCGGCGCACCTGCTCCAGCACGGTCTGGTTGCGCAGGACGCGCGCGACACGGGCAAGCGCCTTCAGATGATCCGCTCCCGCCCCTTCCGGCGCGATCAGCACGAAGATGATATCGACGGGCTGACCGTCCAGCGCCTCGAAATCGATCGGCTTCTCGGCGCGGGCGAACAGCCCGACGAGCCGGTCGATCCCCGGCATGCGCCCATGGGGGATCGCGATGCCGTCGCCAATCCCGGTCGAGCCAAGGCGTTCTCGCTGCAGCAGGGCCTCGAAAAGCTCGCGCTCAGGCAGTCCTGTGAGCACGGAAGCGTGCTGGGACAGTTCCTGCAGCGCCTGCTTCTTGCCATTGGCCCGCAGCGGGGAGACCACGGCTGCGGGCGACAAAAGATCAGTGAGGGTCATGCGCCAGTCCATGCATGTCCCGTGCCGGGTTCTCACCCAGCGCCACGGGTCAGGAGTGATAACCGGGGCTACCGCCTGCCGGGGCTCAAGACAGCGAGGCCGGCGGGTCAATCCAGCCGATGTTGCCATCGCGGCGGCGGTATACGACGTTCATCCGCCCATTGCCAGCATGGCGGAAGATCACGACGGGCGCACCTGTGAGGTCAAGCTCGGCAACCGCGTCACTGACGGTCAATTCGTGGAAGGATTTGGTCGATTCCGCCACGATAACCGGGTTATCGCCGCTAGAACCGACCTCAGCCTCCTCGATTTCATCGTCCGGGGCCGCAATCACATAGCTGGGGATTTCTACCCCGGAGGCACGACCATTCATGGCGGATGAGCGATCTTTCAACCGTCGCTTGTAGCGACGCAACCGCTTCTCGATGCGCTCGGCCATCTTGTCGAGACTCGCATACGGATCATGCGCCGTAGCGGAAGCTTCGAGCGTGATACCGGAGGAGAGATGCAAGACCCCGTCCGTCCGGAAGGCGGTTCCGTCCTTGTCGACGGTGACATGGCCCTGGTACCCGCCCTCGTAATATTTGCTGAGGGCGGCGGCCACGCGCTCCTCGGCCTGGCCACGCAGGGCCTCGCCGACATCGAGATTCTTGCCGGAGATTCGCAAGCTCATGGAGTGCTTCCCCTTCTTGTCGCCATGATCAGTGGTCGATCATCTCACTGAGGTAAGGACGGGGAGTCGCCATTGTCAATGAGCGCCGCCGAATAGTCGCCGCCAGCCGATGGCAGCGAAAGGCATCCTTCTCCGGATCCGGCGGGCGGTGAAAAAGCCGAGCGGGTTCAGCGCCCTCCCAGCGCCATCGCCACCTTCTCGCGCCGACGCTCCATGGAGGACGGAATGCGCAGGGACTCGCGGTATTTCGCCACGGTGCGCCGGGCAATATCGATGCCGCCCTGCTTCAGCCGGGCAACAATCGCATCGTCGGACAGGACCTCGGAGGGGGCTTCGTCGTCGATCATCTGCTTGATGCGGAAGCGAACGGCCTCGGCGGAATGCGCCTCGCCATAACCGGTCGCGGCGATCGCTGCCGAGAAGAAGTATTTCATCTCGAACACGCCGCGCGAACAGATCAGATATTTGTTCGAGGTGACGCGCGAGACGGTCGATTCGTGCATGCCGATGGCATCCGCGACCGTCTTCAGGTTCAGCGGCCGCAGATGTTCAACGCCATGCGCGAAGAAGCCATCCTGCTGGCGCACGATCTCGCTTGCGACCTTGAGGATGGTGCGGGCGCGTTGTTCGAGGCTGCGGGTCAGCCAGTTCGCTGTTTGCAGGCATTCGGCGATGAAGGCCTTGTCCACGTCGTTTCGCGCCGCCCTGGAGACGCGGGCGTGATAGGTCTGGTTGATCAGCACACGCGGCAGGGTGTCCGGATTGAGATCGACCAGCCAGGAACCGTCCGGCGCCGACCTGATGAAGACATCCGGAACGACCGTCTCGGCCGCCGAGCCGCCAAAACCCCGCCCCGGTTTGGGGTCAAGCCTGCGGATTTCGGCGACCATGTCGGCGATATCCTCATCGTCAACGCCGCAGATGCGCTTGAGCGCCGAGAAATCGCGTTTGGCGACAAGATGGAGATTGGCGACGAGAGCCTGCATGGCGGGGTCGAAGCGGTCACGCTCCTGCAGCTGGATCGACAGGCATTCGCGGACATCGCGCGCACCGACACCGGAGGGGTCGAAGCCCTGGATGACAGCAAGCACGCCCTCGACCTTGTCCGCCGTCACACCGAGCCGCTCTGCGATCTCCGGCACCGGCTCGCCGAGATAGCCCGAGTCGTCGACGGCATCGATGAGATGGCTGCCGATCAGCCGCTCCGCAGGATCGGTCATCGCGAGATCGAGCTGCGCGCTCAGGTGATCGCGCAGGGACAATTCCGATGTCAGGCTGGACTCGAATCCTTCCAACCCGTCCTCGAACGAGCCACCGGAGCCGCCATAGGCGCCACCGGTGATCGGCAGGCTGTCGGCCCCCTTCGTGTCGAGGCGCGCGATTGTGGGCTGTTCACCCTGGAAGACATTGTCGAGCCCGGTGCCGAGCCGGCCTTCCATGCCGTCCTGGGTGTTCAGGCTTTCGGCACGCGCAAAACTCTCGGGATCAGCCGACAGGGGGCTGTCGGCGCCATTGAGCTGTATTGCAGTCTCAGGCGCGTCGTCGCGCTCCAGCAGCGGATTCCGCTCCAGCTCTCCCTCGACAAAGTTCTGAAGTTCGAGATGCGAGAGTTGCAGGAGCTTGATCGCCTGCAGCAGCTGCGGCGTCATCACCAGGGACTGGCCCTGGCGCAGCTCCATGCGCGGCATCATCGCCATTGCGCTCTTGACCTCTCATCCGCTCCGGCATGTTTCTTGCCTTATGAACGGAGCCTAGCCGCGCAACGCGGGCGCGTCAAAGCCTCTGCGCGCGCTTTGTGCAGAGAATTTAATGCAGTGCAGCATTCTGCCGCGTTTATGGCGGCGGCATCGCAGCCGGCTGGATCAGAGCTTGAAATCCTCGCCGAGATAGACGCGGCGGACATCCGGATTGGCAATGATCTCGGCCGGCGAGCCCTCGGTGAGCACGCGCCCGGAATGGATGATATAGGCGCGATCGACGAGGCCGAGTGTCTCACGGACATTGTGGTCGGTGATCAGTACGCCGATGCCGCGATCGGTCAGCTGACGCACCAGCGCCTGAATGTCTCCGACGGCGATCGGATCGATGCCGGCGAATGGTTCATCGAGCAGGATGAAGGACGGTCGCCCGGCCAGTGCGCGGGCGATCTCGCAACGCCGGCGCTCGCCACCCGACAGCGCGATGGAGGGAGCCTTGCGCAGGCGAGAGATCGTGAACTCTTCCAGAAGCGTATCGAGTTGACGCTCGCGGCTCTTGCGGTTCGGCTCGACGACTTCGAGTACGGCACGGATGTTGTCCTCGACAGTGAGGCCGCGAAAGATCGACGCCTCCTGCGGCAGGTAACCAATTCCGAGCCGGGCGCGCTGATACATCGGCAAGCCGGTGATATCGTTGCCTTCCAGCGAAATGACCCCGAGATCAGCCGGCACCAGACCAGTGACCATGTAGAAGATCGTGGTCTTGCCGGCGCCGTTTGGACCGAGCAGACCAACCGCCTCGCCCTGCCGGACGTAAAGGCTCGCCTCGCTTACCACCGTGCGGCCGCCATAGCTCTTGCGCAGGCCGCTGACAGCGAGAATGCCCGGTCCCCCAATCGATGCGGCAGACGATGTTTCGGGCTCGGCCTCGCTGTCCCGCGCCTTTGCGCCGAACAATCCGCGCAAGCGCCCGAACATGCCGGGGCTTTGCTCGCTCCGGGGTGCCGCAGCCTGAGCGGGCAGGGTCGAACTGTCGGATTGCGGCATGGAATGGACTGTCACTGAGAGCGAGGCTCGCTGATGCGAAAGGCGACCGGCTCGGCATGTGCCGGGCTGGAGCGGCTAGTTGGTCGGAGGGCTCGCCGGGCGAGCAGGTGCTGCGGCACCGGGCTTGGGTGGAGTAGGCTTGCCCGCATCCTTGCCCGCCTCTCCGGAATTCGGAACGAAGAAGCCCTGCACGCGCCCCTTGTTGTTCTCGATATTGGCGACGCCGGTCTCCGTATCATAAACCAGCCGCTCGCCGCGGGTGATGTTCGGGCCGTCGTTCAGGGCGACATTCCCGGTCATGATGACCTTGTTGTTGGCACGGTCGAACACCGCCTTGTCCGAGGTCGCAGCCTGCGTCTTCGAGACCACGGTCACCGGACCATCGCATTCGATGCGCTTGATGCTGCTGTCATTGGACTGCGGCGCGCCCCCCGAAGCGGCGGGAGCCGGCGCTGCAGGGCGCGATGCTCCTGGCACGGCCCCGGTGCCCCGCCCCTCGTAGAACACGCTCATGACCGAGCAACGCACCGTGGTCTCGCCCTGAACGGCCACGACATTGCCGGTGAAGACCGCGCGATTTTCCTTGTCGAGCACATCGAGCTTGTCAGCATCGATCTTGATCGGCTCCTTGCTGTCGCCACCAAGGCCGCCCAGAGGTGAGTTCGCGCCGCCGCGGGCCGGCTTGGCCTTTCCCGCTGCAGGCGGCGTCGCCTGTGCAAGCTTGGAGGCATCGGAGCGTGGCTGCGGGGTCTGGGCGACCGCCTCGGCGACGCATGAAAGGCTCAGCGCGGCCGCAAGCAGCCATACGGGCTGCCAGCCCTTCGACATCGCAGGATTCTCTGACGCAGGTTCGAATGCGGACCGCATATCACTGTCTCGTCCCAGTTGCAGGGGCATTGCCCGGAGAACCACCGTCGACCGCTGCCGGCTCCCGGTTCGGCGCGACAGGCGCCTTGACCGGTCCTAGCAGTTCCGGAGCCGGCGTGCTGCCTTCTCGTTCTGGCCCGGCCAGGGCGCGAGCCGGCGCATTCTCTATCACGACTTTGACACGACCGTCGAAGACGATCAGCGCGCCATTATCCTTCACGTCCAGCGTATCGCCTTCGACGGTGGTCGAACCGAGCAGAACCTTGACCGGCTCCCGCGATACGACGGTCCCCGCCTTGAAATCGATATCGGCGCTGCGCATCCGCATATCGTAGCCGGACTCGGTACGGACCTTCACATCATCGACCAGCTTCAGCTTCTCCTTCTGGGAGTTGAACAGGCCGGTGCGGGCGTTGACCGTGACCCAGCCCTCCTGCTGCATCTGAATCCTGGCCGTCATTGTCGACAGCTCGATCTCGGTCGGATTGCGAATGTCCTGCAGCGCTTCGAGCGCCGTCACCTCATAGGGCCGGTTGTCCTTGCGATAGCCCGAAAGGCGCGGCGACTCCATCTTGACCTTGCCGCCCGAAATGCCGACGGAACCGATGGACACGCCAGCGACACCAGACAGCGGATGCAGGAACGGCGTCACGATCAGGCCGAGCACGGCCACGACCGCACCGATGGGAATCGCGCCGCGGAGGAAGCGGACGAGCATGGTATGCCGCTTCGCCGCCCTGAATGCAGCGCGGCGTCGACTCGCACGTTTCGATTCGGGGGCGGTCCAATCGCCCGTTGTCATCGCCACAGTCATGCCCCGCGCAATGGCAGTCGCTAACGGCTTTTTCGTGTCAGCCGGCGAACGACCTGCGGGCCCCTACGCGCTTCGTTCGCGTGGAGACTGACGCAAGAAGACTTAAAATTTGTCAAGCGTGAGCGAAGATGTCGTTCTCGGCCCAGCCGGCGAGATCGAGCTCCGCGCGGAAGGGAAGGAAATTGAAACAGGCCTCGGCGAGATGCGAGCGGCCCTCGCGCGCCAGCATGGCCTCGAGCTTTTCGCGCAGGGCGTGGAGATGCAGTACGTCTGAAGCCGCATAGGCCAGTTGTGCCTCCGACAGCGTATCGGCTCCCCAATCCGAGGATTGCTGCTGCTTCGACAAGTCGACGCCGAGCAGTTCCCTGACCAGGTCCTTCAGGCCGTGCCGGTCGGTGTAAGTCCGCACCAGCTTCGAGGCGATCTTCGTGCAGTAGATCGGGCCAGTGGTGACGCCGAAGGCGTTCTTCAGAACGGCAACATCGAACCGTGCGAAATGGAACAGCTTCAGCACGGAAGGGTCCGACAGCAATCGGACCAGGTTCGCAGGCACAGGACCGTCCCGGAGGATCTGGACCACGTCGGCAGAGCCATCGCCACGCGAGAGCTGGACGACGCAAAGCCGGTCCCGATGCGGGTTGAGGCCAAGCGTCTCGGTGTCGATCGCAATGACGGGGCCTGGCAGAAAATCATCCGGCAGATCACCGCGATGCAGACGGATGGTCATGACAATAACCTCACTGGGCCAAAACACGCGGGACAAGGCCCCTGCCGCAGCTAGCGGGCGCCGAGCCCGCGTTCAAGCCTTTTCTGCGAACCCGGATTGCTGCTGGACCGGACCGTTAACTCATTCTTCACCCTGTGCTTCAAGGTCGACGGCCGGCGTGAGACAATCTCCGAAATGGAATCGCCGCCTTGCCGCTTCTCACGCTCCTGACCGGCTTCGAGGGCCGCATCGGACGCGCCGCCTTCTGGTCGGGGACGGCACTGGTGGCTCTCGCGCTCGGCCTGGCCGACATCGGCAGTGCTCGCCTTGGCGGGCTGCATGCGGCCCAGATCACCGCCTTTGCCGGAACCTTCGCCCTGTTTCCCTGGTCGGCGCTCGCGGCCAAGCGCAGCCGGGACCGCGGCCGGCCATGGTACTACGGGCCGACGCTGGTCATCGGGATCGTCCTGTCCGGGCTTGGCCCCGGCCATCTCGATGCGGCAGCCGCCAAGGCATTCGGCGCACTCTCCCTGCTGCTCTGGCTCGTTGCGCTGATCGATCTCGGTCTGCTGCCGGGCTGCATTGCGCCTGCGTCCGTTGCAGAGACGGAGGCCGGTGCTAAACCGGCAGAATGAAGCCGCTTCCTCCTCCGCTCCCCTTCGACCCGCTCGATCCCGTCGCCCTGACGCAGGCGCTGGTGCGATGCCCATCCGTGACACCGGCCGAGGGGGGAGCACTTGCTCTGCTCGACAGCGTTTTCAGCGCGGCGGGGTACTCGGTCGATCGGCCCGTATTCAGCGAGCCTGGTACGCCCGATGTCGAAAATCTCTATGCCCGGATCGGCGCTGAAGGTCCTGTTCTGGTCATAGCCGGCCACACCGATGTCGTGCCCCCGGGCGATTTCGCGCAGTGGTCGCGCGACCCGTTCTCCGGCGTGGTCGAAGATGGTGTCCTGCATGGGCGCGGCGCCTGCGACATGAAGGGCGGTCTCGCTGCGATGGTCTCGGCTGCGTTGCGTTTTCGCCGCGATTATCCGGATGCGCCGGGCTCGATCGCCTTTCTCGTTACGGGAGATGAGGAGGCCGTTGCCGTCAACGGCACCGTCAAGCTGCTGGAATGGGCAAAGGCGCGTGGCGAACGCTTCGACCATTGCCTGCTCGGCGAGCCGACCAACCCGGCGACAATGAGCGACATGATCAAGATCGGCCGCCGCGGCTCGCTGACCGGCCGGCTGATCGTCCACGGCAAGCAGGGCCATGTCGGCTATCCGCATCTCGCCGACAATCCGATCCGCGGCATGGTGCGCCTGCTGGCAGCGCTCGATGCGACACCGTTCGACAGCGGTACGGCCTATTTCGATCCGAGCAATCTCGAAGTGACGACGCTGGACGTCGGCAATCCCGCAACGAATATCGTGCCGGCGCAGGCAAAGGCTGTCTTCAACATCCGGTTCAACGATATCTGGACGCCCGAGAGCCTCGCCGCCGAACTCGACCGGCGGCTGCGGGACGCTGCGGGCAACCAGGTGCGCTACGAGCTTGAAGTTCAGCCGACAAATGCCGTCGCCTTCCTGACCGAGCCCGGGCCCTTCGTCGCCATGGTCGCCGATGCTGTCGAAACCGAGACCGGCAAGCGCCCGGCTCTCTCGACAACGGGCGGCACCTCCGATGCCCGCTTCATCAAGAGCTATTGCCCGGTCGTCGAATTCGGCGTGGTCGGCCAGACCATGCATCAGATCGACGAACGCGTTGCGGTCTCGGATCTGCTCAGCCTGGAACGGATCACGCATCGCCTGCTCGAAAGCTATTTTGTTGCAACGCAACAAGAGGCTTGACCCCGAGCCTGATACGCCGTTTACTCCATTAGACGAAAGTCTAATGCCACGTATCCGGAGTATCCGGCCATGGCTCTCGCTGCCGATGACGTGCTGCGCTCGCTGCGCGGTTCATGGCGCCTGATGACAGAGGGCGCCGAGGCGCTGAAGGAACTCGATCTCAGCCGCGACGGGTTCTGGCGCTCCTTTGCCGCGCTCGTGCTCACCGTGCCTGCGCTGATCGCGATCCTGGCTGCCGAACGGCAGATTGCCGGGCTGTCGAACGCCGGGAACATGTTCGATTCACCGGTCCTCATTGCCCGCGTGCTCGGGGCCGAGTGCCTGGCGATCATCGCGGTGCCGGCGCTGCTGGTCGGGCTCGCCCCGAACCTGACCCATTCGCCGCGGCTGACGAGCTTCGTCATCGCCTGGAACTGGGCCGGCATCGTCTCGGCCAGCCTGATGGCGGTCCCCGCCACGATCTTCGCAATCGGCTGGTCGCCCCCCGGCGTCGCGACGCTGCAGGCGATCGCCTTCGCGGTGATCGTGCTGCGGCTCCGCTATTGCGTGGCGCGTGCCACTTTCGGTGCGCAAAGCAGTATCGCGCCGTCCATCCTGCTGGCGAGTGTGATTGCCGATTATTCGGTCATTCGCATGTTCGGCCTGGCGGGATTCTGAACCCCACTCAATAGTCCACGCCGGCGAGATAGAGCCCGCAGGACGGGGCCAGCGCGGCGCATTGCGAGCGGTCACGCGCAGCCAGCACCTTGCCGACCTTGTTCTCGGGCCACCGCCCTGCCCCGACCATCTTCAGGCAACCGACCATCGAGCGGACCTGATGATGCAGGAAGGAGCGGGCATGGGCGTAGATCACGATCTCCGAGCCCTCGCGCGTGACGTCGAGCCGGTCAAGTGTCCGAACAGGTCCGTTCGCCTGGCATTCCGCGGCCCGAAAGGTCGTGAAATCATGGTGGCCGACGAGCGCCTTGGCAGCGCGGTCCATCGCTTCATGATCGAGCCTGAAGGGGACATGCCAGAGCCGGTCCCGATCGAGCGCGGGCGGCGCGCGGCGGTCGAGCATGCGGTAGATGTAATAGCGCCGCCTGGCCGAGATGCGGGCATCGAACGCGTCGGACACCGCCTCGGCGCTCAGCACCGCGACCGGCAGATGCTTCAGGCGGGCATTGCTCGCGTCGCGCACGACATCGGTGCGCCACTCCTTCTCAAGGTCGACATGGACGACCTGATGCGTCGCATGAACGCCGGCATCGGTGCGCCCGGCACAGTGCAGGCGGACGGCATGACCGCAAAAGGCCTCGACCGCTTCCTCGACGCTCTGCTGAACGGACGGGCCGTTGAGCTGGCGCTGCCAGCCCGAGAACGGCGTTCCATCATACTCGATGACGAGCTTGTAGCGGGGCATCAGAGCAAGATGCCGGAGAATGGCAACCGGTCCTTGGGCGACATCATGCGAGCGCCCTAGATTCGATGGCCGGGATCGAGGCGCGCGCCGCGCAGGAATTCGCTCCCCCTCATCGGTGCACGGCCTGCGCGCTGAACCTGAAGCAGCCTCACTGCGCCCTCGGCACAGGCGATCGTGCCCTCCCCGTCGAGCAGCGTGCCGGGCTCGGCAACGCCGCCAGCCAGGGCCGTGCGCAGGATCTTGAGCCTCTCTGGCCCTTTGCCGAGATCAACCTCGGCAAAGGCACCTGGAAAGGGCGAGAGCCCGCGCACGAGGTCATGGACCTGCTGCGCTGGCCGCGCCCAGTCGAGCCTGGCCTCGGCATTGCCGATCTTGGCCGCGTAGGTCACCCCTTCGACGGGTTGCGGCGTGAACTGCAGCCCGCCACGCCCAAGCGCAGCCAGCGCGCGCACCATCAGGTCCGCGCCGAGCGAAGCCAGCCGATCGTGCAGTTCGCCGGCCGTCATATCGGGACCGATCGCAAGCTTCTCGACCATGCCGACCGGGCCGGTATCCAGCCCCGCCTCCATCTTCATGACGCAGATGCCACTCTCGGCATCGCCCGCCATGATCGCACGCTGGATCGGGGCAGCGCCGCGCCAGCGCGGAAGAAGCGACGCATGCAGGTTGAGGCAGCCGAGTTCCGGCAGATCAAGGATCGCCTGCGGCAGGATCATGCCATAGGCGACGACGACCGCGACATCCGCCTGATGGGAGGCGATCACCTCGGCAGCTTCGTCGGTCTTCAACGTCTTCGGCGTGAACACCGGAATGCCGAAGCGCTCGGCGGCGCGATGAACCGGGGACGGCTTCAGATCGAGACCACGACCGGCCTGCGCCGGAGCGCGGGTGTAGCAGCTCACAACCTCGTGGCCCTGGCCGATGATCTCGGTCAGGGTCGGCACGGCGAAATCCGGCGTACCCATGAAGATGACGCGCAAACTCATGCGAACAGCGCCGCTTTCTGACCGATACGGATCATTCAGGCCGCGCTGTCGCGACGTGCCGCCTTGGCGAAGCGCTTGGTGACACGCTCGCGCTTCAGCCGCGACAGGTGATCGATGAAGAGCACGCCATTGAGATGGTCAATCTCGTGCTGCAGGCAGGTGGCGAGCAGGCCGTCCGCCTCGATTTCCTGCACCTTGCTGTCGAGATCGAGATAGCGAACCTTCACCCGCGCCGGACGTTCGACCTCCTCGTAATATTCGGGGATCGACAGGCAGCCTTCCTCATGGGCGTTCAGCTCCTTCGAAGACCAGGTGATCTCCGGATTGATGAAGGTCATCGGCGCCTTCTCCTCCTCCGGCTTGGCGAGGTCGATCGTCAGCAGGCGCAGCGGCACGCCGATCTGGATCGCGGCCAGGCCGATGCCGGGAGCGTCATACATGGTCTCGAGCATGTCGGCGGCGAGCGCCTTGATCTCGGGCGTGACGGCCTCGACAGGTTTCGAGACCTGGCGCAGGACAGAATCGGGCAGGATGACGAGAGGGCGAATGGCCATAGGGCGCTCGAACCGGTTTTCTTGCTGACGCCGCGGACATAAGCACTTGTTGGCGGGTGGTCAAACCGTTCCGCTTTCGTTCGGCATGCGCGCGCGAATCGGCTAATCTGCCGTCATGAACGGGATTGCCTTCACGCTGCTCGAGCGGCCGGTCGCCTGGAGCGAGGCCGCGCTTGCCTTCGCCGGCACCAGCCTGTTCCTACTCGTCCTCGTCGCGCTGTCGCTCTGGCGCGGCTCGCACGGGCGGGCGATCGAGGCCGTCATCGCCGCCGAACGCGCCCGCGAGATGGACGACAAGGTCGCCGAGATGAACCGCATGCAAGCCGAGCTGACCGGCCGAATGCAGACAATGGCCGAGATTCTCTCGACGCGGCAGGGCGACCTCGCCCGTCTCGTCGCCGAACGGATGGACGGCCTGCGCCAGCAGGTCGGCTCCGGGCTCGAGCAGAACGTCAAGCAGACCGCGGAGAGCCTCGGCAAGCTGCAGGAACGGCTTGCCGTCATCGACGCGGCCCAGAAGAACCTGACCGACCTGACCAGCGAGGTGGTGACGCTCAAGGACGTGCTCTCCAACAAACAGGCCCGCGGCGCCTATGGCCAGGGCCGGATGGAGGCGATCATCCGCGACGGGTTGCCCGCCGCCTTCTTCTCGTTCCAGCCGACCCTTTCGAACCGCAACCGGCCGGACTGCCTCGTCACCCTGCCAGGCGACGGACGCGGCCTCGTCATCGACGCCAAATTCCCGCTGGAAAGCTTCACCATGCTGCGCGAAGCGCGTGGCGAGGAGGCGAAGAAGGCAGCCGGCGTGCGCGTGCGCAGCGATGTCGGCCAACACGTCAAGGATATCGCCGAGCGCTATTTCCTGCCCGGCGAGACGCAGGATATGGCCCTGCTCTTCGTGCCGTCGGAATCGATCTATGCCGATCTGCACGAGCATTTCGACGACGTGATCCAGAAGGCCCACCGGGCCCGCATCATGGTCGTGTCGCCCTCCTTGCTCGCCCTGGCGATCCAGCTCATGCAGTCGCTCATTCGCGATGCGCGCATGCGCGAGGAGGCTCGCGTCATCCAGACCGAGGTCGGCAAGCTGCTGACCGATGTCCGCCGGCTCGGCGAGCGGGCGGAGAAGCTCGATCAGCATTTCCGCCAGGCGCAGGAGGATGTTGCCGGCATCCGCACCTCAGCCGGCAAGATCACCAGCCGCGGCGACAAGATCGGCGCGCTCGAATTCGATGAACCGGCGAAGAGCGAACCGTCGCTGCCCTTCGCCAAGGGCCTGGAGCTGAAGGCGGCCGAGTGATCAGCCGCGGTTGAGCACGGCCGATAGCTCCGGCTTGACGTTCAGGGTCTGGAAGACGACGCAGTAGCGCTCGGTCAGCTTGAGCAGCGTGTCGAGCTGTTCCTGCGGGGCATCGCTCTCGACATCGAAGGAGAGGCGGATCGCCTTGAAGCCGACAGGCGCATCCTTGACGACGCCGAGCGTGCCGCGGAAATCGAGATCGCCCTCGGCCCTGACCGTTCCTTTCTTCAGTTCGATTTCAAGCGCGGTCGCGACCGCTTTCAGCGTCACGCCGGCACAGGCGACCAGCGCTTCCAGCAGCATGTCGCCGGAGCAGAGCTCGGCGCCAGTGCCGCCCGTCGCCGGGTGCAGTCCGGCCAGGGCGATCGCGCGGCCGGTCTCGACCTTGCAGGCGATATGCTGGTCGTCGAGTTCCCCACGAGCCTTCAGCGTGATCACCGCGGCGTCGGGTGCCTCCCGGTACTTGTCCTTGAGCGGAGCCTGGAGGGCGCGAAGCGCGGTGACGTCCATGGTTCTCAACCTTCTTCAGACGGGCAGCGATGTGCTGCCGTGATAAGCCTGTCGCAGGCGCCGTACCAGCCCAAACCCGGCAGGGCTTCCTCGCACCTCACCACCACATGCCCGCGGTCTCGGCGGCCTTGTGTTGATGCGGCTCGCCGTTCGCGAGGGAGCGGTCCAGAGTGCGCAGGACCTCGCGCTTGCTCGCCTCGAAGGCCGGCGAGAGTCTGTCCCGCGGCCGGGCGAGAGGATTGTCGAATTCATCGAAGATGCGGCCAGGCTTCGGCTGCATGACGATGATGCGATCGGCCAGCGTCACCGCCTCCTCGACATCATGGGTGACCATGACGACGGTCGGCCGACTCTCCTCCCAGAGCGCCAGCAAATGGCCGTGCAGGCTTGCCCGCGTCGTGGCGTCGAGCGCCGAGAAGGGCTCGTCCATCAGCAGCAGCCTTGGCCGTGTCACCAGGGCGCGGGCGATGGCGACGCGCTGCTGCTGCCCACCCGACAGTTCACGCGGCCAACGCTTCTCGTAGCCGGCGAGCCCGACACGCACGAGCGCATTCGCGACCAGCCCCTCGCGCGCGAAGGGCGTCAGATGCGAAAGGCCGAAGGAGACATTCTCGGCGACGCTGAGCCAGGGGAAGAGGCGCGGTTCCTGAAAGATCACGCCAACATCGGCACGCGGCGCCAGGATCGCCTGACCGTCGAGGCTGGCGCGGCCGGCGCTTGGCTGGTCCAGCCCGGCGACGAGGCGCAGCAAGGTGGTCTTGCCGCAGCCGGAGCCGCCGACAAGGGCGAGAATCTCGCCGGCAGCCACTGTGGTGGTGACAGCAGATAACGCCTGCGTGCCGTCGGCATAGGTTTTGGAGAGGCTGTCGAAGCTCAGCATCGAGGATGCCCTTCAGAGCTTGTCGCGACCCAGATCCTGCCAGGCGAGGAAGGGCCGCGTGATGGCGAGAAGCAGGCCATCCGCCAGTTTGCCGAGCACGGCGAAGGCGATGATGGCCGCGATGATGGTGTCGGGACGGCCAAGCTGCTGGCCGTCCACGAGAAGATAGCCAAGGCCCTCGCTCGCGCCCATGATCTCGGCCGCGACCACGAACATGAAACCAAGGCCGAGGCCCGAGCGTAGCGCGGTGAACCAGGCCGGCAGGATCGCCGGCAGCAGGACACGCCGCACCATGGCGATGCGACCAAGCCGGAAGACGCGCCCAACCTCAATGATCTTGCGGTCGATCGCGAGGATCGCCGCCGCCACGCCGAGATAGACGGGGAAGAACACGCCAACGGCGATCAGTGCGATTTTCGACGCTTCGAAGATGCCGAACCAGAGGATGAAGAGCGGCACCCAGGCGATCGAGGGGATCGCCCGCAGAGCCTGCAAGGTCGGATCGAGTACGCTGCGCGCCAGAGGCAGCGCCCCCGTCAACGCGCCGAGCAACGTACCGGCAGCCGCTCCCAGCCCGAAGCCGGCGGCAACACGCCAGAGCGTCGCCGACGCATGGGTCAGGAGCTCGCCCGAAACGGCCAGTTGCCAGAGTGTCTTGCCGACCACGCTGGGCGGCGGCATCAGACGGCCATTGGCCAGGCCGGCACCAACCAGGAACTCCCAGAGAGCAGCCAGAAGAAGTGGCAGCAGGAAGCTCGCCAAACCGAGGCTGCGGGGCCTCCGGAGAAAGTCCGGACGCCCCTTGCCCTCGGCAACCGTATCAAGTCCCAGCGTGCTCATCGTTCCGGCTTGCGCCTGCTCGTCCGGGCTCAGTTGCTGGCGGCGGCGAAGCGACGGTCGAGCAGGCCGTCGACCGCCGCCGTGACGTCGGTCGTTGCCGGCAGGACGCCTGCCTCCTTGAGTGCCAGGCCAGCGGCCAGGATGGTGTCGGCCTGGGCCTGTCCGATCGCGGAATGGGTCAGTTCGGTGCGGGCGAGCTGGCGCTCGATGACCGCGTCGGAGAGCTTGGTATAGTCGACGAGCACCTTCTTCAGCTCGGCCGGATTGGTGAGCGCATAGGCACGGGCCTCCTCGTAGGCGGCCAGCACCTTGCGGACCAGCGCCGGGTGCTCATTGGCGAAGGTCTCGCGGACGTTCAGGATGCCCCAGGTGTTGTCCTCGGCCTTGCGGTGAAACAGCCTTGCGCCGCTCTCGACCTCGGCGGCAGCCATCAGGGGGTCGAGCCCGGCCCAGGCGTCGACATCGCCACGCTCAAGCGCGAGGCGGCCATCGGCATGCTGAAGCAGCACGAGCTTGACGTCCTTCTCGGTCAGCTTGGCCTCAGTGAGCGCGCGCACCAGGAAGATATGCGGATCGGTGCCGCGCGTGACAGCGACGCGCTTGCCCCTGAGATCGGCAACCTTAGCGATCTCGCTCTTGGCCCCAGTGACCAGCGCCGTCCATTCAGGCCGCGAATAGACGTAGATCGACTTGATCGGATTGCCGTTGATCTTGCCGATCAAAGCGGCCGCACCGGCCGTCGAACCGAAATCGATCGAGCCGGCGTTGAGGAATTCGAGCGCCTTGTTCGATCCGGCTGATTGCACCCAGCGCACCGTGATGCCCTCGGGGGCGAGTGCTTTCTCGAGCGTGCCACGCTCCTTCAACACCAGGCTGACGGGGTTGTAAGTGGCGTAATCGATGCGGATTTCCTTCGGCGCCTGGGCATTGGCGCTGACAGTGCCGAGGCCTGCACTGGCCACGGCGAACCCGGCGAGCACAAGACGGCGGCTGAGTGATTTGATGAAGCTCATTGTCGATCCCCATTTCCGTGACGCGAAGGGATCGGGAGAGGTCGAGCCTGTCCTATACCCCACGCTTTAGCTGCACTTGTTTCGCGCCCGCAAGCTGGTGGCTCAAATCGGCGCGTATCCTCTTTTTAGGTCCGATCGTTCTTTTTGTCAAACAAACTCAAATCATCTGTTAAATGATATATTACACATATTTTTACGTATAATTTCTGGTTTCTGAGAATCCCATCACCATGTTACGAGCGGCTTGGTTCGAAGCCGTCCTGCGCGATATCCGAAGGTCATGCCGTCCGTGTCGATCAGCGCCGATGCCCCTTACTTCGCCCTTGCCGACGTGCTGGAGAACCCTGCCGCCGCCGTTGCCCGGCTGGCCGGAAAGATGCGCAAGGCATCGGCCGGCGATCTCCGGCAGGAACTGGTCGCGTGCCTGCGCCATACGCTCGAGGAGGGCCACGCGTCAGCCAAGGAGATCCTGACCGAGGAGCGCAATGGCCTCGCCTGCGCACAGCGCCTTTCCGCGATGATGGACGGCATCGTCGGCTGCCTGCATGTGGCGGCGAGCGAGCACTTCTACCCCGCCGTGAACCCGTCCTCCTCCGAGCGGATCGCAGTCGTCGCCGTCGGCGGCTACGGTCGCGGCACGCTGGCTCCCGGATCGGATGTCGACCTGCTCTTCCTGTTCCCGCACAAGCAGACGGCCTGGGGCGAGAGCGTGGTCGAGGCGATGCTGTACCCTCTCTGGGACCTGAAGCTGAAGGTCGGCCACTCCGTGCGCTCGGTCGACGACTGCATCCGCGAAGCGCGCGCCGACATGACGATCCGCACCGCCTTGCTGGAAGCCCGCTTCCTCACGGGCGACCGGGCGCTCTTCGACGAGATGGTGCAGCGCTTCGACGCCGAGGTCGTCGAAGGTTCGGCGCCCGCCTTCACCGAGGCCAAGCTTGCCGAGCGCGAAGCACGCGTGCGCCGCGCGGGATCATCGCGCTATCTCGTCGAGCCCAACGTCAAGGACGGCAAGGGCGGCTTGCGCGACCTCAACACATTGTTCTGGATCGCCAAATACGCCTACCGCGTCCACGACGCCGATGAACTGGTCACGGCCGGGCTGTTCGACCGCAAGGAACTGCAGATGTTCCAGCGTTCGGAGGAGTTCCTCTGGCGGGTGCGCTGCTGGATGCATTTCATCACCGGCAGGGCCGAGGAGCGGCTCTCTTTCGACCTGCAGCGGCAGGTGGCGACGGCGATCAGCTATGCCGGCCGCAGCGGCCAGGCCCCGGTCGAGCGCTTCATGAAGGCCTATTTCCTGGTGGCGAAGGATGTCGGCGACCTGACCGCGATCGTCTGCGCCGCGCTCGAGGCGCGCCAGCAAAAGCCGCGCGCGAGCCTGTCGAGCCTGCTCGGCACCTTCACCAAGCGGCGGCAGGTGCGCGCCCTCGGCCACCCCGACTTCACGCTGAAGAGCCAGCGGCTCAACGTCGTCGACGGCGACGCCTTCAAGCGCGACCCGATCAACCTGCTCAGGCTCTATGAAATCGCCAGCCGGAACGATGTTGCCATTCATCCGGATGCAAGCCGGCTGGTGACGCAATCGCTCAAGCTGGTCACGCCGCACCTGCGCAACGACCGCGAGGCGAACCGGATCTTTCTCGATATCCTGACTTCGCGACGCTCGCCTGAGGCCGTGCTGCGCCGCATGAACGAGTCCGGGCTGCTCGGCCGCTTCGTGCCCGAATTCGGGCGCGTCGTCGCGATGATGCAGTTCAACATGTATCACCACTACACGGTCGATGAGCATCTGATCCGGTCGATCGGCGTTCTCTCCGAAATCGAGGCCGGCGCGCTCGAGGCCGAACATCCGCTCTCGAACTCGATCTTCCCGACAATCACCAATCGCCGGGCGCTCTACGTCGCGCTGTTCCTGCACGATATCGCCAAGGGCAAGCCGGAAGATCACTCGGAAGCCGGCGGCCGGATCGCGCGCAAGCTTTGCCCGCGCTTTGGGCTGAGCGAGGCGCAGACCGAGACCGTCGCCTGGCTGGTCCAGCACCATCTCGATATGTCGACCGTCGCCCAGAGCCGCGATCTCGGCGACCCCAAGACGATCGAGAGCTTTGCTGCCGCTGTACAGACCCTGGAAAGGCTGAAACTCCTCCTCATCCTGACAGTCGCCGACATCAAGGCGGTCGGCCCCGGCGTCTGGAATGGCTGGAAGGGCCAACTCCTGCGCACGCTCTATTACGAGACCGAGATCGTGCTGGCCGGCGGCCATTCCGGCATCGAGCGCCGGGCGCGCGTCGAACAGAAGCAGGACGCGCTCAGGGAGGCGCTGACCGACTGGGGCGAGGAGGAACGCGAGGCCTATCTCGCGCGTCATTACCCGGCCTACTGGATCAAGGTGGACCTGCCGCGCCAGGAAAAGCAGGCGCGCTTTCTGCGCGACGCCGAGGCGGAAGGGCGCACCACGGCCACGCTGGTCGAGACCGACCAGTTCCGCGGCATCACGGAGTTGACCATCCTGGCGCCGGACCATCCGCGTCTGCTCGCCATCGTCACCGGCGCCTGCGCCGCGGCCGGCGGCAATATCGTCGATGCACAGATCTTCACCACGTCCGACGGCCTCGTGCTCGACACGATCTTCATCTCGCGCGCCTTCGAGCGCGACGATGACGAGCTACGCCGGGCCGGCCGCATCGCCGCCGCGATCGAACGAGCGCTCAAGGGCGAGATCAAGATCGCCGATCTGGTGGCGCAGCGCCGCGCACCGCCACCGCGCGGCGCCACCTTCCAGGTCGCGCCGGAGGTGATCATCGACAACGTGCTGTCGACCCGGCACACCGTCCTGGAGGTTTCCGGCCTCGACCGCCCGGGCCTGCTCTACGATCTCACCACCGCGATCGGGAAGCTCAACCTCAATATCGCCTCGGCCCATATCGCCACGTTCGGCGAGAAGGCCGTCGACGTTTTCTACGTGACCGACCTGACCAACGCCAAGATCACCGGCACGGCGCGGCAGCTCAGCATCCGCAAGGCGCTGCTCGAGGTTTTCGCTTTTGACCACGAGAAGGCGCAAGGCGGGAAGACGCGCATGCCCACTCGCGCTTGATTTCACGGACCACAAGGCCGATATCGGCCTCGAACGCTGTCGCGCTCCCGAGTGACGACCAGCCCCATGATTTGAATTGGATGAGGCGATGACGCGGAACCCTGCGACCGACGAACCGAACCCGGACATGGCCGCCCAGATGGGCGCCCAGGAGGCGAACGAGCCGGCCCCGCTCGAGTCCGGGCTCGAAGCCCAGCTCGGGCAGATCGAAGCCGAGCGCAATGACCTCAAGGACAAGCTGCTGCGCACGCTGGCCGACATGGAGAATCTGCGCCGGCGCACCGAGCGCGAGATTGCGGACGCCAAGGCCTATGCCGTGACGAGCTTTGCGCGAGACCTGCTGGGGTCGACAGACAATCTGCGCCGCGCGCTCGAGAGCCTGCCGGAGACGGCCCGCACCGAGGGCGAAGCGGCTCTGAAGGCGCTTGTCGAAGGCGTCGAACTTACCGAGCGCGAACTGCTGAAGACACTGGAACGCCATGGCGTGCGTCGCATCGACCCCCATGGCGAGAAGTTCGACCCGCATCTGCACCAGGCGATGTTCGAGGCGCCCGACGCCAGCATCGCCAAGGGCCTTGTCTCGAAGGTCGTGCAGACCGGCTACAAGATCGGCGAGCGCGTGCTGCGGCCGGCCTTGGTCGGCGTCTCTGCCGGCGCACCGAAGGCGCCTTCGGCCGAGGCCGAAGGCGACACCGGCACGGGCAACTGAACCGTGCTGGAGGCCGCCGGCGTTGCGGTCTTCGCATTGACGGGAGCGCTGGTCGCCGTCCGCAAAGGGATGGATCCGTTCGGGTTCATCCTGCTTGCGACCGTTACCGGCGTCGGCGGCGGCACCTTGCGCGATCTCGTGCTCGATCGCGGCGTCGGCTGGGTGCAGGCGCCGTCAGACGTGATCATCTGCACCATCGTCGCACTTGCTGCCTGGGCAACGGCCTATTTTCGCCCTGGCATGCTTGATGGCTGGATGGGCAAGCGCATGCTGGTCTGGGCCGATGCCGCCGGGCTTGCCCTTTTCGCGGTCGTCGGCACACAGAAGGCGCTCATGGCCGGCGTGCCGGTTCTCTCGGCGGTGGCGCTGGGAGCTGTGACCGCTTCCTTCGGCGGCATCCTGCGCGACATCCTTGCCGGCGACAGGCCGATGGTGCTGTGGAGCCGGGATTTCTACGTTACGGCCGCGGCTACCGGTGCAGCCATGACGGCATTCCTGTCCGGCCTCGGCATCAGCCCGCCCTTGGTGATGCTCGGGGGCATAGCAGCCGGATTTGGCTTGCGCGCCGGGTCGATCCTGCTCGGCTGGTCGTTCCCGAATCTTCCCGGCTCGGGCTCTGCCTGATCAGCCTCGGGGCTTCGTCACACGCCGCAAGGTCAGATTGATCCGCCCCCCCTGGGGCAGCAGGGCTGACGAGCCCGCCAGGATCCTGTCGATGCCGTGATAGGCGAGGCGCGCCTCGCCACCAAAGAGCAATGCATCGCCCGAGGCTAGTTTCAGCGAGTGCGTCTTGCCGCCGCGTTCCGTGCTGCCGATCCTGAAGACGGCCGTGTCCCCAAGCGACAGCGACAGCACCGGCGCATCGAACTCCAGCTCGTCGCGATCCTGGTGCAGGCCCATCTTCGCGCTCGCCTCGTAAAAATTGACCAGGCAGGCCTCGGGTGGGTGCGGGTAGCCGGCGAGCGCGCGCCAGGCGTCCTGCAGAACGGCCGGCATCGGCGGCCAGGGCGCGCCGGTCTCCGGATGCTGGGGCTGGTAACGATATCCGGCCAGGTCCGACACCCAGCCGAGCGAGCCGCAATTGGTCATTCGCACGGAGAACGGCTTGCCGGTCTTTGGCATGCGCGGCGAGAAGAATGGTGCCTGCCGGGCAACCTCGCGCAGTTCAGCCAGCAGCGCCGCCTGCGCCTCGGGCGATAGATAGCCCGGCCAATGAAAGACGCCGGGAGCGACGGCAAGTCTGGTCACGCGCGCGCCGTCACAGTGTATCGAGGCCGAGGACGTCGGCCATCGAGTAGAGGCCAGGCTTGCGCCCCCTGCCCCAAAGCGCAGCCTTGACTGCGCCTTGCGCGAACAGGGCGCGGTCCTCGGCGACATGCGCCAGTTCCAGCCGTTCGCCAGCACCCGCGAAGATGACCTTGTGGTCGCCAACTACGGTACCGCCGCGAAGGGCCGCAAAACCGATCGCACCCGGCGGACGGACGCCGGTATGGCCGTCGCGCGAGGCGACCCGGGCCTCCGTGAGCGAGACATCCCGTCCCTGTGCTGCGGCCTCGCCAAGCAGCACCGCCGTGCCCGATGGCGCATCAACCTTCATCCGGTGATGCATCTCGACGATCTCGATATCCCAGTCAGTGCCCAGCGTGGCAGAAACCTTGCGAACCAGGGCTGCCAGCAGGTTCACGCCGAGGCTCATATTGCCGGAGCGAATGATCGCAGCATGGCGCGCAGCCGCTTCGAGCTTCGCGAGATGGGCCGGCTCCATGCCCGTGGTCCCGACGACATGGGCGATACGGGCCTGAGCGGCGAGGGCCGCGAAAGCGACGGTGGCGTCAGGCGCGGTGAAATCCAGCACCCCCTCGGCTTCGACGAAGGCCGGCAGCGCGTCATCGCTCACCGGCACGCCAAGTGCCGGCAACCCCGCCAGAATGCCGGCATCCTGCCCCAGCGCGGCGGAGCCGGGACGCTCGATCGCCGCCGAAACGGTACAGCCCTCGGCCTCGGTGATCGCCTTGATCAGCATTCGCCCCATGCGCCCGGCGGCGCCGACAACGACGAGACGCATGTCGCTCATGAGGGGAAGCTCCTGATCAGTCGGGACGGTGACGCAGCGGCTATAGAGCATCGCCGCATCCCGCGAAACCACTCTGCCTTCGTCCCGCGGCTGAGGCGCCCGCTGCGGGAGGATATCCGAACAAGGCGACACGGCCGGCCGCGCACAGCAGCGAAATGAAAAACGGCCGGGGAAGCTCCCCGGCCGTCGTCAATGATGCCTGTCGCCTCAGGCGGCCTGCTGGATACCCGAGAGCTTCCAGTCACCGCCGCGCGAGCGCACGAAGGTCCAGTGTTCCGTGACCTCCTGCGGGACGGTCGCGTTGCCCTCGACGATGCGCCCGGTGGCGCGCTCGGTCAGCGCATTGATCAGGCTGAAGCGCATCGCAACGGTTGCGTACTCGAAATCGTCCTCGCGCCAGGCTTCCGACAGATCGCCCTGCAGCAGCTTGACGTCGGAGACCCGGTCGACCAGCCCCTTGGCCGCGTTCTCGGCAATGTCATCAGCGAAATAGCCGGCCATTTCGGGCGTCAGCTTCTCGCGGAGGACCTGCTGGTTCTCATTCGAATAGGCCGTGTTCACTTCGCCGAGCAGCCGCTCGAAGCTGCTGAAATCCTCGCCCGCGAGCGTGATCTCGACCGGCTTGGAAGCCGTGCGCGGCGCGCCGCCACCGAGACCGCCCATCGCCGACATGCGCGGATTCTGCTGAGGCTGAGAGGCCTCACGCGACATCGGTCCGCCAGCGGTGGCGAGTTGCGGTTCGGACCGGCGACGGAAGAAGCGCATCGCGAGGAAGATCAAGCCGCCGATCAGCGCGATCTGCAGCAAGAAGCCGAAGATGCCGGCGAGCGAAGCCAGGCCGCTGAAGAAGCCCGAGCCCGAAAGCAGGCCGAACAGGCCAGCGCCGAGCAGGCCAGCGCCGACGCCCATCATCAGGTTGCGCGCCAGTGACGGACGCGCCGCTTGGGCGGCAGCACCCGCCGCGGCCGGACCGGCCATCGACGGAGACGGCGTCGGAGCTGCACTGCGCTGGAAAGGCTGCGCGCCGGTCGGCGCCGTATTCGTCGGGGCCGGAGCCGAATCGGTACGCGTGCCGCGGCTGCCGAATCCCTTGCCGCCACCAGGACGAGCCTCAGCCAGCACAGGAACGAGCAAAAGCGCACCAGCGACCACGGCGACGACCCGGCCACGCCGAGCAAGTGAAATCAGTGACATGGTTCCTCCCGGAGCCCCCTCTGGGCTCGCTGCAGGGAAATATGGCCCGCCCCCTGTCCTTGCGCAAGGCCGAGGCGGCCAAGCTCATGAGCCAAAGCAATAATCAATATTTCATGCGGGGCCGTGAGCCGTGCTAAGTTGGCTCATTCGCCAAATCGCCCGTGCGCGGGCCGGCGAAGGAGTGTGCCATGATCCGGATGTCACGGAGGCCGCGCCAGACAGCATCGCACGCGCTGCGCTGCGTCACCCTTGCCACGATCCTGACGCTTGCCCCGTTCACCGCACCGAGAGCGGGGGAACCGGCTGTCGCTCTTGATCCGCCGCGCCTGGCCCAGGCGCCGGAGCCGCTCTGCTTCTGCTGGAGCGATGGCCGGAAGATTGCGGAAGGGCTGACCGCCTGCATCAAGACGACGCAAGGCCGGCGGCTGGCCGAATGCGGCCGGGTCATCAACATGATGTCCTGGCGGGTCACGGAAAATCCCTGCCCCGAAAGTTGAACGGCCTTTTCCGGCACAAGAAAAACGCCGCCGAACCCGTGTTCGGCGGCGTCATTTTCAAACGCTCTTATGGTCCATTCGACTTAAGACTGACGGCAGTCAGAACGCCCCCAACACGATGGCAATCATGAACACGAAGGCCGCGCCCATCGCCACCCGGTCGAGACTTAGCGTGAGGCTCATCGCATCCTCCTTTGTCATTGACCTGTCATCAAGGCTAGCAGAACTGACGATGGCCGCAAGGGGGCTGGCTCATGACGACGGCGTGGCAGAGCCTATTGTATCCCTAACACATCATTAAATCATTGATTTGATTTGTGGATAACGAAGATCATCTGCTTGAAGCGACAAGTCTTTCCAAGGCCTTCGCCACAGCAATGACGCGATCATCCGCCCCGAAACGACCAATGATCTGAACCCCCACCGGCAATCCGCGACGCCCCCTCGTCACTGGAATCGTCAGGCATGGCGTACCGAGCAAAGTCCACAATCGGTTGAAGCGGGAATCGCCAGTCGAGCCCAGCGTATCCGGTGCTTCGCCTGGTGCGGCATAGCTCACGACGACGTCGACCTCAGCGAAGACGTCACGGCAGGCATCACGCCCGCGGCGCGATCGCGCGCGCGCTTCGTCATACCGCACCGGCGCCACGGTTCCCGCCGCATCGAGATAGGCCGAGAGCTTGGGTGGAAGCGCTCCGCGATGGTTGCGATACTCCCAGGCGAGTGCCTGCGTCGCCTCGAAATCCTGCAGTGGGCCATGGGCATGGAAGGCTTCGGCCAACGCCTGCGGCGTCGCGATCTCGACCACGGTCGCTCCCGCCTTCGCGACTAGCGCGAGAGCCACGGCCAGCGCGGATTCGGAACCCGCCTCCGGCTCCCCGGCAAAGGGCTGGCGCGTCACGCCGATCCGCAAACCCTCCAACCTCGCCGCGTCAGCGTCCAGTTCAGGCCGGCCCGTCAGGGCGGCGAGTGCAAAGCCCAGATCGTCGGCGCTCGCTGCCATCAACCCAGCGGTGTCGAGCGACCAGGAGAAGGGCTTGATGCCGACGGTCGGCAGCAACGCATAGGAGGGCTTGATGCCCGCGACACCGCAATAGGACGACGGACGAATGACCGAGCCACCGGTCTGCGTGCCGATCGCCAAAGGGATCATGCCGGCTGCGACCGCCGCCGCCGAACCTGCCGACGACCCTCCCGGGCTCGCGGTGAGATCATGCGGATTGCGCGTCGGCGCCGGGTCGAGGAAGGCGAAAGCGGTGGTGTGGGTCTTGCCTGCCACCGTCGCTCCGGCGGCCTTGAGCGCCATGACGATCGGGGCGTCGGCACGCGGCTGCCAGCCATCATAGATCGGGGAACCCATGCCGGTCGGCAGATCGGCGGTGTCGATGATGTCCTTGACACCGCATGCAATGCCCGCGAGCGGGCCGGAGCCGGGCTCCAGCCGTTCGGACCGGCTTGCGAAGGCGCGAATGTCCGGCTCCCTGGCGGCGATGCGCGTGACGCAATCGGCCAGCGCGTCAGCCGCGCTCACAGCGCCGCTGGAAACCTGATGGGCAATGGCGCGAACGGACAGCATGCAAGATCCCTGGAAGGCCGGCTTTGGATCATCGGACCGATGATCCAAGCATCTGTGTTTGCATCGGCTTTCCCGAAAACCGCAATCCACTTTTCGGGCCGATGCTTAGGGTCGATGCTTAGGGCCGATGCTGGCATGATTTCAGCGCGCCGCGATACTGCCGGAGGTCACCCTTGGCGCATGGCGCCGATGCGCTGGATGGCCTTAGGTCAGGCAGGATTTAGCCGCTAACCACTCGTTAACCGCCGCGCCAAAGTTAATCCGCCTGTGGCGTACGGGGCTCACCGGGTTGAGAAACCGTTCACCAAACGGGTCGCATTTGAACGGTCATGCGACGCGTTCATCTCGCCCTCTTCGCGCTCGGCGTCATCGGCGCCACTGGTCTTGCCGGCTGCGGCAAGTTCCAGAAAGCACAGCGTGCCGCCTGGCGCGACCAGGCGGAAGCCGCCTGCATGGCATCCCGCCAGGTTCCGCTCTCATCCTATGTCAGTCTGCGCGAGAAGCCGATCGACGGGCCGGGCACCTGCGGCATGACCAGGCCACTCCGTGTCTCCGCCTTCTCGGGCGGCTCGATTCACCTCACCAGCAACGCCACGCTGGGTTGCCCCATCGTCGCCACCACCGACAAGTGGCTGGCCGAAGTGGTGCAACCAGCGGCGCAGAACGTCCTCGGCGCCCAGGTGATCGAGCTCAGGGCCGGCTCCTATTCCTGCCGGGCGATGAACAACGGCACCGGCACCAGCCGCACATCGGAGCATGCCTTCGGCAATGCCGTCGACGTGTTCTCCTTCCGGCTGAATGACGGACGCAACATCACCGTCAAGGACGGCTGGCACGGCTCGCCTGAAGAGCAGGCCTTCCTGCGGGAGGTTTTCGTCGGCGCCTGCCAGCACTTTTCGACCGTGCTCGGGCCGGGTGCGGACATGTTCCACTACGATCACTTCCACATCGATCTGGCACGCCACGCCAAGGGCCGGCAGATCTGCAAGCCGGTGATCAAATACACCCCGAACTACAACCTGCCGCCGCCGGACCCGGCACGCACCTACACGACCGCGCAGAGGCCCGTGCGCGACAACCTTCCGCCCATGGTGGCAGGCGCCTCAGGCAGCATGTTGCGGCAGCCCAGCGACGGCTTGCGCCCCCCCGGCGCGGTCCATGGCGGCTACCCCGTCGCAAACCATCAGGGCGGCCGGAGCCTCGATGCGCAGCGGCGCTATCTCGACGAGCAACCGCTCAACCCGCCACGCTACCGAGCGGAGACGCCACCGAGCGCAGCGCAAGGCCCGCTGATGCTGCCGGGCTCGGTCCCCCCGACCGAAGAGTTGATCGTCGGCGATGACGAGGGCAACGGTGTGATGGACATGCAGGGCGAGGAGCAGGCACGGCCGCAGATCTCGCCACGCAACGATCCCTTTGCCTATGGCCGGCAAGCGGGCGGCAGCCAGCGCTACTGAGAGCAGCGTCAGCGCGCGACCAGCACCTGCCGGCATTCAGCCGGCAGTGCGTCGAGGGACATCGGCGGCTTCGGTTTGGGCTTTGGCCCCGGGCGCGGCTTGGGCGGATTGAAGATCGCGTTATATTGCCGCTCGACCCAGCCGGTCAGTTCGGCGCCGCAGCCGTCGCCGAAATTCGGCGGTTCCTGGCCGGAGCAACCCTCCATTCCCGCCGGACAGCTCAGCCGGATATGGAAATGGTAGTTATGGCCCCACATCGGCCTCACCTTCTCGAGCCAGGAGCGATCCGCACCGGCCTCGCGGCACAATGCGACCTTGAGCGCGGGATTGACGAAGATGCGCTCGACGCGCGGCTCGGCGGCGACGGACTTGATCAGCTTGGTATGGGCCGGCGTCCAGTTCTTCGGGTCGACATCGCGCCAGTCTGCCCGCGCCATGTTCACGGCCGACATGTTCTCGCGTGCGTCGCCGTCGAGGCGCTGCTTCGGCATCGGCGTGAGCCAGACATCGGCATCGAGGCCGATCTGATGAGAAGCATGGCCGGTCAACATCGGCCCGCCGCGCGGCTGGGAGATGTCGCCAACCAGCAGGCCTGGCCAGCCGTTGATCCTGGGCACATTCCCCGCGAGCGTCTCCAGATAGGAAATCAGCGCGGGGTGACCCCAATTGCGGTTCCGGGCCAGCCGCATCACCTGCCAGCTCTCACCGTCGATCGGCAGGGCCGTCGCACCGGCGAGGCACCCCCTGGCGTAGGAGCCGATGGCACGCGCCTGCATGCTGGCCGGCGTCGTCTTCTGCCCGAACAGGGCGCGCGCCGCCTCCGGAAAGGCCGCGATATTGGCCGTCCGGCGCTTGGCCTCCTCCTCCGCAGTCGACTGCGCGTGCACCGCCGGCGCAGTCAGCGCGGCCAGGAGCAAGGCGGACAAGGCCAGGAGCGGACGATTCGGACGATGCATTGCCCGAGAACGCCGGGTTTTCGGGATCAGGTCAAGCACGAGAAAGGTCACAAGAGCCAAGTATGGACAACGACTACGCGAGGTTGCAGCCTTGGCCACGCAGCGATCGGGCCCCTCCGCCCAGAAGAAGATCGCGCGCCCAGGTGAGGAGATGACGCTGATGACGGACGCCACGATCGACCGCCGCGCGCTGCTTGGGGGGCTTGGCGCGAGCCTGGCTCTGCCGGGTAGCGCGAGCCTCGCGCAGGGCTCCTGGCCGCAGGGCCGGACGCTGAAGCTCGTGGTGCCCTTCCCGCCAGCGGGGGCAACGGATGTGCTTGGGCGCCTCGTCGCCGACAAGCTCGGCCAGACATGGGGCACGAACATCGTCGTCGAGAACCGGCCCGGTGCCGGCGGCAATATCGGCACCGATGTCGTCGCCAAGGCGGAGCCGAACGGCGACACCTTCCTGATCGTCTCGGTCGGCATGGCAACGAACCAGTATCTCTACGCCAAGCTGAACTACGACCCGGCCAAGGATCTCGCACCGATCACCATGGTTGCGCTGGTGCCCAATTTGCTGGTCGTCAACAAGGATCTCCCGGTCAAGGACACCGCCGAACTCGTTGCCTACGCCAAGGCCAATCCCGGCAAGCTGACCTATGCCTCATCCGGCGTCGGGACTTCCGTGCATCTCTCCGGCGAATTGTTCCAGAAGCTCACCGGCACCAAGATGGTTCATGTGCCCTATCGCGGAACCGCGCAGGCAACACAGGACCTGATTGGCGGGCGGATCGACCTGATCTTCGACAATATCACCCAGGCGCTGCCACATGTCCGCTCGGGCTCGATCCGCGGCCTCGGCATCACCACGGCCAAGCGCTCGGCGGCTGCTCCGGAATTCGCGCCGATCGCGGACGTCGTTCCGGGCTTCGATGTCTCGTCCTGGTTCGCGCTCTTTGCCCCGGCAAAGACGCCGCAAGCCGTCATCGACAAGATCCATGCCGACACCAAAGCCGGCCTCGCCGATCCGGCGCTTCGGGCCAAGATGGACCTTCTGGCAGCCGAACCCGTCGGCAACACGCCGGCAGAGCTCGGCGCCTTCCTTCAGGTCGAAATGAGGAAATGGGGCGACCTGATCCGAGAAGTCGGCGTCAAGGTCGAATAAGCCCTTCATACGCCAGAGCATGCTGCGAAAAAGTGGCAACGGTTTTTCGCATAAGGCATGCTCTAAACTATGAGGGTCGATCGCCGCTTCGGAACCCTCGGCACGGCAGCGACGTTCTCCTTTCACGTTCAGCGCGCCCGGCGCGCTTCACACGAGAAAGGGAGCGCGTCATGTCCACGCTCGTCATCGTTCTGCTGGTGATCCTGCTGCTCGGCGGCGGCGGCTATTATGGCCATCGCAGCTACGGCAATGCCGGCCTCGGCGGTGTCGTCGGCCTCGTACTGATGGTCGTGCTGGTGCTTTGGCTCCTTGGCGCGATCGGAGGCGCGCCGGTCCGTGTCTGACGGGCGTCAGCCGAGATTTGCGAGGTGCCAGACCAGCATGGCCGCGGCCAGATCCTCGATCGCGGTGCCGACCGACTTGAACAGGGTGATCTCGCCATCCTCGTTGGCACCGATGACTTCGGCGCGGCACAGCTGAGCCAGCGTGCCGGCGACCTTGTCCGCCTCATACGCTCCGGCCTTGATCGCGACCGCGACGTCCCCGCCCTCCTTCAGGGCGGCTTCAGTATCGACGAAGACGCGGGCGCGGTGCAGGGCCTCGTCATCAGCCTCGCGCATCGACAGATTGAAGGCGCCGACGAGGTCGAGATGGGCGTCGCGCTTCAGCCAGCGGCCCATGACAATGGGCTCGCGTGAAAGCGTCGCGCAGGAAATCAGGTCCGCCTGTCGCGCGTCGCCCTCGAGGTCGTCGCTGACGCGCACTGCAATACCTTCCGCCGCCAGGGCTTCCACCACCGCCTCGCTCCCCTCGCGGCGGCGCCCCCAGATGGCGATATCCTCGAAATCGCGCACAGCACTGTGCGCCTTGATCAGGAATGGCGCCAGGGCGCCCGACCCGACCATCAGCATGCGCTTGCCATGAGGGTGCCCGAGCTTGCGCGCGGCAAGTGCGGAGGCAGCGGCCGTCCGCCAGGCGGTAAGGCGCGCGCCATCGAGCGCCGCAAGCGGGGCGCCCGTCGATCCGTTCATGAGCAGGTATGTGCCCATCACGCTCGGCAGGCTCAGCGAGCCGTTCGATGGATAGACCGTGACGACCTTGGTGCCGAGGAAAGCTTCCGGCGCGGCGGGCCCGGTCCAGGCCGGCATCAGCAGAAGCGTGGCGTGATCGGCCGGCCGTTCGATCTCGTGGTGATGACGCACGGGCGTGACGATATCGCCGCGAAAGGCTCCGTCCAGCGCATCGATCAGGGCAGGGAACGTGAGAAGGCGGTCGATCTCCGCCGCAGGGATAACGCGCATCTGTCTGTGTCAATCAGCTGTTGCGGCTGGTCAAGGCCGGCAGGGCGGAATCGGGCACGGCGGCCCGCAACGACTGCGCCTCGCTGCGCAGAACCTCGGCCTCGCGGCGGTTACGGCGCGCCGCCTTGCGATACTTGCCCTGCGCAATCCATGAAGCGAGGCCGCCGATCAGAACCCCGGCAGCAATCGCGGCCAGGACCACGGCGAAGAGCGGAAGATCGAAAGCCAGCGTCGGCGCATCGCGACTGAACGGATCGAGCGAGACACGCACGGGGCCCCGGTTCGCAATCGAGAAGAGGACGATCGCCAAGGCGACCGGCACGAGGATCAGCGCCTTGAAGAAAGATTTCATGGGTTTTTCCTCGCGTGCCGCACGACCGACCCTGACATCCGACCGGATGTCAGTGCTTGCCGTTCAGCCTCTGGCGAAGCTCCTTGCCGGTCTTGAAGACGGGCACGAACTTCTCTTCGACCTCGACCGCATCACCGGTGCGAGGGTTGCGGCCGACCCTTGCGGCGCGGGCCTTGCGGGAGAATGCACCAAAGCCGCGCAGTTCGACACGATCCCCACGCCCCAGCGCCTTGACGACCTCGTCGAGGATCGCCGTGACGATGTTCTCGATATCGCGCTGGTAGAGGTGAGTGTTGCGCTCGGCGATGCGTTGAACGAGTTCAGATTTTATCATGTGTCCAATATAACCGATTGTATCAACATCACTTTTCGGCGACAGGCTGCCAGAGCGCCAAGGGCGCGTCAAGCCGCAGGCCAACCGGCTGATCGGCGGCCCGCGCAAGGATCACCGCCAGCGATTCAAGACCGGCTGCGCGCGCCATCGCCTCGCCGGCGCTCCACAGGCCGAACGAGGACGACTCGTTGCGGCGGCGCCAGTCACGCACCGGCAAATCCTTGGCGACATTCTTCTCGCGCTCGAGCCAGGCGATCGCCTCCGGTTCGCCGCCGATCTCGTCGATCAGCCTGAGGCCGACGGCCTGCCGGCCGGAATAGACACGGCCATCCGACACGACCGCAATCTCAGTCTCGCCGAGCTTGCGCCGATCGCCGACGAGGCGCTTGAACCAATCGTAATTATCCTCGACCACGCGTTGCAGCGCGGCGCGCGCCTCCGGCGAAGTCGGCTCAAGGCCGTTCGGCGCAGCCTTCAGCGGGCTCGATTTGACTTCCTCGACCTTGACCCCGACCGTGTCGAGCAGCCGCCCGACATTGGGGATCTGGAAGAGCACGCCGATCGAGCCGATGAGCGAGGTCTGGCGCCCGACGATGCGGTCCGCCCCCATGGCCGCGATATAGCCGCCCGAGGCAGCCAGCCCGTCAACAACCGCGACCATCGGCTTCTTGGCCGCCAAGCTGCGCAGCGCCGTGTGCAATGCCTCGGAGCCGCTGGTGGTGCCACCGGGGCTGTCGATCCGAACCACCACGGCAGAAGCCCGGCTGTCCTCAAGCGACTTGATGAGATCGAGCGTGCGCCTGTCGCCGGAGATGAAACCCGAAATGGTGACCCGGGCAATGTGTGCGCGCGAAGTCGAACCGGGCGCTTTGCCGCTCCAGGCCAGCCCCGCGACGATAGCCGCCGCGATGACGCCAAGAACGGCGAGCAGGCGCCAGAGCGTCAGTTTGCGCCGCAGATTGCGGCGGTCGGCGAGCAGGTCTGCATCGGACGACATGGGGTAAACGCTCCTGTGGTCACGGACGCTGGCTGGGCCCGTGATGTAGCCCTGCGGCAGCGGCGGGGCAAGGCGGCGCTCGGCCTCAGGCGTCGAGCGTCGCTCTTTGCCGGTCGAGCGCCAGCAGCGCAAGGCCGCTTGCGACAGACCGGAAGGCGTCACCAATATGAACGCGTTCCGAGCCGAAGCGGCGGTCGAACAGGGCGCGCACGGCCGGCACATGCGATGTTCCGCCGGTCATGAAGACGGCCTCGATCGCACTGGATTCGACCTTGGCCTCAGTGAGGGCGCGGTCGAGCGCCGCCTCGATGGACGCGACGTCCTCGGCAATCCAGCTTTCGAAATCCGCCCGGCGGATCGTCCTCTCGATGCTGACATCCATCTGGCGGAAATCCAGCACGGTCTCGTCCTGCGACGACAGCGCAACCTTCGCCGCCGAGACGGCGCGATAGAGTTCATAACCAAGATCGTATTCGATCACGGTCAGCAGATCCTCGAGCTTGCCGGGCTCGACCGCATCGCGGATCAGCGCCTTGAGTTCGGCCATGGTCTCGCGGCTCTTCATCAGCGAGAGCCGGTGCCACTGCGCGAAGGCCGCGTGGTAATGGGCGGGGATCGGCAGCAGCTTCTCGAAGGAGCGATACTGCGTGCCCTTGCCGAGCCGTGGCGAGACGGCATGCTCGATGATGCGGTAGTCAAAGGTATCACCGGCGACGCCGACACCGGCATGAGAGAGCGGGATCGCCTCCAGCCGCCCTGTCCCACCAGGCTCGAAGCGCATCACCGAGAAATCGCTCGTGCCGCCCCCGAAATCGGCGACCAGCATGGTCTGCGGCGTCTTCAGGTCGCGCGCATACCAGTAGGCCGCGCCGAGCGGCTCATAGGCGAAATCGACCTTGGGCATGCCAGCCTTCGCATAGGAGGCCGAGAGGCGCTTCACGGCCAGTTCCTCGTCCGGACGCTCGCCGGCGAAGACAACGGGGCGACCCGAGATCAGCGGAGTCTCGGAGAGATCGTCGAGCCCGGCACTCAGGTCGGCGAGGAAGACGCCGATCAGGTCCTCGAGCCGATACAGCTTCCCGAACAGGCGCGTCTCCTGGAAGGCACGACTGGACAGATGTGTCTTCAGCGACTGCAGAAAGCGATGCTCGGTCGTCATGCCGAGCGCCATGTCGAGAGCGTCAGGTCCGCTGACATGAACGACGCGGGCCTGCGGCGGCCGCCCCTCGCGCCAGAACATCAGCGCCGAGCGATAGGCGTCGACGGCGCCCTGCTTCGTCGCGAAGCTGCGGGTCGAGACAGAACCATCCGGCCGTGCCAGGGCGACCACGCTGTTGGTGGTGCCGAAATCGATGCCGATCGCGATGTCGTTCATCCCGCTTCCTTTCGCCGAAACAAAAGCCCGCGCGGATTTCTCCGCGCGGGCTGATGGATTTGTCAGGCCGCGAGACGCGGCCCGAAGATCACTTCTTCTCGGTGCTGGCCTTCTTGAGGGCCGCGCCAAGGATGTCGCCGAGCGAGGCGCCGGAGTCGGACGAACCGAACTGAGCGATCGCCTCCTTCTCTTCGGCCATTTCCAGCGCCTTGATCGACACCTGGATCTTGCGAGCCTTCTTGTCGAACAGGATGACGCGGGCATCGACCTTCTCGCCGGCCGCGAAGCGCTCGGGGCGCTGCTCGGAGCGCTCGCGTGCGATCTCGGCGCGCTTGATGAAGGTGGTCATGTCGGTGCCGGTGATCTTGACGTCGAGACCGGCTTCCTTGACCTCGATCACCTCACAGGTGACGACCTGGCCCTTCTTGAACTCGCCGGCATCCACGAAGGGATCGCCGCCAAGCTGCTTCAGGCCGAGCGAGATACGCTCCTTCTCGACGTCCACATCGAGAACGACAGCCTGAAGCATGTCGCCCTTCTTGTATTCCTCGATGACCTGCTCGCCCGGACGGTTCCAGTCGAGATCGGAGAGATGGATCATGCCGTCGATGTCGCCTTCGAGACCCAGGAAGAGACCGAATTCGGTCTTGTTCTTGACCTCGCCCTCGACCACCGAACCCGACGGGTGGGTCTCGGCGAAGACCTCCCACGGATTGCGCAGGGTCTGCTTGAGACCGAGCGAGATGCGGCGCTTGACCTGATCGACCTCGAGGATCGCGACGTCGACTTCCTGCGAGGTCGAGACGATCTTGCCGGGGTGGACGTTCTTCTTGGTCCAGGACATCTCGGAGACGTGGATGAGGCCTTCGATGCCCGGCTCCACTTCGACGAACGCGCCGTAGTCCGTGATGTTGGTGACGCGGCCCTTGAGGCGCGCACCGACCGGATAACGGGCGGCGATGCCATCCCACGGATCGGCCAGCAGCTGCTTGATGCCAAGCGAGATGCGGTGCGTCTCCTGGTTGATCTTGATGATCTTGACCTTGACCGTCTGGCCGATGGTCACAACCTCGGACGGATGGTTGACGCGGCGCCAGGCCATGTCGGTCACGTGCAGCAAGCCGTCGATGCCGCCGAGGTCAACGAACGCACCGTATTCGGTGATGTTCTTGACGACGCCGTCGATGACCTGACCCTCTTCGAGGCTGGCGACCAGCTCGGAGCGGGCCTCGGCGCGGGTCTCTTCGAGAACCGTGCGGCGCGAGACGACGATGTTGCCGCGACGACGATCCATCTTGAGGATCTCGAACGGCTGCGGCTGGCCCATCAGCGGGCCGACGTCGCGGATCGGACGGATGTCGACCTGCGAACGCGGCAGGAAGGCGACGGCGCCGTCGAGGTCGACGGTGTAGCCGCCCTTGACCGTGTTGAAGATCATGCCGGTGACCTTCTCGCGAGCCTCGTAGGCCTTCTCGAGCTTGACCCAGCTTTCTTCGCGGCGAGCCTTGTCGCGCGAGATCACGGCTTCGCCGAGAGCGTTCTCGACCCGGTCGAGATAGACCTCGACCTCGTCGCCGACCTTGATCTCCTGATCACGGCCGGGGCCGGTGAATTCCTTGAGGGCAACGCGGCCTTCGGTCTTCAGGCCGACATCGATGATCGCCATATCCTTCTCGATGGCGACGACGATGCCCTTGATAACGGAACCTTCAAGCGCGTCGTTACGAGCGAAGGATTCCTCGAGCAGGGCGGCGAAATCCTCGCGACCCGCGTGATAGCTTTCTACAGCTGACATGCATTCTCCTGACGCCGGTCGCGTATCCCGCGATAACCGGCAAGCGCCGTTTGGGTTGGTGCTGCGGTCCGGACCGTCTCCGACGGCGCCTCATGGAGGCTGCCTCGCAAGGAGGCTGGCGGCGCTAAGCCGTCGAACATGATCCGTATCCGACGAGCTCGTTTCCAACACCAAACGGGAGCCAGCCTCGAAGGCCGCCCCCGGCTGTGATCGATCACGGCCCTTCGGACGAGGCGGATGTAGTCGATCAGGCGACGCTCGGCAAGAGTTATGCCCTTCAGTTGCTCGCAATCAGGTCGAGGCGCATGGCGCAGCGGCGCGCGATGGGCAGCCCGTGCATCGCTTCGCGCTCCAGAACCACGCGGAGCCTTCCGTCTATCGTGCGCTCATCGAGCGTCAGAAAGCCGAACCGGGCATAGAAGCGCTCGTTCCAGGCGAGCGCGCGGAAGGTGGTGAGCGTCAGGGCCCGCAGCCCGCTTGCCTTGGCATGGCCGATGGCCGCGCCGACCAGATGAGCGCCGCTGCCCCGGCCCTGGCGTTCTGCACGGACTGCCAGTTCCCAGACATGCAATTCGTCGTCGATCCGCTCGGCACTGAGGAAGCCGACGACCTCGCCTGTCATGTCAGAGGCAACCCAGCTCGTGCCGGCGACTATGCTCGCGAGATGGGCCTCGGCCGACATTACGGCATCGTCCGCGATCCAGGCCAGGTCCGGCACCGTTCGGAAGACCTGGCCGGCAGAACGCTCGATCTCCGGAAGGTCGCCGGCATCCTCCGGCAAGGCGAGGCGGATGGTGATTTCGGCCCTATCACATGCAGTCATTCATCGCTCCGCCCGGCTCGGCAATCCGTTTGACATGGGGGTTCCAGTCCGCTCGGCGACGGGATAGGGCAAACCAGTGCTGAGCACACAGCCCGGGTTGGGGGTTGAAACATGACGATGGGGCGAATGGCCAGGCCGAAGCTAATCCGGCGGATGCCTTTGCGGCTCGGTCCGCTTCGAGGCCAAGGGCCCGGCCGAGAAGCCGCATACATGCTCCTGCACCATGTGCCAGCGCCATACGGGGGCATTGACGGTCGCCTGGGTCGAGTTCCCCAAGGGCGCGATCACCTGGACTGGCCCCGGCGGGGCGCCGTCGCTCTTCCGTTCGTCGGACCACTCGAGCCGAGCCTTCTGCCCGGCCTGCGGCAGCTGCATCGGCGCGGTCGATGACGATCCCATCGTTGCGCTGCTCCTCGGCAGCTTCGACAAGCCGCTGTCGGCTGCGCTGATGCCGACCTCTCATAGCTATCGCGGCGGGCGGCCCAGATGGTGGCATGTGGAGGAAACGAAACAGGACGTCGGCGCTCCCTAACTCCGACGAATCGGCGCTGAGCCCCCGCTTCCCCGGCGTCGCGCTTCATGCCACCTTGCGCGCCGCGCTGTCCGGCGCTGGGGAGGAATTCATGGGCTGGATCGTTCTCGGGCTCCTTGCAGCCGCCGCCATCTATCTCGTCATGACCTATAACGGGCTCGTCGCGATGCGGCAGCGGGTCAACCAGGCCTTCGCCGATATCGACGTCCAGCTGAAGCAGCGCCACGATCTGATCCCGAACCTCGTCGAAACGGTGAAGGGCTATGCCTCCCATGAGCGCGAGACCTTCGACGCTGTCGTCAAGGCCCGCAACGAGGCCCTGTCGGCCCACGGCCCGCAAGCACAGGCAGCAGCAGAGCAGCAACTCTCCGGCGCGTTGGGCCGCCTGCTCGCTCTTTCCGAGGCCTATCCCGACCTCAAGGCAAGCGCCAATTTCCAGCAGCTCCAGAGCGAGCTCAGCAATGTCGAGGACAAGCTCGCGGCGGCGCGGCGCTTCTTCAACAATGCCGTCGGCGAGTTCAACGCTGCGATCCAGGCTTTCCCGGCGGTGTTCTTCGCGCCGCAAATGGGTTTCAGCCCGCGGGAATTCTTCGATGTCGGCGAGCAGGCACGCACGCAGCTCGATGTCGCCCCGAACGTGAAGTTCTGACCGCCTCAAGAGCGGCAACGGAGCGGCGCCATGCCGGGTCAGGCCTTCGGGCTCTATACCCATATGCGCAACAACCGGATCAGGTCGGGTTTCCTGATCGCCGGGCTGTTCCTGCTGGTCTATCTGACAAGCTACGGCCTGATCCTGATCGCGTATGGCTATGGTGGGGTCGCGCGCGGACAGAGCGTCTATTCGGAGACGATCCGCCTGTTCTGGTCCTGGTTTCCGTTCATCACGCTCGCCGCCGCAGCCTGGGTCTTCATCGGGTTCAAAGTCAATGTCGGGCTGATCGGTGCGGTCACCGGCGCCAGCGGCGTAACGCGGGAACAGAATCCCAAGCTCTATCGGATGCTGGAAAACCTCTGCATTTCGCGGGGGCTCACCGTGCCCAAGCTCTCGATCGTTGAAAGCGAAGCCCTCAACGCCTTCGCCAGCGGCGTCAACGACAAGCAGTTCACCGTCACGGTCACGACCGGTCTGATCCAGACGCTCACAGACGACGAGATCGAGGCCGTTCTCGCGCATGAGCTGACTCATATCCGCAATGGCGACGTCCGGATGATGATCATCGCCGTGGTGATCGCAGGCGTGATCTCGTTGATCGGCGAGATCATCTTCCGCAGCATCGGTCGCGTGCGGGTCTCGTCCGACGATGCGAAGAAGGGGAGCGGCGTCGCCATCCTCCTCGGTGTCGCAATCATTGCAATCTCCTCGCTGCTCGCCGTGCTGATCCGCCTCTCTCTGTCGCGTTCGCGCGAGTATCTGGCCGATGCCGGGGCGGTCGAGCTGACCAAGAACCCGGATGCGATGATCTCCGCGCTGCTCAAGATTGCCGGGCGCGCCGATATCGACGGGGTGCCGTCGGGCGTCATGGACATGTGCTTCGAGAACGACCCCGACGATTTCGCCGATCTGTTCTCGACACATCCCTCGATCACCAAACGCGTGCAGGCGCTCGTCGAGACGGCAGGAGGTCGGATGCCGGCGATGCCTCCGCATCCGCCCAGAATGGCAGAGCGTCAGGATCTGCCGACCATGGTCGAGACGGCGCGCGGTCCGTGGGGCGCCAGGCCGCAGGACTGACCTGCGGCTGCCTCGCGCTTAATGCATCGACCCGAAAGATTTAGCGCCCATCCCGGGCCCAGCGGAGCGCCTCTCCCAGCCGATCATCTCCCCAGAACAATTCGCCATCGCCAGTAATGAAGGCCGGCGCCCCGAAGATCCCGAGCGACTTCGCGAGTTCGGTCTCGGCCTTCAGCCTGCCCTTGACCTCCTCGCTGCGCGACGTCGAGATCGCGGAGCCGGGATCCGCGCCAGCCTCCTTCAGTGCCGCGACCAGCACGGCCTCCTCGGCAATGTTACGCCCCTCGCAGAACGCGGCCCTGAACAGCGCCTTCGAGAAGGCGGGCATCCATCCTGCCTCGCGCCCGGCGAGCGCGACGCGCGCCGCGACATGCGAATTCTGCGGGAACGGATTGGGCCGGACAAGCTTGATGCCGGCGCGGGCAGCCTGGCGCTCGAGGTCGCGCCACATATAGCGGCCCTTGTTCGGGAACAGGTTGAACGGCGACGTCGTCCAGCCCTGGCCGGCAAAGATCGGCCCCAGCAGAAAGGGCCGCCAGCGCAGGGCCACATCCGCCTCGTCTGCCACGGCTTCAACCCGCAACGCGCTCAGGAAGGAATACGGAGAGGCGAACTCGTACCAGAAGTCGAGGACGGGACGATTCGGCATTCAGCCTCCAGGTCGGTCATCGGTTTGAGTCGCGCTCGGGAAGCTTCGACCTGTCGCGGCGCGACTGCAAGCACGCAGGACGCGTGTTGCACAATCGGCATCGCTGATGCCGACCCATCACGGGATGACGTTTGATCGATCAGAAGGTTCCGATTGCGTCGTCCCGAGGGCTGCGATAGTGCGCCATTGAGCCGAAAACAGGGCCATCCACAGTCGAAGCGTCCCCGGCATGGAAACATGCCGTCAGAGCAGGAAGATCATCGATGTCCGACAAGCGCGTGAAGAAGGTCGTACTCGCCTATTCCGGCGGCCTTGACACCTCGATCATCCTGAAATGGCTGCAAACCACCTATCAATGCGAGGTCGTGACCTTCACCGCCGATCTCGGCCAGGGCGAGGAGCTGGAGCCCGCCCGCCAGAAGGCGCTGCTGCTCGGCATCAAGCCCGAGAACATCCATATCGAGGACCTGCGCGAGGAATTCGTCCGCGACTACGTCTTCCCGATGTTCCGGGCCAATGCGGCCTATGAGGGCGTCTACCTGCTCGGCACCTCGATCGCTCGCCCGCTGATCGGCAAAAAGCTGATCGAGATCGCCGAGAGAGTCGGCGCCGACGCCATCTCCCATGGCGCAACCGGCAAGGGCAACGACCAGGTCCGCTTCGAGCTCACCGCCTATGCGCTGAAGCCCGATGTCGTGGTGATCGCACCCTGGCGCGAATGGGATCTGCGCTCGCGCGAGCAGCTCATCGCCTTCGCCGAACAGCACCAGATCCCGATCGCCAAGGACAAGCGCGGCGAAGCGCCCTTCTCGGTCGACGCCAACCTGCTGCACGCCTCCTCGGAAGGAAAGGTGCTGGAGGACCCGGCGCAGGAAGTGCCGGATTACGTCTATTCGCGCACGATCTCGCCCGAGGATGCGCCGGACAAGCCGACCTATATCACCATCGACTTCGCCAAGGGCGATGCGGTCGCCATCGACGGCGTCCCGCTCTCGCCCGCCACGCTTCTGGCGAAATTGAACGAGCTCGGCCGCGACAACGGCATCGGCCGCCTCGACCTCGTCGAGAACCGCTTCGTCGGCATGAAGTCGCGCGGCATGTACGAGACGCCCGGCGGCACGATCCTGCACGCGGCGCATCGGGCCATCGAGTCGATCACGCTCGACCGCGGCGCGGCCCATCTCAAGGACGAGATCATGCCGAAATATGCCGAGCTGATCTATAACGGCTTCTGGTTCTCGCCCGAGCGCGAGATGCTGCAGGCGCTGATCGACAAGAGCCAGGAATACGTCGCCGGCCAGGTTCGCCTGAAGCTGTACAAGGGCGGCGTCCATGTCGTCGGCCGCTCCAGCCCCTATTCGCTCTACGACCAGGACCTGGTGACCTTCGAGGAAGGTGCCGTCGCCTATGACCACCGCGATGCGGCCGGCTTCATCCGCCTGAACGCGCTGCGCCTGCGTACGCTCGGCCAGCGCAAGAAGAAGCTCGGGCTCTGATCAGACTTGCGCCTCGCGCGCTGCGGGATTCACCGCTGCAGCGCGGATGGGGACCGACGACGAGAAAGAGCTGCTCGGTCAAGCGCGATGCCGATCATCGGGATCGGTCAGCGGTCTGGCCGAGCTTCCCGGGTACTGAGCAACCGGCTTTGCAGTGGCCTCAGGTTCGCCAGCGCAAACGCTCCGGTGCCAGCGTGTTCTCGAACGCCACGCCCGTGCGCCGGGCCGCGGCATAGTCGCGCTTCAGGCGGAAATACCATTGCGCCAGCCGGTCGGCCTGGCCCATCAGCAGCATCGTCGGCTTGCGCTCGAGGCCCTGCTGGGCGAGCTCCAGGATATCCTGGTCCTGGCGCAGGAAGGCCCGGGCCGCCCAGCGGAGCGGCAGCGCGAGAAGCGCCAGTTGCGGCAGGTCGGAGAGCAGCACATTCGTCAGCAGCGTCCGCTTCGCATCGATCGGTGTCGCAAAGGTCGCGTTGACGATGGTGCGCCTGCCTACGGTGATGCGCTCGATGCGCTGGCCCGGCAGCAGGCCATCGAACGGCCCTTGCGATAGCGGCGCGCCCCGATGCGGGCAGCGATCACGCAAGGCAAAGACCTCACCGCTGTGCTTGCGACCAATCACGATCTGCTCGCCAAGGATCGTCACGCTCTCGCGGGCGCCGGGAGCGAGCCGTCCCCTGCTCTTGGCGCAATACCAGGCTTCGCGCGGCGGCTCGCGAAACTCACTGGCCGCCGGCACCGCCTGCGCGACAGCATCGATCGGCGGGATCACTGAAACGGTCATTCGGAACCTTGAGCATCCCTGCACCGCGCTGAAGGCCGGCGGCTCGGGCTCAAGGTCGCCGTGCGCATTGCCGGTGCATTGCAGCCGGCATCGAAACGCGATCCCGCGCTCGGGGCCGCTTTGATCCGGACGCTTTCAGGGGGATCGCGGGGGCAGCGACGCGGCGCTGATGGAATGGCAGACCTGCGTCACGGCTTGTCGACGATCCAGGTATGGGGCTGCCCTGAGCGAGTTCCTCGTGCCAGTCACCCCGGGCGTCCTGGTAGACGATACCGTCGGTGACGCCAGGCCGCTTCTGGCGGGCAGCGGCCTTGTTGGCCGCCTTGAGTGCGGCATCATGCGACCGAAAGGTCTCGGACAGTGCACCGCCGACCTTGTAGGCCCAGCCGCCATCGTGCTGGACGATCTCGTACTTCACCATGACCATGGTCGTCCTCCGAGGATCACAAGCGGAACCGCCGGACGCCCCTCGGGTTCCGCCGCTCGAAGATAATCCGAGCCGGGCCGATGATGAAGGCCAAATCCGCTTGAGCTACTCGCCGTTACCGCCATCAGCCGCGCGCAGGCCTTCGAGCACCGGCATCGAGGTGACGTGATAGCCGGCATCGACATGATGAACGTCACCGGTCACGCCGCCGGACAGATCCGAGAGGTAGTACAACGCCGAGCCACCGATCTCCTCGAGCGTCACCGACTTGCGCAAAGGCGAATTGGCCCGCTGCCATGAATACATGGCGCGCGCATCCGAGATGCCGGCGCCGGCGAGCGTGCGCACTGGCCCGGGCGAAAGCGCGTTGACGCGGATGCCGCGCGGACCGAAATCCGCGGCGAGATAGCGCATGCTCGCCTCGAGCGCCGCCTTGGCGACACCCATGACATTGTAGTTCGGCATCACGCGCGTCGATCCACCATAGGTCAGCGTGATCATGCTGCCGCCTCTGGGCATGCGCTCGGCGGCGCGCTTGGCAGCCTCCGTGAAGGAAAAGCAGGAGATCACCATGGTGCGCGAGAAATTCTCGCGGCTGGTGTCGGCATAGAGGCCCTTGAGCTCGCTCTTGTCGGAAAAACCGATGGCGTGAACGATGAAATCCAGTGTGTTGCGCTCGGGATCGCCGCCCCAGGCCTCATCGATCGCAGCAAAGGCTCCATCGACGCTTGCGATATCCTCGACATCGCAGGGCAGGACCAGCTTCGATCCGATGCTCTCCGCCAGCGGCTTCACGCGCTTGCCGAGCGCTTCGCCCTGATAGGTGAAGGCCATCTCGGCGCCATGGGCGTGGAGGGTACGTGCAATGCCCCAGGCGATGGAATTCTGGTTGGCGACGCCCATGACGAGGCCGCGCTTGTTATGCATCAAGGGGAGCATGGGATGACTCTATTCGGGTCTTGGAAGGGTACTTAAGCAGGGTAGGGACTGGATCAGGCGGGTCGGATTGGCTCTTGCTACAGATGTTTGGCGATGGCCGCGGCCGTCGCCTTGGACGATGCCAGCGGCACGATCTCGAAGCGCGCGAGATCGCTCCATTCCAGCACCCACTCCTGCAGCACCGCGACATCGTCGCATTCCATGACCTGGAAGCAACGAGCCAGATCTGCCTGGATCCAGCTGTCCACATAGCACAGGCCATCGGGCATCATGCGGCCACGCTCGTGGAAGCGACGATAGATGTCCTTCACCCGCGCCTGGTCGAAATGCTCGATGACCATGAACAGCATGCAGGCTCAGACCTCCAGCCGCTTCATCACGATGGTCGCATTCGTTCCGCCGAAGCCGAAGGAATTCGAGAGCACGCAACCAAGGCCGGCATTGTCGATGCGCTTGCGCACGATCGGCATGTCGGCAAAGGCGGGATCGAGTTCCTCGATATGGGCGCTCTCGCAAATGAAATCGTTATTGAGCATCAGGAGCGAGTAGATCGCCTCCTGAACGCCGGTCGCACCCAGCGAATGGCCGGTCAGCGACTTTGTCGCCGAGATCGGCGGGCTCTTCTCGCCGGCGCCAAAGACCTCGCGGATCGCCTCGATCTCCTTGGCATCGCCAACGGGGGTCGAGGTGCCATGGGGGTTGATGTAGTCGACCTTGGCTTTCACGCCCTGCAGGGCCATCCTCATGCAGCGGACCGCGCCCTCGCCGGAGGGGGCGACCATGTCGTAACCGTCCGAGGTCGCGCCATAGCCGACGATCTCGCCATAGATGCGCGCACCGCGCGCCTTGGCGTGTTCCAGTTCCTCGAGCACGACGACGCCGGCACCGCCGGCGATGACGAAGCCATCGCGCCTGACGTCATAGGCGCGCGACGCCCGTGACGGCGTTTCGTTGAAATCGGTCGACATGGCGCCCATGCCGTCGAACAGGACGGAGAGCGTCCAGTCCAGTTCCTCGCAGCCACCCGCGAAGATCACATCCTGCTTGCCCCACTGGATCAGCTCATAGGCATTGCCGATGCAGTGGTTCGACGTCGCACAGGCCGAGGAGATCGAATAGTTCACGCCCTTGATCTTGAACCAGGTCGCAAGCGTCGCCGACGCGGTCGAGGACATGCCCTTGGGCACAGCAAACGGGCCGACCTTCTTGGACGATCCGCTTTCGCGGGCCTTGTCGTAGGCGTCGATCAGGGCGCGGGTCGAGGGGCCGCCCGAGCCCATGACGATGCCGGTCCGCTCATGGCTGATCTCGCCGGCTTCGAGGCCCGCATCCGCGATCGCCTGTTCCATGGCGACATGGTTCCAGGCCGAGCCGCCGCCATGGAAGCGCATCGCGCGACGGTCGACCACGCTGGCGGCGTCGAGCGTCGGCGCGCCGCCGACACGGCTGCGGAAGCCATGCTCAGCAAATTCGGGCATGAAGGCGATGCCGGATTTGGCCTCGTGCAGCGAGGACAGCACTTCCTGCGTATTGTTGCCGATGGACGAGACAATGCCCATCCCGGTGACCACAACGCGTCTCATGCTCGTTTCTCCGGCTTTCTCGTCACGGACCGGGCCTCGCGGAGGTTCGGTCAATCTTCTCAGTCACGCGCAGATGGACCGCTCAGACGGCGAGCGCAAGGCCGGCGCGCTGTTTTACTCAGGCGCCCTCAGGCTTGAACAGGCCAACGCGCATATCCGAGACCGTATAGATTCGCTTGCCATCGGCCTCCAGCCAGCCATCGGCAATGCCGAGCACCAGCTTGGACTTGAAGACGCGCTTGAATTCGACACCATAGACGACCTGCTTGACGCTGGGCAGGACCTGGTCGGCGAACTTCACCTCACCGACGCCGAGCGCCCTGCCCCGGCCCGGCAGTCCGAGCCAGCCGAGGAAGAAGCCGGTGAGCTGCCAGAGCGCATCGAGCCCGAGGCAGCCCGGCATCACGGGATCGCCCTTGAAATGGCAATCGAAGAACCAGAGGTCCGGCCTGACATCGAATTCGGCGCGCACGAAGCCCTTGCCATGAGGACCACCGTTCTCGGCGATCTCGGTGATGCGGTCGAACATCAGCATCGGCGGCAGCGGCAGCTGCGCGTTACCAGGTCCGAAAAGTTCCCCGCGACCGCAGCTGAGGATCTCCTCGTAGCTGAAAGACGACTGACGCTCCATACTGCCCCGCTCCGTATCGACCGTTCGGCCAAGCCTTACCCGGCATTGGCGCTGGTGATGTGCTCTCGGAGCCGTGCGTAACACGGGCTTACGCCGAAACGGAAGGGCGCAAGCCCGGTCTTCCGTCCCAAAGATCGGCAATCACAGGCCGCGCCAGCCTTGCCAGGCCGTCATGGCGGCCACCAGAACCAGCAGCGCACCGACCACACGACCAACGAGCATGCTTGCCTGGGAATTGCCTGCAAGCGCCGTGCGGCTGCCTGCCGCAGCCAGCGCGAGCGAGCCATAGACCGCAAACTGCGTCCCGGCGATGATCAGGCTCAGGATCGAAGCATGGAGCCAGATCTCACCCGCCTCCGGCCTCAGGAACTGCGGAAAGACCGCCAGCATGAAGAGATAGGCTCTTGGATTCAGCAGGTTGGTCAGGGCTCCCTGCCGGAACGCCATCCAGCCATTGCGACGCCGCGTCTCCAGGACTGGCGCGAAGGATGCGCCGCTGCGCAGCAACGCAGAGCCGATCCAGGCGACATAAGCCGAGCCCAGCAGCAGCATGACGTCGAAGGCCATCGGCACGAGTCGAAGCACGGCACTGACGCCAAGCACACCCACCACGACATGACAGATGCCGGCTGCGATCACTCCCGCCGTCGCATAGAGACCGGAGCGGCGCCCGCCAGCAAGCGCGTTCGCCAGAACGAATGTCATATCCATGCCCGGCACGATGACGATACCGAAAACCAGACAAAAGAAGAGCCAGAGATGCGCGGTCTCGGACATGGCAGCCTCCGAACCATCAACCGCGATCATGCGTGGCGAGGCACCCGAATCCTGTCAGGAGGCTGGCGGAAGCTTGCGAGCGCGAAAGCAAAGCCTTACATCTCATCTAAACTAGGCGCCGCATCAGCGCGGCACAGCGATCATTGCGAACCAGAAGGACCGAGCCTGCGCATGAGCGATCTGATCTCCCAGAACCAGGGCTACGGATCGAGCGAGCGGCAGGGCTGTCCGTTCCATGACGTGCGCCAGCGGCTGCGCCGCGTCGGGCTTCGCCCGACACGCCAGCGGGTGTCGCTCGGTTGGCTGCTCTTCGCCAAGGGCGACCGGCATGTCAGCGCCGAGATGCTCTATGAGGAAGCGATGAAGGCGCGCGTGCCGGTCTCGCTTGCGACGGTCTACAATACGCTGCACCAGTTCACCGAGGCTGGCCTGCTGCGCGAACTCGCGATCGACGGCGCCAAGACCTTTTTCGATACAGATAATAGCGACCACCATCATTTCGTGGTCGATGGCGAGAATACGGTGATCGATATTCCGGCTTCGGCAGTCGATGTCGCTGCGCTGCCGGAGCCTCCGACAGGTTACGAAATCGCTCGCGTCGATGTCGTCGTGCGCCTGCGCAAGATCGCCGGCTGACGCAAGGCGTCCAACCTTCACTCACAGCACCGCCATGACCCGCGCCCTCCGCGCGGGCGCCGTCGCGTCGAGAGGAGTTCACGCGTGACCATTAAGCCGATCAAAGCCCTGATCTCCCGCCGCAGCCTGACCGGCCTCATGGCCCTGGCGCTGGTCACGCCTGCCGGAGGCGCGCTGGCGGCCCCCATGACACTGCGCGGAACAGTCTTATTCCGCGAGCGCATCGCGCTTCCACGGACTGCAACCGTCGAGGTCCGCCTGCTGGATGTCTCGCTGGCCGACGCGCCCGCCAAGACGATTGCCGAGACACGCCTTCCGGCCCGCCGCAATCCGATCCGTTATGCGCTGCGTTTCGACCGCGCGCAGATCGAGCCGCGCCGGACCTACGCGCTGCAAGCGCGTATCACCGATGGTGAGCGCCTGCTGTTCATCAACACGACCCGCCACACCGTCTTCGCCGGCGGGCGCAACAGCACGACAATCCGTGTCGAACATGTCGCCCGCGAGCAGGCGGAAGCGCCACGACCGGCCACGCCTGTCGGGCGCTGGCTTGCCGAGGACATTCGCGGCGGCGGCGTGATAGATCGGCTGCAATCGGTGCTGGAGCTCGCCGCCGACGGCAAGGTCAGCGGGACGGGAGGCTGCAACCGCATGAGCGGAAGCGCGAAGCTCAGCGGACCTCAAATCTCCTTCGGCCCGCTTGCGTCCACGCGGATGGCCTGCACGCTGGCGGCGATGAACCAGGAAAGCAAATTCTTCGCAGCGCTGGAATCCGCTCGCAGCTGGCGCATCGACCGGCAGGACAAGCTTGTCCTGCTGGATGCGGGCGGCACGCCGATCATGCGTCTCGCCAGGATGTAACGCTAAACCGGGTCAGTCGACCTTCTCGTTCGGGTAGACCCCCCAGAGCCGTTCCTGCTTGATATAGCCGTTCATCTTGGCGACGCCGACCCGGCACCAGGAATTGGCACAGTTCACCACATTGACGATCACGCCCGGCTGCAGGCGGGCGGTGACGGCCGATCCGGCATCGGCGCTCGCGTGGAGCGTGAAGACCTCGTCCTTGACCTTCGACCAGGGGGCGACAAGGGCCGTACGCCGGCCCGAGAGCAGGCTGTGCAGTACCCAGCCCTCCGAACCGTCGGCATCGCGCACGCGGCGCCAGGTCTCGAATTCGGCGGTGATCTCGACGGGCAGGCCAGCACGCTGGAACACCCAGCTCGTGCGATGCTCCTTGGAGGGTCCTTCGCGCAGATTGACCCGGTCCGACTTCAGGCTGACATAGCGCGGGATCGGCAGCCCGGTCACGGAACCGGCCGTCATGTCCTGGGCGAGAACGGCCGAGCCTGAGCCGAGATTTGCGAGCATTGCCGCCGCCAAAACCAGGCTCCGCATCATCAGACCGCTCATCCGCACCATCTCCTCGTCATAGTCCTGCTTCGCCATGGTCCGGGCAACCGGCGAAGGGTCATGTTGTCATCCGACGCGCCGCCTTCTAGACACGAACCAGCGCGTGAACACGTCGCCCTCATTCCTGATACGCCTTGGTTAATGGCGGGTTGAGGCGGAACGGCGGCGTTGTCGCAGGGCTGCGGGAGAGGAGTCGTCAATGACGAAGAAGAAGCCGTTGGTCGTGGTTACCCGCAAGCTGCCGGCCGTCGTCGAAACGCGCATGCGCGAATTGTTCGACGCCCGTCTCAATATCGACGACACCCCGCTGAGCCAGGCTGCTCTGGTCGAGGCGGTCAAGACCGCCGATGTGCTGGTTCCGACCGTGACCGACCGGATCGATGCCGGGATTATCGCCCAGGCTGGCGATCAGCTGCGCCTGATCGCCAATTTCGGCAACGGCGTCGACAATATCGATGTCGCCAGCGCCGTGCAGCGCGGCATCACCGTGACCAACACGCCGGGCGTGCTGACGAACGACACGGCCGACATGACGATCGCCCTCATCCTGGCCGTCGCGCGACGAATCGCGGAGGGCGCCCGCATCATCTCGGACGACGAATGGGGCGGCTGGTCGCCGACCTGGATGCTCGGCCGGCGCATCACCGGCAAGCGTCTCGGCATTGTCGGCATGGGCCGGATCGGCCAGGCGGTCGCGAAGCGGGCCGCGGCTTTCGGCCTCTCGATCCATTATCACAACCGCCGCCGCGTCGACGCGCGCATCGAGGAGGCGCTCGACGCGACCTACTGGGATTCGCTCGACCAGATGCTGGCGCGAATGGATATCGTCTCGATCAACTGCCCGCATACACCGGCGACCTATCACCTGCTCTCGGCCCGCCGCCTGAAGCTGATGAAGCCCGATGCCATCCTTGTGAACACGGCGCGCGGCGAGATCGTCGACGAGACGGCGCTCGCGCGCATGCTGGAAGCAGGCGAACTTGCCGGTGCCGGCCTCGACGTGTTCGAGCACGAGCCCGCCGTGAATCCGCGCCTGCTCAAACTGGCCCGCAGTCACAAGATCGTCGTGCTGCCCCATATGGGTTCGGCGACGCATGAAGGCCGCGCCGATATGGGTGAGAAGGTCATCGTCAACATCAAGACCTTCATGGACGGTCACAAGCCGCCGGACCGTGTCCTGCCGAGCATGCTGTAAGCGACGGCCTCTCGGGCAGGGACGGCTCGCCTGCACCGCCTGGGACCGCCGCAAGGGAAGGCGAAGTCAGGCGGCAGCAGCTCGTTCGGCCGGAGGAAGCCGGCATTCCGACAGGCTGGCGAGATCGTCCAGATCGGCCGCGTGCTTGCGCCCCCAGTCGCATAGGGACCGAATGATCGGCTCCAGGCTGCGCCCGAGCGCGGTCACGGAATAATCGACGCGCAGCGGCACCTGGCGAAAAATCTCGCGATGGACGAGCCCGTGCTCCTCCATCTCGCGCAGTTGCTGGATCAGGACCTTCTGGCTGATGCGCGGCACCAGGCCCTTCAACTCCGTGAGGCGCCTGGGCTGATCGAAGAGCTGGTAGAGGATGATCGCCTTCCAGCGTCCCGCAATCACCTTCAGCGCGCGCTCGACCGGCTGCACAGGCAGGCGCTTCATCGGATCGGTCATGGTTACCTTCCGGTCTGCAAGAGACAAATCGGTGTGTCGTCGTTCGCCCGCATCATAGCCCAGAACGCCCGGCAGGATCATTCACTGTCGTGAGGCATTCATGAAAGCCATCCAGATCAACCGCTTTGGCGGCCCCGATGTGCTCGTACCCACCGAAGTCGCAAAGCCCATCCCCCGCCCCGGCGAGGTCCTGATTCGCGTCCGCGCAGCCGGGGTCAATTTCTTCGAGACGCTGCAGAGACAGGATCGCTATGGCGCAACGCCCGTTCTACCCATGATCCCCGGCGTCGAGATCGCCGGCACGATTGCGGCGCTCGGCGAAGGCGCTCCGGACCTTCAGCTTGGCGATCGAGTCGCCGTCCCGCTCTTCGCGGCCGGCATCTTCTCAGGCGGTTATGCCGAGTATGTCGCAGTTGATGCGGCTCACGTCGTTGCGCTCCCCCCGGCCCTTCCGTTTGAGACGGCCGCGGCCCTGATGGTGCAGGGCCTGACAGCGCAACACCTCGTTCGCCAGGCACAGCCTGCAGGCAAGACCGTGCTGATCACTGCCGCAGCAGGCGGCGTCGGCAGCCTGCTCGTGCAGACGGCCAAACATGCAGGAGCAAAACGTATCATCGCCACCGCAAGCTCTCAGGACAAGCTCGCCCTGGCCCGGGACCTCGGAGCCGACGAGAGCGTCAACTACACGCAACCGCATTGGGGCGCCCAGGTCCAGGCCGCAACAGGCGGCGCAGGGCCCGACATCGTCTACGAATCGGCGGGCGGAGACGTCACCGCGACAAGTCTGAAGCTGCTTGCTCCGCTTGGGCGCATCATCCTCTTCGGAGCGCTGAACACCCGGGACCCTGGACTGAGCATGGCCCAGTTGCAGAACCTGATCTTCAACAATCAATCGCTTGCCGGCTTCAGCTTGCTGCCGCTGTTGACTCCTGTGGGCGTCAAAGCCGACCTCGCCACACTATTTGGCCTGGCCGAGCGCGGCGAACTCACCGTGCTTTCGGGCGGCCGCTTCCCCCTGGAGCAGGCAGCCGCCGCGCATGAAGCGCTCGAAAGCCGGCGCTCGACCGGCAAGATCGTGCTGGTGCCCTGAGCGAAACTTGGCCAAGAGCATGCTGCGAAAACGTGGCAACGGTTTTTCGCATCAAGCATGCTCTAAACTATGAGAGTCGATCACGTTTTCTGCGTTTGGACGATTTCGTCCAAGCGCAGCGTGATCTAGCCGACGCGGGCTGTGTCGAACTGGCCCGTCTTGCGGAAACGCCAGAGATAGGAAGGCACCACGGCCTCGACCGAGGTCGGGGTGATTCCGATGCCCTCGAAGCAACGCCCCTCCGCTTTTGCCTGCTTCGAGACGACATTATCGGTCTCGAGCAGGGTGACCTGGTCGCGCGTCATCATCAGTTCGTCCGGCAACAGGCCGAGCGACAGGGTATTGACGATTTCCAGAATGCGCGCCTGGAGCCGCGCCAGCGGGAACGGCAGCGGTGCCAACACACGCCTGCGGCCTGTCACCTCGCAAACATAGGTCAGCAATTCCTTGAAGCTCTTCACCTCGGGCCCGCCAAGCTCGTAGATTCGGCCTCCGGCGATCGTCCCGTCGATGGCGCGCGCCGCAGCCTCGGCGACATCGCCGACGAAGACAGGCTGGAACTTGGTCTCGCCACCGCCGACCAGGGGCAGGACAGGCAGCATCCGGGCCAGCGAAGCGAAGCGGTTGAAGAAGGAATCCTCCGGCCCGAAGACGATCGAGGGGCGCAGGACGATGGCCGAGGGAACCAGCGACAGAACCGCAGCCTCGCCCTCAGCCTTGCTGCGGCCATAGGCGGAACGTGATTCACGCGCGGCGCCAATTGCGGAGACCTGCACCAGGCGGGTGATGCCCTGGGCAGCGCAGGCCTGCGCGATGGCACGAGCACCATTGGCTTGAACAGCCGAGAAGCTCTGCCGGCCGCCTTGCTGCAGGATGCCGACAAGGTTGACTACCGCGTCAGCACCACGAACCGCAGCTGCAAGCGAATCGGGATAGCGCAGATTCGCCTGCACCGGCATGATCTGCCCGACGGTGCCGAGCGGCTGCAGGAAACCGGCGAGATCGGGCCGGCGCACTGCGACGCGCACGCGGTATCCGCGCTTGACCAATGCACGCACGACATGGCGGCCAATGAAGCCGGAGCCGCCGAAAACCGTGATCAGCTGCGAGGACGGGGTCTGGGTGGCCATATTGCTCAAGCTCCGCCGAGGACTTGCCGCTGTCCTAGTGGATCGGACCTGCGCTGTGAAGGCGAACATTCCACAGATAGGAACATGCCGGCTCGATATCCCCGTTGACAGCCTCCATCCGCCCCCGTAAACGAACCGCCGTTGCCCAGGTGGCGGAATTGGTAGACGCACCAGCTTCAGGTGCTGGCGCTCGCAAGGGCGTGGAGGTTCGAGTCCTCTCCTGGGCACCACTCTTCCTTGAGGACTACCAACCTCAAGGACTTAGGCCTTCGCAGAGTGGTGCGTTTGTGCGACCGTGTAACAACGGTGTGCAACAATGCTCTACAGGCTCGTTCGCTCAGTGAAGCGCCGCGATTCCTCCCACAGTCAATTCACCCAGCGCATTCCCGCCGATGTGCTGCCTCGTGCCGCTGGCCGCAAGCTCTCCATTCCGCTCGGCAACGGGGAGTTTCATCACCTCACTGTTTCGCCCGCAATGAAAGCCATCCGGTTTTCTCTCCGGACCCGCGACCCGAGCGAGGCCAAGGTGCGCAACGGCCGGGTGGCTGCCCATCTTGAGGAAGTCTGGCAGGGCCTTCGCGCCGCCAAGCCCATAGCCCTCACCAACAGGCAGGCCCATGCGCTGGCCGGGGAGCTTTACCGGGCGTGGGCCTCAGAGGGGCCGAGGGAACGACCCATGGCAGCCACCCTCAAACCCGGCCGCAAGGGCAAGGACCGGGAGGACTGGGTGGTGGAGCATGGGGCCTCACCCGGGGAGGAGGCAGGAGGCTTCCACTCCATCGCGGAGAAGCTCACCGCTATGCACGCCAAGCCGGAGCCCGGCGAGATGGAGCCCGTAGTGGGTGCCATCGTGAACCGCCTCTTGCTGGCTCGCGGTATCGCGGCGGTGGAGCCCCACTCGCGGGTCCTGCTGCTTACCGCCTTCGTGCAGGCCTTGCGGGACGCCTTTGAGAACCGCGCCAGGAATGCCGAGGGCGACTATTCGCCGGACCCGAAGTCGCAGCGCTTTCCCGAATGGGTGCCGCCCGAGGAGCATCCAAAGCCGCCCCCTGCGCCCACCGCCGTGGCCTCGCTCAAGGGGCTGGTGGAGGACTGGTGGAAGGAGGCACAGGCGACGGGCCGCAAGCCGAGCACCTATGAGAGCTACCGGAATACGGTGGCGGCGCTGGTGGCCTACCTTGGGCACGATGACGCGGCCCGGCTGACGCCGGAAAGTATCATTGGTTTCAAAGACCACCGCCTCTCCAGCATCAACCCTCGCACCAGCAAACCCATCTCAGCCAAGACCGTGAAGGATAGCGACTTGGCCGGTCTCAAGACGGTCTTTGGGTGGGCTGTCAGCAACCGTCGCATGGCGTCCAATCCCGCAGCCGGCATCACCATCAAGCTCGGCAAGCCCAAGAAGCTCCGCTCCAAGGGTTTCACCGACGATGAGGCAGCCGCCCTCCTCCGCGCTGCCCGCAACTACCGGAACTCCGACGAGACCCCAAAGACTGCTGCCGCCAAGCGGTGGGCGCCGTGGCTCTGCGCCTACACGGGGGGCCGCGTTGGGGAGATGGCGCAGCTACGCAAGCAGGACCTCCGCCAAGAGGCAGGGCACTGGATCATCCACATCACGCCTGAGGCCGGCACAGTTAAGACCGACGAAGCGCGAGACGTGGTGCTCCATCCGCATCTCGTGGATGAGGGCTTCGTGCAATTCGTGAAGGATGCGCCGGCCGGGCACCTGTTCCTCCGGGTTGGCAAGGAGGGCGAGGTCCGGGGGCCGCTCCGGGGTCTCAAGAACCGCCTTGCCGAATTTGCCCGCGTGCAGGTGCCCGATGTGCGCGTCATGCCCAACCACGGCTGGCGGCACCGCTTCAAGACGGTCGCGAGGTCTGCCGGGATAGACAGCCGCGTGGTGGATGCCATCCAAGGGCACGCCGCGAGGACGGCCGGGGATGACTACGGCGATGTGACGGTAGGGGCGATGGCGCTGGCCATGACGAAGTTCCCCCGCGTGAAGCTAGAGGGCTGACCCGATTGAAAGCCTTCTTAACTTCGTCGCCTCGCTGGTCGTCCTGCCGATGCTCGGGGGCACTGCGCTGATCCTCGTGGGAGCGGCCTCTCAGGTTGCATTGGCCTCCACCACGCCCGGCTGGCAGAAGTACCTCTGGTTCCTCGGGGCCGGCTACGTGCTGTTGAACCTGGAGCAATTCCTCGGAGCCTTGGCCAGCGGCTCGGGGCAGTGGTGACACATTTGACCGGGGCTGCCTCCCCGTAACCTGACCGCAGGCGGGCAAGAAAAAGCTGTGCGGTGCGGGGGTGACGCTCTCGCGCGACCTTCATGCTCGACATCGAGATTCGAGCGGAGGGCTGGCTTATGGGCCGCGCAATTGGATTGTTAGACCTGCTGACTATCACGCCACACATCAACTCGCCGTGGGCATTCGCAGCGCTGGCCATGGTGGCGGGTGCGTGGTGCTTTGATCGGTGGAGGAGGGCGCGGCGATGAGACCCCTCAAAACACAAGGTCCCGCTCCGGCTCGACGGGTTTCTCAGTGGTCTGCCCGACGATCACGCGGATCGTTCCGTCCTTGGCTATCTCGATGGTGCCTGACGCCCCGCACTGCAAGACGGCGCGGACGGCTCGGGCGATATCCGCCTGCGTGGCACGGGCTGGGGTCCTGCTCATAGGGTTTCCTTACGAGGGCGCGACATGGCGACAGTCAAAGCAGAATCTCCCGATTACGGCTAGGGTCGATGCGGTGAGGCCGAGACGCGGGCCAGACCCCCAGGACCAAGCAGCGAAAAGGGGTAAAGCCCGCGAAGGCTCCACCGCGATGTTCTCAACTCGGCAGCGCCTTGGGAGCGCTTGGTCTTGATGGCGTCATGCAGCGCGAAGAGGTCCCAAAGCTGGTTCTCAGGCAATGGTGGAGATGGTTGGTCACTCCTCCGCCTCATCGCCGCCCTTGATCCTTCGAGGGGCACCACGCGGCAGCTACCTCAAGCCCCCCCTAATGCCCTATAGGGGAGGCGTAAGGCATCAACCAATTGTAATTGCTAGACTTTATCGATGCGCAGCTTCGCGCAGGACCTGGCGTAGGTAGCGTGCGACGCCTGCATTGCCTCCCGTGCGGCCTCCTCATTCGACTGAGCCACGAGCACGCTGTCATGAAGCGGCAGCGCCGTGACCCCTGAGGCAAAGAGCCGGAGCAGCGCGTCTATCAGGATGGCGCTCTCGATTGCCATGAGCGAGAACCCGATGCCGGTGCCGAAGAGATGCGCGATGGGAGCATGATGGTGGCGAATGTCGGCAAGTACGGCCTGGAGCTTCGTCCCTTTCGGAAAGCAAGATGATGTATCCTGCGGCCACCGCGTGAGCGGACCCCGCGCGAAGAGCAGGGCATTGAGCAGCCGCTTGAAGCCGTCGCGGTGGGAGCCGTCACCCCAGATGGCGTAGAGGTCGCCTTCGGGTGTCAGCAGATCGCATTGGCGGTAGGCCAGCGACGCGAAGAGCTGCCCGAAGTCCACATTGGCGATTGGCTCACCTTCGGGGCATCCAGCCGTCCCGATGCGCAGCCGCTCGAAGCGTTCCTGTCGGGGCATTATCTCCCAGAACCCGTCAAACAGCCGGCCGCCTTCGGTCCACAAGCCGTTGTTGAAGATGCGCCTCACCGTGCGGCGGGTCGGATCGGCAGGAAGCGTTTCCGAGGGCGTGGGGCTTGAAGCGGGTAATAGAAAGAGAGGCGCGGCGGTGAGGTAGCGATTGATGGTCTGCACCTGCTTGCGCAGCTTTCGCGTCGTCGCCGTATCTTTGTAGTCGAGCACGTTAGACTGTCCCGTCTTGCGGTCCTTTGGCCCGCGCAGGATCAGCACTTCGGGGTCCTCCTGCCGTTCGAAGGCGCCCCAGTCGATGGTGACAAAGTCAATGGCGTCGAGGAGGGCCTGCGTTGGCCGGATCGTGGTCTGCCGCCTGCGGCCATCCTCCAGCCGAAAGCCACGTGTGATGATCTTCGCCAATCCGACCTCGGGATGTGTCATCAGGTCCAGGGCGTCGAGGAAGTGCTGCCCGTAGACCTCGGGGCGGTAGCGCGTGGCAGACCACATCACGCCGCTGCGGCGGGGGACGGCCAAGGGGAGCGGGGAGCGCGTCAGAGCCAGGGCCGCAAGGTTGCAGGCAAAGGCCTCGATGGCGATATGGAACTTCGCGCGGTCGTCGGGTTTCCGGCTACGCTGCCTGAGGCCAAGCCGAGCTTCGGTGGTCTCCAGGTGGACGGCAAGGCCCTTGAGGGTGCGCAACAAGTCACGGCTCGCGGCCCGGCGCTGAGGATCGAACTGGACGGCAACCAACCGGGGAGGAGCTGAGCGCCCGCCCCTCCCGTCCGCCTGAGGTTGCACTGCGCCGCGCCTCTCAACATGTGCTGACCGGGGCTGGCACATCGGGTCGCTCGGTTGTTTGGTGGCGCTCACTTCTCCAGCCCAAGCCGAACCCGTGTATGGCGCGGGAGCCAGTCAGGCCGCTGCGAGGGATGCGGGCCGAACATCTCCACCCGCAAGCGCCGAACCGTATCCAGCGCATCTTGCATCACGCCTCGGCAGATTTCGTCCAGCTCCCGCCCCATTACCCGAAGCACCTGCCCGGAAGATCGCGGGTAATTGTGGATGGCGAGGGGTGCGGTCGTGCCGTTCGGCAGGGCAACCTCCCACCTGCTGTGAGTGCCCGACGCTAACCGATGGACTGCCTTGGCGGTCTGCACCAATCGGAACTCCGGCACATTGTGGCTGTCGCGGTCGTCCTCGATCAGGGCCGCAACTGCCATATGGATTGCCAGAAGCCGCTCCGGCTTGACGCCAGCCTCCCGCAGCCGTGCGAAGGCAACCCTGGCCCGCTTGGCGGCAGGTAGGCGCTTGATGTCTTGCGCTCTCTCGACCTGCCCTGCGCCGTCCATGAGGCCTTGCAAGCCAATGAGCGGGTAGGTCACGGCGATGTCGTTGCGGTGCTCGGCTATCCAGCGGTGGGCGGCCTTGAGGTATGGCTTGAGGTCGGTGGCTTTAAGCGGGGCGGCCCAATGGGAGCCGTACCGAGCCCGGCGCTGGACGTGATACTGACAGTGGCAATCCGCGAGGCCAGTCCCCGCCGCTGCCATTGTCGGTCGACCGCAACCGGGGATAGCGCAGGTGGCACGATGCGGCACGGAGCGAATGCGCATCGCGAGACTCTCGTGTTGCTTTGAAGCCATCAGGAGTCGCCCTCTTCGCCGCTGGCCTTGAGAGGGGGAAACACTCCCTTCGGCTGCTTTCTGGGACCGTGAGAGTTCTTGATCGCCTCCACGCTACCCATTTCAGCAAGTTTCGCTGCCGCTGCCGAAGACACTTTCACGGCCAAGCTTCGCATTATGGCGTCGTCCTTGGCGGCTGGAAGGGGATTGATCGTTATTCTTTTTTCTTTGATCAGCATCATCAACGGCTGCCAGAGTTCTGGATTTTCGTATAGCTTTCCGCTCGTGCGAATGAAGCCGCATTTTATTCCTAGTATGAGCGCTTCATCTTTTAGATACAGCGTGACGTAACTATTCAGGTTCACGCACTCAACAACTCCTTTGACTGCCATAATGCCGGCGGGCCAGGGGTTCCTATCTGCCTTTGCGCTCACCTTTACGATAGTTTCCGCAGTTTCAGCCGGTTGGTCGCCTAAGTGCCACGTCCAGCCACTAGCCGACGGGCCGGTTCTTCCGCTGGAAACTGGTCGTGCCGCTCCATAGGCCCACGCGATAATCGGCTGCGGATTGCCTGTCTCATTTGAATTCATTGGATGCCTGAAAGTCCGAAGGCTCGATGGCCCGTTAAGACTGAGGAGGCAGATGAGCGGACTGCACGGTTCCGGATCAAACCCAGCGTCGCGCCGTGCTCGGTGGCGGATTGCGGCTGAGGATGTCGGCCCCAATCTCAACAGCTCACCGTACTCTACGGCGGCAACGGTCGAAGTTTGGGAGGTGCGCTTGCCCGGAATGGACTGGATCGCGTGCGCTATGTCGGTGACCCGCTTCAAACATGCGCTACCCTTCGTCAGTTTTCAAGGGGCTGCAAATTCGGTCTGTCTCCACGCGTTCTGGAGTGGCAGCGTGCGGCGAGATACGCTGTAATGATAACGCTCAGGCGGCGCAGACGGCCGCCCGCATGCACGGCGAGGGCCTGATGACCGTCCAGCAATGGCTTGCAGGCGTTATTTTAGCCGGGATCGCGACAGGATTGGCCCTCCACACCGTCGCCGACCGCTTACCGGGTCGATATCAGGTTGCCGTAGAAGCGACGGGAGCTTGGCGGCTTGATACGCTCACCGGCAAACTGTCCTACTGCGTTAACACTGGGATAGAGACCGCCCCGATGTGCGGGCCGTGGGGCGCCCAGTCGCTAGAGCAGTTCAGAGTGAGTGAGGCAACTCGTTAGGCGGCGAGCCGTTATTCGCCTACCAGACCCATTCAGCCTCCGTCCTGCCTCCAGCCGCTCAAGCACCCGCGCGACCTGCACCGGAGCCCACTGCGCCTTACCGCGGGCGGTGGGAATGCCTCGGCTGGTCAGGGCCTCGGCAAGCCCAGCTAACGAGGTGATGCCGGCCGTGCGCAGCTCCTCAATGACCGGCGCGAGGTCGTGGTTGCGAGCGGTGGCCCTAGCCGTCTGTGCGGCCCTGCCTGCCTCCTGTGCTGCCTGTGTTAGCTTGACGCCTCGGTTGCCTCCAAGCGGGGGAAGCTCCTTCTTCTTGCGCCGCTCCTTGGCGGCAGCGAGGGCGGCCTTGGTGCGCGTTGATATGAGACCGGCTTCTAATTCTGCCACCGCCGCCATCTGCTGGAGGAGGAAGCGGCCCGTCGCCCCTTCGATCTTGGGAATATCGCAGAAGCGAACGTCGACGCCGCTTTCCAGGAGGCGCTCCAAGAACCCTTTGGACCGAGTGAGGCGGTCCACCTTGGCTACGATGAGCGGGACGCGGTGAAGCCGGGCTTTGTGCAACGCCTTGTGAAGCTCGGGGCGCTCTGACTTGCGGCCACTCTCGACTTCCGTGAACTCCCCGAGGATGCGCCAAGCCCCACCATTTAGGTAGGCTTCGACGGCTGCATGCTGTGCCTCAAGCCCGAGACCGGAAGCTCCCTGCCGCGCAGTTGAGACCCGGTAGTATGCCACGTAGTCGCCGTCTGCCACGCTCGCCTCCTATTACATCTCAGTCTACGGTCGTTGACACGGATGTAAATCACAAGGTGGTCGCGGTCAAGCAAGCCTGCACCGGCGCACGGTGGCGCAGCGCGAGGTGAACGGCCTAGGGGGAAGGCGCTGCGCGGTTAGACCACTGGCCCACGCGAGGCCCCCACCGGGGGGAAAGCTCGCCGCTCCCACGTTGGGCATGCCACTTACATGGCGGACCCCTTGGGTACTTCGGGGCGTCTAGAGGTCGCAGAGTGCTCACACGAGGAGGATGAGCATCGGGCGGAGGCCTACTTCATAGCCAGAAGGCGACGATGATGCCGAGGGCTTCGAGCATGGTGAGGTCGATGGTGCTCCTCCTGGTGGATGGGGTCTTTGCTGTCGGAGCGCTCGTGGTCGCGGTGCCCGTGATGATGCGGCTTGGGGTCGAGGTGCATGAGGTGGTGGGGTTCGGCTATCCCTCCCTCCTCCCCACAGCTCTCCTCATGGTCGGGGCTTGCAGGTCGGATGCTGCGGGCACAGACCAATGCAGCAAGATGGTGATTGAGGGAGTAGGAACCATCCTTATGGAAGCCCGACTTGAGCAGGGCGGGGTCTAGAAGGCCCTCGTGGGGATGCTGGAGGCTCTCCCAGCGCTATTCGGGCCTTGAGCGTTCTCTCACGCAGCAAAACGCCCCGTGCCGGTTGGGGCACGAGGCGCTTCTCACGGCGTCAGGCGGCGGCAACCACGGCAAAAAGACCTTCCCGACAGCCGGTGCTTTCTCCCGCGACATGCATTGCGAGTACCCTGCCGCCGGAACGCCGTGATGTTCAGCGATGCAGGGTGGGCCGTCCAATGACAAAAATGAACCGATCAAGGCCGAACGATTCACGCGATGAATCAATGCGCTAGGAGACGCTAGGAGACTCGTGAGCCGCTTCTGGCCCTTCCGGCTACAGCCCTAGTGGGGCGGCTCCGCGCGGGCTTCTGTGTGCCTTCCTGAGGCCTCCAGGCTCACGCCCCGACTGCCCGGCCGGCAGGAAACGGAGGTGTAGGTCGAGCCGACACAGCGCCAACAGCGGGCAGGCTCCAGGTTCCTCACGGCATCGGTTGAGAAGGGTGCCAGTCGCGGACGCTCTAGGAATGTCGACCCCACATGGGGGAAACTCACATCCGTCGCCTCGTGGGTGGTCTCTCGCGTGAGTCACCCCAGAAGAGGTCTCAAGCTAACGCAAAGTTCCGCCACAATCAGCCTGTTAGCTGCGCACTGAGGCCGAGCCACATACTGCTCGCCAAAGGTCTCTCATGGGTTATGCCCGTCTCCAAGGTGCGCTGGTTCGCGCTTTGGCTGACGCCGAGCATTCTCATGGACGTTCGCCGCCCGCCCCCTTGGAGCCATCCAAGGAGGTGTCGGAATGGGAAGCGTCGAACTTTACTTCAACAACAAGCTGCTTGGCCGGTTTCCATCGCCTTATGCGGCGGCGCGATGGGTCCTAGATCACGATCCGGCGTGCGTCGCGAGCGATGGAGGAGAGTGGCCCCTCCGCATTCTCAGAGGATGGGAATCTAAGGGAAGCCGTAGCTTCATCCGCGATTGCCCTCCCGCTGCCGGCTTAGCGCCTACCGCACTGCACGCGGAGGCGGAGCACATCCGCATGGTTGGTTGGTCCGGCTGAACAGAAGACGGCGACCTCTGCCCCGGCGAAGGCGTGGAGGCGCTAAACGCGTGGCAGGCCCAAAGCCGCGCCCGAGGGCTCGCCATACATACCCCCGCACCATCGCCTTTTCGCGGACGGGAGACCCCCGCTCGGGGGACTTTCAGCCGGCCGTTGTGCTCGGGCGTTATGGCGAACTGCCGGGAGGCCTTGAGGCATTCATGGCGGAGGCGTCGGGCCAATGAGCGTCGCTCGCAAAGAGGAGGCTGCGCAGGGTGGTGGGCTTTAGGTCTCAGACGCGGAGATTGACGGCCGTGCTCCAGGAGGCCAGCGGCGATCCTCGGGAGGCCATCCGCATGCTGATCCAGGAACTTGGCCACGATGGCGCTCGATGCGGACGCTGCGGCGTCTCGGGGCTTCCTGCGGGGGCGGTTCTCAGAGGGGGCCACAGACGGCGACCCGAAGAGAGCGAGGGGGTCTAGCCGTGGTGCAGCGCTCAAAGCGGAGCCTTGGGCCGGTCCTCGCGAAGTGAGAAAACTCTGATCCGTCGTCCCGTGGGTGGCCTCTCGCGTGTGTGACCCCTATCTTATGCTGATGGCTCGGCGAAGCGCTTCAATAACTCTGAGCTACGAAAAGATCGAAACCGCACCGTCACTGAATCGGAGCCGGTGAGATGCGGGTCCTGACCTTGCCCTAGCCGAGGACTAGTAAAGTCACTCTCATACACTTGACAGATTATGATCACGGCTCTGTGCCAATTCATCTGGCTTACAAGTCCTTTCAGGCGATACGCAGCGCGTTCCAATCTGTCTGGTCGGCTCCCTCTAAGCCGTGAGTACTTGACCTCGAACAGATGCGGCGAGCCGTTAATCATCGCAAAGCCGTCAACAAGAACGTTTGCTATCGATATCTGACGTGTGATGGCCGCTCCATACTCAAGCTGGAGAGCACGAAGCGCCAAGTCCTCCATAAGCAAGGCTCGCTCCGCAACGCCTGTTGGAGATTGCCGCAGGGACGAGGCAGGCTCAGGCTCTGGCGGCATCTCTACCCGCTCGGCCCCTGGTTGCTGCGGAGCCTCTAGCGCAGACTGCTCTGAGGCCGCTACCGCAACCTCGTTTTGGACAGCTTGTCGCTGAGCTTCTTCAGTCTGCGGCTTCAGTTCGTCCAAGGAGACTGGGCCGATCTTCAACCCGCCCCCGGAGTCAATGCGCTTTTGCAGAGAAGTAAGTAGCCGCTCAATGTGCCCGTGGTACTTCCAGCCAATTACGCCGATAAGCCCAACCCACAGAATAGTTTGAATAACGGGCGCCCAATGCTCCATTCGGAATGCCTTACGATGACTATGAGATTAGGCCAAGAGCTTGCCTCGACGTCACTCTAAATTTTAACCCAGCGGAAAAGCGATGCCCCGCTCAAAGCTTAAAGCCGAAGAAACTAGCCACCGCGTTGAGAGCTAGCCCCACGCCCTTCTTCAAGACCTCTTCGGATGCCTTTGAGGCTGCCCAACGCAGGGGCGCCAGAAGGAGACGCTCGGCCAAGCCCCTATCGATCTGCTCAGCGTCTAGCAGCTTTCGGCCGGCTTCAAGTTCCGCGACACGCTGCGATGCCTCACGGGGAGTATCGGCGCTCAAGGAATTGCTACCGCGGAGTTCGGCAATCACTCGCCCCATCTCTGCATCAAGGGCTTTGAAAGCGTCGGCGGAACGGTCGAGCTGAATAACGGCCGGGGGCGCGGGATTGGTCGCCTGCTGGGCCTGCTCAATCTCCTCATGAATTTCATCGTAGTGCAGTTCCGCCGCATACTCCTCGGCCGCCCTTAGCCCCCTCCCGGTGATCGTGACGGAGGTTCCATCGCCAAGCAGCGCGTTGATCCGTAGAAGTCCTTCGTCAGCCAGCTCCTTCGCGGCCTCTAGGGGCCAACTCCGCGAGTAGATACCCGGTACTAGTCTAGCTACAGTTGCGGCAGTGGCGAAGCGCGTTGTGTCTCCCTCCGTGCTAATTGCGAGTTGCACTAGAAGGTGCTTCGCAAACTCGGAGTACGATAGCTTTTCCTGCTGCGGCATTAGTCTTCCACCCTCCACGTGCCAATAGTGACGTGGATGCAATCTCGGCACAATGGGGCCTCCGGCCGTGAGCCCCAACCGTGTAACAAACCCACTTGACCGCGCCGAATTTCCCTTTAGTTTCAACAAAATCTGGTTGCAAAAGCGCAATCCTCTCCTGGGCACCACTCTTTAGCGCTTCGGCGTCGAAGAGGTAGGTTTTGTAAAGACTTACGGCTTACCGCCTTTCTTATGGCGGTTCCGAGAAAGTCGATTGCAAGGCACATCCCCTCACTACCAAGAGGGGTATGACGACATGATGATCCGGGCGCCCGCCGACCTTTGCAAGGTCGCGCGCGGCTGCACCGTGACGCCATCTTCAGCAACACATCCGCGACCACCAGGATTACGGCCGGCGTCCAGCTGCAACTGCGGACCAGACGAGCCTCGAGCGACATTCGTCTACGCCACCTGTCCGCGCCGACGCGCTTGTCACAAGACGAGAGACCGCCGCGCGCTCGGATACGCCTTCCCCACGCCCGATTACCCCTCGCGGTTGGACGCCATTCAGGCTTCGCATGCATGCCAAGCCATGATGGGCGCGGCTGTCATCGTCACGGACACATCCACACCGGCTCATGCGGCACCTTCATCTCAGCACGGTGCCTTAAGGAGAGCAAAACCCGTCATGAGGTCGTGCCCTGCATATCAATCGCGCCGGGAAACCCCTTAACGTCGCGTCATTGATTCGGCTGGCGAAGCGGCATTGCCGCTCTTAGAGGGGCGACGGGACTATGCTTCGAGGCGGGGCCAGGCGCACAGCGCTTGGGTTGAGGACGGCGCGCGCCCTTGTCGCGGTCGGTGCAGCAGCCTGCTGGGGCCTGGCGCCCCATGCGGCGCAGGCAGCAGAGAACGGCACGGGTTTCTATCTCCTCGGCGGTCGCGGGCCGATGGCGGGATATCTGCCTCCGCCCGGGTTCTATTTCGAAAGCGACACCTATTCCTACGACGCGAAGCTCGATGCCCGGAGATCGCTTCCGGCGGGCGGCAGGGTCATCGCCAATGTGCGCAGCCAGGCGCGTGCCGACTTCCTGAATGGAACCTGGGTGACGCCCTGGGAGGCTCTTGGCGGCAATCTCGCGCTGGGTGCCGTCCTGCCCGTCGGGCGTGTCGCGGTCTCGGCTGGCGTCGAGCTCGATTCGCCGCGCACGAACACGATCATCGGACGCTCGCTCCGCGACAAGGCGACCATCGTCGGCGATCCCGTCCTCTCCGCCACATTGGGATGGCATTCCGGCAAGTTCCACTGGAGCACGACGGCCCTCGTCAATGTCCCTGTCGGCGACTATCGCAACGGGCAGCTCGCCAACCTCGCCTTTCATCGCTGGGCGAGCGATCTCTCCGGCGCCCTGACCTGGTTCGATCCGGAAACGGGCATTGACCTCTCCACGGCGGTCGGCGTGACCCTCAACGGCACCAATCACGCGACGGACTACCGGACGGGAACCGAGTTTCACGTCGAATGGGCCGCGTCGAAGGCTATCACCAGCGCGCTCTCGGCCGGCATCATCGGCTACCACTACCAGCAGGTCACGGGTGACAGCGGCGCCGGCGCCCAGCTCGGCGCCTACAAGGGACGGACCACGGCACTCGGCGGAACGATCGCGTATAATTTCGAGATCGGCAAAACGCCGATCTCGGCGCGCATCAAGGTGCTGCGTGAGTTCAGCGTCGAGAACCGGGCGCGCGGGACAGTGGGCCTGCTCACGGTGTCCCTCCCCCTCACCGTGTCCCGATAGCCAACAGACGAACGGTCGCGCCAGTCTTGCCGGCGCGGCCGTTCAGAGTTTCAGCTTGCAGGGTCGCCTCCCCTTTGGACCACCAGCTTATGCAGCAGGCGGCCCGATGGTCCGGTCTTTCCTGACTGCACTTGCCTGACTGCACTTGCCTGCCTGCTACTTGCCTGGCTGCTACTTGCCTGGCTGCTACTTGCCTGGCTGCTACTTGCCTGGCTGCTACTTGCCTGCCTGCTACTTGCCTGCCTGCTACTTGCCTGGCTGCTACTTGCCTGCCTGCTACTTGCCTGCCTGCTACTTGCCTGCCTGCTACTTGGCGAATTCGAGCGCCGGTGGCGTCAGGTTGATCCTGAACGGCGCGACACGCAGTGCCTTCGCATCCAGATCGAAGCTGTTCAGATCAACCGCCCGCAGGACCTGATCCTTGTAGCCCTTGATGTAGTACTTCCTGGCCCGCAAGTCGGCGACCGAGGTCCACTGGGTGTATTCGAGCTCACCGCCCTTCGCAGCCGAGTCGATGAAGCCGATCGGGATATCGAAATTGTTCATGATGTGCTCGACAAGGCGCACGGTCTGCGGGCCATCGGGAAGCTGCTTGGCCGACGCGGCATAGCCGAGCGCGCGAATGAAGCGCGAGGGCGGGGTCGGATCGCCCGGGATGCCCAGCAACCCGGACCCCTGACCGAACGGCGCAAACGTCTTCCCACCGATCTTCAACGGATCGGCCGCGACCGGCGACATCTTCACGTAGTTGCGGATATTGTTGAGGTGCCAGTCGAAGGGCGGCGAGTTGGTCAGGACGCCCATCGGGTTGTCATAGACCTTCAGCTTCCCGCCGATCGGCTCGATGACGATCGAGGCGCCGGTCGCATCATGGATCGGGAAATGGAAGGGCAAGGTGAAGTTCACGATCGGCGCAGGCAGATCGATGATCGCCGCCTTGTCGAGCGCCGCCTTCACCTCGGCAACGGTCGAGAAATTCGACAGCACCCAGCTCAGGAACTCCCACGGCGCCAGCGCGGTGCGTCCATCGGCCTTCTCAGGCGGCGTATAGCTGGCGAAATCGGGGAAATAGAGCGCGCCACCGGCAAGCCCCTTCTCGTTCATGCCGTCCGAGACGAAGGGCTGGCCGAAGCTCATGACGCCGACGAAGGCGTAACGCGACGTCCATTTGACACCAGGCGCATTTCTCGGGCGCGTTCCGACGAACTCGAAGTTGCGCGGCACGACGACGACATCGGACTGGGTCTCGATCGCGTATTCCAGCGTGCGGCCGTAGACCGGCGTTCCATCCGCCGCCATCAGAAGGATATTGGTGCAGGCCTGAACCGGCATCACTCCGGCTATCAGGCCAGCCATCACGGCCGCGATGCCCCGTTTAACAAATCCCCAACCGCCAAGACGCATGCCACGTTTCTCCAAGGTAAAGCGGCTGTCTTGTTAGTGGGCCGGGAACCCAACAATCGTGAATGGCCCGGATCAGCGCTCAACTTTTGAGCGAAATGGAGAAAGTCAGTAAACCTGTGCTTAATGCCCGTGTCCCCGCCCGAGTGGCGCGAAGGGCCGTCGGATCGCCACGCATGTCTGGGCCGCTGGAGCGCGGTCCGGCATCAACCCTTGATGCCGATCCGGCCTCAGAACAGGAATGCATCGACGTCCGCTTCCACAGCCACGGCAACCGGCGCACGCGCCCCGGTCGCCAACCCGCACGCCTCGAGCACGGTGGTATGGATCTGGCGTTCCGCCGCCATGGTGTAGTTCGGCCAGATTTCCTGCTCGATGAATTTCCCGACCCGCGCGAGCAGATGCGTCTCCGGCAGTTGTGCACCGGCTGCGCGCAGCAGTTCATGCGCCGCCCCCGTGATGAGATCACGCATGGCCCCGGTGCTCGAGAAGGACAGCCCGGCCCGCTCGATCACGGCGCCGAACCGCTCTCCTTCCCGCAGCAGCTCGTCCAGGCTCGCACCGAGCCGATCGCCGCTATGGCGCATGGTTGCGAGCGAGCTGCGCATCGTGAGGTCGCGCGAGGCGAAATAGGCAGCGTCGAGCCGCCCTTCGCATGTGAGCACCGATGAGGCGGTCTGCATCTGCGCGAAGGCCGGGGTCAGCTTGCGTGAATCGGTCGCCACCTGATCGGCCGCGAATTTCAGCTCCTGAGCGATCACCACGAGACTGCGCCCACCCGTGCCGATACGAGCCGCACGCAGCCCTGCATTCATGCCGATCAGGACGATGTTCGCGGCGGTCGCAGCAAGCGCCTCGACCGTGCCCTGGCAGGTGTCGAGGACACCCGCCACAGCTTCGGTGACGCGGTCGACGCCCGCACGGGCGATGTCGCATCGGCCGAGCAGCACCGAGGCCTCGGCCAGATCAGCCTCCAGTTCCACCAGGAAGGAAGCAGCCTCGCCATTGCCGCTGCGATAGAGCGACTTGACGAGATCGATCAGTTGCGTGGTCTCGCGGTCGAGCTGGATCAACGCGCTGTTGATCTCTTCGACATCGGGACCGAGAGCGCCTGCCGCGGCTTCAAGCTGCGCCGACTGCAGCCGGAACAGCACATTGACGCAGGCAGCGCGTGTCTTGCCGTCCAGATCGCCAGCCGCTCCAGGTGCCTCACCCAGGCGCAGCCCGGAAATGGCATGCTCGAGCCTCTGGCGCATGCTGTCGCCGGACTGGAGAGCGATGATCGCGCCCCCGGTCGCCAATGTGATCCGGCTCGAGATCGCGGCCGCCTCTTCGGTCAGCGCGACGCTGCGGCGCTGGCGCTCGATGACCTCCGCCAGCGTCTGGCCGAGCTTGCCTGCCAGCGCCGCCAGGGACCTGCCATACCGTCCTTCGAATTCGCGCTGTGCCGTCAGGGCGGAATCGAGGAGGCTGCAGAGCTGTGCCTGATCGCGCGCGCAACGCTCGATCGTGCGCTGGGCCTGCGTGGTCAGCGTGCCGATCTCGCCGGCGAAGTCACCAAAATCGCTCCCGACCATCGGAATCGATATCGCCTCGATCCGCGCACTGCGTGCGAGGATGGTGATGAGCCGCATATGCTCGAGCAGCCGTTCCAGGGCCTGCGAGGCGTTGTGGCTGTGGATCGACAGGTCCTGAAGCGCGCTGGTTTCGGCGGAGAGGTCGTCGTTCAGCGCACGCAGCTCGCCGGCGAGACGATGCAGCGCCGTACGGGCCTGTTCGATCTCGCTGCCCGCGAGTTCGCTCGACAAGGCCCCGAGTTGCTCGTTCAACGCCTGAAACAGTGTCAGGCCCTCGCCAAGCTGCTGCCCGGCCGTGGCGAAGGTCACATCGATCGCGCGCGCATTCGCATCGAGCGACTGGATCAACCTCGGTAGTCCTTCGTTATCCCGGAACATTCTGCCCCCAACGCAATGCGATTCAGCCCTCAGGCGCTTTGGGCGATCTCGCCTGCCGCGCCGCGCCCAAGATGCGGCCACGCCATGATTTCCTGCGGCACCCGCCCAAGGCCGATCACGCGCTGGGCCGCGCCAAGCTCGATCGCCTCCTTCGGCATGCCGAAGACGACGCAACTCTCCTCGTCCTGCGCGAGCGTGTGTGCGCCAGCCTTGCGCATTTCGAGCAGCCCGCGGGCGCCGTCATCGCCCATGCCGGTCATGATCAGGCCGAGAGCGTTGGCGCCGGCATACTGGGCCGCCGAGCGGAACAGCACATCGACGGACGGGCGGTGACGCGAGACATGCGGGCCGTCCTTGATGGCGACGCGATACTGCGTGCCCGAGCGCTGCAGGAGCATGTGACGATTTCCCGGCGCGATCAGGACGCGGCCGGCCCGAAGCTCGTCGCCATCCTCGGCTTCCTTGACCTCGACCGCGCAAATGCCGTTCAGCCGTCGGGCAAAGGCGGCCGTGAACTTCTCGGGCATGTGCTGCACCACCGCAATGCCAGGGCATGTGACCGGCAGCGCAGTGAGAACCTCCCGCAGGGTCTCGGTACCGCCGGTCGAGATCCCGATGCAGACGATGCGATCCGTCTCGCTGCGGACGCGTCCCGGGACCGGCGGCGGCATGATGACATCGGCGGTCAGTTTCTCCTCGACCGGTGGGCGCGCGTGCCGGGGGCGCAGCCGCGCCTGCGCTGCCGCCCTGACGGAGTGCCTGAGCCGGTCGGCCGTCTCGATCAGGGCGTTGCGCGTGTCGATACGGGGCTTTGGCAGCACGTCGACCGCACCGGCCTCGAGGGCATCGAAGAGCGCCCGTGACCCGGTCTCGGTCAAGGTCGAGCAGATGATCACCGGTATCGGTCGCTGCGCCATGATCTTGCGCAGGAAGGTGAGCCCGTCCATGCCCGGCATCTCGATATCGAGGATCATGACGTCGGGCAGTTCGTTCTGCAGGCGTCGCACGGCTGCGAAGGCATCGGCCGCCGTTCCCATGACCTCGATGCCGTTGTCCTCGCTCAGAATCGAGGAAAGCACCTGACGCACCGAGGCCGAATCGTCGACGATCAGGACGCGGATGGGTTTGCGGGTCATGCTGCCGATTTCCTCTCGCCGGCGTGGCCGGCCTGGTAGATCGTCGGTGCGACCGAGCGCAGCCCCGCGATACCGCTGCCGGCCATCGATTCTGAATGGCCCAGCATCAGGTAACCACCCGGGCGCAAATGGGACGCGAGCCGGGAAATGACCGCTTGCTGTGTTGGCTTGTCGAAATAAATCAGCACGTTGCGACAGAGGATCACATCGACATCGCGGTCGAAGGGATAGCTCTCGTCGGTCAGGTTCAGACGCCCGAACTGCACGCATCGGCGCAGTTCCGGCGTCACGCGGACGAGATCCTGGCGCGGATCGCGCGAGCGCATCAGGTAGCGCTGCTGCATGGCCGCGGGGACCGGCGCGACAAAGGCGCGCGGATAGATTGCGGCCCGCGCTTCACGCAGAACCTCCGTCGAGATGTCCGTCCCCAGGATGGAATAGCGCAGCGGTGCGCCTGCGTTCGCGAGATCCTGCAGCACCATGGCCGTGGTATAGGCCTCGGCACCGGTCGAGCTGGCGGCACTCCAGATCTTCAGGCTGGCCGGGCGCGACGCATGCCTGTCGAGCAGATGCGGCACCGCGACATTGCGCAGGTAGTCGAAATGGCTCGGCTCGCGGAAGAAATCTGTCTTGTTGGTCGTGACGCAGTCAATCAGATGCACAAGCTCGTCTGCCAGACCATCCTTCTCGAAGAGCAGCGCGCCATAGGCGCCAAGCCCCTTGAGGCCGAGCGCCCGGACACGCTTGCGCAGCCGGCCTTCCACCATGGTGCGCTTGGTGCCCGGAAGCTTGATCCCGACCCGCGACTCGATCAACGACGCGATGGCGCCGAAATGCCTGTCCGACAGGTGGTCGTGAACGTCCTGCATGAGTGTCCCCGGCTCAGGCTGCGAGATCGCCGGCGGGAGGGGCGAGTGAGGATAGGTCGTCATTCGCCATCAGCCGTTCCAGGTCGAAGACGACGATGAAGGCTTCTCCCTTGCGGCCGATGCCGGCAATGTAATTCGACTGCCAGCGCCCGCCGACATCCGGAGCCGCTTCGGTCTGCCCCTTGTCGAGCCCAGTGACCTCGAAGACCCGATCAGCGACGAAGCCGACGCCGGTGGTGCGGCCCTTGACCGGCACATCGAGGATGATGATGCGGGTAGCCTCCGTCGCATCGACACGCGGCAGTCCGAGCTTTGTGCGCAGATCGACGATCGGAAAGCCGGCGCCGCGCACATCGATCATGCCCATCAGAAAGTCCGGCGCATGCGGCAGCTTCGAGATCGGCCGCAGGTCGAGGATCTCGCGGACGTAGCGGATGTCGATGCCGAAGATTTCCTGATCGATGCCGAGCGTCAGGTATTGGGCGTTCTCAGCCATGATGCCTCTCGATGATTGCGCGCTGTAACGGTCGCTGGCTCGCGGTGCTCCGGCCCCGTGTGAAACGGGGCCGGAGCTTGCGGCTCATGAGCGCTGGAACGCTGCGTCGTGCTGGTCTTCGCCGCTCTCGATGTCGAAGGCGAAGCCGCCATTGGCAACCTTCCTGGCGGGCCGGGACATCTGGGTCGCCGGTCTCGCAGGCTGCATCACGGCGGCCATCGAGGACGCTTTGCCGCGAAGCTGCTTCACCGCGTGATCAAGAACCGGCGCGGCTGCCACCTGGCGGGCGGAACCCTGATCCAGGCGGAAGAATGCGATGGTGCTTTGCAGCTGCTCTGCCTGGGTGGCGAGTTCCTCGGAGGTCGCCGAGACCTGCTCGGAGGCAGCGGCATTCTGCTGCGTGACCTTGTCGAGCTGCTGGATGGCCTGGTTGATCTGGGTCGAGCCGACATCCTGCTCGCGGCAGGCTGCGGTGATCTCCTCGACCAGTTCCGCGGTCTTCTTGATGTCCGGCACCAGCCTGGCGAGCATCGAGCCGGCTTCCTGCGCCACCTTGACCGTGTCGACCGAGAGCGTGCCGATCTCGGCCGCTGCCGCCTGGCTGCGCTCGGCAAGCTTGCGCACCTCGGAGGCGACAACCGCGAAGCCCTTGCCGTGCTCGCCGGCACGCGCCGCCTCGACTGCCGCGTTGAGGGCAAGCAGGTCTGTCTGGCGGGCAATCTCCTGCACGATGGTGATCTTGGCGGCGATGGTCTGCATCGCGTCGACGGCGCGCCCGACTGCGACTCCGCTCGCTTCGGCGTCCTTCGCCGATTGGGCCGCGATCTTCTCGGTCTGGCTCGCGTTCTCGGCGTTCTGCTTCACATTGGCCGCCATCTCCTCCATCGAGGACGAGGCTTCCTCAGTCGACGACGCCTGTTCGGTCGAGCCCTGGGACAGTTGCTCGGCGCTCGCGGAGAGTTCCTGGCTGCCGGCGGAGACGTTCTCGGCCGCCCTTGTGGCCTGAGAGACGATGCTGCGCAGCTTCTCGATCATGTTCTCCAGCGCGATGCCGAGCGTGTCACGCTCCGACAGGCGCTTGGCCTCGACCGTCAGGTCGCCATTCGAGATGGCGTTGGCGACTGCGGCCGTCGCGTTGAGATTCGCGGTCATCGCGTTGAGCGAGGTGACAAGATCGCCGATCTCGTCCTTGCTCCGGACCGCGATGGTCTGGCTGAGGTCACCGATGGCGACGGCATTGGCGAGAGAAACAGCGCTGGACAGGCCACGGCTGATGTTGAGCGCGATCCAGGCTGCGGCGGCGATCGCGACCAGCAGCGAACCTAGCGCGATGGCAATCAGGAGCGCCTTGGCGAAGGCCGCTTCCTCGGCCGCCGTTTTGCTCAGGGACTGCATGCGCTCGGTGGCATGCTTCATGTAGGTCTCGTAGCCCTCCATTGTCGCTTGGCCGGCCGCATTGGCCTCGGTCGCCGAAATCTCCGCCGCCTTGATGTTACCGGCCTCTCCGGCGATGCGCGCCACCTGGACGACCGAGGCAATGCCCTTGTCGAAGGCGGCCATCATGGCGTTCGTCGCGACGCCGAACTCACCGAACCGGGCATAGCTCCTGGCCAGCGCGACCTTGACTGCCTGTGCCTGTTCCTCGACGGATTTCTGCATCTTTTCGGCATCGACCACCGAGGATGCGCCGAGCATCAGGGCGGTCGAGCGTGTCAGGCGCAACCACTCCAGGCGCGCGTCATAGAACTTCAGAGCAGCCTGAACCAGTTCCGGCGAGGCGGACGCTTTCGAGACGTCGGCCAGCACTGCGTTCGTGGCCGCGGTGATGTCGCGGATGAGGGCCTGGGTTTCGTTGTTCCAGACTTCGGCTGCGCGGTTGTTGGAGTTCAGGCGCGCATTGGAAAAGACCTTGGCCTGTGCCGCGGAGAACTGCTTGCTCTTGGCCGCGGCCTGATCCAGCAGCGCCTTGCCTTCGGGAGAGGTCTGCGAATGCAGGTCGGCATGCAGCTTTTCCGTTTCGGCCTTCACCCGCTCGTTGTCGGCGATGTAGCGCTCGATGGTTCTGGTGTCGGACGCGATGATGGCGCTCTTTTCAGCCCGGATCTGGAAGAGCACGTTGCGAACCAGGTCATCGGCCATGTCGCCGCGCTTGGATTGTGCCACGATCCGCGTCTGCGTCTCCGTCATGTCGGACAGCTTCATATAGGCGATGCCGCTGGCCACGGCTGACAGCGCGATGACGACGCCAAAGGCGCCTGCCAGTTTAGCCTTGATCGTCATTCTCATGCGAAACTCCAATGCAACTCAACTCTCAAGCACAACTACCGAGCGACGCTCACGTCACTCGAGGATACGTTCCAGGTCCGGAATGATGACGAACTCATCGTTCCACTTGGAGATGAAGCGGATAAACTCCGGCCGCCAATGCAACCCGAGGCGCGGCGTCGGCTGGTTATTCTTTCCGGAGATCTCAGTGACTTCGTAGACCTTGTCGGCCATGAGGCCGAACGTGACCGCATCGCCGCCGATTTCGATTTCCACCACGACGATACGCGTGTCGGCGGTGGCGACTTGCCTCGGCATGCCGAAGCGCAGCCTGAGGTCCGCCAGAGGAATCACGTTGCCGCGCACATTGATCAGCGCCGGAAGGAAGGTCCGGGCGCCCGCAACTCTCGTCACCGGCACGGGGTCGATGATCTCGCGCACCATCTCGGTTTCGATCGCGAAGATCTCGCTGCCCAGTCCGATCATGAGGACCTGCAAGGACTCGCCCGACTGCAGGATATGCCTGCTGCCGTGGCCCTGCTGTTGAATCGGCTGCGTCATGCGGCCTCCGATGCCGGACTGTTTTCGGCGCGTACCTGGCCGAGCGAAACGAGCTGCGCGACGTCGAGAATAAGCGCCGCGGAGCCATCACCGAGGATGGTGGCGCCGGAGAACATCGTGACGTCGGCGTGGAGCTTGGAGAGGGACTTGATCACCGTCTGATGGCTGCCGATGATCTGGTCGACCACCAGGCCGATGCGCATATCCCCCATCGTGGTGATGATGACCTTCTGATGCGGGTCGGCCTCTCCTTCCGCCTCGAAGAGATCGCGCAGCCTCAGGAACGGGACGAGGTCGCCTCGTATGCTGAGGAAGCTGCGGCCCCGCGAACGGGCTTCGTCCGCAGCGGTCAGCTCGACGCATTCCTCGACCGCCGAGAGCGGAATGATGTAGCGCCCTTCGCCAACACGGATCAGCAGACCCTCGATGATCGCAAGCGTCAGCGGCAGCCGGAGCGTCACCGTGCTTCCGTAGCCGGGCACGGTCGCGAGATCGATCGTGCCCCGCATGGCCTCGATCGTGCGCTTGACCACATCCATACCGACACCGCGGCCCGACAGCGCAGAGATCGTCCGGGCGGTGGAGAAGCCGGGATGGAACAGGAACTGGTGGATCTCGTGTTCGCTCAAGGGCGCTCCGGCCGCGACCAGCCCCTGCTCCTCGGCCTTGGCGCGGATACGAGCCGCGTCGAGCCCGGCGCCATCATCCTGCACCGTGACGAGCACCTGCGCCCCGACATAGCGGGCGGCGAGCTCGATGCGCCCCGTCGTCGATTTGGTGGTGCCGGCGCGGGCCTCGGGCGCTTCGATGCCATGGTCGATCGCATTGCGGATGAGGTGGACCAGGGGATCGGCAAGTCGCTCGATCATGGTTTTGTCGAGCTCGGTATCCTCGCCGACCGTGACGAAATCGACCGGCTTGCCGAGATCGCGCGAGAGGTCATGCACGAGGCGGCGGAAGCGGCCGAAGAGCGAGCCCATCGGCACCATGCGCACCCCCATGGTGGAATCGCGCAGGCCGGACGCCAACCGTTCGATTTCCTCGGCGATCGATTTGATCGCGAGATCGGTCCCGGAATGCGCGAGCTGGCTGAGCCTCGCCTGCGCAATGACGAGTTCGCCCACGCGATCCATCAGTTCATCAAGGCGCTCAGCCTGAACGCGAACGGTCGAAGTCTTGTCCTCGCTGCGACGGATGCTCTCGCTCCGCTCGCCGGTTGCACGCTCTGTCAGGGCGGGCTGCAACTCATTCACCGGGGCCGCAGTGGCAGTAACCACCACAGCCACCGCCTCGCTCTCCACCGTCGTGGGACGCTTCGCATCCACGGGCCCAGCCAGGCTGAGCGGCGCGATGCCGAGCTTCATCTCATCGCGGACGAACATGAAAACATCCTCGATGTCCTCGCGCGAACAGCTGCCCTGAAGCTCGACCGTCCATGCGATCATGCATGTCTCCGGATCGAGCGCTCCGAGTTCCGGCACGGCGTCGAGATACGCAACGACCCTGCATGAGCCCAGCGCGCGGAGGTCGTCGAGCAGGACCAGCGGATTGGTACCGTTGCGCAGTATATCCGGCTCGAAGGCGATCTCGATCAGCCAGCCTGCGCCGTCTGCGGCGGTCACGGCAGAAGCCTCGTTGAGGGCGGCACAGGTGGGCGATGCTGTGCCTCCCGTCGCGCCGGTGGCGATCAGGGCCTGGAGCTCTTCGACGATCGCCTCGCCAATGATCGGATCGGTCGAGTCAGGATCGTCGATCAGCGCGCGGATATAATCCTTGGCAGCCAGAGAGACGGTGATGATGTCAGGTTCCGCCGAGATCTTGCCCTTGCGGATCAGGTCGAAGGCGGTTTCGAAATCATGGGTGAAGGCGGCGACCCGGTCGAAACCGAACATCGCCCCCGACCCCTTGATGGTATGCAGCGCCCGGAAAGCCGCGTCGATCAGATCGCTGTCCTGCGGCGTCTGACCGAGATCGAGCAGCGCCGCCTCCAGACTGTCGAGCAGGTCGCTGGCCTCCTGCCGGAATGTTTCGGTCGGATCGAGTTCCATCATGCCCGCACCAGCTTGGCGACGACCGCAAGCAATTGCTCCGGCTTGAATGGCTTGGTGATCCAGCCGGTCGCGCCCGCGGCCTTCGCCTGCTGCTTGACGCCGTCATCGGACTCGGTCGTGAGGAAGACGATCGGGACGCCAGTGAAGGTGGGGAGCGCGCGCAAGCCCCGGATCATCTCCAGGCCGTTCATCACCGGCATGTTCAGGTCGGTGATGACGAGGTCGAAGCGCTCCGCCTTTGCCTTGGCCAAGCCTTCGGAGCCATCGCCCGCCTCCACGACCTTATGGCCGGAGGGTGCGAGCACAAGCTTGATCATCTGCCGCACGCTCGGAGAATCGTCGACAGTCAGAATTGACGCCATGCCACTCAAGCCTTGTTGATGAGGACGCAGTCACCGAGCTGCGCGGGTGAGATGCCTGCGCGCGCCAGCGCGGCGTTCAAGATGTCAGAAGGGGCCCGCAGACTGATGCGCTTGCCTGCAGCTCGCGCCGTCCGGGCGGCTGAAACCAGAAGCTGAAGCCCGGCGAGATCGATCACCGCAAGGGCCGAACAATCGATCTCGACCTGCGCCTCCGCCTGGACAGCAGAGGTCATCTGATCGAACAGGTGACGCACCATTCGTAGCGAGCAATCCTCCGGAAGCATTAACGTCAGCACGAATTGAACCTTTTACATCCGAAATTACGTTTCTTGCGACCATCAAGATCTGAGTTCCGCTACCGCACGAAATCCTGCTCTTCATCAGCAGAGTTACATACAAACAAGCGAGATGGTTTAGGTCTGAAACGTTTGATGAGACCCAGCTTTACCTTCAATTCTGATCGATATATTAACCGCGAATCAGATGTTGCGCTGTTTGTCAGGCCGTTGCGCCCGGCGAATCCGGATTGCGCAATCTGTCTTCTCGCTTCGCCTACTGTAAAAATTCGGCAGCGGATTCAGGCAATCCGATTGGCCTAGGGACTTTCAGATGGGTCGACACCTGCGATCGCTGGCACTGCCATGCAGCCAAGGGCGCGGCAGCACGCTTGCTGCCGACGGCTGCCTGCGCGCCGGGCCGAGGTCGAGAGTGGCGCGATGACGCGACACCATCACCGCGCGCCAGCGCGGCGCCAGACGCTGCATCATTTCGTCACCCATGACCCTCATGAAGCCATGGAGCATTTTGCAGCTTGCGGAGTGGGCATCACGATCTCGCCGCTGAACAGATCTTCGGGACGAATTGAGATCAGCGTGCTCAACCAGGCGTCGGACGGGATTGTCTTCACCCGTACGAGTTTCGAGGATCCGGTCGAAATCCAGTCTCGGCAGAGCCCAGGGGGGTATCAGCTTCTGCTGGCGCTCAAAGGGTCGACGAGCATCGACCTCGGGGATCGCGTCATTCGCTGCGAAAGGCTGCAGGCCGCGATTTTCGACGTGGGCGAGACCAAGGCGCTGCATCGTTCAGCCCATTCGGAAAACTATTCCGTTCTCATCGACAGGAATCTGCTGACCAACCGCCTGTTCGAGCTGACCGGGGCACCGGTGATGCGCAAGCTCAGCTTCGAGCCCGAGCTCGATCTGGAGCAGCCCTCGGTCGACGCTCTTCGGCGCTTCCTGATGGGGCTCGACCTTTCGATGCTGGTACGATTGCTGCAGGATGCCCCGCATGGCGCAAGGCGCCTGAGCGCCTTGCTGGCAGACCTCATCCTGGAAGTACTGCCCCACAATCACGCCAAGGCGCTGGAACGAGGCTCGCATGTCATCGCGCCAAAGCACGTCAAGCGGACCGTAGAATTCATCCGGGACAATGCCCGCAGGCCGATCACGCCCGAGGAGCTTGCAGCGGTCGCCGGCGTCAGCTTGCGGGCTCTGCAATATGGCTTTCAAAAGTTCCTGCAGATGCCGATCTCCGAGTACGAACGCTCCGTGCGACTGGAGGGTGTCAGACGCGAGATCGAAGGCAATCCCGGCGAAGGCGTCGGCGAAATTGCCCGGCGTTGGCGCTTCTCCAATTTCACGCGCTTCAATATCCAGTTCGAAGCGGCCTTTGGCTTGAGCGCGGTCGCACTGCGCACCCAGCTCAACCAGTTGCCGCAACCAAGGGCGTCCGCGAGCTAGAATTGGAGGCAACAACCAAATCAGTACGCCTGATAGCGTCCTTCGGCCTTGGGGCGCCTGGCGAGGGAGCTGGCCCGGGGGCCACTGGACACGAACAGGGCAACTGCGACCCTATGACCAGCGCCACGGCGGCGATCACCCTGGCATGTCGTCCAAGCGAGGGGACATCCCATCGCCGTCGATCGCGCGGTGGCTTGGCTTAATTCAGGCCGCTCCGTCCGCCTCCCATAGCGCGGGAGGACCTTCCTCTCCTGAACGGGTTCCCCGCCGCGCGAAGCTCCCCGACCGCTGCCGTCCGGAACGTGGATCAGGCGCCGCGTTCCAGTTCCGCTGCCGCGAAGGCGACGTGGTAGAGGACGCGCGTGGGGACGATGTCCTCGCGCGAACTGCCGTCAAGACCGAGACGGTTCGCCCAGAGCAGTGCGCCATTGCCGAAGAACAGCTCCCGCATATCCATGAAGTGACGTTCCGCGCGCTTCGCCGCGTCGCTGTCGCCGAAATGGCGCGCCCACGCGATCTCGGCTTTCACATATTCGGTCTGCGGCCAAAGCAGACGATCGAGAGACAGAGGGTCACCGGTCGCGTTCATCGCCTCAATGACTCCCGTCCGGCTATCCGCGAAGACCCGAACGCCATGCTGCATCGCCGACGCGTAGAGACGCTCGACGGGGGCAAGTACCCGCGTATCGGCGGAGAGAGCTTGGTATTCGAGCAGGAGCCAGACCCATTCGAAATGGTGACCCGGCTCGCGCCAGTCGCCCCTTTCCCCCGGGCAGGGCGCCAAGTCCTCCGTCATGAACTCGATCAGCGAACCGGTGCGCGCGTCGAAGAAATGCGCCAGGAAGAGGTCGACGACCCCGCGCGCCCGCATAAGCCACTCGGCTTCGCCGGTGACCCGATGGGCTGCGAGCAGCGCCTCGAGCAGGTGCATATGCGGGTTCTGGCGACGCGGCGCAGTTGAGGGCTCGAGGCTCTCGCGATATCCGCCGGCCGGATGAACCATCCGATCGTCCAGAAAGGCGATGGTCTCGCGCAGGACGGAACGATAGCCGGCATCGCCGGTCACGTGCTCCATCCAGGCGGATGCGAAGGCCACGAAGGCATGATCGTAGAAATCGCGGGTCCCACCTTCGGGCCCGGTGCTCTGCCGGAAGCCGCCATCGGCCGAGCGCAACTCGTCGACGATCACGGCGAAGGCAGCTTTCGCGGCGGTCAGTGCCCAGTTGCCCCGCGCACCGAGCCGGTGCGCGACCGCAAAGCTGTAGGCCAGGCGAGCCTGGACCAGCAGCGTCCGCGGCTGCCCGGCCAAGGGCTCGCCGGATGCCGACAGCCCGCTCACGAAACCGCCACCGGGATGACGGGCAACCCGCGCCCAGCCAGGCAGCAGTTCCTCGATCAGCCAACGCCCGGCGTGGCCTCTGGGAGAAGCGAAATCAGGCATTCCGGCTGCCGCAGGATTCATCGTCACGCCTTCAGGCCACGCCATGTGTCGCGAGCAGGTGCCGCATCCGTGTGGCCGCCTTCTCGGGATCGATCAGGACCCCGGCCTGATCAGCCAGTCTGAAGACCCGCGAGAGATGCAGGATCGAGCGCGTGCTCTCCTGCCCGCCCAGCATGGTGAAATGGTCCTGATGGCCATTGAGCCAGGCGATGAAGACAACACCCGTCTTGTAGAAGCGTGTCGGGGCCGTGAAGATTTCGCGGCTGAGCGGAACGGTCTCTGCCAGCGTCTGGCGGAAGCGCTCCTGCTCGCCGCATGCAAGATTCCCCAGCGCCGCGTTCACAGCCGGCGCAATCGGGTTGAAGATGCCAAGCAGCGCATCGGAGTGCCCCTGCTCGTCTCCCTCGATCAGCTCGGCGTAGTTGAAGTCATCCCCGGTGAACATGCGCACACCGGCCGGCAGACGGCGGCGCATCAGGATCTCCTTGTCCTTGTCGAGCAGCGAGATCTTGATGCCGGCGACCTTGTCGGAATGCGCTGCGATGATGTCGAGCACCGTGACCATGGTGGTCTCGAACTCCGCCCCGCCCCAATACCCTGCCAGAGCGGGATCGAACATGTCGCCCAACCAGTGCAGGACGACCGGCTCGCGCACCTGCGACAGGATGCGGCCATAGACGCGGGCGTAATCGGCCGGCCCGCGTGCGGCAGCAGCCAGCGCGCGCGACGCCATCAGGATGATGCGCCCACCGAGCGCTTCGACCGCCTCGCACTGGGTCTCATAGGCCCGCAGCACGTCATCGACCGTGACGCCCGGGCCCGGCTCCAGATGGTCGGTTCCGACGCCCGAAGCGATCAGCGCCCCCGTGAAATCCCGGCTCGCCTCGACGCTGCGGCGGATGAGCTCCAATGCCGAGGGCCAGCCGAGCCCCATGCCGCGCTGCGCCGTATCCATCGCTTCGGCGACACCAAGACCAAGCGACCAGAGATGCCGGCGGAAGCCGATGGTGCGCTCCCAGTCGATCGCTGCGTCGAGCCAGGGATCGTGCTCGGCCAGAGCATCCACCACGACATGGGGTGCAGCATAGGCGATGCGCGTGAAGGGGCCCTCATGCCGCTCGAAGGCGCGCGCCGGCGACAGGGCGAAGGCTTCGCTGCGCCCAGGCGCGACGGGAAGGACAAGGTTTGGCATTGAGGACCTCGGCGCTGTCACAGGCGGTGGAGATGGAGCCCGCCATCGACATGGAAGGCGTCGCCCGTGCTGAAGGGGAGTGCGCCGGCCGCAAGGGAAGCGACGGTGCGAGCGACGTCCTCCCCCTCGCCCCAGCGGGCAACCGGTGTCAGGCCGTCCGCGATCATCGCGTCATAGCGGGCGGAGACGGGCGCGGTCATTGGCGTACGGATCACGCCGGGCCGGATCTCGTGGCACATGATGCCATGTTCGGCGAGCCGCAAGGCAAAGAGCTTGACCATCATCGAGGCGCCAGCCTTGGAGATGCAGTATGCGCCGCGCTCCGGTGAAGCCAGAACCGCGCTCGCGGAGGTGATGGTGATGATGCTGCGCGGACTCTCCGGTGATCCAGCCTCGCCCGCCATGCGCCGGGCGATCGCCTGCGTCAGCAGGAATGTGCCGCGCAGATTGATCCCCAGCACATGATCGAACTCGTCGGCGCCGCCTTCGAGAAGGTCGCCGCGCTGGCGCATCGGCACGCCGGCATTGTTGACATGGCAATGCAGCGGGCCAAGCGCCCCGGCCATGCTTTCGCCGATCCGCGCAGCGTCTGAGCCGATATCACCGGCGACCAGCGCATGGCGACGACCGCACGCGACCACAGCCGCCGCGGTCTCGACCAATGCCTCTTCGCTGAGATCGTTCAGGACGAGATCGAAGCCGGCCCTGGCCAGCGCGATGGCGATGGCCTGCCCGATGCCGCGGCCTGCTCCCGTGACGCTGGCGATGGCCATGTCTCAGAGCCCCTGCCAGATCGGAGCCCGCTTCTCGCGAAATGAAGCCAGCCCCTCGTGCGCATCCTGCGTCGCCGACGCGATCGCTCCTCCCAGCGCCTCGAGCGCACGCGACGGCGCATCGTTCTCGTGCACCGAGAGCGCGAGTTTTGCAGCCGCGACCGCGACCGGTGCGCGCGCCGCGATCAGTTCCGCCAGTCGCGAAGCCTCGGCGCGCGCCCCCTCGCCTTCGAAGACGCCGGTGACGAGGCCCCAGTTTTCCGCCCTCGCCGCATCGATCCGCTCTCCGGAGAAGATCATCTGCTTGGCGCGGGACAGTCCGACCGCGCGCGGCAGGCGCCCGGTTCCACCCCAGCCGGGCAGCGTCCCGATCGAAACCTCGGGCATCGCGAACATCGCCTGATGCGACGCAATCCTGATGTCGCAGCAGAGGGCGAGTTCGAGGCCACCGCCAAAGCAGGCTCCCTCAACGACCGCAAGCGTCGGCACGCGCAGCGCAGCAAGACGGCCAAAGGCGGAGTGACCGGGGACGATCCAGCGCTGCCACATCTCGACAGGCGTCAGGCCCGACCAGGCGTTGATATCGGCCCCTGCGCAGAAGGCCTTGCCCTCCGCCAGCAGCACCGCACAGCGAATGGCGGGATCGGCCTCGATGGCGTCGCAGGCGCGGATCAGCCCGTCGAGCATCGCCGGCGTCAAGGCATTGAGCTTGGCCGCGCGCCGCAAGGTGATGCTGGCGATAGGGGCGCTGACGTCGAATGAAAGCTCTTCGCTCATGACCTGGCTCCAAGGACGAGGCCCATCGGGGCCGGATCGAACAGGCGGGGATCCATCGGCCTGAGATCGGCGGCGACCTTCAGCGGAATATCCGCCTGCTCCAGAACATCGCGCTTCAGGTCGATGCCATTGGCGATCTCGATCACCTCCGGCCCCTCGTCGGTGAGGCGCAACACGCAGCGTTCGGTGACGTAGAGCACGTCCGTACCGACACTCCGGCTGCGACGACCGCTGAAGGTGACATGCTCGGCCTCCGGCACGAACTTCCTGAGCTTGCCCTCGCGCTTGATGGTCAAACCGCCATCGGCAATCGCAACATCCAGCCCACCGGTGGTGAAGGTTCCGCTGAAGACAACGCGCTTGGCGTGAGCCGTGATGTCGACGAACCCGCCGGCACCAGCCGTGAGATAGGGCCTCGAGCCCAGCCGCGAGACATTGACGTCGCCCGCTGCGGAAACCTGGAGGAAGGAGAGCAGCGCGCAGTCGAAGCCGCCGCCCTGGAAATAGGTGAACTGTTGGGGCGAAGGCAGGATCGCATCGGCATTGGCCGCACATCCGAAGGCAAAGCCCGTCAGCGGCATGCCGCCGACCGCGCCCTGCTCGATAGCCCAGGTTACGCTGTCGGCCTGTCCTTCGGCGAGCAGCACGCGCGGGACGACGGCCGAGACGCCGAAGCCGAGGTTCACTGCCCAGCCCGAGCGCAGCACCATTGCCGCGCGTCGGGCGATCACGGTCTCGATGCCGAACTCGGGCAGCTCGAAGGCCGAAGCCGGCACGCGGATCTCGCCGCTGATCGCGGGATCATAGTCGATCCCGGTGGTCTGGCGCTGGTCGGGATCGACGACCACGTGGTCGACAAGATGCCCCGGCACCACGACCTGGCGCGTGGGCAGCGAACCGGTTGCCACGACACGCTTCACCTGGGCGATGACGAGGCCGCCATGGTTGCGGACAGCCATTGCCTGGTCAAGCGCGCCGAGCGGTGCGCCCTCATGCTCCATGCTGATATTGCCGCGTTCATCCGCCGTCGTACCGCGGATGATTGCGACCTTCGGCACGATATTCGGGAAGTGCAGCCATTCCTCGCCGCCGAACTCGACGACACTCACCACCGGCGGGCGGGCGCGCGCCGCGTCGTTCATCGCGCAGCCATGGCGGCGCGGGTCGACGAATGTGTCGAGACCGACCTTGGTGAGAACACCGGCTCGGCGTGCCGCGACATCGCGATGCATGTCGAAGAGAATCCCGGATGGAACGTTCCAGGCGGCAATCTCGTTGCTGCCGATCATCGACCAGATCCGCGGGGACGGTAGCGAGGACGGGCCGGACGGGTACGAACCTGCCAGGATCGCGCTGAGCAGGCCTGGCTGCGCGAGGTGGTCGATGCCGTCGATGCCGTACATGTCGCCGGCGGCGATCGGGTGCAGCGTCGTCAGATTGCGCGGATGACCTTCCGCCTTGAAGCGCTCACCGATGGCCTTGAGCACGGCGTCGGGGCAGTTCAACCCGGACGAGGACGAGACGGTGACAACAGCGTCGTCGGGGATCAGGCGGGCCGCGGCCTGCGCGGTGATGACAGAATTAGACATGGCGATGTCCAGGGAGGGAGGGGGCGCCCGTCGTGTTCCGGACGATGAGGCGGGCGGGTTGAAGACAGGCCTTCGGCGGCGCGTTCGGATCGTCGAGACGCTCGAGCACGAGCTCGGCCGCCTTGCGTCCGAGATTGCGCGGCTCGATCGCGACCGTGGTCAGGGCGGGCGTCCGCAGGGCCGCCTCCATGATGTCGTCGAACCCGGTGATCGACAGCTCACGACCAGGTGTCATGCCGCGCTGCGCCAGCGCCAGCGTCGCGCCGATCGCCACCAGGTCATTGAAGCAGACGAGGGCCGTCGGCTGCGGACCTAGCGCCAGAGCGGTCTCCGCAGCGGCTACGCCGCCTGCCAGAGTCGGCGGACAGGCGATGGAGATCGGTGGCGGCAGGCCCGCCTCATCGGTCGCCTGCTTCAGGCCGGCGAAACGTTCGCGCTGGACCGAGGTTTCGTCATTATGTCCGGCAAAGGCGATGCGCCTGTGACCGAGGCCGAGCAAATGACGACCAATGGCCTGTGTGCCTGCAGCATTCTCGGCGCCGGAATAGTCAGAGATCAATCCGTCGACATGGCGCAACGCCTGGACCAGCGGCAGATCAGACGGAATCTGGGCTCTCAGCTCCGACGCATCGCTGCCCGTGGACGGACAGAGGATCAGCCCGTCGAGCCGATGTTCGCGCATCCGGGTGAGGATTCGCGATTGCCGTCCGCAATCCTCGCGCGTGTCGGCGATCAGGACGAGCGCGCCCTCCGCCTCCAGACTCTCGGACACGCCAGCGGCCAGTTCCGAATAGAAGGGGTTGGCGAGATCGAAGACGATCAGCCCGATCGTGCCCGAACGAGCACCCCGCATCGCGGCGGCGGCACGATCATAAATGTAACCCAGCTGGGACGCGGCACGCTGGACCCGCTCGCGCGCCTCGGCCGAAACCGGGGCGCCGCGCAACGCGAGCGAAGCGGTCGACTTCGACACGCCCGCCTGTTCCGCGACTTCGATCAGCGTCGGCCGGGACATCGCTAGAGGACGGCTCCGAGGAATTGCTGCAGCTCCGGAGTTTTCGGCGCACCGAAAAACTCCTCCGGCGGCCCCTGCTCGTGAATGCGTCCCTGATGGAAATAGACCACCCGGCTCGCCGCTTTCCTCGCGAAGGCCATTTCGTGCGTCACAAGCAACATGGTCATGCCGGACCGCGACAGGCCCTCCATGACCTTGAGCACCTCGCCCGTCAGCTCCGGGTCGAGCGCCGATGTGACTTCGTCAAAGAGCATAACCTTCGGACGCATGGCCAGACTGCGGGCGATTGCGACACGCTGCTGCTGCCCGCCCGAGAGTTGCTCCGGGAAGGCATCGTACTTCTCGGCAAGGCCGACCTCGGCGAGCACAGAACGCGCGATATCCGAAGCCTCGGCCTTGCCGATCTTCTTCACCAGCCTGGGCGCAAGCTCGATGTTCTTGCCGACCGTCAGATGCGGAAAGAGATTGTAGGACTGGAACACCATGCCGACATCCTGGCGCAGCGCGCGCAGGGCTTCCTCACCGGGAGCAAGCGCGTGACCGGCAACGGTGATCTGCCCTGCATCCGGTGCCTCCAACCCGTTCAGGCAACGCAGGAAGGTACTCTTGCCCGAACCACTGCGGCCGATCACCGCGATCAGCTCCCCTTCGGAAACGCTCAGCGAGACACCGTCGAGGACGGTGAGCGACCCGAACGACTTGCGAACGTCCTCAGCTACGACGACCGGCATGGAGCCTCCTCTCGAGCCGCTGGCTCATCACGCTCAGCGGCCAGCACATGGCGAAGTAAAGAAGTGCGACAGAGCCGAAGACCCAGAAGGGCTGGAATGTCACGTTGTTCATGAGGGTACCGGCCCGCGTCAGCTCGACAAAGCCGATGATCGACGCCACCGAGGTGTTCTTCATGATCTGCACCATGAAGCCGACCGTCGGCGGCACTGCCAACCTGACGGCTTGCGGCAGCACGACATAGATCATGCGCTGTGCCGGTTTCAGCGCGAGCGAGGACGCCGCCTCCCATTGCTGGCGCGGCACGGCCTCGATGCAGCCTCGCCAGATGTCGCCCAGGAAGGCGCTGGCATAGACCGTCATCCCGAGCGCCGCCGCCACGAGAGGCGGAAAGCGCAAACCGAGGAACGGCAGGCCGTAGAAGACGAGGAAGAGCACGATCAGCACCGGCGTGCCCTGCACCACGCTGATCCAGCCCGCAGCGATGTTCCTGAGCATGGCGTTGCGCGACACCCGCATCAGTGCGACGACCATGCCGATCGCGCCGCCGCCCATGAAGGCCAGCAGCGAGAGCAGCACGGTCCAGCGCGCCGCCTCGACGAGAAAGGTGAATTCGGCAGGACCGAATAAGCGGATCATCGGCGCACCGCCACCGCGCGCCGGCGCGGAAACAGGAAACGGCCGGCAAGGTCGAAGCTCAGGCGGAACAGCATCGTGAGGCCGAGATAGAAGCCGGCGAGGATGATGTAGACCTCCATCGAGCGGTAGGTGCGGCTGTCGATCAGCGCCCCTGCGGAGGACAGTTCCTCCACGGAAATCTGGGAGAGAATCGAGGAGGCAAGCATGGTGAGGACGAACTGGCTCGACAGCGCCGGCCAGACCCGCTCCAGGGCCGGCAGAAGCACGACGTGGAGCAAGATATCGCGGCGTCTCAGTCCAAGCGCCGCGCCGGCCTCGATCTGCGAGCGATGCGTCGCCTCGATTCCGGCGCGGATGATCTCTGCCGAATAGGCGCCGAGATTGAGGGTCAGCGCGATCAACCCGGCCTGAATCGCCGTGATCTGGATCCCCAGGCCGGGAAGCCCGAAGAAGACGAGGAAGAGCTGGACGATGAAGGGCGTGTTGCGCATGCCCTCGACATATCCGGCCGCAAGAGCGCGCAGGATCCGGCTGCGAGCGCTGCGCGCGACCGCGCACAGGACGCCGATGACCACGCCGAGCACGATTGCGACAGCAGATATCCAGACGGTCTGCAGAAGGCCGCTCAGGAGCGTGTCGAATTGCGCCCAAACGTCGGAGAAGACGAGGCTTGGCATAATGCTGACATTTCGATCGCAGGAGAAGACGAGGCCGGTGCGCCGCCAGGGCGCACCGGTGCGCTAGCTCAGAAGACCGGAAGCTCCGGCAGAGGCGCGTTCAGCCACTTCTTGGAGATTTCGTCGAGCTCTCCAGAGTTCTTCATGAACCAGATCGTGTTGTTGAGCCACTGATGCAGCTCCATCTGGTCCTTGCGTACCGCCATCGAGTTGGGCTGCAGCGCGAAGGCAAACTTGAGCTCGGCGTTGGCACCCTTGTTCTGACCCAGAATCTGATTGACCGTGGTGTCCGGAAGAGCTGCGGCATCGACCTGGCGGCTGAACACCGCCTGGGCGCAGATCGCATCGTCATCGAAACGCACGATGTTCGTACCCGGCATCGCCATACGCGTCAGGGTGGTGTCCTGCGGGCTGCCGCGCGGAACCGCGACGCGCTTGCCGGCGAGATCAGCGAGGGACTTGGCCGCCAGATCGTTCGAGCCCATGATCGACATGCGGAAGGCGCTGTAAGGCATCGGGAAGACGATGGTCTTGGCGCGCTCAGGCGTCGGTCCGAGCGTCGCGACCAGCAGATCCACGCGCTTGGCCTGCAAGGCAGGAATGCGGGCTGGCGGCGCCAGCGCGGTGATCTCCGCCTTCACGCCCATATATTTGGCAATGAGATTGGCGACATCGACATCATAGCCCGATGCTTCGCCGCGCTCATTGACGATGCCGAAGGGCGGCACGCCCGACACGACGCCGATGGCAATGCTGCCGCGCTTGGTGAATTCTTCTGGCGTCGAGGCGCTGGCTGTCGTCGTGCTTGCAGTGACCGCAGCAGCGGCGGCCGTCCCCAGGGCAAGCGCGCCCAAAGCGGCGCGGCGTGACGGATTATGCTCGTCCATGCACTTTCTCCATGTCGCGTTTCCGTGAGCCGGGCTTCTAGAACGTTCCAGCTTCGATCTGGAACGTTCCATATGGCAAATTCGCTGTCAAGCCCGTGACCACTTTTAGCCGGCGCACCGCTCTCGCTGGCCAGCGAGAACGGCCGAAAATCGCTTCGGATGCGGAGAGCCTGGACGCAACTGGGCGTGGCGAGCGATGCAGATGTCTGATTTTGGTGCCCGGCGTCACTACCCCTGCAGCAGCCTCGCCGAAGTGCGTGCCAGCCGGCTCCTGGTTGGTCGGGCCGATGCTGGACAAGCACTCCAACAACCGATTGCGTGCCCTTGCCGTGCAATTTTCCCGCACAGCGGTGCAATCCTGTGAACAAACAAGAATTCGCGCTATACAATCCAAGTGAGAAATCTAACCCTTGAAACGCGGCGTGTTGAGGCAGCCTGCGAGCGGGGGAATATGGCATGGCGTGGCCTGACGTCGCTGATCTCCCGTACTGGATTCATCATGTTCTGGTCACGATCGACGACGTAAATCTGCGCCGCAAGCTCGACGCCATGGATGCGTGGCTCAGTCTGCGCGAAATTCCCTATCGCGTTGTCGCCCTGCCCAGGGACAAGACGACGATACGACTCTGCTTCCTGGAAGAAGAATCTGCCCATGCGTTTCGGGAGTTTGCCGGAGGGCTGAGCGTGTCGTCCGATGAGATCACGCTCGCACAGGCGGCGGATCCGGCCAATGATGATTTCTATTGCGTGCTTGAGCACCAGTTGGCGGATTGAAGCCAGCATGGCGCTTGTCCTCCCCGGTCGGGAGCGTTCCAAGGTTCCGTGATCGCGAAGGCCTGAGGTCGACCGCCAAACGTGAGGCCCCTCCGGATAACCAGCGCCCGAGAGCTGTCGCGGCGCTCGGATTCGATCAGCGGACCCGCTTGCCTTCAAGCGCGTCGACGATTGCCTGATATCCGCGTGTGCGGGCATGCTGCAGCGGCGTAACACCGTCCCGATCGGCGATCCCGGGATTGGCGCCGGCGGCGACCAAAGCCCGCACGGTCGCGACATGCCTTGGGCCGCCATTGCCGAGCACCACCGCCTCCATCAGCGCCGTCCAGCCAAGATTGTTGACGTGATCGAGGGGCGCCCTCGCCTTGATCAGCTCTTTCACGATGCCTTCATGCCCAAGATGGGCGGCGGCGATCAGCGCAGTGCCGTCATAGCGGCTGGTGACAAGCGTCGCAGCCGCTCCAGCAGCAAGCAGAGCCTTCAAGGTCGGTACGTCGTCACTGACTGCGACGATGGTTACGGCGTCATAACGCTGCTGATCGAGGAGCGCAGGGTTCGCTCCCGCTGCGATCAGAACACGGGCCGCACCCCCCTGCCCGCGAAAGGCCGAGACATGAAGCGGCGTGCGGCCGTTGCCGTCCCGGGCGTTCAGATCAGCGCCAGCCGCTGCGAGGCGGCCGATCTGGTTGACATCGCCGGACGCGGCGGCGGCGTGGAGGCCCTGGTAGGCAGACAACTCCGCGTTGGTCGGCGGCGTCTGCGCCCGCACTTGGCCGGACAGGATGCCGCCAGCGAGGATCACGGCGGCGAACAGCGTTCTCGACATCGACCCACTCCAGCAATCCCAAGGGCGGCCGAACCGTCGGCCGCCTTCATTCACGCGCCTGGATCATCGGGCCGGATATCGTATCCGGCCCGATGATCTAACCTTTTGTGTTTGCATCGGCTTTGCCCCGAAAACCGCAATCCACTTTTCGGGCCGATGGCCTAGCCTTCGCATCGGCTGCCCCGAAAACCGCAATCCACTTTTCGGGCCGATGGCCTAGCCTTCGCATCGGCTGTCCCGAAAACCGCAATCCACTTTTCGGGCCGATGCTTTAAGACCGTCTCAGCGCAGCTTCGCCTTCACCTTCTCGATGCCGGCATTGGCGCATTCCTCGTCAAGATGCCCGCCCGGGGCTCCCCCGACTCCGACCGCACCGACGACCTCATCGCCAACCTTGACCGGCACGCCGCCGCCGAGCAGCAGGAAGCCTTCGATCGATCCGAGATGGCGGGCAGCCGGGTTCTTCTCGGCGCCTTCGGCGATCGCCGAGGTGGCGTTGCGGGCAGAGGCGGAGGTGAAGGCCTTGGCGCGGCTGGCCTCAACGGTATGCGGTCCGGCCCGATCGGCGCGAAGCATGGCGCGCACGAGCCCGGCGCGATCGACGACTGTTGCCGTCACATTGAAATTCTTGGCCGCGCACGCCTCGACAGTGGCCTGGGCGAGTTCCTGGGCGATGGCCAGCGGCATGTTCCGCTCCTGGAGAACCTGAGCCCCGGCGGCGACGGGGGCAAGCGCAAGGGCTGAGGCGGCGGCAAGGCGGATCAAGGACATGACTTCTCCGGTGCTGAGCGTTATCGAACCCTGTGCTCGACGGAAGAAGGTTAGCCCAAGGCCGCGGCAAAGATTATCGGTGCGGTGCCGGAGCCATCTCCGTAATCATACGGAGGCGGTCCGAGGGCCAGGCCCTTAAAGCGCGGCCCGGACCATGGCGGCCACCGAAGTTGCGCCGAGCTTTTCGCCGATATTGGCACGATGGGTCTCGACTGTGCGCGGCGAGAGGTCGAGCGTGCGTGCGATCTCCTTGGTCGAGCGGCCCTGCGCGACCAGATCGAGGATCTCGCGCTCGCGCGGGGTCAAGCGGGCGAGCAGCGCGGCCCGCTCGGTTCGCTCTGCCTGATCTCGTCCGAGGTCGTCGAACTGCGCGAAACCTGCCTCGATCGCCTCGAGCAGAACCTGCTCGTCGACCGGCTTGGTCAGAAAATCGACGGCTCCTGCCTTGAATGCCCGCCGGCAGGCGCTGACATCGCCGTGGCCGGTGATCACAACCGTCGGCATGCACCCTGCCTCAGTGGCCATCCGCTCGAGCAGCTGCAGGCCCGACACTCCCGGCATGCGGATATCGACGACCAGGCATCCATCCTGCCGCGGATCCAGACGATCAAGAAAAGCCTGCGCGCTCGAAAACGGCTTCGCTGCGAACCCCATGGTCTTCAACAGCAGGGTCAGCGCGTCCCTCACATCGCTATCGTCATCGACCAGATAGACCGTGCGTGCCGCCGTCTTCATTCTGCAGCAACCTTGCGTTCCGCGATCAAGGCGGGGAGACGGATCGTGAAGACGGCCCCGCTCGCCGCTCCGTTGCGGACTTCGATGCGTCCGGCCGCGCTTTCGACCAAACGCTCGCATAATGGCAGGCCAAGGCCCATGCCACCGCTCTTGGTGGTAAAGAACGGTTCGAAGAGGCGCGCCATATCCGCGTCCGCGATGCCGCTCCCCTGATCCGCGACCGAAATCTCGGCCTCCCCTGCAACCTCCCGGACTGTGATCGTGATCACGCGCCGCTCCTCCGGCACGGCATTGAGCGCCTCGGAGGCGTTTCGAACGAGATTATGCACGACCTGTTCGATCGAAACGCGATCCACAACCGCCCACGGCGGGATGGGGCTTAGTTGCAGCTGCAGAGTGATCGCGCGCTCCTGCAGGTCGCGCTGGACCAGCTCGACGACATTGCGGGTAATCTGGTTGAGATCGGCAGGCTGCCGGAACGGGTCGCGTCGTGAGACATAAGCCCTCAGCCGCTCCAGTATCTCGCCTGCCCTCCGCGCATGACGGACATTGGCTTCAAGCACGCTCACGAGTTCGTCGGGGGCCTTCCCTCCCGACCGGGCCAAGCGAAGGCCCGCCTGGCTCTGACTGAGGATTGCCGTCAGGGGCTGGGTTATCTCATGGGCGATGCCGGACGCCATTTCACCGACTGTATTGACCCGCATCGCATGGGCCAGCCGGGCCTCGTGCTGGTGCAGGCGCATGGCCTCTCTCGCCCCCGCCGTCCTTCGTCTCTCGCGCAGGATCACCAGCAGCAGGAAGACCCCGAGTCCCGTCGCGGCCAGAGCGACGAAAGCGGTGCGCCGCGGGAGGAGGTCCGCCAGAACCGGCTGCCCGGATAAATGCAGGACGAGCGGCTGTGACCGACTGCCGAGAGCCCTTTCGTAGGAGAGACGGGGGATCACTCCCTGTTCAGGAAGGGCTGCCCCGGTCTGCACGAGGATTGTTCCGGCGGCATCCCGAAGCACCAGAGCGATCTCGTGGGGCAGGCCGCCCTCGGGTTCGACCAGGAGCTTGCCGTCGATCACCAGGACGAGCGCACGGGTTTCGGAAGCACTGTCTGGAAGGCGCTTGACCAGCGCATAGAATGGCGCCCCCGTCCGGCTGGCAACCGTTCCCGCCTGGCCCGGCACGAGTTCGCGGAGCTTCTCCGCAAGCGCCGCCATGTCGAAATCCCGGAGATCAGATGGCGAGCTTCCGGAATCCATCTCGGATGCCCGTGCGAAGCCGATCAGGGCAACAGCAGCGATACGCGGGTAGAAGCGCTGCATGGCCTCCACAACAGCCTGGAAGGTTGCGGATGATGCGTCCGAGCTTGCGAGGACAGCCGCGAGGCTGGTGAGATGGGCGTCGTGCTGATCGACACGCTGGGACAACACGCGATGCAGTGTGCCGCCGTCGCGCTCCACCCCATCCCGCACCCGGGCGAATTCGGCAGCCGCCGCCAGGGCAAGGGCGACGAGCGCCAGCGGCAACCACAATCCGACAAAGGCAAGGAAACGTTGCTTCACGAGGGGCGCCTAATTTGGGTCAACCTATCGCGCAAGCCCTCTGCCGTCACCGTCGCGCTCGCTGCGGGCACCGCCCCCTACCCGATACGACCGGCTTATCCAACGCCCCGTTTCCGGCATCAGGCGAGATGCCGGACCAGCGCGAGGCTGCTTGCAGCCTCGCGCATGGGTCGGTTTCAGAGACGACCGTTCCGGTGATCCACTCTGCGGCCACCCCGGATATGACCCGACGGGTCATCCATGCCGCGTGCGCGACGCACGTCGCCGATCGGATCATCCGCCCCGCGCCCACGCCGAGCCTGATCGACTGCATCGTTTGGCTGGCCAGCTTGCGCACGCGCCTGGTCGCGTGCAGCGTCGGCCTGCGCGCGGGCCTGGTCACGAATTGCATCAGCTAGCGCGCGGGCCTGATCGCGAACTGCATCAGCTTGGGCGCGTGCCTGATCGCGGGCTGCATCTGCCTCGCGCTTTGGCACGCCCTGAGCGCGTGCCAGGTCACGAGCAGCATCCGCCTGCGCGCGGGCTTGGTCGCGAATCGCATCCGCCTGCGCGCGGGCCTGATCGCGGACAGCGTTCGCCTGGGCGCGCGCCTGGTCGCGAACGGCATCCGCCTGCGCGCGAGCCGGATCACGGGGTTCATTCGCCTGGCGATCGCGCCTGACATCACCGACCGCATCGTCGGCGCCACGCCCATGCCGAGCATGGCCGACACCATCATCGCCGCTGCGGCCACGGCCATCGGCAGCGCTGCTGCCGGCGCTCGACGAACTGCCAGGACCGCCGCCGCTGTCGCCGCCGTGGCCACTGCCACCGCTACCGCCGCTGGAGCCGGAGCCGGAACCGCTTCCACCGCCGCCCCCGCCGCCACTTCCGCCTCCGCCGGAGCCACCGCTGCCCCCGCCGGAACCTCCGCCTCCAGAGCCACCGCCCCCGCCGCCGTCGCGCGCCAGGATGATGCGGGCTGCGTCGTCATTCGATGGCGCACCCTTGGTGTAATTGTCAGTTGCATCTTGAGGGAACGCAGCGTCGAGAGCATTCTGGGCCGGGAGCGAGCTGTCGTCACGGATGGCGGCGCTGACGCCCTGCGAGCCGGTGGCCGCCACCAGCATGGTGGTTGCCAGCATAAGTGATCGCAATGTCATGATCGTATCTCCTTGCCATAGCCACCGCCGATCATTCTCTCATTGGTGACGAAGAGGAGTCTGCGCGCCCTCGAGCCTCGCCAGCCTGACACGGCATGTCAGGAAACTGTCAGCTTCGGTGGCGTAGCTTCGGAAATTACCATGCGACAGTCACGCACCATCGCGCTCCGGCGTGCGCTCCCGGCCCTTGTGGTCGCGTTTGCGCTCGTCACGACGAGCCTTGCCTCGGTTGCGCCCGTCCTTGCCAATGAGGGCGGCGGGGGAGGCGGCGGCGGCTCCGGTAGCGGAGGCTCCGGTGGCGGAGGTGGAAGTGGAGGCGACGGCGGAGGGTCATCGGGCGGGAGCGGCGGCGGGTCGTCGGGCGGAAGCGGCTCCAGTGGTGGCTCCGGCTCCAGTGGTGGCTCAGGATCCAGCGGCGGTTCCGGCGGGGGAGGGGGGGCCGGGGACAGTGGTAGCAATTCCGGCAGTGGCAGTGGATCCGCGGGGAATCAGAGCTCCGGAGACAATCAGCGCGGTCGGTCGGGCCGCAGTGGTAGCAGCGGTCATCAATGGGGCAACACGAGCGCCGATTTCGCACGTCAGGCCACCCAGGGGGGGCAGGTCGTTTCACTCGGCGCCGTGCTGTCGGTCGTGCGCGCGGCCGTTCCCGGTGATGTGCTCGAGGTCGACCTGCGCCTCGCCCCCACGGGCGAATGGCGCTATGAATTATTGGTTCTCGACGGCACAGGCCGCTACCGCGAAGTCGTAGTCGATGCCCGGCGCAACCGGATCCTCCAAACGCGGAGGCGATGATGAGAATTCTCGTCGTGGAGGACGAACGGCGCATCGCCGACGACGTCGCCGCGGCGCTTGCCGATGCGGGTTATGTTCCGGAGGTCGTCCATGACGGAGAGGCCGCCTGGTTTCGCGCCGAGACGGACGATTTCGATGCGCTCGTGCTCGACCTTGGCCTGCCGAAGCTCGATGGGCTCTCGGTTGTCCGCAAGCTGCGGGCAGCCTCGGTCAGGACCCCCATTTTGATCCTTACCGCGCGCGGCGCCTGGATGGAGCGCGTCGAAGGAATCGACGCCGGCGCCGACGACTATCTGCCCAAGCCATTTCAGGCCGAGGAACTGGTCGCCCGTGTTGGCGCGCTCATTCGCAGGGCCGGCGGCCACCTGACGCCTCAACTGGTCTATCGTGACCTCAACATCGACACGCGCCGCAGAACGGTTGCTGTTGGGGGGCGCAATGTCGAGTTGTCGCCGTTGGAATACCGGCTGCTGCGCTATCTCGTGCATAATCAGGGACGGGTCGTGTCGCAAAGCGAACTGATCGACCATGTCTATGGCGGCGATCATGAACCGGACAGCAACGCCGTCGAAGTGCTGGTCGGGCGTTTGCGCCGGAAGGTCGGGGCCGAGACGATCGGCACCCGTCGTGGTCATGGCTACATCATCGGGAGCTGAGTCGATGAGCTCGGGCTCGATCCGCAAGCGCATTCTGACGATCGCAGCCTTGACGATTGCCGTGACGCTCGCGGCCGCTGGCGCGGCCCTCATCCTGGTGTTCGAACAGCATGTCCTGAAGCGTATCGCGATCGAGCTTGAGATCCGCTCCAGTGAACTGGCCAAGGCGTTCGAGCTCGATACGGACGGCAACCCGCTGATCAACCACGATCTCGCCGATGCGCGCTATCAGCTGCCCTATGGCGGCGCCTACTGGCAGATCAGCGAGGGGGAGGTGCAGCATCTGCGCTCGCGCTCGCTCTGGGACCAGATTCTGGATACGAGTACGGTCAAAGTGGAGGACAGGAGCAAGGGCGCATTCGAGATCGACGGGCCGAACAAATCCGAGCTCTATGTGCTCGAGCGCGCGGTGAAGCTCGACGGCGCCAATGGCCCACGGACATTCCAGCTGGCCGTCGCGCTTGACCATGCCGACATTGGCGAGCTGCGCCATGCCTTCTCCCTCGATGTCGCCAAGATCCTGTTCCTGCTCGCATTGTTGCTGATCGGCGGGGCCTGGTTGCAGATGCGGTTCGGCTTGCGACCTCTCCACCAGCTGCGCGCGAGCCTCACCGCCGTGCGCGAAGGCAGGACGTCGCGCCTGACGGGGACCCTTCCGGAGGAGATCAAGCCGCTGGTCGATGATCTGAACAGGTTGCTCGATCGCCAGGATGAGCTCGTGCGCAAGGCGCGTGACAGGGCGGGCCTACTGGCACATGGACTGAAAACGCCGCTCACGATTCTGTCGAGCGAGGTTGCACGCCTGGAGAGGTCCGGGCAGCACGCGCATGCGACCATCCTGCGTGAACAATGCGAAGCGATCAGCGCGCATGTCGAGCGCGAGCTTGCACGAGCACGGACTCACGGTGCGATACAGGCGGTGAGCATGAGAACGCTCGTGCTGCCGATCGTCGACCGGCTGGTCGATCTGATGAGCCGCGTCGACAGCTCCAACAGCATCACCTGGAGCGTCAAGATTCCCGGAAGCGTCAGCGCTGCAATGGAAACCGACGACTTCGCCGAGGTCGTTGGCAATCTACTCGACAACGCTCGCAAATGGGCGCGCAGTGCCGTCACGGTGCAGGTCCACACCATTGACGGCGGCGGCACCGTTCTCTCGGTCACGGATGACGGACCGGGTGTGCCGGGAGACCGGCGCCAGCTGATCCTGCAACGCGGCGTCCACTTCGCTCCGGACAGTCACCATTCGTCCGGGCTGGGCCTTGCGATCGTCTCGGATACATTGGCCGAATATGGCCGGGAACTGATCATCGCCGACACTGAAACGGGCTGCACCATCTCTTTCGAAATTGAGCCGCCCCGGCGCAGCGAACGAAAGCAGGGAGATGCTGCAGTGAAGCTGAGACCTGCCAGTCATCCACTAGGTAGAATGGATCCGGGCAAGGTTGCTTCGGCCGAATGAAGCTCGAGCCGGAGCACAGTCACAGCCGCAATCGCTTCAGATATGAATGGCGTGGCCGAGCGCCTTCAGCGCCGCCTCCTGCACGGCTTCGCCGAGCGTGGGGTGAGCGTGGATCGTTCCCGCGATATCCTCGAGCGTCGCGCCCATCTCGATGGCGAGCCCAAAAGCCGCACTGAGTTCGGAGACGGACTGCCCGACCGCCTGGATACCCAGGATCACATGGGTGTTGGCCTGCGCGACGATGCGGACAAAGCCCTGCTCGCTGTGCAGCGTCATCGCACGGCCACTGGCGGCGAGCGGAAACTGCCCGATCTTGATCTCGAAGCCGGCACGGAGCGCCTCGTCCGGCGAGAGACCGGCCGAGACGATCTCCGGATCGGTGAAGCAGATCGCCGGAATACAACGCTTGTCCCACGCGCGCGGCAGGCCGGCCACGATCTCCGCCACCAGCTCACCCTGCGCCATGGCGCGGTGCGCCAGCATCGGCTCGCCGGTGACGTCACCGATCGCATGGATACCGCGCATCGAGGTCTCGCAGCGCTCACCGATGCGGATGAAGCTGCCATCCATGTCGAGCACCAGCTCCTCGAGACCGAGATCGGACAGCACCGGCTTGCGGCCAACTGTGACGAGTATCGTGTCCGCAGCGATCCGCCGTTCCTTGCCTTCCGCCGCTTCAACCAGCAGGGACTTGCCATCCGGAGCCGCGCCGCGCGCCTTCGCTCCAAGCAGAAGCTCAACGCCGAGCCTCGACAGCGATCGTTCGACCGGCGCGGTCAGCTCGGCATCGTAAAGCGGGAGAATCTTTGGCAACGCCTCGACGATCGTGACCTGCGAGCCGAGCTTGGCAAAGGCAATCCCCAGTTCGAGGCCGATATAGCCGGCCCCGACCACCGCCAGCCGCGCGGGAATCTCGGGCAGCGACAACGCCTGCGTCGACGAGATCACCGTGTCACCAAAGGGCAGGAAGGGCAGTTCGACCGGTGCCGAGCCGGTGGCGATAACGATTGTTTCGGCCCGAATCAGCTTCGGCCCCGTCTCGGTCTCGACGGCAACGGTCTTGCCGTCACGAAAGCGAGCGCGGCCATGGACGATCTTGACCTTGGACTTGCGCAAGAGCGCGGCGACGCCGTTGTTCAGGCGCTGGACGATCCCGTCCTTCCAGCCGATGGCCTGCTTGAGATCGAGCGCCGGCGCCGAGGCCGTGAGGCCGAACGGCGTCTTGCCCTGAGCAGCTGCGGCCAGCTTCTCGTATTCGTCGGCAACATGGATCAGCGCCTTGGAGGGGATGCAGCCGACATTGAGGCAGCTGCCGCCGAGCTTCGCGCTCTCGACGATCACTGTGTCGATGCCGAGCTGGCCGGCCCTGATGGCGCAGACATATCCGCCTGGGCCGGCGCCGATGACGAGCAGTTTGCAGGTGATCTCGATCATGGCGTCAGGCATCCACGAAGAGCGTTGCCGGGTTTTCCAGTAGCTCCTTGAGCCGCTGCACGAAAACGGCCGCATCCCAGCCGTCGATGACGCGATGGTCGAAGCTCGACGACAGGTTCATCATCTTGCGCGGGACGAAGCTGCTCCCATTCCACATCGGTCGGACCATCATCTTGTTTACGCCGACGATGGCGACCTCGGGATGGTTGATCACCGGCGTGGTGGCAATGCCGCCGAGCGCGCCGAGCGACGTGATGGTAATGGTGGAGCCGGTCAAGTCGTCACGGGTCGCGCTGCCTTCGCGTCCCCGGTCGGCGAGGCGGCCGAGCTCGCGGGCGCAGTCCCAGAGATCGCGAGCCTCGGCGTGTTTCACGACCGGCACGATCAGCCCGGAGGGCGTCTGGGTCGCGATGCCGATATGGATGCCGGCATGCTGGTGAACGATCCCGGCCTCGTCGTCGAACAGAGCGTTCAGGTTCGGCTGCTCGGCCAGCGCCTTGACCAGCGCCCGCATCACGAAGGGCAGGAGTGTCAGCTTCGGTCGTTCCGGCGTCGGCTTCTTGTTCAGGACGGCGCGCAGATCCTCGAGCGCGGTGACATCGACCTCCTCGACGATGGTGATGTGCGGGATGCGCGCCTTGGACAGCGCCATCTTCTCCGCAATCTTGCGGCGCAGGCCGACGATCTTGACGTCGGTGACTGCGGTCCTCCGCGCCAGCCCTGGTGCGCGTTCGGCCTCGGGCCCGCGCAGCACGAAGCTGTCGAGGTCCTCATGGGTGATGCGCCCCCCCGGGCCGGAGCCCGCGACCTGGCGCAGATCGATGCCGGCCTCGCGCGCCTTCAGTCGGACGGCCGGCGAGGCGAGCGGCTTCTCGCCAGCCTGCCGTCTCGGTGCGGCGCTCAGCGCGGGAGATGAGACAGCGCGCGGCTTGGGCGATGGAGCGGGCCTGGTCTCGGCCGGCTTTGCCGGAGCGGAGGCAGGCGCTTCGTTCTTAGGCCCAGCGGCAGGCTTCGTGGCAACGACCGGCTCGGGCGCCTCGTTCGCTTCCGCCTCGCCTGCCTCGGCCGCGCCTTCGCCTGCAACCTTCAGCCGGACCAGCGCCGAGCCGATCGCGACGGTGTCGCCGATATCGGCGCCGACCCAGACCACCTCGCCCTCGACCGGCGACGGGATCTCGACCGTCGCCTTGTCGGTCATCACGGCAGCAAGAAGATCGTCCTCGCGCACGATGTCGCCGACCTTGACGTGCCACTCGACGAGCTCGGCCTCGGCAATGCCCTCGCCGACATCCGGAAGCTTGATGACCCGTTCCGCCATCATCGGCTCTCCATGATCTCGCGCAGGGCGGCGCCGACACGCGCCGGGCCGGGGAAATAGGCCCATTCCTGGGCATGCGGATAGGGCGTGTCCCAGCCGGCGACGCGCATGACCGGCGCCTCGAGATGGTAGAAGCAATGCTCCTGCACCAGGGCGGTGAGCTCTGCGCCGAAGCCCGAGGTCAGCGTCGCCTCGTGCAGGACGATGCAACGGCCGGTCTTGCGCACGGAGGCCACGATCGTGTCGAGATCGAGCGGCAGCAGGCTGCGCAGGTCGATGACCTCGGCGTCGATGCCGGTCTCTTCGGCCGCCGCCTCGGCGACATGAACCATGGTGCCATAGGCGATGATGGTGACGCTCGCGCCCGCGCGCCGGATCGCGGCCTTGCCGAGCGGCAACGCGAAATGGCCGTCCGGCACCTCGCTCAGCTCGTGTTTGGACCAGGGCGTCACCGGGCGATCGTGATGACCGTCGAACGGGCCGTTATAGAGCCGCTTGGGTTCGAGGAAGATGACCGGATCGGGATCCTCGATCGCTGCGATCAACAGGCCCTTGGCGTCATGCGGATTGGAAGGCACCACGGTCTTCAGCCCGGAGACATGGGTGAAGAGCGCTTCCGGACTCTGACTATGCGTCTGGCCGCCAAAGATGCCGCCGCCGGTCGGCATGCGGATCACCAACGGGCAGGTGAAATCACCGGCCGAGCGATAGCGCAGCCTGGCCGCCTCCGAGACGATCTGGTCGTAGGCCGGATACATGTAGTCGGCGAACTGGATCTCGACGCAGGGGCGCAGGCCATAGGCCGCCATGCCGACCGCGGTGCCGACGATGCCGAGCTCGTTGATGGGAGCGTCGAAGCAGCGGTTCACCCCGTATTTCTGCTGCAGGCCATGGGTGCATCGGAACACCCCCCCGAAGAAGCCGACATCCTCGCCATAGACCACGACATTCTCGTCGCGACCCATCGAGACATCGAGCGCCGAACGGATCGCCTCGATCATCGTCATCCGAGCCATCGCGTCAGACTCCGATCTGCTGACGCTGCCGGCGCAGATGCGGAGGCAGTTCGGCATAGACATCCTCGAAGATGTCGCGTGCCGAGGGCTTGCCGCCGGCATGCAAGGTGCCGTGGCGTTCGGCCTCCTTCTGCGCGGCGATCACGGTTGCGAGAATCTCGGCCTCGGCCTGTTTGTGCCGCTCTTCCGACCAGGCCCCCAGTGCGATCAGATGCTGTTTCAGCCGGACCAGCGGGTCGCCGAGCGGCCAGCCTTCCGATTCATGCTTGGGGCGATAGGCGGAGGGGTCATCCGAGGTGGAATGGGCGCCGGCACGATAGGTGACGTATTCGACCAGCGTGGGCCCAAGATTGCGCCTGGCTCGCTCGATCGCCCATTGCGCGACCGCATAGGTCGCAAGGTAGTCATTGCCGTCGACGCGCAGGGCCGGAATGCCGAAGCCGAGGCCGCGCGCCGCGAAAGTGCCGGAACCGCCGCGGGCAATGCCCTGGAAGGTCGAGATCGCCCACTGATTGTTGACGACGTTGAGGACGACCGGGGCCTTGTAGGTCGAGGCGAAGACCAGGGCGGCGTGGAAATCGGATTCCGCCGTCGAGCCGTCCCCGACCCAGGCAGCGGCGATCCTGTGATCGCCCTTGATCGCCGAGGCCATTGCCCACCCCACCGCCTGGACGAACTGGGTGGCGAGATTGCCGGAGATCGAGAAGAAGCCGTGCGCTTTCGACGAGTACATGACCGGAAGCTGGCGACCTTTGATCGGGTCGCGCTCGTTCGAGTAGATCTGGCACATCATGTCGACGAGCGGATAATCATGCGCGATGAGGAGCCCGGCCTGACGATAGGTTGGGAAATTCATGTCCTCCGGGCCAAGCGCAATGCGGAAGGCGCAACTCACCGCCTCCTCGCCGGTGTGCTGCATGTAGAACGAGGTCTTGCCCTGGCGCTGCGCCATCTGCATGCGGGCGTCGAAGGCGCGCAACGTCATCATGTGGCGCATGCCCCGCATCAGCGCCTCCCTATCGAGATCTGGCACCCATGGGCCCACGGCCTGGCCCTCCCGGTCGAGCACGCGGATGATCGAATACGCGAGATCGCGAATCTCCTTGGGGTCGATATCGACCGGGGGCCGGCGGACCGAGCCCGCTTTCGGGATGACCACGTTGGAGAAATCCGGCCTGCCGCCGGGGCGGCTGGCGGGTTCCGGGACATGAAAGCGCAACGGCTGATCGGTCATGCCCGCACTCCGGCAAGGGCGCCCTGCCGACACGCATGCAGCGAGCCGACATAGAATGAACCCGGCTCGTCGCCGAACTCGAAAGCCTCAACAGCTGCGAGCGCCGGGTGGCGGGCAAGGCGGAAGCCGATCTCCGCACAATCCGAGACGCCCTCGGTCTCGATGACCATGCGGATCGCGGTTCGTCCGTCATCTTGCCGGGAGCTCGACAGTTCGACAAGGGCGAAGCCGAAGCGCTGGGCATCGACCAGAAGCCTGACCAGCCCGTCATAGGCGTCGCTGGTCGACGCTGTAACCACCATTCGCCGTTGCGTTCGCCCGGTCATCGTGCCTTCCCCCGTCGCAGCAACGACGGTAATCCGGCAAACGGAAAGAGATTTCCCGAAGGTGCTCGACCTTTGCAGATATCTCGGTCAATTCTTCTGCAATTCTCTTCAACTGCGGAAGATTCATCCGATGTCCGGCAAGACCAGGCGCAGCGACGCTCTCGATCCTATCGACCGGCGGATTCTGTCCGCTCTGCGGGCCGATGGCCGCCTGACCACGACCGCATTGGCCGAGAAGGTCGGGCTCTCGCACTCGCCCTGCTGGACGCGGGTCCGGCGGCTGGAGGAAAGCGGCGCAATCGAGCGCTATGTGGCAGTGCTGGATCACGCGGCGCTGGGGCTCAACAACACCGTCTTCGTCGAGATCACGCTCGACAAGCACGACGACAAGGTGCTCGACACGTTCGGGGACGCGCTGGCGCGCATTCCCGAAGTGGTCGAGGCTCATCTCGTCACTGGCGAATACGACTATCTCGTCAAGGTCGTGGTCAGCGGCACCGACCACTACGAGCGTTTCCTCCGGGAGACGCTGTACCGGATCCCCGGAATCCGCCAGTCACGCACGACCTTTGGTCTCAGGACGCTGAAGCGGGCGATCTCGGTCGATCCGCTGCAATTGCCGTGACCCGCCATGCCCCTGGCCCGTTCAGTGCCGCTGGCTCAGCGTAACGACATTGTCCTGCAGGCGCCGGACGATCAACCGCGTCACCGAGAGCGCCATTTTCGGGAACTCCGTCAGCAGGGCGACGAAAACCTCCTTGCGCAAGCGGAGCGCCGTTAGCGGCGTGGTCGCGATGACCGTTGCCGAACGGGGATCATCGGTCACGATCCCCATTTCACCGAACAGGCTGTTGGCGTTCATGGTCGAGATGCGGACAGGCGGTCCCGACGTCTCGGACAAGACGTCGGCCGAGCCCGTGATCAGCAGATATGCGGCGTCCGACTCGTCGCCCTGGCGAAAGATGACATCCCCCGCCGCGAACTCGACCCGCTCGCCGGTGAAGGCCAGCAACCGCAGGCGTACCGTATCGACATCGGCAAAGATCGGCACGGAACGCAGGGCACGCAGCTCGATGCTGCCAGCGTCCAGCTGATCGCTCCCAAACGCCTCGTCGGACTGAGCTTGCGTTTGAACCGCCGCGTCGGTGGAACTGACGGAGTTGGTTCCATGGAATTCAAGGCTGGCGTCGAAGCGACCCAGTTCCGCAATCTGCCGGCCGACAACGAGAACGGTCCGCCCCTTCATGAAGGTCGTGATCCGCGCGAACAGCCTGGCAGCCTCGGCCTGACCGAAAGACACCAACGCGTCGTTCAGGATCAGGATCTGCGGGCGCTTGATCAGGCAACGCGCCAGAGCGACGGCCGCCCTCGCCGCCGGGAACAGGAACTGCCCGCCATAGCCGGCCTGTTGCTCAAGCCCCCAACGATAGACATCTCGCTCAAGGCCCAGCTCGATCAGGCTCTCACGGATGGCCTCGAGTGCGCGCTCCGCATCGGCGGCACTGCTGCTGGCAACGCAGCCGAACAGCAAGTTGTCGCGCAGGGGCGCCGCCGGGCAATAGCGGGCCGGATCGTAGAAGGCGATGGCATCCGCCATCGCCGGGCTGGCCTGCGCGCGGAAAGCGCGCCGCGCCGCGAGAATGCGGACCTCGTCCGCCTCGCCCAGCAGCCCCAGGCGATGCCGCGGCTCCGCATAGAGAAATGCCAGCGCGATCAACCGGGAGCGATCGACCTCCCGGAGCGTGCCGGCCTCGGCCCGCCCGAGAATGACCTGATATTCCGGGAACTGGTCAGCGGAGATGAAGGAGAACTGCTCGAACAGGACGTGATCGGGTGGAAGATCGCGAAAGATCTCAAGCATGGTCGCTGCGATACGCCGCCCTATCTGGGTCAGGAGCGTGGTCAACCCTTGCGCGTCCAGAATGGAACGGACCAGCTTGTGACTGGCCAGGCGTTCCCCGGCGAGCCCGGGATCGGTGACGACACCGAAGAGGATATTCTCGCCGATGGTGGCATTCCGTGTGTATCGCTCGGGATCGTAGGGCTCCACGGCATCACCCGCCCCGCGTCCAATCAGCCTGGAGCGAATTCTCCCGCGGATCTCGGCGACCTTGTTGACGATCTCGGTCGGGTCGTCCGCACTGAGTTGGCGCTGAAGGCCGAAGCGAAATACCGTTTCGGCAAGCCCGACCACACCCAGCACCTCGACCAGAAGCAGTTCGAGCTCGGGCCTGCTCGCGACGCCGGCGCCATTGAAATCGAGCAACCAAGGCGGCGCCCCCGCCTGAGCCGGAACAGGGCGGCGCAGGCCGTAGAGTATGTTGTCGCGCAGGGAAGCATCGAGAATGACGGGTTCGCTTCCGAGATAGGCCAGCGTCCGCCCTCTCCGTTCGGAGGACAACGAAGCCAGAGGAATTCCGGCCAACGTCACCGCGCCGTCGAACGGCCCCATGCTGCCCCCGAGCACACAAGCGAACGCAGCCGCCCCCTCCCCCGCCTTGTCGATCAGGGCGAAATTCCCCCCCAAAGGCAGGGCGAATGAAACACGCTCGAGCAGCCGGTCGCCGGCCGGCCCAAGAACCGTCAGCCCCTTGGCCGCGATCATGCCTTCACCAAGCACGATCCCCTCTCCCGGGGATGGGGCGAGCGGCAGTTCAGGCGCCGGGGCATCGTCCAGCGAGAACTGCTGGGTGACCTGCTGAAACCGCGCCTCGACGTCGAGGCGCTGCTGATCCCAGTCGATCAGTTCCTTTACTGGCGTCGGCAGGTCACGATAAGCGGCGATGACCGCGACGAGCTGGCCGATGTCGAGCCGGCCGGTCAGAGCAAAATACCCCCCAATCGTATAGAACAGGAATGGCGTCAGCTGGGCCAACAGGTTGTTCAGGAACTTGACCGCGAATTTGCGCCCATAGAGCTGGTAGCGGATGCCGAACAGCCTCTCGAGGCGCGCCGCGACGAGTTCCTTCTCGACCGCAGAGGTCCCGTGGCCAGCGACCTCGTCAAGCGACTCGACGACCTCGCCGATCTTGCCGGCAAGAGCCCGCGACTCGAGCTGGCGCTGCTGCCCGAGCCGTATCTGCTCACGCCGCATCCGGGGAATGATAACGGCCTGCACGAGAACGATGCCTGCCGCGATCGAACCCAGCGCCAGGTTCTGCAGCAGAATGAAGATGAGTGCGGTCAGGGCCTGACCACCGAGCAGAACCGGCTGGATGAAGGCATCACCGACGAAGCCGCCGATCGGCTCGACCTCGTCCTTGATCACAGTCGCGGCCTCGGACGGTTTGAGCCGGCGGCGCGCCTCGGGCGTGAAACTCAATAACGTCGCAAAAAGGTCGGCGCGCAGGCGCTGCAGCAGCCGTTCACCCAAGGCCCCCTTGCGCATGTTGATGACGTATTTGAAGCCACCATTAATGAGGACCAGCAGCAGGAACAGAACGGACAGGGCAAACAGATAGCCGATGCGGTCGAGCGTAAGGCCGCTCAGAAGTTCACGGCTGCCGCCGAGCCAGGCAGGAAGGGAGAGCGAAAACCGGAAGAGCCGTGCAGTCTCCGACCCACCAGAAAAGGCGCGGCCCTGAATGGCGTCCGTGATGATGTATTTCGGCAGCTCAAGCGAAAGATAATAGAAGGGGAAAGACAGCAGCACGACCGCGATGATCTGGAGCTGCTGGCGCCGGCTGTTTCGCCAGATATACGCAAACAGCCCTGTTGTTGACGCGCTCGCGTCAATTGGCGCCTGACGCGCGGCCTGCGCTGCCGCCTGTCCTGGCGGCGAGCGCAGGCGCCGTGCAGCCTGTAGGGAGGAACCATCCGCCATGGAGCGCAACTGGCCTGTGATGTGAGCGCCGCGCTCCAGCGTACCGCAATTTTCTGGTGTTGCGGACAATAGGTTCCCTGCGCCTGCGCATCAGTTCAGCGTATCCGTCTGCCCCCAGGGACGCGGCATATGACGGTTCAGCGGGCCCCACTGAGCGGCCTCGGCCTGGGTCAGCCCGATATCGTTCAACGTATGCGCATCCATGGCAACGTTCTGCGACTGACCCCGCTGCGCGCCAAAGGCCAGCGCCAATGACGTGACCAGCGCGCGGCTCACGCGCGTGACCCTGCCAAGGAACGGGCACTCGCCCGCCGTCGTGACCGTCTCGGGCTCGTGCAGTGGGTCGAGGGAGGTTGTCCTGAAAGGCGTGGAATGGGCGTTGGCGGTGTGGTGCACGGCTAAACTCCCGTTCGGAGCGACACACACAGCGATTGCGGGCTGCAGCCGCTGCGGCCTACGGGCGGGGTTTTCTGCCGTTCTCATGCTATCTTCTGTGAAACAGCTCACACAGGCGCCAGCTCTTCGCAGCGATGGAGAGAACAGGGGGGACTGACGAATGCGTAGCGCGCCTCATCTGGTCGTTCGGCTTCTATCGGTGAACCCGTTCTTCGCGGGGCTTGCTCACGATGCCCTGGCCAAGATCGCAGCAATTTGCCTGCCAAGGCACCTGGCAGCGCACGAGGTCCTGTTCCTGAAAGGCGACCCTGGCGATGGCCTCTACGCCATCCGCCATGGCCGGATCCGCATTGGCACCACGGACGATGCCGGCCAGCAGATGACGATGAATCTGTTGGGCGGCGGCGACGTCTTCGGGGAGATCGCCCTCCTCGATGGTCGCGCCCGCAGCGCCGATGCCATTGCGTTGGAAGACACGGAAATGTTCTTCGTGCCGCGGCGCGATTTCCTGAATCTGCTCGACAACGAACCCCTGATTGCAATCCGGCTGATCGAACTGCTCTGCGAGCGTCTGCGCGGTATGAGCGAGCGCATGGAGGACACAGCCTTCCTGCCAGCCGCGTCACGGCTGGCGCGACGCATCGATGTGCTCATCACCGACTATGGCAGCGAGCTGCATATTTCCCAGGAGGAACTGGCGGCGCTGACCGGCGTCACCCGCGAAACCGTGAACCGCCAGCTGCAGCGCTGGAAGCAGGTCGGCATTCTCTCCCTTGGGCGAGGCCGCCTCGTGATCCATAATGTCGACAGCTTCCGGCGGTTGGCGAAGACCGGAGCGATCTGAATACCGAGCATGAGAGGCTTGCCATGCGCTTCCTCCGTTTCTCGATTGCCGCTTGCGCCATCTGCGCATTGATCCCGCCCGCCGCCGCACAACAGCCTACGGGCTGCACCCCGTCAGCGCGGACCGATCCGCCGAGAACCGTGTTTCAGTGCAGCGGTGGCCTGGTCATCGAGGCGGAGGCCGCCACCCGCTTCCAGATCCAATCGCCGCAGCCCGGCCGCGCGATCCAGTCAATCGCATTGGACGGCAAGGGCCTGCTGGTTGACCTGCCCCGTCGTCGCGGCCCCCTCCAGATCCTGACGCCCCACGCCATCGCCTCTGTCCGCGGCACGATCTATGCCGTCGACGTAACGGCCTCGACGACATCGGTGTTCGTCGCCGAAGGACGCGTCCGAGTCACGCGCCGCGATGGCACGGACCCCGTCGAGCTCAGCCCCGGCGATGGTGTTGACGTCTCCCAGGGAAAGCGGCTCGACGTGCGCCGCTGGCCCCGCGAGCGCGCCGCAGGGCTGCTTGCTCGGTTCGGGCGGTGACCTCGACGCGCGGCGTCCGCCTGCCCGCGTCGTTCAGCATTCTCTGCCTCGTGCTCGCCGCGCTCTGGTCCGGATTTCTGGGGCGAATGCATCTCGCGGGCGAGCGCAGTCCTCTCGATCGCGTCGAGGCGGCGCTCGCCGACATGCGCCTGCTTGTTACGGGCCGACGCTCAGCCCCCGGCGAAATCGTCATCATCGCCATCGACGACGAAACTGTGGCGCAGCAACGGGGCTACCCGCTCCAGCGCTCCGCTCTGGCGCGGCTGATCCTCGCCATTGGAACTGCCGGCCCACGTGCCCTTGCACTCGACCTGCTGCTCGTCGACGCGGCCTCGCCCGAGACAGATGAGGCGCTTGCCCAGGCTCTCGAACGAACGCCCTCACTTGTCGCCGCTGCCGGCCGCTTCGACCGGGATGAGGAAGGGCGCTCGCAAATCCCGGCAGCGAGACAGATGCTCTGGCCCCTGTCGCCGTTCGAGCGGTTCGCAGCCGTCGGTCTCGTCAATATTTCAGCCGATCCAAGCGGCACGCCGCGGCATGCGCCGCTGCTCTTCCAGACCGACCGTGGCGTCATGCCCTCATTCGTCCTGAACGCAGCGGCGCGCTTCAAGGGCAAGGATCCGGTGTTCGGCGTCGATACGGTGCGCCTGGCAGACAGCACAGTGAAGCTCGACCTCGGCTTCCATCTTCCGCTCCGGTTCTACGGCCCGCGCGGCAGCTTCGAAACGATCAGTGCAAGCGGCCTGCTTGCGGGCACCGTGCCTACAGAGCGCCTGAAGGACCGTATCGTCATCGTCGGCGTCACCGCCACAGCGATCGGCGACACCTTCAGCACGGCCTTCGATCCCGTGACGCCGGGGGTGGAGGTGCTGGCGACCGGCATCGCTCACCTGATCGGCGGCACCGGGCTGGTCCGGGATCACGGAGTGAGGCTGCTCGACGCAGGCGTGGCACTCGCGCTGGCCACCGGCGCCGTCCTCTTCATCGTCTCTGCTCCGCTCGGCATCGGTCTTGGCGCGGCGGTCTTCGGTCTCGGCGCCTGGCTGCTGGCCACCATGGCGCTCTTCGTCGAAGGCTATTGGCTCAGCTCGGCGCTGCCGCTGGCGTCGGTCATTCCACCTGCCGTGTTCGCAATGGTCCTCAGGCAGGCATGGGATCGCCGCCAGGCAACGGACATCGCCCGTTCGGAAGCCGCCTTGCGCCAGTTTCAGCCGCCATTGCTCGCAGATCGCATTGCACGAGACCCGGGGTTCCTACGCGAACCGGTGCAACAGACGGTCGCAATCCTGTTCGTGGACCTCTCGGGCTTCACGCGGCTGAGCGAGCGGGCCGGCCTCTCGCGGACACGTGAATTTCTCAAAGCGTTTCACACGCTCATCGAGAACGAGGTGACCGCGCATGACGGGCTCGTCATCTCCTTCATGGGCGATGGCGCGATGATCGCGTTCGGGATTCCAGATCCGCGCGCCGATGATGCCGGTCGCGCCTTTTCCACGGCCTGGGCACTGCTCAGGGATATGCGCGAGTGGACCACCGACGAAGAGGTTGCGATTGGCCGTCCGGATCTTCGAGTCGGCGTCCATATCGGCCCGGTCATCGTCTCCCGCCTCGGGCACGAAGCGCATCAGCACATCACGGCGACCGGGGACAGCGTCAATGTCGCGAGCCGCTTGATGGAAATCGCGAAGGAGCAAGGCGCGGCGCTTGCCGTTTCAGCAGAGCTCCTCGCCGCATCCGGCGATATCCGGAAGCGCCACCGCGAACCCGACAGCATTCGCACGGTCGGGATTCGTGGCAGGCGCCAGCGCATGTCCGTCGCGCTGTGGCGCGCCTGACAGCATCTGTGATCCAGATCACAGAATGCATCCGCCATTCCGGGAAGGGTGCGCGACCGTCGCACACAGGGGAACGGCCATGGCCAAGTACAGGGCGATACTTCCACGGATCCTGACGCAGGAATTCCTCACCGACGGCGGACTGGAGACGACACTCGCCTTTCGTGATGGGCTTGAACTGCCGTTCTTCGCGGCCTTCCCGCTCGTCCGCAGCGAGGAAGGCCGAGCCCGCCTCAAGGCCTATTTCCAGCCCTATCTCACCCTCGCCGCGGAGTATGGAAAGGGCTTCATTCTGGATACGCCGACCTGGCGCGCCAACCCCGATTGGGGCCGCAAGCTGGACTACTCGCGCGCCATGCTCGAGGAGGTTCAGAGAGCCTCGGTTCAACTGGTGATGGAGCTGCGCCCTCACTACGAAACCAGCGATTCAAGGATCGTGATCAACGGCGTGATCGGGCCGCGTGGGGACGGTTACCGGATCGACACGCGCATGAGCGCGCGGCAGGCACAGCTTTACCACCAGGATCAGGTCAAGACATTCGCCCGCACCGAAGCGGACATGGTGAGCGCCATCACGATGACCTACAGCAACGAGGCAATCGGCATCGCGGCCGCTGCGCAGGCTCACCGTATGCCCGCCGTCATCTCCTTCACCGTCGAAACGGATGGCAGGCTCCCGAGCGGAGAAACCTTGGGCCATGCGATCGAGCGTGTCGATGAGGCGACCGAGGCCTATCCCCTCTACTACATGATCAACTGTGCGCATCCCCTGCATTTCGAGCGGGTGATCTCCGGCAGTGCGCCCTGGCTCGACAGGATCGGAGGCTTGAGGGCGAACGCCTCGACCTTGAGCCACACCGAACTCGACATGGCGACCGAACTCGATGCCGGCGATCCGCTCGACCTCGCCCATCGCTATCGCAGCCTGCGCAAGCAACTCAAGAATGCGCGTGTCCTCGGAGGCTGCTGCGGCACAGACCTGCGCCATGTCAGGGCGATCTGCTACGCCTGTCTGTAGTGTGACGGGAGATCGAGCCGTTGCGGCGGCTGCTCGTGCCGTGCCATCGGCCTATGACGCCAGCTGGCCGGCGACGCGGGACAGGTCTGCCGCGGCGGCCGTCTCCCGCAAGGCGCGCGACACAGCCCCCGACAGATCGCCAAAGCGCGCGAGAGCGTCCAGACGCGCGTCGACCTCGGAATCACGTCCCTGCGGGCTGAGGTGGTCCCGTAGCGAAGCCAGGCATCGGTGCTCCAGCACGGGAGAGTTCAGTCGCCTTGCCTTCTCCACCGCCGAGCGCAACGCCGCCTCCGCATCCTGCCGCTGCGCCCGCGCGCCCCTTGCCATGATGCTGGCCTGGATCCGATCCAGCTCCGGTTCCAGCCACAGCGAACCGCTCCGCGACTTCAACGCAATCGCCCGGTCGCAGGAGGCTTGTGCCTCCGCCAGTTGCCCGAGTCGAAGCTGCGCTTCGGCCAGATTGGCGAGATAGCCAGAAAGGGACAGCACATAGCCCACATGTTCGAATGCTGCGATCGCCTTCTGCATGGTTGCTGCGCCGCGCGCGAGATCGCCCTTCTGACAAAGCCCCCAGCCCAGAAACGCCGCGCCATGGGCCCGGAAGCCTGCGAGCCCATGCTGCTCTGACAAGGCCACCAGCCGCCCGGCCTCCTGCATCAGCTCTTTGGTTGCGTTCGAGAGCCCGAAGACCCAGCCTCCGACATAGGACATCGGAATCGCCGCGGAATGAGGGTGCCGCAAGGCGTCCGCGGAACGAAGCGCATCGATGCCTATGCGCAGGGAATCGTCGACATTGCCAAGGCAGAAATGGGCGAGGCTGAGCAGCGATCTGGTGTGAATCTCGGTGTTCTGGCCGAACATGAATGTGCTGGCCTCGTCGCGATCGCGCTCTCCGAAGAGCAGGGAGCGTTCGAGGTGCTCGATCGCCTCGTCGGCCTTGCCCTGGCCGAGCCGCACCATGCCAATCAGACGGTGCCCGATGGCTCGGCCGGAACCATAGTCCGCGCGCTCGGATCGATCGAGGAAGTTCTCGGCCAGCGAGGCGGCTTCAGGCACATCGCCGCTGCAATTGGCGAAGGTGAACTTTCCGAACAGAAACGGAAACATCAATGCGGACGGCTCGTCTTCGGTGCAAAGCGCCAGCCCGCGCTCGCAGCATTGCAGCAAGCCTGCCGATGTCGGCCCTTGCGCGGCGGTGATGGAACCGACCAGCGCCGCCTGAAGGCCGCGCTCGAGCGTGGTCCGCACCATCTCGTCCGGCAGTTTTTCGAGCAGGGACAAGCCGTGACGAATATGCCCGATGGCCTCGATATGGGCGGAACGCTGTCCGGCACTCGCCCCAGCCCTGAGCCAGGCCTGGACGGCCTCCTGGTAGCGGGCTGCCTCGGTGAGATGGTGCGCAGTGACCTCGGGCAAGGGGATATCGACGCCGTCCCCCTGGTCCAGCAGGCCCAGGATGCGGTCATGGATCGCGCGCCGTTCGGCGGCGAGCATCGATTCATGGGCCATGCGCTGAAGCAATGAATGCCGGAACTCATAGCGGATTTCCCCACCTATGCGCTTTGGCAGGAGAAGCTCGGCATCGACCAGCGCCTCGACCGGCTCCATCACCTCCCCGATGCCCTTCTCCAGGACATGGGCGAGGAAGATCGGGGTGAAGGAACGGCCAATACAGGCTGCAGCCTGCACGACGGGGCGCGCGCCCGGGCGTCGATCGAGCCGCTCGGACATCAGTTCCGCGAGGAGAAGCGGAACATTCGACGGCTTGCGGATGGGATGAGGCGTCTGGATGTGTTCGTCGATCAGAGAGAGCACGAACTGCTCGACAAAGAGCGGAACGCCTTCGGCTGCAGCAACCGCCTGGGCGATCTTCTCGGGAGGTAGTTCCTCCGAACCCGGAATCGCTTGCGCCAGCGCGAGACTCTGCTCACCCGACAGCGGCCCCAGCGACACGACTTCGTCCGGCTCCGGCAACCCGTCGGCGCGCGGGAACGGTCGTGCGGTCGCCACCACCATCAACGCCTCATCGTTACCTGCGGCCAGAAGCTCCCGCAAAAGCTCGGCCGAGGACGGGTCGAGCCAATGTGCGTCCTCGATCACCACAAGGGTCGGCTGTCGGCGGGCCGTGCGCACGATGACCGAGATGACGAACTCATACTGCTTACGTTTGAACAGCGTCGGGGCCGGGGCAAACTGCTCCCGGATTCCGGTCGCAGCCAAGCCGATCAGGCTTGCCAGTATTTCATTGTTCTCCGGCGTGTTGAGGCCGATTTCGTCAAGGACGGCGCCGATCTTCGCGCCGCGGAGCTTGTTGTCGTCCTCGAACTTGAGACCGGCCCGTGCCCAGAGGAAGCTCGCAACGGGGTAGAGCGGCGTGCTCGCGAACAGCTCATGGCAATAGGTCATGTAGATCGCTGCGCCGGACAGCGCGGGATGACCACAGATCTCCGTGATGACCTTCGTCTTTCCGACGCCGGCTTCCGCGGTCACGAGAACGAACTGTGCCCGCCTGTCGCTCGTCGCGCCGGTCCAGCGCGCAAGGATGCGCTGCAGATGGCTTTCCCGGCCGGCAACGATGGGGATGCGGCTCGAGACGCCAACTCGGCGCCGCGCCGTTCCCAGCCGCTCCCGGGCAATCTCGAAGACTTCGATCTCACGGGAAAGGCCGCGGATGGGTCTTGCCCCGAGGGCTTTGACGTCGAACAGACCGGCGGTGAGGTCGGTGACCTCCCGGGTCGCCACGACTGTCCCAGGCGCTGCCTCGGCCTGCAGTCGCGCTGCGAGATTGATGGCTTCGCCCACTGCACCCAGTTCGCTGGAGCCGCTGCTGACGCGGGCAGGTGCCATCACGACGAGGCCTGTGTGAACGCCGATGCGCGCCGCGATTTCGGGAACGGTGCCATCCTCGACGGCCGTGTTCAGCGTCTTGATCCGCCCCATCAGCTCGAGGGAGGCACGAACGGCCCGTTCTGCGTCGTTCTCGCGGGCCGTGGGATAGCCGAAGAAGATGAGGACACCGTCGCCCGTGAAACTCGCGACGAAGCCGCCATAGCGCTCCATCGTCGCCAGGGTCAGTTGTTGGTAGCGGCGTTGAACGAGACGCAGTTCCTCCGGATCAAGCTGCTCCGACAACTGGGTGTAGCCGACGAGATCGACGAAGACGATCGTGACGTAGCGCCTCTCGGACACGTGTTTTCGAGGCTCGGCTTCGCTCATCGTCATCGCACAGCCTCCTGTATCGCTAATGTCGGCGCTCGGTTACTGTCTCGTCAGTTTGAATATGACCGCATATCGTCGTAGAGTGAAGGCATTACCTAGCTGTCTCTTGTTTTTCAGCCAGTATACGGGGGCGATCGTTCATGCCTGCCTCAAGAATATCGCGTCTCTTCCCACCAATATCCGTTGGAGCCAGTTTCGACGCACCACAAAAGATCAAAACGATCGTCATTTGCGCCCATCTTCGGCCTGGCCGCGACAAACGGCGCTCGACGCATTTCATGCAACCTATCGCAGGCCTGCATATTGCTGCACTGATCGATGCAGAGCGATTTGATGTCGTGCTTTATCATGAAGACTGGCACGGCCCGTTCGACCCTGCACACTGCAGCAAGTACGACCTCGTATTCCTCACAGGGCTTCAGCCCGACTTCGATCGTCTGCGGCAGCTCTCCTATCATTTCAGGCGCAGCGGAGCGACGGTCGTCGCCGGCGGGAGCGTGTGCACGCTTTTTCCGGAATTCGCCCGGCAGTTCTTCGATGTCGTCTGCGCCGGCGGCGTCGATTGCGTCAGGGATGTCACCTCGGATTATCTGGCCGGTTCACTGCGCCCAATCTACCGCTCTCCGATTGCGCAGATTTCAGATTACACGGTCGATTACAGTCTTTTGCGCAAGAGCGGAATCAATCCGACCACGCATCTTGCCGAGACCTCCCGCGGATGCAGCTTCAAGTGCAGCTTTTGCGTTATCCCCTCGGAAGTGGGGGTGCATGTGAGCCATGGGCTGGCCAGCTTCAAGGCGTCGCTAGAAAGCGCGCTGGCATCGAGCCCCCGCTTCAGTATGCGCAGCTGGTATCCGATGGTCATGCTGCTCGACAACAATTTCTCGGACGACCGGGCCCATATGCTGGCTGTCTGCGAGCTCCTGCGCGACCACCCCAAGGTGCGGGGCTGGGGGGCGCTGGTCACCCAGAACGTCGTGCAGGATCGCGCGCTCATCGAGACCTTCGCCGCCTCCAAATGCGTCGGGCTGTTCGTCGGGATTGAATCGCTCGATGCGGGTTTCCTGCGCCGCTACAACAAGACCCAGAACCTCGGCCGGCGCCAGAATGTCATCGATGATGTCGCCTTTGCCGAGGGGCACGGCATTGCCGTCGGTTACGGCTATCTCTTCGATCCTCGCTACCAGACGGCAGCCGAGATGCAGCAGGCCATGGAAGCCATCGCCGAAAACCCGCTGATGCCGATGCCGACCTATCTCAGCGTCGTTGCTCCTCTCGCGGGAACACAACTCTTCTGGGAAGATCTGGAAAGCGGGCGCCTTGCTCCCAATCTTCGCTTCCGTGACCTGGACGGCGAGACAATCTGCTACGCGCAGCTTGCCGAACCGGCCCAGCCGATCGTCGCCTTTCTCGAGCGGATCTTCCGACGACCCTGGACCGTGGTCGGGCGCATGCGCATCCTGCTCAAGACCTTGCGGAGGCTTCGTCACAGCCGTTCGTTCAATCCGATGCGATGGTACATCATCGCATCGGCGAGCTTTCATTGCTTTACCTGGTCAAAATCCTCGCCAGCGCGGCCGCGCACCTATCTGGCCGGGAGCGACACGCTCGACCCGCAATATGGCGAACACCCAGATGATCTTACGGTCGAGGATCGCGTCCGCTATTTCGAGCCGATCGCGCTGACCGACGGCGACGGGAAGCCGAGCCTGTGGCTCATCCCTTATGCCGAAGCCCGCAGGAAGCCCAAGGCGACGGCACGATCTCTGCCGGTTTCGTCCCCCTCGGACGCAGGGATCGTCGCCATGCGGCCGGAGAAATAGCGCAGTATTCCCCAGGCTCACCTGCCTTTCGGCGTTGGGCCGGCTTTGCCCTTCGGAGCTGGAGAGCGCGGTCGCGGAACCTTGGAAGGGCCTCCCTCTCCCGGAGGCTCCCCGCCCTTCGGCATCGTCCCAAGCTTCTGGCTGGCGCTCTTGGGCGCATCGACATAGGCCCTGCCGATGAGCCCCTGCAGCTCAGGCAGACTGTATTTGGCGAGATACGCGAGCGTCGCAGTCCGGAGCTTCGTGCTGTCTCCGACGGCCTCCGCCTGGGCAGCCTGAAGACCGTCCAGAAACCTGTTGAGCTCGTCCCGGGAGGCTCGCAACGGAGGCGGCGGCGGAGACTTTGGCTTGCGTGTTCTCACGGCCATGACCGCACCTCGCCGAACTACTGCATGATGTTGAGAATCTGTGCGCGGATCTGCGGGCTCAGCATCAGATCCATATGCTCGAAGCCGTCCCGGTCGATGTCTCCGGTCACGGTCCGCACATTGGCCGCCAGTGTCGAGACCAGACGCGCGGACCAGGCCGGGATCACGCCGTCTCCCGGGCAATAGGAGTGATCCACGATGGGTGACGGATCGGAGTTCGGATCGAAGGCGGGGTCGATCCAGTCCCATGTCTGCTCGTGGGTCGTCTCGTTGACGGTCCTGCCATTGCGCTGCTGAATGCCACGGATGTTGTAGAACTTGCTGTTCGTGGCCGCCCCGAGCGGCAGCGCCACCTTCTCATAGATCGATTTGCCCCGGTCCAGGGCGACATGGCTGAAGCCCCAGTTCTCGGGATAGCGCACCTGGGTTCCGTTCTTCTGGGGATTGTATGGATCGGCGAGCGAGCCGGTATCGTGATCCCTGACCGGATATCGCGACAGGGGAAATTTCGGATCAGAGGCCAGCGCCGCCTGATCACGCTGGAAGGTCGCCTGGTCCAGGTAGAGAAGCGTGTATGGCCCCGGCAGCGACGAGATCAACTGGGTCAGATTTCTCGGATCATAGGACCATGAGAGCCTGTCCAGATCGGGGTCGCCCTTGAAGTAGCGATTCAGTTGCCCGGCATAACCATAAAACGGCGACCCGACGCTGATCGCTCGCCTGACCGCTGCGACATGCGAGCCGCCCTGGTTCAGGACCAGCTTCACGACCATGCCGCCGAAGCTGTGCCCGATCAGCGTCACATCGGCGAAGGGATCGGTGCCGCATTCGGTACGGACCCGCTGGCGGAACTTCGGCACGAAACTCTTCAGGAAGAAGCGCGCCACAAGCTCGGGATCACGCCGCCAGTCCCAGCCAAAGACGAACCAGTCGAACCTCCTGGATGTGCACCAGCTCAGAAAATCATCGTAGGGGACCAGCATCGGAGGAAACCGGACGCAGCCATCGGCGATCACGAAATGCCGGCCCGCGTCGTCATCGCCCTTCATCTTGAGGAGTAGCGCCCCACCGGTCAGGATCGGGCAATCGAGCCAGATCAGGTTGTAGAAATAGGGCGTATTGCCTTGGGACGTGGTCGCCCATTTGATGCTGGACCCCATGCCTCCCGGGAACAGGATGACCGTCTTGCGCCGCGCCGGTCTGTGCTGCCTGTAGCGCGCGATGAACTGTGAAATCTGCTCGTCGAGCTGCGCGAGCTGTTCCTTGTCACGGTCAGCGGCGTAGCTCATATCGCCTCCGGTCGAGAACGCTCTCACATTCACGGGCAAGGCAGGCTGGCCAGTCCGAGCGACAGGCCGGACCGGATGGGGCAACAACGATGCGACCATCGAAAGCCGCAGCCGCAACGACAGCATCTCTCAAACGACTGAGGCAGGCAATGCTGGACTGACGCTGCGGGATGCTGCCCTCAAATCCGGACCACGAACTCAAGGCTGAACCAAGAAGGGGAACAGCGCCCGCCGCTCTGGTGCGTTCCGGCAGGAGGACATGATCGACCGTGCTTGCGCGCCCTCTCCGGCGCTCGCCATCGGCAAGTCCCGCCCGCGAGCCGTGGCGGGGATACGCCCGCACGGCCGGATCGCATCGGTCACAACGTCACCGCCCGCAGCCGCGCGGCATTGGCGATCACGCTGACCGAGGACAAGGCCATCGCCGCAGCAGCGATGATCGGCGACAACAGCAAGCCGAAGATCGGATAGAGCACGCCTGCCGCCACCGGAACGCCGAACGCGTTGTAGACGAAGGCGAAGAACAGGTTCTGCCGGATGTTCCGCATCGTGGCCTCAGACAGACGCCGGGCGCGCACAATCCCGGTCATGTCACCCTGGAGCAATGTGACGCCGGCGCTCTCGATGGCGACGTCGGTCCCGGAACCCATCGCGATGCCGACATCGGCGGCAGCCAGGGCCGGCGCGTCATTGACGCCGTCGCCTGCCATTGCGACCACGCGCCCTTCCCGCTTGAGCTTCGCCACCACGGCGCTCTTGTCCTCGGGGAGAACCTCGGCCTCGACCTCGGCGATGCCGAGCCGGCGGGCAACGGCTTGCGCCGTGGTGCGGTTGTCGCCGGTGAGCATGACGACACGGATGCCTTCAGCCCGCAGCGCCGACAGAGCCTGCGGCGTCGACGCCTTGACCGGGTCGGCAATGGCGATCACGCCTGCCGGCTTGCCATCGGCGCCCATGAAGATCGCCGTCGCACCATCCCTGCGCAGTTCGTCCGCGATCTGGACGAGGCTCGACACATCGACGCCGTGCTCGGCCAGGAAGCGATCATTGCCGAGCACGATCCGCCGCCCCTCGACCGTTCCCAGCGCTCCCTTGCCGGTCGGTGAATCGAAGTCCGCCACCGGCGCCGTCGTAACGCCTTTGGCTTCGGCGGACGTAACGATCGCAACCGCCAGGGGGTGCTCGCTCGGCCGCTCCACGCTGGCGGCAAGGCGCAGGATGTCGGCCTCGGAAAATCCCGGTGCCGGCCGGATCGCCGTAACCGCCGGCCGCCCCTCGGTGAGCGTACCGGTCTTGTCGACGACGAGCGTGTCGATTTTCTCCATCTGCTCAAGCGCCTCGGCGTTCTTGATCAGCACGCCAGCCCGGGCACCCCGCCCGACACCGACCATGATCGACATCGGCGTCGCAAGGCCGAGAGCACAGGGACAGGCAATGATCAGGACCGAGACCGCGGCCACCAGTCCGAAGGCCAGGCGCGGCTCCGGCCCCCAGATGGCCCAGGCGGCAAAGGCGAGCATGGCAATGGCGATGACGGCCGGCACGAAGTAGCCCGACACCTGATCGGCCAGGCGCTGGATCGGCGCGCGGCTGCGCTGGGCCTCCGAGACCAGCAGGACGATCCGCGCCAGCATGGTGTCGCGCCCGATCTTCTGCGCCTCGATGACGAGACCGCCGGACTGATTCATCGTGCCGCCGATCACGGCGTCGCCGACGGTCTTGGTCACGGGCATGGATTCGCCAGTCACCATCGATTCGTCGACCGCACTCCGGCCGTCGACCACTGCGCCGTCCACGGGCACTTTCTCGCCAGGCCGAACCCGCAGGCGATCCCCCAATTGCACCGTATCGAGCTGGACTTCCTCCTCGGAGCCGTCGGCATTCAGACGCCGAGCCGTCTTCGGGGCGAGATCGAGAAGCGCGCGAATGGCGCCGCCCGTGCTTTCCCGCGCGCGCAGCTCGAGCACCTGCCCGAGCAAGACCAGCACCGTGATGACGGCCGCCGCCTCGAAATAGACCGCGACCGAGCCGTCATGCCCGCGGAAGGCCGGCGGGAAGATCCCGGGCATCAGCGTCGCCACCACGCTGTAGACCCAGGCAACGCCTGTTCCCATCGCAATCAGGGTGAACATGTTGAGGTTGCGGCTGGCCAGCGAATGCCAGCCGCGCTCGAAGAACGGCCAGCCAGCCCAAAGCACCACCGGCGTCGCCAAGGCGAGCTGGATCCAGTTGGAGAGGTGACGCGGAATCATGTGGTCGAGGTCGAGCAGATGTCCGCCCATTTCCAGGATCGCAACCGGGAGGGCGAGAACGAGGCCGATCCAGAAGCGCCGGCTCATGTCGATCAGCTCGGCATTGGGCTGCGCTTCGGCCGTCACCAGGACCGGCTCCAGTGCCATGCCGCAGATCGGGCAGGAACCTGGTCCGACCTGTCTGATCTCGGGGTGCATCGGACAGGTATAGGTCGCGCCATCCGGCGGGATATCCGCCGCTGTAGCTGCCTTTGGATCGGCGTAACGTGCTGGGTCAGCCTCGAATTTCGACTGACAGCCCGAGGAGCAGAAATAATAGGGCCGGCCCCCGTGCTGCGCGCGGTGTGTCGTTTCGTGCGGATCGACCGCCATCCCGCAGACAGGGTCTTTGGCCTGCCCCTCGTTCGTCTTCCCGGTGACATGGTGCCCGGCATGAGCACCATGTCCGCGGTGGCCATGGTGCTCGGCATGGCCCGCATGGGTCTCGTGGCCACCGTGAGACGTCTCTTTCGGGGCATTCGCCATGATGTTCCCTTGCACAATCCGGCCGCGATGGCGGCGGGATTGTGCAACCTTCCATTGTGGGAAGGTCAAGCAGGCCCGTCACCGCTCCGCAGCATGCGCTTCGCAGAATTCCGCCAGGCTCCGGTAGGTCCAGGCCGGACGCGGCATATCCTTCGGCGACAGCGTCGCGCCGCCGCCCTCCTTGTCATGGCGGCGGTCGATCCAGGCGCTGCTGATCCCCATCGCACTGGCCGGCACGTGGTCGTGAAACAGGCTCTGCGCCACGTGGAGAATCTTGCCCTTCTCCTCGCCGACATGGGCCAGTATGTACTCGAAATTGGCGAGCGACGGCTTGTAGGAGCCGATATCCTGCGCGGTGAAGCGGAGGTCGAACTCCGTGCCGAGCAGGGCCGCGCTGCGGCCAAGGCTCGCGCGATCGACATTGGAGAGCACGACCAGGCGATAGTGCCGGGCCAGATATTGCAGAGCCTCACGACTATCGGCGAAGGCCGGCCAGCTCCCGACCGAAGCACCAAACTCCCGCGCCGCCTGCTGATCGGGCGACGTGCTGAAATGCCTGGCGAGGTCGCCATGCACGCGCTCCAGAATCTCGGGATAGAGCAGCCGCGGCTGCTCAGCCTCCCACTGGCTTTCGAGCCGGGCAAACTCGGCGAGCAGGTTGTCGTCACGGACGGCAATCCCCCTGGCTTTCAGCCAAGGCTGCAGTTGCGCCAGCAGACCGGTCTCCCAGTCGATCAGGGTGCCGTAGACATCGAAGGTCAGGGTGGTGAAATCGCGCAGCTTCATGGCCGTCTCCATCATCTCTCTGGCGATGGTCATAGACCTGCGGCGATTCCCGCTCTTGTCCCGATCTCCAAATCTTTGGGCTCACTATCCACGTCGCAAGGCCGCGGGTGTGGTCGAGCGCCGATGGCGCAGACTTCGCGTCAGTGCACTTTGATCGCTGAACCCGACGGCGAGCGCGATCTCGGCGAGCGGGCGCCGGGTTTCGCGGATCAGCCGCTCGGCTTCCCGCAGGCGCAGATCGGCCAGATAGCGCCCCGGCGGCATGCCGATCCAGCGCTGGAACAGCGCGTGCAAGCCGCTGACCGACACGCCCGCGGCAACGGCGAGTTGCTGGACCGTCAGCGTCGCATCATAGCCATCGCCGAGCAGCGAGACCGCACGCTCGAGCGCTGGCGGCCAACGCAGCCGATCGCCAGCCCGTTCCGCGACCGCCTCGAGCAACATGCCGCCGAGCCGGTCGAGCAGGTCTGATCGGCGCGATGGCGCTGCCGCATCATGGGCGATGTAATGCGCGAGATGCCGCAACCCGGCGTCCAGTGCGTGAAATGGTTGGGCCTCCGCCTGTTGGACGAGGCGGTCCGGCAAACCAAAGAAGCCCGCTCCAGTCGGAACATCGAGCACGACGAAACGGCCATGCTGCGGGGTGGTGAAGCGGTGGGGGGCCTGCGAGGCGACAATCACGAAGCGGCTGTCATCGACGATGCCATCCTGCCCCGCGATGCGCATCTGCATGGTGCCATCGACGGGCACGACAATCTGATGCCAGTCATGAGCGTGCTCCGTCTCATGCGGCGGATAGGATCGTAGCGACAGGACCGGGCGCATCCGCAGCCTCCCCACTCGAAGTTCCGTGCCCGAAGTTTGGCTCCCCGGGCAGCGCCGGCATGAGCAGGGCAAGGTGGGCGGAGAAAGGCAGCTTCGCAACCGCCATTCGACGGAAGGCCGAGGCAAATGGGCCAGTCCCGGGGCGCGCCTCCCGGCCTTCTCAGGTCAATTCATGGACCTTGCCACGGCAATCGCCCATAACAGAATCGAAAGTCCACCTGAGTGGATGATGAGATCGCCCGATGCTCAATCTCAACGACCTCCATCTCTTCGTCCAGGCCGTCGACAGCGGCGGCTTCGCTTCGGCCTCGCGCCGCCTCGGCATGCCCAAATCGACGATCAGCAAGCGCGTCGCGGAGCTTGAAGCCAGTCTCGCCACACGGTTGATTCACCGGACATCGCGCAGCTTCGCGCTGACTGAACTCGGGCGCGACTTCTACGAGCATGCGCGTGCCGCGCTGATCGAGGCGGACGCTGCCGAGAGCATCGTCCGCCGGCGCCAGGCCGAGCCCAGCGGCACGGTGCGGGTCACGACTTCGGTTCCAACCGCGCAGCTCTACCTGGCGGAGCGCCTGCCCGCGCTTGTGGCAGCCTATCCGAAGCTGACGGTGCAGCTTCATGCCACCGATCGCTTCGTCGATCTGGCCCAGGAGGGTTTTGACATTGCAGTGCGCAGCCATTTCGCGCCGCTGCCGGATTCAGGGCTCGTGCAATTGCAGGTCGCCACAGAGACCATCATCCTGGTGGCGTCTCCGGGCTATCTCAGCCAGCGGAGTACACCCACCGTACCGGGCGATCTGAGTGAGCATGACGGGCTCCTGGTCGACTCGTCCGCCAAGATCTGGCGGCTGCGCGACAGCGGAGGCAAGGAGGTGCTCGCCACGCCCTTCGGGCGCTTCATCGCCGACGAAACGCAGATATTGCTCGGAGCCGCCAAGGCCGGGCTCGGGATCGCGTGCCTGCCGGAGGTCGCCTGCGGAAGAGCCATCGATGCCGGCGAAATCATGCGTGTCTTGCCGGACTGGACAGCCGGCACGGTCACGACCTCGATCCTGACGACACATCGGCGCGGGCAGCTCCCTGGCGTCCGAGCCGTCGTCGCGTTCCTGGCAAAGGGGCTGCGCGCCTAGCCCTGGACATGCCGACAGCAGAATAATCCGGCCGTCAGGAATAGTTTTCCCAAGCGAAGCGTCGGTCGCGATGTTATTCATCTCCGGCATTCGCCCCGAATCAGCCCGCCTGACGAAAATAGTTCGATGAGGATCGTCGCCCCGGCCGCCAGGTCTTCGCTGCCGCAGCTCCGTGAAGAGCCGCTCGCCGACGGATGGACAGGTTGGTGACGGAGAAAAGCCAGACGGGATCTATCGCTGCCCTCGGCGCGATCGTCACCGGCGCCCTGATCCTGCAGATCGCAAGCACGATCATCCATACGGTCGTACCGCTGCGCCTGGCGGTCGAAAAACAGCCCCCTCTCCTCATCGGCATCGTCGGATCCGCCTATTCGCTCGGCTTCCTGCTCGGCTGTTTCGCCATCCCCACGCTGATCCGGCGTATCGGCCATATCCGCGGCTTTGCGGTCTTTGCCGCGGTGCAATCGGTGCTTGCCCTGAGCTTTCCGATCATGCCGGTGGAATGGTGGGGCGTCTCGCGCTTCATCATGGGCGTGGCCGCGGCCGGGCACGGCATCTGCATCGAAAGCTGGATCAGCGGGCAGGCACCCTCGAGCCATCGCGGCCGGATCTTCGGCGCCTACCAGATCCTCAATCGTCTCGCGCTGATCGGCTCGCAGATCGGGATCGGCTATGTCGCAATCGAATCCCACGACATCTTCCTGATCGCGAGCGCCGCCTTTTCGCTGGCGCTCATCCCGGTCGGGCTGACACGCACGAGGGCGCCAGAATCGCACGAGCTCGTCTCGGTCAAGCTGAAGACGCTCTGGCTTCAGGCCCCGGCCGCCGTCGTCGGCTGCCTCTATGTCGGATTGATGGGTGGGGTGCTGACCAATGTCGCCCCGGCCTATGGCATCCTGATCGGCCTCGACCAGCAATCGGCCATCCTGCTGACCGCCTCGATCCAGATCGGCGCACTGATCCTGCAATGGCCGATCAGCCTGATGGCGGACCGGATCGACAGCCGCATCATCATGCTGGGTGCAGCGACGATCGTGACGTTGGCTGCTGCCGCGCTCGGCGCCGTGCTTTTCGCCAATGCCCCGCACGCCAAGCTCTGGTCCTACACGCTTTTCGCGCTGATCGGTGGTTGCAGCGTTGCGCTTTACACCGTTGCGGTGACCCATGCCTATCTCAGGCTGGGACAGGATCAGGCGGTCGGTCTTTCTGCCGGGCTGCTCTTCCTGTGGGGGACCGGCGCGGCCATCGGCCCGATCGTCGCCACCGGCTTCATGCAAGTGTTCGGGCCGCAAGCGCTGCTGGCCTATCTCGGCCTGCTTTCCGCCAGCCTTGTCAGTTATCTCGCAGTGCGCCTGTTGAAAAAACCGGCGGCGGCAAGTCTCGGCTCCGAGCGCAGCGCGCGGCCACCGTCCATGCCGGATATCGGGCCACGACCGCGATAGGAAGTCCTTGCAGAGTGGCCCGCCCGTGTCAGGCGGGCCCTGTTCATATCATGTCCGCCGAACGCGTTCAGCGCGCCGGCGGTGTCAGGCTCAGTAGCCGAGCGCCATGCCATCCTTGCGCTGATCGGAGCCGCCGAGCAGGACGCCCCGCGCCTCGTCGATCCAGATGGCCTGGCAGCCCCCAGTCGGCTCCGGCAGCACCGAGACATCGTGGCCACGGGCGGCGAGATCGGCCCGGATCTCGGGGCCGATCGTCGACTCGACCGTGAGCTTGCCCTCGGCGACGAAGCTGCGCGGACGGTCGGCCGCCTGCTGCGGGTCGTCGCCACGATCGAGCATCGAGGACAGGACATGAGCGTGGCCGGTCGCCTGATACTGCCCGCCCATCACGCCATAGGTCATCTGCGTGCGGCCATCCTTGGTCAGCAGCGCCGGGATGATGGTGTGGAGCGGGCGCTTGCGTGGCGCGATGGCGTTGGGATGCCCCTCGATCAACCGGAAGCCGGCGCCACGGTTCTGCAGCATCACGCCGGATTCAGGCGCATAGATGCCGCTGCCGAAGGCCCAGAACAGCGAATTGATGAAGGAGACCGCGTTGCGATCGCGATCGACTACGGTGAGATAGACCGTGTCGCGATGCACCGGCATGTCGTCGTCGACGGCCGGTTGCGCCCGCTTCATGTCGATCCGGTCACGCAGGCGGCCGATGAAGGCATCCGACAGCACCTGCTGCACATCGACAGGCGCAAAGGCCGGATCGGCAACGATCAGGTCACGCTGATGATAGGCTGCCTTCGTCGCTTCCGCGAGCAGATGGATACGATCGGCCTCGCTGACGCGCCCTTCCGCGAGATCGAAGCCCTCGAGGATGCGGGCGATGATCAGAGCGGTCAGCCCCTGCCCGTTCGGCGGGCATTCATGCAGGCGATAGCCGCGATATTCGGCCGAGATCGGCTCGACATAGTCGGAGGTCTGGCCGGCAAAATCATCCGCGACATGCAAAGCGCCGTTGCGGTTGAGGACAGAGACGATTTCGTCCGCCACTTGCCCGCGATAGAAGGCGTCGCGTCCTTGCTGGCCGAGCCGGCGCAGTGTCCGCCCGAGCGCGGGATGGGTCATGCGATCGCCGACCCGGGGGGCTTGGCCACCGGGCAAGTAGACAGCCGCCGCCCCCTCATATTTTCGCAGGCGATTGGCGTAGATCGCCCAGTCATGGGCGACGCGCGGCGTCAGCAGGAAACCATCCTCCGCCGCCTTGATGGCAGGTTGCAGCACTTCCTCCAGGCTGAGGCGGCCATGGTCAGCCGAGAGCCGGCACCAGGCATCGGCCGCGCCGGGAACCGTCACGGCATGGGGTGAATTATCGGCGATCGACGTCATGCCCTGCTCACGGAACCAGGCCAGCGTCGCCGCCGCAGGCGCACGCCCGGAGCCATTGAGCGCGATCGGTGCCTTGCCGGGCTGGGCATAGATCGCGAAACAGTCGCCGCCGATGCCGGTCATGTGAGGGTCGATGACACCCTGCATCGCGACGGCAGCGATCGCCGCATCGATCGCGTTGCCGCCGGCCTTCAGGACACCGAGTGCCGCCAATGTGGCCGCTGGATGGGAGGTTGCCGCCATCCCGTTCTCTGCCACCGCCAGCGAACGCCCCGGCCTTGTGAAATCCCGCGTCCCGAACATGGTCGTCTCTTCCCTTTGTCGTCAGCTCAAACCGGCTGCTGCTGCGCGGTCGCATAGCATGATCGCGTCGCGATGTGTCCTGAGGATCGACGCAGGGCAGGCAGGATCGAGCGGCCCCTTGACCGCTCGGGCCACAGCCGTCGCCTTCCCCGCTCCGGTTGCGATCAGGATGATCCGGCGCGCCTCCAGAATCGTCCCGATCCCCATGGTGATGCCGAACTCCGGCAGCGTCTCGCCTCCGGCGAATGGGCCCTGGTTTGCTACCTGAGTCGATGCCGCGAGCGAGACCAGCCGCGTGCGCGAGGCGAAATCCGAGCCGGGTTCGTTGAAGGCGATATGGCCGTTGGAGCCGATGCCGAGCAGTTGCAGGTCGATGCCGCCGGCGGCTGCGATAGCGGCTTCAAAGGCTGCCGCCTCGCGAGCGAGATCGGACGCGTTGCCGTCTGGCATGAAGATGCGGGAGCGATCGACATCGACCTTGTCGAACAGTGTCTCGTTCATGAAACGCGGGAACGAGGCCGGGTGCTGCATCGGCACGCCGACATAGTCGTCGAGGTTGAAGCTCGTGCTCCCGGCAAAGGAGACCCGCCCGTCGCGATAGGCCTGAACGAGTTCGCCGTAGACGGGGCGCATCGTCTTGCCCGTTGCGAGGCCAAGCACACTCGAGGGCCGTGACGAGAGCTCCGCCACGATTCTGTTCGCAGCCTCCGCGGCGACGGCGGCGGCATCGTCGAGCACGACGAGGCCGGGGGCAGTGACATGGACGTTCATGCTGTCTCGGTCGCCTTCCCGGCGGGGAGAGCGAAGTCGCTCTGGAGGCTGGTCAGGCCGAACAGGCTGTCATGGATTCGTGACAGCGCCGTGCCGACGGCCCCGACGAGGGTCGCGCGGCTGCCGAGCGCGCTCGGCTCGATCCGCAGGGCTCCTCCCAGATGCCGGGCGACGAGCGCGCGCAGCCGCGAGATCAGTTCGTCGCGCACGCCAATGCTGCCACCAAGCACGATCAGTTCAGGATCGACCACGGCGCGGATCGCCATCATGCCCTGGACCATGACACGCGCCGTCTCGTCGAGCGTCGCGATGGCGGCCTCCTCGCCCTGCGCGAGCTGCGCGAAGACACCGCGCACATCCTCGGCCATGCGGCCGCCGAAGCCGCGGTAGCGCTGCAGGATGGCTACGCTGCCGATCGCGGTCTCGAAGGGGCCATGGAACTGGCCGCGCGAGTCGAAGGGATCACCACCAACCGGCAGAAAGGCGATCTCGCCGGCAGCCCCGCTCGCTCCGCGGGCAAGGCGCCCGTCCAGAACCAGACCCATGCCGATGCCGGTGCCCATGGCAATGAAGGCGAAGTTGCGGACATCCTTGCAGCAGCCCTGCCATTGCTCGCCCATCGCTGCGAGATTGACGTCATTCTCGATCACCACGGCACAGCCGAGGCGGCGCTCGAGCTCGTCTGCCACCCGGATACGGTCGAAGCCCGGAATGTTGGGGGCAATCTCGATCTTGCCCGAGCGCGGATCGACCACGCCCGGGCTGCCCATGGCGGCGCAGCGCAGCCCGCCCGGAGCGAGCCCGGCCTTGCGCGCCAGCCGCTCAGCCAGCGCACCGATCTGCTCGACCACCGCAAGGCCGCCACGCGAATCCGTCGGCTCCATCTCCTCCGCGACGATCGTACCCACCACATTGGCAAGAGCGGCGTGGATCTTGGTGCCCCCAAGATCCACGCCGAGCACGAAGGCGGCGTCCTGCTGGATCTCGTAGGTCACAGCACTTCGTCCCACCGCGCCCTGCGTCTGCCCGCGCACACGCAGCCAGCCGCCATCTTCCAGCGCTCGCACCACCTCGGAGGTCGTCTGCTTCGACAGACCGGTGATGCGCGCCAGCTCGGCACGCGAAATCGGGCCGCGATGCAGCACCGCCTCAATCACCGAGCGCACCGACATCTGGCGCGCAACCGGAGTGGAGTAAGCCTCGGGGCGAGGCGGATCATCCGTCAATTCGTCAACCATGCGAACTAATAACGGATCGTTCTTGCCAGTTGTCAATCTCGCACATGCAAAATACGCCTAAATCCTCTCGCCAAGCGGCATTGTTCGTCAAGTATCTTTACAAACTCATGAGTGCGTGCATGCATTCCTGTCAGCATCACGCTCAGGACGGCGCCACCTCGGCTACGGCCGGTGACGAGACAGCTCGGGAGGCTGGATCATGCGAATGACAAGACCACTGGTTTTTGCCGCCGCGCTCACAGCAAGTCTGGCAGGGGCTGCATTCGCCGCTTCGGCCCAGGGCACCAATCTGCGCGTGGGCATCCAGGATGACCCCGATGCGCTCGACCCGGCGACGAGCGGGACCTATGCCGGCCGCTTCGTGTTCGCGGCGATGTGCGACAAGCTCGTCGACATTGCGCCTGATCTGACGATCGCACCGCAGCTCGCCCAGAGCTGGGAATGGGCGCCGGACCAGAAGGCGATCACCTTCAAGCTCCGCCCAGGCGTGAAATTCCACGACGGCACCGCCTTCGATGCCGAGGCCGTGAAATTCAACATCGAGCGCATGCTGACGATAAAGGATTCTCGGCGGAAGGCCGAGCTTTCCGCGGTGGCCGGCGTCGAGGTCTTGGCCCCCGATCAGGTGCGCCTGACGCTCAAGGAGCCTTTCGCCCCCCTGCTCTCCGTGCTCAGCGACCGCGCCGGCATGATGGTTTCGCCTGCAGCCGGCGCGAAGGAGGATTTCGCCAATGCGCCCGTCTGCGCCGGCCCCTACAAGTTCGTCGAGCGCAAGGCGCGCGACCTGATCAAGCTGACAAAGTTTGCGGATTACTGGGACGCCGCCAATTACGGCTATGACAGCGTGGCCTATTATTACGTGCCGGATTCGACGGTTCGCCTGTCACGCGTGCGAGCCGGCGATCTCGATCTCGTCGAGCGCATCGCACCGACCGATCTCAAGACCGTGCGCGACGACAAGAACCTCAAGCTGCACGGCGCACCCGGCCTCGCCGTCTCGCATCTGATGGTCAATCTCGGCGCGGGCGACAAGGCCAACGGCCCCCTCGCCAAGGATGCTCGGCTCCGCAAGGCCTTCGAGCTCTCGCTCGACCGCGCCATCATCAACCGCGTCGCATTCAACGGTGAGTATACCGCCGACAACCAGATGATCCCACCTTCCGACCCGTTCTATTCGAAGGCGCATCCGGTTCCAGCCCGTGACGTCGCCGCGGCCAAGGCCCTGATGGCACAGGCCGGCGCGACCAGCGTGCCTGTCGAGATCACCTTCGAGAACGCCCTGACGGATGCGCGCGTCGCGCAGATCGTGCAGTCCATGGCCAAGGAGGCCGGCTTCGACGTCAAGCTGCTGCCGCTCGAGACGGCGAGCGCGATCCAGCGCTATCTCGCGGGCAATTTCGAGGTCTATATCGGCAACTGGAGCGGGCGAGGTGACCCGGACCCGACCCTCTATGCCTTCTTCTCCTGCGCTGGCGGGCAGAATTTCAATAAATACTGCAACCGCGATCTCGAAGCCGTCCTGAACACCGCCCGAGCCGAGGGGGACACCAGCAAGCGCAAGGCGCTCTACGAGAAGGCCACCGGCATCTATCTCGCCGACCTGCCCAGCATCCCGCTCTATCATCCGAACTGGTTCTTCGCGGCGCGCGCCAATGTCGGCGGCCTCAGCGTGTACCCTGATGGGCTGCTGCGGCTGAAGGGCGTCAAGCCGGCGCCGTGAGGCACATGCGGACGGCCGGAAGGCGCGCGGAATGATCAGCTTCCTGGCGGGGCGCCTGGCCGTCGCAGTGCCGACGCTGCTGCTGGTCTCGATCATGGTGTTCGGGCTGCAGAAGCTGCTGCCCGGCGATCCCGCGCTCGCGCTCGCCGGCGAGGATCGCAGCCCGGAGATCATCGCCTTCCTGCGCGCCAAGTACCAGTTCGACCAGCCGCTGCCGGTGCAGTACTGGAGCTGGCTGAGCGCCTTCGTGCAGGGCGATTTCGGTCTCTCGATCCGGACCCGGCTGCCGATCGGCACGATGATCGCCGAGAAGCTGCCGGTCACCATCGAACTCGCGACGCTCTCGATGCTGATGGCGGTCGCGATTGGCATCCCGGCCGGAATTATCGCCGCCCTGTGGCGCGGCTCGGCGCTCGACCACACCGTCAGCCTGTTCGGCCTCGCCGGCCTCTCGATCCCAAGCTTCTGGCTCGGGATCATGCTGATCCTGCTGTTCTCAGTCTCGCTCGGCTGGCTGCCGTCGGGCGGCTATGTCCCCTTCTTCGAGGATCCGCTCGGCAACCTGAAGACGATGGCCATGCCGAGCCTCGTGCTCGGTGCCGCCTCCGGCGCCATCATCATGCGCCATACCCGCAGCTCGATGTTGACCGTACTGAAGCAGGATTTCGTCCGCACAGCACGCGCCAAGGGCCTGAGCGAGCACGTCGTCGTGGTCCGCCATGCGCTCCGTAACGGGTTGATCCCGGTCGTCACCCTCGGCACCCTGCAATTCGGGCAGCTCCTTTCGGGCGCCGTGCTGACGGAACAGGTCTTCGGCATTCCTGGCTTCGGCAAGATGATCGTCGACGGCGTGTTCAGCCGCGACTACGCCGTGGTCCAGGCCGTGGTGATGTGTGCCGCCGGTTTCTTCCTGCTGATGAGCCTTCTCGCCGACATCGCCTATGCGGCGCTCAATCCGAAGCTGCGCGGATGAGCCAGGTCGAGATCATCGCCACGTCCGCTCCAATGCGAATCCGCACGGGCTGGGGACGCCTGCTGCGCGAACCCTCGGCGCTGATCGGCGGCAGCATCGTGCTCCTCTTCGTGCTGATGGCCATCTTCGCACCCTTTGTCGCCCCCTACGATCCTAACGCCTCGGATTGGTCGGCGATCCGGCTCGGTCCGACGCTCGCCCACCCCTTCGGCACCGACGATCTCGGCCGCGACGTGCTGTCACGCATCATCTTCGGAGCGAGGGCCTCGCTCGCGGCCGGCTTTCTCTCGGTGGCGATCGCGCTCGCCTTCGGCGTGCCCTTCGGGCTGATCGCCGGTTATTTCGGTGGTGTCGCCGACGTCGTGATCTCGCGTTTGACCGACGCATTGCTCGCCTGCCCGTTCCTGGTGCTGGCGATCGCGCTTGCCGCCTTTCTCGGCCCGAGCCTGCAGAACGCGATGATTGCCATCGGCATCTCGGCCATGCCGATCTTCGTGCGGCTCGCACGTGGGCAGACCCTGATCGTGCGGGAAGAGGACTATGTCAGTGCCGTGGTCTCGCTCGGCGCCTCGCATCGCAAGGTCATCATCTCGCATATCCTGCCCAACATCATGCCGCCGCTCGTCGTGCAGGCGACGCTGACCACGGCGATCGCGGTGCTGGCGGAGGCGAGCCTGGCCTTTCTCGGGCTTGGCCAGGCGCCACCCGATCCGTCCTGGGGCAGCATGCTCGACGCCGCTCGGCAATTCCTGGTGGAGGCCCCCTGGATGGCGATCTGGCCCGGGCTGGCGATCGTCGTCGTGGTGATCGGCTTCAACCTGCTGGGCGATGCGCTCAATGACGTTCTCAACCCGCGCGACTGATCACGAGGTGGCCATGCCCGATCACTCCCTGCTTCCCACCCTGCGGATCGGCTTCGTCGGCTCCGGCTTCATCGCGCATTTCCATCTGACTGCGCTGATGGGCGTCCGCAATGTCGCGGTCACCGGCGTCTACTCGCCGCGCGCGGAACGCCGCGAGGCCCTCGCGACCCGGGCAAACGAGCTCGATCTCGGCCCCTGCAAGGCATTCGCCAGCCTGGAGGCCATGCTGACCTCAGACGAGATCGACGCGATCTGGCTGTTGAGCCCGAACCACACGCGCGTCGAGACGATGCACGAGATCCATGCTGCAGTGACATCCGGCCGGTCTCGCCTGCGCGCCATCGCCTGCGAGAAGCCGCTGGGCCGGACGCTGCGCGAGGCGCGCGAGATGCTGAGGCTCGCCGAGGATGCCAGGCTGCTGCACGGCTATCTTGAGAACCAACTGTTCTCGACGGCGGTGCAGCGCGGGCGCGAGATCATCTGGCGTCGCGCCGTACCCGGCGCCGGACGGCCCTATATCGCGCGCGCCGCCGAGGAACATAGCGGCCCGCACGAGCCCTGGTTCTGGCAAGGCGAAAAGCAAGGCGGCGGCGTGCTCTCGGACATGATGTGCCACAGCGTCGAGGTCGCCCGCCATCTGCTGACCGCGCCGGGCGAGCCGCGCGATGCCCTGACGCTGGTCTCGGCCAATGCCACGGTCGCCACGCTGAAATGGAGCCGGCCGGCTTATGTCAAGCAACTCAAGGCCGGGATGGGCCCCGAGGTCGACTATGCCAAGCGCCCGTCGGAGGATTTTGCGCGCGGGCTGATCACCCTGCGGGATCCCGACGGCAATGAGGTGATGATCGAAGCGACGACGTCATGGGCCTATGTCGGGCCTGGGCTCCGGATCACGCTCGAACTGCTGGGGCCGGAATATGCGATGGAGTTCAGCTCGCTGAACACCGGGCTGAAGGTCTTCATCTCGCGCGCGGTGAGCGGTGCAAGCGGCGAAGACCTGGTCGAGAAGCAGAATGCCGAGCACGGCCTGATGCCGGTGCTGGAGGACGAGGCTGGCGTCTATGGCTACACGCTGGAGAACCGGCATTTCGTCGAGGCGTTCCGGCGCGGCACGATGCCTGAGGAGACCTTTGCCGATGGCGTCGCCGTCGTGCACATGCTGATGGCGCTCTACCGCTCGGCAGAACTCGGCCGGACCGTGAATTTTGCTGATGAGGATCTGGACGAGTACGTGCCGGTCGTCGCGCGGCCCGCAGCCTGAGATCGTCGCCGCCACCCGGTCTCCCGGGCGGCGGCGACGTTGGACCAAGGCTTGGGCTCAGGCCTTGTAGTAGTCGTTGATCAGCTTCTGCTCGGCAGCGGCAGCCTCCTTCAGGGCCGCGAGCGGATCCTGGTTCTGCAGCAGCACGCGGTCGAGCATGTCCTGGAAGATCTGGCCCTGAGCCTCTTCCGCCACGAAATCGGTGGCATGGGCATATTTGAGGCCAGCCAGCATCGGGCCGGAGAGCGGATCGGCCAGATTCTTGGCGCTCAGCGCGACCTCAGGTTTGGCCGGCAGCTCGCCGGTCTTTTCGAACCAAAGCTGCATCGCCTCATTGGTGGTGATGAAGGCGAGGAACTTGAGCGCCGCGTCGCGCTTCGCTCCGGTCGCGCTCGACGCCAGGCCATTGACCCAATAGGAGGCGTAATTGCTGGCGATACCGTTATGGGTCGGCATTTCTGCGACGCCCCAATCAAAGCCGCGCGCACTTTTGAAGGTGCCGAGGCGGAACGAACCATCGACATGCTGCGCCGCCTTGCCGGCCTTGAAGGCCGCCTGGCTCTCGGAGAGGAAGCCCGCCGCAGCGACCTTATGCTTGCGCTGCAGATCGGTGTACCAGCCGAAGGACGCGGCCCCCGCCTCGTTGGCGTAGGTCACGGTGCGGCCATCGTCGGAGTAGGGCTTGCCGCCGAACTGGCGCAGCAGGATCTCGCGCCACCAATGGTAGTCCTGCGAGGGGATGCCGATGGTCGCGCCGGCCGTGGTGATGTTGCCGCGCGAGTCGCGCTCAGTGACGGCCAGTGCGTTCTTCAGCATGTCGTCGAGCGTCACCGGCGGCTTGCCGCCGGACGCACCCGGCTTGCTCAGCAGCGTCGTGTTGTAGAACAGGCCGAGGCTGCGCACCGCGGTCGGAAGCGCCCAATATCCCTCGTTCGTCCGCATCATCCGGACGAACTCGAAATAGTTCTTGTCGATATCGGCAACCTTGAAATGCTCGGCCGGCAGCGGCTGGATCAGCTTCGACTTGGCGTATTCGCGCATCCAACCGAAGAAGAGCTGCAGGACATCGGGCCCCTCGCCCGCCGGCACGGCAGCCGCCGTCTTGGTCCGGTACTGGGCATAGGGGAAATGCGTGTGCTTGACCTTGATGCCCGGATTGGCAGCCTCGAACTGCTGGATGAGCGCATCCATCGCCTCGACGCGTTCCTTGAAGAAGTACTGCCAGTACTCGATCTGCACGGTCTGGGCGCGAAGCACACTGGGCGCCGCCACGGTCAGGCCCGCCGCAGCGGCCCCGGTCGCGAAGCTGCGCCGGCTGAGCCGGAAGCCCTGGTTGTCTGTCGTCATGGTCTACTCTCCCTTGTTGTCGCTGATGAAGGATGGCAGGCGTGGAACAGGCGGGCGCTGGCCCGCATCTGTGGCTGGAGACCGAAATGCGGCGACTGGACCTCGACGGCGCGACGCTGTTTGCGCTGACCGATGCCGCGCCCGCGCCGGCTGCATCGAACTATGCGTTTCCCGAAGCCGATTTCGCGGCGCATCCTGAACTGACGGCCCGCTGGTTCCCCGACGACACGTTCCACACGCGTTTCGGCGTCTTCGCGCTGCTCTGCCTCGATGGCCGCATCATCATGGTCGATGCCGGCCTCGGTCCCGGCCCCGACCCCTATTTCAATGGTCTCGGCGGCCGCCTGCCGGAGGAGTTCGAGGCTGCCGGGCTCGATCCGAACGCAGTCTCGCTCGTGGTCTTCAGCCATTTCCATCTCGACCATGTCGGCTGGGCACTCGACGAGACGGGCGCCCCCCGCTTCAGCCATGCGCGCTATCTCGCGCCGGCAGCCGAGATCGCGCATTGGCAGGCTCAGGGCGAGGAAGCAGCTCTGCCGCATCATGTCGCCGCCTACCGGCGCAGCATCGCGCCGATCATCGAGAGCCGCCGGCTTGAGGCCGCGGAGGCCGGACTGCCGATCTTCAGCAGTGGCACAATCACCGCCTCGCTCCTGCCCGCACCCGGCCATACCGCCGGCCATCACGCAATCCTGATAGAAGGTGCGGGCCGCCCCGTCCTGATCGCCGGAGACAGCTGGCACAACCCAGCCCAGATCGCGGTTCCCGACTGGTGCCATCGCGCCGACCGCGACCAGGGTTTGGCGCGACAGAGCCGCAGTGCCCTGGCGGAACGTGCGGCCAAAACCGGGGCGATCGTTGCCGCCGGGCATTTCATCGAGTCCGAGGCCTTCGGCCGGATCGCGGAAGACGAGGCGACAGGCGCCCTCGCCTACCAACCACTCCACGGGTAGGCCGGTTGGTTCGATCTCCACCGAGGGACAAGCCGGCACCATAGCCTTCAGCTCCCCGCCGCCAGATCGCGCCTGCCATTCGCCCGGGATTTTCCAAGCTCCGCTGCTCTTGCCGTCCGTGCCGGTTTCGGCAGTTTTGCCGCGCGCGGATGCGGGGTCAGGCCACTGAACAAGGGCAAGGTCGCGCCGCCGAGCGCCGGCGAATTGCGGCCGGCGCGCCCAGTCAGCAAGCGCGGCTGGTGACGACCCTCGCGCTGGCTGACGGAGGCCGGTAGCGGCGCGATGGCCTGCATCAGGGCAGCCAGAACCGGCTCCGGCACCTGCCCACCAATCACAATGGTCTCGGGATCGAGCAGGTTCTCGATATTCGCGATCGCGATGCGCAAATGGCGTGCGGCCTCCGTGATCCAGCATTCGACGATCGCCTCGTGACCTTCGAAGAGCCGTTCAACCGCACAATTGTCGGCATCCCCGACCCCGGCCTCGCCCAGCATCTGGCGCAGCGCATGCAGCGAAGCCCGCGCTTCCAGCGTCACAAGCCCGCCCCGATCAGGGTCATGGCCGACGATCATCCGGCCAATCTCGCCGGCATTGCCGAAGGCGCCGGTCACCGGCTGTCCCTCGATGAAAAGCCCGCCACCGATGCCTTCGGCGAGATAGAGATAGACGAAGCTGCGCAGGTCGCGCGCAACTCCATGCAGATGCTCGCCGATTGCCGCAGCCGTCGCGTCGTTGCCGACGATGACCGGCAGGTTCAATCCCACCGAGAAGGCTTCGCGAAACGGAAGCCGCGACCAGGCTGCCATGGCGAGCGGGTCCTGTTCGCTCTCGGCGACGTCACCGAACGGCCCCGGCAGGGCGATGCCGACGCCCCAGAGCCGGGCCCGCGCGATGCGGCCTTGCTCGACCAGTTCGGCAACCAGCGCAATCAGGCTCGGGAGGGCGAGATCAGGGCGGCGCGTATCGCAATCGAGGCTGTGCTCGGCCCGGACATGGGCGCCGAGATCAACCAGGATGCCGGTCATCCGGCCGGGCTCGACCTGCACACCGACGGCAAAGCCGCCATCCAGCGCCAGCGCGAGGTCGATCGGCGGCTGGCCGCGCGCTGAGGCGCGCCGTCCGACGATGCTCACCAGCCCTTCGCGGCAAAGCTCGTCGGTGACGGTCGAGACGGTCTGGGCCGAGAGCCCGGTCGCCTCGGCGATCTCCGCACGCGAGGCTGCACCGGAACGCCGCAACGCTTCGATCACCACGCGGCGATGATGGCCGCGGCGATCGAACGGGGCGAGACCGGATACGCTCATGTGCGGCGCGAACCTTCCGACGGAAATGCAGAGCCTGTGGGCCTGGCGCGAAGCGGGGCTTGCATCATGTCGCCGGCTTCGTATTAAATCAACGGACTTGATTTAATCGGATAACTCAAAGCGGGGACGCCGGAACGGGATGGGAAGAATGCGGGGCTATGCGGGATTGACGATCGAGACGAAGCAGGCGCTCACGGCCTGGGCGTTCCTTGCCGTGCCGATCGTGTTCTTCGCAGTGATCCGCTTCTATCCAGCGCTGGAATCGTTCGGCATCGCCTTCATGCAGTGGAACCTGCTCTCGAAGCCGGTCTTCATCGGGCTCGACAATTTCCGGAAGATGCTGGGCGATCCGGTGTTCTGGCTCGCCTTCAAGAACACGTTCGTCTACCTCATGGTCGGCACGCCGCTCAGCCTGCTCCTGTCCTTCGTCATTGCCTATTATCTCGACCAGGTCCGCTTCGCGCATGGCCTGATCCGGGCCTGCTATTTCATCCCGCACCTGACGACGACGGTGGCGATGGCCTGGGTCTGGCGCTGGTTCTACCAGCCGCCACCGATCGGACTGCTCAACAACATGCTGAACGCTGTAGGGCTCGATGCGCAGCCCTTCCTGCGCTCGACGACGCAGGCGCTCTATGCCGTACTGACGCCGGCGATCTGGGCCGGGCTCGGCTTCCAGATCGTGCTGTTCATGGCTGGCTTGCGTGCCATCCCGTCGAGCTATTACGAGGCGGCGCGGATCGACGGCGCGGGCAAATGGATGATCCTGCGCCAGATCACCCTGCCCCTGCTGAAGCCCACCATCGTCTTCCTGGTGGTGATCTCGTCGATCGGCTTCCTGCGCATCTTCGACACGGTCTACAACATGACCGACAACGGCGCCGGCGGGCCGCTGAACACCACCAAACCACTGGTGCTCTACATCTACGAGACCGCCTTCCGCTCCTATCAGATGGGCTATGCGGCGGCGCAGACATTGGTGCTGTTCGTGATCTTACTGACCGTCAGCCTCGTCCAACTCTGGCTGATGCGGGAGAAATCATGAGCACGGCAGCCTCCGCCGCTTCCCCGATGCCGAACTGGCGGCTGCAGCTCGCTGCTCGCCCCGGGCAGGTGCTCGCCTGGACGCTGCTCGCCATGGGCGCCATCGCGATGATGATGCCGCTGGTCTACATGGTCGCGACGTCGCTGAAGCTTTCCAACGAGGTCTATGAACTCAACATCATCCCGCGCGAACCGACCTTCGAGAATTACGTCTATATCTTCAAGAACACGCGCTTCGGCCTGTGGTTCATCAATTCGCTGGTGACGAGCTTCCTGGTCACCCTCTCGGTGCTCTTTTTCGATTCTCTGATCGGCTACACGCTCGCCAAGTTCAAGTTCCGCGGCCGCGAGGTGGTGTTCATCGCCATCCTGACGACGCTGATGATCCCGACCGAGATGCTGGTCGTACCCTGGTATCTAATGGCCAAGAACTTCGGCTGGCTGAACAGCTATTGGGGCATCATGTTTCCCGGGCTGATGACCGGCTTCGGCGTCTTCCTGATGCGGCAGTTCTTCGCCGGCGTGCCCGATGACTACATTCATGCCGCGCGCATCGACGGGCTCGGCGAATTTGCGATCTGGTGGAAGGTGGCCTTGCCGCTGGTGACGCCGGCACTGTCGGCCTTGGCGATCTTCACCTTCCTCGGCAATTGGACCGCTTTCCTCTGGCCGCTGATCGCCACCAATGACCGCGCGCTCTACACGCTGCCCGTTGGCCTTGCCTCCTTCTCCGGCGAGTTCCTGACCGATTGGGAGCTGATCATGGCCGGCGCCACCATCGCGACGCTGCCGACGCTCGTCGTCTTCGTCATCTTCCAGCGCTATATCATCCGCGGCGTCGTGCTCGCGGGCCTGAAAGGCTGATCCTCGCATGAACGCGCCTACGCCCGACGCCCATTCCGGCAGCGACGACCGTTTTCCGGCTCCGGTCTATGCCCGCACCGTGCTGGCGCCGGGCTTTGCCCATAGCCAGGCGCATCATCTCGCGCATCTCCTGCGCCTGCACCGCGCCCATGGCGTCATGCTGGCCGAGCAAAGCCTGCTGACCCGCACCGAAGCGGCAGCGATCTTTGGCGCTCTCGACATCGTGGAGCGTGAACTCACCGGAGCCGAACCGGCCGCCTATACCGGCGAGCACGAGGACCTGTTCTTCTTCATCGAGACCAAGCTCGCGGCACTGATCGGCAAGGACATCGCCGGGCGCCTGCATACCGGGCGCTCACGCAACGATATCGACCACACCCTGTTCAAGCTCGCGCTGCGCGAGCGGCTCGATGCGCTTGGCCTGCAGTTGCTCGACCTGATCGCAACGCTGATCCGGCGTTCGCGCGAGGAGGCTGGCACGCTGATCCTCGCCTATACCCACGGCCAGCCGGCCCAGCCCTCGACCTATGGGCACTATCTCGGCGCGGTGATCGAGGTGCTGCTGCGCGACGTGACCCGGCTGATGCAGGCGCGCGAGGTCGTCGACCTCAGCACGATGGGCGCGGCTGCCATCACCACGACCGGCTTCCCGCTCGACCGCGCCCGCGTCGCGAACCTGCTCGGCTTCCCCGGTTTCCTGCGCAACTCCTATGGCTGCATCGCCTCGAGCGACTATACCGCCGGCGTCTATTCGGCCCTGCGGGTGCTGGCGCTGAATCTCGGCCGCTTCGCGCAGGATCTCGCCTTCTGGACCTCGTTCGAGGTCGGGCAACTGCGCTTTTCCGACGGCTTCGTGCAGATCTCCTCGATCATGCCGCAGAAGCGCAATCCGGTTCCCGTCGAGCATCTGCGCCTGATGGCTTCGCTGACGGCGGGCAAATGCGACGCGGTGCTGCTCGCCCTGCACAACACGCCTTTTACCGACATGAATGACAACGAACACGAGGTACACGGCCAGGGCTACGAGGCGTTCATCATGGCCGAACGCGCGCTTGGCCTGCTCGGCGGGGTCTTCGCATCCGCCAAGGTCGACGAGAAGCGGGCGCGGGCCAATATCGAAGCTTCCTACGCCACGATCACCGAGCTCGCCGACACGCTGGTGCGCCGTGAAAAGCTGCCCTTCGCCATCACGCATCATGTCGCCGCTGCGATGGCAAAGCATCTGCAGGCGACCCGGCAGACCCTCGGCACGGTGCCCTATGCCGAGTTCGTCGCCTTGTTCCGTCAGGTCGTCGACCGCGACCCGGTGCTGACCGAGGCGGAGTTCCGCGAGGCCGTGACACCGGACTATTTCGTCTCGGTGCGGACCCTGCCCGGCGGACCGGCGCCTGCCGCGATCGCCGAAAGCCTCTCCCTCTACGAGGCGGAAACCGCACAGGCGCGAGAGCTGATTGCCCGCCACGCGGCACGTGACGGCGCAGCGGGCAAGACGCTGTCCGGCGCCATCGCCTCCTTCTCCGTGCCGAAGGGACTTTGAGCCGATGGCCAGCGTTTCGCTCAGCAAGGTCGTCAAGCGCTATGGCGATGTCGGCATTGTCCACGGCATCGACCTCGAGATCGCCGATGGCGAGTTCATCGTCGTGGTCGGCCCTTCCGGTTGCGGCAAGTCGACGACTCTCAGGATGATCGCCGGGCTCGAGAGCCTCAGCGACGGCACGATCTCGATAGCCGGGCGCGTTGTGAACACGCTGGAGCCCAAGGACCGGAACATCGCGATGGTGTTCCAGAACTATGCGCTCTATCCGCATATGACGGTGCACCGGAACATCGCCTTCGGGCTCTACGCCGCGAAACTGCCGAAGGCCGAGATCGACCGCAAGGTGCGCGAAGCGGCGGCCCTGCTCGGGCTGACCGACTTGCTCGAGCGCCGGCCGAATGCGCTCTCCGGCGGCCAACGCCAGCGCGTCGCCATGGGCCGCGCCATCGTGCGCGATCCCACCGTCTTCCTCTTCGACGAACCGCTCTCCAATCTCGATGCCCAGCTGCGCGGCCAGATGCGCACCGAGATCAAGCGGCTGCACCAGTCGATCGGCACCACCATCGTCTATGTGACGCATGACCAGATCGAGGCGATGACGCTCGCCGACAGAATCGTGATCATGCGCGACGGGCGGATCGAGCAGGTCGGCACGCCGCTCGACGTCTTCCACACGCCTGCGAGCGCCTTTGTCGCCGGCTTCATCGGTACGCCGACGATGAACCTGCTGGATGTCTCCGTGGCCCAGCAGAACGGAGCTCCCGCACTGGCACTGGAGCCCGGCGGCGCAGCTCTCACCCTCGCCCCTGACGCTGCCGCACGCCTCGGCAACCGCAGCAAGGTCCTGATGGGCCTGCGGCCCGACAATCTCTCGGTCGAGCCGGTTGATGCACCCGACGCCCGCTCCGCAGGGCGGCAGAAGCTCGACGCCACCGTGGTCGTGGCCGAACCGCTTGGCGTCACGACGCAGGTCATCGTCAAGCTGGCCGGCCGCGAAGTGGTCGGCATGGCGGATGGCCGCTTCGTGCCGGCGGCCGGAGCCGCAGTGAAACTCGCGTGCGACCTCGACCGGCTGCACCTGTTCGATGCGGAGACACGCCTGCGCCTTCCCTGAGCAAGGTCAGGACATGGCCACGCCGCGTTCGAGCTGCGGGAGGAGATCCCAGATCCGGCGGTTCAGCGCATAGAGTTCCTGCGTCGCCGCCGCGATCTCGTCGAGCCGTGCCTGATCGACGGGGCGGCGAGTGCCGAAACGCAACCTGCCTCGGGCTTCTTCCAGCTTCATGCTCTGCGTGTGGGTGATCGCCCCGTTCCCGTCGACGACGAAGGTGGCGTGATTGAGATCGTTGCGTAGCCGCGTCGCCGCTGAAAAGGCCTCGATGACCGCGTCGAGCTCGGCGCGCAGCGCCCTGTCCGCGATCCTGATCTTGGCGAGGCGCTGCGCCAGGTCGAGGCGCGCCCGCGTCGTGTTGAGCGTGGAAAAGACGATCGCTGCAGCCGCCTCGTCGGTGTCCAGCAACAGCATCAGCACATAGATGAACATGCTCTCATTGTTGGACCAGGCGAAATTGAGATCGCCTATCAACGACAGAAAGGCTACCCTTTGCTCGCCTGAGCGTTGCGCAGCCTGTTCCAGCGCGATGAAATCAGGACGGGGCGGCAGCGTGGATGGCCCGTTTCGGCTGCGCCTCGGCATGTCGTCCACCGCTCCTGAAGGCTCCGACACGGCAGAGCCAGCATGTTCGATCTTCTGAGAGCCCGGCCGGCGCGCAAGGCCGCCTATTCCGCCCTCGAACCGTTCGTTCTGAAGACTTCCGCGAATGGCGTCGGCCTGCAAGCGGGCGACTGGCTCCAGCCGCAGATCCTCGGCTTCCTGGCAACCCTGGTCACGCTGATCGTCGAACGCAAATGCGGCGAGTTGCAAACGCATGCGCTCGCCTCGGCCCAATCATCGGTGCTGAATGCGCTCACCGGGATCGGCCCGGAGCTGGTCGGCGAGGAAATTTGCCTTCTGAGCAGCCGCCGCGACCCGGCCTTCACGGCGGGATCGATGGGAGCGCTCGCCTTTCTGGAAGCCCTGGACGCCACCCGGCCATCGGCCGGCGAACTGGTGGGGGTGGACCCGATCGGCCCTCCTCCCAGCGAAGCCGGGAGCAAGACGCTGGACGAACTCTGGCACGACCATGTCGAACGTCATTTGCGCAGAGGTCAGTTCTTGGCCTGAGATACCGGCATGCCGAAACCGCCGAAGCCCGCGGTTCGGACTTGGCGCTGTGCCGGCTCGTCATCGAGCAGGCCGAGTTCGAGCTGAACTTCCGTCAACGCCTCGCCCGCCTCTTCCAGCCGCTCCGGCCGGGTTGCAAGGAGCCGCCGCAGCGCCTGAATGAATAGAGCGTCCGTTTCCGCGGTTCCGATGCCTTCCAGTGCGGCCATGAAGCGCTCGAAGCGCGCGACGCAGCTCGCGCTGCCCGGGCCACCATCCACCTGGCAGTCCAGGAACTCGCAACGCACGACCGTTTCGCCATGCTGCCATGGGGCGTAGCAGGCCACCTCGAGCGGAGAAACCGCGAGGCCGCTGACGATCTTCTGCTTCAGATGCCATGCCGTTCTGACGGACACGCCCAGGATCTGCGCCAGCCTCTGTGACCCCATCTTCTGCCGGGTCGCCGTCAGCAGGTAGAGGGCCTGGAGCCAGACATGCAGAGGCACATGGCTGTTGTGAAAGATCGTGCCGTTTCTGATCGTGAACGGCTTCCGGCAGGAATAGCATTTCCATGCGCCAATGGGGGTGCTCAGGCCGTTGAGCCGACCTAACCGGGAAGTCTCGCCGCAATGTGGGCAAAGCGGCCCGGAAGGCCAGACCATTCGTTCGAGCGACAGGTGGACGACGCGCTCGTTATGCAAGCGGATGGCGTTCGGCATAAGCGCACCTCCAACCCCAAAGCATGGTCCCAGATGGGTAAATGAAAGTCAATAAAGTCTCAGAATGGGTAATAATTCGATACATTGACGCCGCAAGGGCATAGTTGGATGTTTGCCACCCGGAGATAATGCACACAGCCACCGAGTTGTCACATTATTTCTGAGATATTTATTGATTTAGGCAGCAACAAAAAATTGCTCGCCAATGATACCTTTTACATTATGTAATTGTAATAAATATTATCTATTTATATCTATTTATAAATCTTAATTTTCTATGACTATAAATACCAAATCAATTTCTTATATTACGAGCCGATATCGAAATAGCATCATAGTTCAAGTAATTAATTACTTATCACGTAAACTCAAACCTCGGAGAAACAAACAGTGACTTAATTTCATACGCGGTTTCGGCTGTCACCAGCGCGGAATCACGAGGAACGTTCCTTGCGCAAATGGGCGGGACATTCACTCGATCGCAATGACCAATAATCAGCACTCATGGCATCCGACGCGAGTGGACCGACGCAACGCAGAAGAGATGCGGCGATCGACAGGCGGAAGGGTGCCTCTCCTTTTTTGACGGGGAAGCATCATGCCTATCAACTACCCAAATCAGAATCAGGCGCAGGCTCAGGCCGAGCTTCAGGCGCAGGCCCAGGCCGAGCTTCAGGCGCAGCTGCAGGGCCAGGCTCAAGGCCAGGGCCAAGGTCAGGGCCAGGGTCAGGGTCAGCATCAGGGCCAGTCGCAATATGCCGGGCAGTATGCCGGCCAGGCCGTTGATACCACCGTCTGGAACGACAACGGCAACCTGAACCTCAACGGCAACGGCAATCTGAACGCCAATGGCAACCTCAACGCCAACGGCAATGTGAACGTCAACGCGAACATCAACCATGTCGAGAACACGGTCGATAACTACGTGAATGTGAAGGTCGACCTCGACCTCAGCGGCGCCCTCACGTCGCCGTCGGATAATGATGCGATCGACATCGACTCGATCTACGGCCTCACCGACTCGATCGTCATGCCGGATGTCGTCTCGCAGACGACCTATAACGGCAACAACTTCAATATCGATCAGGTCAACAATCTGACCGACAACGATACGCTCCACGACCCGTCGGTCAGCTACAGCGCCGGCGGCCTCGATCCGTCCTCCTGTAACCCGTATTATGTCGCGGAAGCGGTCGGCGGCTTCTCGATGAGCGCGAGCGCTTCCGGCGGCACCGCCGAGACGCATGTCGGCGCTATCCACGGCGGCAATGACGGCTTTGCCGGTATCGGCGCGGCATCGGCCAATGTGTCGCTGACACAGGAAGCCTTCACCCAGCATATCGCGATGGGTGCGAACATCCAGTTCAACTCCGTCGATCATCTCACGGTGTCTGGCGGCGACCTCGGCGACCTCTGAGCGGTCGCAAGGCGCTCATCGAAGAGCGCAGCAACGGACGCGCGGGGGAAGCCCCGCGCGCTTCCTGCTCAGGGTTCGGTCCCCCACAGAACGCGCGCGGCGCGTGAAGCCCCTCTCGACCGGTTCCGCCGGGCGCGACCGAGGAGTGCATCATGAATACCGGTGGCTTCACTGAAACCATATGGCATTTCGCCGGCTATCTTCGCATTTTCCAGGACGAGGCACGCGAACGTGAGATCTATGCTGGCGATCCGGCCCAACCGATCCCCGACGAAGACAGCGACGGCTATCATGAGCGCGTACGTCCCGCCGTTTTCGAGGAAACCGTTTCGCAGCCCGTGATCTTTCGCCCTCAGCCATTGTCGGACACGTCACGTGCCTTGCAGCATCCGACGCTTGCCTCCCCCTCCCAACCGGCCAAGATCATGCCGGCGTCCCCACTGCCGGCGAAGCGGCTCGATCCTCAAAGCTCCGATCTCGATTACGGCTATGGCTATCGCGTCGTGCAGGGCGAGAAGCTCATCTCCGTCACCTATCAGGACGGCGGGACCGAAACGCTTCTCTCGCTTCATCAGGTCAATCACGCCAGCGACCGCGACCTCCTGACATCCGACGCGATCCGCTATCCCGATGGCACGATCGTCGTGCCTCCCGAACTTCATCTCAATGGCGTCATGGACGCCATGCTGCTCCAGGCGGAGCAGGCGGTCCCCGCCGGAGTTCCCGACATTCGGAACGGCGGCACTTCCGACATCATCGAGGCATTCGAAAGTCGCGATGCGCGGTGGGTCGAGACCGGAACGCCGACCCCAGACGGCACTCCCGTCTCGCATGCCCCCGATGGCCGCTTCGTCGACGGCTCCTCAAGCTCCAGCGACCCGCCGGTGCCGAGCACGGTTCAGATCGCGCCCTGGCGCCCCGCGGAGAATGCCCCCCCGGACCATGCCGAGAAGCAGATCACAACGGTCGAGCCGACCGGCGGAGTGGCTACGATTGCAGAGACGGGTCTGAACACACAGATCAACGCCGCGATCATCCTGGATGCCAATGAAGCTCCTGGATCGATGATCGTTGGGGGCGACTACTTCTTCAGCCGAGGCATCGTGCAGGTGAATGTCCTTGTCGACAGTGATCATGTCGACGTTGCGATCTCCGGCGCGCTGAAGCCGGCGATACAGACCCACGACAACGCGGTTCACAACATCGCGGAGTTCACCACGCATCTGGTGGCCTCCGAACCCAATGGTGCCGCTGCGACGCCAGCCTGGTTCGTCGACATCTTGCCAGGCAATTTCTACGACGTGAAATCGATCGTTCAGTTCAATGGCCTGGACGACAGCGACCGCATCGTCCAGGCGGAAAGCGGCACCTACTTCGAGGTCAAGAGCGGAGAAAACAGCCAAATCAATTTGGCAAAAATCTCGGGCCTCGACAGCTATGACATCATCATCATTGGCGGTGACTATCATCGCGCCGATTGGATCTACCAGTACAACATCGTCCTGGACTCAGACATCGCCAAGGTCTTCACCACTGGCGACACAGACGACAGTACCTCGCTCACGGCAGGGTTCAATCGGCTGAGCAACATCGCCAGCATCACGACCTATGACAGCGTGGCTTTCAAGCCGATGCTGAACGCGCATCACAATCTGCTGGGCGCACTCGATGATCGTTTCACGATCCTTACTCCGAATGCCGAATGGGATCTGAACGGCAACAGGTCCGGTACGCTGCACGTCCTCTATATCCCCGGCGACTATTACGACGTGAACGTCATCACCCAGGTCAACATGCTGACGGATGCCGATCAGGTCATCCAGGCGAGCGCCCATGCGGGCACCACCCAAGGCGTCGCGACCGGCGGAAACATTGCGCTGAACGAAGCCCACATCATCGATCCCGGTACGCTCTCGGCCTCGAAATACCTTGGCGGCGACGCCTACGAGGAGAGCATGCTGATCCAGGTCAACATGATCACCGATAGCGACACGATCATCATCCACGACACGCGCACATTGGTGCCTGAGCTCGTCGCCTTCGCCCAGGACGCCGATTCGCACCCCGGATCAGACTCCCAGGAGTCGCGACCAGTCATACCCGATCCCGCCCAGCACGATCACCTCACCTCCAACATCATGTGTTGAGGCCAGCACGCGTCCGAGGGCTCTCCATGACCGACGAAGCCAAACCAGCCGCGCCTTCAAACCGTCCAGACGAGATCAGGTTGCCCGGAGCCACGACGCTCGGGAGCGCCATGGACAGGCCCCCGCCTCCTCTCGCGCTGGTCGCCAATTCAAACAACCGACTGGCCGGTGAGGATAGTCCGGCCCCAGCCGTGCAAGCCCCGCTGCGCGCCGAGGCGAAGTACGGCGCGTCTCCCGCCGGCGGCGTCACCAATCTGCGCCCTGTCGGAGGCGCTGGCAGCCCACAAGGCACGACGACATCGAACGGTCCTGGGGGCGGCAAGGGCGGAACCGGCGGTGGCGGAGGTGGCGGTGGCGGCAGATCGCCGCTCGAACAGCGCCTCGGGGATCGCGATTTCCAGCAGGTCCTCGGCAAGGGCCTCGCGGAGGCGCGCCACAACCTGATGATTGTCGGGATCTTCTCGATCGTCGTGAACACGCTGGTGTTGGCCGTCCCAATCTACCTGTTCCAGATGTCGGACCGGGTGCTGACAAGCCGCAGTCTCGATACGCTCGTCATGCTCTCGGTCATTGTGATGGTCGCGATCCTGGCCCATGTCCTGCTCGACATGATGCGCCGCTTCATCCTGATGCGGGTTGCCGTGGATGTCGAAAGCCGGCTCGGCGGCCCCGTGCTGAGCGCCGCCGCGAAGGCTGCCCAGACCGGCTCGAACCGGGAGTTCCAGACTCTCGCCGACCTTCAGCAGATCCGGAGCTTCCTGACCGGGCCGGTCATCCTGACGATGCTCGATGCGCCGACCGCACCGATCTACCTGTTCGCGGTCTATCTGATCCATCCGCATCTCGGCTACATCGTGACGGTAGCCGCCATGATCCTGTTCGTGGTCGCCTATTTCAACCAGAAGCTGACGGCCGTTCCCTTTGCAAGGTCGAGCGCCTTCTCGACGCGGGCCAATCTGCAGTCGGAAGCGATGTCGCGGAATTCCCAGGTCATCAACGCCATGGGCATGATCCCGGAGGGTGTGCTGATCTGGGGTCGCGAGACGGCGGAATCGCTGAAGGCGCAGGTCAGTGCGCAAGACCGCAACATCATGATGACCGGGCTGTCGAAGTTCTTCCGCCTCGGCACGCAGATCGCCATGCTCGGCTGGGGAGCCTGGCTCTCCCTGGAGGGATCCCTCACGGGCGGCATGGTCATCGCGTCATCTGTGGTCGCGGGCCGCGCGCTGGCCCCGCTCGAAGGCACGATCGAGGGCTGGCGCAGCTTCATCCATGCTCGCGCGGCCTATTCGCGGGTGCAGGCCCTGTTGCAGGCCTCCCCCCTCAATCTCGATCGGCTAAAGCTGCCAAGCCCCAAAGGCCGCCTCGATGTCGAGCGCATCCTGTATGTCCCGCCGCCGAACAAGAAGGTCATCCTCAACGGCATCAGCTTCAGCCTCGAGCCCGGCGACTCGCTCGCCATCGTCGGCGCCTCGGGCAGCGGCAAGTCGACTCTTGCGCGCATGCTGGTCGGCTCGATTACCCCAACCGCCGGCACGGTGCGCCTCGACATGATGGAACAGCGCAACTGGGATCCGCGGCAATTCGGCGAGAACGTCGGCTACCTGCCCCAGGATACGCAACTCTTTCCGGCATCGATCAAGGCCAATATTGCCCGCATGCGCGACAATGCAACGGATGAGGAGGTGTTCGAGGCTGCCGAAATCGCCGATATCCACGAAATGATCGCGCAGTTCGCGCATGGCTACGAGACGCAGATCGGCATCGACGGCAGCCCTCTATCGGGCGGCCAGAAGCAGCGACTGGGGCTCGCGCGCGCTTTTTTCGGAAATCCGAGATTGGTCGTGCTCGACGAACCCAACTCCAATCTTGACACGATCGGCGAGGTCGCGCTGGCGCGGGCCCTCGAACGGGCCAAGGCGCGCGGCATGACCGTGGTCGCAGTGACGCAGCGCCCCGCCCTGCTGCGCAGCGTCGACAAGATCATGATGATCAAGGACGGCGCCCTGCAGGCGATTGGCGCGCGCGACGAGATCCTGCCGCTGATCGTCGGGCATCGCAGCATCGACAACGCGCCGCAGCCAAACTGAATTCCAGAGGCGATGTAACCGGGCCCGGCCAGCCGGCCTGCTTGTGACTGTGGGAGTTGACACGATGAGTGCCATGGTCGTCGGGGCGCAGCCCTGGTATGCGGACGTCCCGCGCAAGACCCGCTGGGCGAAGCTCAGCGGCACCGTCATCATTCTGATGACGATCATGGGCTTCGGCGTCTGGGGCAATACCGCGCCAATCTCGGGAGCCGTGATCGCGCAGGGAGTCTTTGTCACCACCGGGCAGAACAAGACGATCCAGCATCTCGAAGGCGGGGTCATTCGCGAAATCCTGGTGCGCGAAGGCGACGTCGTCACGCCCGGTCAAGTCCTCGTGCAGCTCGACGACACCTCTGCACGGGCCGAGTTGCGCCGGCATTCACTCAAGCAAATGCGGCTCGAGGCGGTCGAAGCGCGGCTGAACACGGAGGCGGCCGGCCGGACGCAACTGGAATTCCCTGCGCATCTGTTGGCCAGTCGATTCGACCCCGACGTTGCAGCGATGCTGCAATCCCAGACCGCCACGTTCGTCGCGCGTCAGAACAACATCGCCAATGAGATTTCCGCGCAACAGAAGGGCGTCGACGGGCTCGAGGAGAGGATCGCCGGCAGCAAGGCCCAGCTCACGGCTGTCGCGCAGCAAAGCGCACTCCTCAAGGAAGAGCTCGCGGGCAAGCAGGCCCTGCTGGAACGCGGCTACATCCGCAAGCCCGATGTCCTCGCGCTCCAGCGCAACGCGGCCAATCTGCGCGGCGAGGCGGGGCGGATCGGCGGCGATATCGGCGACGCCCGTGAACGTATCGCCCGTGCTGTCGAGCAGATCGACGGTGTGCGAAAGACAGCGATCAAGGCCGCATCCGAGCAGCTCCAGGATGTCAGCGCCGATCTGAACGACATCCGCGAACGCATTCACACAGTGAAGGGGGTCCTCGACCGGGCCCGGATCGTCACACCGGTCAAGGGTACTGTGGTCAAGCTACGCTACCACACCGCCGGCGGCGTCATCGAGCCGGGCAAAAGCATCATGGAGATCGTTTCGCTGCAGGAAGAGCTCGTCATCGAGGCGCGTGTTCGGCCGCAGGATATCGACAAGATCAAGCACAGCCAGATTGCAACCGTCCGCCTGAGCGCCCTGAATCAGCGCACCACGCCGATGATCAACGGCAGGGTAATCTATATCTCGGCCGACGCGCTGCCGGATGAAAGGCAGCGCGGCTACCCGAATACATCCGATCTCTATGTCGTGCGGGTCCGCCTCGACCACAGCAGCGTCGCCGCGATCCAGGACTTCCAGCCGACAGCCGGCATGCCCGCGGAGGTCTACATCCAGACGAAGGAACGCACGTTCTTCGAATATCTGATGCAGCCGCTGAAGGACAGCATGACGCGCGCCTTCCGGGAAACCTGAGCCGGCAACGTGGTACGGGCGCCTTGCGGGCGCCCGCCCTGTCCAAGTTCAGGCGTGATGCCGCGCCCTGTCGCGAGAGTGTGCCCGCCCCGCCCCTTGCGGCGCGGGCGCGTCGGCGAGGTCTTCGAGGATCGGGCAATCGGGCCGGCCATCGCCGTGGCAATGACGCGCGAGATGACCGAGCGTCTTCACCATCGCCTGAAGCTCGCCGATCCGCGCCTCGAGTTCGCCGATGTGGCGCAGGGCAAAAGCCTTCACATCGGCACTGGCCCGGCTCTTGTCGCGCCAGAGCGCCAGGAGTTCGCGCGTTTCCTCAATCGAGAAGCCGAGACTCCGGGCGCGCTTGACGAAGCGCAGCGTGTGCACGTCGTCGCCCGCATAGACACGATAACCAGCCTCGGTGCGCACCGGAGCCTCGATCAGCCCGATGCTCTCGTAGTAGCGGATCATCTTTGCGCTGACGCCCGAGGCGGTTGCCGCTTGTCCGATATTCATCTCTGGTGCTCCTCGTATTTCCTCAACCTGCCAGAGCGAGCCTGGCAGCGCGCTGCTCCTGAGAGGGATCCGGCGCGCGAACCCGGAAGCTCTTCAGGCGCAGCGCATTGGTCAGGACGCTGACGCTCGACAACGCCATGGCCAGTCCCGCGAACATCGGCGACATCAGGATGCCGAAGCTCGGATACAGCGCGCCGGCAGCGACCGGGATCAGCAGGGCATTGTAGCCGAAGGCCCAGATCAGGTTCTGGCGGATATTGGCGATCGTCGCCTGCGATAGTGCGATGGCGTTGGCGACACCGTTCAGGTCGCCCGACATCAGCACGACATCGGCGCTTTCGATGGCGATGTCCGTGCCGGTGCCGATGGCGATGCCGACATCGGCCTTGGCGAGGGCGGGGGCATCGTTGATGCCATCCCCGACAAAGGCGACCTTGGCGCCACCGGCCTGGAGTCCGGCTATCACTTCGGCCTTGCCGGTCGGCAGCACCTCCGCCGCGACCTCGTCGATGCCCAGCCTCGCAGCGATCGCCTCGGCAGTGCGCCAATTGTCTCCGGTGATCATCACGACGCGAAGGCCAAGCCGGTGCAGCGACGCGATAGCCTCGGGCGTCGTGGCCTTGACCGGATCGGCAACCGCGATGATGGCGGCGAGCCTGCCGTCGATCGCCGCATAGAGCGGCGTCTTGCCGGCATCGCCAAGGCGGCTTGCCGTCTCCGCGAAGGGCGAGAGGTCAAGCCCGAGGCGCCGCATCAACCGGTCGGCACCGATCTCGATCGTCCGGCCCTCGATCACGGCCTTCACGCCGAAGCCCGGTTCACCCGCGAATTTGGACACCTCTGCGAGGGCGAGGCCGCGCCGGCGGGCGGCGCCAACGATCGCTTCCGCGATCGGATGTTCCGAGCGAGCCTGGACGGAGGCGACCAGGCGCAGCACCTCTGCTTCCTCAAAGCCCCCGGCGGCGACGAGATCGGTCAGTTCCGGCTTGCCCTTGGTCAGGGTTCCGGTCTTGTCGAGCGCCACGATCTTCGCATCCTTCAGACCCTGGAGCGCATCGCCCTGGCGGAACAGGATGCCGAGCTCGGCGCCCTTGCCGGTGCCGACCATGATCGAGGTCGGAGTCGCCAACCCCATCGCGCAGGGACAGGCGATGATCAGGACGGCGACCGCATTGACGAGAGCATAGGAGAAGGCGGGACTCGGGCCGAAGGCGAGCCAGGCCGCGAACGTCACTAGCGCGAGCGCCATCACCGCGGGGACGAACCACATCGTCACCTTGTCGACCATGGCCTGGATCGGCAGCTTCGAGCCCTGCGCCGCCTCGACGGTGCGGACGATCTGCGACAGAAGCGTATCGGCGCCGACCTTGGTGGCGGTGAAGCGGAAGGCGCCGGTGCCGTTGATCGTTCCGCCAGTCACAGCCGCACCCGCTTCCTTGCGCGCGGGCACCGGCTCGCCGGTGATCATCGCCTCGTCGACATAGGATACGCCGTCGAGAACCTCACCATCGACCGGAATGCGCTCACCCGGACGCACGATGACGACGTCTCCCGGAACAACGCTCTCGATTCCGACATCGGCTTCGACGCCGTCGCGCAGGACACGCGCCGACTTCGCCTGCAGCGACATCAGTCGCCGGATCGCTTCGCTGGTCCGCCCCTTGGCCCTGGCCTCGAACCAACGTCCGGTCAGAACGAGTGTGACGATGACCGCACCGGCCTCGAAATAGGTGTAGTCCGTGCCGTCAGGCAGGACGCCCGGCGCGAAGGTTGCGACCGTCGAGTACAGATAGGCTGCGCTGGTGCCGAGCATGACCAGCGAGTTCATGTCCGGCGCGCCACGCAGCAAGGCCGGCCAACCCTTCTGCAGGAAGCGCAGGCCCGGCCCGAACTGGACGAACGTCGCGAGCAGGAAGGACAGGAGCTTGATATTGAACTCGCCGACGCGCCCCGCGAGAAAATGGTGCAGCGGCTCGTACATATGCGAGCCCATCTCGAAGACGAGCAGCGGGATTGTCGCGATTGCGGCGACGAAGACCGCACGCTTCAAGGCAGCCTGTTCCGCCTCGCGCGCCTGCTGCTCGCGATCCGAGGCTCCGGCATCGATGCTGGCGGCCTCGGCGGAATAGCCCGCCCCTGCGACGGCCGCGACGAGTTGCTGCGTCTGGTCTGCACCGCCGAGAGCCCGCACGGTGGCACGCTCGGTCGTGAGATTCACGGTCGCGTCGAGCACGCCCGGCGCCAGCTTGAGTGCCCGCTCGACACGGCCGACGCAGGAAGCACAGGTCATGCCGGAGATCTTCAGCTCGACGATGCGCTCGGCGGGCTCGTAGCCCGCGCCGCGGATCGCCGCCGCAATCGCGCCGGCATCACTCCCGCCGGGAGACAGGGTCACGCGCGCCCGCTCGGTCGCGAGGTTGACTGCGACCGAGCCGACACCGTCGACGGCCTTCACGGCGCGTTCGACGCGCCCGACACAGGAGGCACAGCTCATCCCGCCGATCTCGATCTCAAATTCTCTAACGGGGCTTCCCGCTGTCCGTGCCATCGCCATGGCTTGATCTCCGCATGTTGATGGCGAGGGTATGATCCTTCCCATCATGGGAAGGTCAAGGCCGATTTTCAACTCTCTGCGACCTGGCCAGGCGACTCCATCAGACGTGCGCAGGCGGCCCGCACAAGGCGCTTGACCTTCCCATGATGGGAAGCTTTAGGCTCTTCCCACAGTTTAAAGAAGGAACACAGCACGATGTGCGGATGCCAGAGCCACAGCGAGAAGACGACCCCTCAGGCCGAGCCTCAGGGTGCAGGAACACTGAGCTTCCGCGTCGAGGACATGACCTGCGGGCATTGCGCCGGGACGATCACCAAGGCGATCGAAGCGAGCCTCCCCGGAACCCGCGTACAGGCCGACCCGGCCTCGAAGCTGGTCAGCGTCCAGGGCTCCAGCGACCGGGCCGCCATCGCGGCGATCGTCACCGCGGCCGGCTACACGCCGCAACCGGTCACCGCCTGATCCAGCACGCTGCGCCTGGTCAGCTATAGGCCAGGCGCAATCCGGCCTCGTGGCAGCAGGCCTTCAAGGTGGTGAGGATCGCCTTCTCATCGGTCTGCACGCCGTGGCGCTGCAGGCATGGCACCAGGATCGCAGCCTGCGCATAGCCTGCCGGTCCGATGACCGGGCAGGCGATATCGGTCACCGCCAGAATGTCGCGGCTTGGTGCGATCTGGTGTCCCTGCTCCCTGATCATCTCGAAGACGGCTACAATGCCGGTGCTGTCGAGCCGCGCCCGCGCCTCTCGATCAGCGTCCTTCATCAGGGTCAGGCGCCGTGCTCGTGACTGGAACGCCAGGATGAGCAATCCGGAATTGGCTTCCAGCGCCGGCCTGCCATAGCCCGGCCGCACGGTGACCGTCGCGTCGAGATGTCCGGACGTCGTCGCGAGCACCACGGTCTGTGCCCGGCTCAGCACGACGAGATGGGCCGCCTGCCCGCTCTCCTCGCTGAAGCGCTCCATCAGGGGCAGTACGACCGAGGTCAACTGCCGCCCGCTGGGCGTCCTGATGCCGAGATCGAACAGACGTCGCGACAGCGCGAGCCTGTCCGTCCCTGCCTCCCGCACCAGATATCCGCGCTGCTGCAGCACGAAGACCATGCGGAAGATCTCGCTCTTCGAGCGTTCCAGCCGCTCGGCAATGGTGCGTGTCGAAAGCGGCTCGCCGACTTCCGCCAGCAATTCGAGAATGTCCAATCCCTTCTCCAGAGCCGGAGCGGAATAGGAGGCCTTCTCGCCGTCATCGGTTTCTGGAAGGTCAGACATGTCGCCTTGTTTCATATGTGAAGCTTGACATCAAATAAGAAGCCAACCTAGCCTCTTGTAAAGGGGAGGCTCAATGACCGTCGCTGATCAGTCTGTCGGTTTGTTGCATGCGTGCCGTCACGGCGCCCGCAGGCATGGCGGCCTGACGCGATGAAGTACGGCCTGCAGTTTCGGGACGTGTTTGCGGCCTGGGAATCGATCCTCGACGGCGTCTGGACCACACTGCTGCTCTCGGCCTGCGCGATGCTCGGCGGCCTCGTCATCGGCATCGCCTGCGCTGCGGCGCGCGTCTATGGCCCCGACTGGCTGAAGCGGATCGTCGGCGCCTATGTCGAGGTGATCCGCAACACGCCGCTGCTGGTCCAGCTCTTCCTGATCTTCTTTGGCCTGCCGAGCTTCGGTCTCCGGCTCGACGGCCTGACGGCGGCGATCATCGCGCTCGTCATCAATCTCGGCGCCTATACCACCGAGATCGTCCGCGCCGGGCTGGAGGCGGTGCCGAAGGCGCAGACCGAGGCCGGCCACTCGCTCGGCCTGTCCGGCCTGCAGGTCTTCCGCTACATCGTGATGTTCCCGGCGCTGAAATCGATGTTTCCTGCGCTCGCCAGCCAGTTCGTGCTGCTGATGCTGGCGACGAGCGTGGTCTCGCAGATCTCGGTCGAGGACCTGTTCCATGCAGCCTCGATCGTGCAGTCGCGCACTTTCCGCGATTTCGAGGTCTACACCTTGATCGGCGTGCTCTATCTCGCGCTCGCCCTCGCCTTCCGCGGCCTCTTTGCCGGCATCTATTACTGGGCGTTCGTCAGGCGATGATCCGTTCCTTCGGCCTGATTGATGTGATGTACCTGGTCGCGGCGGCGCGCTGGACCGTGGCGCTGACCGTCACCGCCTTCACCGGAGCCGCCCTGCTCGGCCTGCTCATCGCCATCGTCCGCATCCTGCCCTTCGCGCCGCTGCGCTGGCTGGCGGCCGGCTACACCCATATCGTCCAGGGCACGCCGCTGCTGGTCTGGCTGTTCCTGATCTTCTTCGGCCTGCCGCTGATCGGCATCTCGGTCAATCCGTGGCTCGCGGCCGCCGTCGCCTTCTCGGTCTATGGCAGCGCCTTCCTGGGCGAGATCTGGCGCGGCGCGCTGATCTCGATCGCCAGGACGCAATGGGAGGCCGGCGCCTCGCTCGGCCTCTCACTCTGGGAGCAGTTGCGCCACATCATCGTCCCGCAGTCGATCCGCGTCGCGATCCCGCCCACCGTCGGCTTCCTCGTCCAGCTCATCAAGAACACCTCGCTCGCCGCGACGATCGGGCTCGTAGAACTGACGCGCGAGGGCCAGCTCACGGCCGCCGGCACCTACAAGCCCTTCGCTGTCTACATCACCGTCGCCTGCATCTACTTCCTGATGTGCTTCCCCCTCACGCAATGGAGCCGCTCGCTCGAGCGGAAGCTCGATGTCGCTCGTTGAAATCAAGGGGATCAGCAAGAGCTATGGCGCGGTCCAGGTGCTGAAGAACGTCTCGCTCGACGTCGGCAGGGGCGAGATCATTGCCGTGATCGGCCGCTCGGGCTCCGGCAAGAGCACCATGCTGCGCTGCATCAACGGCCTCGAGCCGATCCAGGCCGGCGCAATCCTCGTCGACGGCGTGCAGGTCAATGATCCCAGGACCAACCTGCGCAAGCTCAGGCAGGAGGTCGGCATCGTCTTCCAGAGCTTCAACCTGTTCCCGCATCTCTCGGTCTGCGACAACATCACGCTCGCCCCGCGGGTCGTGAAGAAGCAGGCGCCGGACGCGGCCCGCGAGATCGCCCGCGACGTGCTGCGCCGCGTCGGGCTGGAGGACAAGCTCGACGCCTTCCCGTCCCAGCTCTCCGGCGGCCAGCAGCAGCGCGTCGCCATTGCCCGCTCACTCGCCATGCAGCCCAAGCTGATGCTGTTCGACGAGGTCACCTCGGCGCTCGATCCCGAACTCACCGGCGAGGTGCTGAAGGTGCTCGAGTCCGTGGCGCAGGACGGCATGACCATGATCCTCGTCACGCATGAAATGGGCTTTGCGCGTCGCTTCGGCTCGCGCGTCGTCTTCATGCACGAGGGCCGCATTCACGAAGAAGGCCAGGCCGCGGCGGTGCTCGCCGAGCCGAAGACGCCCGAACTGCAGACCTTCCTCAGCGCGGTCCTGCACTGAGGATGCCGATCGACACCGGTTGCTCAACGAGGGGAGACGAAACATGCGTTCGCTATTTGCAGGTTTGGCTGCACTGACTGTCGCCGTCTTTGGCGGCGCCGAAGCCCGAGCCGACAAGCTCCAGGACATCCTGTCCAAGGGTGTGGTGCGCATCGGCGTGCCGCTCGACGCCCCGCCCTTCGGCGCGCAGGACGAGAACCGCAAGCCGGTCGGCTTCGACATCGAGATGGCCGAGATGGTCGCCAAGGGGCTCGGCGTGAAGCTCGAGATGCAGCAGATCACCGGCGCCAACCGGATTCCGTTCCTGCTCACCGACAAGGTCGACATCGTGATCTCGGTGATGGGGCTGACACCGGAACGCGCCAAGCAGATCCAGTTCACCGCGCCCTATGCCAACACCTTCCTGGCCGTCTATGGCGCCAAGGCCTCCGCAGTCAGCAGCCCCGAGACCATCGGCTCCGCCCGCGTCGCCGCAGCCAAGGGCACGACGCAGGAACTGGCGATCTCGGCGACCGCGCCCAAGGCGAGCCTGATGCGCACCGAGGACGATGCGACGGCCGCGGCAGCCTACATCACCGGCCAGGCCGACCTGCTCGCCACCAACAGCATCGTCGCTCAGGCGCTCGCCAAGCAGAACCCGAACAAGGAGTTCGAGCGCAAGTTCGTCATCCGCCGCAGCCCCGCTCATATGGGCGTGCAGATGGATCAGCATAATCTCGTGCGCTGGCTCGACGGCTTCATCTTCTTCAACTCGATGAATGGCGAGATCGACCGGCTGCACCGCAAGTATCTCGACATGCCGATGGACCCGCTGCCGACGCTCTGAGCGCCGCCAGACATCCGCCGGGCGCACGTCGCGCCCGGCCTTTTTCCCTTCAGACTGCGCCATCAGGCCGGATTGCAGCCCGAATGCCTCGGCGCGCCCGCGAGTCAGCCATGATCAACGCCCGACCTAAGCCCATACCGCGCGCATCGAGCGCCTTCCTGACAGTCGATCCGGAGCGGGACGGCAAGCAAGTCGGCTTCGTCATGATCCCGCATTCGCCGCATGACGACGCTTGGGGCGCGACGCGGATCCCGATCGCGATCATCAAGAACGGCTCCGGCCCGACGGCGATCCTCGAAGGCGGCAACCATGGCGACGAATATGAAGGGCCGATCACGATCTGCGACCTGATTCGTGATCTCGATCCCGGCCGCGTGCAGGGCCGGCTGATCCTGATGCCCGCCAATAATTCGCACGCCGTCATAGCCGGCCAGCGCACCTCGCCGGTCGACGGGCTGAACTTCAACCGTACTTTCCCGGGCGACCCGCGCGGCACCATCACCCAGCAGATCGCCGCCTATGTCAGCGACAATATCCTGCCGCTCGGCGACGCCTTCCTCGATCTGCATTCAGGCGGCTCCTCGCTCGACATCATCCCGAGCGCGATCGTCGAGCCGACCGACGATCCGGCGCTGCACAAGCGCAACGTCGCCGCCGTACAGGCATTCGATGCGCCGATGACGGTGGTGATCAGCAATCTCGGCGAGCCGCGCACTGCAACCGCAACCGCCTGCCGCAACGGGCTCGTCACTGTCGGCACCGAGATGGCGGGTGGCGGCACGGTTTCGCTGGAGGCACTGAAAGTCTGCCGGCGCGGCGTCGCCAATGTGCTCGACCATCTCGGCATCGTCGCGCGCGACACCCCCGAGCCGAAGCGCGGCGAAGGCCAGATCCTCGAATTGCCCGGCACCTCGGCCTATGTCTATGCCACCGCCGACGGCGTCTTCGAGCCCTTCCACGCCAATGGCGCCAAGGTCAGCGCCGGCCAACCGGCCGGGCGCATCCATTGCACCTGGGACCCGACCCGCCCGCCCGAGACGCTGCACTATGCCGCCGACGGCATCCTCTATGGCCGCCGCCAGCCCGGCCGCGTCCGGCCCGGCAATTGCTGCCTGATCGTGGCTGCGCCCTATCGCGGAGTGCTGTCATAGCGGGACGCGCGCGAGAGGCCTGACTCTGTCTTCCCAGACAGCGTCAGGCCTTCCGCCAAAACTCGCAATAGCGCGTGCCGGACTGCCAGTTGGCGATGGCCGTGCGAACATAGGCGATCGTGTTCTCCGGCAAGTCATCAATGGGGAACCAGACCAGTTCGGCGCATTTTTCGGGCTCGGCATTGCGAAGCTCGCCCTGCCAGTCCGTAGCCTCGAAGAAGAAATCCAGCCGCTCCTCGTCCTGCGATCGGTGGACCACAGTAGCGAAGGCCAGGCTGGCAGGATCGATCTCGACGCCCGCCTCCTCCCTGGCTTCGCGCGCGGCCGCTGCTCGCAGCGGCTCGCTGCCGTCGTGATGTCCGGAGACGAGACCGTAATTGCCGTCCTCGTAACCCGTGTTCGCTCGCCGCAGCAGCAGGAGTTCGCTCCCGCGCCGAAAGATCACATAGACAGACACGACGAGCTTGAACCGCTCCGGCTTGCCGGCAGCCTCGATCCGAATCGACATCTAACGAACAGACTCGACGACCTGCCAGGCCGAGCCGGTATCGTAGAAGAAGCGCTCTTCGGCGATGCGGTCGCCGCGCCAAAGCTGGATCGCGAGTTCTTCCAGCCGTCGCGTCACGCCCTGCTTGTCGGTGGCATCGAAGATCCAGTGAATCACGACCCGGTCGCCATCGACCAGCACGGCGCGGGCTGGGTGCGTGCGCATCCGGTTGAGCCGGGCGAGCGCCCTGGCCTCATGCGCCATCATTTCGTCCCGTCCGCGGCGCGGCTCGGCGCCATTCTCCTGCATCGAGGCATCCTCGCAATAGAAATCGCGAATGGCGCCGACATGATCGCCACTCACGACCGCTGCGACAAAGGCCTCGACGCGTTGGCGATCAGGCATGGTCAGTCTCCTCCGGATGATCCGTGCCGGCATTCAAGCACGGCCTCGGCCGATCAGCCCAGAGCAGCGCTGACAGCCTGCGTCAGGACGACAACCGGTCGGCGATCCGCGCGATCATCGCCATCGCCGCAGCCAGTTCAGCATCGGTGATGTACTCCTCGGGCTTGTGCGCCCGGTTCACATCGCCCGGCCCGCAGACGATCGCAGGGATGCCCGCGGCCTGGAAGAGCCCCGCCTCGGTGCCGAAGCTGACGGCCTGCTGGCGCGGCTTCCCGCAGACGTCCTCCGTCAGCCCGACCAACGGATCTTCATCCGGCAGATCGAGCGGTGGGTAGTCGCTCATCGTCTCGAAGCCGAAGGCGACATTGTGCCCATCCGCGGCGGCAGCGGCGCGGATGCGCTCCGCCTCGCGCGGCAGGAAGGCCAGCAGTCCGGCCGGTGCCTGCCCCGCGATGGCGCGAGCCTCGACCTCGAAGACGCATTGCGCGGGAACGATGTTGATGCCGGTCCCGCCCTGCACGGTGCCGACCTGGAGCGTGGAATAGGGCGGAGCAAAGCTCTCGGCGAACGGGCCTTCCGCCGCATGCCGGCGCGCCTCGGCATGGATGGCGGTCATCAACTCCGCAGCGTAGTGAATGGCATTGTCGCCGAGATCGGTCCGCGACGAGTGCCCGGCCTTGCCGTCGACCGTGACGCGCTGCGCGATCTTGCCCTTGTGACGCAGGACAGGATGGAGATCGGTCGGCTCGCCGACGATGCAACCGGCCGGTCGAGGACAAAGCTCCGGCAGCCGCGCGATCAGGTGACGGACGCCGACGCAGCCGACCTCCTCGTCATAGGACAGCGCGATGTGGATCGGCCGCGTTAGCCGGCGCGAGGCGAGATCCGGCACGCTTGCCAGCACGCTGGCCACAAAACCCTTCATGTCGACGGCGCCGCGTCCGATCAGGCGGTCGCCATCGCGGCGCAAGGCGAAGGGCTGTCCGACCCAGCCGTCCGGGGCAGCAGGCACGACGTCGAGATGAGCCGAGAGGATGATTCCGCCCGGCTCGCGCGGTCCGATGGTGGCGAAGAGATTGGCGCGATCCCCCTCCGGCCCCGGGACGATGATGCACTCGACGCCATGGTCGGCGAGGTATCCGCGGACATGCGCGATGATCGCCGCATTCGGCGTCCGGCAGACAGAGGGAATGGTCACAAGATCGGCCAGAACCGTTTCGACACTCGTCATGACAAGCCACGTGATTGAAGCGGCCGTCGATTGGGACCGCGCAGGAAGGAAAACCCAATTCTAGCAAAGCGACAGCGCGCAATCCGTGTCCGTTTTGCGCCTGGTGGTGTCCCATCCTGCGGGGATTGGCCATCCGTCGGCAGAATGTTCCGATCTTGCGGTCCAAGGTGAGAGAAGCCTCGCCCCGGACCGCGCATCGACCGCGGCCGTCAGTGCTGGCTGCTCACTTCTTCTCGATGTTCCAGAACAGCATCACCGGCGCGGCGAGCACGCCCGAAACATTGCTGCGGCGGGCATAGGGCTGATCGAACTGACCAAGCACGCGATAGGGCTGCACTTCCGTGAGCCGGCGATGCAGCGCTTCGATCGCGAGCTTGCCGCTCGCCTCGTCCGGAGCATCGACGACAGCGCCACGCAACCGCTCGGCCTCGGCGTCGCAGGGCCAGCCCGCCCAGGCTTTCTCGCAGCCCATATTGGTGCCGATATTCGTCATCGGCGACTGCATCGTCGCGCCCGACGCGTAGGTGACGAACAGGTTCCAGCCGCCCTGATCCACGGTGCCGCGATTCTGCTGGCGGGTGGTGACGGTGCCCCAATCGGCAAACTGGACATCGACATTGAAGCCGACCTCCTTGAGCGACTGCGCCGCGACCTCGGCCATGCGGCCGATCGGGGCGATGTCGTTCGAGGTGCTGAGCACCAGCTTCTCGCCCTTGTAGCCACTCTCGGCGAGCAGCTTCTTCGCCGTCGCAAGATCGGGCTTGGCATAGGGCTCCGAGCCGATCTCGGTTCCGTTCGGCCCGCCACAGACGAAATAGGCATTGCAGCGCTTCCACCACTCCTCGTCCCCGAAGCCGGCGGCGAGGAAATCAGCCTGATCCGTGGCATAGGCCAGGGCCAGCCTGGCCTTGGGATTGTCGAACGGCGGATAGAGATGGTTCGGCCGCAGCATCACCTGGTTGGCGAGGTTCGAGTAGCGTTCGACCTTGACATCTCGGGTCTTGGCGATGGTCGAGATCAGGTCCTGGCTCGGCTGCTCCCAGATATCGATCTCGCCGGTCTGGATCGCAGCGGCGGCCGTCGCGGCGTCCGGCATGATGATCCATTCGACGCGGTCGAGCTTGACGACGCGGCCTCCCGCCAGGCCGTTGGCCGGTTCCGAACGCGGCACATAGTCCGGATTGCGATCATAAACGACGCGCGCGCCGCTGCGCCATTCCGCCCGGTTGAAGCGGAAGGGGCCACTGCCGATGGCTTCGGTGACCGGCTTCATCGGGTCGCTCTTGGCGTCGCTCTCGCGCATGATCACCGGAATCTGGCCCACGGCCGAGCCGAGGGCGAAAGGCACCAGTGCCATCGGCCGCTTCAGTTTCAGCGTGAAGGTCCGGTCGTCGACCGCCTCCAACCCTTCCGTATATTCGCCGAGCTTGCCGCCGATCGTGTCGCGCGCCATCCAGCGCTTCAGCGAAGCGATGACGTCGCGAGTCGTGACCGGCTGGCCGTCATGGAACTTGAGGCCGGGCCGCAGCGTGAAGCTCCAGGACAGTTTGTCGGGAGCCGTCGAGAAGCTCTCGACCATCTGCGGGTGCGGCTGCAGCTTTGAATCCCAGGCAAACAGCGTCTCGTAGATCATCAGCCCATGCATGCGGGTGATGACGATCGAGGCCGCAACGGGATCGAGCGTCTTGAGATCCGCATGCGGCGCGACGCGCAAGGTGCGGTTCGGAGCCGGCTGGGCCTGGGCCCCGAGGCCGAGCGTCAGCGACGCGGCGCAAAGCAACAATCCGGCAAGGCGGGAACGGATCATCGGGTACCTCCAACTTCGTCGACACGATCGAATTGCAGAACGCGCGCCCGATGGCTGTCGAGGCGCAGGGAGCCGTCCGGCTGCAGCCACACGCAAGGCCGGTGCCGCCAGGGACCATGAGCAAGATCGGCCAGCGCGCGCCCCCCAGGCAAGGGGGTCAGTCGCGTGGTCATGCCGACCGGTTCGGCCCAGGGCCATTGTGCCGTGCCGTCCGCTGCGACCGTGATCTCGACACCGAAGCTGCGTTCGCGCCAGCGGCCGATGAGACGCGGGTCGAGCGACGTGGCGGCCGGGACGCGCAGAAGACGACGCTCGACGCCGCCAATCCGCGCCTGGATCTCGTCTTCGCCAAGCGTGCCGAGCTCGATGTCGAGATAGGAGGGCAGGCTTCTCAACCTGCCGTTCTCGCCGACGACAAGACGCTCATACCCGCCCATGACGCCGATCGAGTCGACACCGAGCTCGGCCCAGAAGGATCCTTCCTCGCTGATATAGAGGCCGGTCGGGCCAGCCGCCGGTGCCTCGGGCAGCGCTTTGCCGAGAAGCGCCGCGAGCACGCGCAACGCGGGCCAGAGCGCCTCCTCCTCGCGATTGCTGAACACGACGACGCCGACGCCATGCTCAGGCGCCATCAGGAAGTGGTTCCGGTAGCCGGTCAGCGATCCGCCATGGCCGATCACTGTGGTGCCAAGAAGCTGGGTGCTGACCAGGCCAAGGCGGTAGCCACTCTCCCGACCATCCGCAAAATGGCGCGGCGCGGCAAGCTTCTGGAAGACGCCGGCGAGCGGCCCGCGCCCGGCCATCAGGTCGGACGCCCAGATCGCCAGCGCGGATGCGCTGCCGACAAGCCCGCCGGAGGCCGAGAACTGGAAGCCGTAGCGTCCACGCCGCCAGTTCACGCCATCATGCCAGTAACCTGTTGCGAGATCGGGCACGATCTCGCTCTCGTCCTCCGGGAAGACGAAGGGCAACGCGAGAGGCCCGAACAGGCGCAGCCGCAGGGCTTCGCGATAGGTGATGCTGCGCTGGGCCGGCAGCACCGACTGCGCCAGCCGCCAGCCGGTATTGGAATAGGCCATCTCCTGGCCGGGCACGGCATTGATGCCCGGCAGGCGCTGAGCAAAGTCGTGAATCTCCGGGGCGCTGAGGCTCGTGGTATAGGGCACGCCGAGCTGCCACAGGGTCTCCATCATGTCCGGCAGGGCGCCGGTCATGTCGAGCGCGCGGCCAAGAGGCACGGCGGCTATCGCTGCAGGCAAACCCTCCAGCAGGCTGCCGAGCGGTGCGTCGAGCGCTATGCCCTCCAGAAGCAGCGTCGCCGCCATGAAATGTTTGCTGATCGAGGCCAGGCGATTGGGCGTATCCGCCGTGAAGGGCGTTTGCTGTTCCAGGTTGGCGAACCCGCCGGCGTTGGCTTCAAGCCGTCGCTCCGCATCGAAGATGACGACCGCACCACCTGGACCAGCCTGATCGGCCCAACTATTCGTGATAGCGGCTGCTTCCGCCTTGGCCCGTGTCCAGTCCAGCATGATTCCCCCTCGTTTCCCCCTAGTGTTAGTGAGGCATCCACTGGCGACATAGGCCCTGTCGCTGCATGGCAGGCACGCAGGAACTGTCAGATCGAGATGCAGCGAAAGCCGGACCGACAGGGGCGGTGCTACAATACCTTGTCAAGAAACCCCTTCGTACGCTCTTCTTGTGGATCGCCGAACACATCCGCCGGCGAACCGTGCTCCACGATCAGTCCGCCATCGGTGAAATAGACGTGGTCGGCCACCTCGCGGGCAAAGCCCATCTCATGAGTGACCAGGATGCAGGTCATGCCCTCGGCTGCGAGGTCCTGGATCGTCACCAGCACCTCCTTCTTGGTCTCGGGGTCGAGTGCGGCGGTGACCTCGTCGAACAGCATCACCTTCGGATTCATCGCCAGTGACCGCGCGATCGCGACGCGCTGCTGCTGGCCGCCGGAGAGTTCGCCCGGATAAGCCAGGAGTTTCTGCGAGAGGCCGACCTTGGCAAGGAGGCGGCGCGCGCGCTCCTCGACCACTGCCTTGTCCTGCTTCAGCACATGGATCGGTGCCATCATCACGTTCTGAAGCGCGGTCTTGTGAGGGAAGAGATTATATTGCTGGAAGACGATGCCGACATCGCGGCGCAGTGACAGCTTGTCGAGGCTTGCGTCGTTGACCTCGCGGCCGGCGACCTTGATCGAGCCCTTGCTGATCGGCACCAGCCCGTTGATGCAGCGCAGCAGCGTCGACTTGCCCGAGCCCGATGGCCCGATGATGCAGACGGTCTCCCCGCGCCTGACGGTGAGGCTGACATCCTTCAGCACGGGAAAGCTGCCGAAGGATTTCTCGACGCCCTCGATCACGACCACGGGCTCGCCCAGTTGATGACGGCTTGCCATGGTCAGGCTTTCACGTTGAAGCGGCGCTCAAGCGCCAGCGTCGCTCGCGCGATCGGATAGCAATAGGCGAAGAACATCAGGAGCAGCAGCAGATACATCGGGATCATCAGTTCCGGACGGCTCTCGGCGACGAGCGCCGCGCGGGTGATGGTCAGCCCATCCTGGATGCCGACGACCGAGATCAGCGTCGTCGCCATGGTCAGGATGGCGTAAAGGTTCATCCAGGGTGGGATCATCCGCTTGAAGGCCTGGGGCAGGATGATCATCCACATCGTCTGCGCTCGCGTGAAGGCGAGTGCCTCGGCGGATTCCCACTGGCCGGAGGGGATCGATCTGATGCCGCCACGCACGATCTCGGAGACATTGGCCGCGACCGGCAGCGCAAGTCCGATGATCGCCTTGACCCAGGCTGGAAAGGCGATCGTGAGGCCGAACAGCCGGAACTCGAAGGGCAACAGGAACATCGCGTAGAAGAGCAGGACCAGCCAGGGCGCATTGCGGAAGAACTGTGTCACGCCCCAGGCGGTCTTGCGTACCGAAGAGACCAGCGAGACCTGTGCGATGCCGACGAGCACGCCGATGACCGTGCCGAGCGCCATCGAAAGGAAGCTGATCAGGATATTGAACAGGAAACCCTGAAAGATCAGTGGCGCCCAGCGTAGCAGCACCGTCACCGCGCTTTCGCCAACGGGGCGCGCCGTGACCTGGGCAAGAGCCAGCGAGGCGCCGAAGAGCATCGCGAAAGCCGCGAGCGTGCCGCCTCCAAGCATCGTCGGCGCAGCGAAACCCGAGGGAGCGATCGGCGCAGGCGCGCGGAAGGGCTTGAGTACCGGCAGGTCGGTGGTGCCGTTCCTCATGTTGAATATCCCGGGATGCGCATCGCCTTCTCCCAGCGGCCCATGATCCAGACCAGCACGGCGACCAGCGCGACATAGGTGACGAGCAGAACGTTCATCATCTCACGGACATTGAACATCTCGGACCAGATCTGCGAGGCGGCGTAGAGCAGCTCCGGCACGCCGATGGCGTAGGCCAGCGTCGTCGTCTTCACCAGGTTGATCAGGTTGTTGTTCAGCGCCGGCAGGCAGATGCGGAAGGCGAGCGGCAGCACGACATGGAGGTAGAGCTGCAGGCGGGTATAGCCGAGCGACTCCGCCGCCTCGACCGTCGTCGACGGTACCGCCTCGATGCCGGCGCGAAAAATCTCGACATTGAAGGCTCCGGCGAAGAGCGAGAAGGCGATGATCGCCCAGCCCGTGCCGGAGACCAACGGCGACTGGCCACTGGCGCCATCGCTCACCGTCGGCAGCAGTCCCGCCACTGCGAAGTAGAAGAAGGAGAGCTGGACCAGCGGCGGCGTGTTGCGGAAGAACTGCACATAGCCGCGCACGACGAGCCGGCCGAGACGCGAATTGCCGCCGGCGAGCCAGACACCGATCAGGCCGAGCACCATCGACGCGATGATCGAGACCACGCAGATATAAGTCGTCGTCCACAGTCCGGTCAGGAAGCGCGACCGGTCGAACGCATCGTAGAAGACTGAGAAATTCAGTCCGTGCGTATCGTTCAGCCACTGGAAATAGGAGGCGATCACACTGACAAACCTTCAAGAACATGCGCCGTCATGGTCGGGCCTGACCCGACCATCTCAAAAAACCAGCGCCTTCCCGTCATGAGCTTCTCGGATCGTCGCTCGCTGCGTCCGAGAGTGACGGCAAGAATCGACGAAGCCGACCTGTTTACGAGGCCGTCTTCAGCTTCTTGTTGGTCTCGATCAGGTAGGGGCTCTGCTTGATGCCCCATTTCGTCTCGAGTTCGAGCAGCTTGCCGCTCTTGTGCCAGTCGACCGACATCTCCTTGACGAGCTTGCCGAAGGGACCGTCCATGTCCTCGAGACGGATGCCGATGGCCCAGAGCTGCGGATCCTCGGAGACGAGCGGCATCTCGTAACTGGCCCATTTCGGATCGCCGCCAGCGAGCGTCGAGACAATCAGCGTGTCGTCGAACAGGAAGGCGACGCAGTTATTGCCCTGCAGCGCGTTGAGCGCATCCGGCACGGACGGGAAGACGACGAGCTCGGGCGCGTAGAGCTGCGAGACGCGGCGATTGTAATAGGCCCCCTGCACGCCGCAGACCTTGCGACCCTTCAGGTCCTCCCACTTCTTCAGATTGGCGCTCCTGGGAGCCAGCACATTGGTGGCGCCAGCATAGTAGTTCGGCTCGACCATGCCGACGACCTTGCGGCGGTCGGGCGTGTCCCCCATCGTCGCCAGCACCATGTCGATGCGGCCCTGCTTCAGGAATTCCATGCGGTTGGCGGCGATGACCGGAAGCATTTCCAGCTTCACGCCGATCTTGTCGGCGACCGCCTGAGCGAGATCGATCTCGAGCCCGACGATCTTGCCGGACGGCTCAAGGAACCCCCAGGGCTTGTAGTCGTTCTTCACGCCGACGGTGAGGACGCCCTTTTCCTTGATCTTGGCGAGCGAGTCCTGCGCGAGCGCGGGCAAGGCCGCCAGCATGGCAGCGCAGGCAAGCGCCAGCGTGAATGTGCGTTTCATGGCATCCGGTCCCCATTGTTTTGTTGGGACCCAGAGTTCCGGTCTATGCCCGTTTGGAATTGTCGTAATGCGACGGTTTCTTGACATTCAGCGTCAAACCGCTGGTCGGTACGGGGCTCGCTCGCCCCGCGGCGGATGGTGGAAGCGGGCCCGGTAGGCGCGAGAAAAATGGCTCGCGCTGGAAAAGCCGCAGGCGAGCGCAACCTCCAGCACCGAGAGACTGGTCTGACGCAGAAGATGGCGGGCTCGCTCGAGCCTCAGGCCAAGATAATGCTCGCCGAGCGATCGGCCGAGATGCAGCCGAAAAAGACGCTCGAGTTGACGCAGCGAGACGCCCGCTGTTCGCGCCAACTCGCCGCGCGAAAGCGGCGTTTCGAGGTTCTGCTCCATGCGCCCGACGACACGCAGCAGCGGAGCATGGCTGACGCCGAGCCGCTCGCGCAGCGGCATGCGCTGCGGCCCCTCGCCCTCACGGACATGGGTCTGCAGGAACCATTCGCTGACCGCGAGCGCGAGTTCGCTGCCGTGCTCGCGGGCGATGACGGCATGCATCATGTCGAGTGGAGCTGTGCCGCCGCTCGACGTCAGCCGATCGCGATCGATCTCGTAGAGCGAGCGCCGCACATCGAGATCGGGATAATCCTCGATGAAGGCCGGCGCATGCTCCCAATGGATGGTGAAGCGGTAGCCGGAGAGCACATTGGCGCGCGCCAGGATATAGGGTCCGCCCGAGACGCCGCCGAGCTTGACGCCACGCCGGGCGAGCTGCCGGAGCCAGGCGAAGGTCGGCTGATGCTGGAAGGCGGCGGGATTTCCGCCGGCGCAAACGAAGATGTAATCGAGGCGGGCATCATCTCCGACAGCGAAATCAGGCTGGATGCTGACGCCATTGGAGGCCGGAGCCGGCGCCCCATCGATCGAGACGTGGCTCCAGCGATAGAGGCTGCGCCCCGAGAGCCGATTGGCGGCGCGCAGGGGCTCGATCGCCGAGGCATAGGCCAGCAACGCAAAATCCGGAATCAGCAGGAAGCCGACATGGGTGGGCGCCCCTTCCCCATAGCTGTCGTTACCGGTCAAGATCGCGTCGCTGATGGTCATGTCCGTGAGACTATGTTCGGCAATCTCACGATGACAAGCCCGGCGCGAATTCCTGTCCGGCATAGACGTCCCGGGTGCCCCGATGCGCTATTCGATTTTCTCCCTCGCCGCACAGACGCTCAAGGGTCACCGCGGCTGGACGCCGGCCTGGCGCGATGCGGCGCCGAAGGCGGAATATGACGTCCTGGTCATCGGCGGCGGTGGCCATGGGCTGGCAACGGCCTATTACCTCGCGAGCCAGCATGGCATCAGCAATGTCGCGGTGATCGAGAAGGGCTATATCGGATCCGGCAATGTCGGGCGGAACACCACGATCATCCGCTCGAACTATCTCCTGCCTGGCAATACGCCGTTCTACGAATGGTCGCTGAAGCTCTGGGAGGGGCTGGAGCAGGACATCAACTACAACGCGATGGTCAGCCAGCGTGGCGTGCTGAACCTGTACCATTCCGACTCGCAGCGCGACGCCTATGCCAGGCGCGGCAACGCCATGCGGCTCGCCGGCGTCGATGCCGAACTGCTCGACCGTGAGCAGGTTCGCGCCATGGTGCCCTTCCTGAACTACCGGGATGGCCGGTTCCCGATCCAGGGCGGTCTCCTGCAGCGCCGCGGCGGCTCGGTCCGGCATGATGCCGTCGCCTGGGGCTACGCCCGTGCCGCCGACCAGCGCGGCGTCGATATCGTGCAGAACTGCGAAGTCACCGGGCTCACGATCGAAGGCGGCCGCATCACCGGCGTCGAGACGACGCGCGGCGCGATCAAGGCCAGGAAGGTCGCGCTTGCTGTCGCCGGCAACTCCTCGCGGCTTGCCGGGATGGCGGGGATGCGGCTGCCGATCGAAAGCCACGTGCTGCAGGCCTTCGTCTCGGAAGGCGTGAAGCCGCTGATCGACAATGTCGTCACCTATGGTGCCGGGCACTTCTACATTAGTCAGTCCGACAAGGGCGGTCTCGTCTTCGGCGGTGATATCGACGGCTACAATTCCTACGCCCAGCGCGGCAACCTGCCCGTGATCGAGGACGTGATGGAATCGGCCATGGCCTTGTGGCCGGGCCTTGGCCGCATCCGCATGCTGCGCCACTGGGGTGGGATCATGGACATGTCGATGGACGGCTCACCGATCATCGACCACACCCCGGTCCAGGGCCTCTATCTCAATGCCGGCTGGTGCTATGGCGGCTTCAAGGCGACGCCGGCCTCGGGCTGGTGTTTCGCCCATCTGATCGCGCGCGACGAACCTCACGAGGTCGCGACCGCCTATCGGCTCGACCGGTTCGCAACGGGCCGCGTCATCGACGAAAAGGGCGCTGGCGCCCAGCCGAACCTTCACTGAGCCGGCTCAGGAACCTTTCTCCATGCGCATCACATGTCCTCATTGCGGCGCCCGCGACGTCCAGGAATTCACCTATCTGGGCGACGCCAATCCGCAACGGCCCGAGGGAATGGCAACGACGGAAGCGGCGATGCACGACTATGTCTACCAGCGCGACAATCCGGCCGGGCGGCATCGCGAGCTCTGGTATCACAGCGCCGGCTGCCATGCCTGGCTGGTCGTGACGCGCGACACGAGAACCCACGCCATCGAGACCGTCGAGACTGCCAGGGCGCGCGCCCAGGGAGATGCGGCATGAGCGCGAAGCAGCCCTTCCGCCGCGGCGATGGCGGCCTGATCGACCGGGCCAGCCCTGTCAGCTTCCGCTTCGACGGTCGCTCCTATCAGGGCTATGCCGGCGACACGCTTGCTGCCGCCCTTCTGGCCAATGGCGTGCGCCTCGTCGGCCGGTCCTTCAAGTACCACCGGCCGCGCGGCATCCTTTCGGCAGGTCCAGAGGAGCCGAATGCGCTCGTCGAACTGCGCTCCGGAGCCCGGCGCGAGCCCAATACGCGAGCGACCGTGGCCGAGCTCTATGATGGGCTCGAGGCGCAGAGCCAGAACCGCTGGCCCTCGCTCGATTTCGATATCCTCTCGATCAATTCGCTACTCGCGCCGGCGCTGACCGCAGGTTTCTACTACAAGACCTTCATGTGGCCGGCGGCTTTCTGGGAGAAGCTCTACGAGCCGCTGATCCGCCGCGCCGCCGGTCTTGGCCGCGCCGCCATGGAGGAAGATCCCGACCATTACGAGAAGGCGTTCGCCTTCTGCGACGTCCTCGTCATTGGCGGCGGGCCTGCCGGAATCTCTGCCGCCCTGGCGGCCGGACGGAGCGGCGCCCGCGTCATCCTGTGCGATGAGGATTTTCGGCCGGGTGGCCGGCTGCTCGCCGACAAGCGCGAGATCGACGCCCGCGCCGGCTCCGAATGGGTCGCCGACGCCCTGGCCGAACTCGCGAGCCTTCCCGATGTCCGGATCATGACGCGCACGACGGTGCTTGGCGTCTACGATCACGGCATCTACGGCGCCGTCGAACGCGTCAGCGACCATCTGCCGTTGCCTCCGGTGCATCAGCCGCGCCAACGCGCCTGGCGCATCACCGCCAAGCGCGCGGTACTGGCAGCTGGCGCGATCGAGCGCCCTGTCGTTTTTGCCGGCAACGACACACCCGGCGTCATGCTGGGCGGCGCGGTGCGGACCTATCTCAATCGCTACGCCGTCCTGCCCGGACGCGAGGCGGTGGTCTTCACCACCGGCGATGATGGCTGGGCCACGGCCCGCGATCTTACTGCTGCCGGCGCGAATGTCGCGGCGATCGTCGATCCGCGCCCGCAGGTCGATGCGGCGCTGGTCGCACTCGGCAAGGCGATCGGTGCGCGTGTCTTCGCCGGCAGCGCGGTCAGCCGCGCCTCCGGCGGCAAGGCGTTGAAGCAGGTCACGATCCGCGACGCGTCCGGCCGCGAGACGAGCCTTGCCTGCGATCTGCTCGCCGTCTCGAATGGCTGGAACCCGACGCTGCACCTGACCTCGCATCAGAACACGCGGCCGGTCTGGGACGAGGCGATCCAGGCCTTCGTGCCGGGCACAATGCCCGCCGGCCTCAGTGCGGCCGGCAGCGCAGCCGGCCATTTCGGCCTGGCCGAGGCACTGGTGGACGGCGCCCGCCTCGGCAGCGAGGCTGCAGCCGATTGCGGTTTCGCTGCGAAGCCACTGGCTGCCACAGCGAAGACCGATCCTGACGCCGTCTCGATCTCCCCGGTCTGGCGGGTCAAGGGCGGCAAAGGCAAGGCCTTCGTCGATTTCCAGAATGACGTGACCGATGCCGATGTCGAGCTGGCGGCGCGTGAGGGGTTCCGGCCGGTCGAACACCTGAAACGCTACACCACGCTCGGCATGGCGACCGACCAGGGCAAGACCTCGAACATCTCCGGCCTTGCGATCATGGCCGAACAGACTGGCAAGACCATACCCGAGACGGGGACGACGATCTTCCGGCCACCCTATACGCCAGTGGCCATCGGGGCGCTTGCCGGCCACCACCGAGGTCCGGATTTCCGACCGATGCGGCTTGCGCCCACCCATCAATGGTCGAAGGACCTGGGCGCCGTCTTCGTCGAGACCGGGCTCTGGCTGCGCGGGCAGTATTATCCGAAACCCGGCGAGGATCACTGGCTGACCACCGTCAATCGCGAGGTGCTGGCCGTGCGCAATGGCGTCGGCATCTGCGATGTCTCGACGCTCGGCAAGATCGACATCCAGGGCAATGATGCCGCCGAGTTCCTGGAGCGCGTCTATATCAATGGCTGGAAGGCCTTGCCCGTTGGCAAGGCGCGCTATGGGCTGATGCTGCGCGAGGACGGCTTCGTCATGGATGACGGCACGACCTCGCGTTTGGCCGAGACGCATTTCCTGATGACGACCACCACGGCAAACGCCGCCAAGGTGATGCAACATCTCGAATACTGCCATCAGGTGCTCTGGCCGACGCTCGATGTCCGCATGGTCTCGGTCTCGGAGCAGTGGGCGCAGGTCGCGGTTGCCGGGCCCAAGGCCCGCGAGGTCCTGCGCGGTGTCGTTGACGCACAGCACGACCTCTCGAACGAAGCGTGTCCCTATCTCGCGGCGCGCAACATCACTGTCGGCGGCGGCATCCCGGCACGGCTGTTCCGGATCTCCTTCTCGGGCGAGCTCGCCTATGAACTCGCCGTCCCGGCCGATCATGGCGATGCGATGATGCGCGCCCTGATGGCGGCCGGCGCGCCCTACGGCATCACGCCCTATGGAACCGAAGCGCTTGGCGTGATGCGCATCGAGAAGGGCCATGTCGCGGGCAACGAACTCAACGGCCAGACGACGGCCCGCGATCTTGGCCTCGGCAGGATGATGTCCGCCAAGAAGGACTTCATCGGCCGCGTCATGGCTGGCCGCGAAGCGCTGATCGAGACGGAGCGTCCGGCGCTGGTCGGCTTCAAGCCGGTGGAGATTGGCCAACGACTGCGAGCCGGCGCGCATTTCATCGGCCTCGGCAAGCCTGCGGCCATGGAACATGACGAGGGCTACATGACCTCGGTCGCCTATTCCCCGGTGCTGAAGCACTGGATCGGCCTCGGCCTGCTGAAGAATGGCCCGAAACGCATCGGCGAGCGCGTCCGCGCCGTCGATCCGGTGCGCAACGGCGACATCGTCCTCGAAATCTGCAATCCGGTCTTCGTCGATCCCGAAGGAGCGCGCCTCCATGGCTGACGCTGCGACAATTGCCTGGACGCCGCGCGGCTCCTGGGCCGGCATTCTCGCCTCGGGCGAATTTGGAACGGCGGGGCAGCCCGGTGTCACGATCGAGGCGCGTGACGGACTCGGCATCGCCAGCCTGATTGCCGGGGACGGTCGAGATGAGGCGCTTGCGCAGGCGCTCCAGGGCCACATCGGGCTCGGTCTGCCGCTGACGCCCTGCATCGTTTCCAGCGCGAGACACAGTCTGGTCTGGGCGGGCCCGGATCAGTGGCACCTGATTGCGCCGGACCGGAACGGTTTCGATGAGCTGCTGCGCGATCTTGCGCCGCTCGCCGCTATCTCCGACCAGTCCGACGGACGGGCTGCGCTGCGGCTTTCCGGACCGAAGGTACGCGATACCCTGGCGAAGGGCTGCATGCTCGACCTGCACCCCTCCGCCTTCCCGGTCGGGACTGCCGCCTTGACAAGCATCGCCTATATGGGTGTGCATCTCTGGCGGATCGCTGACGATCCGGCATCCGGTGACGCCGTTTTCGAGATCATGGTCGCACGCAGCATGGCAGGCAGTTTCTGGTCCTGGCTTTCCGCCTCCGCGGCAGAATTCGGCTGCAAGGTGACGGCAACGGGACGAGGTTGAGCGCAGCGCGTCGCGCGCCCTCCAACTCGAAACCTGTCCCATTGTCCCAGCGAAGGGCCGCCCCTCGAAGGGCGGCATCAGCCATGTCCGACCGCATTTCGATCCTCACCCTCTCCTGCCCCGACCGTCCGGGCATCGTCGCCGCCGTCTCGACGCTGCTGTTCGAGTCCGGCTGCAACATCCGCGACGCCCAGCAGTTCGACGACACAGAGACCGGCCGCTTCTTCATGCGCGTCGTCTTCGAGCGCCTCGCCGAGAGCAGGTCGCACGCCGAGATCACGGAAGCCTTCGGCGAGCTTGCCCGGCGCTTCACCATGGATTTCACCTTGCGTGAGCAGCATGTGCGGAAGCGCGTGATGCTGCTGGTCTCGAAATTCGACCATTGCCTCGCCGACCTGCTTTATCGCTGGCGCATCGGCGAACTCCCGATGGAGGTCGCCGGCATCATCTCGAACCACGGTCGCGACAGCATCGCCTCGACCGATATCGGCGACCTGCCCTTCCATCATTTGCCGATCACCCGCCAGACCAAGATGGAGCAGGAAGCCCAGATCTGGCAGCTCGTCCAGGAGACCAGGACGGATCTCGTCGTGCTTGCGCGCTATATGCAGGTCCTGTCGGACGGACTCTCGGCCAAGCTGCTCGGCCGCTGCATCAATATCCACCATTCCTTCCTGCCCGGCTTCAAGGGCGCCAAGCCGTATCATCAGGCGCATGAGCGCGGTGTGAAGCTGATCGGCGCGACCGCCCATTACGTGACGCCGGATCTCGATGAAGGCCCGATCATCGAGCAGGATGTCGAACGCATCTCGCATCGCGACACGCCGGACGCACTGGTGCGCAAGGGCCGCGATATCGAGCGGCGGGTACTGGCGCGCGCCGTGCTGCATCATCTCGAGGACCGCGTCGTGCTGAACGGCAAGAAGACGGTCGTCTTCACCGACTGAGGTCGCCGCGATCCGAGCGATCAAGGCAGGGGTCGTCCCCATCGCTTGCGTCATCCCTGGCGACGGAAACGACGCCCGGGATCACGACCGCGGGCTTCCGCCTGTCCGTGGCTGGGACGCATGGCATTTCCGCTTGCTGTTCCCCCATGCGGGCGGCAAGGAAGGATCGATGGCATCGTCACCTCTCCATCGTCTGGCAGCCGCAATCGGCCGCGTTTCCGCGTTGCCGGTACGAGGCCTGATCTCATTCCTGATCCTGTTCGACGAGCTCGTGCGCCCGCTCTATCGCCCGGCCATTCGCTGGCTGTCGGAACGGCGGTTCGTGGCGCGCGCCGAGGCGGCGATCGCCCGCATGCCGCGTTTTGCCATCCTGGCGGTGCTGGTGGCGCCTTTCGCCGTCGTCGAACCGCTCAAGCTCGTCAGCCTCATCGTGATCGCGCACGGCCATGTGACCGGCGGCCTGATCATGCTCGGGCTGGCGCATCTGGCGAGTTTCGTGATCGTCGAGCGGATCTACCATGCCGGCCGCGAGAAGCTTCTCACCATCGGCTGGTTCGCGCGCGGAATGGCTGTCATCACCGATCTGCGCAGGCGCGCGCTGGACTGGGTGAGGCGCAGTGCGGTCCATGCCTTTATCCTGCGCACGCGCGACGCAGTCCGTTCATGGTGGCGCGGGCGACGGATCTGAACGCTGGGGGTCAGGAGACCTTGCGGGCGAGCATGAACAGGGCGCCGGTGGCGAGCAAGGACAGCAGCACCATCAGCGCCGCCGTTGGCATCAGGCCGGCCCGCTCGATCAGGACCGCACAGGCAAGCGGCGCCGCCGCCTTGACCACCAGCCCCGGCGCCGAAAGCTTGCCGAGCATCGCACCATATCCGGCCGGACCGAAAAGCTGGAGCGGCACGGTTCCACGCACGATCGAGCTCAGCCCGACGCTGATCCCGTAGGCGACCGCAAAGAGACCGGCGAGTATGGCGGTCGTCTGGCCGGTCATCAGCAGGACGAATCCGAGCGGCATCATCGCAGCCGAAATCCATGCCGTGGTCACTGGCTGGAGAGAAGCGCCGAACAGCATCTCCGCCAGCCGTCCGGCGACCTGCGCGGGGCCGACCATGGCGCCGATACCGACGGCGACTACGGCGCTCAGGCCCAGCCCCTGCAGCATGCTCAGCAGATGCACCGACATGGCCGAAACGACGAAGCCCTGCAGCGAGAAGGCGAGAGCGAGCAGAACAAAGGCCAAGCGGCGCGCCTCGCCTTCGAGATGATCGGCGTGGGGCAGCGCCGGCGCGCTCGCGACGTGCCCGCGTTCCGCGGCTCGCTTCACGCGCCCAGGCAGCCCAAAGAGATGCAACGGCACGCAGAGCCCAAGCTGAAGCAAGCCGTAGAACCGGTAGATCACGCGCCAGTCGAACTGCGCAAGCAGCGCCGTCGTCAGGGGCCAGAAGATCGTCGAGGCAAAGCCGCCGATCAGCGTGAGCTGGCTGATCGAGCGGCGTGCGCCGGCGCCGCGTGACTGCGTCAGTGCCGCAAAGGCGGCATCGTAGAAGACCATGGTCGAGACGATGCCGAGAGCTATCATCGCCGCGAAATAGCTCAGGCCGCCACGCGCCTCGGCGAGCCCCAAGAGCGCCAGTCCGGCAAGCGCCGAACCGATCGTCATGACCAGGCGCGCGCCATGACGATCAACCTGCCGGCCGATGGCAGGAGCAACCACACCGCCGGCAAGAAGGCTCGCCGCAAATCCGGCATAGGTCCATTCGGGAGCCCAGCCGAAGCTGGCTGTCATGCTCTGGGCCAGAACTGCGAAGGCATAATAGAGGCAGCCATAGCCGGCGACCTGTGTCACCCCGAGGGCGAGGATGAGACCCAGCCCACGCCCTGACGAGGGAACCGGCAAGGGCGAAGGCAGACTCGGCATCGAGATCAGGTCATCCGGTCGGGGAGTGTCGCCAGGTGCGACCGAATGACCATTCTTCGACTTGTGCCCCGGAGGCAACGTCGTCCTGGGAATACCAGGGCTGACATCATTGACATGGTTGACTGGCCGACCTGTCGGCAGCGGTGGCGCGATAAAGTGTTACGCCGGACCGCTGCGACCGCTGACCGGGAACCGGCCAAACAATGGTTACAACTCGGCACAACCACGATCTTTAACTTTGACATTCGCGCTGTAAATCGTCAGTAACGCGCCGATAGCAGTATTCATAGATTAGATTTTTTCTAAATTAATAGTACAACTATTGCCTCCAATCACGAAATGAACCGCCCACCACTCTGACAGCAGAGAGCCAACCGGTATGAGTGCCCAGGACGAGCCGCGCCGCAGTACAGCCACGCCCCCCCTCGCTGGTCGGGCGAAACGCAGCGCAGCCGGTACCCTGCTGCTGGCACTGACACTCCCCTTTGTCCCCGCGATTGGAACAAGCTTCGCGCAAGCGCCGGCAAGTACACCGGCCGCGCAGCAACCCGCACCACTTCCGGCCGCCCCAACCCCGACCGTACCTGCCGCCCCTGCAATACCGGCCCCGACTGCCGCCGCGAGCCCGAGCGGCGCCCATGAGCAAATGGCTGTTCCCCAGCCGCCGGCCCCTCAAGCTCCCGCCCCTGTCGCCACTGCTGCGCTTCCCCATGACCTTTCGCCCTGGGGCATGTTCATGGCGGCCGACATCGTCGTTAAGGCGGTGATGCTCGGGCTTGCCTTCGCCTCGCTGGTGACCTGGACGATCTGGCTCGCCAAGAGCCTGGAGCTGATGGCTGCCAAGACCAGGGCACGCCTGGCCGCGCGCCGGCTGGACGAGGCGGACAGTCTCGAGATCGCCTCCGAGAGGATCACCGCCGGTCATGCGCGGCGCAGCGTCGTCGCCGAGCTTGTACAGGCGGCCCGAGATGAAGTCCGCCGTTCGGCCGAACTCTCGGATGACGGCATCAAGGAGCGCGTTGCCATCGCGCTGTCACGGCGCGAGGCCCGTGCCGGCCGGGACATGGCGAAGGGCACCGGCCTGCTCGCGACGATCGGTTCGACGGCCCCCTTCGTCGGCCTGTTCGGCACGGTCTGGGGCATCATGAACTCCTTTATCGGCATCTCCCAGTCGAAGACCACCAATCTCGCGGTGGTCGCGCCCGGCATCGCCGAGGCGCTGCTGGCGACCGCAATCGGCCTCGTCGCGGCGATCCCCGCCGTCATCATCTACAATATCTTCTCGCGCTCGATCGCCGGCTACCGTGCCGTGCTGTCTGACGCCTCTGGCGACGTCCTGCGCCATCTCTCGCGCGACCTCGAGCGCGCGCGCCGCGCGGCGCAGCGTCCCGGCCGTCCGCTGCACGCGGTGCAGCCGCTGATGTCGGCGGAGTGAGCAATGGCCGTTTCGCTCAAGGATCCGCAGGACGGCGATCTGGCGGAAGTCTCCGAGATCAACGTCACGCCCTTCATCGACGTGATTCTCGTGCTGCTGATCATCTTCATGGTCGCAGCCCCGCTCTCCACCGTCGATGTCGCCGTCGATCTGCCCGTCTCCAATGCACAACCGCAGCCCCGCCCCGAGAAGCCCGTCTTCCTCACAGTGAAGGGCGATCTCTCGCTCGCACTCGGCAACGATCCTGTCCCACGCGAAGCGCTGCAGAGCGTGCTCGACCATCAAACCAGCAGCGACCGTGAGCAGCGGGTCTTCCTGCGCGCCGACGGGACCGTTGCCTATCGCGAGCTGATGGAGGTGATGAACCTGCTGCGCAATGCCGGCTATCTGAAGATCGCGCTGGTCGGGATCGAGGATACGGGCCAGGCGGCCGCGCCCGGTGCGGGGGCAAAGCCATGAAGACCGGGGTCCCCGACGGCAGCGTGCCGCGCCGCGTTTGGCCGGCGCTGCTGCGCTGGAGTTCGGCTGGGCTCGTCGTGGTGGCGGCGCATGGCGGCATTGCCTGGCTGGCCCTGAGCTGGCGCCCGGGAGAGGCTGCGGCCGGCGCGCCCGAGCCTGCCGTGATGATCGAGCTCGCTGCGGTGTCCGTTGCGCCCGAGGCCCCCGCAGCCGACCTGCCCCCGGCCCCTCAGGCGACCGAGGCG
>NZ_JPKG01000007.1 GCF_000735605.1 Allobosea sp. LC85
CTGCGGGGCTGGCCCTGCCAGGTCGGCAGCTCGCCTACAGCCCATTTTCAGGCGGGTTTCATTGGGTAGCGCCGCCCAACCTCGTCGTAATGACCACCAATGCGAATCTGCAAGGAGGCAATGGCGGCCGGGGCGGAAATGGCGGTGATGGGGGGTCGGGCTCTGGCGGCTATGAGACGCAAGTCTGCCTTCCAGCAGGCCGGGGCTGCATACCGATCCGCATGTACCCCGGCGATGGCGGCCCCGGCGGCTCCGGCGGTGACGGCGGCTCCGGCGGCGCTGGACTCTCCTCGTCGTATGGCCGGCAGATCAGCCTCTTCGCGACGACCGCTCAGGGCGGGAATGGAGGCGATGGCGGTGACGCCGGGGGCGGCGGCGATGGCGGCTCAGGCCATGGCTACAGCGGCATGCCGGATGGCAACCGCGGCAATTTCGGAAACGGCGGAAACGGCGGTCGCGGCGGCTCCGGCATCGAGGTCGATGCAAGGTACGGTGGCAGCACGACCATCACCCTGGCGTCCAATAGCCGTGCGTCGGGCGGCAATGGCGGTCGCGACGGAAGCGGCGGCTGGGCCGGAATGGGTGGCGACGGCATCCATGTGACAGGTCCCGCCACGATCACGGTGGGCGGAATCGTGACCGGTGGCGGCGGCGGCAATGCCAGCTATGCAAGGTTCGGAGCTGTCGGAGGCGCCGGCATCTTTGTCGATGGCCAGGCCACGATTACGATCCAGAGCGGCGCGCAGGTGGCGGGCGGGCTCGGCGGCCTCGGCCAGCAAGCGTCGAGCGGCCGCGGCGGCGACGGCGGGTCAGGCATCGGCGTGACCGGTGGCGGCACATCCCTGACGATTGCGGGCGAGGTTCGCGGCGGGGACAGCCATGGCTTTGTTCCGGGCTCGCAGGGCGCGGCGATAGCGCTCAACGGTAGCGGCAATTCGGTTGAACTGCATGCGGGGTATAGTCTCGTCGGCAATGTAATCGGCGGCAGCAATGCGACGCTCATCCTCGGCGGTGCGGCAAATACAAGCTTCGATCTGCGCGGACTGGACTCGCAGTATCAAGGCTTCCTCGATTTCAACAAAAGCGGTTCGAGCACCTGGACACTTTCGGGCGCCGCGACCGCTTTCCGCGGCAACATGGCGGTCGATGCCGGAACGCTTGCATTCTCGGCGGGAGCACAACTGACGGCCACGAACGCTTACATCGCAGACAGAACAGGCGAGGTTGCGGCTGTCGCCGTCACCGGAACTGGGGCGAAATGGAGCGCTGAGGGCCAATTTTTCGTCGGCAATCGAGGTCAGGGCAACCTGACCGTCTCCAATGGCGGAACCGTTCATGCAGGCTCGATCAGCGCCGGCACGAAGATCGGAGGGGCCGGCGCGATCAGCGTCACCGGCAATGGATCATATGTCGGAGCCGGCAGCCTCATGCTCGGTGATAGCGGCACGGGATCGGCTCTGGTGTCCGGCGCCGGATCAAGCCTGACGGCGGACACGTTCACGGTCGGGAACTCGGGCAGCGGCACGCTGACCGTCGCCAATGGCGGCAGGGCCGGCGCAGGACGCGGCAAGCGGATCGATGTCGCCAGGAATGCCGGGGGCACCGGCACGATCAGTATCGGCGCCGCCGCAGGGCAGGCCGCGGTCGCCCCCGGCACGATCGAGGGAGACATCCGCTTCGGCGCCGGCACCGGTACGCTGGCGTTCAACCACACCGCCAGCGACTACACCTTCTCGAGCGCGATCTCCGGCGCCGGAGCGATCAACGTCCTGTCCGGCACGACCGGCCTCACAGCCGACAGCTCCGGCTTCTTGGGCGCCACGACCGTCTCTAACAGCAGGTTGCGCATGGCAGGCACGGCGCGCCTCGGCGGCACGGTTTCCATCGACGCCGGTGGCACGGTCACCGGCGAAGGTTCGATCGGCGCGACCACGATCAACAATGGTGGCACGCTCGCGCCTTCGGGGCGGACCTCGCTGACCGTCAACGGCAACCTGACCGCCAATGCCGGCGGCACCATCAAGCCGTCGGACGCTGCGCCGCTCGTCGTCAACGGCGCGCTGACGCTCAATGCCGGCAGCAACTACGATTATCAGTTGCGCAGCAGCGACGTCGTCGCCGTCGATTCCGCGACGACGCGGGTGAACGGCAACCTCGCGCTCAATGGCTGGACGCTGAACCTCTCCGGCGGCGCCCAGCCGCAGATCGGCTACCACCGGGTCATCACCTACACGGGCGGCCTGACCAATACCGGGGGCACCGTAGGCAGCAGGCCACCCGTTGGCGTGTTCACCTATGACTACGCGATCGACACCGCCCGCGCCGGAGCCGTCGATCTGCTCGTCACCCCCAACGGCCTCAACATTTTGCAGCTCTGGGGCACGAGCCCCGCCGGCGGCGCGAGCGGCACCTGGAACGGCGCCAATCCGAACTGGTGGAACCTCGGCGGCGTCTCGGCGACGCAATGGGGTAGCGCCTATGGCGTCTTCCGCGGGCCGGGCGGCACGGTCACCGTGGACGGCCAGCAGAACGCGGTCGGGCTGCAATTCGCCGGCGGCAACTACACGCTGGTTGGCGGCGCTGGCGGCAGCCTCAACCTGCACGGCTACAACAATGGCGGCTTCGTCGTCACGACGCCGGAGATCCGCGTGCTCGACGGCGAGACCGCGACAATCGCGGCGACCATCACCGGCACTGCGGGGCTCGAGAAGACAGGCGATGGCACGCTGATCCTGTCCGGCTCGAACAGCTTCAGCGGCGGCACCATCATCTCGGGCGGCACTTTGCAGATCGCAGCCGACGGTCATCTCGGTGCGGCCAGCGGCGGGCTCACCCTCGACAATGGCGCGTTGCGTACGACGGCGGACATGGTCTCCGCCCGCACCGTCACCTTGCGCGAAACCGGCGCGATCGAGACCGCGGCCGGCACGACACTGACCCTGACCGACACGCTGAGCGGCGCCGGCGGACTGATCAAATGGGGCGACGGCACGCTCGCGCTGACCGGGGCCAACGGCTGGTCGGGCGGAACCCTGATCACCGCGGGCACGATCAGGGCCGGCAGCGCCGGTGCCCTGCCGACGATGACCGACTGGGCCCTGACCGGCGGCAGGCTCGACCTCGACGGTCACGATCTGCGCATGAACCTGGTCGCCGGCAGCGGCGGCGAGATCGCGCTCGGCGGCGCCGACCTGACCATCGACCAAGCTGAGGACAGCGTCTACGCGGGAACCGTCACCGGTGCCGGCCGCCTGCTGAAGGACGGCGCAGGGACAGTGCTTTTGACCGGCACCAGCAGCTATTCCGGCGGCACGGTCATCCGCGACGGGACGCTCGCCATCATCGCCGACGCCAATCTTGGCGCGGCCGGCTCGGCCATCGCCTTCGATGGCGGCGGCAAATTGTCAACCTATGCCGACATCACCAGCGGGCGTTCGGTCACGCTCACCGGTACAGGCACGATCGAGACCGTCGCCGGCACGACATTCGCCCTCGGCGGGTCGATCAGCGGCGCCGGAAGCCTGGTGAAGGACGGCTGGGGCACGCTGACACTGACAGGAAGCGCCGGCCATGGCGGCGGGACGACGATCGCGGCCGGCATGCTGCAGATCGGCAATGGCGGGACCTCCGGCGAACTTGCGGGCGATGTCGTCAACAATGCCTTTCTGAGCTTCAACCGCACGAACGACTATGTCTTCGCGGGCGCGATCTCAGGCAGTGGCAGCGTCGTCCAGTCCGGCAGCGGCACGACGATCCTGACCGGCAGCAACAGCTATTCCGGCGGCACGGTCATCCGGGCCGGCGTGCTCCAGGTCGCATCCGACAGCAATCTCGGCGCCCAGGGCACGGCGATCACCTTCTTCGGCGGCGCCCTGCGCTTCGGCACCACGTTCGACACGAGCCGTACCTTGCTGCTGCTTGGCAACGGCACCGTCGACACCAATGGCCGCGACGCGACGCTGACGGGCGGCGTCTACGGCTTCGGCGACCTGGTCAAGACCGGAGCGGGCACACTGACCCTGACCGGCACCAACTCCTATCGCCGCACCGTCGTTGCAGCCGGCAGGCTCGTCGGCGACGCAGCCTCGATCTCCGGCGATATCGTCAATAGCGGCACGGTTGTCTTCGATCAGCGCAGCGATGCCAGCATCGCGAGCGTGTTCTCGGGCACGGGGCGGTTCGACAAGACCGGTCGCGGCGGGCTCGAACTGCACGGTGACAGCTCGGCCTATTCCGGGACGACCACGGTGTCGGCGGGCATGCTCGTGGTCAATGGGTCCCTTGGCGGCGAGATCGATGTCCTCACTGGCGCACGGCTCCAGGGCGGCGGCACCATCGGCGCAACGACGATCCGGCCCGGCGCGACGATCGCCCCCGGCAACTCGATCGGCACGCTGACGGTTGCCGGCGATATCGCGTTCGAGCGCGGCGCGATCTACGAGGTCGAGGTCAGCGCCGGCGGCATGTCGAGCGACCTGATCCGTGCCAGCGGTGCGGCGCGGCTCGGCGGCGGCTCTGTGGTCCATCTCGGTGAGGACGGCAATTATCGGGCGAACCAGCGCTATACGATCCTGACCGCCGATCGGGGCGTGCAGGGCCGTTTCGAGGATGTGACCTCGCGCTATCTCTTCCTCGATCCGACGCTGGGCTACGACGCGACCAGCGTCACGCTGACCCTGCTGCGCAACGATTTGCCTTTCGCCGCCCTCGCACAGACCCGCAACCAGGTCCAGACCAGCCTCGGCCTGGAGAGCCTCAATGAGGCCAATCCGCTCTGGCAGAGCTTCACGCAATTGCGCGACGAGGATGAGGCGCGGCGCGCCTTCGACAGCCTGTCCGGCGAGATTCACGCCTCGGCCAAGACCGTGCTGATCGAAGGCAGCCAGATGGTGCGCAGCGCGGTTTCAGACCGGATCCGCGCCGCTTTCGACGGGATCGGCGCGCCGCATATCGCGACGCTGGCCTATGCCTCGGGTCAGGGGGCGATCTCGACGGCCCCGGCGGAGAGCCTGGCGCTATGGGCGCGCGGCTTCGGCGCCTGGGGACAGACACGGGGAGACGGCAATGCCGCCTCGCTGACGCGCTCGACCACCGGCCTTGTCGCTGGCCTCGACCTCGCCGCCGCGCAGGATATTCGGGTCGGTGTCATGGCGGGATATTCGCACTCGCGTTTCGAGGTGGCCCGTCGCAGGTCGCGCGGCGACGCGGACAACTACACAATCGGTCTCTATGGCGGGGCCCGCTTCGATCGTCTCCGCCTGACCGGAGCCGTGAACTATGCCTGGCACGATCTCTCGATGCGGCGCTCGGTCTCTTTCCCAGGGGGCGGCGAGCAGCTTCTGTCGGGCTATGGCGCCCATACCCTGCAGGCCTTCGGCGAGATCGCCTATCGTCTCGATCTCGGTTCGGGCGCGTTCGAGCCCTTCGCCAATCTGGCTTATGTCAACCTGCGCAGCAACGGCTTTCGTGAAACGGGCGGCATCGCAGCTTTGTCGGCCGGCCCCCAGAGCACCGCCGTGACCTTCGCCACGCTCGGCCTGCGCGCGCAGACCAGCGTCGATCTCGGCAGCAACGCCGCCCAACTCAACGGCACGCTCGGCTGGCGCCACGCCGCCGGCGATCTGACGCCGGTCTCGCTCCAGGCCTTCGCCGGCGGCGCGCCATTTTCGATCGCGGGCGTTCCAATCGCCCGCGATGCGCTGGTGGTCGGCGCCGGCGCCAGTATGAAGCTCACGTCGGCCGCCGAACTCAGCCTCGCCTATGACGGCCAGCTTGCGCGGGGCGCCACCGACCACAGCTTCAACGCCAGGCTTGGAATGAGGTTCTGAGGGCGGGGCGACCGCACGTGTCGGAACGTTCTGGGCCCGATGGCAGACCGCTCACGGAACAGGGCGCCTGATGCGATTCGAATGCCGCCGGGCCCGGCCGACCTCTCACCGTCACAAGCATGCCGGCTGAGGGCGTCAGTGCGCCACCGCTTGCGGGCTGACTATTATCGGTTCACCCTTGTAACGGCCGTTCGGCAAGGCGTGAGGCGAAGCCTGGCTTTTACGGCCCCGCGAGGTCTTGGTCGATGGACTGCTCGGGCTGCGGTTTCCCTATCGAAAGCGGCTTTGCCTTCTGCCCGCGATGTGGCATGCGCCAGCCTGTGCCGTGTTCGAGTTGCGGCTATCTCTGCGCGCCGGATTTCGCCTTTTGCCCGCAATGCGGCGCTCGCACCTCCGCGAAAGCCATCCCCCAGAGCGCGCCGGCACCGAGTGCAGCCGCTGCCTTGCGATCCCGCGCGCCCGCATCGTTTCCGGACGTCGAGAGGGAACAGGGAGCTGCGGAGCCTGTCACCGATGCAGATCGCAGGACGGTGACGATCCTGTTCGCCGACCTCAGCGGCTTCACCGCGCTCAGCGAGCAGCTTGACCCCGAGGTCATCCAGACCTTGCAGACCGCGTTGTTCACGGAACTGACGGCGGCCGTGCAGAGCTTTGGCGGATTCGTCGACAAGTTCATCGGCGATGCGCTGCTTGCTCTGTTCGGTGCACCGGTCGCGCATGAGGACGATCCGGAACGCGCGCTCCGTGCCGCGCTCGACATGATCGCCCGCACTGCGCGGCTCGGCGAAAGCTCCGCCGCCGGCGGTCCTGAAATGGTTCTCCATATCGGGATAAACACCGGGCCGGTCGTTGCCGGAGGGTCGGGGGTCGGCACTGCGAAATCCTATTCGGTGACCGGCGACACGGTGAACACGGCGCAGAGGCTGCAATCGCTGGCCGCCCCGGGCGAGGTGCTGGTGGGGCCCTTGACCTACCGGCTGACCCGGCATGCCTTCTCCTATACCTCGCTCGGTGACGTCGCACTTCGCGGCAAGTCCGGCAGCGTGCTGGTGCATCGGCTGGGCGGGCCGCTCGCCTCACCGCGTGCAGCGCGTGGACTTGATGCACTCGGCCTCAGCACGCCGCTGATCGGCCGCGATGCGGAGCTCCAGCGCATGCTGGCGAGCCTCGACCAGGCTTGTTCTGGCCAGGCGCAGCTTCTGCGCCTCGTTGGTGAGGCCGGCATCGGGAAATCACGTCTGGTGAACGAATTCGTCGCCCGGCTGGGCTGCGAGGACCGCTTCCGAGACGTTGCCGTGCGGCAGGCTGCCTGCTCGCCGCTGGGCGAACAGTCCTTCGGCGCCATCGGCGCAGTCATGCGCAGCGCTGCCGGGGTGATGCAGAACGATGCTCCCGACGAGATGCGCTTGAAGCTCGCAGCCTTGCTGGCCGATCTTGGCATCGCGGGTGAAGAGGCGGAGCGGCTGATGCCGCTGCTCTACCACGTGCTCGGACTGGCAGACCCCAAGGCGAGTTTGCAGCATGTCGAGCCCGAGCAGTTGCGGCGGCAGATCCTTCATGCGGTCTGCACGATCATCGAGCGGCGTCTGGCACTGTCGCCGCTGCTGATCGTCGTCGAGGATCTGCACTGGGCTGACGCCGTATCGCTGGAAGCGCTGCGTTTCGTGATGGAGCGGCTGGACCGATCGCGGCTGATGCTCGTGGTCACACATCGCCCCGCACAGCAAAACGACCCGCTGGACTCAAGCCGCTTCAGCCATACCGCGCTCCGGCTGTCGCAGCTCGGAGACAGCGACGGGCGCCGCCTGCTCGCGGCGCTCTTTGGCGAGGGCTGGCCGAGCTCCGTCGGAGCGCTCCCGGACAGGATCCTCGAGCGCGCCGGCGGCAACCCCCTGTTCCTCGAGGAGATTGTGCGCAGCCTGATCGAGCTCGACGTGCTGAAGCGCGAAGGCCAGCACTGGCAGATCGTGACGGGCGAAGCGGCGGTCAGCATCCCCGACACGATCCAGGCGATGTTGCTCGCCCGCTTCGACCGGCTGCCGCAGGAGGCGCGGAGGCTTGCGCAGGAAGCCGCAGTCATTGGCCCTCGCTTCGATGCGACGCTGCTTGCCGCGGTGACCGCTGACCCCGCCAGGCTCGAAGCCGGGCTCGAACTGCTTGGCGACACGGAAATCATCCAGAGGGCCGGGACGGGCGCGATCTCGTCGCAATGCTACCGCTTCACGCAGACATTGCTGCACGACGTGATCTATCAGAATCTGCTGCTGCAGCGGCGGACCGAACTGCACGGGCAGATCGCCACTGCATTTGAGGGCCTGTGCGGCGAGAGCCCCGAACGGCTCGAGGACCTGACCGTGCTCGGTCATCATTTCGGGCTGAGCACAGAGCGGGAAAAAGGGGCGCATTACCTGCGCGAGGCCGGTGATCGCGCCCGCATGATCTATGCCAATGACGACGCCCTTCGCTTCTACGAGCAGGCGCTCGCGGCGCTGGCGACAGCCGAGCCCACGCTGCTCAGGCAGCAGCTCGGCGAACGGATTGCCGATCTCTGCGGCCCGACCGGACGCCGTGCGCTGGCGCATGAGCATTATGGAACGGTGCTGCGGGCTCATCGCGAGAATGGCGACCGCGTCGCCTCGGCCCGGGTTCTTCGCAAGATCGGTCGCCTGCTCTGGGATGCCGGCAAGCGCGACAAGGCCGAAGCCTGCTACGCCGAAGCCGCGACACTTCTCGACGGAGCCGACGCGCCGATCGAACAGGCGCATCTCTGGCAGGAGCGCGGCCGCCTTGCGTTCCGGACCGGCGATCACGCTCGTGCCGCAGAATGGGCCGACGCAGCGCTTGCATGCGCGCGCACGCTGACCGGCGACGAGCCCTCCGAGATCGGCCGCGACGCCGCGCTTGTGACTGCCGAAGCTCTCAACACCAAGGGCGTCGCGCTGGCGCGGCTCGGGCGAAACCGCGAAGCGGTGCGCGAGGTGGAGCGAAGCATCGAGGTCGCCGAAGCTGCGGACCTCCCCGGTGCGGCCTGCCGCGGCTATACCAATCTCGGCGTGCTCTACACGACGATCAACCCTGCGCAGGCGATGGAGGTTTGTCGGCGCGGCCTCGAGATATCACGGCGGATCGGCGATCAGGGCTTCCAGGCACGCCTCCTCACCAATCTGGCGGTCGCCTGCTGCACATTCACGGACCGTTGTCCGACCGAGGGCGTTCCGGCGGCTGAGAAGGCGGTGGAGATCGACCGGGAACTCGACCAGCGCGAGCACCTGCCGGTGCCTTTGATCGTGCTCGGGCAGATCCACCAATGCCAGGGGCAATCAGAAATCGCTGCGCGCTTCTACAACGAAGCGCTCGACGTTGCCCGCGAAACGGGCGAGCCGCAGCTGCTTTTTCCGTGCTATGATGGCCTCGCAACCCTCAAACTCGATCGTGATGATCTGGCGGAGGCCGACCGTTACTTTTCGCTGGCGCAGGATGTTTGCGCCCAGCACGGGCTCGACCCGGAAGCGCTCGTGGTGCTGCCTTTCCTCGATTGACCGCGGAGGAGGTTGGATATGGTTGCGCAAACCGACATGGGTCCTCTTCAACCCGGCGACAGGGCACCGAACGTCGTGCTCGACGCCATCACTCGCGAGGGAAAGATCGCGATCGACGACTTTCGCGGTCAAAAGCCGGTGCTGGTCGGCTTGTTCCGTGGCCTGCACTGCGCCTTCTGCCGGCGCCACATCGCCGCCCAGGCGCAGCTCGATCCGGCGCTCCGTGCCGCGGGCGTCGAGAGCCTGACCGTGGTCAATACCCCGATCGAACGCGCGCGGCTCTATTTCCGCTACCATCCGATGCCCAATCTTCTCGCCGCCTCCGACCCCAAACGAACCTCGCACCAGGCTTTTGGCCTGCCAAATCTCGAATTCACGGAGAATGAGACGGCATGGCCGCACAAGGTCTCGATGGCTGCCGTGCTGGGCATGAAGGTCGAGATCCCCGGCGAGACGCCGGGGCCGCTTGACCCGATCGCGGGGTCGCAATTTCTCGACAGGAAGGACGGCTACGAACTGACCGAGGCCGATCTGGAAATGAAGGCGACAGGCCTTGGCCAGCTCGTCGGCCAGTTCCTGCTCGACCGGCAAGGCATCGTGCGCTGGAGTTTCACCGAGGTTCCGGAAGGGGGGCGCTACATGTTCGGGGCGCCGAACCCGCAGGAGCTCATGTCAGCCGTTTCCCAGGTTGCGCAATAGCGAAGTTCTTCAGCCAGCGAGGCGAGCTGCCATGCCGTCCAGTTTCACCGTCCGCAGCGCCAGCGGTTACGAGCAGCTGATGGGGCGCTGGAGCCGTCAGCTTGCAGGGCCGTTCATTGATTTTTCCGGGATCGCCAAGGGCGAGCGAGTTCTCGATGTCGGTTGCGGCACAGGCAGCCTGACCTTCGCACTGCCCCAGGCGGCAGAGATCGCCGAGGTCGAAGCGATCGACTTTTCACCGATCTTCGTCGAGGAAGCCCGGCGCCGGAACAGTGATCCGCGGATCACGATCAGCGAAGGCGATGCTTGCGCGATCCCTTTCCCTGACGGCGGGTTCGATCGGGCCCTGTCGCTGCTCGTCCTCCACTTCGTGCCGGCGGCCGACAAGGCGGTTGCCGAAATGCGCCGCGTGGTGCGACCGGGCGGCGTTGTCGCTGCCGCCGTTTGGGATCATCTCGGCGGGATGCCGGGGATGCGCATGATGTTGGACACCGTCGCCGCGCAGGACGAGCAGGCGCGCAGCCTGCGCGCTCATTACTGTTTCCAGCCCATGATGAGGCCCGACGAAATGCGGCAGGTTTTCATGGCGCAGGGGCTCGAGAGCGTCGAGCAGACCTCGCTGATGATCAGGATGGATTACGAGAATTTCGCTGACTACTGGGACCCGTTCGCCGCCGGCGAGGGGCCGCTCGGCAAATATGTGGCGGGGCTCGATCCAGAATCCCGGGCAAGGGCCGGCGAGGCCGTCCGGGCCGCTTATGAAGCCGGCCAACCCGATGGCCCGCGCTCCTTTGCGGCCGTGGCCTGGGCCTGCCGGGGTGTTGTTCCCGGTGGTGGTTGAGGGCCTGCATACGCCTCGATCAGTTGCCAACTTGCCTTCCGCAACTGCGCGAGGCCAGCAGCAGGCCTTCGAGATTACCAGCGATCATAATGGTGCCGGCGGTAGCCATGCGCGGGCGCCCATGGCGGCGGACCACCATGGTGACGGCCATAACCGTATCCACCGCCATAACCGTAACCACGACTGTAGCCGTCGCGGCGGCCGTAGTACCTCTGCCGGTTCATGTTTTCCTGGATGATCATCAGGCGTTCCCGCTTCGCCTCGGTCATGGCGAATTCCAGCGGCTGCTTGTCGAGCTGCTGCGCGACAGCTGGCGGAACCGCTTCGCTTGCACGAGCCTCAGGCGCGGTGCCGGCCATCGCCGCAGCCGCGCCAAAGACGATAGTCGCTGTGATCAGGAACCGACGCATCGGGGGTCTCCTTGTTTCCTCCCGACAATTAAAGCCATCCGAATTGGAACGCAGGATGAATGAATTGGTTCGGGTGTGTTCATGATGGACCCACCCGGTCAGATCGCCGATGTCGCGGGCGCCACTCTTCGTGCAAGCGATTGGGCCGCATCCCAGAGTGAACGAGGTCGAGGTTCAGATCGCTTTCGGTACGTTCCGCCCGGCCCGACCGCCTGCGGGCGACGTGGCCGCGCCCGCGCCAACTGGCGCTGGAAAATCCTGGGCTGAGAACAGCACATCGGGGGGCGTCGGCGTATTGTCCTTGGGGACAGGTTCCTGTTGGCAGGAATTCGCTAGAATTCGCCGGTCAGGTCGGAGCGCTTTGCGATTTCCAGCGTGGGTGTATGCTGTCCCAAGTCGATAAATCGATGCGTTGTACCTGGTCCCTAGCCAGGTTCAATGCGCGAACTGAGCGTGGAGGCTTTACCGATGAGAAAGCTGATCCCCCTCGCAGCGTCTGTCGTAATGGCCGCCGCGGTTCTTGCCGGATCTGTCGTAATGGTCGCCGCGGCTACTGTCGGAACACCGAATTCATGCAACAAGATCAATGGCTGCACGTGGGATTTCATCTACGAAAACCAGATGATGATGCAGAGCGGCCTCATGACGAAAGCAATGGAGGAGGGCCGCGCAAACAAGGAAGCGTTCGAGAAGCTGAGAGAATGGGAGCGCACCCATGGCACCGCACCGAGCAACCTGCGGTAATGTCGGTTCGAATTCGGCATGACGGCCGGGACAAGACCCAGACGGTCAAGTCGAGTGGCGCCGGAGCGCGCGCTGGCGTTTCGCGCCTGACACGGATACCGTTGCGATAGCGCTCAGGGGTCGGATGTAGAAGTCATGTCGTCGCCGAACATTCATCCCGCTGCCCCGCACCATTTGCCGGCATTCATCACGGCACCGGGAGAGACCGACTATCTCATGGTCGCGATGGCGGTGCTGCTCGTCGTCGCGGTTCTGACGGTTGGCATCATCTTCTTCCGTCTGCACACATTGCCGGAGCGGATGGCGCACAAGTCGCAAAAGCTCCAGTTCGAGATTGTCGCGGTCCTTGGACTTCTGGCGCTGTTCACGCATGTCCACCTATTCTGGGTGGCTGGGCTTCTGCTGGCGCTGATCGACTTGCCCGACTTCTCCGGTCTCTTCGGCCGCATGGCTCACGCTCTCGAGCGAATTGCAGGCGTGGCGCCCCGCCGCGGCACTGCCTCATCACCCGAGCCACCTGACCCGTCCGATTCCCGGGAGATTCCGGTCGAGCCTCAGCCGGAGCATCCTGGGCACCGGAAGGAACCGACCCATGCTTGAGCTCCTGTTCTGCTCGCTTCTGACGATCCTGCCGGACTACCTCTTTCGCCGTTACGGTCAGGGCCGGCGCATTGGCAAGGAGATCACGCTCTATTCGGTCTGGTTCGAATTGCGCTGGGGCATCACGGCCTGCGCGATGCTGACTGTCGGGTTGATCACGGTGATCTTCTACAATCACCCTTCGACCACGAGTGCGACCTTGTACTTCAGGGCGGTGCCGATTGTTCCAGAGATCAATGGGAGGGTCGCAGAAATCTATGTCGGGAGCGGGGCGAGGGTCGGGGTCGGCCCAAGGGTTGAAGGGGTTAGCGGCAGGGTTGAAAAAGGCGCCCCCATCTTCAGGTTGGATAGCAGCAGGCAGGAAGCGGCAGCCGAGGCCGCCCGCCGCAAGATTGTCGAGACCGAGGCAGCGCTTTCTGTCGCCCGGTCGGAGCTCGCCTCGAACGAATCCAAGATCCAGGAGGTGAGAAGTGACCTCCAGCAGGCGCAGGACGAATTGCGGACCAAGCAGGAATTGATGCGGCGGAACCCGAATGTCGTCGCGGAGCGTGAGATCGAGCGCCTGCAGGTCATCGTTGCCGGGCGCGAGGCCGCCGTGAATTCGGCTGTCGCAGCGCGCGATACGGCGCAGATACGGATCTCGACGCTGCTGCCGGCTGAGAAGGCAAGTGCTGAGGCGGCCCTTGCCCAGGCCCAGGTCGATCTCGACAAGACCGTGATCAGAGCCGGCGTGACCGGGCGGGTCGAACAGTTCGTCCTCCGTGTCGGCGACATCGTCAACCCGCTTCTTCGCCCCGGCGGCGTTCTGATCCCCGAGGAGGCCGGGCGATTCTCCTTGCAGGCGGGCTTCTCGCAGATCGAGGCACAGGTCATGAAGGTCGGCATGGTTGCCGAAGCCACCTGCCTGTCGAAGCCGTGGACCGTCATTCCGATGGTCGTGACCGGGGTGCAGGACTTTATCGCAGCCGGGCAGATTCGCAGCGGTGAGCAACTGATCGATGTTCAGCAGACTGGGAGGGCCGGCACGATCCTGACTTTTCTCGAGCCGCTCTATCCCGATGGGCTCGACGGGGTGACACCAGGCAGCAGCTGTATCGCCAACGCCTATTCAAGCAATCATGACGTCATTCAGGCAAAGGAAACCGGGGCCGTCAGGAGGGTCGTTCTTCATGCGGTCGATGCGGTCGGGCTTGTTCATGCAATGCTCCTGAGGATCCAGGCGCTGGTTCTGCCCATTAAAACACTGGTCTTCTCCGGACACTGAACCGGCAGAACCCGCTGCCGATCGATTCTCCCTGTCCGGCTTCGACCTTGTCCTTCAGCCTGACGAGAACCGCGACAAAGTCGCCATGGCTCGAAGAATGGAGCGCCCGCCATTGGCGTGGAACATGCCCGCATCGCGGCCGGTGCGCCGAGCGGACCGGCGATGAGCTCATGGAATCGCGTTGTTATTGCAACACGCGGCAGTCGCATTGCAACACGCGGCAGTCGCAGTTTGTCACGCGGCACAACCTAAGAGATCAGGCTGGCGGAACGGGCCGAGGCCATGCCATAGCGTCGGCGGCCAGCGATGCCTGCGTCACCTCACGGCCCACTCCAAGGCTGCGGGCTTCAAGCCAATCGGCCCGGAGCGGACTTCATGGGTCCGCCGGCACTCACTCGGAGTAATCAACCGGCTCTTCGGGCAATGCGTTGTTGTAGAAGATGAATACGAGCGGTGTACCGGGCTCGGCCGTGGCGTCTGTGCGACGGCCGCAGACCTCGCCCGCCACATCGCAGGTGTATTCCGCGACCACCTCGCCGAACGCATCGCGCTGGATGGCGACCTTCTGCCCGACCTTGACCTTGTCCTTCAGCTTCACGAGAATCTCGACGAAGCCGCCATGGGTTGAAAGAATGGTGTGCCCGCTATTGGCGAGGAACACACCTGAATCCCGGCCGGTGCGCCCGATTGGACCGGCGATGATGCCATGGTGCTTCAGCACATTCATCGTGCCCTCGGCGAAGAGCGGAATCAGGCCGTGGTCGAGAATGCGCGCGGCCCCGATCTCCGGCGTAAAGGCTGGGATGCCTGCGTCGATCAGGGCGTTTGCCAGCAGCGTGGGATAGGCGCGATTGTCGAATATCTGGTCGATCGGATAGAGCTCAGCCATGGCCCGGACCTCGGGCAACTCCATTCGGGCGAGATGGAACCCTGTCAGATCCATCCCGGTGGTTCCGGTGTGAAAGTCGATCGCGAAGTCGGCGTTCGGCCTGAACAGCCTGTTGAACAACAGGCCGGCATGCCGGCTGGGCGCGCTGGCGCCGTTCTCGTTGCCGGGCCATTCGCGATTGATGTCGATGAGATCGATGCCTCGTCCGGAATTGGGCCACCTGCGCGCCATGCCTTCCAGGGCCGGACGCGACACATCGAGAACCGCCATGACGCTGCCCGACATCGTGGCAGGGTCGAGCTGGGCCATGACGGTCTGGATCATGTGCATCGGGCTGATCTCGTCGCCGTGCACACCGCTGATCAGCGCGATGCGCTTGCCTGGCGTCGCTCCCTTGGCGACGATCACGGACACATGCCAGTGCTGCCCTGTCGGCATCTGCACGCCCTGGAAATAAAAGAGGTGTTTGCCGGGCTCGATGTCGTCGAGGTCGAGCGCGCTGATGACCTTTTTCCCGCCGATCACGTCTCCGGTGAAGACTGTTCCGCGAGACGCCACCTGGGCCGAGCGGGCCGCCGGCGCTGTAGCGGCCTGAGCTCGTGCGGGGCTGGCATTGGCCGCAAGGGCAGCCGACGCGCCAACCGAGGCAATGGTTGCCATCATGAAGTCACGGCGATCGAGGCCGTCTGGTTCGTCTGACTTGGCAATCGGTCCTTATGTCGTACGCGATGGGGACGATCTGCTGCCGGCCTGACCAGCGCAAGAGCCGCGTGAGACGGCAGAGGAGGCGAATGCCACGCTCTCCGAACTCCGGGCGCACTGCGAACAGGTGAGGGTGGCTCTGCGAGTTGCGGCGGGAGCGGTCGGAAAGCGCGAATCCGGCGTCCTCGACCAAGCCCTCGGCAGGGAGCTCGACCAGATCTTCGGCGCCATTCGTTTCGACGCGTCGGCGCTCCCAGCAATCCCGGTCAAACGGGATCTGCTTGCCTCTCTCCTAAGCGGCACGGCGACAGTCACTTCGTTGCGTGTGACGATGTGAGAGGCATGTCGTCCCAAAGGGGTAGCGGACTTTCATATTTTAGGCGATGCTGGGGCGGAACTTGGGCAGTGCTGCCGCAGTTGAAGCTGAGCCAACCTCGGAGGCGACAATGGGCATTCTCGAGCTATCGATCGTACTGGCATGTGCCTCGGCGATCGGCTTCTACATCGCAGATGGAGCCGCTTGAGGCATCACCTCTCCGCTTTGGCTCGACGCAGGCGCGCGCGATCTCCAGCCTTGAAACCCTTGCTCCCGCGACCGGTGGCGCAGGGGATGTGGGGAAACTCCGCGCGGCTCGGCGCCGGTGGGGCCAGGGAGAGGGCGGTCAGCTGTCTTGATTGGGAAACGGGCCGGGCTCTTCCAGGAGGCCGTGCCCCGCGTCGTTGTCTTCTCCCGTCTGAAGCGAGACGTTCAAGGCAATCAGAAGCGAGACCGTCCCTGTGAGTTCGGTGACCGCGTCAATCATCTCGTCGACGATCTCTGCGCTGTGATCGAGACCACATTGCCGGAGAAACACGCCGGCCCTGCGAGCTCGAAGGATCAGATCGTCGTAGACAGGTTGCATAATGGTCAACGCTGGCTGCCGGAGCCCATCAGCATGGCGCAGCCGCAGCCGGCGCGGGAAGAGACCTACGGCCGGTGTCTTCCAAGCCCTAAGGCCCAGACCCTCTTGGGGCCAGACCTCTTGGGGCCAGGCCTTTGGGGGCCAGGCCTTTGGGGGCCAGGCCTTTGGGGGAATGTCACGCGGCCCTGATGCCTTCCTCGAACTCCTCGGGAATGGCGCCATGGCGGGCGAGAACCTCAATCGAGCTGAGCTCGCTGGTCTCGTCATCGGCCACGACATGGATGACGGCGACGCCTTCCGCCCGCCCCGCGAGCCGCTGCGCATCGCGCAGAGCATGGTGCTTGGTCTTGGCCGGCGTCTTGTTGCCCGGCACCAGCCTCTTCCGGCGGGTGACGAATTCCTGGATGATGAAGGTGTCGACATTCATGGCGTGAATCTCCGCAGCTTCCGAATGTTCTAGTTATGTTCTTGTGCGAATGCGAGTCAAATAATCGGCGGCCATCTGGCCTGCGATACGCCCTCCTGACGGTGATCGACGCCGTCAACAAGCGCTCCTGCGGAGGCCGGGGATCGCGCTGCGAGACGGTGCGCTGGCGAGGGCGGGCCGTTTGGCGTCGGGCATTTTGAACCGGCGCCAGGATGAACCGGCGCAAGGATCATGCGTTTAACATCGACCTCAACAGAGTGCCGATCATGATCCGAGCGACTTTCTACAGCCTGATTGCGCTGGTGCTGCTCTCCGGCGCGGCGACCAGCCAAACTGCTCCGGCAGAAAATCCGTCCTCACCCGAGATCGCCGCCTGCAAGGCCACGGCGCTCCATACGATCTCGGCGCGGGAGCCGGAGATCAAGGACATCTACATCGACGAGGACGGGGCGACGATCGCCACCTCCGAAACCAAGGTCGGAGATACGCCGATCACGCGCATCATCATGGGCGAAGCTTATCTGCGCACCGACCGCACGGACAAGCCGCGGCGGTTCCTGTGCCTGATCGGCGAGAGGGGCAAGGTCCTGCTGACATTCTTCACGCAGCGCTGATGACGCGCGGGCGGATCTTGCAACGCCCGCCACACCCGGCACAGGTGCTGTGGAGCCAAAGCCGGGCCGCACGGAACACGGTTCACTCACAGACCCGGACTTCGCCCGCTGCGCCGAAAGGCGCAGCGGGCTCGTTGCCGGTTGGGCGGCAAGATTTCCAGACGCCGCCATGGCGCGAGCGATGCGGGTGAAACGTCTCGCGGTGAGAACACGCCCGGCCTGGGCGACGACGATCCGGCGACCGCGGAACTTCGCGAGGAAACGCTGTTCCGGACCAATCGCCTCACCAGTCCTGGTGACGCTCGCTCCGTGATCACGCCGTCAGAACGTGCGATCCTCCATCAGCTTCACTGAATCTGGAGCAGGTTTATACTGCCATGTTGCTATGGAGGATGTGGTCGTGGGGCGGAGCATCGGCCTGCTCGCCTGTTGTTCCATGCATCCCGCGAGCGGCAGAAGCACAAGGGCAGCTACTGAAAGACGGAGTACATAGGTCATGACTGCACCTCATCATGAAGGTGAGACGATGTTGCCCCCTCGGCCAATTTCAATAAGCCCAAAATACGACGCCATTGCCGCAGGACGAGATCACAGCGGGATCGAGCTTCATCACGTGATCGCGACTTCGCCGCCGGAGCGCGGATCGTGGATCGTCGATCGGAATGCGCTTACCTTGTACGTGGCATCGGAACCAAAGCATTCACCGTGCGTAATTCAGTGCGAGTGATTGACCCCAAACTTGGCCCGGCTCTCCGAATGGGGCGCCGGGCTTCTGTCTTCCGGATCGGACCAGGTGACGCGTTGGCAGGTCCCGCTTGCCAGGTCCCGCTTGTCAGGTCCCGCTTGGCAGGTCTTCGCTTGGCAGGCACTCCGTTATGGGAGCCCCGCTGCCCAGAGACATCTGCGGGGCCAAGGTCAGTAGACCAACAGTCCAACGGCAATCCAGGCCAAGGCTGCGAGGACGAGCCCTGCGATCAGAACCTTCAGAACCGGACGGTCAAGAAAGCCCTGCCGGGCTTCGACCGGCGTTTCCTGCGCCGGATCGGCGGTGGAGTGATCGTCGGCGCGGATTGGGGGGATCGGATCGCCGCCCCGGGTTGCCGATTGTCTTTCGGCCCGTCTTTCAGTTTCCGTTTCCATGGCGTTTTCCTCTGCAAATATCCGAATTCACAGCTGACGGAACAACGGCGCCTCCGGAGACATGTTCCCGGTCTCCACGTTCCCGTGACGGGGTATCGCCCGGAGATCGGCGTGAGTTCCGGTTCTCGGAACGTCGTCATGTAGGGCTTGGGCGCCCTGCCGGGGTCGGTTGGAACTGAGTTGCCTTGCCTTGCCGCCGTGGCGTGGCGTGGCGGAGCGCTTGCACAGGAAACGGGTGGCTGCACCGCCCGGCCAATCGCTAGTTCGCCCTGGCGTCACCGCCAGAGGAGCAAGCCGTGGAACTGGAAGACAAGTCGATCATCATCACGGGGGCGAGCAGCGGAATCGGCGCCGCGGCGGCTCTGTTGTTTGCAGCCGAAGGAGCGAAGCTGGTTCTCGGAGCCCGCCGCACGGCCGAGTTGGAAGCCTTGGCAGCGCAGATCCGGGAAAACCATGGCAGGGCCGTGTTTTTGGCCGGCGACGTCAGGGACGAGGGCTACGCCAGCGCTCTCGTCGCTCTCGCCCTCAGGGAGTTCGGTCACCTGGACGGCGCCTTCAACAACGCCGGCATCGTAGGCGACATGGTGCCCGTCGCCGAGATGGGGATCGCAAACTGGAACGATGTCATTGCGGTCAATCTGACAAGCGCATTCCTGGCCGCGAAAGCCCAGATCCCAGTCATGAAGGAGCACAGGCAGGGCTCGATCGTCTTCACATCCTCCTTCGTCGGCTTCAGCAATGGCGGGCTGCCGGGCATGGCGGCCTATGCCGCGTCCAAGGCCGGCATGATCGGCCTGATGCAGTCACTGGCCGCCGACCACGCCGGGGACGGCATCCGCGTCAATGCGCTCCTGCCGGGCGGCACCATCACGCCAGCGGGTGGTGCAGGACAGCCGGCCATCCTGGATTTCGTCGCCAATCTGCATCCGATGAAGCGCATGGCGAACTCAGAGGAGATTGCCCAGGCAGCCCTCTTCCTGTTGTCGGACCGGTCCAGCTTCGTGACGGGAAGCCCGATGCTCGTGGACGGTGGCATCTCCGTGCGCCTGGCCTGACGCCGGCGTTGAAACCGATGCTGCCGCAAGCGCCTGGCTGGTTCTGACGCGGCGCCGCAACGAGGTGTCACATCAGGATTGGCGGGCGGCGACCAAACGTGTCTTGGATCGGTCGTCTCGCTATTCCCGCCCGGGATCCGGAGCAGCCCGCACGGCTTGGGAACGTAGGCGTTTCGCTGGCGTTAACCCGTCTAGCGGCTTCAGCTACGGTAGAGGCATGGCAATGCGTGAGCACACGGCCGAGCGTGAAAACACGCCGGAGCAGCAGCTCGACAAGGCGTTGAAGGACACCTTCCCCGCAAGCGACCCGGTTGCCGCGCAGAGCCCGGCCAAGCCTGGGGCACCAAGGAAAAGACGGCAGTAAGAGAAATGGCGGCGGCTGTATCGAGCGGAACCAGTGTCGCAGTGGCGGACCCGCGGTCAGCGCCGCGGCCGCTTACACCGCGATCGGGGCCGCCTCCGCCGGCCGCTGAATCCGTTCATCACAAGCAAGATCATGGAAATCAGCATGGTCGATTTCAGGCCCGGCGCATCATGCTCCAGATCCTCCTTGCGATCGGCGGCGGCCGTGTGACGAAAGGCTGGATCGATCGCGGCGCGCTCGAGGCGATTATGCGGGCGATCATCCTCCCTGTCCCGCCGCCGGCTACCAGATCGGACTGAATGGCCGCTCGTAGACGGCAGGCTCGGTATCAAAGTCGGCTGGTAGCGCAGCCGAAGGCCCAAAGGCCAGACGCGGTTCACGCGCCCGAACGCCTGCCGGGCTTGATGCCCGTCGCGATTCTCAAACTCCACGCAGGTGACTGGCAAAGCTTGACCTTTACTGAAACTCCCAGGCTGCTGCCGTGCAGCTTGCCCAATGGCCGACGGCTGAGGCTGCGCAGAAGCTACAGTATCGGTGACATATTTCACACATAAGGCCGGCTAATGGAGCACAAGCCCTGGCCCGTGTTGCGCGCGTGCACCCCGGCTGTATGTCTGTAGCCTCGCACGGCTCTATGGCACGCCCGATGCTCTTCAATTCTACCGAGTTCATCTTCGTCTTTCTTCCTCTTGCCGTGCTCGTGCACTTCGCACTTGCGCGCGTAAGCGCGCCGGCTGCGATCCTCGGCACGACGCTGTCATCGCTCGTCTTCTATGCATGGTGGAATCCGCCTTACGTGCTGTTGCCCGTGGCGTCGATCGTCGCGAATTTCTGGTTCGCACGGCTGATCGCAGCGGCCGAGAAACCGGCGGCGAAGCGGCTGCTGGTCCTCGGCATCGTCAGTAACATCTTGGTACTATGCTACTGGAAATACGCTGATTTCCTGCTCTCGATCGTCTATTCCTATAAGGCCGCGCCTCCGGTCGTACCGCTCGCGCTCTCGTTCACGACCTTTGTGCAGATCGCCTTTTTGGTCGACGTCTACCGCCGCAAGATCCCGCTTGATTTCAGCCGCTACGCGTTTTTCGTCGCCTTCTTCCCGCACCTGATCGCGGGCCCCATCGTGCGCTGGAACAGCTTCGGGAGGCAGCTCGGCGATGATGCGCGCTTCCGGCTCGATTGGTCGAACGTTGCCCTGGGGCTGACGATTTTCATTTTCGGCCTCGCCAAGAAGGTGCTGATCGCCGATTCGCTTTCGCCGCATGTCGGCGCCGTCTTCGATGCTGCAGCCAGGGGCGATCCCGTCACCGCCCTTGCCGCATGGGGCGGGGCCTTGGCGTTCTCGGCCCAGATCTACTTCGATTTTTCCGGCTATTCCGAGATGGCGATCGGTCTCGGGCTGCTGTTCAATTTCCGCCTGCCCGTGAATTTCGCCGCACCGCTACGCGCGACCAGCATCCTGGACTTCTGGCGGCGGTGGCACATCACCCTTTCGCAGTGGCTGCGGGACTATGTTTATGGGCCTCTGACCTTCGGCCGCCCGATGGGATGGTGGCGCGCCATCGCGGTGATGATCACCATGACCCTGGCCGGGCTCTGGCACGGAGCCGGGTGGACATTCGTGGTGTGGGGCGCCTATCACGGCTGCCTTCTCACCATCAACACGATCTGGCAGCGGATCGTGCCCGAGCGGGATGAGCCGACACGGGCAGGCCGGTTCGTCGGTTGGGCGCTGACCTTCACGGCCTTTGTCGTGGGCTCCGTCCTCTTTCGCGCAGCGGACATCGAAACCTCGCGGCACCTTCTCGCTGCGATGGGAGGCATGGGCCAGCCGCCGATCGCTGAGGCACTCACGCTGCAGCACGACTGGTGGGCGATACGCCAGGGCTGGATATCGGAGGCCTTCATCCGCACCTGGCTCGGCAGCACCTGGTCGGTCACCGGGACCGCGCTGACCCTGCTGGCGCTAGCCATCGCCTTGTTGCTGCCGGATCCGATGGAGATCACCGGCTATCGCGAAGGCGACGCTCAGTCAGCTTGGCGAAGAAACGTCGGCGTACTCGCCTGGCGCCCCTCGCTCATCGCCCTCTGCGCTGCCTTCCTGCTCTTCGGCGAGGTGTTCTTCCGGCTCGGGCAGGTGAGCGAATTCCTCTATTACCAATTCTGACGATCGGCTGGGGAGCGTGGCGTTTTATGGCAATTGACAAGGGCGAAGCCGAAATCACCGGGTGGTGCGTGGCGCATCTCGCCAAGGCCCTGCGACGCCCTGAGGGAAAAATCGATCCGCAGGCCAAGTTCACGCGCCTTGGCGTCGATTCCGCAATGGCGGTCTACCTCGTGGCCGAACTCGAAGAATGGCTCGGGCGCGAACTCGCCCCTGAACTGGCCTTCGAATACCCCACCATCGCAACGCTCGCCCGTCACCTCGCGGGAGAACGGGATTGAACCAAGTCCCAACATTTCAAGACAGCCCGGCGGTCCTCAAGACCAGGTACAACTCGATGGTCGAGCTGCTGCGCGCGCGCGCGGCGGAGCAGCCGGACGAGCGAGCCTATGTCTTTCTGTCAGATCGTGGCGGCGAAGAGGCATCCCTGACCTTCTCCGAGCTCGAGCGCCGCGCCAGCGCGCTTGCGGCAGAGCTACTGGGCCGCGGCCTGGGCGGCGAGCGCGCGCTTCTGATGTTCCCGCCCGGGCTCGATTTCCTTGTCGCCTTCTTCGGCTGCCTCATCGCCGGCACGATCGCTGTACCGATGATGCCGCCGCGGCGCCTGGGCGCCCGCAATTCAAGCGCCAGCATTGTCGCCGACTGCACGCCGCGAATCGCATTGACGAGTCCAGCACTGCAGGCGACGCGAAGCGATCTCGCAGAGCGTCTCCAGGCACCCGCGCTCGATTTCATGGCCGTAGACGCCACGAAAGAGGCCGAGGCGCCTGCGGGAATCCTGTTCCCGGAGCCCGGCCTTCAGGATCTGGCTTTCCTGCAATACACCTCGGGCTCGACGTCGGACCCCAAGGGCGTGATGGTGAGCCATGGCAACCTTCTCGCCAATTGCGAGATGATCCGGCTCGTATACGGCAACACACGCGCGACCACTTATGTGAGCTGGGTGCCGCTCTATCACGACATGGGCCTTATCCTGAACGTGCTTCAGACGCTCTATGTCGGCTCCCTTTGCGTGCTCATGGCGCCGGCGAGTTTCATGCAGCGCCCATTGAACTGGCTGCGCGCCATCAGCGACTATCGCGCCGAGTTCGCAACGGCGCCGAACTTCGCCTTCGATCTTTGCGTCGATCGCTTCCGCCCCGACCAGATGGCGGGGATCGATCTATCCGGCTGGAAAATTGCGCTCAACGGCGCCGAGCCGGTGCGCGCGGATACGATGGAGCGCTTCATCGAGACATTTGCGCCCCTTGGCTTCGATCCGAGAGCGTGCTCCCCGGCTTATGGGCTCGCGGAGGCGACGCTTCTCGCCTCCGGCGGCGGGCGGGGACGGGGGCTCGTAAAGCGTCGGGTGAGCCGGCAGGCGCTGCAACGCTATCGCGCAGCCGCACCATCGAGCGAAGAGGATGCGCAGTTCGTCGCGGGCTGCGGCAAGGCCCTCGTCGGTGAAAGGCTCGCGATCGTCGATCCGCAAACATGCCGCCGCCTTCAAACGGGTCATGTCGGCGAGATCTGGATTTCCGGGCCGAATGTCACCCAGGGCTATTGGCAAAACCCCAAGGCCACCACCGCGACCTTCTGGCCGCGCATCGAGGGCGAGGCCGAGGAGCGCTGGCTTCGCACCGGTGATCTCGGATTTCTCGATGACACGGGCGAACTCTTCATCACCGGGCGCATCAAGGACGTGATCATCCTTCGCGGCATCAACCATTATCCGCAGGACCTCGAGGACACGGTTCAGGCGAGCCATCCGGCCTTGCGCCGGCACGGCGGCGCCGCCTTCTCGATCCTGGACGAGGATGGCGAGGGACGTCTCGTTGTGGTGCAGGAAATCGAGCGGACGCAGATTCGCCATGTCTCCATTGATGACATCGAGGACACGATCCGTGAGGCGGTCGCGACCGAACACGAGCTTGCCATCCAGGAGATCGTGCTGATCCGCCCCGGCAACCTGCCGAAGACCACGAGTGGCAAGATCCAACGCGGCCTTGCCCGCAGCCTTTTCCTCGACGGGCGCCTTGCCGAGCTCCAGCCAAGCTTGCCCGATGCTCTGGCGTAAGGAAAAGCCGGTTTCTGCGGTGTCCGGGATGAACCCGCGGACATATGCGCTGGTGCTGATCCTGGGTGCAGCGGCGCTCTTTATCAGCGTCATCGCTGCGAATGTCCTGATCGACCCGCAGGGCGTGTTCGGCACGAACATCCTCCCGCGTACGCCCAACCTCAATTACCACTACCGGAATCTTGCTGCCTATGACGCTGCACCGGACAGTTTCGAGGGCTTGCTGTTCGGCTCTTCTCGCGCCCAGGCCACTTCGCCGGCGGAGCTGTCCCGCCGCATGGACGGGGTAACCTTCGCGAGCTTCTCCGTCACACGCGGCATGCTGCCGGACTTCCTGCCCGCGCTCGAATACGTCCTCGCCGACAAGGCGAAACGAGGACAGCGGTTGCGGACAGTGTTCCTGCTCCTCGATATCGACACCTTCGGAGATCCCCCGGCGACCAACCGCTATATCGAGACCTTGCTGCCTCAGGCCCTGAGCGGCGAAAGCGGCGTCTATTTCTGGTGGCGCAATTTGACCGCCATGCAGGTCAGGAGCTGGCAGCGTATCCTGCGCGAGGCCCGGGCCGCGATCGAGGAGAGAGATCGCAAGGACCCTTCGGTCCTCGATAAGGTGAAACTGGCGTTCGTCCGTCTGGCATCGTTGAGCCACTTGGCGGGGCGCGGCTCGCAGGCCGGAAGCGACTACAACAGGCCGTTCGAACAGCGCACGTATTTCGCAGAGCAGTTGCGGCTTCTGCAGCGCATCGCTGCGCTTTCGCAGCAAAGCGGCACCAAGCTCATTGTGGCTGTCAGTCCGCTCCATCGTGCCGTCGAGAGCCGCTACTTGCCGAAGGATCTCTCGCAAGCGCTTGATCAGGTTGCGCGTGTCACGCCGCTCTGGGATTTCACAGGCTCCGACTGGCTCTCGGACGATCCGAGTTATTGGATGGGCGACCAGGCTCACTATTCTGCGGAGGTCGGCCGCATGATGCTGGCTCGCATTTTTGGCGAGCCGATGCCCCGCAACTGGGAGCGTTTCGGCCGCTTGAGGGGAGCTGAGGGCGCGATTGCTTCAGAGGCGGGTGTGCGGCGATGAAATTCGGCAAGGCTGGAACATCCGCGGGTCACTTGATTCCCGTCATGCCGCGCTCGATCGAAACCCAGCTGAGAACGGCATACCGGTAGGGCCCCGGCAGTTCCCGCCGCAGCGGCGGCTGACGATTGGCCCTTGCGCTGGCAAGGCAAGAATCGCGTTGATGCAGGCCAAGGGCGCCCCAACGCAAAAACAGCGCCGCGGCATTTGCAGGCCGCCCGCTAACTCAATGATTCCTTGAGATTTTATGGTCGGAGCGAGAGGATTCGAACCTCCGACCCCTTGTCCCCCAGACAAGTGCGCTAACCGGGCTGCGCTACGCTCCGACAGGGCGGCTTATAGAGGGGCGGGCGCGCGGATGCAACGCGCTTGGGCACACTCTTCGCAGGGTTTTTCTGAAGCGTTGAATTGCCGCCATATCTCGCGGCCAATGTCTCGCCGCCATGCCCTGGATTACGGGGCGAGCGGGCACTCCTGCTTGCGGTTGGGTGCGCGTCGGAAACAAGCGCCAGGGGGATCATGGCCGGCGCTGCCTGCGCGCCATGGCTCCATGGCGATCGCACCCGGCTTCGAAACCATCAATATTAACCGCATGTTAAGCAAAAGATTGCGGGCGGTGCCGTCCGTCCACATCCTCCCTTCAGATCGACCGGTGGAGGGTGACATGGCGGTGGCGGTTGCGTTGGGCGCTCACGGAATAGCCGCCAGGGCGGCGAAGCGTCCGGACCGTACTCTCGAAGCCTTCTTCGCCGAGTTGCAGCCAAATTGGCATTCGCGCTGGGCCTGGGAGAATTACGAGCGGACGATTCTCGCTTTGACCCGACAGTTCGGCCTGAGGCGGATCTGCGAGATCGGCGGCGGCCGCGACCCGCTGTTCTCTGCCGCCGAAGCCGCCAGTCACGGACTGGACCTTGTCGTCAACGATATCGACGCGGGCGAGTTGGCCTTGTCGGCGCCCGGCCTCCGGACGGCGCGTTTCGACATTGCAGGGGATCTGTCCGAACCGGATGTCGAGCGCGGCGGCTACGACCTGATGGTCTCGCGCATGGTCTTCGAACATATCCGCGACGTGGAGCGGGCCTGGACGAACATCCATGCGCTGCTGGCTCCGGGCGGGGTGGCGCTGGCCTTCTTCCCGACACTCTGGACGCCGGTCTTCGCGCTGAACCACATCCTGCCGGAGGCAGCCTCGCGCGCAATCCTGCATGCGCTGTTTCCGGCGCGCCGAGAGGGTGGCGGCGATCCAAAATTCCCGACCCATTACGACTGGTGCCGCGGCAGCCGCACGCAGCTGACGCCGATGCTCAACCGGGCCGGTTTCCGCAATATTCACATTCAGCGCTTCTGGGGACACGGCTATTTCGAGCGCCTGCCGGGGCTGCGCGAGATCGACCATGCCTTCAATCTGCTGGCTGCGAAGGTCGGATGGGATCTGGTGACGACCTACGACTACGTGCTGGTCCGCAAGGCGCCGGTCTAAGGCACCGGCTGTCTAAGGCACCGGCCCGAAAAGTGGATTGCGGTTTTCGGGGCAAAGCCGATGCAAACACGGAAAGGTTAGATCATCGGGCCGGATACGAATCCGGTCTGATGATCTGAGCCGGATCCGCGGGCGCCTGTCCGCGCGCGGGCCGAAGGGCAGCCCGGTCAGGGCTGAGCGCTGCCAGGCCCCAGACCAGCCCGAGCAGCAGGTAGAAATGCCGCCAGTGGTCGGTGTCGATCTGGACGCCCTGCAGGATGGTGATGAACAGGACCGACCACAGCACGATCGCGTGGTTCTGCCAGGGCGAGCGGGTGAAGACGAGGCGCCAGCCGACATAGCAGGTGGTGACGATCAGGCCGAGATAGGCGATGCCACCGAGCCAGCCATAGGAGGCGAAGGCATTGATGTAGACGTTGTGGGGATCTTCCGGGAAATGCCAGCGGAAGCGCAGCGGGCCGAGCCCGTTCGGCGCATCGAGAAGGAGCGGAAGCGAGCGGAGCTGGCTGCCGAACCGCCCGGTGACGCCCTGATCATAGCTCTGGTTGAGGCTGGCGCGAATCTCGAAGATGTCGCGGATGCTCTCGAAGGAGAGCGCGATCAGCAATGCCGCGAGGATGCCCCCAAGGGCAGCGAGGGTCAGCGCCACGATGCGGGCGCGGCGTGACGCGTCGGGCGCAGTCAGGAACATCAGCCCGACCATCATCAGGGCCGAGCCGGCCAGATTGCCCCAGGCACCGCGCGAAAAGGCGAGCAGCACGGCCATCAGCGGCACGCTCATCACCAGGAAGCCGCGTATCAGGCCCAGGCGCCCGATCAGGATATGCTGCAGCGCATAAGTGATGGGCACCACGAGGAAGGGGCCGAGCACATTGGGGTCCTTGAACGTCCCGGAAGCGCGGCCGGCATAGGCGAAGACGTCGGAGAGGCCGCCAATATTGAAATAGCCGAGGATGCCGGCAAGGCTCGCGCACCAGGCGGAGAAGAGATAACCCTTGCGCAGCGTCTCCAACCGGCCGAGCGGGTCTTCCGCCATGATGGCCGCGAGGAAGATCGCGGTAATCATCAGGTAGACCGAGACGGCTGTGAAGCGCACCGAGGGCGCCTCGTCCATCCAGGGGATCAGCGAGAAGATGCCGCCGATATTGTAGAGCAGCAGCAGCACGACCATTGGCAGCAGCTTTTGCGAGAAGCGGATGCCTGTCAGCGCGAAGACGAACAGCGTGAGCAGGAAGAAGAACTCATAGGGGGACGGTTCGATCAGCGCGAAGCCGCTGGAGGCCGTCAGCAGCCAGAGTGTCCCTCGCTTGATCGAGGCAAGGGAAACCCTGAGGCTGCCGCGGCCGCCATCATGCCCCGCGCCGTCGGCGAGCGCGCTCAATAGGCGTTCTCGGACTTGGTCAGCAACGAGATCGGCGTCTTGTACAGGATGTAGAGGTCGAGCATCACCGACCAGTTTTCGATGTAGTAGAGGTCGTGCTCGACGCGGCGCTGAATCTTGTCCTCGGTATCGGTCTCGCCGCGCCAGCCATGGATCTGGGCCCAGCCGGTGATGCCCGGCTTGACCCTGTGGCGAGCGAAATAGCCGTCGACCACCTGCTCATAGGCGCGGTTGTCGGCCTTGCCGTGGACGACATGCGGGCGCGGCCCGACCAGCGAAAGATTGCCCTTGAACACCACGTTGAAGAGCTGCGGCAACTCGTCGATCGAGGTCTTGCGGATGAAGCGGCCGACACGGGTGACGCGCGGATCATCCTTGGTCACCAGCTTGCGGGCGGTAGCGTCCTGCATCTCGTGATAGAGCGAGCGAAATTTGAGGACTTCGATCTGCTCGTTGTTGAAGCCGTAGCGCTTCTGCCGGAACAGGACCGGCCCCTTCGAATCGAGCTTCACCGCAATCGCCGTGATCAGCAGCACCGGGGAGAGGGCGATCAGGGCCAGGGTGCCGACGATCTTGTCGAACAGCCATTTCACCACGATGTCCCAATCCGCAATCGGCCGGTCGAACACATCGAGCACGGGCACCGCGCCGATATAGGAATAGGAGCGCGGCCGCAGCCGCAGCTTCGACATATGGGCGGAAAGGCGGATGTCGATCGGCAGAACCCAGAGCTTGCGCAGCATCTGCAGGATGCGCCCCTCCGCCGAGATCGGCAGGGTGAAGATCACCAGGTCGAGCTTGGTGCGGCGGGCGAACTCGACAAGGTCGTCGATGGTGCCGAGCTTCGGATAGCCGGCGACGAGATCGGGCGAGCGATCGTCGTTGCGATCGTCGAAGACACCGCAAATCTGCAGTCCCGAGTCCTTTTCCGCCTCGAGTGCCTTGATCAGCGCTTCGCCGGCAGCGCCGCCGCCAACGATGGCGGTGCGGCGCTCGAGCCGTCCCGTGCGGGTCAGCCGGCGCACGGCCAGCGTCACGAGCAGGCGCTCGCCGAGCAGGGCTGCGAGGCCGCCACCATAGAAGCCTGCGAGCCAGACACGGGAAAACTGGCTCCCGACCTTCATGAAGAAGAAAGCGGCGAGTGCGATCAGGAACAGCATGGTCCAGCCCGCGACCAGGCGGGCGGCGGTCGGGACGAAATGGCGCAGAGCGCCGATATGATAGAGATGCAGCGCCTGGAAGGCGGCAAGCGCGCCAACGCTCACCAGGAGCACGGTGGTCTGATAGAGCAGGGTGCTTCTGGTGGTGCCCGCGACATAGAGCCAGTAGACCAGCCCCGCCAAGCTGACGATGACGAGGACATCGAACAGGCGGACCAGGCCTTCGATCAGCACCGGGGAGAGGGTCGGCTTGACCGGCATCGCCGCGATGCGTTCGGCCAGGGGATGGAAAGCGCGGGTCGAACCCGTCTTGCTCCCGCCAGCTGGATCCGATGCTCCGGCCGCGTCGGCCTTCATCAGGTCACGCACATCGAAAGTGCCCATCACACGCTACCTCTACTCAGACCGGAGCAATACTCACACCTCCCGGTCCCGGCTTGCGATTAGCTCAAAATGCTCTCGGAAGGCTTAATCCGAGGCTTCGCTGCCTTGCAGGCATCAATGCGACTCTACGGCATCCGGGGCCATCGCGAGCAGGCCAATTTATCCCCCTGCAGGTGGCTTCCCAAACCCGATGCAAAGAAAGTTGATTTTCTCTCGTCCGGCCAAGGAATTAGCTCACTCCCATTTCTTCCGATTTTGCATCGAAAAGCAGTCGTTTCTGGCCCATAAAGTTGATGTTGGTTGACAAAAAGCATTAAAACGGGCATATCCATTCGCGATGAGTGTCTGAGAAGCACATTTCTGAGCGATGCCCGCGGTTGCCAATCCAGGCAATTGGGCAAGTCGCTGTGCAACCCCCGCAGTTCGATCTGCCAGGGCTTCGTCTTCGAAACTCGTTCGTAAAAACTCCAACTTTGCTTAGCTGCCTAACGTCGCTTCCCGACGGTAAGCGCCGGCTTCGCCCGTGTGCATCATGTCTTTTCATTGGTTGGTTCTGCTCGCAGCGATTGCTGTCGAGATTGTCGCGACGGCCGCGTTGAAGTCGGTCGTCGCCGAGCCGTGGCTCATCACGGTTCTGCCGCTCGTTCTGATCGGATTGTCCTTCGCGCTGCTCAGCGTGGCGCTGCGTGTCATCCCCATGGCGGTTGCCTATGCCGTCTGGGAGGGGCTCGGCATCGTCGGCATCGCCGCCGCCGGCCACCTTCTCTTCGGCGAGCATCTGACGCCTGAGCGCCTGCTGGCGCTTGCGGCCATCATCGCCGGTATCGTGCTGCTCGAGCGCGGTGTCGGGCACGGCGTCGAGGAGGGTAAGCAGGGGAGGCTGGCGTGACCATGCTTCTTCAGCCGCAATCGCTGGCCTTTGCCTGGCTCGGGCTTGCGGTCCTTCTCGAAGTCCTCGGTACCTATCTGCTCAAGCTGTCGGACGGCATGAGGCGACGATTGCTTGGCGCCGTCGGGATGATCCTCGTCGTCGGGGCCTTCGCGGCCCTGGCACAGGCCATACGCGGCATGGACCTCTCGGTCGCCTATGCGGTCTGGGGCGGAGCGGGGCTGGTGATCACGGCCATCGTTGGCGCCCTGGCCTTCGGGCAGCGGATCTATCTGTCCGGCTGGCTCGGCATGGCGCTGGTCATCGCGGGCGTCGCCGCCCTGAAGTTCCTGTAGGGCGGCCGCGGCTGGTGATCAGTGTTTGCACCAGCTGTCCCGAAACCCGCAATCCACCTTTCGGGCCGATGCTACTCTCATAGTTTAGAGCATGCTTGATGCGAAAAACCGTTGCCACTTTTTCGCAGCATGCTCTCTAGCCGATACCGCGTCGCGCCAGCGCGACGCGGTACGCCGCAAGCACGCCGTCGATCATCGCGTTGAGGCAGAAATTCTGGCGGACATGTTTGGCCAGATCGGTGGCCTGCGCGCGTCTTTCGGCCTCGGGCATGGCCAGGATCGAACGAATGCTGCCGGCCAGGATTGCCGGGTCATCGGCCGGTATCAGGCGGTTCGCGTGATCCGGGCCGTAGATCTCCCTGATGCCGCCGACATTCGTCGAGATCAGCGGCTGGGCTGCCGCTGCCGCTTCGAGGATGACATAGGGCAGCGATTCCGCCCGCGACGGGATGACCATGACATGGGCTTGCGCCAGCGCGGCGCGGATCGGGCCTGGCGGTTCGAACACGCATTGACTGCCGACGCCGCGGTCGAACGTCATCTGGCGCAGCACGGCCTCGTCAGGGCCCGATCCCACGATCAGGATGCGCGGTTCGATGCCGTCGCGGCGCTTCAGCAGCGCGAGGGCGTCGATCAGCGTGTCGACCCCCTTCGCCGAGCGCAGTTCTCCGAGATAGACAAGGTCGAACGTTGCCTTGGCATGGTCGATCGGCGCGAACTCGGCTTCCGAAATGCCGTTCAGGACAATCCGGTAATCGCTGCGCGGCTTATGGCCGATATAGGCTTCGAACCGCCCCGCAATGAAGGCGCTCTCGAAGCAGAACATATCGGTCGCCCGCTCCAGCAGCCGTTCGACCGACATGTAGATGCGATGCTCGGTGCCGCCGGGCTTGTAGTTGAAGCTGCCGCCATGCGGCGTATAGGCGGTGATGTACCGGCGCTGCGGTGAAACCAGTGCAGGCAGGCGCGCATAGACGCCGCCCTTCGAGCCATGGGCGTGCACGACATCGGGGGAGAGGCGTCCCCGCGTCGAGATCGCCGCCATTTGCGCCTTGGCGTCGGTGAGGCTGGGGTAGCGCGACATCGGTACGCGCGTGACGCCAAGCGCGAGATCGGGGCCAAGCTCGGCGAAGACCTGATCGGCACGTGCGCTGCCGGTATTCGAATCGCAGAAGATGCCGACCTGATGCCCGCACTCCACCTGCCCGCGGGCAAGATCGAGGACATGCCGGAACAGCCCGCCCAGCGGCGCCCGAAAGACGTGCAGGATGCGCAGCGGCCTCAGGCCGGGGGCGTCCGCCATGGCCGTCACCTCGTTTACGCTCAGAACCAGCGTTCCTTGATGACGATCGTGTCGCCCGGCTGCACCTGATAGGTGATCGGCACGGTCCCGGTGACGAGCTGACCGTCGATCTGGCGCGTGACCTCGGCATAGTTGCGCTGGCCGCGCGGGGTGAACCCCCCTGCGATAGCGACAGCGGTCTGTACTGTCATGCCGTTGACGAAGGGGAACTGGCCGGAATTGGTGACTTCGCCCAGGACGAAGAACGGGCGGTAGGTATCGACTTCTACCGAGACCTTTGGCTCGCGCAGGAAGCCACCGCGCAGCCGGCCCTCGATGGCCTGCTCGAGCTGCCGGGTCGTGCGTCCCTGGGCCTCGACCGGGCCGATCAGCGGCATGGAGATCCGCCCGGAGCCGTCGACGGCGTAGATGTTCGACAAATTGTCCTGACCGAAGACAATCACGCGCAGCCGGTCGCCGCTGGCGAGTCGATAGGGCACATTGACGTCGACGATCGCGAAGTCCTGCGCTGCGTAGCGCGGCGCACAGGCGCTCGCCGCCAGTGCGGCCGCCAAGGCAAGTGGGGCGAGTGATCGACTCATCGCATATTCAGTCCATCCAAATTCGACGGTCACGTTAGGATTGCTATGGTTAACAAAGACTGACCGCGACCTCCTTGGGGGAGGCGCCGCCCGCGTCTTAACTCGCCAATAACCTTAATCAGCTTTGATTGACCCTGCGTCCTGTGCTGGGCGCGCGAGTTTTGCGTGAATAGGTGAGTCATGACCTCTCGATCCGATGACGGAATGCGGGATGCCGGCGAGAGCCGGGGCGACATGCTCGATCTGTCCGCTCTCTGGGCCGCCATCAAGCGGCGCAAGCTCTGGGTGCTCGGCCCCACCGTGCTGGCGCTCGGTCTCTCCTTTGTCGCCGTCAATCTGGTCACGCCGCGCTATACGGGCGAGGCGCGGCTCCTGCTCGAGAATCGGGACAGCTTCTATACCCGTCCGGGGCAGGGCGGGGCTGAGGCCACAAGCCAGCAATTCGACAGCGAGGGCGTCCAGAGCCAGGTCCAGGTCATCATGTCGCGTGATCTCGCCCGCGAGGCGATCAAGCGCATCGGGCTCGTCGGCAATCCCGAATTCGATTCCGGCGCCGGCGCGCTGAGCGCCCTGAAGCGGCTCGGCGTACTGATCGGGCTCGGTGCGCACCCGGCTGATCGCTCGCCCGAAGAGCGCGTGCTCGATCAGTTCTACGACCGGCTGCTGGTCTTCCCTGTGGGGCGCTCCCGCATTGTTGCGATCGAGTTCACGTCGCGCGATCCGGCCCTGGCCGCGCGCGGAGCCAACGAAATTGCGAGCGTCTACCTCGAGATGCTGGAGGCGGCGAAGCAGGATACCGCGCGTAGCGCTTCGTCCTGGCTCTCGACCACGATCGAGCCCCTGCGCAAGCGCGTCGCCGAGGCGGAAGGCAAGGTCGAGGACTTCCGCTCGCGCAACGGGCTTCTCGTCGGGACGAACAACACCACCATCACCGCACAACAATTGGCGGACCTCTCGACCCAGCTCTCCAGTGCCCGCAGTCAGCAGGCGGAGGCCCAGGCCAAGGCCAGCGTCATTCGCGACGCGATGAAAAGCGGGCGGACCTTCGAGATTCCGGATGTCGCCAATAACGAACTGGTCCGCCGCCTGATCGAGCAGCGCGTCAATCTGCGCGCCCAGATCGCACTGGAGTCGCGTTCGCTCCTGCCCGGGCATCCGCGTATCAAGGAGCTCAGCGCCCAGCTCGCCGATCTGGAAGGCCAGATTCGCGCCGCCGCCGAGCGCACGGTCCGCACCCTCGAGAACGAGGCGCGCATCTCCGGCCAGCGTGTCGACAGCTTCACGGCCGCCCTCGAAGGGCAGAAGAAGAATGTCTCGAGCGCCAACGACAAGGAAGTGCAGCTGCGTGCGCTGGAGCGCGAGGCGCGCACGCTGCGCGACCAGCTCGAGCAATACATGCAGCGCTATCGCGAGGCTGTGGCGCGCGACACCCAGAACGCCAGCCCGGCCGATGCACGCATCATTTCGCGCGCCGTCGAGCCCACGGAACCGTCCTTCCCGAAGAAGATCCCGATCATTCTCGTCGCGACGCTCGCGACCTTCCTCGTCGCGCTCGCCATGGTGGTCTCGCGTGAACTCCTCAACGGCACTGCCGGGTCACCTCCCGGCTCGAATGGACCGCGCCGCGCGCCGGGCTGGGTCGGCGGTGGCGGGGCTGGTGCCGCGCAACATCCTTCGGACGGCGACGAGCGCCGCGAGCGCATTGCGGGGCTGCTGACCCATACCGGCCGGGTTGGCCGCGTTCCACTGGCCGCCGCCGACCCCGAAGGGGCCCTCGCAGCGCTTTCGGAGCGGATTGCTGCGCCTCCCGCCGATATGGCACCGCTGGCCGTGCTGCTCGACGGGGCCGGCCCCGAAGCGATGTCGGCACGGGATCTCGCGGAACTGCTGTCCAGGCACTCGCGCTGCGTGCTGGTCGACCTTGCCAGCGATGATGACGAACCGGAAGAGCTGGGGTTCTCCGAGCTCCTCGCCGGCGAGGCACAGTTCTCCGAGATCATCATGCGCGAACCCGGCTCGCGATTGCATCGCATCAGTGCCGGGCGCGCAGGACGCAGGGCGGTTCTCGCCGCGCCGGACATCGTCGAGGTGGCGCTCGATGCGCTCTGCGAGACCTATGACTGGGTGCTGGTCTCGGCGGCTTCAGGGGATGAAAGCGCCGTGCTCGCGCCGCTGGTCGGACGTGCGCAGGGCGTCTTCGTCATGGCGGGCAGCATCGGTAACGGGCACGCCATGGAGGCTGCCTACCGGCTTGCCGATTTGACGACGGCGCCGGTGGCCCTCGTCGTCGATAAGCTCGAGGAGACGGTGGGCGTCCCGTTTTCCGTCCGCGAGCATGATGCGGCGATGGCCTGAGCCGGAGCGTATCCCGGCGGCCGAGGCGGCACGGTAGCGCCCGTGCTAAACGTGATCGACTCTCATAGTTTAGAGCATGCGTTATGCAAGAAACCGTTGCCACTTTGTAGCATAAAGCATGCTCTAGTCGTCGTCTGCGACGAGTGTCCGGTTCCGGCTCAACCAGCCCGAGGCGCGCTGTGCCAGCTTCAGTGCCAATGGAGAGCTCTTGATCCGGCGTTTTGCGGCACGTTTGGCCCGGCTGAACAGGACAAAGGCATGTCCCTTGGCCGTCAGCGGCAGGAAAGTATCGACGAGTTCGTCCCGGTCGTCGCAGACCGTCGTCTTGTAGCGGGCTTCGCCGACACCAAGGTCGAAGACTTCGATTCCGGCGCGACATTTCAGTTTGATCAGGTCGACCAGCAGGATTTCGCCAGGGCTCGACTTGGCGAGCTCGCTGTCCATCTCGAACGATGTCGCCATGCCTGAGAACCGCAGGCCCTGCTCCGCGCCGACATAGGTTGCGACGCAGCGGCCGTCGAGGTTGAGCGCGTAGAGTTCGAGGACAGGCGTCCCGGCGCGGTCACGGCTCGCACCCTGGCGCAGGAAGTCGCGAAGGGCGGGCTCCGCAAAGGGGTTTGGAATGCCCATGCTGGCAAACCGCGCCGCCTTCTGGTTCAGGAAAGCGTCGACGACCCGCTCGATATCCTCCGGGGTCTCGGCCTTGAGCAGGGCCGAGTTGCCGAAGCTGGCGAAGCGGTTGCGCTTGTTCTTCAGCTTTTTGCGGGCATGCGAACTCATCGAACGCCGCAAGGTGCCTTCGCAGTCTCTACGCTCCAGCGCCAGTTTGTAGGCTCCGCTTGGGCTCGGTCCTGCGGCGAGCTGCGCGAGCGGGTTGGGAACGCCTTGCCAATCCCTTGGCTGGTTGACGAAGATGAAACCGTCGAGTGTGCCGATGGCCGTGCCGATCTCGACGAGCAGGGCACGCGCCGCGGCCGCATCGAGGGCTGCTGCGAAATCGGGGGCATAAAGCCCCATATGGTAATTGGCGTGCTTGCCGCCGATGAACTCGCCGAAGCGAACGCCGTTGCGCCGTGTCAGCGCCAGCGGCAGGATGGCCAGGGTGCGCCCGGCCGCGTCGCGCAGCGCCACATAGCGGAATTCCGTGGCATCGGCTGCCCCGACCGTCTCGACGAAGGGCCTGATCCAGCCATAGGCCTGGTAGGGTGTCACCAAGGCAGACGCTTCCAGGCTGCGCCACTCGGCTTCCAGGGCGGCAGGATCATGGCTGATCGTGATGCTGTGCCAGGGACGCGCGCGCTCGCCCGCGCTCCTGTCCGGAGTACGGTTCAGAGCCGAGGCCGGAGTTCCAGCGCGTTCGGCAAGTGCGGGCATCGTCTCTGGACCCTTGGGAGGCGGCATTCCTCGCTGTCCTTAACCCGCTATTGTGAACGAACCTGCCAGCTTGTCTTCGACCAGCCGAAGCATCGGCAAACAATATTAGCGAGCGGTTGCTGCCGGGAGCCATATGAGCCTGCGACACCGAGCCTTTTCCGCCGCGTTCAAGGCGATTGCGCTGACCGGCGCCGACCGTTGGGCGAAAGACCTCGCGCAAGGCGCGGGCGTGATCCTGACCCTGCATCATGTCCGGCCCTGGCGCGAGCGGGGCTTTGCTCCCAACCGGCTGCTGGAGATCACGCCCGAATTCCTCGACCAGACGCTGACGCTGATCAAGTCGCAGGGCTATGACATCGTCTCGCTCGACGAAGCAGTCGTGCGGCTGCAGAGCCCGCGCTCGTCGCGCTTCTTCGTGGCGCTGACCTTCGACGACGGCTATCGCGACAATCTCGATCATGCCTGGCCGGTTCTGGCGAAGCATGGCGTGCCCTGGACATTGTTCGTGACGACGGGCTTTGCCGAGCGCACGGCCCGACTCTGGTGGCTGGAAATGGAGGAGGCGATCCGGGCGCTGCCGCGTTTCGCCCTCGACCTGCCCGATGGCGGTTTCTCGGCGCGCACCGAATCCGATCGTGAGAAGCGGCTTGCCTTCGAGACGCTCTACTGGCGTCTGCGCAAAGGGTCGGAAGCGATTCTGCTGTCAGCGATTTCCGACCTTGCGCGTCAGGCCGGGATCGATGGCGCAGCCCTGGTCGAGCGCGAGTGCTTGCCCTGGGAGACGCTGCGATCGCTGGCCGGCGCGCCCGGCGTAACCATTGGAGCCCATACGCTGAGCCACCCCATGCTGGCCAAACATCCGCAAGAATTTGCCCGGACCGAGATCGTCGAGAGCAAGGCGCGGCTCGAGCAGGAGCTCGGCCTGCAAGTTCGCCACTTCGCCTATCCCGTTGGTGATCCGGGCTCGGCCGGCAAGCGTGAATTCGCGCTTGCCAAGGCGGCTGGCTTCACCAGTGCGGTCACCACACGGCCGGGCCACCTCTTCGATCGGCACGAGCGGCATTTGCATGCCCTGCCGCGCGTCTCGCTGAACGGCTATCACCAGAGCGAGGCGGCGCTGCGGGCGCTGCTGTCGGGACTGCCCTTTCTGCTGTGGAATCGTGGGCGGCGGGTGAATGTCGGTTAGCGCGGCCCGTCCTTCCGCTCCATCCACTTGATCAGCGGCAGCAAGGGCAGCACCCAGGCGAGGCCGAGCGCGATATAGGCGATCGTCTGCACCAGCTTGGGAGCGTCGGTGATCCGCCCCTGCGCCAGGGCCATGGCGACCAGCGCATAGACGCAGACGAAGATCAGGATCCCCACGGTGCCGATCAGCTTGCGGTGGCTCTGGGTCATCTCTCGTCTCCATGCCGGCGCGGCTGCGGCATTGCGGGCGTTGTTCGCGTCTTCGCGCGGGTCTATCTGTCACCCCCAACGACGCTTGTGAAGCGCGACATTTGCGACCCGAGGTCCCCATCCCGTGACGATTGCTCTCGATCAGCCGCGTGGCGGCGCTGTCAGCTCCGCCAACCACGCAGGCATCCGCCGCTGGCTCTGGATCGTCGCGGCTCTCGTCTTCGCCATGGTCGTGGTCGGTGGCGCGACCCGTCTGACCGGCTCGGGCCTCTCGATCACCGAATGGCGACCGGTCACCGGCGCGATCCCGCCGCTCTCCGACGCCGCCTGGGCGCTCGAGTTCGAAAAATACCGCGCGAGCCCGCAATACCAGCTGCTCAATGCCGGCATGGCGCTATCGGAATTCAAGTTCATCTTCTGGTGGGAGTGGGGGCACCGTCAGCTCGGCCGCTTCATCGGCCTGGTCTATCTGCTCGGCTTCCTTGTCGTCGCCCTCCGCCGGCTCCTGCCTTGGCGCCAGAGCGTCGTGCTCTTCGGCATGGGGCTGCTGCTTGGGCTGCAGGGCACGATCGGCTGGATCATGGTCGCGTCGGGGCTCCAGCCAGGCATGATCGCGGTCGCTCCGGTCAAGCTGACGCTTCACCTGACCTTTGCCGGCCTGTTCTTCGCCGCCGTCGTTGGTTTCGCTACCTGGCTGACCCCGCTGCGGCGGGTTGAGCCGGCGCGGGGCCGCCTGGCCGCCTGGGGGCTGCTGGTGCTCACCTTCGCGCAGATCGCGCTTGGCGGGCTCGTCGCCGGCTCGCGTGCGGGCTTTACCTTCAACACCTGGCCGCTGATGGATGGGGGCCTGGCACCGGCTTCGTCGACGCTGTTCGCGCAGACGCCGTTCTGGGAGAATTTTGTCGATAACGTCGCGCTGGTGCAGTTCAACCACCGCATCGGCGCCTATCTTCTGCTGGCGGTTGCGCTCTGGCACGCCGTTGCGATGCGCCGCGCAGCGCCGGGGTCAGGCAGCGCGAAGCGTGCGACGGCGATCGCGGGCCTCACGCTGGCACAGGCCGTGCTCGGCATTGTCACGCTGCTGCTGGTGGTGCCGCTCTGGGCGGGGCTCGCCCATCAGGCACTCGCCTTCATGGTGCTGGCGATGACGGTGGTGCATGTGACGCGGAGCACGGCCTCCGCCGCGCATTCCGTCCGGGCCTGATAGAGCCTGAATGCCGCCGTCCCCGGCGGCCAAGAAAGAGACCCGGAACCCCTGCCGGAAGGTTTCAGGCAGGGATTCCGGGTCTGTGTTTTGCTTCGGGGGATGCCCCCCAGATTGCCGGCTTCTAGATCAGCGCCTGATCGAGATCGCCGATCAGGTCGGCGACATCCTCGAGCCCGATCGAGAGGCGCACGACTTCTGGACCGGCACCGGACGCGGTCTTCTGTGCATCCGAAAGCTGGCGATGCGTCGTCGAGGCGGGGTGGATCACCAGCGAGCGCGTATCGCCGATATTGGCGAGATGCGAGAACAGCTGCAGGTTGGAGACCAGCTTGACGCCGGCGTCGTAGCCGCCCTTCAGGCCGATGGTGAAGACCGCGCCTGCACCCTTCGGCGAGTAGCGCTTGGCGAGATCGTGATACTTGTCGCCCGCCAGGCCGGGATAGCTGACCCAGTCGACCGCGGGATGCGTTGAGAGATGAGTCGCGACCGCGAGCGCGCTCTCGCAATGGCGCTGCATGCGCAGCGGCAGGGTCTCGATGCCGGTCAGGATCATGAAGGCATTGAAGGGCGCGAGCGCGGGGCCCATGTCGCGCAGGCCGAGCACGCGGGTCGCGATGGCGAAGGCGAAATTGCCGAAGGTCTCGCCGAGCACCATGCCGTTATATTCCGGCCGCGGCTTGGACAGCATCGGGTAGCGCTCGTCGCCCACCCAGTTGAACGAGCCGCCATCGACGATCAGGCCGCCGATCGAGTTGCCGTGCCCGCCAAGGAATTTGGTTGCGGAATGCACGATGATGTCGGCGCCGTGCTCGAACGGGCGGATCAGGTAGGGGCTGGCCATTGTGTTGTCGACGATGAGCGGAATATTGTGCTTTTTGGCGATGGCCGCGACGCCGGCAATGTCGACGATCACGCCGCCCGGATTGGCGATCGACTCGATGAAGATCGCCTTGGTGCGCGGGGTCACCGCAGCGGCGAAGCTCTCCAGATCGTCGGAATCGGCCCAGATCACGTTCCAGCCGAAATTCTTGTAGGAATGGTTGAACTGGTTGATCGAGCCGCCATAGAGCTTGCGCGCGGCGACGAACTCGTCGCCTGGCTGCAGCAGGGCGTGGAAGCAGAGGAACTCCGCGGCGTGGCCGGATGCGACGGCGAGCGCCGCGGTGCCGCCCTCGAGCGCCGCGACGCGCTCTTCGAGCACCGCGTTGGTCGGGTTGCCGATGCGCGTGTAGATGTTGCCGAAGGCCTGCAGGCCGAACAGCGAGGCGGCATGGTCGACATCGTCGAAGACGAAGGATGTCGTCTGGTAGATCGGCGTGGCGCGCGCGCCCGTGGCTGCGTCAGGCGCTGCACCGGCGTGAATGGCCAGCGTATGGAAACCCGGTGCGCGGTCTGACATGGCGTGCTCCCTGCAAATTCTGATCGTGAAACGGTCTCGTTCGATTTAACGAACGGTCTGTGCGGCGTCAATTCGGCCGGACAGGCTTGAGCGCCGGACCGATATGCTCCGGCCTGATCCCCAGACCGATCAGCCGCGCCGGCAGGCGGCGCAGCAGCGGGAAGCGTTGCAGGAGCCGCAGCGGCAGAGGCGGCGTGACCGGCCCGCTTCTGGCGAGCAACGGCGTGATCACCCGGTTCTGGATGGCGATCTGCATGGATTGGGTCAGCTTTGTCGGGAATTCACGACGATGCTGCACGGCTGCGAGAACGGTATCTGTCAGCCGCTTCTCGCGGAGCGGCACTGCCAGCAGGTTGGCCGTCGCGACGGCATCCTGTACCGCCAGATTGACGCCGACGCCGCCGATCGGAGACATCGCATGCGCCGCGTCGCCGATACAGAGCAGGCCCGGCTTCCACCAGCGCGTCAGGCGATCGACCGCGACCGACAGCAGCTTGATGTCGTCCCAGCCGCGCAGTTCCGCAATCCGGTCCTTGAGGAATGGCGAGAGCGCGACCACGCCGTCCCGGAAGGCCCGAATGCCCCTGACCTGCAAGGCTTCCAGCGAGCCCTTGGGGATGATGAAGGCGCATTGCCAGTAGTCGCCGCGGTTCAGCATGATGAAGAAGTGCCCGCCTGCGACCTGGCCGAAGGTCTGGTTGCGATCGCTCTTCTTCCGCGACAGCCGGAACCAGAGCACGTCCATCGGTGCGCCGAGGACCTCGACCGCGAGGCCGGAGGCCGCGCGCAGATCGGAGCTGCGCCCGTCGGCTGCGACGACGAGATCGGCCCTGATCGAGAGCGGGCCGTCCAGCGTCATGGCCGTGACGCCGGACACGCGCCCATTCTGCTTGATCAGTCCCTCCGCCTTCGTCTGCATCCGCAGATGGAAGGGCGGTTGCTCGCGTCCGCGTTCCGCGAGGAAATCGAGGAAATCCCATTGCGGCATGAAGGCGACATAAGGGGCCTTGACCGGCAAATGGCTGAAATCGGCGATCGTGATCTCGTCATCTCCGAAGCGGGCGACGATGTCGTCTTCCTTGCTGTGCGGCAGCTTCAGGAATGCCTCGAGCAGTCCGAGTTCATGCATCAGCTCGAGTGTCGAGGGGTGGATCGTGTCGCCGCGGAAATCCCGCAGGAAATCGCTGTGCTTCTCCAGCACGGTGACCGCGATGCCGGCTCGCGCGAGCAGGAAACCGAGCATCATCCCGGCGGGGCCGCCTCCGGCGATGCAGCAAGTTGTCGTCTCCTCGCGCATCGCCGTCCCCAGGTGATGGCCGGGTCAGGTCCCGGGCCGGTTGATCGACAATTTCTGGAAGCCCTTGCCGGCCAGTTGCGGCCTCTTGTTCGAGATGATGCGCGAGTTGATGCCCTGCCAGCCGATCTCGCCGGAGAGCCGGCCATACTCGATCTTCGGGCAGCGGTTCATGATCACGGTAAGGCCCTTGGCCTCGGCGCGGGCGGCGGCCTCGTCATTGCGGACGGAAAGCTGCATCCAGATCACCTTCGGCAGGGGCGAGAGCGCCAACGCCTCATCGGTGATCGGGCCGGCGGCTTCCGAATTGCGGAAGATCTCGACCATGTCGACGGGAACCGGAATCTCCTTCAGCGAGCCGTAGACCGTCTTGCCGAGCAGCGTCTGGCCGGCAAGGCCGGGATTGACGGGGATGACGTCATAGCCGCGATCGAGCAGATATTTGGTGACGATCCAGCTCGGCCGCGCCTCGTTGGCGGAGGCACCGACCAGGGCGATGGTTTTCACCTCGCGCAGGATGCGGCGGATTAGCGCATCTTCATAGGCCTCATGATTCAAGGTGCTGAATCCTCACGGGAAATACGCGGCAATCAGTCGTAGGTATTTTGGCGCCGAGGGGCTGAACCACAGCTTTGCCACTCTTATTTGATTCAATGGAACACAGGGCGAACAACCCGGGTTGTTCCGTCATGAAAGGAGGGTCTACCATGTGCGACTATAGCCTGCACAATGTGATGTCCACTCCAGCCAAAGTGGGCGACGAACTGACGACCACCAGCTTCCCGAACTCGAGCACGCGCGGCTTCTGCACCACCGCACAGCCGGAGGTTGCGGTTTGCGTGCTGCCCGGCACGGAGCTGGCGTTCGAGAGCGAGATCGAGTGCGATCGGGTGGTCGGCTTCCTGCCGCATCGCAAGATGGCGGCGACGGTGGCGCGCTTCCGTCAGATCGATCTCGACAAGCCCTATGCGCATCACGATGCGCTCGAGCTGCCCGATGGGCAGGTCATTCTGCTGACGAATCTGTCTACGGGGCAAAAGGCGACCGTTCTGCAGTTGCCAGCCGCGCCGCAGCCGGAGGAAAAGGCCAAGGAGCATCTGCAGGCCGAGCTGCCGGAGCATATTCCCGCGATCCTGTGAACAGGCGCCTGATGGATAGCTGCACGCGGCGAGTCTCGGTTGTCGCCGCGTGCGGCGTTGATTCCAGATGGATGAAGGGGGCTCGGCCGAGTGCCGCGCGCGGTTAGCTGCCGCTCCAGACCGGCGGGCGTTTGTCCATGAAGGCGCCGATCCCTTCCTCGGCGTCGCGGGCGAGCATGTTCTCGACCATGACCGCCGACGCGTGATCATAGGCTGCCGCGAGGCCCATCTCGCGCTGCTGATAGAAGGCGCGCTTGCCGATCTTCACCGTGGCAGGCGATTTCGATGCGATCACGGCCGCCAGCCGCAATGCCTCCGCAAGCGCACCACCTGCCGGAGCGACACGGTTGACCAGCCCCATCCGGGCTGCCTCCTCGGCCGGAACCATCTCGCCCAGCAACAGCATCTCCAGCGCATGCTTGGCTGAGAGGTTGCGCGAGAGCGCCACCATCGGCGTCGAGCAGAACAGTCCGATATGCACGCCCGGCGTGCAGAATCTCGCTTGCGTGCCTGCGACGGCAAGATCGCAGGTTGCGACGAGCTGGCAACCGGCAGCGGTGGCCGTGCCTTCTACGGCCGCAATGACCGGCTGGGGCAGGGCGGTGATCTGCTGCATCATGGCCGAGCAGCGACCGAGGACATCGGCGAAGTAGGCGCGGCCACGGTCGGAATCCGCGCGATGCGCACTCATCTCCTTGAGGTCGTGGCCGGCCGAGAAGACCGGGCCGGCCGCAGTCAGCACGACGGCACGCACGCTCCGGTCTGCTGCGATGGCCACGAATACCTCGCTCAGCGCGGCCAGCATCGCTTCGCCAAGCGGATTGCGCGCCTGCGGCCGGTTCAGCGTCAGTGTTGCGATGCCGTCCTGGTCTGCGCGCAGCAGGACGGGCGCGGTGTCGGGCTTGAGATGGGCATTCATGGCATCGCCTTTCGCGTCAGTGCCTATTGTCGGAGCCGAACCGTCATGCTGCAAGGGGAGGAGTTCCCCGCTGGCATCCGGTTTCCCGCACATGACCCCCCGCATGACGATCTCAGAGGTGGAGGCCTATCTCGATCAGGTCTTCCCGCAGCTCCATTATGGCGGGCGCACCTATTTCATCGAAGAGGTCGGCCCGCTGACTGCGCGCATGCGCTGCGACTATCACGAGCGGCATTTGCGCCCCGGGGGCACGATCTCCGGTCCGACCATGATGGCACTGGCTGATCTCGCTCTCTATGTCGCGATCCTTGCCCAGATCGGCCCGGTCGGCCTCGCGGTGACGACGAGTCTCAACTACAATTTCCTGCGCAAGCCGGGGCCGGTGGCGCTGATCGCCGAGGCCAGGCTGCTCAAGCTCGGCAAGCGGCTCGCCGTCGGAGAGGTCGCGCTGTTCTCGCAGGGCGACAGCGAGATGGTCTGCCATGCGACCGGCACCTATTCGATTCCGTCGGAGCGTTAAAGCATCGGCCCGAAAAGTGGATTGCGGTTTTCGGGGCAAAGCCGATGCAAACACAGATGGCAAGATCGTCGGACCGAATACGATATCCGGTCCGACGATCTTGCGCCTCAGCGTCCCATTTCTGACCGCAGAACCGCCGCAAGCCGGGAATCGGAGCGGCGGGAGAAGCGCCGGGAAGCGGGCGATGCGGCCGAGGCCCGAAGGAGCGCCGGAACGGAAATGAGGTACCTAAATACCGTTTTTGCCATTGCACTGAAAACAATGCGATTTTTCGCCTCGGAGCGCGATCGTGGCGCTTGACAGTAGGGCAGCTTCCACCTATCCACCGCCCCACACCGCCGCCGGCCTTCCGGCGGCTTGTCCTTTTTCAAGCAACCGAAGGGTGCCGCGATGAAGACCGTCTCGCTCAAGCCCGCCGACGTCGAGAAGAAGTGGGTTGTGATCGATGCCTCCGGGCTGGTCGTTGGTCGTCTCGCCTCCGTTGTGGCGATGCGTCTGCGCGGCAAGCACAAGGCCGCCTACACCCCGCATGTCGACTGTGGCGACAACATCATCGTCATCAATGCCGAGAAGGTGGTCCTGACCGGTCGCAAGCGCGACCAGAAGGTCTATTACCATCACACCGGCTTCCCGGGTGGCATCAAGGAGCGTTCGGCCAAGTTCCTGCTGGAAGGCCGCTTCCCTGAGCGCGTGGTCGAGAAGGCTGTCGAGCGCATGCTGCCGCGCGGCCCGCTGTTCCGCCAGATCATGGGCAACCTGCGCGTCTACAAGGGCGCAGAGCACCCCCACGCCGCCCAGTCGCCGGAGGCGCTCGACGTCGCCGCGCTCAACAGCAAGAATGCGAGGCTCTGATCATGGCTGAGGTTCTTCAGTCTCTCGAGCAGCTCGGCCAGGTCGCCAAGACGGCTCAGCCCGACGCTCCCGTTCACGTCAAGAAGGTCGATGCGCAGGGCCGCGCCTATGCCACCGGCAAGCGCAAGAACGCCATCGCCCGCGTCTGGATCAAGCCGGGTTCCGGCAAGATCACGGTCAACACCCGCGACCAGGAAGTCTACTTCGCTCGTCCGGTGCTGCGCCTGATCCTGCAGCAGCCGCTGATGATCGTCGACCGCATGACCCAGTACGACGTCGTCGTCACGGTCAAGGGCGGCGGCCTCTCCGGCCAGGCCGGCGCGGTGCGCCACGGCATCTCCAAGGCCCTGACCTTCTACGAGCCGGAACTGCGCGGACCGCTCAAGAAGGAAGGCTTCCTGACCCGCGACTCGCGCGTCGTCGAGCGTAAGAAGTTCGGTAAGGCCAAGGCCCGCCGCAGCTTCCAGTTCTCGAAGCGCTGATCCGGCTCACGCAGTCTGGGTATGCTTTCAGGGCGGCTCGCAAGAGCCGCCCTTTTCGTATTGGCTGCAGCTCCGTTCCAACTGGAGTTGCCGCCGATGAGCGCTACCCGTCCCGTTCTTGTCGTCACCGGAGGCAGCCGCGGCATCGGCGCCGCCATCTCAGTCATGGCGGCCGGGCGTGGCTATGATGTCGCCGTCAATTACCAGCGCGACGCGGCGGCGGCGGCAACGGTCGTCGCCACGTGCGAGGCCGCGGGCGCCGGCGCCGTTGCGCTGCAGGGCGACATGTCGAACGAGGCCGATATCCTGCGCGTCTTCGCCGAGACGAAGACGCGGCTCGGGCCGATCACCCAGGTCGTCAACAATGCGGGCATCACCGGGAAGTCCAGCCCGCTGGCCGAGGCGGACTCCCAGGTCATCCGCAACTGCATCGACGTGAACGTCACCGGTGCGCTGCTGGTCGCGCGTGAAGCGGCGCGGGCGCTGCTCGCCCAGCCGGAGCGGAAGGGCAGGGCGATCGTCAACATCTCCTCGGCGGCGGCAACGCTCGGCTCGCCCGGCGAATATGTCTGGTACGCTGCCTCCAAGGGCGCGATCGATACGCTGACGGTTGGTCTCGCGAAGGAACTCGCTCCTGCCGGAATCCGCGTCAATGCGGTTTCGCCCGGCATTACCGAGACCGAGATCCATGCCCTGTCGACGGGCGAAGCAGGCAGGGTCGAGCGCATCGCGCCGCTCGTTCCCCTGCAGCGGGCCGCAACGCCAAACGAGATCGCCGAGGCCGTGCTGTTCCTGCTCTCCGAGGCTTCCGCCTATACGACAGGCGTCGTTCTGCGCGTGGCGGGCGGGCGTTGATACCCTTGGTGTCCTGAACGACAGATTCGGCTGCGACCGCAGCCCGGCGCGGCTGGATCAGGGCCGCGGCCATGCTAAACCGCAGGCTCACTTCGTCCGGTTCCGGCCTCCGCCATGCGCATCCTGCTCGTTCTCATTGCTTTCGGAATGATCGCGGTTCCCGCGCTGCTCGCGCTTGCGCGGACGGGGGAGCCGACCGGGCGCCGGGTCGGACGGGCCCTGGTCATCTTCCTGGCGCCGGCTTTCGCGCTCGGCCTGATCCACGGCGTGCCCGAACTCGATGGCCGCGCCCTGCAGAGCCACGTCGCCTGGACCACGTTTCGGCTGGTCCTGACCGGCCTCGCCCTGATCCTGCCGTGGTGCCTCTATGTCTGGCTCACAGGCAGGCGCTGACAACATTCACGGATGACTGCCATGACCGAACTCGACACTCCCTCCATCGACCACGCCTTCACCGGCGATCGGCGCGGTCCGGCGCAGGATCCGACCTATGCCGGCGCGCTCTCCTTCATGCGCCGCCGCTACAGCAAGGACGTCGCCGGCTGCGACCTCGTGATCTGGGGCGTGCCCTTCGATCTCGCGGTCTCCAATCGTCCGGGTACGCGCTTTGGACCGCAATCGCTGCGCCGCGTCAGCGCGATCTTCGACGGCGATGCCCAGTATCCGTCCCGCATCGATCCATTCGAGCATCTCTCGGCCGTGGATTATGGCGACTGCTCGCTGCCGCGCAGCGACCTGCTCGGCTGCGCCAAGGCGATCGAGCGCGAATCCGCCGCGATCATCGCGACCGGTGCCCATCTGGTGACGCTCGGCGGCGATCATTTCATCACCCTGCCGCTGCTGCGCGCCCATGTCGCCCGCCATGGCAAGCTGGCGATCGTCCAGTTCGACGCGCATCAGGACACCTGGGACGATGGCGTCGGCGCGGTCTCGCACGGCACGTTCATGCTGGAGGCGGTGCGCGAGGGGCTGATCGATGTCGATCGCTCCATCCAGGTCGGCATCCGCACGGTTGCGCCGCGCGATTGCGGCATCCAGGTGCTCGGCGCCTATGAGGCCCATGAACTCGGCGTCGATGGTGTCGTCGAGCGCATCAAGCAGCGCGTCGGGCAGGGGCCCGCCTATCTCACCTTCGATATCGACGCGCTCGATCCGGCCTTCGCGCCGGGCACGGGCACGCCTGTCGCCGGCGGCTTTACAACGGCACAGGCGCTGCGCATGGTCTGGGCCATCCGCGATCTCGATTTCCGCGGCATGGACATCGTCGAGGTCTCCCCGCCCTACGACCATGCCGACGCGACGGCGATTGCCGGTGCCGCGGTGGCCCAGCACTACATCCAGGCGCTGGCGTTGAAGAAGAAGGCCGGTTGAATCACAGTGCAAGCGGGCTGAATCAGTCTGCCAGCCGCGCGCGCCAAGCGATTCCATCCATTGGCAAATCCGGCATGACGCAAACCTCTTTCCCGTCGGGCGAGAGGTTTGCCGCGCTTGGCAGGGCGACGTCGCGTCACATGCCGATTGACAGGGGCGGCGCCCTCCCACATATCAACGTCATGATCATGTGCTCGATCCGACGTCGCACCGACCAGGCCGCCCCGGCGCGCCCGCGATGACGCTCGGCTGAACCCCGAACTGTCCGCGAACCGCGCCCGGAGCGCGGTTTTTTTATGCCTGCAGCTGACCTATCAATGAGCGCGAGCCCGCTCTCGGAGGCCCTGATGAGCCAGAACCTGAAATCGATCTTCATCGACGGCGAAGCCGGCACGACCGGCCTTGGCATTCGCGACCGGCTGGCAGAGGTGCCGGAGGTCGTCGTGAAGAGCATCGATCCCGACAAGCGCAAGGACCCGGCCGCCCGCAAGGCGATGATGGCGGGGGTCGATCTCGTCGTGCTCTGCCTGCCCGACGAGGCGGCGAAGGAATCGGTCGCGCTCGCCGACGAGCTCGGCGCAGACGCTCCCAAGATCGTCGATGCAGCGACCGCCCATCGCATCGCGCCGGGCTGGGTCTATGGCTTTGCCGAACTCGCGCCCGGCCATGCCGCAAGGATCGCCAATGCCAACCGTGTCTCCAATCCCGGATGCTATCCCACCGGCGGCATCGCGCTGCTGCGGCCGCTGGTCGATGCGGGCTTGCTCGCGCAGGATCATGCGGTGACGATCAACGCCGTTTCCGGCTATTCGGGCGGCGGCAAGAGCATGATCGAGGCCCATGAAGCGGATACCGCGCCGTCCTTCGAGCTCTATGGGCTGGGGCTGAAGCACAAGCATCTGCCGGAGCTGCAGGAATATGCGCGCCTGACGCGGCGGCCGATCTTCGTGCCGTCCGTCGGCAATTTCCGCCAGGGCATGCTCGTCTCGGTGCCGCTGCATCTCGAGACGCTACCGGGCAAGCCGAAGGTCGCCGACCTGCACGATGCGCTGGCGGCGCGTTATGCCGGCTCGACCTATGTCAAGGTCGTCCCGGCCGAGGCCGACGGCAAGCTGGAAGCGGAGTCTCTCAACGACACCAACCAGCTCGAGTTGCGCGTCTTCGGCAATGAGGAGTTGCGGCAGGCGGTGCTGGTCGCCAGGCTCGACAATCTCGGCAAGGGCGCCTCGGGTGCTGCCGTGCAGAATATCCGCCTGATGCTTGGGCTTAACGGAGCCTAGCCCCTGGGAATGTCCGCGAAGGCGAGAGGCCCGGCCGCAAGCCGGGCCTTTTCGGTTGGCATGAGGGGGCGCCCCGGCAGCTGGCCGGAGGCATCGTGACGTAGCGTCACTTAACGGGGTCGTGATGACCTGATGCCTTGACCTCCCCCAAATGGGGGTAGCCGATGATGGCAGGGATGGCCTCTATCGAGGCTCGGTTGTGTCTAGCGTTTTGTCGCTACGGCGGCTGGCGGTTTTCCGACACGAGACCCGAGACTAGTCCCCACCGCCTTGGCTGCCTCTGTGGCAGGCGTGAGCGACATGATTTGCGGTGTGGGCAACGCCGCCATGGCTGGGTCAAGCAGCCATGGCGGCGTCTTTTTATCTCAGCCCTTGTAGGGGACGAAGTTCTGCTTCTGCGTGCCGAGGCCGTCGATGCCGAGAGCGACGACCTCGCCGCCCTTCAGGAAGCGCGGTGGCTTGAAGCCGAGGCCAACGCCGGGCGGCGTACCGGTGGTGATGACATCACCCGGATCGAGCCGCATGAACTGGCTGATATAGTGCACAAGATAAGCGGCACCGAAGATCATCGTCTTGGTCGAGCCGTTCTGGACACGCTCGCCATCGACCTCGAGCCACATGCCGAGATTCTGGATGTCGGCGATCTCGTCGGGCGTCACCAGCCAGGGGCCGAGAGGGCCGAAAGTCGGGCAGCCCTTGCCCTTGGCCCATTGGCCGCCGCGCTCGGTCTGGAATTCACGTTCGGAGACGTCATTGCAGACGCAGAAGCCCGCGATCGCGGCCATCGCGTCCTTCTCGGCGATATAGGAACCGCCATCGCCGATCACGATCGCAAGCTCGACTTCCCAGTCGGTCTTCTTCGAGTTCTTCGGGATGGTGACATCGTCATAGGGGCCGACGATGCAGTTCGGCGCCTTGTTGAACAGGATCGGCTCGGCCGGGATCGGCGCGCCGGTCTCGGCCGCATGATCGGCGAAGTTGAGGCCGACGGCGATGAAGTTGCGCACATCGCCGACGCAGGCGCCAATGCGCGGCGAGCCCTGCACCGCGGGAAGCGATTCGGCATCGAGCGCCTTGAGTGCAGCAAGCGAGGCCGAGGTCAGTGCCTTGCCGGCGATGTCCGGAACCTTGCCCGAGAGGTCGCGCAGCACCCCCTTGGAGTCCAGCAGCGCGGGCTTTTCTTGGCCGAAAGCGCCATAACGTACCAGTTTCACGTCGTTTCCCCCGTTTCAATCGATATGATCAATGGTGGCGCGATCCTGTGCGGACGGGGCGCTCGAGGCAAGCGGTTCCTGCGCATGACGCAGCTGCACAGGGGTGACCCCGAAACTTGTTGCGGGAATGCAACGGCCGTCGTCAAAGCACAGCGCTTCTGCAACCAGCAGACGCGGCCCTGCAGAACTGCCACCTGCGCAGAATTTGCGATAGTTCGTATGTAAACGATATTTTTGGCGCGCCGACTTGATCGTGGTCGCAGAAATTCGCCGCTTTTGGCCGATTCTGTCCGCTGCGACGCCGATGCGTGGAGAAGCATGGCGAAATTGTGCCGTTCAGGGCGGGATTGCGGCAGAAACCCGAGCGCGGCATGTTCGTCGGCGAAGCGGGTGATTTGCCCGAAAAAACGTCAATCCTGGGGATGGGTACTCGATGAAGAGCATCGTTCGCTACACCGCCGCTGCTACCGTTTCGGTCGCTGCTCTTCTTGCTGCCGGCTCTGCCTCTGCCAGCTCTTTCGCAATCCGTTCGGGCCAGAGCGCCGAGGGCCTCGGCATGGCCTATGCAGGCGCCGCGGCGGGCGGCATTGGCATGGGTTCGATGGCCTGGAACCCGGCCACCATCACCATGTTCCCGGGCCGCAACAGCAACTGGAACATCACCTATCTCAAGGCGAGCGCCGATTACCAACCGACACAGCAGACGCGCGTGGTCACCCCGCTGGGCACCTTTCCCAATGCGCTGCTGGGCGGCAGCCCGGCGGGAACCGGCGACCTCGGCGGCGACGGCGCTCTCATCCCTGCCACCTATGGCGCATGGCAGTTGACCGATCGGTTCTGGATCGGTCTCACGACCGGCGCCCCGTTCGGACTGCGCTCGAAGACCGATTTTGCTCACGCGGCCCAGATTTACGGCCGCTCGGCCAAGGTCGGCACCTACAACGTCTCGCCGACCTTCGGCTATCAGGTCAATGACTGGCTCGCCATCGGTGGCGCCGTGCAGGTCCAGTATTTCAAGACGAAGCTGAAGCAGGCCGTTGGCGTCAGGGCCACTGACCCAAGCGCCATTCTCGAAGGCGACTCGGTCGATTTCGGCTACCGTTTCGGTATTAACCTGACCCCCTGGGCCGGCACCAATATCGGTCTCGCCTATCGTTCCTCGATCCGTCAGACACTCGAAGGCGATTTCAATACGGGGGCGGCGGTGCTCCCGATCAAGGCCAATCTGAACCTGCCGGACTCGGTGGTGTTTGGTCTGTCGCAGGTCATCAACGAGCAGTGGCAGGCTCATGTGGGTGTCGAGTGGACGAACTGGAGCCGCTTCCGCAACATTCCGATCGTCAACGAGCTCAATGGCCGGCCTGTCACCAGCCTGAATTTCCAGTATGACGACAGCTGGTTCTTCTCGGCCAGTCTCGAATACAAGTACAACCGCGACCTGACGCTGCGTGCCGGTGCCGGTTACGAGCTCTCCGCGGTGAACGACACCAACCGCACCGTCTTCATCTCGGATAATGACCGTCTCTGGCTCTCGGCCGGTGCGAGCTACCAGATCAACGACAGGCTCAAGATGGATGTCGGTTACACCTACATCCATGTCGAGAAGGCGAGCGTGAACTATCTGGGCGCGCATCCGCAGCAGGGGCCGGTGCTCTACGCGGCGGAGGCCAAGCCTGAGGTCCATGTCGTCTCGGCGGCGCTGACCTATCGTTGGGACAATCCGCAGGAGCCGATCCCGATGCGCCCGGTGGTGCGGAAGAACTGATCGACGCATCCGCGCCGAAGAAAAAGCCGGCCCAAGGGCCGGCTTTTTTGTTATGCGGAAGGCTAAAGCATCGGCCCGAAAAGTGGATTGCGGTTTTCGGGGCAAAGCCGATGCAAACACAAAAAGGTTAGATCATCGGTCCGGATACGATTTCCGGTCCGATGATCTATGAGGCTGGGGTTCAAACCCGGATCTTGACGTAGCTCCCCGGTGCGTCCTCGAGCGGCGCCAGCGCGCCGCCGCCCGGCTCACGCGCCGGCAGCAGCTTCGGCGCCTGCGAAGTCACCCAGCCGAGCCAGTGCGGCCACCAGGAACCCGGGTGCTCGATTGCAGCCTTGGCCCAGTCGCCGAAGACGCCCTCGGGCCTGCCGCCGGTCCAGTACTGGTATTTCACCTTGCTCGGCGGGTTGATCACGCCCGCGATATGACCGGAGCCCGCCATGACATAATCGACCGGCCCGCCAAAGCATTGCGAGCCGATGAAGACTGACTGGGCCGGAGCGATGTGGTCTTCCTTGGCGGCGAGATTATAGATCGGAATCTTCACCGCCTTCAGATCGAGCGTCTTCCCGCCGATCGTCATTTCGCCCTTCGCGAGCCGGTTCTCCAGATAGCAGCCGCGCAGGTAGAACGAGTGGTTGGCGGCCGGCATCCGCGTCGAATCGGAGTTCCAGTAGAGCAGGTCGAAGGCGGTCGGGAGCTTGCCCTTCAGATAGTTGTTGACGGCATAGGACCAGATCAGGTCGTTCGGCCGCAGCATGTTGAAGGCTCCGGCCATGCGCGCGCCGTCGAGATAGCCGCGCTGTGCCATCTGCTCTTCGACTGCGCGGATCTGATCCTCATCGACGAAGACCGAGAGTTCGCCCGCCTTGGAAAAATCGACCTGCGTCGTGAAGAAGGTCGCGCTCTCGATGCGCTTGTCCCTGGTCGCCGCCATATAGGCGAGGGTGACGCCAAGCAGCGTGCCGCCGACGCAATAACCGATGGCGGTCACGCGCTTTTCGCCGGTCGCCTGCTCGACCGCGTCGAGAGCCTCGAAGATGCCCTCGCGCATATAGCTCTCGAAGTCCTTGGCGGCGTGGCGCTCATCGGGATTGACCCAGGAGATGCAGAAGACAGTCAGTCCCTGCGCCACGCACCAGCGGATGAAGCTCTTCTCGGCGTTGAGATCGAGGATATAGAACTTGTTGATCCAGGGTGGCACGATCAGCAGCGGTCGCTTGAAGACCTGCTCGGTCGACGGTGCGTACTGGATCAACTCCATGATCTCGTTGCGGTAGATGACCTTGCCGGGCGTGGTGGCGATGTTGACGCCGACCTCGAAAGCGCCCCCGTCCGACTGGCGGATCTTGAGTTCGCCGCCGCCGGCTTCGACATCCTCGGCCAGCATCTTCATCCCGCGCACGAGGTTCTCGCCGTTCTGCTTGAGCGTCTCGCGCAGGAGTTCGGGGTTCGTTGCGACGAAGTTCGAGGGCGAGAGCGCGCTGGCGATCTGCTTGACGTAGAAGCGAGCCTTCTCGCGCGTATGCGGGTCCAGGTCCTCGGCGCGATCCACCAACGACTCGGCCCAGCGTGAGCCGATCAGATAGGCCTGCTTGACGAAATCGAACATCGGGTGGGCCGACCAGTCCGGATCGGCAAAGCGCGCATCGCGCTTGTCCGGTTCGGCGACGGGCGCTGCTTCCTCGCCGCTGGCCCGTTTCAGGGTCGAGGCCCACAGGCTCATGAAGTCGCTGGTCAGCGAGGCTTGCGCCTCGATCACCTTGCGCGGGTCCGTCACCCAGCGTTCTGCGACGCGGCCAATAGTCTTGACCATCTCGCTGACCTCGTCGGCGGCGCCAGTCTTCGCTTCGCCGCGCTCGATCGGCTTCAGATAGGCGGCCGTGACCTTTCCGGCTTCCTCCATGAAGCGCCCCATGTTCTGGGCGAGCAGGTCGAAATCCGGCACAGGCGCTTCGTCCGAGCCGGCGGGACCCTTCGGCGTGTCGTCGGCTGGCGGGCACATGAATCATCTCCCCTTGCCACGTCTTTTGCGGAAGCCCTTGCTTCCTATTTTGGTCCCATTAAGGACGTAAACGATATGGTGTAAAAAGATAATTCTGCAACGCGTCGGACCTGCTCATGTCACTCAACAATCCTCTGACGAGGTTCCTGCCGCTGTTGCTTCTCTGCGCCCCGATTCTCGCCGGCTGTGCGGGGGATGGCATGAAGGGTGTTGCGGAGGCCGCGGGGCTTGCGACCACGCCGCAGGAATCGAAGCCCTTCGTCAAGGAGAGCCGCTCGACGACGCGGGATTACATCTCCGTCGGCTCGTCCGCGACGCGCGCTGCCCCGCGCAAGCCCGTGGCGGATTTCAAGACGCTCGAAACCGACCTCGAAGCCAAGCGCATCTCGAACGAGGCTGCCGGAGAGCAGGCCAAGTCCCTGGGCGCGACGCCGCCGCCGGCGCCAGCCACGGTTCCGACCAACTGATCCGCGATTCGACTAATGCATCGGCCCGAAAAGTGGATTCCGGTTTTCGGGGCAAAGCCGACGCAAACACAGAAGATTAGATCATCGGTCCGGATACGATATCCGGTCCAATGATCTAACCGCCTATTTTCTCGGGCGGCGATTGGATCTTCGGGCTCGCCCGCTCCGTCGGGCAGTCCCGCCTTCACCAATCCGTCAGGTTAATTCCGGCTTTCCGGGACCGCGCCATATCCGGGACAGGCGGGCTCGCTAGGGCAGGGGGCGTTGCCGCTCCGGAGACCGTGCCCCATGGCGCAAGCAGACCACCGTTCATTCTCCTTCGCCACGGCCATGCTGATTGCGGGGGCCCTGCTGCCCCGGCCGGCGCAGGCCCAGCCGGTTCCGGCGAAGCCGTATCTCGACTGCACGCTCATTCTCGATGCGGCATCGGGAAAGACACTCCATCGCGAAGGGACCTGCGACAAGCGCTTCAGCCCCGCATCGACCTTCAAGGTGCCGCTTGCTGCAATCGGCTACGACGCGGGCATCCTCGAAGACCAGCACAAACCACTCTGGGAGTATCGGCCGCGCTTCAACGCGGTGGCGCGGGATCGCAAGCCTGTCGATCCGACGATCTGGGAAGCGGATTCTGTCATCTGGTACTCACGCGAAATCGCCGCCCGGCTTGGGCCCAAGAGCTTCGCGGCCCATGTTTCGAAGCTCGGCTACGGCAATGGCAATGTCTCGGGTGATCCCGGCAAGAACAATGGACTGACCCATTCCTGGATCTCGTCGTCGCTGACCATCTCGCCCGAGGAGCAGGCGGGCTTCCTGCGGCGTCTCCTGTCCGGTTCGCTGCCGGTTTCCGGCAAAGCCCATGAGATGACCAGAGCGATCCTTCCCAGCTTCGGTGCCGGAGACTGGACCGTGAAGGGCAAGACCGGCAGAATCTGGCTTCGGAACGCCGCCGGGGAAATCGATCGGACGCGGCCTGTCGGCTGGTTCGTCGGCTGGGCTGACGACAAGGACAGGCGCGTCGTCTTCGCGCGCTTGCGTATCGGCGCGGAACGGACGGAGGGCATACCCGGCCGGAAACTCCGCGACGCCTTCCTGAAGGAGCTGCCCGTATTGCTGAAGGCGAAATGACCGGCACAATCGATGCTGTCGCCATGACATATCGGACGCGAACCGGAGCGGCCCCGGACTGTGTGCCTATGCGAGAGGCCTGAGGCGCCGCTGCCACGGCGCCGCGTTTCGTCGAAAATTGCGTCTTGTGGCCTGTCCTGACCGAAGATGCGATGCTATGGGCAGTCAACGCACAATTGTGACGGGCCGGTTCTCGCGGCTCGTCCAGGGACATGTTCGAAATGACTGATTTTCATCGCATCAAGCGCTTGCCGCCCTATGTTTTCGAACAGGTCAACAAGATCAAGGCAGCCGAACGGGCCAAGGGCGTCGATATCATCGACCTCGGCATGGGCAATCCCGATCTGCCGGCGCCGAAACATGTCATCGAAAAACTGGTCGAAACCGCCGGCAAGCCGCGCACGGACCGCTATTCCGCCTCCAAGGGCATTGCCGGCCTGCGCCGGGCCCAGGCGCATTATTATGCGCGTCGGTTCGGCGTGAAGCTCAATCCCGACACCCAGGTCGTCGCGACGCTGGGCTCGAAGGAGGGCTTCGCCAATATGGCGCAGGCGATCACCGGCCCGGGCGATGTCGTGCTCGTGCCGAATCCGAGCTATCCGATTCACGCCTTCGGCTTCCTGATGGCGGGTGGGGTCATCCGTTCGGTCCCCGCTGAGCCGACGCCGGCCTTCTTCCCCGCCTTGGAGCGGGCGATGATCCATTCGGTGCCCAAGCCGATCGCGCTCGTCACCTGCTATCCGGCGAACCCGACCGCCTATACCGCGTCGCTCGATTTCTACCGCGACCTCGTCGCCTTCGCGAAGAAGCACGAGCTGATCCTGCTGTCCGATCTCGCCTATGCCGAGGTCTATTTCGACGAGAACGACCCACCGCCCTCGATGTTGCAGGTGCCGGGCGCCATGGACGTCACGGTCGAGTTCACCTCGATGTCGAAGACTTTCTCGATGGCCGGCTGGCGCATGGGTTTTGCCGTCGGCAACGAGCGCCTGCTCGCGGCGCTGGCGCGGGTCAAATCCTATCTCGATTACGGCGCCTATACGCCGATCCAGGTCGCCGCGGCGGCAGCGCTGAATGGCCCGGACGATTGCATCCGCGAGATGCGCGAGATCTATCGCAAGCGCCGCGACGCGCTTGTCGAAAGCTTCGGCAAGGCCGGCTGGGAATTCCCCGCACCGCGGGCCTCGATGTTTGCCTGGGTGCCGATCCCGGAAAAATTCCGCCATCTCGGCTCGCTCGAGTTCTCGAAGCTGCTGATCGAGAAGGCCGAGGTCGCCGTCGCGCCCGGCATTGGCTTTGGCGAACATGGCGACGAGTTCGTCCGCATCGCCATCGTCGAGAACGAGCAGCGCATCCGGCAGGCAGCCCGGAATATCGGTCGCTTCCTCAAGGGTGCGGACCAAACGCTTCACAACGTCATCCAGATATCCAAAGCCGGGTAAGCTGAGCTAAGACGAGGGCGCGATGGCCGGCGCAGACGCGCCGCCATCGGTCTTGCAGTTTGGGGCAGGGGCTCGGCATGTTCAGCAAAGGCCGCTTGATCGGCATCGGTTTTGGCCTGTTCGCGCTGGTCTGCCTCGTCGTCACCTATGATTATTCGCGCGGGCGCAACACGCAGACGAACTCGCCGCTGGTGTCGGATGTCCTCACCGCGACTCGCTCCAATGAGTGCGGCCGGGACGCGACCGAGATTGCCGCGCGCTATTTCCCCCTGGGACTGGAGCAGGCCGAAGCCGAACGGCGCCTGGGCACCATCAGCATCGTGCCGCCTGCAGCCTGGTTCTGGCGGCCCGCGATCGAGAACGCGACGACCTGGACCGGGCCGACGCTGGAAGCGCTGCACACCATCAAGACCACGGCTTTCGGCAATCAGCTGCTGCGCCTGCATCTGACCTTTGTCGATGGCAAGTTGAAGCGGCTCGCGGCCGAGGTCGTCTGCCGGTTCGACTGACGCCTGGGCGCAATCAGACGACAGCGACCCAGGCCCACACCAGCGTCGAGCCATTTGAGATATCCGTTTCGCGGCCGCATTCTCCAGCGTAAGCTCCTTCGGCTTGGATACGCGCGAACGACCGGCTGCGGCTCGGTCCAGCGCCAGATCGAACGTCCTGCCTCACAGGAGCGTGCCATGGCATCGACCGACAAGCTCTTCGCGGGGCCGATCCCTGAAATCTACGACCGCCTTCTCGTTCCGCTGCTCTTCGAAACTTACGCTGCCGATCTTGCCGACCGTGTCGCGCAGGCGAAACCGCAGCGCATCCTGGAAATCGCGGCCGGCACCGGCGCGTTGACGCGGGCGATGGCAGCCAGGCTCGATGGTGAGGCGCGTTTCGTCGCATCCGACCTAAATCAGCCGATGCTCGACCGAGCCGCAGAGCGACTGGGTGCGGATGCAAGAATCACCTGGCAGCAGGCCGATGCGCTCGCTCTCCCGTTCGAGGATCGCCGCTTCGATCTCGTGGCCTGCCAGTTCGGGGTGATGTTCTTTCCGGACAAGGCGCAGGGCTACAAGGAGGCGTACCGCGTCCTGAAGCCTGGCGGGCGCTACCTTTTCAATGTCTGGGACAGCATTGCGGAGAACGAGTTTCCGCAGGTCGTGACGGAGGCGCTGGCGACGATGTTCCCGACCGATCCGCCACGCTTCATGGAGCGCGTCCCGCATGGTTATCATGACCTGGATGCGATCCGCCGGGAACTTGCTGGCGCAGGCTTTGATGCGATCGCGATCGAGACCGTGACCCGCAAGAGCAGGGCAGGATCAGCTCAGGAGGCGGCGACGGCCTATTGCCAGGGCACACCGCTGCGGGCGGAAATCGAAACGCGTGATCCATCCGGTCTGGAAGCTGCCACCAACGCCTCGGCCGAGGCGTTGGCTCGCCGGTTCGGAAGCGGGCCGATCGAAGGGCGGATCAGCGCGCATGTGGTGTCTGCTATGAAGCCTTGATTGGTTGCCGGCGCTGAGCTGAGAAACCGCGCCCGTCGCACCAGGCTTCGGACCGAACCGTGCATCCGCTCCGTTGACTCGCCCGTTGTCGCGTGCGACCCCGGCGACATGACGACGCTCGCTCCCTCACCCGGTCCCGCTCCCCTGCGCGTTGGCGTGGCCGGCCTCGGCACGGTCGGCGCTTCGGTGCTGCGCATCCTCAACCGCCATGAAAATGCCATTGCGGCGCGCTGCGGCCGCGCCGTGCGTGTGACGGCCGTTTCGGCCCGCGACCGAACCCGTGATCGCGGCATTGATCTCGACGGCTTCACCTGGTTCGACGATCCGGTCGAGCTGGCTCGCTCTTCGCAGATCGATTGCTTCGTCGAGCTCGTCGGCGGTTCGGACGGGGTTGCCAAGGCAGCGGTCGAGGCCGCTCTGTCCTCCGGAAAGTCGGTGGTGACCGCCAACAAGGCGCTGCTTGCGCACCACGGCGTCGCGCTTGCCGCGCTCGCCGAAGAGAAGGGCGTGGCGCTTGCGTTCGAAGCGTCCTCCGCCGGCGGCATTCCGGTGGTCAAGACGCTGCGCGAGGCGCTCTCCGGGAACAATGTCTCGCGGCTCTATGGCATCCTCAACGGCACCTGCAATTACATCCTCTCGCGCATGGAGATGGAGGGGCTGACCTTCGAGGCCTGCCTCAAGGATGCCCAGCGTCTCGGCTATGCTGAGGCCGACCCGACCTTCGACGTCGAGGGCTACGACACGGCCCATAAGCTTGCCATCCTGACCAGCCTCGCATTCGGGGTGAAGATCGACGCCGAAGCGATTCATGTCGAAGGTATTTCCTCGATCGCGCCGCTCGATCTCAAGATGGCCGACGAGCTCGGCTACCGTATCAAGCTGCTCGGCGTCGCCGAGCGCACCCGCACCGGCATCGAGCAGCGTGTGCATCCGACGATGGTGCCGAAATCCTCCGCCATCGCGCAGGTCATGGGCGTTACCAATGCGGTCACGATCGATGCAGACGCGGTCCGCGAACTGACCCTGGTTGGTCCGGGCGCCGGTGGCGATCCCACTGCGTCTGCCGTCGTTGCCGATATCACCGATGTCGCGAGCGGCACCGCTGGCTTGCCCTTCGGCCTGCCGGTCTCCCGGCTCGAACAGCCGGTGCGCGCGCCGATGCAGCGCCACGAAGGCGGCTACTATATCCGCCTCGCGGTCGCCGACCGGCCGGGCGCGGCTGCTGCCATCGCCACCCGCATGGCGCAGGCCGATATCTCGCTCGAGAGCATCGTCCAGCATCGCTCGGAAGCCGCCGCCACCCGGGATCCGACGGGGCGCTCCGGGGCTCCGGTGCCGGTTGTGCTCATCACCTACGCCACCAGCGAGTCGGCGATCCGCGACGCGCTCGAAAAGGTCACCGCCGACGGTCACATTGCTGAACCGCCGCAGGTGATAAGGATTGAACGGGAATAGGCCTTCGGCCCCCCGCGTCTCCGACGTGCCGATTGCCGACTGCTGAATAGTTCGAGGGAGCCTCATGTCCGAACTCACCATCGCCTCAACCCATATCATCGAGCGCTATCTCTCGATGGAACTGGTCCGTGTCACCGAGCGTGCAGCGGTCTCCGCGGCGCGCCTGCGCGGCCATGGCAATGAGAAGGCGGCCGACCAGGCAGCGGTCGACGCCATGCGCCGCGAGCTCAACCGCCTGCCGATCGATGGCGAGATCGTCATCGGCGAGGGCGAGCGCGACGAGGCCCCGATGCTCTTCATCGGCGAGAAGGTCGGAAACCGGCACGGGCCCAAGGTCCACATCGCCGTCGACCCGCTCGAGGGCACGACGCTTTGCGCCAAGGACATGCCCGGCGCCATCGCCGTCATGGCCATGGCTGAAGCCGGCAAGCTGCTCTATGCGCCCGACGTCTACATGGACAAGATCGCGATCGGCCCTGGCTATGCACAGGGTGTCATCGATCTCGACGCATCGCCGACCGACAACATCCATGCGCTCGCCAGGGCCAAGGGCGTGAAGCCGAACGAGATCAGCGCGCTGGTCATGGACCGCCCGCGCCATGCCAAGCTGATCGAGGAGATCCGCAAGACCGGTGCGTCGATCCGCCTGATCACCGATGGCGACGTCGCCGGCGTGATCTTCTGCACCGAGCCTGCCAAGACCGGCATCGACATCTATATGGGCATTGGCGGTGCGCCCGAGGGCGTGCTGGCGGCGGCGGCGCTGCGCTGCGTCGGCGGCCAGATGCAGGGCCGCCTGATCCTCGATACCGAGGAGAAGCGCAAGCGCGCCCATGGCATGGGCGTCCTCGATCCGAACAAGAAGTATGACATGTCCGAGATGGCCTCGGGCGACGTCATCGTCTCCGCCACCGGCGTCACCGACGGCGGCATGCTGTCCGGAGTGAAGTTCGGCAAGGAGGTGATCGAGACCGAGACCATCGTCTACCGCTCGATCACCGGCACGGTCCGCCGCATCTATGGCGAGCACCGCGAATTCGGTAAGTTCAAGCTCGATTGAGACGGCGAGGCCCAGCGCCTCGCCGGGACAGGATTTTGAACAACGGCCGGGCATGTCCCGGCCGTTGCTTTTCGGGAGGGCTGCCTCGCACTGCGACGGGGGCATCCTCGCCCGTGCGGGCCAAACGTCTAGGACGCGATCTCGAGGAAACGCTGCAGCGTCGCCGAGCTGTTGGCCGCACGCCAGACCAGGCCGGTTTCGATCTCCGGAGCGGAATCCTGCAGCGGCAGGTAATGCGCCCCGCATCGGCGCAAGTTGGTCATGGATTGCGGCACGAGTGCTATGCCCATGCCGGCAGCGACGAGCCCGATGATCGTCTGCATCTGGATCGCCTCCTGATGGACGGCAAAGGCCACGCCATGTTCGGCGAAATAGCCGGACACGATGTCGTGGAACGCCGGGGCGATGTGGCGCGGAAACAGAATGAGGGGTGCGGCCATGATCGCCTCGGCGCGCAACGTCTCGGCCGTGAAGCCGGGGCGGCGCGCCGCGATCCAGGCCTCGGGAACAGCGGCGACCAATGGCTCGCGCAGGAGCGGGCGATAATTGAGCGTGGCCTGCAAGGCTTTGCGGTCCGGGGCGATGATCATGCCCGCGTCGATTTCCTCGTTCAGCACAGCCTCGATCTGGATGTCGCTGGTCGCCTCGCGCAGCGAGACCGCGACATGCGGAAAACTCTGGCGAAACTGGCTGACCATCCCCGGGAGCACGCTGTAATCGGCCGTGCTGACGAAGGCGAGGCGCAGGCTGCCGAGCTCGCCGCGCGAGAGGCGGCGGGCGGTTTCCGGCAGCCCGGCGGCCTTGTCGAGGACGGCGCGCGCATGAGCAAGCCATTCCTTGCCGACAGGCGTCAGGGCGACGCTACGCTTCGTCCGCACGAAGAGCTGCACGCCCAATTCACCCTCCAGGGCCTGGATCGACTGGCTCAGGGGCGGTTGCGTCATTCCCAGGCGCTCTGCGGCGCGGCCGAAATGCAGTTCCTCTGCGACGGAAAGGAAATGGCGGAGCTGACGGAGGTCCATGAGGTCTTCTAATATGCCACGCGACCTAATAGCGATGAAAAAGTATATTTCTCATTAGATTGGAGCCGCTCTAAAACGCGCTCACCACATCCGAATGCCGCCGACCGGGAGCACATGCCCATGCCCTTCAACGACCGTTCCAAGAATATCACCCAGGGCATCGCCCGCTCGCCGAACCGCGCGATGTATTACGCACTGGGTTACGAGAAGGCGGATTTCGACAAGCCCATGATCGGCATCGCCAACGGGCATTCGACGATCACGCCCTGCAATGCCGGCCTGCAACCGCTGGCGGACGCCGCGATCGCGGCGGTCAAGGCCGCCGGCGCCAATCCGCAGGTCTTCGGCACGCCGACGATCTCGGACGGCATGTCGATGGGCACTGAGGGCATGAAATACTCCCTCGTCTCGCGCGAGGTCATTGCCGACTGCGTCGAAACCTCGGTGCAGGGCCAGTGGATGGACGGCGTGCTCGTCCTCGGCGGCTGCGACAAGAACATGCCGGGCGGCATGATCGGCATTTTGCGGGCCAATGCGCCGGCGATCTATGTTTATGGCGGCACCATCAAGCCCGGAAAATGGAAGGGTGAGGATCTCTCGATCGTCTCGGCCTTCGAGGCGGTCGGTGCCTTCATGGCCGGCAAGATGAGCCAGGAGGACTTTGACGGGATCGAGCGCAACGCCTGCCCGACGACCGGTTCCTGTGGCGGAATGTATACCGCAAACACCATGAGCTCTTCGTTCGAAGCGCTCGGCATGTCGCTGCTCTATTCCTCGAACATGGCCAATCCCGATCAGGAGAAGGTCGACAGCACCGCTGAATCGGCCCGGGTTCTGGTCGAGGCGGTGAAGAAGGGCATCAAGCCGCGCGATATCGTCACGCGCAAGTCGATCGAGAACGCGGTTGCGCTGATCATGGCGACCGGCGGTTCGACCAATGCCGTGCTGCATTATCTTGCGATCGCCCATGCCGCCGAGGTGGAGTGGACGCTGGATGATTTCGAGCGCGTTCGCCGCAAGGTTCCGGTGATCTGCGACCTCAAGCCCTCCGGCAAATACATGGCAGTCGATCTGCATCAGGCCGGCGGCGTTCCGCAGGTGCTGAAGGTGCTGCTCAATGCCGGCCTTCTGCATGGCGATTGCCTGACCATCACCGGGCGCACCATGGCGGAAGAGCTGGCCCATGTGCCGGATGTGCCGGGAGCCTCGCAGGAGGTGATCCGCCCGATCAGCGGAGCGCTCTACAAGGAGGGTCACCTCGCCATCCTCAGGGGCAATCTCGCCGAGGGCGGTGCGGTTGCGAAGATCTCGGGCCTGAAGAGCCCCGTCATCAGCGGTCCGGCTCGGGTCTTCGAGGACGAGCAATCGGCGATGGAAGCCATCCTCTCCGACAAGATCCGCCCCGGCGATGTCCTGGTCCTGCGCTATCTCGGACCGAAGGGTGGGCCGGGCATGCCTGAAATGCTGGCTCCGACCTCGGCGATCATCGGCCGGGGCCTCGGCGACAGCGTCGGCCTGATCACGGATGGCCGCTTCTCCGGCGGCACCTGGGGCATGGTCGTCGGCCATGTCACGCCGGAGGCGTTCGAGGGCGGCACCATCGCACTCGTCCACGAAGGCGACCAGATCACGATCGACGCTCACAAACTGCTGCTGCAGCTCGATGTCGACGCGGCCGAGATCGAACGCAGACGGTCTTCCTGGACGCAGCCGGAGCCCCGCTACAAGCGCGGCGTTCTGGCCAAGTATTCAGCGCTCGCACGCTCCGCCAGCGAAGGCGCGGTGACGGGATAATTCCGAAGCGAATTTCGAAACGAACGCTTCTGATGATGGCCGGGCTCGTCCCGGCCATTTTCATTCAGATTGCTCGCCGCGCACTCGCGCAATCGCTGAAATGTGTGCCGGCCGACGGATCCCCCGGCGCCTCCTTCGCGTTACGACAGTGCTGGGTTCCTTCGCGGGAACGTGCCAAGCGCCACACCTTACGTCTTGCCGCACCTGCGGGATTTGTCCGGAGCCATGTCGCGGCATCACCCCAAACCGAATGTTGCGGTCCGGGATGATGCGACCGCCGATCGAAGTGTGATCAGGTTTTCTTCTTCTTGCCCGGCTTCTTCGCGGCTGAAACCTTGGCCTTGGCCGGTTTCCCGCCCTTCTTCTTGAACTCCGCATAGAATTCATCCGCCATGCCGAGCAAGGCGTGGCCGATCCGGGCATATTCGAACTCGTTCAGATTGGCGAGCGAGACGCGACCTGCCGGTTGCTGCGTGCCGAAACCGCGACCGGGCAGGAGCACGATGCCCGTCTCGTCGGCGACCCGGAACAGAAGGTCGCCGGCGCTCGCGCGATCCTTGACCCAGGCTGCGAATTCGGGGCCGTGAAGCTTGCGCGCGATATCTTCGAGATCGAGCAGGGTGTAGTAGTCGACGGCATTCGGCCCGGTTTCAGGCGGAAGTCCGAGCTCGCGGTAGAGCGCCGCTTCGCGCCGCCTGATCAGCGTCTTGAGTTCGGTCTTGTAGTTGTCGCCCTCGTCCATCAGCGCGAAGAGCGAGAACAGCACCATCTGCACCTGCTGCGGCGTCGACAGGCCGGCCGTGTGGTTGAGTGCAACCGTGCGGCTGTCGGCGACCAGCCGGTCGATGAACTTGAAGGAACGCACATCGGGAAGCAGCGAGCCGTAGCGCTTGTCGAGCCCGACCTTGGCGGACTCGGGCAAGGCTGCGAGCTGATCGTCGAAGATGTTCTGCTTGTGCGTCGCGATGACGCCGAGCCGCCAGCCGGTCGCACCGAAATACTTCGAGAACGAATAGACCAGCATGGTGTTCTGCGGGCAGATCGCGAAGAGCGACCGGAAATCATCGGCGAAGGTCCCATAGACATCGTCGGTGAGGATGGTGAGGTCCGGCCGGTGATCCCGGACGATGCGCGCGACCGTCTCCAGGCTGCGGTCGTCCATCTTGACGGAAGGCGGATTGCTCGGGTTGACGCAGAAGAACACCTTGATCGCCGGGTCCTTGAGTTTCTCGAGCTCCTTGTCCGGATATTGCCAATCCTGTTTGGGGTCGGCGTTGATCGCGACTTCTTCCAACCCGTATTCGTCGAGTTCCGGGATCTCGATATAGGGTGTGAACACGGGCAGGCCGATGGCGACCTTGTCGCCGCGCTTGACCAGGCCGTTCTGCTTCAGCGTGTTGAAGATATAGGTCATCGCGGCGGTTCCGCCTTCGACGGCGAAGAGATCGACGCTCGCCGCAGGCAGGAAGCCGCCGATCATCTCCTTGACGATGTATTGCCGGACGATGTCCTCGCTGACCTTCAGCATGCGTGGCGGCACGGGGTAATTGCTGCCCAGGATGCCTTCGACCATTTCATGCAGGAATTCCGAGGCTGAAAGCCCGAGCTGGTCACGGACATAGCTGAGGGCGCGCCCGAGGAAGACGACGCCCTGCTGGTCGCGATGCTCGGCTGTGAAGCGCTCGAACCGTCCCTCGATGCCCGCGATCTTGGGCAACCCGCCGACGCCGTTCTGCATGTAGGAATAGCTGAGCTCCGCTTCTGCGACGGCAAACAGGCCGAGGCGGAAGAAAGCCCGTCGCGGCAGCGTGGCCAGAAAGTTCGGATTGCCGCGCCCGGCATTCAGCATCAGCCGGTTTTCCCTGCTGGAGGCGAGCTTGATCAGCTCGTCCTTCAGCTCGAAGGGGCTCAGCTTGGCGTATTGCGAATAGTCGGTGGTCATGGGGCGTCTCCGGCTGGTTCAGGCAAAGGCGACGACGAGGGGGCCCAGCAAGGTGAGGAAGACATTCGCCAGCGCGTAGGTGATCGCGAAGGGCGTGGTCGGGATGGAGTTGCCGGCCTTGTCGAGCACCTCGCCAAAGGCGGGATTGGCGCTACGCGAGCCTGAGAGGGCACCGGCGAAGATGGCGGTGTTGTCGTAGCGAAGGATATAGCGGCCAACCAGCATGGTGATGATCAGCGGCAGGATCGTCACGATGACCCCGGCGATGAAGATCGAAACGCCGCTTTGCATGACCGTGCTGACCGCCTGCAGGCCCGATTGCAGGCCGACGACCGCAACGAAGCCCGCGAGGCCGAGGTCCCGCAGCAGGGTCGAGGCCGGCGTCGGCATGTTGCCGATCGTCAGGTTGCGGCTGCGATACCAGCCGAAGGCGAGGCCGGAGAGCAACGCGCCGCCGCCGCTGCCGAGAGTCAGCGGGATCGAACCGATGCGAATGACGAGGAGTCCGATCAGCAGGCCGACGACGAGGCCGCAGCCATGGAAGACGAAATCCGTCTTGTCGCTGGGCAGGATGATGCTGCCGACGATCCGTGCCATGCGCTGTACATCGTCCGACGTGCCGTAGAGGGTGACGACGTCGCCGGGCTCGATCATCGTGTCGCCCTTCAGCACAATCGGCTTGCCGGCTCGTTTGACCTCGATGACATAGATGCCGTGGCGGAGCTGCCCCGCGGTTGCCGCATTGATCTCGGCGACCGTCTTGCGCACGAAATCGGGATTGGTGATCGCGACGTCGCGTGTGACGACGATGACATCCATGCCTTCCGAGGATTGCAGCTCGGGGCCGAGCTCGGGGGCCAGTCCGACGACGCCGACCCGTCGACCGATGACAAGGACGATGTCGCCGGCTGTCAATTGCAGTGAAGGCTGCACCGCGATCAGGGCGCCGCCACGCTTGACGCGTTCGATACTGACGGGAGAAAGCGCCCTCCCTTCCAGGTCTGCAACCGTCTTCCCGGCTCCGGCCTCGATGCGGAAGATGCGGCCGACGAGATCGGGAGCGGCGGCATGTTCGCCGGCTCCATAGATCCTGGCGCCGGCCAGAAGTTCGGTCTCGGCCTTGATCGCATCGTCGCGGATGGTGCGCCCCATCAGCCAGGGCAGGACGTTGACGCAGATGATGATCGCGCCGAACGAGCCGAAGATATAGGTGACGGCATAGCCGACCGCGACATTGCCCTGCAGCCGCTGCACCTCTTCGGCTGCGAGGCCGAGCTTGCCGATGGCGGCGCTCGCAGTGCCGATGATGGCCGACTGGGTCAGGCCACCGGCCGCAATGCCGGCGGCGAGGCCCTTGTCCAGCCCCATCAGCCGCGCCAGCACGACGACGGTCGCCAGACCGCTGAGGGCGAGGACCGCCGCCATGACGATCTCGCGGATCGATCGGCGGCCGAGGGAGCGGAAGAATTGCGGTCCGCTTTCGAAACCGACCGCGTAGATGAACAGGGCGAAGAGGACCGATTTGATGCCGTTGTCGATGGAGACGCCGACCTGGCTGATCACCACGGCCACGAGCAGCGAACCGGCGACGCCGCCAAGCTGGAATTTCCCGAACTGGAACTTGCCGATCCAGTATCCGAGCGCCAGCGACAAGAAGAGCGCGATTTCGGGGGATTGGTTCAGGACAGAGTGAACCCAGGACACGAGGCCTCCTTGGTATCGACAAAGTCTTCCGCTGAGGAATTTCGCAGCTTCGGCTGGGGTTGCAAGCAAAAAGTGCAAAAACGGCATAAGGCCGCCGCATCTGACATATGTTTGCGGAACGGGCTGTCTAAAAAGCGATGAATGTCGCTGTTCTTCTCGCCTTTCCCTAAAGTACGCCGGCATGCCGCAGGCTCGTGACGCTCAGGGTCAGTCCGCCGGCGATGCTCAGCGCACCGCGCGCGCTGCTTCCCGCCCGGCAATCCTGCCTGAGAACAGGCAGCCGCCAAGGAAGGTCCCTTCCAGTGCGCGGTAGCCGTGCAGCCCGCCACCTCCGAACCCCGCCGCTTCTCCGGCGGCATAGAGGCCGGGCAGGGGCGCGCCATCGTCTCCCAGTACGCGCGAGGACAGGTCGCTCAGCAACCCGCCCAGCGATTTGCGCGTCAGGATGTTGAGGCGCACCGCGATCAACGGGCCATGGCGTGGGTCGAGGATGCGGTGCGGCCTCGCGGTTCGGATCAACCGGTCGCCGATATAGGCGCGTGCGCCGCGTAAAGCCGTTAGTTGCAGATCCTTGCCGAAGGCGCTCTCGGCCTCGCGGTCGCGGGCTTCGATCTCGGCGCGGAGACGCGCCTCGTCGATCAGGTTCTCGCCCGTCAGCGCGTTCATGCGGGCGCCGAGGTGCGAAAGCTCGGCTTCGACGATGAAATCCTCGCCCTTGTCCATGAACGCCTGAACTGGGCCCGGAATGCCGGCCGTGGCGCGCTCGATCACCTTGCGCCAGCTCTTGCCGGTGAGATCGGGATTCTGCTCCGAGCCCGAGAGCGCGAACTCCTTGGCGATGATGCTCCGGTCGAGCACGAACCAGGAATAATCAAAGCCGGTCTTCACGATGTGCTCGAGTGTTCCGAGCGTGTCGAACCCGGGAAAGAGCGGCACCGGCAATCGGTTGCCGCGCGCATCGAACCAGAGCGAGGAGGGGCCGGGAAGGAGGCGGATGCCATGCTTCGGCCAGATCGGGCTCCAGTTGTGGATACCCTCGACATAGTGCCACATCCGGTCGCTATTGATCAGGCGCGCACCGGCCGTTTCAGTGATCCCGAGCATCTTGCCGTCGACATGCTCCGGTACGCCCGACAGCAGGCGCTTCGGCGGCGCGCCCAACCGCGAGGGCCAGTGCCGGCGCACCAGGTCGTGATTGCCGCCGATGCCGCCCGAACAGACGATCACCGCCTGAGCCTTCAGCGCGAAATCTCCCGCGACGCCGCGGGAACTCGCCTCTCCGCGAGCGGCCCGGCTCGGTTCGAGGAGTTCGCCCGCGACGCCCTCGATCACGCCCGCGCTCTTCGTCAGGCGGGTGACGCGGTGGCGAAAGCGCAGCGAAACCAGCCCGCTTGCCGCGGCCTCGCGCACGCGTCTCAGGTAAGGGCTCGAGCAGACCGGGGCCGGTGCCCCATGTGACGTGGAAACGCGGCACCGAATTGCCATGCCCGGTGGCGAGATAGCCGCCGCGGTCGGCCCAGCCGACGATTGGAAACCAGCGGATGCCCTGGCCGTGCAGCCAGGCGCGTTTCTCGCCGGCGGCAAAATCGACATAGGCTCCGGCCCAGCGGCGCGGCCACTCATCCTCCTCGCGGTCGAAGCCGGCCGAGCCGAATCAGTCGTGCAGCGCAAGCGCGCGCGAGTCGCGGATGCGCAGCCGGCGCTGCTCCGGCGAATCGACCAGGAAGAGCCCACCAAAGGACCAGAATGCCTGTCCGCCGAGCGACTGTTCCGGCTCCTGGTCGAGCAGGATGACTTTGCGACCGGCATCCGCAAGCTCTGCCGTGGCAACGAGACCGGCGAGGCCTGCCCCTATGACGATGACGTCTGCATCGAGCGGCATGATCAGCCCTTCGTCAGGCCATTCCCCGCCGGCCACTATCGCCAAGCCGTCTGCGGCGACAAGGCGGCCTGGTTCAGGTTGACGAATGGCCCGGGCTGCGCGAACCCCTTGAACATGAATCTCATTGCCCAGCGCCCCTTCCTCGGTGTCACCGGCTCGGCACTCGGCCGCATCTGGCGGGACCGGCTCGATGCTGCCGGGCTCGGCCGTGCCGAGGCACTCACGCAGATTGAAGGGCTTCCTGATATCGTGGCGCGGGTGCTCGCCGGACGCGGCGTCGGGGCTGCCGATGCCATGCGCTATCTCGAGCCGAAATTGCGCGATCTCCTGCCCGACCCCTCGACGCTGGTTGGCATGGATGCGGCCGCTGCGCGCCTTGCAAGGGCGGTCGCAACAAGGGAGGCCGTCGCGATCTTCGGCGACTATGACGTCGATGGTGCCTGTTCCTCCGCCCTGCTGGCGGGTTTCCTGCGCGATGCCGGCGCCCGGCCGCGCATTCATATCCCTGACCGGCTGATCGAGGGATACGGCCCCAACAGCGAAGCCATTCGCATGCTGGCGGCCGAGGGGGCGACGCTCCTGGTCACGGTCGATTGCGGCACGACCAGCCATGAACCCCTGGCAGAGGCGCGCCGGCTCGGTCTCGATGTCGTCGTGCTCGACCACCACCAGGCACCCGAGCAGCTTCCGCAGGTCGAGGCGCTGGTCAACCCGAACCGCCAGGACGATCTCTCGGGGCTCGGCCACCTCTGCGCTGCCGGCGTCGTCTTCCTGACGCTGGTCGCGACCTCCCGCGAGCTGCGTCGGCACGGGCTCTGGGCCCAGCGTGGCGGCGAGCCCGATCTGCTCGCCGCGCTCGATCTCGTCGCGCTCGCGACCGTCGCCGATGTCGTACCGCTCAAGGGGCTGAACCGTGCCTTCGTCCGACAGGGCATCGCGATGCTGCGCGGCCGCACACGGGCGGGGCTCGCGGCGCTGCTCGACGTCGCCGGGCTCGATGGCCCCGTCCAGCCCTGGCATCTCGGCTTCCTGCTCGGGCCGCGCATCAATGCGGGCGGACGCATCGGTGATGCCGGCCTCGGCGCGCGGCTGCTGATGACCGCCGACGAGATCGAGGCGCGCAGCATCGCCGCCGAGCTCAACCGCTTGAACCAGGAACGGCAGGACATCGAGAAGCTCGCGGTCGAGGAGGCGGTGGCGCAGGCCGAGTTCGCATTGACGAAGGCTGAGGATCTGCCGGTCCTGCTGGCGCGTTCGGCGGACTGGCATCCCGGCATCGTCGGCCTCGTCGCGGCGCGCCTCAAAGAGCGTTTTCGCCGCCCGGCCTTCGCGTTGGCCCAGAACGGGGACGGTGGCGCCACCGGCTCGGGGCGTTCGGTCGCCGGCGTCGATCTCGGCCGCGCCGTCAGGCAGGCGGTGGATGCTGGCCTGGCGCTGAAGGGCGGAGGCCATGCCATGGCTGCCGGCGTCACGCTGGGGCCGGGGCAGGACGCGGCCTTCCACGCCTTTCTGGTCGAGCGCCTCGCTCCGGAGGTCGCCCAGGCGCGCGAATCGGAATCGCTGCTGGTCGATGCGGCGATGAGTGCGGGCGGCGCCAATCCCCGCTTGCTGGCCGAGATCGAGAAGGCCGGTCCCTATGGCGCCGGCTGCCCCGAGCCAGTCTTCGTCTTTCCCTCGCATCGCCTGGTCGATGCCGTCGAGATCGGCAGCGGCGGCCATGTCAGGATCAAGCTCCGCAGCGGCGATGGCGCCACGATCGGCGGTATAGCCTTCCGCGTAGCGCAGGAACCGCTGGGGCGTGCGCTGCTGGCGGCACGCGGCGAGAGCGTGCATCTGGCCGCCAGCCTCACCCTTAACCGCTGGGGCGGCAAGGAAACCGTGGAAGTCCGGGTGATCGACCTTGCCCGCGCGGCGTGAACGCATCTGGGCTGTGCATGACTGCTGCGAGGCAGCGAGAATTTGCCAAACTCAGGCTTGCCGATCCGGGAATGTCGCACTATAGCTCGCCCCGCTTCCGATGGGTTGCAACGAATTGCAACCGAAGCCCTGCGGCCTTCGTCTATCGGTTAGGACACCAGCCTTTCACGCTGGGGAGACGGGTTCGACTCCCGTAGGCCGCGCCACACTCCATAGGGGTGTCAAACATCTGAAATATGACGATAACCAGCGACGGAAAATCGAGGGTGCCCCCCCACGATGTCCCCCATTTGTGTCTCCCAGCGCGGCGCTCTAACGCATGGCGGCCAATTCTACCTACCGCCGACTCTGTCGATCGTTCGAGATCCCCGCCGGAATGACGACGAGCCCTGACACCACCTCGCGAGCATAAACGGCCAGAGCGTTCCCTATGGTCCGGGCAACCGCAAACCTGCGGGGGAGACTCTTTTCGCGGCGTGATCCAAGCATCTTCAGGTCGTGCAGCAGAGCGCGTATGCCTCCCTCGGGTCGCCTTTGAACTCGTAGATGCTCCATTCGTCGGATAGGGCGAGTCTGCTACCTAAGGCATTTTCCGTTCTGAGTACGTTCAGGTTCGCGGGTCGAAGTGGGAAACCCGTTAGCGTCCAGTACGTTGCCTGTGCACAACAGAAGGAGAACTGCGCGATGAAGCGCCTTGGCATCATGACCGCCTTATCTATCGCCGTCATCGGATGGGCCGGCATGGCCGCAGCCGATCCTTGGGAAGAGGGCGGAAAGAGGCGCTGGCGCGGTGGCTACGAACGTGACGACGACGGGTGGCGTGATCGCGGCTACGGCTACTATCGCGAGCGCCGCGCCTACAAGGAGGAGTACCGACACGGCGGCTGCAAGGTCAAGCGGAAGTGGGACGGCGACGAATACAGGGAAAAGGTTAAGTGCAAGCGTGGCTGGAACCCCCCGGCTTACGGCTATTATCGCTACTGACAATGTCGGTTGGGGTTCGTTGAAGCTGTCGTTCGGGTCCGCTACGGGGGAGTGCCAGCGGACGTTGCCACCCACGTGCTGTTGGCCCAAGCTAACATGCAGTTAATCGACCTAATAGCGGCGACCGAGTTTCGGTCTAACGATGACCTTAGGATACTTTATCGTTCAGTTTTTATTCACTTTTGACTGGTTACGTCTACCATCCACTTGATGGAGGGTGCCATGGGTGCGTTAAACCGGACGAGTGTCGTTGGCCTTCTGGCAATAGGCTTATCTATAGCCTCGTTGCCTCTTTCGACTACCGCGCAGGCCCGTGATGGCTTCAACGGCGCATTGTTTGGCGGTTTAGCGGCTGGCGCTATCGTCGGTGGCGCAATCGCCGGTGCTGGTCGAGGGTATGCTCCGCGACCTTACTACGAGCCCGCGCCCGTTTACGTAGCGCCGCGCTATTATGAGTCCGAGTGCTACGTCGTAAAGCGTCCAGTTTATGATAGCTGGGGCGATTTTGCTGGATACAGACGTGTCCGCGAGTGTGAATAGCTCGGAGCGTATGTTGAACTTTTTGAGCTGAGGGCAGTTCGACACAGGCCCTCAAGCTGGTGAGCGAATAGGCCCCGGAAGTCACCCTCCGGGGCCTCAATTCAATGCCGCCATACCGCCTAGGTGAAGTGACTTCACTCTTCGTCCCCACCCGGAACCATTGCCCGGTGCGCCCTGATCTTGTCCTTCAGGATCGCCTCACGGACCTCCGGATTCTCCTCGCCAAGGGCCCGTTCCGCTGCCTGCCGGTAAGCCCCGAGGATGCCCTTCAGGGCCTTGCTCCGTGACCCGTCGTACTCCTCATCGCCATCTGTCAGCTCTGGATTTGACCCGGTTCCGTGAACAGTCCACGGAACCGGGTCAACGTACCAACTGCTCCGGCTGAGACGCCGTTTCAGCTTCAAGGCTTCTGCCTTAGCCAGCCCATCGACCTCCTCATTCCGGAGGTGACCGGCATGAACCCTTTTGCCAACGCCATTCGAGCTTGGCCGGTTTCTCCGCCAGATCCACGCGCTGAAGCCAGAGGTCGCGATTGCTGACGGGGCTGATCGCCCGTGTTCACAACTGAACGTGAAGCGCAGCCAAGCCTTCTCAATTGCGAGCAAGCTCACCGGGGTGTAACTTCAGCGAGCGCCCAAAGTGCTGCGCAATTGCCGTTCCGCACGCCTGTTTCGGTCGGAATGATGCACGGAAGACAATTGCGCCGTGTCAGTCAATCACCTGCCAATCGCCGATCCGCGCTGGCTGCCTTCAGCACGATCAGGTCGGCCTGGAGGACCGGTTCAGCATGGCGCTTGCGATCCCGGGTGTGCCCGAGGTCGTCAGGCCGACGAGCGATGAGCATGCGGGCCAGGCTCGATGTTCTAGTGTGGCCTAACACGTGAAGGTTTCGCGATGTCTCGATAGCGCGCCAACCGCAGGAAGCGCTGATGGCGATCAAGGCCAGTTTTGAAGCTGACGAATGGAAACTGCTCCTCGGCAGCCCCCTGTTGGCCGGCATGGCTGTCACGCTTGCCGAACCCAACGGGCTGTGGGGCGTGTTCAAGGAGAGCCTGGCCAGCGGCCGCGCGCTTCTGAGCGCCAAGAGCGACGCGGACGCAGGCGAGCTTGCAAAGGCCATTGTCGCGGACATGGAGAGTTCCGAAGGTCGCGGTGAGGCGCGCGAGTCGCTTCGCGCCGAGCTGGCCGGTATATCCCCGGCTGATGCCAGGCAGAGCATTCTGGCGATGCTGACGCATGTCGCAGAGATCGTCGACGCCAAGGCTCCGGCCGAGGCTCCCGCGTTCAAGACATGGCTGTCGCATGTGGCGAAGACGGCGGCGGAAGCCGCGAGCGAGGGCGGTTTCATGGGATTTGGTGGAACCCAGGTCAGCGCAGCGGAGAAAGCCACCCTGGCGGATGTGTCCAAGGCGCTGCGCGCCGCCTGAGTGAGGCGCGTCACGCAAGCGCGCGCGTGAATGAGATAGGAGATCGACTGGGGCGCCAGGGAGCGCTGCGCAGCAGCGTAGCCCATGCGCCCTTTGAAGGGCGGGAGAGTTGGCCTGGGTGCAATCCGGCCCGCGGCGCGATGAATCGAAACCATCATCGCAGGCTTCGGGGCGACAGTGCCCAGGCGATCAGTTCGCGAGGATGGGCCAATGAAACATGCGCGAAGCTGCGGGCTGCTCATCATTGGTATGACCAGCTTCCTTCTGGTGCCACCCGCCCAATCCGCCGGTCTCCTGGATGACCTGGCGCGCGCGCTGTTCGGGCGACCTCAGCCGCCGCCCCAAGTCTATTTCGTTCAACCCGAGCCGCTGGCCGTGACCATTCGCCCCAAGCGGCGGCAGCAGCCGCGCAAACTCGTAGCGTCCAAGCCGACGCCACCCGTGGTCAAACTCGATCCGGCAGTTGATCAATACTGGTATCTGGATGACCCGACCTTGCGGCGCGGCGATATCATCGTGACCCATGCGGATGTGCTGGTCTTCGAAGGGCGCGCCGGCCAAAGCCATCGCGCCAACGATTTCACGGCCCTCAGCCGCTCCAAGCTCGTGTCGAAGGCGACGCAGCAGCGGGTCGGGGCGGCTGCCCGTGGCCACACGCCCGTGCTGCCCGCGGGCGTTCGAACGATGGCGGCTCGAGATCCGGCGGATTGATCCGTAGTCACTCGTAGCGTTGTTCGCGGTCGCGCCCGGCGCATTCAATATCCTGCTGCGCAGTTCGTGGCCCGCGCAGGCCGCTGAGGCTCCCTCTCCGAGCCGCTAGGTGCGGTGATCGGCTGGCGGGCAGTCACAAGACTGCGACGGTCCGGAAGGCCTCGTCCTAAGGCATCGGCCCGAAAAGTGGAATGCGGTTTTCGGGAAAGCCGATGCAAACACAAAAAGGTTAGATCATCGGACCGGATGCGATATCCGGTCCGATGATCTGGCTACGCCGCCGGGGGCGCTGCCTTGGCGTCGAAAACCGTGTAGGATGATAATGCCTCCACCCCGGCATGACCCTCTTGACTGTCATCATGCCGCGTACGGGTGAGCGCCCGCCGCTCCGACCTCATTGGCTCCCGGAGTGCGCGCAAAACTGCGCGTTACACTTCCTCTGGAGTAAACCCAAATCTTGCACTAATAGTCTTCGTGTTCTTGGTGTGAAGCGATCGTTGAAGTCGTCGGGACGCAGACGATCTGAGTGCAGGAAGCTTGGCAGTGCTCCGGACATGCATCGTGTTGGCGGCTATGATGGTCGCGATCCCAGTCAGCGCTCGCGAAACCGTTACCTATAAGGGAGATGCGTCACCAGGCGCCATCGTCATCAAGACAAAGGAGCGCCGGCTTTACCTGGTGCGAGGAGACGGAACTGCCATCCGCTACCGCGTCGCTGTCGGGAAGTCATCCAAGCAATGGCTCGGCGAGGTCGAGGTCGAGGGTAAGCATGTCGAGCCTGCCTGGTCGCCTCCCGATGAAATCAGGCGCGACAACCCAAATCTGCCGGACGTCATCCCCGGAGGCTCCCCACGAAACCCGATGGGAGCGCGCGCGCTCACATTGTCCGGCGGCGGTCAGTACGCAATCCATGGCACCAACAGGCCGGATTCCATCGGTACCTTCGCGTCTTATGGCTGCTTTCGCATGTTCAATGACGATATCGTCGATCTGTTCGATCGCGTCGGCGTCGGCACGCCCGTCATTGTCATGCGCTGACTGGCGCGCACGCGGCGGTTTCCGGCATCACCGGTTGCTCGTGGCGCACGCGCCAGCGAGCAACTGAGCGACGCCCCCGGCTATTGCTGGAGGGACGCCGGCGCGGTGTCGTCCCTGGCGCGCCCGCTATTGATGGCGCGCAGGCTGGCAATGTACTCAGGCGGGTAGAGCAGGGTATTGTCAGGGGCCTTCAGCCCCATGTACTGCGCAATCTCGCCAACCCATCTGTTGCAGTTATAGAGCACTGCGTGCCAGGCCGTCGGCTTCCGCTGCTTCTGCCTGATATAGGCCGCGACGCGGCGGTACTGCGCTTCAGTCAGCAGAACCCTGTATCGCGCCGAGATGTATTCATCCTCCAGGTCGCCATCGCTGGGGCCTGTCTCAGCTGGAACGGGAAGGACATGCCCGACAGACCAGAGTTGGGGGCCTTCGCCAGCCGGATGCAGGCCGGCGACCTGTTCCGCCCTGACCTGGCCGACCTCGCCCCGCGCATTCAGCCGGCCGTGGACGACAAAGGTATGGCCGTAACTGAGCGCATAGCGCGACCGGAACTCGACGAAATACTGACCGCTTCGCTGGTCAGCCTCCCGTCGCGACGCCCGGGTCGGCTTGCCGATCGAGCCGGTCGGCCGGGGATCCGGCGCGATAATCTCCTCGGAGGTCTCGGGAGGCGGCGCGTAGCGATCCTCCTGGGCACTCGCCGGGGCCAGCCAGAGAGACGATGAAATTGCAGCGGCACAAGCAAACAGAATGCTAGCGCGCGCTCGATTGTTTGAATCAAACCACACCGCAGAGCTCCGATTTCCGGAAGAACAACAGCCTCGGCGTTAGGCCCGACAACAGCGGCAGCCGTGTCATTAAACTCCCGGAAGGGTTACAAATCAAATGAAGAAAACGGCCGGATTGATCCGGCCGTTTTCAGTATATTGGGTGTCAGCCCTTCGTAACGATCGGAGAAGCAACTGGAGGCGGGGCCTTCCCCTTGCCCTTGCCAATAGCGGCACAGCCACCGACGCCTACCAACGCCACTGAAACGGCCAAGATCATAAGCTTTTTCATCGATTCGCCCTCGTTGAGAACATTCCAACTATGACTGAAACAAGTTCGCCTACTAGTGCGGATGCGCAACACCAAACCCACTTCCTTGCCCCCGGATAGCGGCAGTGCGGCACGACATCGAGTATTCCAAATATCCTCAGCACTTTCAATCGGCTAACGCCGCATCCTGCTGGAGCGAAGTCGTTCGTGGTTTCCGGGGGCTGAACCGGTCGAAGGTGCTCTAGCGTTGTCGATGCTTCGCTCGCCACTTACCGAGCGACGTCTCCGGCGTCGGGAGCGCATTCCTCGTCCGAGTACAATCGAACTCTGCAATTCTGGAATGGGATAGTTCTGTGCGACCGCCCGATCCCTGGTGGATTCTTGGGTTCCGTCGCTTCAGAACGTATTGACTGCACCAATATCGATCATTAGCCGGAAATGATCGCTGCGCCTGTCACGTGAACTTCAGCGATCGGTCCTGCCGGCCAGTCGCAGCGGCGGTCCCGCCGACGTACTTTGCAGGTGGTCAGCCGGAGCCCTGCCTCCTCCGTCGCGCCGCCCCATAGGGCCGAGCGCGCGACGGAGCCATGCGAACACGCAGGTCGCGAGACTGTGACCTGGCGCTCAGGCGTGGAATCTTGGCATGACGCGACCCGTCCGCGCCATGTAGTCGCCGTACTCAGTACCGAACGCGTCGAGCATCAGGCGCTCCTCCTGACCGACGCGGAAGAAATACAGCGTTCCAAAACCGACCAGGCCGGACAGCCCGGCGATGAAGTTGGGCAGCAGGAGAGCCTGGGCTATCGCCCAAAGCCAGAACGCCGAATACATGGGATGCCGGACATATCGGTACACGCCCTCTGTCACGAGGCGATGGCTCTCGCGGAGGTCCAGGGACACGGACCAGTTGCGGCCGAGAGCCCGGTGCGTGAGATGGAACAGGATGAGAGCCGCGATCGCGACAAGGGCGCCGAGCCAGGCAAGTGCCGGCTGAAACGGGTAGTTCGCAAAGCGCGGGAACCCGGTTGCGACATAGATGAAGGGCAGGAGTCCGAGGCCCGTGAAGGAAATGCTCAGCAGGATGATTTCCCGGAGTCCGCGAGCGCTCCGGGAAACCGGTGTCCGGCGGGCGCGCCGCTCATGCGGGATACGAATGATGTACCAGCCAATGGCAAGCAGGGCGTAGATCGCCTTGGCGATGCTCAGGGTCATCGCTTGGCGACCTCGGTGGAATGATCGCCCGTCAGGGCAGGGGAGTGCGTATCGCGAAATCGACCGTCGGCATCGAGTGCTTGCATGGCACCTTCCTTGGAATTGACCAGTTGTTCTGCATAGAGCGGCCCGCAGACGAACATGAAATAATCATACGGCGCGCGTCGATCATTGCCCCTGACGAACTGGCAATGCATCCGGTACCAGTTCCTGCGAATGCGGGGATAGCGGGCCGGATCAATCATGCGCCTGATGCTGACGCTGCGAATGACCGGGGAACCCGTGGCAGCCAGGCCCATCAGCGGCAGAGGATCGGCCCGGTAGAAATTCATGACGTCCGAGCGAGCCTGGTAGTCCGCCCAGAGCACGGCGCGGCAGGAACTCACCCGTCCGACGGCGGCGCGAAATCGACTTGCTGCGCGATGAAGCCCGATCTTGAGGGTCGAAGATCCCACGGAGAGAAAGGCCAGGCGGGGACAACCGTCCTGCTCGCCCAATCCGAGCTTCATCGCGTGGTCGATGAGATCGATGGCAAGCACGGCTCCAAGGCTATGCCCGACAATCAGGATCTCGTCCGCGGAGCCGCGACGCTGAGCCTCGACAAGATCGGCCGCCATGCGTTGCAAGCGCCCTTCGAGGATCGGATCGCCACGCCGGATGTACTGCCGGGCAAAGATCCAGTCATCAAAGAGAAGCCCGAGATAGACCCAACGGTCGGCGGCGAGAAACAGGAGGAGGAAAGCGCCAATCGCTGCCACTGTTCCCAACGTGCTCGAGTCCGTGGCTCGCGCCAAGGCCGCCCCACCAGCGAGCGAAAGCGCAGCAATGACCGCCAGTATCAGAAATGGGTAGAGAAAGAACATCGCGTAGCGCCAACTGGCGCGCAGATAGCCCCAGAGCGCTCCGGCAAGGGTAAAATCGACGAAGGCGAGGAGGCCCTGGGGAATGCGCCACCACATCGGGCGTCTGTTCGTGGCTTCGACCACATCGTCCCATCGGATCGCGCAATACTCGGTTTCAACCCGCCAGTTGGGGCCGGTCGTGCACACTTGCCAGGTCGACACGTCATCGCTGTTGGTGGCCTCCGACGAAACCGCGGAAGCCGCCCACACACGCTCAAAACGTCGCGCTTCCCTGACGAAGCGACCATGGACGACCTCCGGCTGCGCATGATCGTAGCCGCCGAGGTGATATACGCGACGTCTGAAAACACTCGAATCCGCCATCGCCGGCTATCCTGCTCCCAATGCGTGGCCTGCTCTTTTTGTTAGTGGATCGCCAGCGCTTGCGCCAGCGAGCAGCCATTCTGCCGAGCACGCATGTGGATGACCGGGACGGTCGCGTTGGCTGCCGCGAAAGGCCATTTGCCCGTTCGCTCGAGCAGAGCCATCGATTTTTCCTCGGCAGGGAGAGGTTCTCAGTCGAGCCATCGACATGTGCAGGGCGCGATCGTCAATGAAGTCCTCGACGAAGGGGGGCACCGTCCACGGGCCTACACTCGGAATCGGCTTGGCAAAACTCGTTCCACCAATTCGCAATGCGGGCCCTTTTTCAAGTCGTGTCTCCGCCCCAGGTTGCGGAGAGTGACGCTCCATCACGGCCACTGCCTTTCGTGACTGCAGCCCCGGCCACCGCGCCACGGCCAATCAGCGCGGATCGCCTCGCCTGGTCACGCGCGAATGTGAAACCCAACCCAGATCGGCCGATTCGTTGGATCGTCGCGCCTGGTTCTTCCGGGGCGAGGCGTATGAGGCGCTATCGCCCAGTTCCGGCATAGCCGAGCCCGCGCGATATCTCGTCTGCCGCCTCCACGACCTGCTCCGCCATCAGTGTGATCATCTCGGGTGTCAGCCGGGTCGAGGGCCCCGAGATGCCGACCGCCGCCTCGATCATGCCATCGGCACGCCTGATCGGGGCCGCCAGGCCATAGACGGTGCCGCGCCATTCGCCGAGATTGACGGCATAGCCCTGCGAGCGGATCGCAGATAGCTCATGCTGGAGCGCGTCAAGGCTATTGATGGTCCGTGGCGTGAAGGCGAGAAGATGCCGACCGATCTCTTCGACGACATGCGAAGACTGAAACGCGAGAATCGCCTTTCCGATCGCAACCGCATGGGCTGGAGCCTTGCCACCGATATCGGAACTGGCATGAAGTGGTTCGGGACTATCGATCTTGTCGATATAGATCACATCGGCCCCGGTGAGGACCGACAAATGCACGGTCTCGCGCGTGCGCAGGGCGAGTTCGGAGAGGTGGCGTTGCGCTTTGCGCTTCAGCTCAAGCCGGGCGAACAAGCCGACTCCCAACCCCCACAATTTCAGCGATAGCCCGCATCGTCCCGTGACGGGCTCACGAGCGAGATAGCCCGCATGTTCGAAGACGTCCAAAGCACTTTGAACGTGGCTTTCGCTCAGTTCGGTCTGCTCCGCCAGATCGCTAACGCTTCTCGGCTGAACGCTTTTGGCCAAGGCTTCAAGAATTATCAGGCCGTCTTGAAGTGTTCTGTCCATAGGGCGGGGTACCAGACTCCCAAATCGAAACGGCATTCCAGACGTCAGGGCGCGTGTCACGCACGCTCTTCTGCCGATTTCAGTCAGTATTCATGTCTGCAACAGCATGAAACGTGCCCGAAACAACAGTGGAGGGCAAGGGCGCCGACGTGGCGCGCGAGCGTCCCGTGATCCGGTCGTTTGGCTGCGTCCAGCAACCGTTCCGTGCACGAAGATGTGGTGACCGGCGGTGTTGAACCGGCGAAGAACGGTTTCAGGTCCAGGCGTTCGACGCGGACCCACACGCCCAGGGCCAGCGGACTGGACAGGGATGCTAGCCGCCTTCCAGGAGTTCCAGGAGGAAATAGGTTGTCGGCCCCGTCGGAAGGTCGTTCGAGAGGCGGAATGAAACCGGACCTGTGCCGCTGGTCATCGGCGGTCTCACCGTTCCATCGAGGGAGACAGGTGAGACCTGCCATCGCGGCGCTGTTCTGCTGATCCGCAGATCGACCTGCCCCTTGCGGATCAGGACCGGAAGCCGGCCGAAATCCTCGATCACCTTCTCCTGCCGGTCGCGGAACGTCATGCCGGTATTGCGGGCATCCGTGGCGAAGATCAGCAGGAAGCGGCTGCCCTTGGCGAGTGAGGCCGGCCTGTCGAGCGAGGCCAGGGCGACGAGGCCATCTCCCTCCGCAGCTTCGACGCTCATCGTCCCGAGCCTGGCCGGCAGGCTCTGTGAGGAGAAGGCGAGGGCTTCTGTCGCGGGGGTCGAAACGCGCAATTGCCGGTTCGGGCGGTTCAGGACGATCTCGCCCGTATCGCTCTGGTAGCGTCCCGCCGCAATGTCGGTGGTGTTTCCTTGTGGGAGTGCGCCGCTCTTCTTCAGCCTGTCGATGATCGCGGCCGCACGATTGGCGTCGCGGGGCTGAACGACGGCGATCTGTTCGCCGATGCGGTCGGTAGCCTGCAATCCGATCCGCCCGATCAGGGCCAGGTCCGTCAGATTTTCAGGTTCCCGTGCCTGCATGTCCCGGCCCAGGTCCTCCTCGCCGCGAACCGCGAACGGGATCGTGATCTGGGAGGTGGAGACATCGCCGCGCCTGAACAGAAGTGCGGAAAGGGTCTCGCCCGCGCGGGCCACCGGATCGAGTGCGATCGCGTAGGGCAGCATGGCCCGCTTGTGCGGATAGGGCTCGCCATAGGCGAGGATGATCGGGCCGTGGGCGTGCCGGCAGAGCACGTCCCAGCCCTGCAGCGCGGCATAGGCCGGAAAGACCAGCCCGCCCTCGTAGCGATAGCGGTTCCAGAACAGGTGATCGTATTCGCTGACGACGAAGGGCTTTCCGAGCCAGCGCGCCGCCGCGATCATGCGCATGGCATTGGCGCCGTCGGCGACGGAACTCTGCTGGAGCAGCTTGCTGCCGGGCGCGTAGCCCCCGATCCAGTCGTGATAGGTGTTCATCGTCACGGCTTCGAGGCCGCGGCGGCTGAGGGCGGTCTGGATCGTCGGCCAGTTGTTGTAGGTGCTGATCAGGCCCCTGTAGCCAAGCGCGCGAAGCGCCTGGCTTATCTTTGCCGCGGATTCGGTCTCGACCTCAGTAAAGAAAGCCTGCAGGTCGCGCATGCGCGCGCTGTCGGCGTAACGGTCGCCGGGCAGTGCGATCGAGCCATTCTCCAGGCGCTCGGTCCAGCCGAGACCGCCCCAGGCCTTTGAAAGAGCGGCCGTCGACACATAGCGCTTCGCCAGCCAACGATTGAAGGGGGCCGCGAGCATCGCGTCGTAGGGTGGTTTGCCGGGGCGATCGTGCACGACGCCGTCGAACTCTATGCCGTTCTCATTGGCCAGGATGACCAGCGCCAGCGCGTCATCGTCGATCGGGGCGACGCCGGTATGGGGATTGACGCGCGCGAGAAATTTCTCAGTGAAGGTCTTCCAATGGACGAAAGCGGCGTCATCGAGATGCAGCGCAAGCTTGAGGTTGCCGGCCGGGTCCCAGCGGTCGTCATAGCCGCCATAGGCGCCGCGCCACGAGGTCATCCCGTCAATGATCCAGTAGATGCCGTTCCGCTTCAGCGCGGCGAGCAGATAATGGACGCGGTCGAGCGTGTTGGGGTCGAAATCGAAATCCCTGCCGCGGCCGGACATCAGCGACGCATCAAGGAAGGTCAGCCGTGCGATGTTGTAGCCGTGGCGCGCGAGTTGCTGCGCGTAGCGGTCGGCTCCGGCGCGATCAGGGAAGCCGCCCGAGGCCGGGCTCCAGGCGAGCGAGGCGCAGAACAGGCGCGCCGGCTGCTCAGGCGCGTGGGCGAAGGCGAGACGGCCGTCTTGCCGCGCCACCACGCGTTGACCTGCGCCCATGGTGCTCCTCGGCCCGATGGCCCGGTTGGGCAGCAGCGCGGAGAAGTCGAGCGGGCTGCCGGGGCGGATCTCCAGCGACACCTCGCGAACCGGCAGCCATTGGTCAGAGGCGACGGCGCACGGCGCGGTGGCGCTCAGCGCCAGCAGCGTGGCCAGTGAGGAAAGCAGTCTTTTCATTCCGGCGCGCCCCCCTTTTCGGCGATCGCTGGACGATTGTTGCGCATTCAGGGCCGCGACGGGCCGTGCAGGGTGTAGGATTTGGTGAGGCCGGCGATCTTCTCCCGAACCAGGTTCGCCTCGGGCGCATAGGAGCGGAATTCCTTCAGCGTCAGAATCTGAATCTCCTCGAAATACTCCCGGATGTGCTCCTCGGACGGCTTGGACAGGAAACGCCACGGCGACAGCCTGACGGCATGGCGGGCGAGCGAGCGCGGCAGCCAGTGGAGGGCAGGGCAGAAGAAGTGCGGCTCGATGGGGAATACGAAGGCCGGTGTCTGGATGAAGTAGTAGTTCGAGACGCGGTTGATCTCGCGCACGAGATTGGCTCGCTTGGCCGGCGGCACGTGTTCGATCACCGAGTTGCAGACCGCCACGTCGAACGACTTGTCCTCGAAGGGAAGGCGGTCGCCGTCATAGACGATGACCTTGACGTCGCCGAACGTGCCGGTGAACGAGCGCGCCTGACCGTCGTCGCGAATGTTGACCAGCGTCAGGTCCTTGGGAACATCGACAGGGTCGAGCTTTTCCCAGAAATGCCGCGAGCCGCCGACGTCGCAGATCTTGAGCGAGGTGAATTCGGGGATGGTCTCGCGAAACAAGCCGCCGCGCTTCCTCCGGAAATATTCCGACGAGGAATGCACGATCCGGTCCCAGAGCGAAACGGTCTTCTCCGCAGTGTCGTCGGTCATGAAGGGAGCTTTCCTGAGGTGTTCGTAGCTCGGTTGCGCCCGCTAGGCGGCCGTTCTCGCCGGTTCATGGATGATGCGGCTTTCGATGGGTGCGGCAGGTGGCTGCCGCCGCCGCAGGAAGCCCACAGGCAGCGCCGCGGCATGGAAGAACCAGGCGATGACGATATAGAGACCCATGCCCAGCCCGCCCTTGCGAAGGCTCATCAGCCCCACGATGCCGGCAAAGAGGGCGAGGACCAGCCCGAGAGCCAGCGCCTTGTCGGGAAGAAACAGCAGTATCGCGATGGAGAGCCCCCACCAGAGATAGACCGCGCTCCATAGCTTGAGCTCGGGGAGCTCGCGCAGGAGTTGGAAGAAATAGGGCTTGCCGAGCGATGCGCGCAGCAATTCGCCGACGCCGTGCAGATACTTGTTCTTCCAGCGCCTCGTCAGGAGCCGGTAGGAATTGAGCGTATGGCCGAAATGCTCGACGAAGCGCCGGTCGAGCCGATGCAGTTTCCATCCACCGCTCCTCAGGCGGATGCCGAGATCGATCTCTTCATGGCCATGCAGATTGCGGTCCGAGAGATAGCCGGCCTGCTCGATCGCGCTGCGCCGGTAGAGCCCGCCACCATTCATCCGGTCGATCGGGCCGGTTCGGCTCTCGGGCCCATTGCGCTGTACCCGTCTGGCATATTCGAGATTGGAGACCTGCATTTCCTCGACATGTCCGGTGACGCCGGCCACGGCAGGGTTCTCGATGAGAAAATGGACGGCAGCATCGAGAAAGCCGGGGTCGACCAGCATGTCGCCGTCGATCAGGCAGATGTACTCGTGGCGGGAATGCTGGAAGCCGAGTTGCGGCCCGATCCCGCAACTCGGACGCGCCGGCGGAACGATCTGGGCAATCACCACCGGGTAGCCCGAAGCGATCTCGATGGTGCGGTCGGACGAGCCGCTATCGGCGATGATCACCTCGCCCTGCAGGGCGGCAAGCGCCGCCAGGGCGCTCTCGATCGTCGCGGCGATGCGCTTCTCTTCGTTCAGGGTCTTGATGATGATGGAAACGGCCAATCGGGCCTCCAGTATCAGTATGGTCGGTGCCGCGACGTCAGAAATCCGTGAGCAGCCTGCTCCAGCTTTCCGATGCAAGCCCGCCGATATAGATCTCGTTGCGTAATGCGGCGTCCTTGATCTCGGCATGGCGTGTGACCATGCAGAAATAGCCGCGGTGCTTGAATGACAGCCAGCGCTGCCGCGATATCGCGTTCATCAGGAAAGGCTGCGCTATCCCGCTCGCCTGGGCATAACCCTCCCTGTCCAGGTGCGAGAACATCTGGCCTGTGACGTCAAACTCGTGGCCGGCGGCGCACAGGACGTTCAGAACAGTGGCTTCCCGGCCTTTCCTGCCAAAGAAGAGGAATGCCCCGATCACGCTGCCGTCCTCGGCGATCACCGTCCGGTATTGCAGGGAGCCGAGGCTCTGGTTCAGCGAGGCGACGCTGACGAGCCAGTCGAATTCGGGCTTTGACCAGGTCGGACGGATCGGAAAGCGTTCCATCATTGCGCCGGCGCAGCGGAAGAACTCCTCCGGGCTGGCCCTGTTCGTCCGGCACCCCGCTGCTGCGACCGGGACCAGCGATGGCCTTTGCCGGCGCAGCAGGCCATCGAACCAGCCGAGAAGGCCGAGGACGCCACGGGAGTGCGACAGCGGCAGGTAGCGGCCGCACGCGATGGCTCCGGCGGCGAGCGGCCGGAATGAACGCTGCCATTCGAGGCTCTGGATCGGCAGAACCGCACCGCCCCCCGCAACCCAGTGATCGGCGCTGACCGGGGAGGAGTTGTCGGAGAAGCACAGATCCTGCCGGGTCGCGCGCATCTGGCGGGCAAGACGCGCCGCTCCTGCCGCGCCGTCCTTCCCGTCCGCCATGAAGGCGCAGAGAAGCTTGGCGATGATCGGGCGGCCGTGGACGGTGAACTCCATGGGGACGGCGAGGATGGCGCTGGCAACGTCGCCTGAACCGCCCTCATAGACGATGCTGCCATGCTCCGGCCGGTAATGCGGGCTGCCGAAGAAGACCGTCTCGAGATAACCTTCCAGATCAGGCGCCACCTCGCCCTTTCGGTCACGGAAGGCTTTGCTGAACAGCCGCGCAACGGTGGGAATGTCGCGCTTCGTCATCGGACGCACGCCACAGGTGCGCGGAGGGCTCTCGGCGCCAATGGTCGCGGGGGACGGGCTCAGATCCCGTTGCAGGTCAGCGTCCATGCGCGATTCCCGCCGCGAGGCCTTGCTTGCGCGCCTCTTCCCTGTCCCTGTTCACGACATGCAGGAGCGCGCTCCAGGCCGCGGCCACCATGGCGACCTCGATGACATAGAAAGAAACGAAGGTGCCGGTTGGTGGCGCATACCAGGTCGCACAGGCGGCAACCGCGGCGCCGATGATGCTGCCAAGCCCCATGACGGCGGCGCGGATCGGCTGATGGCCCGATGCTCCGAGCGCTTCCACCGCCACGGACCACATCGCCAGCGGAATCACCACCCAGCACAGAATCCTGATGAACGAGACGAGCGACACGTAATCCCTTCCGAACAGATAGGGCAGGACCGGCGCCAGAATGAAGACGGCGACCGCGGCTGCGATGCTGATCGCGGTGGCTGCAACGAGAACCTTCCTGACGCGGGGCAGGGCATGCTGCAGGCCGGCGGCCGTCGCCTTGGCCGAGCCGGGGTAGACCAGGCGATTGAGCGCCTCGACCGAGAGATAGCTGCTCTCCAGCATCCGTCGTGCGACGCTGTAGCTCGCGACGATTTCGGCTGTCGCGACAAGGCTGAGCACGAGCAGATCGGCATTCTGCCGGACCGCCCGCAGGATGAAGGGAATGCTGAAATAGAGCCCGAGCGGTAATTCTTCCCGCACGATCCGGTATTTTGGCTGGCCCAGCCCCCGGATGGCGTGCCGGCATGCCAGTGCAACGAGCACATGGCAGGCGAACTGCCACAGCGCCCAGGTCGCGACCGTGGAAACACCGAAGACGATGCAGGCAAGGCAGGCAGCGATCGTCCGTGCCATGGCAAAGCCGACCACGACGGTGTTGGCCGAGCCGAAATCGGAATGGGCGATGAAGATCTGCTCGGCCAGCACGATGATACGAACCAGCATGATGTTCGTGACGAGCATCAGGGTGATCACCGCGACATTCGTCGCCGGATCGCTGGAGAGCGTGAAGAAGAAGGGCAGAACCACTGCGCCCAGGAGAACCAGAAGGATACCGCTGGCAGCTGTCAGGATGATGTTGTGCCCGAGCATGTCCGGATAGAGCGCCCGGTCACGCGCCACGCGGCGAACCAGGCACTCCATGGCGCCGAGCCCGCACATATGGACCGCGATATTCGAGATCGCGGTGATGGCGACGAAAAGGCTGAACTCATGGACGCCGAGCCAGCGGGCCAGGATGGCGAAGGTCAGAAGTTGTGCGGCGGAGCTGATGACGAGGCTGCCGCCGGACGCGGCATAGGACATGAGCATAGGCAGAAATGCTCTGCGGCTGCTCGATCCTTTCGCGTTATCCGAAGCCATCCGGTCCTGCCTTTGACAACAACCGAGATAGCGGCACTCGGTGGCGTCCACCATCGACAATACGGCCAGTAACACGCAGAAATGATTGTGCGGTTAACACCGCCTGATCGCTGCATTTCAGCGTCCGTTTACCTGAAGGCCATAGTTTTGCGCGGATGAACAAGGCGCTCAGCAAGGGAAGGGGCGTTCATGCCGCACACAGCGTTGGATCTCGACGGCAAGCCTCGGCCCGGCCTGCATCGCTTCATGGGCGTGAGCCTGGAGCTGGCGCCCGATGTTCTCGTGCCGCGCCAGGAAACGGAGCTCCTCGGCCAGAGTGCAGCCGCGATCCTGCGTGATCGCCAGTCCGAGATTGCCGGTGTCGCGGGCCCGGTGGTGATCGACATGTGCTGCGGCTCCGGCAATCTCGGACTGGCGATCGCAGCCGAAATTCCGTCGGCGCGGGTCTGGGCTGCCGATCTGACCGACAGCACCGTCGCGCTCGCACGTCGAAATGCGGAGCGCCTGGCTCTTCAGCATCGCGTCACGATCCGGCAGGGGGACCTGTTCGCTGCGTTCGCGGAAGACGGGTTGGAGGGGGGCGTCGACCTGATCGTCTGCAATCCGCCCTATATCTCCACCTCGCGCCTCGAAGGGGAAAGCGCCCATTTGCTCGCGGCCGAACCGCGCGAAGCCTTTGACGGCGGACCCTATGGCATCTCGATCCACCAGCGGGTGATCCGGGACACCGTAGCCTTTCTCAAGCCGGGCGGCTGGCTGCTGTTCGAGTTCGGCGAGGGCCAGGATCGGCAAGCGGCTGCGCTCATCGCTCGGACCAAAGCTTATGAACCCGTGACCTTCGCCTCGAATGAGGCCGGTACACCGCGGGTCGCCCTTGTTCGCAAGCTCCCGGAGTTCGGACAGGCATCGACCGAAGCGACAGGTCGCCCGGCATGAGCGAGATCCGCCCGCTGGGCGCCGCCGATATCCCGGCGGTTACGGGGCTCTTTCAAAGGATATTCCGGGATCGCGGCGTGCCTCCTCCGCCCGCGCTCGCCACATATCTGCGCCGACACTATCTCGAAGCTCCGGGTTGCGATCCGGAGATCGCCCCCCTGGTCCATGTTTCGGGTGAGGGCGACATTTCGGGCTTTGTCGGCGTCAACGTGCTGCCGATGAGCCATGGCGGGCGCAAGCTGCGCGCGGCAATCTGCGGTTCGCTGATGGTCGAGAGGCGGGCGAGCGACCCGATGGCAGGTGCGCGGCTGCTCAAGACCTTTCTCGCCGGGCCGCAGGATCTCTCCTTCAGCGAAACCGCCAGCGAGGTCTCCGCGCAGATGTGGACGAGACTGCGCGGGATCGCCCTGCCGCAGTACAGCCTGGACTGGGTCCGTATCATCCGGCCATCGGCTTTCATGCTCGATCTGGCTGCGAGCCGAAGCGGCGCGGTGCGGTTGCTGAGCTCGCTCTCCAACGGATTGGATCGTTATTGGCGCGGCCGGATGCAGGATAACGATCTGCGCTGGTCGGGCGTGCCGGCGAACTGGAGTGTCAAGGGCGGCCTCAAGGTTGCCGAGATCGATCAGTCCGGCTTTGCAGCCCTCGTTGCTCCACTGACAGAACAGTTCGCGCTGCGTCCGGATTGGTCAGGCCAGCAACTCGCCCACATCATCGCCGAGGCGTCCGAGAAGCCGGAATATGGCGAGGCCGTGTATGCGTCGGTCACCTCGGCCGGCGGGGCGCCGATCGGCGCCTTTCTGTATCACGCCCAACCGGGACGGATCGCGCGCGTCCTCCAGATCCTTGCCAGGCCCGGGCAGGCAGGTCCGGTCATCGATTGCCTGATTGGTCACGCGGCCGCGCGCGGCGCTGCGGGACTGCGCGGCCGCATTCAGCCTGCCCTGCTGGAAGCCATGCTGGGTCGACGCATCGCCTTTAGCCACATCGCATCGACAGTCGTGCATTCCCCCGATGAGGCGCTCATCCAGGCCTTCCGCAACGGGCAAGGTTTCCTGAACGGACTGGCGGGCGAGCACTGGAACCGCCTGAACGGCGGCAGCTTCGATTAGAGCATCGGCCCGAAAGGTGGATTGCGGTTTTCGGAAAAGCCGATGCAAACACAGAAGGTTAGATCATCTGACCGGGTACGCTATCCGGTCCGATGATTTAACTTTCGCGCATCGGAGACGGGCAGGCCATCGCCGATGCGCTGGCCTCACCGCGCGATTTCGCCCACCGGGCAGACGAGCTGGGGGCCCAGATGCAGGTAACGGGTCGCCTTGCGCTTGGCTGCTATATCGGCCCAGACCCGCTCGACCTCGACAGCCGTCAGTTGCGTCGCCATGCCGACCTGTTCGGCTGTAAGGCCATGATTGAGCCCGTAGAGGCACAGGTCCATGCGGTCATAGGGCAGCGAGAAGTAGAACTCCTCCTGCGTTTGCTCGAGGGTGTAGGTGTCGGTCGTCGGCGGTCGCCTGCGGATCTCCTCGGGAATGCCGAGATGAGCTGCCAGTGCATAAACCTGGCTCTTGTAGAGATGGGCGATCGGCTTCACGTCGGCGGCTCCGTCGCCGTTCTTCACGAAGAAGCCCTGGTCGTATTCGAGCCGGTTTGGCGTGCCGAGCACGGCAAAATTTAGTCGATCGGCGTGATAATATTCGATCTGCTTGCGCGTGCGCTGCTTCATGTTGGTGGCGGCGACGATGCCGAGATAGACGGTGGGCGGCATGCGCAGCTTCGTCTGCCGGCCTTCGGGGTCCTGAACGACCAGATACGAGATGTTGTAGCCATCGCCCGAGAGCGAGTTGGCGATGACGATCTTGGAAGCCCAGCCCGGCCCATACTCGGGTACGAGTTCGCGGATGAAGCCGTCGCGTCGTTCATAGCAACCCATGGCCTGCAGCGTCGGGCCGATATCCTCGACCGCGGCCTCGATCCCGAAGGTCTCGGCGACCAGCCGGCCGAGCCGGAGGCTCTCAGGATCGGAATCGTTCTCCGGCATGAACAGGCAGAAGACGTTCTTCGCGCCGACGGCGCGAACCGCCAGCGCGACAGACACGCTGGAATCGATGCCGCCGGAGAGGCCGAGCACGAGCCCGCGCTTGCGCATGCCGCGCAATTGCCCCCGCAGTTCGGCGACGATCCGGTCCGTCTCCACGGCATTGTCGATCTTCAGCGTCTCTGCGGAGAAGGCGAGCGTGCTCGGGGAAGGGGCGATGTTCATTCCGCTGCTCCCAGCGTTTCGGCTGCCAGCCTGCGGCTGACCTTGCCGGTATCCGTCTTCGGCAGTTCGGTGCGGAACTCGATGATCCTCGGCACCATGAAGTCCTCGAGATGGGCGGCGCAGTGGCGAATGATGTCCCGCACGCTCAGGCTCTCGTCCGACAGGACGACGAGGGCGGCAATGGCCTGGCCGAGCACCGGGTCAGGCACACCTATCACCACCGCTTCCGCAATGCCGGGATGGCCGTGCAACACCGTTTCGACCTCCTTCGGGGCGACTTTCTCGCCGCGCGTCTTGATGATGTCGTCCTTGCGGCCGACGAAATAGAGGAAGCCCTCCTCGTCCGTCTGGAAGAGGTCGCCGGTATGAAGCCGCTTTTCCCAAGGATTCGGGCCGGGGCGCAGCATCTGCGCCGTCGCCGCCTCATTGCGCCAATAACCCTGCATCACATGCGGACCGCGGATCACCAGCTCGCCCGGCACTCCCGAAGGCACACGGTTGCCCTCATCGTCGACAACCAGGGCCTCGGTGTTTGGAATGGCGATCCCGACCGAACCCGGCCGACGGTCGAGCTCTTCCGGCGGCAGATAGGTGCAGCGCTTGCACTCCGTCAGGCCATACATCGAATAGAGCCGCACGCCGGGGAACAGTTCACGCAGGCGGGCGATATGGGCGGGCGGCAGGGCCGCGGCCGTGTTCGAGAGGTAGCGCAGGCTCGGCAGGAAGCCCGGCTCCAGATCGCGCATCTGCAGGATCATCGCGGCCATCGTCGGCACGAGCGGGAAACCGGTGACATTCTCAGTGCGAATGCGCTCGAAGACCGCTTGCGGGAAGGCGAAGGATTTCTCCAGGACGAGCGTCGCCCCGAGCTTCATCGCCATGAGGAACTGGTAGAGACCGTAGTCGAAGGCCAGCGGCAAGACGTTGAGGATGATGTCGTCGGGCGTATTGCGCAGATAGGTCGTGATCGAGCCGGCTGCCGCGTCGATATTGCGATGCGTCATCATCACGCCCTTGGGCCGTCCGGTGGAGCCCGAGGTGTAGATCAGCATGGCAAGATCGATATCGATGCCGCCGTGGCCGACAGGATCGGGCGGCCCCTCCAGGCAATCCTCGAAGGACACAGCGCCTTCGAGCGGCCGGCCGTCCGGTGGCTGCGTCGAGGCGACGAAGACCGTCCGCCCGGGCAGCAGCGCCCGCGCCTGTGTCACGACCGGCAGCAGCTTCGCCTGGGTCAGGACCGCGGCGGCCTCGCAATCCCCGATGACATAGGCGAGCTTGTCGGCCTTGGTCGACGCGTTGATCGGGCTGAAGGTCGCCCCGGCCTTGAGGACCGCGAAGATCGAGACGGCGGCTTCCCAGCAATTATCCATGAAGACGAGGACGCGGTCGCCCCGCTTCACGCCGTTTGCGGCGAGCGCGGCGGCGAGCCGGCTGGAAAGGTCATCCAGCTCGTCATAGCGCAGCCGCTTCTGGTCGGTGACCAGAGCCGTCTTCGCAGCCTGTGCAGCGGCGTTCGTGACGAGGAATTGCTCGATCCGCATGAGCCTGTTGCTCCACCCCTAACCGTTACGCCGTGACCGGCGCGGCTACTTTGGACGCGATGAAGGCCGAGATGCGATCAAGCGAATCCAGGTTCGCGGGCACGATATCGGCATCGGCCACGGTAATCCCATAGCGATCCTCGATGAAGGCCACGAGTTCCAGAACCCCGGTCGAATCGATGACCCCGTTCTCGATCAGCGAGTCCGTGCCCACGAGCACATGGCTGGTATCGCCGAACAGGAAGTTCTCGACGACGAATGCCTTCACGCTGTCCCTGATTGTTTCGCTCATGTCTTTCCCTTTCCTGGCCGGTTTCAGGCGGCCTCTGATCTGCTGCTGCGCGCGCCGGTGAATGTCTGCAGCCAGAGCTGCGTCGAGAGGATGCCGACGAAGGCCGCGTTGTCGCGAAAGCCGGAGGCCGGGCGGGCGCTGCATTTCTCGTGCAGCTTTGCCACGGCCTTGGGATTGAACAGACCACCGGCCGCGACCTGCGCTTCACCCATGGCGGACTGGACATAATCGGCTGCGCCCGCCCCGACAAAGGAGTGACTGTCCGGCGCTCGATAGGGCTGCTTGCTCCGCCGGCTGATCGAGGGCGGCAGCAGGTCCTTGGTTGCCTCCCGCAGGATGTGCTTCTCGACGAGCCCCTTCAGCTTCATCTCGGGGGGGAGTCCGGCGGCGAACTCGACCAGTCGATGGTCGAGGAAGGGAAAGCGCCCCTCGATGCCATGGGCCATCGCCATGCGGTCGCCCTGGCTGGACAGGATATAGCCGGGGAGCAGGAAGCGGGCTTCCAGATACTGCGCCTGATGCAAGGGGTGCCACCGGGCGAAGGCCTCAGGCAGGCGCGAAGCGAGTTCCTCGGCCGCGTCGTATCCCGATAGCGTGGCGCGCAGGTCGCCCGAGAAGAACAGCTTCGTCGCCGCCGTGCCGTCGAGCCGCGGCCGATGGGAGAATAGCGGATCGTCGAGTGCCCCGCTGCCGGCCCCGAAAAAGGATGCGAGATATTCTGCGGATTGCTGCCTCAGGCCCGGCAGATAGGGGTAGAGCTTGCGGAACAGATGCGGCCTGATCCGGGAGTTGGGCTGCCTGCCGCAGAAGCGGCGAACCCGCGCCTCCTTGAAGATGTCGTAGCCGGCAAAGACCTCGTCCGCGCCTTCGCCCGTCAGCACCACTTTCAGCCCGGCCTCGCGCACAAGGCCTGACAGTTTGAAGAGCGGAGCAGGCGCGGTTCTGAGGATAGGCCGCTCGGTGAAACGGATGACCTCGGGAAAGACCGCGGCGATATCACCCTCGCCGCAGGCGACGGAACTGTGCTGCGTCCCGAGCGCCCGGGCCATTTCCAACTGGAAGACGCTCTCGTCATGCTCGGCGCTGTCGAAGGTGACGGAAAAGGTCCTGAGACCGCCGGGCGCCATGCCGGCAGCAAGCGCCGACGTGATCGAGGAATCGAGCCCGCCGGAGAGATAGGCGCCAACCGGGACATCGGCCCGCATGCGAATGCGGGTCGCCTCGGTCAGCAGGGCGCGCAGTTCCTCGGCCACAGCGCGCTCGTCGTTGTGCCGCGACGGCTCATCCCGATCGGGATAGTCCAGGCTCCAATAGGGCCGCGTCGAGACGCTGCCCTCCTCGACGATCATGAGATGCGCTGGTTCCAGTTCGAAGATGTCGCGGAAGGCCGTGCGCGGCGCGATCGGCGCCCATAACGTGAAGATCTGGTCGAGGGCGAGCGGATCGATCTCTGCGCTGACGCCGGGGACCCGGAGAAGCGCCTTGACCTCCGAGCCGAAATAGAACCGGTCCCCCTGCCTCGTATAGAACAGCGGCCGGACGCCCATGCGGTCGCGAGCCAGAACCATGCGGCGACGCCGACCATCCCAGAGCGCGAAGGCGAAATCGCCATTGAGGACGGACAGGCAGTCCTCTCCCATCTCGTCATAGAGATGCAGGATCACCTCGGTGTCGCTCGATGTCCTGAAGCGGTGGCCCTTTGCGCGCAGTTGCTCGCGCAATTCGACATAGTTGAAGATCTCGCCGTTGAAGGCGATCGTCAGTTCACCCGTCGCATCGGACATGGGTTGCTGGCCATCCCCCAGGCCGACGATGGACAGTCGGGCATGACCGAGGCCTGCGTCTTGTGCGGTGAAGAGCCCTTGCTCGTCGGGTCCGCGATGCGCGATCGCAGCCGTCATCCGTTCAAGGAGCGCCCTCCCATCCCGGACTGCGCCGAAATAGCCCCCAAATCCGCACATGCCGAGATGCTTCCAAGTCCGTCGTGTCCGCTTGAACCATAGCCAGTCTGGGGCGAGCAAGCGTTAACGCTCGGGGATATCCATGCGAATGGTAAATTCGAAGTGCCCGGCGAAGCCCCAAGTTCTTGGTTAGACTTCGGGTCAAGGCCGAAGATCGTGCGCCCGCAGGCCTTGGTGACGCAGATGGACTTTGCCTTGGACCAGGGCGACCTCAATCGTTCCCCGGAACGGCGTTTCTGCTGCGATTAACGTAAAATTCAGGGGCGGAGCATACCCCTAGGGCATGTTTACGGGGGATAGGCGCGTCTCTTCCGTCTAGAGTTGCGTGCTGAGGGCGAAGCGGATGTACGGGCCGAAGGAGTCGGAGCAGCGACAAGCGCCTCTGCCGACAGGTCATTCCCGGCTTCGCTCGGAAACGCTGCGCGATGACGCAGCTTCTCCCGGCACACGTTCAGATCCATTGCACCGGTCCCCGCAGTCGAGCCGGGGGCAGGGTTCTTTCGAGAGCGGAAGTCCGATTGCCCGTCTCCGCTTGCTCGGTGATGTCGGGGCCGATGACATCCTGATCTGGTTGCGGCGTGGAATCGGCTGGATCGTTGCCGCCATCGTCATCTGCGTCGCTGCGGCGCTGGTCTATGCGGTCACGACGCCGCCCCGCTATACCGTCTACACCGATATCCTCATCGATCCCTCAAACCTGAACGTGGTCCGGGACGACGTCTTCACGACAAATCCGCAGCGAGATGCGCAATTGCTCGAGGTCGAAAGCAAGCTCAGGGTCCTGACCTCGCGAAACGTCCTGGCACGGGTGATAGACCGGCTCGATCTGACGAACGACCCGGAATTCGTGCAGCCCGGCTATCTCTCAGCGCTCAGGAGCCTGATCTCGTCCAGGGATGCCAGTCAGGACAATCGCCTTGCCGTGATGCGTGCGTTGGCTGAACGGGTCGAGGCGCGGCGCGAGGAACGCTCCTTCGTCGTGGTCATGAAATTCTGGGCCGAAGATCCCGACAGGGCCGTCACCATATCGAATGCGATCGTCGATGCCTTCGAGGCCGAGCTTTTCCAGTCGGCGGCCGAAAGCGCCGGCCGGGTAGTGAAGAACCTCAATAACCGCCTGGACGAACTGCGCCGCAACGTGACCGAGGCGGAGAGGAGGGTCGAGGATTTCCGGCGCGCGAAGGGGCTGCAGTCCAATAATGGCGAGCTCGTCAGCACGCGGCTTTATAGTGAGCTCAACACGCAGGTCCTGGATGCCCAGCAGCGCTTCATCCAGGCGGAATCGCGCTACAGGCAAATGAGCGCAGCGATCGCAGAGCGGCGGGCGGCCAGCGCGTCGATCTTCGATTCCGCGACCATGACGAGCCTGCGGGCGCAGTACAATACACTGCAGCAGCAGATCGGATCGATCAGGGCGACCTTCGGTGCGCGGCATCCGCAGCTGATCACCGCGCTGTCCGAACAGCAGGTGCTCGAGGGAGCCCTGTCCCGGGAAGCGCGCCGCATCCTGGAAGGCGCGAAGGCTGACTTCAATCGGGAGCAGACGACGCTCAGGATGCTGCAGGACAAGGCGGGCGATGGAAAATCGAACGTCTTCACCGACAACGACGCCGAGGTGCAGCTGCGCGACCTGCAGCGCGATGCACGGGCCAAGGCGGCGATCTACGAGACCCATCTGGCGCGTGCCCAGCAGATCGGTGAGCGCCAGCAGATCGACACCAGCAATGTCCGTGTCATCTCCTCGCCGATGCCCCCCAAGGCGCGCAGCTGGCCGCCGCGTACGTTGATCCTGCTGGCGGCGGCGGCCATGCTGGGCCTCATGTTCGGGGTTGCAGCAGCCCTGGCGCGTGGAGCCTGGATCCATATCCGTGATCCACGGCCCGCGACTACTTGAGAGGCGGCCATGAGAAGCGCCGCCAAGGGGGAGGCAGATGGAGGGGAGAGGCTGAGGAAGACCGTCGGCACCGTCCTGTTCATGGCGATCTTCCTGTTCTTCTGGATTTCCCTCAATCCCTTCGTCGACCTGACCGGAGAGGCCGTGCTGGACCCCAGCGCCGGCAACTCCAATCTGATGAACCAGATCGCATCGCTGCTGCTATTCGCAGGCATGCTCGCTTACGGTCTGCTTCATCCGATGCGCAGCGTGATCCTGCAGCCGCGCGTGCTGCTCGGCCTGCTGTTCGCCTGGTTCTTCCTTGTTTCGCTGATCTCGACCTATCCCATGCTCGGGATCAAGGGGACCGTTCTCGCCGTCATGGTGACGTTCAACGCCAGCATCTACCTGCTGCTACCAGCCTCCGAGAGGCACTTTGCCAAGATGCTCGGCATCGGCACCCTCATCATGCTGGGGGTCAGCTATTACGGCATCCTGTTCAAGCCGCTGCTGGCAATCCACCAGGCCTCCGAGCTGCGCGAGCCGATGAATGCCGGTTTGTGGCGTGGACATTTCCCGCACAAGAACAGCGCTGCAGCAGCCATGGTGATCGCTGCATTCTTCGGCCTCTTCGTCATGAATGCCTGGTCGCGGATCGCCGGCATGGCGATCCTGTGCCTGTCGTTCCTGTTCCTGATCAATACCGGCGGCAAGACCTCGACGGCCATGCTGCCGGCAATCCTCCTGCTCGCATGGGTCTTCGAGAAGGTTCGCTTCCTGCGCATTCCGATCGTGATCGGCGGCGTCGGGGCGTTCAACGTCTTTGCGATCGGGGCCGCGGTCTTCAGGCCGCTGGGCGAGTTCATCGATCAGCTCGGGATCGATGCCACCTTTACCAACCGGTCGGATATCTGGCGCTTTGCCGTCGCTGAGCTCGCGGAGCGGCCGCTGACAGGGTACGGTTTCAAGGGCTTCTGGCAGACATCGGAACTCGTCCACAGCGGCGGTTCGGTCGAGACCTGGGCGGTCGCCGCAGCAAACGGGCACAACTCCTATCTCGATGTCGCATTGATGACGGGTATACCCGGACTTTTCCTGACGCTGGTCTGGATCATCGTGCTGCCGCTCCGCAACATTTCGCGACTGGAACCGGACGCCGAGCATTCGCATCTGACGCGGCTCTTCACCCGCATCTGGCTCTACGCGATTTTCAATGCCGGTCTCGAGAGCCTGTTCTTCGAAGGCGGGAACTCGCTCTGGTTCACGTTGCTGTTCGCGCTCTATGGCCTGTCCCTGCAGGCCTCAGCCGCGCTGGCGCCGGTGCCGCGGACCAGGTCGGAAGGGGCTGTCGCGCATGCCTAGCCTATCCGAACGCCTTGGGGCGAAGGTCGACAGGTTGAGCAACCGGCTGATCTGGGGGCTCGCAGGGTCCAGGCGTCGCCTGGAGACGGACACCCCGCTGGTCTCGTTCACCTTCGATGATGTTCCAGATTCTGCCCGCAGCGAGGGAGCATCGATCCTCGAGAAATATGGCGTGCGCGGCACGTTCTACATCGCTGGAGGGCTCGCGGCGCAGGTTGAGCCAGGCCGGGTGCTGATCGCGCCTGAAGGATGCCGGGATCTGGCCGAACGCGGTCACGAGATCGGTTGTCACACCTTCTCGCATCGCAGAATCCGCGACATCCCCGGCGCCGAGTTGTCGCGCGATCTGGACCGCAATGCCGACTATCTCGCGGGGGCCGGAATTTCGCCGCCGCCGACTAATTTCGCCTTTCCATACAATGCGGCATGGCCCCTGGCGCGCCCCGAATTCCGCCGGCGCTTCCGCACATGCCGCGGGGCCGGCGAGGCGATCAATCGCGGAACGGTCGATCCCCTCATGCTCAAGGCCGTCGAGATTCGCCAGCCCGACCTGGAGGCGCGCGTCCTGACGCGCTGGATCGACGAAGTCGTCGACATGCCCGGCTGGCTCGTCTTCTTCACGCATGACATCGCGCCCAACCCGACACCCTATGGCTGTACGCCGAGCACGTTCGAGCACCTGGTGCGCCACGCGGTCGAGCGCGGATGCGCGGTCCTGCCTGTCGACCGAATGCTGGATCGGATCGGCTGGTGAGGAGCAGCGACGTGGCAAGACCACAACCTGCCGGCAAGCGCCTGCTGGCGATCAATAACTATTTCTACCGCCGCGGAGGGGCGGAGGCGGTCTTCTTCGACCAGATGACCATGTTCGGCAGGATCGGCTGGGATGTCGTCCCCTTTGCCATGCAGCACGAGAGCAATGAGCCATCGCCATGGTCAGGCTATTTCGTGTCGGAGATCGAATATGGTCGCAGGACGAGCCCGTTGCGAAAGGTCGTCCAGGCGGCAAGCATCATCTATTCGCTCGAGGCCCAGCGAAATATCGCGCGACTGATCGAGCAGGCGCGCCCCTCGGTCGCCCACGCCCATAACGTCTACCACCACCTCTCCCCGGCGATCTTCTCCACCTTGAAGTCGGCTGGCATTCCGGTGGTGATGACGGCGCATGACCTGAAGCTCGCCTGCCCGTCCTACAAGATGCTGCGCGACGGAAAAGTCTGCGAGGATTGCCGCGGCGGGCACATCTACAATGTCCTGCGCCATCGCTGCATCAAGGAATCCGTGCCGCTCAGCGCCGTGGTCCTGGCGGAAACGATGGTGCATCGCTCGCTTGGCCTGTACCGGGAGAAACTCGACCGCATCGTCGTTCCCAGTCGCTTCTATCTGGAGAAACTGGTCGAATGGGGCTGGCCCCGCGAGCAACTGGAATACATACCGAATTTCGTCGATGTCGAGCGTTACCGCAGCGACTGGGAGGAGGGCGATTATTTCGTCTTTGCCGGCCGCCTTGCGCCCGAGAAGGGGCTGGCGACATTGATCAGGGCCGTCGCTCTCTCCAAGCAGCGGCTTGTCGTGGCCGGCACGGGGCCGGATGAGGCGGTCCTTCGTCAATTCGCCAGCGAAACCGGCGCGGATGTGCGTTTCGTGGGGCATCTGTCGGGGCAGGACCTGCACCGCCTGATCGGGCAATCCCAGGCCCTGGTGCTGCCCTCCGAATGGTATGAGAACGCGCCGATCAGCATCCTGGAAGCCTATGCACTGGGACGTCCCGTGGTGGGCGCCGCCATCGGCGGCATACCGGAGATGATCCGGGAGAGAGAAACCGGAATGCTGGTGATCTCAGGGGACGCGCATGATCTCGCGCAGAAGCTGGCGGAGCTCGCTGCGCTTCCTGCTGCCGAGCGAGCCAGGATGGGAGCGGCGGGGCGGCAATGGATCGCCGCGGGCTTCTCCGCCACCGCCTTTCGCGACCGGACGTTGAGCCTCTATGCCGCGCTTGGAGCGGCCTGAACAACCTCGAGATAAAAGTGTCGTAAAGGTTAATAAATAGAAAACACCCGGAGTGCCGGGGTGACTATTGCGAATGCCCGCCTGCGTTCTGTAAAATTCATCGAAATCAGGTAGAGGGATTTCCCGAGCACTGAAGTTCGATCTCTATCTTCCCAAGAGAAATCTCTCCGAGGTCGGGGGCTGAACTGGAAACACGATGGTTTTCAACATTGTCGTTCCAGACCGGCCGGGCAGCAATCGGCGGAGGCGTCATTGACCACTCTTCCCATCGAGGTGCCTCCCGGACGGCCTGCGGCTATGGCAGATCAGGATATTCGACGGCGTGTCATCTTCCTCGGACTGCGCGGCATCCCCAATGTTCAGGGGGGCGTGGAGAAGCATGTCGAGATGTTGGCCGGCGAAATGGCGGCATGCGGCTGGAACGTCGAGGTCATCGGCCGGCACCGCTACCTGCCGTCTGTGCCAACTCCCGCGAACGGTATCCGCGTCTTCTCCCTCTGGGCGCCCCGCAAGATGGCGCTGGAGGCCATCGTCCATACCTTCCTTGGCGTTTGTTTCGCGGCGGTGCGCCGGCCTGACATCCTGCACATTCATGCGATCGGCCCGGCACTGATGGTGCCCCTCGCACGGCTCCTGGGCCTGAAGGTGGTCGTTACCCATCACGGCTACGACTACGACAGGCAGAAATGGAGCAGCCTTGCCCGGCGCGTGCTGAAGCTTGGCGAGTATCTCGGCATGCGCCTGTCCCATGGGCGGATCGCGGTCTCAAACCAGGTCGCCCAGGCCATGAGCTCCCGATACGATGCTCCCGTCAGCTTCGTGCCAAATGGTGTGGCCATTCCCCAGGGCGCGCATCCCACCGGGGTGCTGACGGAGTTCGGCCTGCAGCCCAAGCGCTATGTCCTGCTTGCCGCCCGCCTTGTGCCGGAGAAGCGGCAGACGGACCTGATCGAAGCATTCGCCAGGAGCGGCCGATCCGACCTTCGCCTGGTCCTTGCGGGCGGGGCGGAGTTTGAAACCGCCTATTCCCGCCAGGTCAGGGAGATGGCCGAGGCCGTGCCCGGCGTCGTATTGACCGGCTTCCAGTCCGGCGACCGGCTTGCCGAACTCTTCGCCAATGCAGCGCTCTTCGTCCTGCCTTCGAGCCATGAGGGGATGCCGATCGCGCTGTTGGAGGCCATGGCGTCCGGTCTCCCCGTCCTCGCCAGTGATATTGCGGCGAACCGCGAACTCGACCTGCCTTCGGAGGATTACTTTCCGCTTGGAAATATCGATGCGCTCGCGGCGGCCATGACGACAAAGATCGCCAATCCGCTCAGCGAGGAGCAGGCCCGTTCCCAGATGAAACGGGTGGAGCTGGCCTATAGCTGGCCGAACGTCGCCCAGAAGACGCTGGAGGTCTATCGGGCGCTGCTGGCGAAATAGGCGGGCTTCCATTGTGATCGAGAGCGCGCGATAGAGCGCTCGCAGCTCGCCGCCCACAGCCAGAGATCGACGGACCATGACATTCAGGAGAGTTCTACGTGCTCTGGCATGGTTCACGCTCGCCTTCATCACTTACGTAACCCTGTCCGCGATAGAGCTTCGTCCGCGAATGGGCGATGCCGTTCATCTCGAACGCTTCGGCGCATTCGCGCTCCTGGGTTTCCTGTTCGCCGCCGCCTATCCCAAGCGGATTGGGATCGTTCTCCTCCTGACCGTCATGATCGCGGTGGGGCTGGAGTTCTTCCAGTTGCTGTCGCCCGACAGGCATGCCCGGCTGGGCGATGCGCTGGTCAAGATTGGCGGAGGCGTGTGCGGCATCGCGGCGAGTTGGCTTGCTGCCCGGCTGCTGCCGGGACTTACGGTCTTCCTGGATCGGAAGCGCCGCACGAGGTAGGCAGCCTTGCTGCGCGGCGAAATCATCGATCAGAATGCTAAAGCATCGGCCCGAAAAGTGGATTGCGGTTTTCGAGAAAGCCGATGCAAATACAAAAGGTTAGATCATCGGACCGGATACGATTTCCGGTCCGATGATCTATCGTATTGGGGAGGGTGACGATGCTTTCGGTGATACAACTGATTGCAGCCCATTCGGACGCAGTGATCCTGATCATCTGCGGATTGTCGACGGCGGCACTGGCGGTATTGCTCGCCTCCATTGCTCGTCGCCTGTGGTTTGCCCCGCGCCAGGACGCTATTGAGGAGCCCAACAAGCTCGCCGAGGTCGTTCACGGCAGCCTGCTGGCTTTTTCGGTTTTCGTGCTTGCCCTGATGCTCGCGGATGTCCGTGTCAATCTGGGGCGGGCTGATGATGCGGTCTCGCGTGAAGGCTCCTATATCGCGCGCCTCGATCGGGATCTCGCGAGTCTCGGCGGGAGCGAGGCCGAGGCGGCGCGGAAGGCCCTACGAGACTATGTCGGTGCCGTGACCCGCGACGAGTGGCATTCCCTTTCAACTGAGGACGCTGGGCTCTCGGCTAGCGCGGATCGTGCGCTCGCTGCCTTGGTCCTGCAGGTGCGCAAGGTTGCGGCGGAGCAGCCGGATTCTGCCTCCTCACTGCGCGGATTGCTGGACAGGCTGGAGGAATATCGCCAGGGGCGGCTCGAAACTGCGACCAAGAGCGTGCCGGGGATTTTCTGGTGGATGATCCTGGTCTTTCTGCTCGGCGCGATGCTGATGAATGGCCGCTTTTACCTGAGCCGTGCCGCTCTGGCCCTGATCGCCGCCCATATGGGCGCAATCGGCATGGTGCTCGGCCTCATCATCGTCATGGATGAACCGTTCAGAGGCGAAACGAGCATTTCATCGGCGCGGGTGAGCCAGGCCATCAAGAGCCGGCAATGAGAGGCAAGGCGCTCCCAGGCGGTCCTGGACGCGCGATTTGCAAGCCAGGCGCTCCATTCCCCCAGGTGCAGATCGACTGGCGACTCCGTCTGTGCTGCAGTGCGCCGGGGGCTCAGTGGGAGGAGTGCGTCATGGCTACCTATGTCGTCCTCGCGAACTTCACCGATCAAGGCATCCGCAACGTCAATGATAGCGTAAAGCGCCTGGAGGCGTTCAGGGAGATGGCCAAATCCAAGGGGATCACCGTCAAGGACGCCTATTACACGCTCGGCAAATATGACGTCCTGGTCACCCTGGATGCTCCCGACGAGATGAGCGCCACTGCGCTTAGTCTTGCCGTTGCCAAGCTCGGCAATATCCGCAACCAGACGATGCGGGCCTTCACGCCAGCCGAGATGACGACCATCCTCGGCAAGGTCTGAACGGGCTGGAGCGCGGCGCGTCGTCAGCTCGCGCTGCGCTTTCGTTTCAGAGGGATCCTCCGCTTCTTCCGCCTTGTTTCCACTGGCGGGGGCGGCTTAACCGCGCTCTCCTCATGGGGCGCGACGGCGCTGGCGACATCCTCCAGTTCGCGCAGCAGGGCCTGCAGATTTGCGAGTTTCTCGTCGCCGAACCGGCTGGTGATGTCGCGGTAGATCGCTTCCGAGACCGGCGTCACCGTTTCGATCAAACGGGCGCCGGCCGGGCTGATCGAGATGATCGCGCGACGCAGATCGCGCTGATCGGCAGCACGCGTGATGAGTTGCCTGGCCTCGAGATCGACGAGGATGCGCGACAGGCTCGGCGCGAGCAGGAAGGTTGCGCGCGCGAGGTCGGTCACTTCGAGGCTGGGAACCGAGTTCAGCGCCCGCAGCACCCGCCATTGCTGCTCGGTGATCTCATATTGCCGCAGCGACGGGCGGAAGCAGCGCATCACCGCTTCGCGCGCCCGCAGCAGCGACATCGGCAGGGATTTCGAGAAATGGCGAAGATGGACGCGCGTCCCACCTGGCGAGGAATCATCTGGAGGTGGTGCGGGGCTTCTCAAACTCGGTCCCTTCCGGGCGGGTGGCGCTGGATCAGAGCAACACGTTCATTCTAGCCGTTTGCGCCGGTGATCGCTTGCTCAAATTAATTTAACACGTTAATTTAATTTCGAAACACGAGACGGGTGCGCAGATGCCGCATATCATCGTCGAATATTCAGCCAATCTTGAGCCGGCGCTGTCGCTTCGCCGGCTGGTCGACGAACTGCACCGTACAGCGCTTGCAACGGGCGTTTTCCCCCTTGGCGGCCTGCGGACGCGGGCTGAGCGCCGCGATATCTTCGCGATCGCCGATGGCGACCCTACTCATGGTTTTGTTGCCGTCCTGGCCCGGATCGGGGAGGGGCGGGATGCTGCGACGCGCCGGCGGGTCGCCGAGGCACTGATCGCGACGCTCGAGGCGGAAACCGCGGACCTGTTCAGCAAGATCGGGCTCGGCCTCACGGTTGAGGTCCAGGAGATCGACGGGACGGCCTCGCTCAAGACCAACAACTTGCATGAACGCCTCGCGCGCAAGGGAGGCCCCGCATGAACCGGGCCATCGATGCGAAATTCGCCGGCAATCTGATCGGGGCAGAGCGCGCCATGGAGCGCTTCCTCAACGGTGGGATTGTTCCACATGTCATCGCCGGGGAGCGTGTGCTCTCTGTCACGGGCGCAACGTTCGAAACGCTCGATCCGACCACCAACCGACATCAATGCACCGTCGCTTCCGGCGGTGCGGCGGAGATCGACCATGCTGCCCGCGCTGCCGAGGCGGCCTTCAAGGTCTGGCGTGATGTTCCGGGCGCGGCGCGGCGCAAGATCCTGCATGCGATCGCGGATGCGATCGAGGCGCGAGCCGAGGAGATCGCTTTCGTCGAATGCTGCGATACGGGCCAGCCGATCCGCTACATGGCGAAGGCTGCACTGCGCGGCGCCGAGAATTTTCGCTTCTACGCAGATCGCGCGAGTGAGGCGGGCAACGGGCTTTCGCTGCCCGATACCGACCATATCAACTACACCATCCGCCAGCCGATTGGTGCCGTCGGCGTGATCACGCCGTGGAACACGCCCTTCATGTTGTCGACCTGGAAGATCGCGCCGGCGCTCGCGGCCGGTTGCACCGTCGTCCACAAGCCGGCCGAATGGTCACCGCTATCCGCGGTCATCCTGATCGAGATCATGGATGAGGTGATCCGCGCCCATGGATTGCCCGCAGGCGTCGTCAATCTGGTGCACGGCCTCGGCGAGGAGGCAGGCAAGGCGCTGACCGAGCATCCTGCGATCAGGGCGATCGCCTTCGTCGGCGAGACGACAACGGGCTCGCACATCATGGCTCAGGGTGCGAAGACGCTGAAACGCGTGCATTTCGAACTCGGCGGCAAGAACCCGGTGATCGTCTTCGACGACGCCGACCTCGACCGGGCGCTCGACGCCGTGCTGTTCATGATCTACTCGCTGAACGGCGAACGCTGCACGTCGTCCTCGCGCGCGCTGGTCCAGCGCTCGATCCATGACGCCTTCAGCGAAAAGGTCGCCGAGCGCGTCCGGCGTATCAAGGTCGGTCACCCGCTCGATCCGGCAACCGAGATCGGGCCGTTGATCCACCCGCGCCATGCCGAGAAGGTGCTGTCCTACCCTGCGCTTGCGCGCGAGGGCGGCGCGCGCGTCGCTTGCGGCGGCGGGCGGGCGATGGGGGGCGCCGGTAATTACGTCGAGCCGACGCTCTATGTCGACGCTGCAACCGGAATGCGGATCGCCCAGGAGGAGATCTTTGGTCCTGTCCTGACCATGATTCCCTTCGAGGACGAGGCCGATGCGGTTCGGGTCGCCAATGATGTTCGCTACGGGCTCGCCGGCTATCTCTGGACCCGCGATATCGGCCGTGCGCACCGTGTCGCCCGCGATCTCGAAGCCGGGATGATCTGGGTGAACTCCGAGAATGTGCGGCATTTGCCGACGCCGTTCGGAGGGATCAAGAATTCCGGCGTCGGCCGTGATGGCGGCGACTATTCCTTCGATTTCTACATGGAAACGAAGAACATTGCCGTCGCCTATGACAGCCACAAGGTCCCGAGGCTGGGGATCGGAAGCTGAGCGATGCTGCGACGGATGTAGGTGGGAATGGCGGTCATGGTCACCGCCGCGTTGCCGCCTTCATAGCCTCAAGGCCTCGAAAAGCAGGCCGGCACCAGAAAAATGCCAAGGAGGAAGTCCTATGCCTGTCCCGCAGCCGGTGTTGAACCCGCCCTTCCAAGTGGTGCGGCTCAATCACGTCGTCCTGACCGTGAACGATCTCGCGGCGTCGCGAGCCTTCTGGTCCGACACGCTCGGGCTGCAGGTGACGGACAAGAGCGAGACCCGCCTCTATATGCGTGCGATGGAGGAGCGTGGACACCATTGCATCGTGCTGGAACAGGATGAAAGCCCGGTCGCGAAGGTGCTCGGCTTCAAGGTTTTCTCCGAAGAGGACCTGGACAGGGCGCATCATTTCTTCCGGGCAAACGGGCTGCCGGCCCGGTTTGTCGAAGAGCCGTTCCAGGGCCGTACGCTCAGGGCGACCGATCCGCTGGGCGTCCCGCTGGAGTTCTACTTCAGCATGGACAAGCTTCCGTCGATTCACCAGAAATACGCGCTCTACAAGGGCGTGAAGCCGCTCCGGATCGACCATTTCAACTGCTTCTCCGACGATGTCGATGCGTCCGTCGCGTTCTATAACGCGATCGGGTTCCGGACGACCGAATACACGGTGAACGAGGATGGCAGCCGGCTCTGGGCGGCCTGGATGCACCGCAAGGGCGGCGTTCACGACATGGCCTTCACCCATGGGGTGGGGCCGCGCCTCCACCATGTTGCCTTCTGGGTGCCGACGCCGCTCAACATCATCGACCTGCTCGATCTGATGGCGACCACCGGCTATGTCACCAATATCGAGCGCGGCCCCGGGCGGCACGGCATCTCGAATGCCTTCTTCCTCTATATCCGCGACCCCGATGGTCATCGGATCGAGATCTATTGCTCTGACTACCAGACGGTCGACCCCGACCACGAACCGATCCGTTGGGATCTGCGCGACCCGCAGCGCCAGACGCTCTGGGGTGCACCTGCTCCGCGCTCCTGGTTCGAGGAGGGCACGCTCTTCGCCGAGACGCCGGTGCGCCAGCCTTCCTTTCAGGCTTCCCCCATCATCGCTGCGTGAGTTCCGATGCAACAGAACGACAATGTCGCCTTCGCCGGCCCATTCGGCTGGACGGCACGACCGCTTGCTTTCCTGGCTCAGTGCGATGTCGTCGAGGGCCAGATCGAAGGCTTCGGAAACCTGGGGAACAGCTTTGTCGACGAAGCCGGCGCGACCGCGAGACAGCGTCATGCCGCTTCGTCGACATGAGTGGAGTTGAGAGCAGCGCCAGCCCGCGGGGCGCGGGGGCTGCTCTCGAGGTGACGTCGTGGCCTCTTGGGGCCGTCTGCAGGACAAGGTGAGGCGGATATGGTGAGAGCGACTGGCGGCGAGGGACTCGTGTCCGGGCTTATCGATCATGGCGTCGATACTGTCTTCGGTCTCCCCGGGGTGCAGATCTACGGCCTGTTCGACGCGCTCGAACGGAACAAGGACAAGATCGCGACCATCGGTGCGCGTCACGAGCAGGCCTGCGGCTACATGGCCTTTGGCTATGCGCGATCCACCGGGCGGCCCTCCGTCTGCACCGTTGTGCCCGGCCCCGGCATCCTCAATGCCGGGGCGGCCCTGTTGACGGCCTTTGGTGGTAACGAGCCGGTGCTCTGCCTGACGGGGCAGGTGCCAACCCCTTTCCTCGATCGCGGTCGCGGGCATCTGCACGAAATGCCGGACCAGCTTGCGACCCTGCGCGGCTTCACCAAATGGGCCGAGCGTGTCGAGCATCCTGCGCTGGCGCCGACCGCCGTGTCCCGGGCCTTCCAGGCGATGCTCTCGGGGCGGCGCGGTCCGGCGGCGCTGGAGATGCCCTGGAATGTCTTCGCCCAGCAGGCGGAAGTACCGGCAACGACCGTGCTCGATCCCTTGCCGCCGCCGCCCATCGACGCCGAGGCCATAGACCGCGCCGCGAGACTGATCTCGGAGGCGAAGGCGCCGATGATCTTCGTCGGCAGCGGCGCGTTCGATGCCGCGGATGACATCCTGCAACTGGCTGAACTGATCGACGCGCCGGTCGTCGCCTTCCGCAGCGGGCGCGGCATCGTGTCGAATGACCATGAACTCGGCCTCACCATGGCTGCGGCCTATGAGCTCTGGCCGCAAACCGATCTGCTGATCGGTATCGGCACGCGTCTGGAACTGCCGGGCTGGCGCTGGTCGCATACGCCTCCGAACCTGAAATCGGTTCGCATCGATATCGATCCGGTCGAGATGCGCCGCTCTGTTCCGGATGTCGCGATCCTGGCCGATGCGCGTGCTGCCACCGCTGCGCTCGCCAAGGCCGCCGGACGCCTGCCGCAGAGCCGCCCCGGCCGTCGCGCCGTGATTGCCGAGGCGACCGCGACGGCTGAAGCCAAGATCCAGGCGATCCAACCGCAGATGGCCTATTTGCAGGTCCTGCGCGCGGTCTTGCCGAGAGACGGCATCGTCACCGACGAAATGTCCCAGGTCGGCTTTGCCTCCTGGTACGGCTTCAAGGTCTACGAGCCCAGGACCTATCTGTCCTCCGGCTATCAAGGCACGCTCGGCTCCGGCTTCCCGACGGCGCTTGGCGCGAAAGTGGCATGGCCGGACCGGCCCGTGGTTGCGATCACTGGCGATGGCGGCTTCATGTTCGCCGTTCAGGAACTGGCGACGGCCGTGCAGTACGGCATCGGCGTCGTCACGCTGGTCTTCAACAATGGCTCCTACGGCAATGTCCGGCGCGACCAGCTGACGGGTTTCGAGGGCCGGCTGATCGGCTCGGAGCTCGTGAACCCTGACTTCGTCCAGCTCGCCCGCTCCTTCGGAGTCGAGGCAGCGCGGGTCGAGACACCCGAGGCCTTCCGCCCGGTGCTGGAGAAGGCGCTGGCCGATGATCGTCCCGCCTTGATCGAGATCACCATTCCGCGTGGCACTGAGGCAAGCCCCTGGCCGTTCATCCATCCGGCTCCGCCGGCGGCGCGCCAGGGAGCCTGAATGTACAAGCAAATGCGGACCCTGTGCATGTCAGGGCAGGGGGTTCCGCGTTCTTAACGCTTACCGTGCGACAGGCTTGCCCATGGCTTTGCGGCGAAGGCTGCGATGGGAGGGGCCTCGATCATGAGCTGGTTCAGATTTCGCTTGGGGATCATTGCAGCGGCCTCGATCACGGCAGCCGGACTGATGATTGCACCAGGGGCGTCCGAGCTACGGACGTCCCCGCTCGATGACTGCGCCGCCTGCCACGGTGCAGACGGTATCGCCCGCGACACCGAGGTGCCGCATCTGGCGGGGCAGAATGAGCGCTATCTTTTCAACCAGATGATGGCCTTTCGCACCGGCAAGCGCGCGCACAAGGAGATGCGCTTTATGGCCCGGCATATGTCGGTGAACGAGATTGCTGCGATCGCAGCCTATTACGCGGCGCTGCCGCCGCGTTAAAGCAGCGGCCCGAAAAGTGGATAGCGGTTTTCCGGAAAGCCGATGCAAAAACAAAAGGTTAGATCATCGGGCCGGGCACGATATCCGGTCCGATGATCTAGCGGAACATCCGCACCGGTTTTCAGTTACACTCTGGATTGGGTCAGCCTCTTTCGTGGCCCGGGCGCAATGCGGGGCCGTGATGAAGCAGCCGATCGTGATCCACACCGACGAAGATTATGAGCAAGCGCAGCTGCGTGTCGCGGAGCTTCAGGCAGCATCCGATTCCAGCGCCAAGGAACAGGAACTGCAGGCGCTCGCCGAGGCGATGCTCGCTTGGGAGCTGCGGCGCGAAACAGCCGAGGATTGACGCTCAGCATCGGCCCGAAAAGTGGAATGCGGTTTTCGGGAGCCGATGCAAACACAGAAGGTTAGATCATGCGCCTTGCAGCTGCGCTTCGAGCGCCTTGCTGAGCAAGGGCGCCGCTGCCCCCTGGACTTCATATTGGCGGCTCGAGCGGTCGCTGACGAGTTCAGGCATCATCAGCCCGTGCATCGTGCCCTCCGCCCTGAACAACGCGTCGAAATGCGCCCATAGCTGTGCATTGGCAACGAATGGGCCAGTCACGATGATCCGGGTCGGGAAGAGCAGGCGGCTCGCATTGGCGAGTGCGCGCGCCAGCAACTGCGCCGCCGTATCGATCTCGGGCAGGCTGGTCAGGTCACAACGCGCCAGTTGCCGGTAAAGCCGGTTCTCGTCCTCTGCGAGATCGGGCCAGTGCCGGCGCATGTCGGGCAGGAGCGACCAGAGCGCTGCGCCGGTTTCGAGACAGGCGGTGTTGCCGCAGCCGCAGCGGCGGCCATCGAGCGCCGCGAAGCGCCAGTGCCCGACTTCTCCGAAGGAGCCGCCAGGCGGCGCGAGCGAGCGTCCTCCGATGGCGTAACCCAGCCCGATGCCCCAACCCCAGTGCAGCAGAAGCGCACCGTCCGAAAACTGCTCGGAATCCTGCGCCATGCGCGCGCGCAATTCGGCATCGAGATTGCGGCAGACCACGACAGGTCTGGCGACGTCTCCGAGCGCGGTTCCGACATCGAGCCCGCGCAGGTTCGGCCAGCGTGACGACATCAGCCATTGCTTCCGCCTGAGATCGAGCAGGCCTGAGAGCGAGACGGCGGTGCCGGCATGTTCCATGCCGCGCGGCATGGCGGCGAGCAGCTCTGCACCAATCGTGGCCATTACCTTGGCGATGAGGCTGTTATCTGCGTCCGAGGCAATCTCAACGACGCGTTCCTCCAGCAACTGGCCGTCGAGATCGACCAGAGCGCCGACCAGCGATTGGCTCGCCACATGGATGACGGATGCGCCGATGCGGCGTGGATTGGCAATGAGAAGGCCGGCCGGACGGCCGCGGCCAGCTTTCTGCCCCGCGGTTTCCAACAGCAGGCGGCGTTCCACCAGATCGCCCACGAGGCGCGATGTCGTCGTCGAGCGCAGTCCGAGCGCTGCGCCGATCTCAGGTCGGGAATGGGCTTGGCCTTGTGCGACGAGCGCGAAGGCGCGCGCGCGGTCGCTGCCGTGCCCGTCAGAATACTGCATCTGGTCGATGGCTGGCAGTGTCATGGGCATCCATATTTTAGAACCTGGCGGTTCTGAAATTGAGATTGCATTTTACAAAGGCGCTCATAAGCTTGATCCAGGAATTTTGAAACAATTTGCTCTGTTCGGGTTCAGAAATAGCATGATCGACATCAACATCGTCGCCGACAAGGAGACACTCGGCGTTCAGGCTGCAGCCCGTGGCGCTGCGGCCATTCGCGAGGCGCAGGCGCGTCACGGCCAGGCAACGATCATCGTCGCGACCGGGGCCAGCCAGTTCGAGATGCTGAATCACCTCGTCATTGCCGAGGGCATCGACTGGTCGAAGGTCACCGCCTTCCACCTCGACGAGTATGTCGGTCTCGGCCAGGAGCACCCGGCGAGCTTCCGTCGCTATTTGCAGGAGCGCTTTGTCGCCCCGCTGGGTGGCAAGGTCGAGTTCATCCCGGTCGATGGCGAGGGCGATGCCGAGCAGGAGGCACGCCGGCTCGGCGAGCTGATTGCGGGACGGCGCATCGATGTCTGTTTCGCCGGCTTTGGCGAGAATTGCCATCTGGCCTTCAACGACCCGCCGGCCGATTTCGAGACGGAAGAGCCCTATATCGTGGTCAAGCTCGATGATGCCTGCCGCCAGCAGCAATTCGGCGAAGGCTGGTTCCCGAGCTTTGACGCCGTGCCGGAGCGCGCGATCTCGATGAGCATCCGCCAGATCCTGAAGAGCGAGTTGATCGTCCTTTCGGTGCCGGACGAGCGCAAGGCGAAGGCGACGCGCGATGCGCTGGAAGGTCCGGTGAGCCCGCTCTACCCGGCCTCGATCCTTAAGACCCACAAGAACACGGTGCTGTTCCTCGATCCGCCGGCCGCCTCCTTGCTCAAGCGCGGTTGATAGTGAGAAAGGCGCGATCATGCTGACGGCCGGCCTCGTCGATCTCCAGGTCAACGGCTTTGCGGCCGTCGACTTCAACTCAGACGCTGTGACGGCGGCCGAGATCGACCGGGCGCTGGAGGCGATGCTTCGGACGGGCGTGACCACTTGCCTGCCGACGGTGATCACCGCCCATCCGCATGAACTGGCAGAGCGTTTGCGCGCGCTCGATGCGGCGATCTCGGCGAGCCGCCTCGGCCCGCTGATGTGCCCGGGCTACCATCTCGAAGGGCCCTTCCTGAACCCGGCAGACGGCTATTCCGGCTGCCACCCGGCGGCTGCGATGACCACCGCCGATCCAGGCCTCGTCGATCGCCTGGAGGCAGGGCTCGACCGGCCGATCCTGATGGTGACGGTCGCCCCCGAGGTCGAGGCCGTGCCGGCCCTGATCGCGGCGCTGCATAGCCAGGGAAGGATCGTCGCCCTCGGTCATACCGCGGCTGATTTCGAACAGGTCGCTGGCGCTGCAGAGGCGGGTGCGACCCTGTCCACGCATCTCGGCAACGGCATGCCGCAGGTCACGCACAAGCTTGCCAATGCGATCTTCGCTCAGCTTGCCGAAGACGGGCTATGGGCGAGCTTCATTGCCGACGGAATTCATGTCCACCCCAAGGCCCTGAAATCGCTGCTGCGTGCCAAGGGCCTTGCTCGTTCGATCCTCGTCACCGACGCGGTTTCGGCCGCGGCCGCCGAGCCCGGCAACTATCCCTTCGCCGGCATGAGCGTGGAGCGGAAGGCCGACGGTTCCGTGCGCCAGCCGGGAAGCGTCTCGCTCGCCGGCTCGGCGCTCTGCCTCGATCAGGGCGTGCGCAATGTCGTGGCCTGGGGCCTGGCGACGCCTGAGGAGGCGGTCGCAATGGCGTCGAGCCATCCGCTGGCGGTGCTGGAGCCTGCCTTGCAGGCGAGGGGGCTGGTGCTGCCGCAAAACGAGGTCGAATGGTCCGAAGATCTCGCCGTTCGGCGCGTGAGAATCGGGCCCGAGGAACGCCGCTACGACGCGGATGTGCTGAAAACCCACCGATCAGCCTAACCAAAGAGGGAGAGACCATGAGCAAGGATTTCACGGGGATTGACCGCCGCACCGTGCTGGGCGGCCTGGCTGCGATGGCGTCGGGAGCGCCGGCGGCTTTTGCGGCTTCGCCGCCGCTGCCGACCTCGCCGGTCGGCATCAACATCATCGATGTCGGCGGTGCGCTGGCCTTGATGCAGAAGGCGTTCGAGGATTATCGCGCCGCCAATCCGAAGCTGGTCTCGCGCATCACCTTCGTGAAGGCGCCGGCTCCGGAACTCGCCAGCAAGATCAAGGCGCAGCAGGAGGCCGGCCGCGCCGATCTCGATCTCGTGCTGACCGGCAGCGATGGCCTTGCCGCCGGCCTCGAGCAGAAGCTCTGGCTCAAGATCCTGCCTGATTTCGCCGACAAGTTCCCGAATATCGAGGAGAACTACGAGCCGGCCGCGCTCAACCTGCACCGTGTGCAGGGTGATGGCTTTGGCGTCGTGGTCAACTACTACCCCTCCGGCCCGCTGCTCGAATACGCGCCGGAACGCGTCAAGAACGTGCCGACCACGGCGGAGGAACTGCTCGCCTGGGCCAAGGCCAATCCCGGCAGGTTCATGTATGCGCGCCCGACCAATTCCGGCCCGGGCCGCACCTTCATGATGGGTCTGCCCTATATCCTCGGCGACAAGGACCCGCAGGATCCGGTCGGCGGCTGGGACAAAACCTGGGCCTATCTGCAGGAACTCGGCCAGTACGTCGACTACTATCCTGCCGGCACCGGCGCGACGATGAAGGAGTTCGGCGAGGGTTCGCGCGACATCATCATCTCGACCACCGGCTGGGACATCAATCCGCGCGCGCTCGGCATCGTGCCGAAATCGGCGATGGTCGGCACGTTGAAGGGCTTCCACTGGGTTTCGGACGCCTTCTTCATGTGCGTGCCGAAGGGCGTCCCGAACGACCGCCTCGCCGTGGTGCTCGATCTGATGGCCTATGTGCTGACGCCGAAGGCCCAGGCCTATGCCTATGACGAGGGCTATCTCTATCCCGGCCCGGCGGTGAAGAACGTGCCGCTGTCGCTGGCGCCGGAGAGCAGCCAGAAGGTGATCGCCGAATTCGGCCGGCCGGAATATGCCGACCTGATCGCCAAGAACCCGATCGAGCTGCCCTTGAAGCCCGACAAGATGGTCGTGGCCTTCCGCAAATGGGACGAGTTGGTCGGCGCCAAGCGCGCCCGCTGAGCGAGGGGCGGTCGAACGCGACGGTTCGGCATACGACAAGGACATCCCGGGCGCCCCCAGGGCGACCCGGGATCCAGGTCCGCTTTCTTGCGGGATTCGCCCCGGCATGGGATCCCGGATCTCTGCTTCACAGCGTCCGGGATGCCATGATGGGTCGATAGGGCTGTCGCCCGCCGCTTCAGCGCCTCGCGGCGGCGAGGATGTCATCGACGAGGCGCTGGGATGCCAGCGCCTCGTTGCCCGTCACGACGGGGTCGCGGCCGGTCGATACCGCCTCCAGGAAATCGGCGATCACGGCGCGGTGGGCATCATGGGGGAAGTCCATGATATTGGCGCCGCTGCCGGTGCTGCCTTCCGCCTCCACGACCTCCTTGCGGCCATCGAGGAAGGAGAGGCTGAGTGTGCCGCCGATCAATGTGGCGAAGCCCTGGGTTCCGATGATCTCGATGCGCTCGGGATGGCCGGGATAGGCGGCCGTCGTCGTCATCAGCGTGCCCGGTGCGCCATTGCCGAGTTCGAGCAGCGCAGAGGCGAAATCCTCGCTCTCCATGCGGTGCAGTTTCGTGGTCCGCGCCTGCGCCGCGACCACGCGGGATACGCCGACCAATGAGCGGAACAGGTCGAGTGAATGGATAGCCTGGGTTAGCAACACGCCGCCGCCGTCACGCGCCAGCGTGCCGCGGCCCGGCTCGTCGTAATAGGCCTGGGGGCGCCACCACGGCACGCTGAGGAATGCAGCCTCGACGGTTCCAAGTTCGCCAGCGGCCAGCGCGGCCTTGAGGCGCAGGCTCGCGGGCCGGAGCCTGTGCTGCAGCACGACCCCGAAGACCTTGCCAGCACGACGCGCGGCTTCGACCAGTGTCTCGCCGCGCGCGACTGTCAGCTCCAGCGGCTTCTCGACCAGCACGTGTTTGCCATTCTCGAAACAGCGCGCGGACACGTCGAGATGGCTGCTCGGCGGGGTCAGCACGATGGCGGCCTCGACCGTCGGATCAGCCAGCACGGCCTCGAGATCGGTCGTCACCGCAAAGGGGAATTGCTTGCGGTAGGCCTCGGCTCGCTCCGCTGAACGACTGACTGCCCAGCGAACGTCGACGCGCTCCGCAAGGTCGATCAGGCTGTGGGAATGCGGCAGGGAGGCTGGCCCGAGGCCAATGATGGCAACGCCGATCTTGCGGGTCACGAAGCTTTCCTTTCGCTCGCGCGGGCGGGCAGCCGCACTGCTTTCGCCTGCGCCTCCAGCGCCAGCCGGCAGACCGTGAAGGCGTGCTGCTGAGACATGGCGGTATCGGTCCTGCCGGCGATATCGGCGACCAGATTGCGGAAATAGGTCAGCGGCTCGCCGGAGGCATCGATATGGCGGGTGCCCTTGCCGTCGACGAGGAAGAGATGGTCGGTGCCCGGCCGGCCGGCGATATCGATATATTTGCGCAGCTCGATCGTGCCGTCCGTCCCGAGGATGGTCAGCCGCCCGTCGCCCCAGGTCGGAAGCCCGTCGGCGGTGAACCAGTCGACGCGGATATAGCCGCCGGCCTGCGGGCTGCGCAGCAGAATCTCGCCGAAATCCTCGAAATCCGGCAGCTCTGCGCTGCCGAAATGACCCGTTCCCGATGCAACGATGTCCGCATCGCGCGAACCGGTGAAGTGCAGGAACTGGTCGATCTGGTGCGAGGCAATGTCGGTGAGGATGCCGCCGAAATAGCTTGGCTCGAAGAACCATGACGGCCGGATCGCGCGGTTGAGGCGATGCGGGCCGAGGCCCAGGGTCTGCACCACGCGCCCGATCGCGCCGTCGGCGATGAGCTTGCCGGCGACGATCGTCGAGGGCACCAGGAAGCGCTCGGAGAAGCAGATCGAGAAGATCCGCCCGGTCCGGGCGACCGTCGCCTCGACATCGGCAAGCTGCGCGAAGGTCGTCACGCCCGGCTTGTCGACCATGACGTCCTTGCCGGCCTGCATTGCCCTGATCGCGATCGCAGCGCGCTCCGAGGGAATGGCGGCGCAGACGACGAGATCGATCGACGGATCCTCGATCAACCGGTCCGCGTCCATGGCCTGGAGTTGCGGAAAGCGCTCGCGGAAGCCCGCGAGGACACGCTCGTCACTGGTGCGCGGATCGAAGCCGGCGCAGACAGCGCCGGCTTCGAGGAGGCCTTCGACCATGTTGTAGATATGGCGGTGGTCGAGGCCGATGGCGGCAAAGCGCATGCTATTGCGGCGCCCCGTGACCGACACCGATCTCCTGGTCCCAGCGCCGGAAGGCGGCGACGAGCCGTTCCGGAGTCAGCGGCGGACGGGTCGGCAGCTTGGCGATCAGCTCGTCATAATGGGCCCGCCCGAACTCCTTGACGACGTCGCGGCTTTCCTGCGGCGCCATCGCCAGCGTCACGCCCTTCACGGCCGGCCCGGGATAGAAATAGCCCTTGTCATAGGTGGCGGCCTGCGGCTCGGGCTTCAGCATGAACGACATCAGCGCCAGGATGACAGCGACCTTGGCCTCCGGCACGCCCTTGGGAATGCACATGAACTGGGTATCGGGAATCCAGTGGGTGTTCTCCAGCGCGAAGACCTCGGCCTCCTTCGGCACGATGCCGAGCACGCGGGGGTTGATGTCCCAGCCGAGCGTCGAGACGATGACGTCGCGGGTGCCTTCGCCGAGTTCCTTCATCGTCGCGGCCGTGCCGCCAGGGTAGTAGTCGATGCCGGTGCCGAGCTCCTTGAGATAGGCCCAGGTCTTGTCCCAGCCATTCATCGGATCGCTCGGATCCTTGTCGCCGAGGATGTAGGGCATGCCCTGGAGGAAGGTCCAGCCGGGACCGGAATTCAGCGGGCGGGCATAGGTCAAGCGCTTGGGATTGGCCTTCACATAGGCCAGCAGGTCGGCAGCCGTCTTGGGCACGGTCTTCAGGCGGGCTGGGATATACTCAAAAAGCGGTCCCGACGGCGAATAGACGACGGCGACACCTTCGTTCTGACCGAAATTGCGCTGCATCATCAGCGCCTGCTCGTGATAGACCTCTTCGGCCTTCGGCAGTTGCGACGGGTAGGACTTCCAGACGTCGATCCACAGCCCTTGCTGGATGCCGTCCGACATCGCGCCCGGGCCCGTCAGCACGAGGTCGAGATCGACCCGGTTGGCCTGCTGCTGTGCCTTGAGCTTCGCCGGCAGTTCCGGCGAGGGCGCCCGCGAGAAGTTCACCCGCGAGATCAGTTTTGGGTTTTCCCTCACGAAGCGTTCGATCGAGGCCTGGGTCAGCTGCAGATTGCCGGCGACATCGATGATGTTCAGCGCGACCGGGCTGGAGGGCAAGGGCAGGCCCTGGGCGAAGGCGCCCGTCGCCTGGAGAGCGGCAAGGCTGGCTGCTCCATGCAGCACGCCGCGGCGTGTGATTTCGGTCATGGTCTCTCCCTGGATAGGCCTGCTATCCGCGCAACCCGACCGGCCGCGCGCCGAGGCCTTAACATGTATACTAGTACACCAATCCAGGGCCGACTAGCGGATGGAGCTGGACCTTAAGGAGGGGGACGGCTTCGCGGAGAGCATGGCGGCGCGCAGGCAGCCCCGAGGCTGACTGATCGTCGGATCGTGACGATCGCGGGTCGGCGGCGGCCGGCTCAGAGCACCGGCGCCTGGCTTTCCGCGATTATGTCCCGGCCGTTAGCAGGTGATCTCACGTTTCTCCGACATAGCGTCGGCGCAGATGCGCCTTAAACACTCCGGCATCGAGCGGGCGGCCGGTGGCGCGGGTCAGCAACTCGTCTGTCTCGTGGAGCGAGCCCTGGCTGTGGATGTTGGTTCGCAACCAGTCGAGGAGCGGTGAGAAGTCGCCGCCTCCGATGGCGGGCAGGATCTCGGGCTGGGCCCGGCAGGCCGCATCGAAGATCTGCGCCGCCGTCATCGCGCCGAGCGTATAGGTCGGAAAATAGCCCCAGCCGCCGCTCGGCCAATGCACGTCCTGCAAGCAGCCGAGCCGGTCGTCCGGCGGCGTGATCCCGAGCAACTGCCGCATCTGCTCGTTCCAGGCCGAGGGCAGCTCCGAGAGCGGCATCGCGTCCGCGATCAGGGCCTGTTCCAGCCGGTAGCGCAGGATGACATGGGCGGGATAAGTGACCTCGTCGGCATCGACGCGAATGAAGCCCGGCTGGACCCGCGTCGCATTGCGCCACAGCGCCTCGGCTTCCCAGCCCGGTCCGCTCGCGCCAAAGGCCTCCCGCATCAGCGGTGCGGCGAAGCTCATGAACTCGGGGCTGCGGCAGGCCTGCATCTCGATCAGCAGCGACTGGCTCTCGTGCAGGCTCATGCCGCGCGCATGGCTGACCGGCTGGCTCAACCAGGTCTGCGGGCGGCCCTGCTCGTAAAGGGCATGGCCGGTCTCGTGCAGCACGCCCATCAGGGCCTTGGTGAAGTCGCCTTCATCATAGCGGGTGGTGATACGGACATCATTGTCGGCGCCCCCGCAGAAAGGATGCGTCGAGATGTCGAGCCGGCCGCGTTCGAAATCATAGCCGAGCGCCGCCATCATCTTCAGGCCCAGCGCGCGCTGCGCCGCGATCGGAAAGGGCCCTTCCAGTCTCGGGGCCGGAGATCGCCTGGCCTGTGCTGCCAACGCCTCCTGCGTGAACCCGGGCAGGAAGGCGGCGAGGTCGTCGAACAGCCCGTCGATCCGCTGCGAGCGGCCGCCGGGCTCGTAATCATTCAGCAGCGCATCATAGGGCGAGAGCCCGAGCCGCTCGCCCTTGGCCCGCCCGATCTCGCGCTGAAGCTTGAGCACCTCGGCGAGAAAGGGCAGCAGTCCGGCAAAATCGGAATCGACCCGGGCTTGGCGCCAGCGCATCTCACAAGCCGAAACCGCCTTGCTCGATGCCTCGACCAGGTCGCTGGGCACCGCCGTCTCGACCGTCCAGCTGCGCCGGATCTCACGCAGATTGGCCTGCTCCCAGGCGCCAAGCGCCGTATCGGCCTCGGCTGCGGCCAGCCAGTCGCCGATCCGGGGCTCGGTGACCATGCCGTGGCGCAGCACATGCAGCAACGCCATGCTGTCGGCCCGCGTATCGGCCGCTCCCTTCGGCATCATCGCGTCATTGTCCCATTGGAGGATACCGATGGCATTGGACAGGGCGGCGACGCGGCCGAAATGGGCGGAAAGCTCGGCATAGGCAGTCATGGCGGAAACTCGCAATCCGGTAGCCGTAGAGGGCAGGGCGCAAAGTGGTGCGTCATTCCCGCGGCTTGATCAAGCACGCGGGAGCGGACGGCGCCTTGCGGTCCGGGACTGCGGGAGGCCAGCCTCACGTCGCGGGGGCGATACGTGCGTCCGCGGTCGTGGTCATGAAGGCGTCCAGTGTCCGGGCCCCGGCCTCCGACAGCCTCAGGCCGAGCTTGCTCCGGCGCCAGAGCACATCCTCGGCCCTCTCGGCCCATTCCGCGCGCATGAGATAGCGGACTTCGCGTTCGTAGAGATCGGCACCGAAATGCTGGCCAAGATCAGCGAGCGAGCCTGCGCCATCAAGGATGTCGCGGGCCCTGGTGCCGTAGGCACGGGCGAGCCGGGTGACCGTCTCGCGCGGCAGCCACGGATGCGCGGCACCGAGCGAGGCGACGAGCGTATCGAAGCCGGTGACCGGAAAGTCGCCGCCCGGCAAGGGGTCGCGGATTGTCCAGCTGGGCTGCTTGGCCCAGCCCGCATGCGGCGCCAGGCGCTCGATCGCAGCTTCCGCCAGCCGGCGATAGGTGGTGATCTTCCCGCCGAACACAGACAGCAGCGGTGCCTCCCTTTCGGGCGCGTCAAGTGTCAGGACGTAATCGCGCGTTGCCTCCTGGGCCATCGAGGTGCCGTCGTCATAGAGCGGGCGGACGCCGGAATAGGTCCAGACTACTCCATCACGCGTCACCGGCTGCTTGAAATACTCGCTTGCCGCCGTGCAGAGATAGTCGATCTCCTCGGCCGTGGCCGAAGCGGTCGCCGGGTCGCCGTGGTAGTCGCGGTCGGTCGTGCCGATCAGCGTGAAGTCGCGCTCATAGGGAATGGCGAAGACGATCCGGCCGTCGGAGTTCTGGAAGATATAGCAGCGATCATGCTCGTAGAGCTTGCGCACCACGATATGGCTGCCCTGGACCATGCGCACGGCGGCCTGCGTGTTCGAGCGGACGATGCCGCTCAGCACCTGCCCGACCCAGGGGCCGGCCGCGTTCACCAGGGATTTGGCGCGGACGCTGTTGCGCACGCCGTCGCGCACGGTGGTGATCCGCCAAGTGTCGCCGTCGCGCTCGGCATGGAGCACCTTCGTGCGCGTGTGGATCTCCGCGCCGCGCGCTGCCGCGTCGGCTGCGTTCAACACGACGAGCCGCGAATCCTCGACCCAGCAATCCGAGTATTCGAAGGCCTTCACCAACCCCGGCTTCAGCGGCTGGCCCTGTGGGGCTTGCCGGAGGTCGATGGTGCTGGTCGGCGGCAGGAGCTTTCGGCCGCCAATATGGTCATAGAGGAAGAGGCCAAGCCGCAGCAGCCAGGCCGGGCGCAGGCCCTTATGATGCGGCAGCACGAAACGCAGCGGTCGGATGATGTGTGGCGCGAGCTGCCAGAGCACCTCGCGCTCCATCAGCGCCTCGCGCACCAGCCGGAACTTGTAGTGCTCGAGATAGCGCAGCCCACCATGGATCAGCTTGGTCGAGGCCGAGGAGGTGGCGCTGGCGAGGTCATTCTGTTCGAACAGGACGACAGAGGCGCCGCGGCCGGAGGCGTCGCGTGCGATGCCGCAGCCATTCACGCCACCGCCGATGATCGCGAGATCATATGGCTGGGCAGCATTTTCGGGAACGGCGGTCACGGCTTCTCTCCGGCTGACGGGGGGCGGATTCAGGTGGAATTTCGTTTTTAGGATGATTTTTGAATAGGTGAACCTAAAAACGAAAGCAATGGCCCGGCCAGCGAAGCCAGGCGAGCGCACGTCAGGCGGGCGTGCTGACGCCGTTCAATCCCGGCGGCCGACTTCGACGAGTTGGACGGCTTCACCTTTGCACAGGGTTCGCAGTCCGGGTGAGGGCAGTTCGTCGGTGACGAAGACGTCGACCTCGGAAAGATGTCCGATGCGGATCGGGGCCGCCCGCTCCAGCTTCAGCCGGTCGGCGACCAGCATCACCCGACGCGCATTGTCGATGATCGCGCGTGAAATCTTGACCTCCCGGAAGTCGAAATCGAGCAGCGCGCCGTCCTCGTCGATGGCCGAGGCGCCGATCACGGCATAATCGACCTTGAACTGGCTGATGAAATCAGCCGTGCTCGAGCCGATCAGCCCGCCATCCGTGCGCCGGACCGGCCCTCCAGCCAACACCACGTCGATCCTGGGCTGCCGGTACAGCAGCGTGGCGACATTCAGGTTGTTGGTGATGACCATCAGGCCCTCATGCTGCATCAGGGCGCGCGCGACCTCCTCGGTCGTGGTGCCGATATTGATGAAGAGCGAGGCGTTGTTTGGAATCAGCCGGGCAGCCGCTTCGCCGATGGCGCGCTTTTCAGCCTGCGCGATGAAGCGGCGGGCCTCATACGCGACGTTCTCGACTCCCGAAGCGATAACGGCGCCACCATGGATGCGCGTCATCAGCCTGCGGTCGCAAAGCTCGTTGAGATCCTTGCGAATGGTCTGCGGGCTCACGTCGAAGCGAGCTGCCAGCTCGTCGACGCCGACCTTTCCCTGCAGTCGCGCGGTGGCCAGAATCTCGGTCTGCCGAGGGGTGCTGAGCTGATCCATGGGCCCGTTGTCGCCAGCGTGATTGCGATTGGCTTTCAGTTTGCAACAGAATCACGCAAAATGTGAATAGCTGATTGCGCTGCGCCGGCCGCGCTATGGCAGATCAGCGATATCGCCGAGGAAGCGCCGAAAGTGACTGGTCCGGCATCAGGATGCCGATACTGACGCCTGATAGGTTCTCCTTCGCGGCATCGCCGCTCCGATGGCCTGCCGGGCACGCTGCTTCAGGCGTTGCCCACCGCTCATTGATCGAGGCGCGACCGAGTGGCCTCAGATCTCCATTCAGCCGCGATCGGTGAAGCGTTCGGCGGCGTAGGGACGCGGGTCGGTGAACGGTTCTTCGCCGGTCATCATTTCCCCGAGCAGGCGCCCCGTGACGGGCCCGAGCGTAAAGCCGTGATGGGCGTGGCCGAAGGTGAACCAGAGCCCGTCATGCCGCGGCGCCTTGCCGATGATCGGCTTCATGTCGGGCAGGCACGGACGCGCCCCGCGCCAGGGTGCGGGATCGATCGCCTTGCCGAGCGGGAAGATGCGCCGTGCGATCTGCTCCGCCTGCTTCATCTGCCGCATATCGGACGGGGCGTCGCGGGCGGCGAGTTCGATGCCTGTGGTCAGGCGGATGCCGCGCATCATCGGCGACAGCACGAAGCCGGCCTCCGCATCGCAGATCGGGTGGTTCAGCACAGCGTTGCCCTGTGCCTCATAATGCATGTGGTACCCGCGCTTGTAGGCGAGCGGGAAACGGTAGCCGAAACGTCGGCAGAGATCGTCCGACCAGGGACCAAGCGCGACGACGGCCGCGCCGGCGCGGTGCCGCGCGCGCGGCGTGGCGATCGTCCAGGCGGCACCTTCCTGTTCCAGGCCATTGGCATCGCCGGTCACGAGCTCGCCGCCACGCGCCGTAAAGAGATTTGCATAGGCGCGCGTCACGGCGCCGGGGTCACTGACGGTGACAGGGTCGCGCCAGTGTAGCGCACCGGCGATATCGCCCTGCAGGGAAGGCTCCCTGCGTCCGAGTGCCTGGCTGTCGAGGACGTCATAGGACAGTTGGAACGGACCGAGCTCGGCCGCGCTTTCGGCCGCGCGTTCGAAACTGCGAACCGAGCGGTAGTACTCGATCCAGCCCTCGCGACGCATCAGCGGCTCGACCTCGGCCGGACCCGCGAAATGCTCGTGTTCGCCGATGCAGCGCTCGATCAGCGGCAGCATCTCCCGGGCGGCGCGGTTCAGCCGTTCACTTGCCGAGTTCCACCAGTAGCGGGCGAGCCAGGGCAGGATGCGCGCCAGAAAATCCGGCTGATAGCGCACCGCGACCGAGCGGTTCGAGGCATAGGCCAGGATCGTGGTCAGGTCCCGCGGGAAGGCATAGGGGATCACCGAGGAGCGCTCGATCAGGCCGGCATTGCCGTGGCTGGTTTCGGCACCGGGCAGGCCCTTGTCGATCAGCGTGACCGCGCGGCCCCGGGCCTGCAGATGCAGCGCCACGCTGACTCCGACGATGCCCGCGCCCAGCACGATGACGTCGGATTGCTTGATCGTTTGGCCCATCGCTCCTCGGCGGCATCAGTCGCGTCGCGCTCGACCCAGTTGGCAGCCGACCTGTTCGAGAAGCCTCATATTTCGGCAATATGCAAGAAAAGAAAAATCGTTTGACACCATGAAAGAAAAATTTCTTGATTGCGCCATCAACCGGGCAAACCCATGACCCAGACGCTGCGCCAGAGATTGCAGGCTTGCCTTGAGGACGGCTCCAAGGCCGACAAGGCGCTGGCGAGCTACATGCTGGCACGCCTGAGCAGCGTGCCCTTCGAGACCGCTGGCAGCCTGGCCGAGAAGGTCGAGGTCAGCGAGCCGACGGTTGGGCGCTTCTGCCGTTCGCTCGGCTACAAGAGCTTCAAGGATCTCAAGGAGCAGCTCAGGCAGGATATCGGCGATCGGCCCTGGCTGATCAGCGACCGCCTGCGCGATTTCCAGCAGCGCAGCCTGGCCGGCGAGGACCAGCTCGCCCGCGGCCTGCAGCTCGAGATCTCCGGGCTGGTGGCCATCTACGAGCTGGCCCAGACGGATGAATGGAAGCGGGTCGCCAGGCGGCTCGCCGCGGCCTCGGCTGTCTATGTCACGGGGTTCCAGACCGAACGGGGCCTCGCCCAGTATCTCGCCAATCAGCTGCAATATCTGCGCGAGGGCGTCCATCTGGTCGACCTTGCGGGAGGAAATTTCGCCGAGCTGCTGCTCTCGGGCGGGCCGTCGCCCTGTCTCGTGATCTTCGAGGCCCGCCGCTATTCGCGCATGGCCAAGCTCCTGGCCCGCGAGGCGAAGCAGGCCGGCATCCGGACCACGCTCGTGACCGACGCGTTCTGCGACTGGGGCCGGGACCTCGTCGACGAAGTGCTCGTGGTCTCGACCGAGTTCAACCAGTTCTGGGACTCGACCGCGCAGATGGCGAGCCTCGGCAGTCTCCTGGTCAACAGCGTCTTCGTCGAGCTCGGCCCGTCCGTCGAGGAGCGCTTGAACAGGATGGCGACGCTTTACGGCCGATTCACGGGGCATGTGGGGGATGGTTCAGGCCCCGTCGAGTGAACGAAGACCCATCAGCAATCAAAAAAGAGGGGAATGGCGTCATGACGAAGATGAAGGTGAGGGGAGCAGCACTCGCTCTCGCGCTGGCCGGGACGGCGATCTCGGGAGCGCTGTCGGCTGTCGTCGCGCAGGAGGCGACCTTCGTGCTGACGGCACGCTGGGTTGGCGCACCGACCTACAACCCGATCAAGGCGACGAAGCTGAACACGGCGACGACGCTGATCTATGACCGGCTGGTCGTTCAGGATGCCGACCAGAGCTTCCACGGCCAGCTCGCGACGTCGTGGGAGACGACGGCCGACGGCAAGCAATGGACCTTCAAGCTCAAGCCGGGCGTGAAATTCCACAATGGCGAGCCCTTCAACGCCAAGACGATCGAATGGTGGGTGCCGCAGTTCAAGGGCACGGAGAACGCCTTCACGGTCGAGGCGATCGAGCGCGTCGAGGTCATCAACGACCTCACCGTGCGCTTTCACATGAAGAACCCTGATCCGAACCTGCTTTCGAACCTCGCGAGCTCGTTCATGTGCATTCCCGAGCCGAAATCCTATCAGGCCCTGGGCGACAAGTTCGGCGTCAGCGAGGCTGTCGGCACCGGCCCCTACAAGCTGCAGCAGTTCACGGTCGGCCAGCAGACCGTGCTGGTCCGCAATGACGACTATGCCTGGGCCTCCGACCTTTCGAAGAACCAGGGGCCGGCCAAGTTCAAGAAGCTGACCTTCCGCGAGATCGCCGAGGAATCGACCGCCTATCTCGAGCTGAAGACCGGCGGCGCGGACCTGATCGTCGCCGTCCCCACCGATTTCCTGCCGCGCATGCAGGCCGACAAGTCGATCAAGGTGGTGACCATCCCGGGCACCGAGCTGGTCTACATGCCGATCAACACCAACGTGGAGCCCTTCACCGACATCAAGGTCCGCGAGGCGACCGCCTTCGCCGTGAACCAGGCGGAGATCATGAAGAGCCTCTATGGCGGGCTCGGCCAAGTGGCCGACACCTTCCTGATCTCGTCGCTGCAGGAATCGAAGGTCGATCCGAAATACAAGATCAACTATGACCCCGAACGCTCGAAGCGGCTCTTCGACGAGGCCGGCTGGAAGCTTGGCCCGAACGGCATCCGCGTCAAGGAGGGCAAGCCACTCCAGGTCAAGTTCTGGGCCCAGAATGGCACGGAATTCAAGCGACTGGCCGAGGTTCTTCAGGCCCAGCTCAAGGCGGTCGGCATGCAGGCCGACATCACGATTCTCGATTCCAGCACCATCAACTCGCAATACCGCAAGAAGACCGACCATCAGCTCGCGGTCCGCGCCTATCTCTGGACCAATGCCGATATCGTCGACTGGTTCTTCAGCGCCAAGCGCCTCGGCTATCCCAATGTCTCGATGTTCAACGATCCCGAAGCCGAGAAGCTGAACGACACCGCCATGAACAGGTCGCGCAACTGGGACGAGCGCGTCGTCAACTTCACCAGGTACCATGAGTACGTGTTGTCCCAGTACCCGTTCGCGCCGATCTACCAGCCGGTCCAGCTCTTCGCCCATGGCAAGCGCGTCGCCATGCCGGAGAAGATCCGCGGCTCGGGTCTGTCGAGCCAGTCGATCATCGATATCGAACCCGTCAACTGACGGGATCGCGGACCGGTTCGAGCGGGAGAGGGCGCCTTGCTTCACTTCGCGATCAAGCGACTGCTTCTGCTCGTGCCGGTTTTCCTGGCCGTGTCGCTGGTGATCTTCCTGATCATCCATCTCGTGCCGGGCGACCCGCTCGACCATATCGTCCAGGTCGGGTCGTCGCCCGAGCAGCAGGCGCAGATGATTGCGCGATACGGGCTGGATCAGCCCCTTGTCGCCCAGTATCTGCGCTGGCTCGGCAAGGTCGTCTCCGGCGACCTTGGTGATGCGATCGTGCTGCGCCAGCCGGTCGCGAAGCTGATCGCCGAGAACCTGCCGCACAGCCTCGCTCTCGGCGGCCTCGCCTTCCTGTTCTCCACCGTCATCGGCATCATGGTCGGCGTGCTGGCCGCCTCGTTTCGCGACAGCCTGTTCGACCGGGCCGTGATGGGGCTGATCCTGCTCGGCTCGACCCTGCCGAGCTTCTGGCTCGGGCTGCTGATGATCCTGATGTTCGCCGTCCAGTTCGAATGGTTCCCGGTCTCCGGTGCCCGCAACTGGGAGGCGCTCGTTCTGCCTGTGCTGACCATCGGCATTGGCGGCACTGCGCTGATCGCCCGCGTCACCCGGGCGGCGATGATCGAGACGGCCAATCGCGACTTCGTTCGGGTGCTCTACGCCAAGGGGCTGCCGTTCTGGCGGATCCAGCTCCGGCATGTTCTGCAGCATGCGTTGATGCCGGTCGCCACCATCCTGGGCCTGCGCATCGGCTGGATTCTCGGCGGCGCGGTCACGGTCGAGTTCGTCTTCGCTCGGCCGGGGCTGGGGTCGCTGCTGATCACCGCGCTCGGCCAGCGCGATTATCCGCTCGTCCAAGGCTGCCTGCTGATGCTCGCCATCGCGGTGATGCTCGGCACACTGCTCGGCGATCTTGTCCAGGCGGCCATGGATCCGCGGCTGCGCGAAGTGATGGGTGCCCGATGAGCCGGTCTTCGCTGCCTGCGCGGATCGCGCGTTCGCCACGCGGAGCGCTCAGCGCGCTCTTCCTCCTCGGGCTCGTGCTCTGCGCGCTGCTCGCCTACTGGATCGCACCCTATGACTATGCGAGCCAGAACCTGAGTCTGGCCAACTCCCCGCCATCGCCCGCCCACTGGCTGGGCACCGACGAGTTCGGGCGCGACCTGCTCTCGCGCATCATCCAGGGCGCGCGCACCTCGCTCAGTGTCAGCGTGCTGTCGATCGCGCTCTCGGTCGCCGTCGGCGCATCGCTCGGCGCCGCCGCCGGCTATTTCGGCGGCGTCTTCGATCGGATCGTGACCGTCATCGTCGATCTGACTTGGTCGTTTCCGGAAATCCTGCTGGCGCTGATCCTGATCGCCATTCTCGGTCCAGGCCTGCACAGCACGGCGATCGCGATCGGCATCGCCTATCTCGCCCAGTTCACGCGCCTGACGCGGGCGCAGGTGATGACCCTGAAGAACGAGGTCTTCATCGAGGCGTCGATCAATATCGGCGCCAGTCCGACCCGCATCCTGTTCTGCCATCTGCTGCCGAATGCGATCACGCCGGTGATCGTTGCGGGAATGCTGGCGACGGGCGATGCCATCGTTCTCGAGGCCACGCTCGGTTTCTTCGGCCTGGGCGCTCAGCCGCCTCTGCCGAGTTGGGGAGCGATGATGAGCTCGGGCACGGCGCAGATCTTCATCGCGCCCTGGATCATCGTGTTCCCCGGTCTCGTCATCGCGGCGACGGTCATTGCCATCAACCTGTTCGGTGACGCGCTGATCGAGGCGCTCGATATCCGCCGGCCCCTTCGTGACGGCTGAGGCATGCCGTTCGCCCCTTTCCATCCGATCCTATCCGCCAGAAGAAACGCATGAGGAAGCGCCATGTCCTTCACCGTCCTGACCGCCGAATTCTCGCATGAGAGCAACACCTTTAGTCGCAAGCCGGCCGATTATGCGGCGTTTGCGTCCCGCAATATCCAGCTCGGCGACGAGGCCATGGCTGCCCGCAGCGAGGCGAACACCCCGATCGCCGGCTTCCTCGATATCGGCCGCCCCAGTGGCTGGACGGTGATCCACACGATCAGCGCTTCGGCGCAGCCCTGCGGGCCGGTGACGCGCGATGCCTATGAGCGGATCGCCGGCGTCATCGTCGAGGCCGCGAAGCAGAACAAGGACCGGCTGGACGGCATCCTGCTCGGCCTCCACGGCGCCATGGTCACCGAGTTCGATCAGGACGGCGAGGGCGAACTGCTGGAGCGTCTGCGCGCCGTGGTCGGGCCGGATCTGCCGATCGGCATCACGCTCGATCCGCATGCCAATGTCACCCCAAGGATGGCAGCGCTCGCCAACATCATCGTCGCCTACAAGACCTATCCGCATGTTGATGTCCGCGACTGCGCCAAGCAGGCGGCCGGCATTCTGCAGCGCGCCATGACCGGCGAGATCAGGCCGGTCACCATTCGCGCGCACCGCCCGATGCTCGAAGAGATCAATGGCGGGCGCACCGATATCGGGCCGATGGTCGAGCGCATCGCCCGCGCGCGCGCCTATGAGCAGACGCCCGATGTCTTTGCCGTCAGCGTTAACGGCGCTTTCGGCAATGCCGATATCGAGGAGGTCGGCCCGACCGTCCTGGTGACGGGGCAGGGCGATCTGTCCGCGCACCGCGCCTTCGCGGAGGAGCTCATCCATGACATGTGGACCCGGCGTTTCGAGAATGTGAACATCTATCTCACGGTCGAGGAAGCGGCACGGCAGGCCAATGCCTTCGACGCCAAGGATGGCCCGCTGGTCATCGCCGATTACGCCGACAACCCGGGCGGCGGCGGCTATGGTGACTCCACCGAGTTGCTGCGTGCCATGATCGCGGCCGACGTCCAGGATGCCTGCTTCGGTCCGATCATCGATCCGGAAGCGGCCGAGGAGCTGCATCGCCACACGGTCGGTGACCTCGTCTCGATCCGGCTCGGCGGCAAGACCGATCCGCGCGTCGGGGGAGCGCCGCTTGCGCTCGAAGGCACGCTTCTCTTGCTGAGCAATGGCGACTTCGTCGGCGACGGTCCGATGCTCGGCGGGCTGAAGGGAAGCTGGGGCACGACCGCAGTGCTGCGTGTCGGCGGCATCGATATCCTCGTTGCCACCTTCCCGGCCCAGATGCTGGACCTGCAGCAGTTCCGTGCCTTCGGGATCGATCCGGTTGCCAGGCGGGTGGTGGGGCTGAAATCCATGCAGCATTTCCGCGCCGCCTTCGAGCCGATCGCCGGCAAGGTCGTGGTCTGCGACAGTGGCGCGCTCTGCACCCCCGACCTCACCAAACTGCCCTACAAGCATGTCCGCCGGCCGATCTTCCCGCTCGACCGCGACATGCAGCTCGCCGGCTGATCTGACGCCAGGGGAACTGGTCCTCATTGTCCTCCGGAGCTGCGGCACGCATTTTCGGGGGACATGTAGCTGCGCGCCGACTCGCATCTCGGCGTGCTATCGCGTCGCGTGGTGGCTATGGTTCGGCTGCATCGCTCCTGACGTCACCCGCATCGGTTGCTTGCCGGTTGCGCTCGCATCGTCGATGGGTGACCAAGGCGGATGAGGGTTGGCCCGACGTGAATCTGAAATTCCTGGAAACCTTCGTCTGGGTCGCAAGGCTGCGCAGCTTTTCCGTCGCTGCGGACAAGCTCTGCACGACGCAGGCGTCGGTCTCCAACCGCATCGCGACCCTGGAGCGCGATCTCGGCGTCCGCCTGTTCGAGCGCGACCTGCGCAATGTCAGCCTGACGCCGCATGGCCAGCGCGCCCTGGCGCAGGCGGAAGCGATCGTGCGCATGGTCAATGACTTCCAGCGCACCATCGGCGACGCCAGCAACGAGCGCGGGACGGTGCTGATCGGCGCGATCGATTCCGTCGTCTATGCCTGGCTGCCGCGGCTGATCGAGCGCGTGAAAGAGGCCTATCCGAACGTCACGATCGACCTGAACGTCGACACCAGCCTGAACCTCGCGCGCCAGATCCAGGACGGTCAGATCGATCTCGGTCTGGTCATGGGGCCGGTTGTCGCTCCGCATATCCGCAATATCGAACTCTGCACCTTCGAATGCCTCTGGATCGCCTCGCCGAAGTTGTCCCTCAAGACCGGCAGGCTCGCGATCGCCGATCTCGTCGACTACCCGATCTTTGCCTATTCAAAGGGCTCCCAGCCGCATCAGGCGGTGCTGCGGGTGATCGAGACGGCGGGGCTTGATCCCAGCGCGATCCGCATCTTCAACTCCAACTCGCTTGCCACCATCACGCGGCTGATCCGCGACGGCGTCGGCATCGCCGTCCTGCCGCGCGTCGTCGTGCAGGAGTTCCTGGAGACGGGTGATCTGCGTGTTCTCGATGTCGATGCGCGCTTGCCGCCGCTGAATTTCCACGCGGTTTTCGCCGACGATCCAGGCAACACGCTACCGGCGCTGATCGCGGACATGGCCGTCGAGATCGCGGCCTCGAACTGACCGTCCGGCGCTTGTCCCAGGAACTTGTCCCAAGAACTTGCCCCAGGGACTTGCCCAAGTAAGCGGCAGGGCATGGCGCTGGCGTTCTCATAAGCAATTCTTGTCGAGGCGAACAAGAATTTCGCGTTTGCCGGGCCGGCTCGCGTTTGTTCTGCTGCGGAAACGCCTGCAGGGAGAACGCCGTTGAAAGTCTCGCTCATCCAAATGAACTCGCAGGACGACAAGTCCGCGAACCTCAAGACCGCCAGGGCCATGATCGAGAAGGTCGTCGCCGAGGATAATCCTGATCTCATCGTGCTGCCGGAATATTACGCCTTCCTGGACGGCAGTCCGGCGGCGATGCGCGAGAGCGCCGAGACCTTTCCGAACGGCGAGAGCTATCGCCTGATGTCCGGCCTCGCCGAGAAGCACGGCGTCACCATCCACGCCGGCAGCGTCTGCGAGCGCGATGGTGACGACTACTTCAATGCGACCCTCGTCTTCGGTCCGGACGGCAAGCAGATCGCGCATTACCGCAAGATCCACCTGTTCGATGTCGATGCTCCCGGCGGCTCGAGCTACCGCGAGTCCAACATGGTCTCGCGTGGCAAGGAGGTCGTGACCTACCAGGTCGGGGAGGCCACCGTCGGCTGCGCGATCTGCTACGACATTCGGTTCCCGGAGCTCTTCCGCAAGCTGCGCGATGCCGGGGCCGATCTGATCGTGCTGCCCGCCGCCTTCACCCTGATGACCGGCAAGGATCATTGGGAATTGCTGGCCCGCGCCCGTGCGGCCGAAACGCAGACCTGGTTCCTGGCGACGGGACAGACCGGCACCCATGCGCAGGGCAAGAACGCCTGCTACGGCCATTCCATGGTGATCAATCCCTGGGGCCATATCGCCGCCCAGGCTTCGGACGGTGTCGGCACGACGAGCGCCAGGCTCGATTTCGACTACACCGCCAAGGTCCGCGCCGCGGTCCCGGTCGCCAATCACCACGTCCTCGGCTGACCGGAGCGCAGCATGTTCATCGTCAATCCCATGCCGGCGCAGATCCCAGCCAGCCTCACTGCGCTGCTTGAGAAATGCGAAGTCGCGACCATCGGCCATGTCCTGCATTCGGGCTTCGTCGATCGTGAGATCCGCGCGGTGCTGCCGACCAAGCGCGTCGCCGGCACCGCCGTCACGATCCGCATCCCGCACGCGGATTCGACTGCGTTGCACTACCTGACCAAGCTCGTCCGCCCGGGCGATATCGTCGTGATCGACCGCTGCGGCGACACCAAGCATGCCTGCTGGGGCGGCGTCGTCACCCACGCCATGAAGAATGCCGGAGTGGCCGCCGGTGTCATCGACGGCCCGGCCACCGATTTCTCCGAGATCGTCAAGACCGACATGCCGATGTGGTGCCGCGGCCCGTCGCCGATCACGACCAAGATCCTCGGTACCGAAGGCGCGATCAACGTGCCGGTCAGCGTCGGCGGCCAGACGATCGAGCCGGGCGATGCCGTGCTCTGCGACGAGAGCGGCATCGTCGTACTGAAGGCCGCGACGGCGGAAGCCTATGCCCGTCGCGCCATCGAGATGCAGGAACAGGAACTCGTCCTGCTCGAGCGCCTGCGCAAGGGGGAGAAGCTGCCCGACATCTCGGGCGCCACCGCGATGGTCGAGGGCAAGCTCGCCAGGGTTTGAACGTCCCAGGGCCTGATGTCCACAACCTGACTGTCCGACATGTCGAAGCAGGCGGCAAAAGCCGCTCGCACAACCAAAAACAGAGGGGAAGTCGCATGAAGACATATGCCAAGATCGCAATCGGAGCCGGGCTCGCAACCGCACTCCTGTCAAGCACCGCCATGGCCCAGCAGACCGTGACGGTGATGGCCTATTCCGGTCTCTTCCAGGAGCGCTACACCAAGGCGGTGGTCGAGCCCTTCATGAAGGCCAACCCCGGCATCAAGGTCGAATACTTCCCGATGCCGAACTCGGCCCAGATGCTGGGTAACCTGCGTGCCCAGAAGGCCGCGCCGCAGGCCGATGTCGTCATCATGGACGTTTCGGTCTCCAAGGCTGCGACCGACGAGAAGCTGCTGACCAAGATCGACGAGAAGAACACCCCCAACGTCGCCGATCTCTACCCCAGTGCGCGCATCGCCGATGTCGACGGCGTCGCCGTGACCTTCGACAACCTCGTGCTGCTCTACAACACCGATACGGTGAAGGAGACGCCGAAATCCTGGATGGATCTCGCTGACAAGAAGTTCGCCGGCAAGGTCGCAATCCCCGGGATGCCCGACATCCAGGGCCTCTCGCTTGTGCTGATCACCGACAAGGCGCGCGGTGGCACCGACTATCTCAAGAATGTCGACAAGGGCATCGCCGCGCTCGGCGAGATCGCGCCCAACGTCCAGACCTGGGAGCCGAAGCCCGAGGTCTATGTCACGATCATCTCCGGTCAGGCGACGATCGGCGCCGGTTGGAATGCCCGTGCGCAGGTGAACATCGACACCTCGAACGGCAAGCTCGGTGCGACCCTGCCGAAGGAGGGCAGTGTCTTCCAGATCAACACCATCAACCAGGTCGCCGGCGGCCCCGGCAAGGATGCCGGCGCAAAGTTCATCAACTACGCGCTCAGCCCCGAGGCGCAGAAGGCTTTCACGGAAGCGATGTTCTACGCGCCGACCAACGCCAAGGCGCAGATCTCGGAGGCCGCGATCGAGCGCACGGCAGTGAAGTCGATGGACAAGGTCATCCCTGTGGACTGGATCGCTCTCGCCAAGGTCCGCGAGCCGATCATGGACCAGTGGCGCCGCAAGGTGATCCCGCTGAGCCGCTGAGCCAAAGGAGGATGTCGACCATGACCAGCCGAACCGATGCACCAGAGGGCTTCCTTTCGATCCGGAGCCTGACCAAGCGCTACGGCGACTTCGTCGCGGTCGACACTCTCGATCTCGAGGTGCCGAAGGGCGAGCTCGTGGCCTTCCTCGGCCCCTCGGGCTGCGGCAAGACGACATCGCTGAGGATGATTGCGGGCCTCGTGCCTGCGACCTCCGGGCGCATCGTCGTCGGCGGCAGCGACCTGACCGAAGTCGCGACGCATCGCCGCGACATGGGGCTGGTCTTCCAGAGCTATGCGCTGTTCCCGCATATGAGCGTGGCGCGCAACGTCGCCTTCGGCCTCGAGATGCGCAAGGTCGACAAGGGCGAGATCGCCAGGCGGGTGAAGGAGGCGATCGCGCTCGTTCATCTCACCGGCAAGGAAGAGCACCGGCCGGGTCAGCTCTCCGGCGGCCAGCAACAGCGGGTGGCGCTGGCGCGTGCACTCGTCATCCGTCCATCGATCCTGCTGCTCGACGAGCCGCTCTCCAATCTCGATGCCAAGCTGCGCGACGAGATGCGCAACGAGATCCGCGACATCCAGAAGCGCCTTGGCATCACCGCGATCTTCGTGACGCATGATCAGGTCGAGGCGCTGACCATGTGCGACAAGGTCGTGGTGATGAACCAGGGCCGGCTCGAGCAGCTCGGCACTCCGGTCGAACTCTATGAGGCGCCGAAGACGGCCTTCGTCGCGAGCTTCGTCGGCCGCAGCAATCGCCTGACAGCGGTCGCCCGCAATGGCGCGGCCGAATTCGCCGGCCAGCGCATCGCGGCCCCCGCCGGCCTCGAGGGGCCGGTGCAGGTGATGATCCGCCCGCACCGTCTCGGCCTTTCGCCGGCCTCTCCTGCAGCAACAGATCCCGCGCGCCAGCAGGTCACGGGCACCGTCGCCCGCGCGATCTTCGCCGGCGACATCCTGCAATATGACGTCGATGTCGGCGGCCAGATCGTCTCGGTCGAGCTCGCGACCCGCGGCGGCGAGAGCGTGATCGAGCCGGGCCGCCCGGTGACCCTGTCCTGGCGACCGCAGGACATCTTCGTCTACGGAGCGGCAGCATGAGCGCGGTTGCGCCAGCCGCAGCGATGGCGGCCCCGATGCCGGCCGCGGAGCGGAGCAGCGGCCTGCCGCTGGTCGTGCTGCTGCTCCTGCCGATCGCGCTCGTGAACGCCTTCGGCTTCCTTGCACCGGTCTTCAACCTGCTGCGCATGTCGTTCTACGAGTCGCAGGCGACGGGCGCGATGGTCGAGGTCTACACGCTCGCGACCTGGATCTCGGTGCTGCGCGACAGCTTCTACGCCGAGCTCATTCTCAACAGCATCCTGGTCAGCCTCGGCATCACGCTGATGACGCTGGTCTGTTCATATCCGATCGCCCTCTATCTTCATCGCTCCAGCGGCACATGGCGCACGATCCTGCTGGTGCTGGTCATCTCGCCGCTGCTGACCTCGGCGGTGGTGCGGACCTATGGTTGGGTCGCGATCCTGTCGGAGAACGGGCTCGTCAACAATGCGCTCGGTGCCATCGGCATCGCGCCGCTCAAGCTGATGTTCAACAAGACCGGCGTGGTGATCGGGCTGACGGAGATCCTGATGCCCTACATGATCCTCGCTCTGCTTGCCGGCTTCGGCCGGCTCGATCCGCGGGTCGAGGAGGCTGCCTCCACGCTCGGCGCACCGCCCTGGAAGGTGTTTCGCCATATCGTCGTGCCGCTGACCCTGCCGGGCATCGCGCTCGGCTCGCTGCTCTGCTTCGTGCTGGCTGTCTCGTCCTTCATCACGCCGAAGCTGCTCGGAGGCGGCCGCGTCTTCCTGCTCGCGACCGAGATCTACGACCAGGCCATCGTGACACTGAACTGGCCGCTCGCCGCGACGCTCTCGATCCTCGTGCTCGTCATCTTCGGCGGTGCGCTCGTGCTCTATACCCGCGCCCTGCGCGCCATCATGTGAGGGGGAGGACATCATGGACGAACGCCCGATTTCTCCCGCCCTGAAGATCCTCGCCGGTGCGATGTTCGTCTTCCTGCTGGCACCGCTGATCGTCGTCGTGCCGATCTCGTTCTCCGGCGACAGCTACATGATGTTCCCGCCATCGAGCTGGAGCACCAAATGGTACCCGGCGATCTTCGCTGACGGGAAGATGGTCTCCGCCTTCTGGACGAGCCTGCTGCTCGCCTTCGTGGTGACCGTGCTCAGCCTGCTGATCGGCCTGCCGGCAGCCTATGCGCTGGTCAGGCTCAAGCCGCGCGGAGCGGAATTCCTGTCGAGCCTGTTCACCGCGCCGCTGCTGCTGCCGACGATCGTGCTCGGCCTCGCGATCCTGATCGTGTTTTCCGGATACGGCCTGCTCGCGACCTTCCAGGGTCTGGTTGCAGCGCATCTGGTCGTGACCTTGCCCTACGCCATCCGTGTGCTCTCGACCGCTCTCGCCACCCTGCCGATCCCGGTGGAGGAAGCGGCCGCAACGCTGGGCGCCTCGCCGCTGACGGTGTTTCGGCGCGTCACCCTGCCGATGATGCGTTCCGGCATCGTCGGCACCACGGCGCTCTGCTTCCTCGTCTCCTTCGACGAGGTCGTGCTCTCGCTCTTCATGACCGGCCCGCGCATTTCGACGCTGCCGGTCGCGATGTATCACCGCGTCGAACAGCAGGCCGATCCGCTGGTCGCCGCCTTGTCCGTGCTGCTCGTCGTGCTCACGCTCGTCGTCGTTCTCGTGGTGGACCGGACCTCCGGCCTCGCCAAGACGTTCGTCAAATGACCACCTTGGTCAAACGAAGACCGCCGGACAAAGGAGGCCGCATGGTCTCGAGCTGTCGTGAAGCAGGCCGCTAGTCCGGCCGGATACTGAAGGCGGACGGGCAGGCCCGCCGCCGCGCCGAAACGCCCACTCTTCGAACCTGGCCTGCTCGCGGCGCGAGCGGGAACCCTGGAGCTTGCCTGATGGAACAGGATATCCGCATCGCCGTCGACATCGGCGGCACCTTCACCGATATCGAGATCCTCGATGCCGGGACCGGCGCCATCCACCAGATCAAGACGCCGAGTACGCCGAAGGACCCGTCCGTCGGTCTCCTCACCGGCATCCGGCAGGCGTCGGAGCGCTTTGGCTTCCCGCTGGAGGCAGTACAGTACCTGCTGCACGGAACGACCATCGCGACCAACGCCGTGCTGGAGCGCAAGCTGCCGCTCGGGGCGGTGGTCACGACGGCCGGCTTCGAGGACGTGATGCAGATCGGCCGGCATGGCCGCAAGGACGTCTACGCGATCACGCTGGAGCAGCCGGAGCCGCTGGTTGCCCGCCGCTTCTGCTTCGGTGTCGAGGAGCGTGTCGGTGCGGATGGGCGAATCATTGCGAAGCTCCAGGAAGAGGGCGTTCGGCGGATCGCGTCCGAGCTCGCCAGGGCCGGCGTCAAATCGGTCGCGGTCTGCTTGTTGCACGCCTATGCCAACCCGGCCCATGAGCGTCGCGTCGGCGAGATCCTGTCCGACATGCTGCCGGGCGTCGCCATCTCGCTCGCCAGCGAGATCTCACCCGAGATCCGTGAATATGAACGCATGTCGACCACGGCGCTGAACGCGCTGCTGGTGCCGATCGTCCAGAGCTATACCGACCGTCTCGCCGGGCGCCTCGCCGAGGAGGTGCCGCAGACGCAGGTCTACCTCGTCCAGTCCAATGGCGGCGTGTCCGGCCTCGCCAAGGCCGGGCGCGAGCCGGCCCGCCTGCTGCTCTCCGGACCCAGCGGCGGTGCCGCGGCGGCCAGGCGCCTGTCGGCCGAGCTCGGCGAGCCCAATCTCGTCGCGGTCGACATGGGGGGCACCTCCTTCGACGTCTCCGTGGTCCATGACGGCGTGGTCTCGATGGTCAATGAGGGCGAGGTCGACGGCCTGCCTGTGCGGCTGCCGATGATCGAAATGCGCACCATCGGCGCCGGCGGCGGCTCGATCGCCTGGGTCGACGACGGCAATCGCCTGCGCATCGGCCCGCACAGCGCCGGCGCCGATCCCGGCCCCGCCTGTTATGGCAAGGGCGGCATTGCGCTGACGGTGACCGACGCCAATCTCCTGCTCGGTCGCCTCGACGGCAAGAGCTTCATGGGCGGGACGATGCCGCTCGACCGCGAGGCCGCGCGCCGCGCCGCCGAAACCGTGGCAACGCCGCTTGGGCTCTCCGTCGACAGCACTGCGGCCGGCGTCATCGACGTCGCGAATTCCGCGCTCGCCATGGCGATCCGGCTCTCGCTCTTCGAGAAGGGGCTCGACCCCGAGGATTTCGCCATGCTGTCCTTCGGCGGCGCTGGCGGCGTGCATGCCTGTGAGGTGGCGGAGGAACTCGGCATCCGCCGTGTCATCTTCCCGGCCCATGCCTCGACGCTCTCGGCCTGGGGGATCCTCTGGTCCGACATCGCCCATGACCTGAGCGCCACGCAGATCGGCCTGTTCGATGAACTCGGGCCTGATTTGGGAGCGACCGCCTCCCGCCTTGTCACGGAGGCGGAAACCCTGCTCGCCGAAGACGGTGTCGCGCCCGCGGCGCGGCGCTTCGAATGGGCCGTCGACCTGCGCTATGCCGGGCAGGCCTTCGACCTGCGTGTGCCGCTGGACGAGGCTGATTTCTCAGCCGCAGGTGTCGCCAAGGCGAGCGCGGCCTTCCACGCCCTGCACAAGCAGCGCTTCTCCTATGACGAGCCCGAGGTCCCGGTCGAAATCGTCGCCCTGCGGCTGAAGGCCGTCGGCGCGCTGGCCAAGCCCGTGCCTGCGCGCCGCGTCGCCGGCTCGGCGAAACCGGCCGCGCATGCGCGCCCGGTCCATGGTCGGGGAGCCGCTGTCGACACGCCGGTTTGGGAGCGCGACGCGATCGGGACCACCGATCCCGTCAGCGGCCCCGCGGTCGTCGAAGAACCCTACACCTCGATCTACCTGCCGGCCGGCTGGAGCATCGTCACCCATTCCGCCGGCGCCCTGATCGCCGACCGCATCACCGCGCAGTGAGGCCTGACACCATGAGCGACACCTTGAAGGGCATCGACCCCGTCCGCCTCGAAGTCATCCGCAATGCGCTGGTCGCTGCGGCCGAGGAAATGAGCATCACGATCTGGCGCACCAGCCGCTCGACCGTGGTCCGCGAGATCCTCGATTTCTCCACCGCCGTCTTCGACGCGCAAGGCCGCAACATTGCGCAGTCGGCCCGCATCCCGGTTCACCTGAACTCGATGTCGGACTGCCTGCGCACCATCCTCGACCGCTTCATTCCGCTCGACCAGTGGAACGACGGCGACGTCATCGTCACCAATGATCCCTATTCCGGCGGCCAGCATCTGCCGGACATCCAGACCTTCCGGCCTGTCTTCGTCGATGGCGAGCGGGTCGGCATCGTCGGCACGCTCTGCCACCATGTCGATGTCGGCGGCGGTGCGGCCGGCAGCTACTATGCCAACGCGACCGAGATCTTCCAGGAAGGCATCCGCATCCCGCCGCTGCGCCTCGTCGACAGGGGCGTGCTCAATGCCGGCGTCTTCGAGATGCTGCTGCACAATGTACGGCAGCCCGACGAGACGCGCGGCGACCTGAACGCGCAGATCGCGGCGCTCGGCATCGGCGAGCGGGCAGTGGCGCGCATGGCGCGGAAATACGGTTCCGGCTCGCTCGCAGCCGCGATGTCGGCCATCCTCGACGGCTCCGAGCGCATGCTGCGCGCCGCGCTGAAGGCGCTTCCCGACGGCGAAACCTCCTTCGTCGAACTGGTCGACGATGACGGCCAGTCGGAAGAGCCGATCCGGCTTGCGGTGAAGATCATCAAGCGGGGCGAGACCATCACGCTCGATTTCGAGGGGTCGAGCCCGCAGGTGAGGGGGCCGGTCAACAACACGCCCGCGATGACCTGCTCGGCCGTCTATTACGCGCTGCTGGCCGCACTCGGCGGCGAGATCCCGGCCAATTCCGGCTGCTATCGCGCTGTCACCGTGAAGCTGCCGGAAGGCAGCGTGGTCAATGCGGCCTTCCCGGCGCCGGTCGCCGGCCGCATGGTCGTCAATCATCGCATCGCGACCGCCGTCTTCGGGGCGCTGGCGCAGATCATGCCCGAGCGCATCCCGGCGGCCTATTACGCGATCTCCTATGTCTACGCCCTGCAAACGACGAACCCGAAGGGCAAGCGCCAGGTCTATTTCGACATCGAGGTCGGCGGCTGGGGCGGGCATGCCAGGGGCGACGGCGCGAGCGCGCTCTCCTGCGGCCTGCACAACAACACCAATGCACCGATCGAGATGGTCGAGGCCAAGTATCCGGTGACCTTCACCCGATACGGGTTGGTCCCGGATTCCGGCGGCGCCGGTGAGTTCCGTGGTGGCCTGGGCCTCGTGCGGGAATGGCGGCTGGACGCGGCCGAGGGCTCGCTCTCGACCAATTTCGAGCGCTTCCGGCATGCGCCCTACGGCATCGGGGGCGGCGAACCCGGTTCGCTCAGCCGCACCATCGTGACGCGCGCGGACGGCTCGAAACTCTCACTGCAATCCAAGGTCTCAGGCATCCCGCTGAAGGTCGGCGACACCGTCACCATCGAGACCTCCGGCGGCGGCGGCTTCGGCGATCCGGCGCGCCGCGATCCGAAGCGCCTCGCCAAGGACCTCGCCGACGGTTTGGTGACTCCGCAGGCAGCGTCCCGGTTCTATGGCACCGAACAGGCCAAGGAGGAGGCGGCATGAACACGCATAGTCCTGCTGACGGCGTGCATCTGACGCTCGCCCAGGTCGAGGCGCTGACGCGGCGCGTGCTGCTCGCCTGCGGCGTCGATCCACGCAACGAAGCGCCGATCACGGCCTCGGTCGTCGCGGCGGAAGCCGAGGGCGTGCACAGCCACGGCCTCGCACGCCTGCCGACCTATTGCGAGCACGCCCGCGTCGGCAAGATCGACGGCAAGGCGCGCCCGGTGCTCGATAGTCCGAAGCCGGGCCTGGTCCGCGTCGATGCCAAGGCGGGTTTTGCCCATCCGGCGATCGATTTCGGCCTGCCGGCCTTGTGCGAGGCGGCAAAGGCGCAGGGCATTGCCGCGCTCGCCATCACCAACTCGTATAATTGCGGCGTGGTCGGCTATCATGTCGAGCGCATCGCCCAGAACGGGCTGCTGGCCTTAGGCTTCGTCAATGCCCCGGCCTCGATCGCGCCTGCGGGCGGTGCACGGCCGGTGTTCGGCACCAATCCGATCGCCTTTGCGGTGCCGCGTGCGGGACGCGAGCCGCTGGTGCTCGACCAGTCCTCCAGCGTCGTCGCCAAGAGCGAGATCGTCGTGCACCAGCAGCGCGGCGAGGCCATCCCGCTCGGCTGGGCGCTGGACAGGGACGGCAACCCGACGACCGATCCCAAGGCGGCGCTTGCCGGCGGTTCGATGGTCCCGTCCGGCGGCTACAAGGGCGCGGGCCTCGCCTTGATCGTCGAGATCTTCGCAGCCTGGCTGACCGGAGCCAGCCTCTCGATCGATGCGTCCTCCTTCGCCGATAATCTCGGCGGCTCACCACGCACCGGCCAGTTCTTCATCGCGATCGACCCCGGCGAACTGGCGGGCGAGGGCGCCTCGTCCCGCCTCGAGCGCCTGTTCGATGCGGTGGCGGGCCAGCCAGGGGCTCGCCTGCCGGGCGAGCGTCGTGCCGCGGCCCGCGCCCGCACGGCGACCGGGGGCATCACCATTCCGCGCAAGCTCTTCGATACGATCGAGGCCTACGCCAGGCCGGCATAGGCCCTGCATGGGCGCGGCTTGCGCTCCGGCGCGGCCGCTCCCACACTCGAACGGCCAGGATCCGGGGGACAGGTTGATGACACACCGCGTCACGGTCGGAGGGCATGTGCATGTCTTCGCCGATCTGAAGCAGTTGATGGCGAAGGCGACACCGCTCCGTTCCGGCGACATGCTGGCCGGCATTGCAGCCGCCAGCATGGAAGAGAACATGGCGGCGAAGATCGCGCTCGCTGACCTGCCCTTGCGAACCTTCCTCAGCGAAGCGCTGGTACCCTACGAGGAGGACGAGGTCACCCGTCTGATCCTCGATACCCATGATGCGGCAGCCTTCTCACCGATCGCGTCGCTGACGGTTGGCGAGTTCCGCGACTGGCTCTGTTCGGAGAGGGCGACACCGGAGGTCCTGGCCGCCATCGCGCCGGGTGTGACGCCGGAAATGGCAGCCGCCGTCTCCAAGCTGATGCGCAACCAGGACCTCATCCTCGTTGCCCGAAAATGCCGGGTCGTCACGCGCTTCCGCGACACGATCGGCCTGCCCGGCACGATGGCGGTACGCCTGCAGCCGAACCACCCGACCGACGATGCCGCCGGCATCCTCGCCTCGACGATCGACGGGCTGCTCTATGGCTGCGGCGACGCCGTGATCGGCATCAACCCGGCGTCCGATTCCCTGCCGGTGCTCGGCGATCTCGTCCGCCTGCTCGACGAGTTGATCCGCCGCTTCGAGATTCCCACGCAAAGCTGCGTGCTGACCCATGTCACCAGTGCGATCGCGCTGATCGGGCAAGGCGCACCGGTCGATCTCGTCTTCCAGTCCGTCGCCGGCACGCAGAAGGCCAATGAATCCTTCGGCATTTCGCTGTCGGTGCTCAGGGAAGGCCTGGAGGCAGGGCGGTCGCTGAAGCGCGGCACCGTCGGCGACAACGTCATGTATTTCGAGACCGGCCAGGGCTCCGCGCTCTCGGCCGACGCCCATCACGGCGTCGACCAGCAGACACTGGAGGCGCGCGCCTATGCCGTCTGCCGGCCCTTCGAGCCGCTGCTGGTGAACACGGTCGTCGGCTTCATCGGCCCGGAATATCTCTATGACGGCAAGCAGATCATTCGCGCCGGGCTGGAGGATCATTTTTGCGGCAAGCTCATGGGCGTGCCGTTGGGTTGCGACGTCTGCTACACCAACCATGCAGAGGCCGATCAGGACGACATGGACACGCTCTTGACCCTGCTCGGCACCGCTGGTGTCAATTTCGTCATGGGAGTGCCCGGCGCCGACGACGTCATGCTGAATTACCAGTCCACCTCCTTCCATGATCAACTCTATATCCGCGAGGTGCTCGGGCTTCGGCGCGCGCCCGAGTTCGAGGCCTGGCTGCGGCGCATGGACATCACGGACGAGGCCGGGCGGTTGAGCAGCGGGCGGGGCGGGCAGGCCTTGCTGGCCGCGATGCAGGGGAAGGCGGCGTGAGCGGCGACGACATGCTCCCGCCCGACGAGCGCTGGGCCGCGCTGACGCGGCTGACGCCGGCCCGCATCGCGCTCGGCCGTGCGGGAGCCTCCCTGCCGACGCGTGAGGTCCTGCGCTTCGGCCTTGCCCATGCGCAGGCGCGCGACGCGGTTCATATCCCGTTCCGCCCCGAGGAGGTCGCGGCCGATCTCGCAGCACTCGCGCTGGAGACGGTGCAGGTTGAGAGCGCTGCGCCCTCGCGTGATCTCTATCTGCGGCGGCCCGATCTCGGCCGGCGCCTCTCTCCCGAGGGGCAGGCGGTGCTGGCAGCCCGGCGTGGTGCGTTCGATTTCGCCTTCGTCGTCGCCGATGGCCTGTCCTCGACCGCAGTCCAGCAGAATGCCGCGCCGCTCATCGCCGCCATGCTGCCATTCCTGAAGCAGCAGGATCTGAAACTCGCGCCGGTCGTGATCGCGAGCCAGGCGCGCGTCGCGCTGGGCGACGAGGCGGCCGAGGCGCTGGGCGCACGCCTCGTCGCGGTGCTGATCGGCGAGCGACCCGGCCTGTCCTCGCCGGATTCGCTTGGGGCCTATCTCACCTTCGCGCCACGGCGCGGACTCAGCGACGCCATGCGCAACTGCGTCTCGAACATCCGCCCGGGCGGGCTCACCTTCGAACACGCTGCCTTCAAGCTGGCCTGGCTCGCGCGGCAAGCGCTCAGGCGCGCGCTGACGGGTGTCGATCTCAAGGACGAGAGCGAGCTTGCCCTGGTATCGGGCGAGGGAGCGAGCCGGCTCCCGATCGCGTCGAAATGAAGCGGCCGTGAGATCAGCCTGCTCCGCAGGCAAGCAGTCCTGGAGGCCGATTGAGCGCCCATGCCGGGCTGACGGCCGACCCCCGCTCGGCGATGACGTCAACGCCCTCGGGCATCGTCCCGGATCATCTGGGCGCCCTTTTCCGCGATCATCATCGTCGGGGCGGCGGTATTTCCCGAGGTGATGCGCGGCATGGCCGAAGCGTCGATGACCCGCAGGCCGTCGACGCCGCGCAGGCGCAGGCGTTCGTCGAGCACGGCGCCGGCATCGTCGTCGCGTCCCATCCTGGCGGTTCCGGCGGGGTGGAAGATCGTGGTGCCGAGCCGGCCCGCTGCCTCCAGAAGTTCCGCATCCGACGTCACCGAGGGACCAGGCACATGTTCCTGGGGCTTGAAACATGCGAGCGGCTGCTGCGCGACGATGCGGCGCGCGAGCTTCAGCGCATCGACCGCGACCTGCTTGTCTTCATCCGTTGCGAGATAGTTCGGCGAGATCGCGGGAGCGTCGCTGGCGTCGGTGCTCTTCAGATGCACGCTGCCACGGCTCGAAGGTCTCAGGTTGCAGACACTGGCGGTGAAGGCGCCGAACGGGTGCAGCCCATCGCCCCATTTATCGAGCGAGAGCGGCTGGAAATGGAATTCGAGATTGGCCGTGGCGTAGTCCGGCGAGGATTTGGCGAAGGCGCCGACCTGCGACGGCGCCATGGTCAGCGGCCCGGTGCGCAGCGCTGCATATTCCAGCGCCATCAGCGGCCTGCGCCAGAGTTTGGCGTAGTCGCTGTTGAGCGTGCGCACGCCCTCCACCTTGTAGACAGGCCTGATCTGCAAATGGTCCTGCAGGTTCTCGCCGACGCCCGGCAGATGGCGCTGCGTTTCGATGCCCAGAGCCTGAAGCCGCTCGCCGTCGCCGATGCCTGATCGTTCGAGAATGGCGGGTGAGCCGACCGCGCCGGCGCTCAGCACGACTTCGCCGGGGACCTCCACCCGCAGCTTCTCACCCTGATGGATGAACTCGACCGCACGGGCGCGACCGTCTTCGATGATGATGCGCTCGACCAGCACATGGGTTTCCAACCGGATATTGGAGCGGCCCAGCGCCGGAACCAGGAAGGCGCGATAGGAACTCACCCGCCGGCCGCGCTTCTGGTTGACCTGGAAATAGGCCGACCCTTCATTGTCGCCGGTGTTGAAGTCGTCGATCTTGGCGATGCCCGCCGCCTGCGCCGCGTCGCGGACGGCATCGAGAATCGCCCAGCGCACGCGCGGGTTCTCGACGCGCCACTCACCGCCGGAGCGATGCAATCCGCCGGCCGGCGGCGCGATATGGTCCTCGTGCTTGAGGAAATAGGGCAGTACGTCGTCCCAGCTCCAGCCCTGCAGGCCGAGTTGCCGCCAGCCGTCATAATCGGCCGCCTGACCGCGCATGTAGATCATCGCGTTGATTGCCGAGCAGCCGCCGACGACCTTGCCGCGCGGATAGGCCAGCGCCCGCCCGCCCAGGCCCGCCTGCGGCTCGGTCTGGAACAGCCAGTCGGCACGCGGATTGCCGATCGCGTAGAGATAGCCGACCGGGACGTGGAACCAGATCCAGTCGTCCATGCCGCCGGCTTCCAGCACCAGCACGCGTTTGGATGGATCGGCCGACAGCCGGTTCGCGAGCAGGCAGCCCGCCGACCCGGCACCGATCACGACATAGTCGAAAGTGCCGATATTCCTGCGATCAGACATGGCGTCCTGCTGGCAAAAGGGAGGCGCGGGCATTGCCGCCCTTCAGGAGCGGCGTCCGAACCATCGAGAAGACCGAAGGAAAAGCCAAGCCCCGGCGTACGGCGCTCCGTTTGGGCAAAGGCGCGCATGCGCCTCTAGTTCTGATTGTGCCAGTCCTGTGCCGCCTGGCTCAGATGGGCCGAGAGCAGGGCGACGGCGCGCGGGCGATCGCCTGCCGCAAGGGCATCGAGGATGGCGAGATGATCCTCGCAGGACTGCTTGATCTGCTCGGGGGTCAATTGCGGGAAATCGACGAACTGATGCATGCGACGCAATGCATTCTGGCGCTTGACCGCCTGCAGGAAGAAGCGGTTGCGCGACCAGGAGGCGAGCGTCTCATGGAATTCTGCATTCACCTGGAACCACATGTCCGGGGCGATCTCGGAGGCGGGCTTGCGCATCAGCGCTTCATGCGCATTGCGCATCCGTTCAAGGGTGGCGCCATCGACGCGATAATCGGGCTGGCTGAGCGCCGCGGTCTCGACTGCCTCGCGGAAAGCATAGCTCTCGATGATGGCCTGCGGGTTATCCAGGCTTTCCGAGAACTGCCAGCCATGGCCGCGCTGGCGCTGGACGATTCCTTCGGCCGAGAGGCGCAGCAAGGCGCGCCGCAAATCGCCACGCGATGCGCCGAAATGCGCGAGCAAGGCGTTCTCGGTCACCGATAGCGGGATCAGGCCCGCGGCCCGGTCGTTCAGGATCTTCCGGTAGAGTTCCTTGCCGCCGGCGGCATCATTGCTGCATTCCGCGATGACCGCGGCATCGATCGGGCGGTTGAGCTTGAAGCCCGAGCCGAGGACCCGCCGCAGGATGCCGCGTTCGCTGAGATCGATCAGGGCGCGGCGCACAGGCGTTCGCGAAACGCCCAGGCGCGCGGCCAGTGGCTTTTCCCCGACCGGGGCATCGACCGCCCATCCTTCGTCCCGACCGAGCCGCAGGATGTCACCAATGATTTCGCGATGCAGTCCGCTCGACACGTGGGCGTCTCCGAAGCTTCCCTTTCTTGCCATTGACAATAAGGTTTGGCGATGGTCCAGTGTATATAATTCAATTAAAAAACACAGAGCCTGTGGATGATTGCGCCATTTCCCTTCGTCTCGGTGTCTGGGTCGCCCTATGAACGAGGGCGGCAGCATGGTGCGGCAGTTGCGGATCGCGTGCATCGCAGCGCAGGTTTCTATGCCGGCCAACTCGACAAGCTCGGATCGCAACCAGGTGAACGTGAAGCGTTGATCGCCGAGTTCAGTCGCGGCATCGCGGCCTTCGACGAGGCCTATCTCGAGGAAATGCGCGGCATCGCCGACGGGGCCGGACTCGACCTCTCGGCGATCATCATGATCAATGCACGGACGGAGATCGTCGCCAAGGCACGCCTGCTCGCCTCTCGCCCCATCGATGAGGATGACGAGGACGAGGAGAAGATGGCTGATGGCTGCACGGGCGCCATCATCCTGCCGGAGCGAAGCTGGAGCGGGGGCATCATCCAGGGCCAGAACTGGGACTGGCAGCCGGAATGCGCCGAGACCGCGATCGTGTTGCGTGTGCGCCGGCAGGACGGTCCCGATCTGCTCACCTTCGTCGAGGCGGGCGGTCTCGGTCGCCACGGCATGAACGAGGCCGGCATCTGCGTGACCGGCAATTATCTGCGCAGTGACCGTGACTACCGCCAGGAAGGCGTTCCGCTCGCTTTGGTTCGCCGCAAGGCGCTGGAGCAGGAGCACCTGGCGCTGGCGATGAAGGTCGTGGCGACCACGCCGAAGGCCTGTTCGACCAATATGATGCTGAGCCAGGATCGCGGTTTTGCCATCGATCTCGAATGCGCCCCGGACGAGGCCTTTCCGGTCTATCCGGAAAATGGACTGATCGTGCACGCGAATCACTGGATCAGTCCGGTGGCGCTCACCAAGCTGCGCGATACCGGCTTCAACTCGTCGCCTGACAGTCACTACCGCGACTGGCGCGTCAGGCGACTGCTGAGCAAGCCGCAGCGTTTCCTGACGCGGGAGGATCTGAAGGCCGCACTCTTCGACGACTTCCTGTCGCCCTATGCCGTCTGTCGCCCGCCACGGGCCGGAGCGACCGGCGACCTGACGGCCAGCGTCGCGATGATTGTGATGGAGCCTGCGCTTGGCATCATGGAAGTGGCGCCGATGCCCGCGCTCAACCGACACTTCACCCGCTACAGCCTTTCCGGCGATCCGGTCGCCGTCGCGGCTGCGGCCTGACACGGGGCTGGGAGGTCCTTGTTCATGAGACGTACTTCACGTGCCCGCATCGTGACGGCAGTGCTGCTTGCAGCGCTGGCGAGCGCCCCGGTCGCCGCGCAAACCCTGACCATTGCCCTCAAGGCCGACATTCGCGGCACGAATCCCGGCGTCAACCGCGACGACGATACTGACGCCGTAACCCTGCACATGGTCGAAGGGCTGGTCGCCTATCGCGAAGGCGGCACGGTCGGCCCCATGCTGGCCGAGAAGGTCGAGACCTCTCCGGACGGGTTGAGCTACACCTTCGAACTGCGCAAGGGACTGACCTTCCACAACGGCGCGCCGCTGACGGCCGCGGACGTCGTCTGGAGCTGGCAGCGCTATATGGATCCGAAGACGGAATGGCGTTGTCTTGCCGATTTCGACGGCCGCAACGGGCTGAAGGTCGAGGCGGTCGAAGCCGTATCGCCAACCACGGTGCGGATGCGGATCAACGAGCCCAATGCGCTCTTCCTGTTCTCGCTCGCGCGCACCGATTGCGGCAGCGCCGCGGTGATTCACAAGGATTCACTCAATCCGGACGGGTCGTGGAAGGCGCCGGTCGGAACCGGACCGTTCAAGTTCGGCGAGTGGCGGCGGGGCCAGCAGATCAGCCTGACCCGTTTCGAGGGCTACCAGTCGCTTGCAGGCGGCCTCGACGGCTTTGCCGGCAGCAAGCGGCCGCTCGTCCCGGAGGTCAGGTTCCTGGTCGTTCCGGACGCCGCCTCGGTGAAGGCCGGCCTGATCGCAGGCCAGATCGACATCGCCGAAGTGCTGGGCTCGGATGTAGCCGAGCTGAAGAAGGCTCCCGGCATTACGGTCCAGACCGCAACCACGGCGGCGCGCCACGCACTTCTCTTCCAGACCAATGACCCGGTCTTCAGGACGCCGGCAATGCGCCGGGCGCTGGCGGCGGCCATCGATTTCCGCCAGCTCGTCGCAATCGTTTCCGATCTCGGCGTGCAGCCGAACAACTCCACCATCCATGCCAAGTCGGCCTATCACAGCGACGTGCAGAACCTCTCGCACGGCTACGATCCGGCGCGCGCGAAGAAGCTTCTCATCGAGGCCGGCTACAAGGGCGAGCGGTTGAAGATCACCACCAATAACCGCAAATCGGCGCCGAGCTTCAACATCGCTGTCGTGCTGCAGTCGATGTTCCAGGCTGTCGGCATCAACTCGGACATCGATGTCGTGGAGTGGGCGACCCATATGGATCGCTTCCTCAAGGGCAATTACCAGCTGATGGTTCATTCCTACTCGGCGCGGCTCGACCCGGCGCTGAGCTTCGAGCATTTCACCGGTCCGAAGGCGAACCAGCCGCGCAAGGTCTGGGACGATCCCGCCGTGATCGCGCTGCTCGACAAGGCCTCGAAGATCGAGAGCCCGGCCGAGCGTCAGGAGATCTTTGACGAGTTGCACAAGCGGATGATCGACGACGTGCCGCTGGTGATGCTGTTCAACTCGATCGAAGCCTGGGCCTCGACCGCGCGCGTCTCCGGTTTCGTGCCATGGGAGTCGCGCGCGCGGGCCTGGGAGGTCGCGATCAAGTCCTGAGGAACTGCGGCACGAGATCATCGGGCCGGATATCGCATCCGGCTCAATGATCTAACCCTCTAGGCTTGCATCAACTTGTCCGAAAACCGCAATTCACGTCTCGGGCCGATGCATCAGTCGATGCTGCGCAGGGCTGTCGCGATAGTCGCGAAGATCAGGTCGATCTCGCCTTCCGAGACGATGAGCGGCGGCGACAGCACAATCGTGTCGCCGGACCCGCGCATCAGTACCCCTGCCTCATAGCAGGCCTTGGCGCAGGCCGCTCCGCGCGCGCCGGGCTGCCCTGGCCGTGGCGTCAGCTCCACGGCTCCGAGCAGGCCGATGCTGCGGATGTCGGCAACATGCGGGGCGCCCTTGAGCGCCAGCGCACGCTCCTGCCAGTGAGTGCTGGCGACCTTCGCGCGTGCCACAATGCCCTGTTCGGCGAAGACATCGAGCGTGGCGAGCCCTGCGGCGCAGGCGAGCGGGTGGGCCGAATAGGTATAGCCGTGGAACAGCTCGATCACCTCGGGCGGGCCGGCCATGAAGGCATCGTAGACCGTGTTCGAGACGATGACACCGCCCATCGGCACGGCGCCATTGGTCATGCCCTTGGCGCAGGTGATGAGGTCGGGCGTCACGCCGAACGCCTGCGCCGCGAAGGGCGCACCGAGGCGTCCGAAGCCCGTGATGACCTCGTCGAAGATCAGGAGCACGCCATGCTTGTCGCAAATCGCGCGCAGGCGTTCGAGATAACCCTTCGGTGGCGGGTAGACGCCGCCGGAGCCGGTCACCGGCTCGACGATCACGGCAGCGACGCTGGCCGGGTCGTTCATATCGAGAACGCGCTCGAGTTCCTCGGCATAGGCCACGCCGGTTTCCGGCTGGCCGCGCGAGAACGCCATGCCGGCATCATAGGGCAGGGCGAGATGGGCGACTTCCGGCAGCAGCGGCCCAAAGCCGCGCTTATGCCGGCCGAGGCCTGCCACGGAGAGCCCGCCGAAGCCCATGCCGTGATAGCCCTTGGCGCGGCCGATCAGCTTGGTGCGTCGTGCATCGCCCCGTGCATGGTGATAGGCCCGCGCGATCTTGAGGGCGGTATCGACCGCCTCGGAGCCGGAATTGACGAAGAAGACGTGATCGAGCCCGGCGGGCGCGAAATCGCACAGCCGCGCCGCATAGGCCTGTGCGGCCGGATGGCTCATCTTGAACGACGAGACGAAGTCGAGGCGCCCCGCCGCCTCGCGGATCGCATCGACGATGCGTTGCTGACCGTGGCCGGCATTGACGCACCAGAGGCCAGCCATCGCGTCGAGGACCTGGCGCCCCTCGGGCGTGAAGTAGTGCATGCCCTCGGCGCGCTCGAACAGCATCGGCTCGTGCTTGAAGCCACGCATCGGCGTGAACGGCATCCAGAAGGCATCCGGCGCATTGCTGCGGTCGGTTTCGCTGCGAAGGGCGGTGACTGACATGAAGCGATCCTCGGGCGGGGGCGGTCCCGTCACGGGCGCGCCATTGGCGAGGAGAGATACTGTCTTTATTTCGTAGGAAAGACAATATCGCTCCGCATGTCCCGCTACCCAGCGTTGGGCGGCGGCTGCCGGGCTCTTCGCTTGAGTTCGCTAGCGCGCTGCAAGTGCCGGCGCATCAGGACGGAGGCGATCTCCCGATCTCCCGCTAGCAGCCGCTCGAGGATCTCGATGTGCTCGACGCAGCTGACCTGGACCCGTTCGGTTCCGGAGCCCCAATCATAATTGGAGAGTCGCCGCATCTGGTTTTCCCGGCGTATGGCAGAGTGGATGAAGCGATTGCCGGATGCGGCTGCAAGGCCTTCGTGAAAGGCTGCGTTCATTTCGTAGAAGGCGACGCTGGAGGACTCGCGCCAGGGCTGGGTCAGGGTCTGGCGGTGCCGCCTCAGCATCTCGGTTGCCCAGTGCTCATCGAGGCGAAAGCCTGGCTCGAGAAAACCCATGGGTTCGAGCAGCATGCGGAAGCGATAGCGCTCCATTCGCAGTGACGAATCCGAGGATTCGTGCAGGAAGCGCCAGCCATAGCCCGGCTTGCGTTCCACCATCTCCAGTTCGGCCAGGCGCTTCAGAGTGCGCTGGATTTCCGGTCGCGCCATCTCGTATCGGCGCATCAGCTCCAGCTCGGAAACGTCGTCGCCGAGCGCGCCGCTCTCGCGATCGCGTGCGATCCTGACCAGGGCGAGGTCTGTCTCGTCGGGCGAGCCGCCACTGTCTGCCGGGATGGGAAGCGCACTGACCAACTCGACGCCCTTGTTGGGATGGCGAAGCACGATCCCCTGGCCTTCGAGATGGCTGAGCGCGGCCCGAACCGGGGTGCGCGAGACATTCAGGCGCTTGGCCAGATTGTTCTCGTTCAGCCATGCACCCGCCGCGAGACCGTCTTCGCGCGCCAACTGGATGATGCGCTCGGCCAGATCCTGTTGGAGCCGGGTCGGTTCGGCCATGAGATTCCTCTTGATTGTCTTACTGCGTGATGAAATACATTAACTGTTAGCCGGGCGCCAGAGCCGGCGCGGAGATTAGGTCCATGGTTGAGCCCTTTCCATTCATCGATGTTTCGGGATCGCCCTATGAGCGCGGCCGGCAGCATGGCGCCGCGGTTCCCGCGCGCGTCAAGCGCAGCATCGAGCTCTATGGCGGCCAACTTGTCGATCTCGGCTACGATACGGTTGCCAAATCCCGGCTGATCGCCGAATTCGCTCGCGAGATCGAGGCTTTCGGCGCCCATTATGTCGAGGAGATGCGCGGCATCGCCGACGGCGCCGGCGTCACGCTCGAAGACATCGTGATGGTCAATGCCCGCACCGAAGTCATGGCCAAGGCGCGGCTCGAGAAAGCCAAGCCCGTCGAGGCCGGCGAGGAGCTCGACGATGGTTGCACTGGCGCCGTCATCCTGCCGGAGCGCAGCGCGACGGGCGAACTCATTCATGGCCAGAACTGGGACTGGAAGGCGGAATGCGCCGAGACCGCCATCGTGCTGCGCGTGCGTCGCGATGACGGTCCGGACTTCCTGACCTTTGTCGAGGCTGGCGGTCTCGCTCGCTGCGGCATGAACGCTGCCGGTGTCTCGATCACCGCCAACTATCTGGAGTCGGAGCGCGACTTCACCCAGGCCGGCGTGCCACTGGCGCTGATCCGTCGCAAGGTGCTGGAGCAGGAGCATTTCGCCATGGCGATGAAGGCCGTGGCGACGACGCCGAAGGCCTGCTCGAACAACATGATGCTCTCGACGGTCGCCGGTTTCGCCATCGACTTCGAATGCGCTCCGGATGAGGCCTTCCCGATCTACCCTGCCGACGGCCTGATCGTTCATGCCAACCATTGGGTGGGCTCGATCGCACTCACCAAGATCAAGGACACCGGCATTCCGCGTGTGCCGGAGAGCTTCTATCGTGACTGGCGCGTCCGCAAGCTGCTCGACGATGCCGGCCGCAAGCTCAGCGTCGCCGATCTCAAGAACGCGTTCTTCGACGACTTCCTGTCACCCTATGCGGTCTGCCGCCCGCCGCGTCCGAACGAGACCGGCAATCTCTCGGCCACGGTCTCGATGGTGATCATGCAGCCGGCGAAGGGCATCATGGAAGTGGCCCCGCTGCCGGCTCTGAACCGGCAGTTCACCCGCTACAGCCTGACTGACGCTCCGGTGACGCTGGCCGAAGCCGCCGAGTGAATTCTTTGCATGCGTCGGAGCCGTAGAGGGCGGCCCGACGCGATCATGCTAATAAAAACAGGAGGGGATCGAACATGGCTTTCAAACCGATTGCAGCAGCAGCCCTTGCCGGCGCGGCAATGACCTCGCTGCTGGCGGGTCTCGGCCCGTCGCTCGCGGCGCCGACGAGCATTCGCGCGCATCTCAACGCCGATATCCGCAGCATCAATCCAGGCGTGAACCGGGACGACAACACCGACGCCGTCGTGCTGCATATGGTCGAGGGCCTCGTCGCCTATGGCGAGGATGCCGAGGTCAAGCCGCTCCTGGCCGAGAAGGTCGCGCCGTCCGAGGACGGGCTGAGCTACACCTTCACCCTGCGCAAGGGAGTGAAGTTCCACAATGGTGCGCCGCTGACCGCTGCCGACGTAGTCTGGAGCTGGAACCGCTACATGGACCCGAAGACCGAATGGCGCTGCCTTTCGGAGTTCGACGGGCGAGGGCGGGTCAAGGTTGAATCCGTGACGGCGCCTGATGCTTCGACGGTCGTCTTCAAGCTCGACAAGCCGAGCTCGCTCTTCCTCGCCAGCATCGCCCGCACCGATTGCGCCATGACCGCGATCCTCCACAAGGATTCGGTGAAGGCAGATGGCAGTTTCGACAAGCCGATCGGCACCGGGCCCTACAGCTTCGGCGAATGGCGCCGCGGCGAATATATCCGGCTCGTACGCAATGCCGACTACGCCAGCCTTCCCGGCAAGATCGATGGCTATACCGGTGGCAAGCGTCCGCTGGTCGATGAAGTCCGCTTCCTGATCATCCCGGACAGCTCCACCGCCAAAGCCGCATTGCTGCGTGGCGATATCGACATTATCCCCGACGTCGCCAATGCCGAAGTCGGAGAGTTGCGCAAGAACCCCAAGGTCGAGGTCTCGCTCGTCTCGAACATGGGCCTGGTCGGCCTGCTGCTGCAGACGCGCGATCCGTTGCTGCAGAACCAGAAGCTGCGCCAGGCGATTGCTGCGGCGCTCGACGTCAACGAGATCGTCTCTGCCGTCACGGACGGGCTCGGCAAGCCGAACAACTCGATTGTCCCTGCGATGTCGTCCTATTACGGGCCGGTGCAGAAACAGGGCTACAAGCACGATGTCGCAGCCGCGAAGAAACTGCTCCAGGAAGCCGGCTACAAGGGCGAGCCGATCGTGATGCTGGCCAACAAGCGCTATCCGCAGAGCTTCGATTCCGCCGTGATCGCGCAGCAGATGCTGCAGGGCGCCGGAATCAATGTCACGATCGAAGTGCTGGAATGGGCGACGCAGCTCGACCGCTACAGCAAAGGCAACTACCAGATGCAGGCCTTTCCCTATTCGGCCCGCCTCGACCCCGCGCTGAGCTTCGAGTCGATCGCCGGTCCGAAGGCGACCCAGCCGCGCAAGGTCTGGGACGACCCGGACTCGCTCGCCCTGCTCGACAAGTCGATGGTGGTTTCGGACAAAGCCGAGCGCCAGAAGCTGTTCGACGAGCTGCACAAGCGCTTCATCGCCCAGGTGCCGATGGTCATGCTCTATAATGGGCTCGATGCCGGCGTCTATGGGAAGCGCGTGAAGGGCTACCAGTCCTCGATCCTGTCCAAGCCGAGGCTCTGGGAAGTCAGCGTCGCGGACTAACGGTCCCGCAGCTCGCTCTCGGGGGCATCCTTGAGAATATGAGCCGCGATCAACTCTGAGAGGCGCGCGACGTCGCGCTTCTCGATGGCTTCGAGCATGGCGTGATGGTCGCGGTCGCTGCGCAGCAGCGACTCGTGCGAGGTCCATACCGTCACATTCGACCCGCGCCCGCGATCACGCAGGTTCCAGATCAGCTCCTCCAGCACGGGGTTGCCGCTGAGATGATACATCGCTTCGTGAAATTCGGCGTTGACCCGGCTCTGGTCGGCGCGCGTGCCCTCGCGTACCGCAACGCCGAACTCCTCGGCGAGGCCACGAAGCGTCGCGAGGGTTGCCGGCGTCATCCGGCTGACGATCGCGTCGGCGGTCGAGGTCTCGATCACGATCCGGACAGAGCGGATATGGCGCAGGGTCTCTCGATCGATCTCGGCCACGCGGTAGCCCCGGTTGGGGACATGCTCGATCGCCTTGCGGACGACGAGTTCGTCGAGCGCGGTGCGGACATCGAAGCGCGTCGCGGCGAATTTCTGCTCGATGTCGATTTGGCGGAGCCACTCGCCGGAGCGGAACTGGCCGAGCTTGATCGCTTCCGCGATCTCTCCAGCCAGGGCGTGTTTCGATTTCGGCCTACGCTTCACGGTGGTCATCGTCATCCCCTAGATCACGCCGCGTTTGGCGAAATCGTCCAAACGCAGAAAACGTGATCGAATCCAATAGTTTAGAGCACGCTTAATGCGAAAAACCGTTGCCACTTTTTCGCAGCATGCTCTAGCGCATCTTGCCGCGATTTCGCTACCGGGCGGAGCGACCGAAGCAAGCTTGCAAGCCTCAATTCAACGTGCAACATAATTGGCGCCAATTTAATAGCCAATAGAGGATATCCGATGGCTGTGATGACTGCGACGCGTGAGGCGCCCGAGGCCAAGAAGGCCGACAAGGCTGCCGCGCTCTACGACATGGACCGGACCACGGTCTTCGCCAGCCGGCATGATCCCCGTTTTGCCTATTGCCTCTATGTGCCGCCGTCGCTGGGGCAGGGCGGCGAGCCGCCGGCACTGGTCGTCGCCATGCATGGCACCGGCCGCAGCTTCATCACCTATCGCGACGCCTTCGCGGAGTTCGCGCGCTGGAACAACTGCATCGTGCTCGCGCCGCTCTTCCCGGTCGGGGTGCGAGGCGATGGCTATCGTGATGGCTTCAAATACATGCGCGAAGCCGACATCCGCTACGATCACGCACTGCTTGCGATCGTCGACGAGATCGGCGAGCGCTATGACCTCGACTTCAAGCGCTTTGCCCTGTTCGGTTATTCCGGCGGCGGGCACTTCGCTCATCGCTTCATGCTTTTGCATCCCGACCGCCTCTGGGCCGCCTGCATCGGCGCACCGGGTTCGGTCACGCTGCTTGATCCGACGCGCGACTGGTGGGTCGGCACGCGCAATTTTGCATCGCTGTTCGGACAGGAGATCGACACGGCCGCCCTGGCCAAGGTGCCGGTCCAGATGATCGTCGGAGCTGCCGATCTGGAGACCTGGGAAATCACCCACAAGGAGGGCGGCCGCAACTGGATGCCGGACGCCAACCATGCCGGCAGGACGCGCCCTGAGCGGCTCGCCAGCCTGCAGCGCTCCTTCGAGGCCGCGGGGGTCAAGGTGCGGTTCGATCTGGTGCCGAACATGCCGCATGACGGCGTCAAGGCCGTGCCGCGCGTCGAGGAGTTCCTGGCGGAAACGCTGACCCGCCACCGTGCGGATGCTGTGCCTCTCACCGTGCTGAAGGGGAAATGACGTGAGCCCGAAGGCGTCCCTGGCTGTTGCCCTGACCCTTGTTGCTGCGCCGGTCCTGGCGCAGCAATCGACGATCAATGTCGCGCTCAATGCCGACATTCGTTCAACCAACCCGGGCGTCAACCGGGACGACAATACCGATGCCGTCGTGCTGCATATGGTTGAGGGTCTGGTCGGCTACCGCGAGAACGGCGCGGTCGCGCCGTTGCTGGCGGAGTCGATCGCGGTCTCGCCCGACGGCCTGACCTACACCTTCACGCTGCGCAAGGGCGTGAAGTTCCACAATGGCGCGGTCATGACCTCGGCCGATGTGCTGTGGAACTGGAACCGCTACATGGACGCCAAGACCGACTGGCGCTGCCGGGCGGAGTTCGACGGCCGGACCGGCATGAAGGTCACGAGCGTCGACGCACCCGATCCGTCGACCTTCGTCATGAAGCTGGAAAAGCCGAGCGCGATGTTCCTCGACACCATGGCGCGCACGGATTGCGCCATGGTCGCGATCATCCACAAGGATTCGCTGAAGGCCGATGGCAGCTGGGACCGGCCGATCGGCACCGGCCCGTTCACGCTCGGCGAATGGCGACGCGGCGAGTTCGTCTCGCTGAAGCGCTTCGACGATTATGTCTCGCCTCCCGGCGAGCAGCGCGACGGCTATGTCGGCCGCAAGCAGGCCCTGGTGCCGGAGGTCAAGTTCCTCTCCATCGCCGATGGCGCCACGATCAAGGCCGGCTTGATGTCGGGCGCATTGCATGTCGCGGACATTCCCGATTCCGACATGCCGGAAATGAAGAAGAGCCCCAATATCGAGGTCATGAGCGCCCCGAGCGCAACGAAGCACGCCTTCCTGTTCCAGACGCGCGATGCCTTGCTGGGCGATGTCCGGATGCGCCAGGCGATCGCGGCCGCGCTCGATCTCGACCAGATCGTCGCGCACACCTCGAACGAGCTCGGCAAGACCAACAATTCGGCGATCTATGTCTCGTCGCCCTATTACAGCGACGTGCAGCGCCAGCGTTACAGCTATGACCTCGCCAAGGTGAAGAAGCTGCTCGCCGAGGCCGGTTACAAGGGCCAGCCGATCAAGCTGATCGCCAACAAGCGCTCGACGGTGCCGAGCTTCCCGGCCGCGGTCGTGGCCCAGGCCATGCTGCAGGCCGCCGGCATCAACAGCGAGATCGAGGTGCTGGAATGGGCGACCCAGCTCGACCGATACGCCAAGGGCAACTTCCAGATGATGTCCTTCAGCTATTCCGCCCGCATCGATCCTGCCCAGAGCTACAACCAGTTCAGCGGCCCCAAGGACACATTCCCGTCCAAGGCCTGGGACAGCCGGCGTGCTGACGAGCTGATCGAGAAGGCGACGCTCGTCGGCGATCCGCCCGAGCGCCAGAAGCTGTTCGACGAGCTGCACAAGCTGATGCTCGCCGAGGCGCCGCTGATCTTCCTCTACAATCAGGTCGACACGGCGGGGGTCTCCAGGAAGCTGCGTGGCTTTGCCCCCTGGGTCGCTGGAAAGCCGCGGCTCTGGGAGGTCAGCTTCGCCAACTGACGCGTTATCCCTGGCCCGCGCCAGATAGGCCCGGGCCAGCACATCTCAAAACCAAGAAGAACGACGACAACAGGGACATCGACATGAACCGCATCTATGCCTCGGCCTTCGCACTGGCGACCTCAGCTCTCGTAGCTGGTCCGGCCGCCGCCCAGTCCGTCACGGTCGCGGTCGCTGCCGATATCCGCAGCTCCAATCCCGGCGTGAACCGCGACGACAACACGGATGATTTCGTGCTGCAGCTCGTCGAGGGGCTGGTCGGTTATGCCGAAGATGGCACGGTTGGGCCGCTTCTCGCCGAAAAGGTCGAGATGTCGGCCGACGGCAAGGCCTACACCTTCACCCTGCGCAAGGGCGTGAAGTTCCACAATGGCGCGGAGCTGACCTCGGCCGACGTCGTCTGGAGCTGGAACCGCTACATGGATCCGAAAACGGAGTGGCGCTGCCTGTCCGAATTCGACGGGCGCAATGGCCTGAAGGTTGAGGCGATCGAAGCTCCCGACGCCAACACCGTCGTGATGCGCATCAACTCGCCCAGCGCGCTCTTCCTCGACGCGCTGGCGCGCACCGACTGCGCCATGGCCGCCGTCATCCACAAGGACTCGCTGAAGGCCGACGGCTCCTGGGACAAGCCAGTCGGCACCGGACCGTTCAAGATCGGCGAGTGGAAGCGCGGCGAGTATTTCACCATGACCGCCTTCGACGGCTATGCGTCAGCGAAGGGCGACAAGCGCGATGGCTATATCGGTTTGAAGAAGACGCTCATCAAGGACGTGAAGTTCCTGGTCGTCCGCGATCCCGCGACGGTGAAGGCCGGACTGACCTCGGGCGCCATCGACATGGCCGAAATCCTCCCGAGCGACGTCGAGGAGCTGCGCAAGAATCCCAAGCTCGACGTGAAGATCGCTCCGAACGCCGTGCGCCACACCTTCCTGTTCCAGACGCGCGACCCGCTGATGAAGAACGTCAAGCTGCGCCAGGCCATCGCCGCCTCGCTCGACATGACCGAGTTGGTCGCCGCGGCCTCGAGCAATCTCGGCACGCCGAACAATTCGGCGATCTATCCGAGCTCGGCCTATTTCGGCCCCGTCGAGAAGCAGGGCTTCAGCTATGACCCGGCCAAGGTGAAGAAGCTGCTCCAGGAGGCCGGCTACAAGGGCGAGAAGATCTCGATCGTCGCCAACAAGCGCCCGACCGTGCCGAGTTTCCCGGCCGCCGTCGTGGCTCAGGCGATGATGCAGGCTGCCGGCATCAATGCCGAGATCGAGGTCCTGGACTGGGCGACCCAGCTCGATCGCTACAACAAGGGCAATTACCAGATGCAGTCCTTCTCCTATTCGGCGCGCTTCGACCCCGCGCTCGGGTTCGAGCAGTTCGCCGGGCCGAAGGACAAGCAGCCGCGCAAGGTCTGGGACAATGCCGAAGCGCAGGCGCTGATCGACAAGTCGATGGTCATCTCGGACAAGGCCGAGCGCCAGAAGCTCTTCGACGATTTGCACAAGCGCATGATCGAAGAGGTGCCGCTGGTCATCTACTTCAACGGCCTCGACGTGATCGCGCATTCCAAGCGCGTGCGCGATTTCCAGCCGTGGCAGTCGAAGATGCGGATGTGGGGCGTCAACCTCGCCAATTGAGGCGAAGGTCCGACGGGGAGGGTAAGCACCAATGCTGCGTTTCGCGCTCACGCGCATCTTGATGGCGTTGCCGACACTGTTCATCGTGGCAGTCTCGGTCTTCGTCCTGATTCGGCTGATCCCGGGTGATCCAGCCCAGCTCATGCTGGGCGACCTTGCCGATCCGGCGAGCCTGGCCGATCTGCGGGCACGCCTGGGTCTCGACCGCAGCCTGCCGATGCAGTTCGTGATCTGGTTCGGCAATCTGCTGCAAGGAGATCTCGGCCAATCGATCAACTCGCAGCAGGCGGTCCTGCCGCTGATCGCCCAGCGCTTCCTGATCAGCGCGCAGGTCGTGCTGGTCGCGGTGCTGTTCGCCTGCCTGGTCGCCGTGCCGGCCGGCGTGATCGCAGCCTGGCGCCAGAACAGCACGCTCGACCTCACCCTGGTCGGGCTGGCGACCCTGCTGCTCTCGATCCCGACTTTCTGGCTCGGCCTGCTGCTGCTGCTGTTCTTCGGGCTGAAGCTCGAATGGCTGCCGGTCGTCGGCTATGTCTCGATCGGCGAGGACACGACGCGCGGCATCCTCTACCTCGTCATGCCGATCCTGACGCTGTTCCTGCACGAGATCGGCGTGATCCTGCGCATGGCGCGCGCCTCGACGCTGGAGGTGCTGCGGCTGGACTACATCACCCATGCCCGGGCCAAGGGCCTGTCGGAAGGGGCGGTGCTCTGGCGCCACGCCTTCAAGAACGCCTTCGGGCCGACCTGGACGCTGATCGGTCTCGTGCTCGGCAACCTGCTCGGCGGCATCGCCGTGGTCGAGACCGTCTTCACCATTCCGGGCCTCGGCCGTCTGCTGGTCGATTCGATCTTCGCGCGCGATTACCCGGTGATCCAGGGCTGCCTGCTCTTCGTCGCCTTCACCTATGTCCTCGTCAATCTGGTGATCGACCTGTGCTATCCCATCTTCGACCCGCGGGTGACAGCCGAATGAAGCTCCCCGCATCCAACGCCCTGCTGGGCGGTCTTCTCATCGGTGTCCTGCTCATCGTCGCCCTCACCGGCGCGGTCTGGACACCCTATGATCCCCTGCAGCTCAGCTTCCGCGCCAAGCTCGCGGCGCCGAGCGCCATGCACTGGCTCGGCACCGACGAGTTCGGCCGCGACGTGCTGAGCCGCCTGATGGCGGGCGCCGCGACCAGCGTCTGGATCAGCCTGCTGACCGTCACGCTCGCCGTGACGCTGGGTACTTTGATCGGCATCTTCAGCGGCTATATCCGCGGCTGGCTCGACCGCATCGTCATGGCCTTCAACGACGCGCTGCTCGCCTTTCCCGGCATCCTGCTGGCGCTTGGCCTGCTCGCCGTGGTGGGGGCCAACAAATACGGCATCATCGTCGCGCTCGGCATCGCCTATGCGCCCTCGGTCGCCCGCATCGTGCGCGGCACGGTGCTGTCGCTGCGCGAGCGCGAATACATCGCCGCCTCCCGCGTGATGGGCAATTCCGAGTCCTTCACCATGGCCCGGCACATCCTGCCGAACTGCATCGCGCCGCTGACCGTGCTGGCGACTTCGATGTTCGGCTATGTGCTGCTGGCGGAGAGCGCGCTCTCCTTCCTCGGCCTCGGCGTGCCGCCACCGGCCCCGACCTGGGGCAACATGCTCGCCGGTTCGCGGCCCTATATCGGCCAGGCCGTCTGGCTCGGCATCTTCCCCGGCCTGTGCATTTCGCTGACGCTGCTCGGGATCAATCTTCTCGGCGATGCGGTGCGCGACAAGCTCGACCCGCGCATGAGGGGGATGTGATGGCCTCGTCCGAAACACTTCTGCGCGTCGACGACCTCACGCTCGAGATCGGCCGCACCGGCAAGCGCGTCGTCAACGGCGTCAGCTTCTCCATCTCGCCGGGCGAGATCGTCGGCATCGTCGGCGAGTCCGGCTCCGGCAAGACCCTGGCGGCGCGCGCTCTGATGGGCTTCGTCCCGCCAGCGGTCCGGCGCGTCGCCGGCTCGATCAAGTTCGAAGGCCAGGACGTCACGACCATGGAGCCGAAGCAGCTGCGCGCCATGCGCGGCTCGCGTGTCGGCATGGTCTTCCAGGAGCCGATGACCTCGCTGAACCCGTCGATGCTGATCGGCCGGCAGCTCGACGAGGGGTTGGCGTTGCATCGCAAGCTCAGTGCGAGCGAGCGCAAAGAGCTGATCCTCGACATGCTCAGGCGTGTCGGCATCCGCGATCCGGACGGGGCGCTGACCTCCTATCCGCATCAGTTCTCGGGCGGCATGCGCCAGCGCATCATGCTGGCCTCGGTGATGCTGCTGAAGCCGGCGCTGCTGATCGCCGACGAACCGACCACGGCGCTCGACGCCGTGGTGCAGCGTGACGTGCTCGAGCTGATGGTCGACCTGACCAAGGCCAACAACACCGCCGTGCTGATGATCAGTCACGACCTCGGCATGATCGCGCGCTATTCCGACCGGGCCATCGTGATGTGCCAGGGCGATGTCGTCGAACAGGGCCAGACCCAGGAGCTGCTGGCGCGCCCGCAGCACCCCTATACGCGCAAGCTGCTGGCCGCGATGCCGCATCGCGGCCCGGCGCGCGCCCTGCCGGAAGCCGGGACGCCGATCGTCTCGGTGCGTGATCTGGTGATCGACTATGGCGGCCGCCAGGGCTTCTTCCGCAAGGAGGCGCCGAAGCGCGCGCTGCATGGCATCAGCCTGGATGTCGTGCCGGGCCAGGTCGTCGCCGTCGTCGGCGGCTCCGGCTCCGGCAAGACGACGCTCGGCCATGCGATCGCCGGCCTGATCAAGCCGACCAGCGGCGAGATCCGCTTCGAGGGCAAGCCGATCGACAAGAGCGAGACGGCCTATTGGGATTACCGTCTGAACTGCCAGATGGTCTTCCAGGATCCCTATTCCTCGCTCGATCCGCGCATGACCATCGGCGATCTCGTGGCCGAGCCGCTCAGGCTGGTCCCCGGCATGAGCGCCGCCCAGAAGGCGGCACGCCTGCAGGAGGTGCTGACCGAGGTCGGTCTCGCCGACGGCTTCGCGTCACGCTATCCGCACGAGCTCTCCGGCGGGCAGCGCCAGCGCATCGCGATCGCACGCGCCGTGGTGCGCCGTCCAAAATTCGTGATCGCCGATGAGCCGGTCTCGGCCCTCGACGTCACGGTGCGGGCGCAGGTGCTGGAGCTTTTCGCCGAGCTGCAGCGGCGCCACGGCTTCTCCTGCCTGTTCATCAGCCATGATCTCGGCGTGGTCGAGCAGGTCGCTGACCGTGTCGTGGTGATGAACGAGGGCCGGATCGTCGAGGAGGGGACGCGCGACGCGATCTTCGACCGGCCGCAGCACGCCTATACCCGCAAGCTGCTCTCAGCCGTGCCCGGCCTCGAAACCGCGCCGGACGGCGGCGTGCGCCTGTTCTGGCGTCTGGTCGACGAGACGGAAGCCGCGCTCGCCTGATCCCCAACTTCCAGCGGCGGGCGCTACGCGCCCGCCTGCTCCGCTGCTATGAGGCAGGTCCTGGCAGGGGGCGACGGATCAAGGCGATGCGGGTGAGGCTGATGTCCGGCAGGTGCGGTGGCGACGGGAGCATTTGCCCGTGAGCATGGTTCTCGCCTGCGATCTCGGCGGCACCAGTTTTCGCGCGGCTCTCGTCGACGCGGCGGGGCAGCTTCGGGCTCGCCATAGCATCGTCATGCGGGTGCCGGTCGAGCAGGACGGTACCGCCGAGATCGATCCCGAGCTCTGGTGGAGCGCGCTCCGCGAGAGCGCAGCTATACTCCAGGCCTCCCATCCGACGCTCTTCGGGCAGGTCGAGGCATTGGCGATCTCGGCGCTGACACGGACGCAGGTCTTCGTCGATCACGACGGGCAGGTGCTCCGTCCCGCCATGCTCTGGCGCGATACGCGCGCCGGCGCCACGCTGCCCTCGCTTCTGGCTGCGTGCCCGAAGGAGCATCCGGAGACGGCGAGCCTCAATGCCTTCCATCCGCTCGCCCGGCTCTGGTGGCTGAAGCGGTCCGAGCCGGACATCCTCGCTGCGACCGCACATGTCCTCGATCCCAAGGATTTTCTGAATCTGCGGCTGAGCGGGGTCGCGGCGAGCGATACCGTTTCGCTGGCGCGGTTGGACGCGGCTGCAGCAGCAGTTGCTGGAGGCGGCTCGCTGTTCGACGCTGCCGCCCTGCCGGCGACGCTACTTCCGCCGCTGCGAGAGCCGGTTTCGGTCATGGGTCATGTCCAGCCGGGGCTGGAAGGAGCGCTTGGCCATCTCGCCGGCCGGCCCGTCATCGCCATGGCGAACGATACCTGGGCGAGCGTCGTCGGGCTCGGCGCCATGCGTCCGGGTTTCGGCTACAACCTATCCGGGACGACGGAGGTGCTGGGTCTCGTCAATGCCCGGGCCGCGTGGGCCGAGGGGCTGATGACGGTTGACTGGGGAGCCGGTCTCACCCAGCTCGGCGGCCCGAGCCAGACCGGGGCCGACACGCTGATCTGGCTGCTCGAACTGCTCGGGCGCTTCCAGGGCGAGCCGGCGCAGGCCGGTGGCGAACTCGTCCGTATCCTGGCGGAACCGCGCGATGCCGACCCGGTGCTCTTCCTGCCCTATCTCCAGGGAGAACGTGTGCCGTACTGGGATCCATCCCTGCGCGGGGCTCTGGTCGGGCTCAATCGCCGCCACCGCGCGGTCGATCTGGCCTGGGCGGTGATGGAGGGTATCGGCTTCCTCAATCGCGTGGTGCTGGAGCGCGCCGAGGCGGCGGCCGGCCGGCCGATTGCGGAACTTCGCTTCGGCGGAGGCGGGGCTGCCAATCCCCACTGGTGTCAGGTCAAGGCGGATATCCTCGGCCGGCCGGTCGGCGTTGTCGAAGGCGAGGAACATGGCCTGCTCGGCGCCGCCATCGTCGCCTGGACCGCTCTCGGACGCTTTCCGGATCTCGCTGTAGCGCAGGAATCACTGGTCAGGCTGGCACGGGTCTACCAGCCGAGCCCGGCCGCGCACGAGCCCTATGACCGGCTGTTTGCACTCTTCCGGCAGGCCGAGCAGGCTCTGGCTCCGATCGGGCGCCAGCTCGCCGGTTGGCGTGCGTGAGGCGGCGCGTGCGGCAAGGGCCTGACGTTGCGCAATTGGGCGTGGAGAATTCGGTCTCAACCCGTTGCGCCGGCTCGCATTCGCCTTTGCCCCGAACTACGGTTCGGCTGTTCCATTCGGTACAGCTTCGGCCGACTCGGATGAAATGCCCGTTCGCCTGCTGTCATGACATGATGTCCCGACCTTCGATCCCGTCTCCCCATCTGCCCTTTGCGACGACCGAAGGGCGCATGGCGCGCCCGTTGCGGGGAGCGCACTAGATGCGTACGCTTGTCGAGCGGCATGGCACCGCATTGGCGGGTCTCGCCCTGATCGGGTTCTTTGTCGCCTTCGCTCCGAATTTCGCGAGTCCGGGCAACCTCCTGAACATCGCCAAGGATACGAGCTTCCTCGCCATCCTCGCACTCGGCTTTGCGCTCGCCCTGACGATTGCCGAGCTCGATCTCTCGATCGCCGAGGTAGCGAGCCTGGCTGCGGTCGCCGCTGGCTGGTTCATCCAGGCGGGCTATGACCCCGCGATAGCGGTCCTTGCCGCTCTTGCAGTGGGCGCCGGGCTCGGGGCCTTCAACGGTTTCGGCGTCACGGTGCTGAAGGTCCCTTCGCTGATCGTCACGCTCGGCACGGCCGCCATCGCCAAGGGCCTCGCCTTCATGATCACGCAGGGGGTCGCGTTCGTCGGGCGCTGGCCGGTCGGCTTCACCGGCCTGGCACGCGGCTCGACGCTCGGCCTGCCGAACCTGATCTGGTTCCTGCTTGCGGCAACCGGCATCTCCTATGTGCTGCTCAAATGGACCCGCACCGGCGCCCATATGGCGGCGACGGGCGAGGCGGACGAGGCGGCCCGGCTCGCAGGCATCGCGACCATGCGGATGAAGCGGCTCGGCCTGCTGCTCGCCGGCGTTTTCGCCGCGCTCACGGCGGTGCTGCTCGCGGCCAGCCTGTCCTCGGCCGCTCCCAACATGGCCGGCGACTATTTCCTCTACGCCATTGCTGCCGTGCTGCTCGGCATGACGATGTTCGAGCCCGGCAAACCCAATGTGGCCGGCACGGTCTTTGCCGCGCTCGTGCTCAAGGTGCTCGGTAACGGGCTCGTGCTGATGGGCGCAGCCTATTACGTGCAGGATATCGTGCTTGGCATCATCATCATCGGCTCGGTCGCATTCTCGGCCAGCGTGGTGCGGAAGGCTGCCTTCAAGGTTTGAACGCAACAACGCCGCGCAGCCATCCGCGCGGTTGGGAGGAGGTAGTCATGAAGTTCGTGAAGATGGTTGCGGCCAGCTGTCTGGTGTTGGCCTGGGGCGTCGGCAGCGCCTCTGCGTTCGAGCTCGGCGTCATCGGCTTCCAGTTCACCTCGGAGACGCATGCGCGCGTTGCAAACGCGGCCGCGGCTGCGGCCAAGGCCAAGGGCTGGAACGTCACGCTTCTGAACTCCGAAGGCGCGCTGCCGAAGCATGCCGAGCAGTTCGAGGCGCTGATCGCCAAGAAGGTCGATGCCATCATCGTCGCCATGGGCAAGCCGGTCGAGGCCGATGCCCAGTTCAAGGCCGCGAAGGACAAGGGCATCCCTGTGATTACGGTGCAGTCCGGCGCCGGGCCGTACTCGCTGTTCGACATCCAGACCAATGAATACAAGGTCGGTGCCGACGCGGCGCTCTATCTGCTCGGGCAGATGGGCTATACCGGAAACCTGATGTCGGTGCGCTTCGACGGCAATATCGCCTCGCGCATTCGCGGCAAGGTGCTCGACGTCGTTCTGTCCGAGAATACGGCTGTCAAGGAAGTCGGCAAGCACGGCATGGCGCGCACCCAGAGCTGGCGCGACGATGTCCGCAGCGGCGTACAGGCGCTGCTCCTGCGCAATCAGGGCAAGATCAACGGCATCTGGGCCTCCTTCGACGGTCAGGCCTACATCATCGACGACCTGCTCAAGGCTCAAGGCGTCAAGAAGGGTGAGATCCCGCTCGTCTCCGTCGATGGCGGCGCCGAAACCTATCGTCGCATTGCCGACCCCGACAGCACCTTCCTCGCGACCGTCACGGTTCCCTTCGAGGAAATGGGCGTGAAGGCGGTCGAGGCCGTCGAGGCAATCGCGGTGAAGAAGCAGCCAGCAAGCACGATCACCACTGGCCCGTATCTCTTCATGGACGCCGTTGTCGTCGACAAGAACAACGTCAAGGACTTCCTGAAATAGGTAGGTCCTCGTGCGGGCCGGCCTTTGCTGCCGGCCCGTTTGCGGGCCTGCGGAGAGCATGCGGATGACAGACAAGGCGGCCTCGGAGCCCATCTTCGCGATGCGCTCGATCGGCAAGAATTACGGCGCCGTCCAGGCACTGAGTGGCATTGATCTCGACGTCCATGCCGGCGAGGTCCTGGCGATCTGTGGCGACAACGGCGCCGGCAAATCGACGCTGATCAAGATCATGTCGGGCGCCGAGGCCCCGACCGCCGGCACCATTCGCCTACGCGGACGCGAGGTGCATTTCCGCTCGCCGCATGATGCGCTCGAGCAGGGCGTGGCGACGATCTATCAGGAGCTTGCGCTCGCGCCGCGCCTGTCGATCGCCGCCAATGTCTTCATGGGCGCCGAGCTGACGCGCCCGCTCGGGCTGCCCTTCCTGCGCGTGCTCGACAAGGCGCGGATGGCGGAAGAGGCGAGGGGTTATCTGCGCCGGCTGTCGGTGCAGATCGAGGACATGACGCGCCCGGTGGAGCGGCTCTCCGGCGGGCAGCGCCAGGCGGTGGCGATCTCGCGGGCGCTTCGCTGGAATGCCGAGGTCATCATCATGGACGAGCCGACCGCTGCGCTCGGCGTCAAGGAAACGGCGCAGGTGCTTGATCTCGTGCGCCATCTCAAGGCGGAGGGCCGCACGGTCCTGCTGATCAGCCACAACATGCGCGACGTGGTCGCGCTGGCGAGCCGGGTGGTGATCCTGCGCAGCGGCCGCAAGCTGCACGACCTGCCGATCGGCAATCTGACACCCGACGATCTCAGCCATCTGATCATGTCCGCCCCGGCGCTGGCGGCCTGAAATGGCACGGCCGATCATCATCGACACCGATCCCGGGCAGGACGACGCGGTCGCGTTGCTGCTTGCCTTCTCGCAGCCGGGCGAACTCGACATCCGCCTGGTCAGCACGGTCGCCGGCAATGTCGCGATCGACCTGACCACCGCCAACGCGCTTCGCGTCCGCGATCTCGCGGCGCGTCCCGATGTCTCCGTGCAGGCGGGTATGGCGCGGCCGATGCTGGAGCCGCTCGAGACGGCAGAGTTCGTGTCCGGCCCCGACGGACTGAGCGGCGCCGGGCTGCCGCCCGCCGGATCATCGGCGGTTCCCGGCCACGCCGTTCAGGGAATCGTCGATATCCTGCGCGCAGCCGTGGATAGCAGCGTCACGATCTGCGCGCTCGGCCCGTTGACCAATGTGGCGATGGCCTTGCGGCTCGCACCGGAGCTTGCGCCCAGGTTACGCGAGATCGTGGTGATGGGCGGCGCCATGGGCCTCGGCAATATGACACCGGCAGCCGAGTTCAATTTCTATGTCGATCCGCATGCCGCGGCCGTCGTCCTCGGAGCGGGCGCTCCTGTCACGCTGTTCGGCCTGCATGCGACGCACCAGGCCATCGCCTCGTCGGCGGCCATGGCGCGGCTGGACGGGCTCGGCACCCGCACGGGGCGGGCGGTGCACGGCATGCTGACGCGTCCACGTCCGGGCGGCCTGGGCACGGCGGCCCATCCCATGCACGACCCGTGCGTCATCGCCTGGCTGCTCTGGCCCGAACTGTTCAAGGGGCGCGATTGCCATGTCGAGATCGAGCTCGCCGGCAATGTCCGGGGCCGATCGACGATTGACTGGAACGGTCGGACGAAGCGCCCGGCGAACGCCTTCGTCGTCAATGAGGTCGATGCCGACCGCCTGTTCGAGCGCATGATCGATGCGCTCGCCCGCCTGCCTTGAGGATTGCTGGATCATGACCCACCCGGTCGACGAGTGTCTCGCCGAGGCCGATGCAGCGATTGCACGCATGAAGGAGGCCGCGATCGCCGCGCGTCACCTGCACGCGCGTGCCGAGTTGATGCGCCATATGCGGACCACGGCCGGCAAGGTCGTCTCACGTCCGCTCGATGAGGCGGTCGCGCTCGTCTCGCATGAATGGATGAAGGCCTGGAGCCTCGATGCCGGCGCTTATCCCGAGCTGGCCCATGACGTCACCGCCTTCACCGCCGCCTTCTGCGCCGATGCGCGCGAGAGCACGGCGCAGACGCAGGCTGCGATCCGGGCTGCCATCGTCGCGCTGGAAGCCGGCTTCCGGCATATCGGCACGAGCCTGAGCGACCAGATGGCCTTCCGCTCGGAATGCGCCCATGGCTGGTGGCAGAGCATCGTGGCCTTGCCGGCCGAATTCCGCGCCACCGATCGCCGCAGCATTCCGCGCGCCGGCGAAGATGCGCCCTTCTGGAGCGCCGGCGCCCAGCCACATTGCGGCTGAGGTCTTCGTCCCCCCGAGATGCCAGCCTCAGCGAAAGGTTCTTCTCTTCAGTTTGTGAAATAAGAAAAACCACACTACCTCAAGTGAATTGCCTCGATGGGCGTTCGGGTATAGCTGAATTGTTCGATTTACAGAACAATACAGGCGGCCAAGCCCATGGCCAGAGACCCCATCGATCCGCACTTTCCTGCGCAGCAGGGCGCGCCCACTGAGGCAATTGTCTTGCCCGAGCGCGCTGCTGAGCTCGTTCGCGCGTTCGGCAAGTCGGATGCGCGCGACCGGCTCATCGGATTGAGCCAGGCGATTCCCGGAAGGATCGTCTTCACCACCAGTTTCGGCCTTGAGGATCAGGTCCTCACCCATCTGATCGCTGGCGCCGGGCTTCCCGTCGAGATCGCCACTCTCGACACCGGCAGGCTCTTTCCCGAGGTCTATAGCCTCTGGGAGGAGACCGAGCGCCGCTATGGCGTAGCGATCCGCCCCTTCTACCCGCGCCATGACGCGATCGAGCTCTATGTTCGTCAGAACGGCATCAACGGCTTTTATGCCTCGCGCGACGCCCGCAAATCCTGCTGCGGTATCCGCAAGGTTGAGCCGCTTGGCAGGGCCCTGGCCGGGGCAGATGTCTGGATCACCGGGTTGCGGGCCGACCAGTCGGCGGCGCGCGGCGGCGTTGCCCTCGCCGAGGCCGATGCAGAGCGCGGCCTGATCAAGTTCAACCCATTGCTCGACTGGTCGCGAGAGGCGGCATTGAGCTTCTCCAAGGCGGAAGGAATCCCGCTCAACCCATTGCACGAGAAGGGCTTTATCTCGATCGGCTGCCAGCCCTGCACCCGTGCGATCGCGCCGGGTGAGCCGGAGCGGGCCGGGCGCTGGTGGTGGGAAGACGACGCGGCCAAGGAATGCGGCCTGCATGTCGGTCCTGACGGGAAGCTGATCCGGGCCGGGGCCGCCGCCCCGGTAGAGGCGCGACCATGATCCAGCTCAGCCATCTGCAGAAGCTCGAGGCCGAGGCGATCTTCATCATTCGCGAGGTGGTGGCGACCTGCGACAAGCCGGTGCTGCTCTATTCGATCGGCAAGGATTCCGCCGTTCTGCTGCATCTCGCCATGAAGGCGTTCTATCCGGCCAAGCCGCCTTTCCCGTTGCTCCATGTCGATACGACCTGGAAGTTTCGCGAGATGATCTCTTTCCGTGATGAGACGGCCGAGCGGCTCGGGCTCGATCTGATCGTCCATGTCAACCAGGACGGGGTCAGGGGCGGCATCGGGCCCTTCGCTTCGGGCTCGCGCGTCCATACCGACGTGATGAAGACGCAAGGCCTGAAGCAGGCGCTCGACCTGTACAAATTCGATGTCGCCTTCGGCGGCGCGCGGCGCGATGAGGAGAAGAGCCGCGCCAAGGAGAGGATCTTCTCGCTGCGTAGCGCAGAGCATCGCTGGGATCCGAAGAACCAGCGCCCCGAACCCTGGCAGCTCTTCAACACCCGCAAGCACAAGGGCGAGAGCTTTCGCGTCTTTCCGCTCTCCAATTGGACCGAGCGTGATGTCTGGGACTACATCGCGCTCGAGAATATTCCGGTCGTGCCGCTCTACTTCGCCGCGCCGCGCCCCGTCGTGCGCCGCGACGGAGCCTGGATCATGCGCGACGACGAGCGCATGGAACTCGCCTCCGGCGAAGTCGTCGAGACCCGGATGGTCCGGTTCCGGACACTCGGCTGCTACCCGCTGACCGGTGCGGTCGAGAGTGAAGCCGCAAGCCTTACCGACATCATTGCCGAGATGCGTGCGTCGCGCGCCTCCGAGCGCCAGGGCCGTGTCATCGACCATGACGGCGCCGGGTCGATGGAGCAGAAAAAGCAGGAAGGGTACTTCTGATGGCCGTCGCCGCCGAGAAGAAGCGCCCTGGCGCCACGGCCCCGCTCCCCGCGAACGATTCCTCCGGACTTGCTGAAAGCGGCCAGCATTCGCTGCTGCGTTTCATCACTTGCGGCTCGGTCGATGACGGCAAGTCGACGCTGATCGGACGCATGCTCTATGAGGCCGGCGCCGTCTTCGACGATCAGCTCACCGCCCTCGACGCCGATTCGCGCAAGTTCGGCACGCAAGGTGCGGAGCCTGATTTCGCGCTGCTGGTCGACGGTCTCTCGGCCGAGCGTGAGCAGGGTATCACCATCGATGTCGCCTATCGCTATTTCGCGACGGAGAAGCGCAGCTTCATCGTCGCCGATACGCCGGGCCACGAGCAGTATACCCGCAACATGGCGACCGGCGCCTCGACCGCCGATCTCGCCATCATCCTGATCGACGCCCGCAAGGGCCTGCTGCCGCAGACCCGTCGCCACTCCTTCATCGTCTCGCTGGTCGGCGTCCGCCACGTCGTGGTTGCGATCAACAAGATGGACCTCGTCGGTTACGACGAAGCGGTTTTCGACCGGATCGCAGCGGACTATCGCGCGGCGGTGAAGAGCCTCGGCTTCAGGTCGATCGACATCATCCCGGTTTCGGCTAGGGACGGCGAGAACGTGATGCGACCCTCAGCCGCGATGCCCTGGCATGCGGGACCGGCGCTGCTGCCTCTGCTGGAGGCGATCGTCGTCGAGCAGGAGACACGCGACGAGGCGGGTTTCGTCTTGCCCGTGCAATGGGTGAACCGGCCCGATCTCGATTTCCGTGGCTATGCCGGCACAACGGCCCGCGGGCGCGCCCGCGTTGGCGATGCCGTCACGGTACTGCCCTCCGGGCGCAGCAGTACGATCGCGCGGCTGATCACCCCATCAGGCGAAGCCAGGAACGCGGCGGCAGGACAGGCCGTCACCCTAACCCTGGCTGATGAAATCGACATTTCGCGCGGCGACGTCATCGCTTCCGCGGCGAGCCCGGTTCCGGTGCGGCGCGAACTCCGGGCGCGGCTGCTCTGGACCGGCGAACGCGCCATGCTGGAAGGCGGCCAGTTCGTCCTGAAGCTCGCGACGCAGGCCGTGAACGCCACGATCGGCGCGCTGGATCACAGCATCGACATCGAGGGCTTCCGGCCGGTGCCGGCGCAGGTCCTGCGTATGAACGGGATCGGCCTCGTGACGCTGCGGCTCGACCGGCCGCTGGTCATGCTGCCCTACGAAGAGAGCCGGGATCTCGGCGGCTTCATCCTGATCGACCGGATCAGCAACGAAACCGTCGCCTTTGGTTTCGTGGCCGCCGAGCCGGGAGCGGGGCAAAGCCTGCATCCGTCGGAGGCGCTGGGCACGGCCGATCGCCTGCGGCAGGCGCGCAATCGCCTGATCGGCGCTCCCGGCACGCCGGATCGCCGGCTTTGGTGGAGCGCAGTGAGCTGGCGGCTGCTCAGCACGGCGGGACTGTTTGCGGCCGCCTTTGCACTGACCGGCCGGCCCGGCGTCTCGGGCGTCCTCGCGCTCGGCGACCTCGCCCTGCGCCCGACATTGCGCGGCCTTCATGCCCGGCTGTGGCAGAAGCATCCGTCGGCCGCCCTCCAGGACGGCGCCGGCATCTGATCAATCGTGTTCGCTTCGCCAGATGCGCGACGGCGCGGGTCGTTGCTTTCTCAGCGCGCGACCACCGCCGTCGCTTCGATCTCGATCAGCGCCTGCGGCTCAACCAGTGCAACGACCTGAACAACCGCCATCGCCGGAAAATGCCGGCCAAGGGTCTCGCGATAGATCGGCCCCATATCCTTCAGGCTGGCGCGATAGGTCTCGATGTCCGTGACATACCAGGTCAGCCGCACGATATCCTCGATGCGCCCGCCGCCAGCCTCGACCACAACCTTGATGTTGGCGAGGGTCTGACGGAGCTGCGGCAGAAAGCCCTCGGCGAAGACACCGTGTTCATTCCAGCCGACGAGGCCGCCTGTCACGAGCACACGGCCTTCAGCGACCATGCCGTTGGCATAGCCGCGCGGCACCGGCCAGCCCTCGGGCAGGATCGCGCGTGATGCTGGAGCGTTCGACATGGTGGAGCCTCGGTCCTCGGCCGTTTCGGCCCGTTCTTGGGGAAATCAGGTCTCGACGAGCGCCATCTGGCGCAGTGCGAAACGCTGGAGCTTGCCGGTCGGCGTCTTCGGCAGAGCCGGGACGAACGCGATGGCGCGCGGGTATTTGTAGGGCGCGATACTCGCCTTCACATGCTCCTGCAATGCCTTGGCGAGGGCCGTATCGCCGCGGATGCCCTCGCGCAGCACGACATAGGCCTTGACGATCTGGCCGCGGTCCGGACAGGGCGCAGCCACCACGCCGCATTCGGCGACATCGGGATGGGTGAGGAGGCAGGCCTCGACCTCCGGTCCGGCAATGTTGTAGCCGGCAGAGATGATCATGTCGTCCGAGCGCGCCTGGTACCAGAAATAGCCGTCCGCATCGCGCAGATAGGTGTCGCCGGTGATGTTCCAGCCGCCCTGCGCGTATTTCGCCTGCCGTTGATCGGAGAGATAGCGGCAGCCGGTCGGTCCGCGCACGGCGAGGCGACCGGGAGTGCCATCGGGCAGGGGATTGCCGGCCTCGTCGACGATCCGCGCCTCGTAGCCCGGCACAGGCAGGCCGGTCGAGCCCGGCCTTATCGCCTCGCGCGGGGCGGAGATGAAGATATGCAGCATCTCGGTCGCGCCGATACCGTCCATCAGCGGCAACCCCGTCCGCTTCTGCCAGGCCTCGAAGGTCGCATTCGGCAGGGATTCCCCAGCCGAGACGCAGATGCGCAGCGAAGAAATGTCGCGGCCTTCCAGCTTGTCGAGCATGGCGCGATAGGCCGTCGGCGCCGTGAAGCAGACGCTCGCCTTGTGGCGCTCGATCGCCGTGACGAGATCGGCGGGGGCGGCCTTGTCGGGCAGCACCATCGCGGCGCCGATCCGCATCGGGAACAGCACGAGCCCGCCGAGCCCGAAGGTGAAGGCGAGCGGCGGCGAGCCGATGAAACGGTCATCCGGTGCCGCCTTCAGCACGCGCGCACCATAGGTGTCGCAAATAGCGAGCAGGTCCTGGTGAAAATGCATCGTGCCCTTGGGCTCGCCGGTGGTGCCGGACGTGAATCCGATCAGGCAGACATCGTCGCGGGCGGTGTCGGCGGCGGTGGCGTTCTCATAGCCCGCGCGCGCCATCAGGGTTTCGAGATCGGCGGGCGTCCCGGCGCCCCAGGTCACGATGCGCAGGAGCTCGGGAGTCTGCGTCTGGGCCGCCTGCAGGTCATCGATCAGCCGGTGGTCGCACAGGGCCAGCGTGATCTTCGCCTTGCGGATCGGGTAGGCGAGTTCGCCGGCTCGCAGCATCGGCATGGTCGCGACCGCAACGCCGCCCGCCTTCAGGACAGCGAGATAGGCGGCGACCATCATCGGCGTGTTGGCGGCCCGCAGCAGCACGCGATTGCCTGGCTTCATCCCGAGATCGCGGGTCAGCACATTGGCGATGCGATTCACGCGCTGGGCGAGCTCGGCATAGCTCCAGACTTCACGGTCCGAGATGATGGCGATGCGTTCGCCGCGGCCCTCGCTGACGTGACGGTCGAGCAGTTCGGTCGCGACATTGAGCCGCTCGGGATAGGCGAGACCGGCATCTGTGACCTTGAGGTCGGGCCAGCTGTCGCGCGGTGGCAGATTGTCCCGCGCGAAACTGTCCAGATGTCCTGACCGCACGAACTCCGCCTGTGCCATCTCAGCCTCCGCTCATGGCATGCGCCTTCAGGAGATCGCGCGCGATGACGACCTTCTGAACTTCGCTGGCGCCCTCATAGATCCTGAGCGCCCTGATCTCGCGATAGAGCTCCTCGACCTTGATGCCCCTGGTCACGCCGAGCCCGCCATGGATCTGCACGGCGCGGTCGATGACGCGCTGGGCGTTCTCGGTTGCGACGAGCTTGGCGAGCGCAGCTTCGCGCGTGACGCGCGGCGCGCCCTTGTCCTTGGTCCAGGCCGCCCGGTAGACCAGCAGGGCCGCAGCATCGACCTCGGCTGCGCTGTCGGCGATGGCGGCCTGCGAGAGCTGGAGATCGCCAAGCGTTCCTCCGAAGAGCTTTCTGCCATTGGCGTGCGACACGGTCTCATGCAGCGCGCGCCGGGCGAAGCCGAGCGCCGCGGCGCCGACCGTCGAGCGAAAGATGTCGAGCGTCGCCATCGCGACCTTGAAGCCGTCGCCTGGCCCGCCGATCCGATTGCCGACCGGGATACGGCAGGCCTCGAAGCGGAGCGTGGCGAGCGGGTGCGGTGCGATCACATCGATGCGCTCTGCAATGCTCAGGCCGGGCGTATCGGCCTCGACCAGGAAGGCAGAAAGCCCGCGCGCGCCGGGCGCCTCGCCTGTCCGCGCGAAGACGACATAGTGGTCGGCGATGCCGCCATTCGAGATCCAGGTCTTCTCGCCGTCGATGCGGACATGGGTATTGCCGTCGGGCGTGGCCGTCGTCGCCATCGCGGCGACATCCGAGCCCGCTTCCTTTTCGGAGAGCGCAAAGGCCGCAATGCGCCTGCCGTCGCGGATGCCCGGCAAAATGCGGGCCTGCATGGCCTCCGAGCCGGCAAGGGAGATCGAACCGGTGCCGAGCCCCTGCATGGCGAAGGCGAAATCCGCGAGCCCGTCGCGCGCCGCAAGAATCTCGCGGGCGAGGCAGAGCGTCCGGACATCGAGAGCCTGGCCGAGACCGCCATGCGCCGCCGGCACGACAGCCCTCAGGAAGCCGGCCTCGCCAAGCGCCTTTACCCGCGCCCGGCAGGCGGCATCGACATCGTCATGCGGCAGGCCGGGCAAAGTGGCATCGGCCCAGTCCGCGAGATTTCTGGCGAAGGCGCGATGACGGTCCTCGAAGAACGGCCAATCGAGCGTATCGCCGAGAATGCCGATCCCGATCATCTCAATTCCCCTCGAAGACCGGCTTCTGCTTAGCGGCGAAGGCGTGATAGGCGCGGGCGAAATCCTCGGTCTGCATGCACAGCGCCTGCGCCACGGCTTCGGCTTCGATCGCCGCCTCGACCGACATTGCCCATTCCATTTCGAGCATGCGCTTGGTCATTGCGTTGGCGAAGGTCGGTCCGTCCGCCAGTTCGCCGGCGAGCGCCTGCGCCTCGCCGAGCACGGCTTCCTTGCCGGCGAGCCGGTTGAGGAAGCCCCAGCGCTCCGCTTCCTCGCCCTTGAGCACGCGGCCGGTATAGAGCAGCTCGGCTGCCCGGCCCTGGCCGACGATGCGCGGCAGCATCGCGCAGGCGCCCATGTCGCAGCCGGCAAGGCCGACGCGGTTGAACAGGAAGGCGATCTTGGTCTCGGGCGTGCCGTAGCGGATGTCCGACGCCATCGCCATGATCGCACCGGCGCCGGCGCAGATGCCGTCGATCGCCGCGATCACCGGCTGCGGGCAGCCGCGTATCGCCTTGACCAGATCTCCGGTCATGCGGGTAAATTTCAGCAGATCCTTGGTCTCCATCGCGACCAGCGGCCCGATGATCTCGAAGACGTCGCCGCCGGAAGAGAAATTGCCGCCGGCCCCCGTGATCACGATCGCCTTGACCTCTTCCTCCTTCTGCGCGGCGAGGAAGAAGTCGGTAAGCTCGCGGTAGCTCTCGAAGGTGAGCGGGTTCTTCTTTTCCGGCCGGTTCAGCGTCACTGTCGCGACCTTGCCGGCGACGCCCAAGCCGAAATGCGCCGGCTTGAAACCCGCGAGCGGCAGGGTTGTGGCGTTGGCGATGTTCATGCGTTCTCTCCCCGGCCCGCCGCTTCATCGGCGCGGCGCTTGATGGCCTGGTGCAGAGAGGCCTTGGTCTGTCCCAGCAGGCGGAAGAGCTGGACGATCTCGGGCTGATCGAGGCCGGCGAAGAGCTCGGCGATCCAGCCTTCATGCCGCTCCGCCATGGCCCGAAAACTCTTGCGGCCCAGCGCCGTCAGCGTCAGCACCTGGACGCGCCGATCCTGCGCGGCCGGGCGCTTGTCGACCAGTCCGTCGGCGAGCAGGCCGGCGACGACGGCGGTGACATTGCCGTTCGACACCATCAGCCGCTGCGAGACCTCGCCGACCGTCATGCCCGTCGTCGATTTGTCGAGCTGCGCCATCAGGTCGAAGCGCGGCAGCGTCGTCTTGAATTCCTCGCGCAGGCGATTGCGGATCTCGGTCTCGATCAGTGTCGAGCAGGTCAGCATCCTGAGCCAGAGCCTGAGCTCGTCCTTGTGATCGCCGGGACGCTCGCTTGCCTTGGTTTCGCGGTCGAGGATGAGACCGGGGGAGGGTGTTTCCATCGTTCTAGAACTCCCCGCCATTGATCAGGATCGACTGGCCGGTGATCCCGGCACTGGACGGACCACAGAGGTAGAGCACGGCGGCCGCCACCTCTTCCGGAGCGATCAGCCGGCCCTGGGGGTTGCTCTTGACCAGCTCCGCCAGCGCCTGCTCGCTCGGCTTTCCGGTTTTGGCGGTGATCGCCTCGATGCTGTCCGCCACCATGTCGGTATCGGTATAGCCGGGGCAGATCGCGTTCACCGTGACGCCGGACCGGGCGGCCTCCAGCGCCAGCGAGCGGGTCAGCCCGATCACCGCGTGCTTGGCTGCGACATAGGCGGAAACATAGGGATAGCCGCGGTGTCCGGCGGTCGAGGCGATCGCGATCAGCCGGCCCTCGCGGCGCTCGGTCATGCCGGGCAGGACGGCCCGGAAGGCGTTGACCGTGCCGATCAGGTTCAACTCGAACATTCGCCGGAAGCGCTCGGCGTCGCTCTTCAGGAATGGGCCGGTCTCGACCCCGCCTGCATTGGCCACGACGATATCCAGCGGCCGCTCACGGGAGAGAGTGCTGACCGCCGCCGCGACGGCTGCCTCATTGGTGACATCGGCGAGGGCGAAGCTGTCGGCATCGCCCTCGGCAATGGCGCTCTGCAAGGTCGCTGCGCTGCGGCCGATGATCGAGACATGGGCGCCGGCCGCCTTGAGAGCGCCGGCAACAGCCCGGCCGATGCCACGCCCGCCGCCCGTCACCAGAGCATGTCGTCCCGCCAGGTCCATGACGTCGAGCCTCCTCATGTCGAGCAATATATTTTAGGTCTGAAGCAATTTGCAAGCGAGGCTTGAAACGGGCGCATGATAGCGGAATGCTCGCGTCAAGCACCCAATATTCCCATCGATAGGTTCATTCCTCTCCCTCCTGCGGATGCCGTGGTAATCCCTCTTGAGGAAAAAATATTTCAGGCTTAAAATAATATCCGTGACAGCCGGGGAGGATGGGTGATGCGCATTGCGGTCGTCGGGGGCGGTCCTGCCGGACTCTATTTCGCGCTGCTGATGAAACGCGACTGGCCGGCGCTGGACGTGACGGTCTTCGAGCGCAACCAGCCTGACGACACGTTCGGATTCGGCGTCGTCTTCTCCGACCAGACGCTCGATACCTTCAAGACGGCTGACCCCGAAAGCTACGGCGCGATCGTCGACAATTTCGCCTACTGGGACGATATCGAAATCCGCTTCAAGGATACGCTCCATCGTGTCTCCGGCAACGGATTTTGTGGGTGCTCGCGCCGGTCGCTGCTGATGCTGGTGCAGGAGCGCTGCCGGCAGCTCGGCGTCACGCTGAAGTTCGGAGAGGAAGCCGATGATATCGAGGCGCTGAAGCGCAACTTTGATCTCGTGGTCGCGGCCGACGGCATCAACAGCCGCATCCGCGAAGGCTGGCGGGAACGCTTCAGGCCACAGGTCGACCTCCGGCCGAACAAGTTCACCTGGATGGGCTCGACCCGGCCCTTCGACGCCTTCACCTTCTTCTTCAAGGAAACCGAGCACGGGCTCTTCATTGCCCATTGCTACCAGTACGAGGTCGGCCGCTCGACATGGGTCTTGGAGACTGATCCCGAGACCTTTGCGAAGGCCGGTCTTGAGAGCATGGACGAGGCCGCCTCGGCCGCCTTCCTCGAGGGCATCTTCGCGGAGGAATTGCAGGGGCACAGGCTGATCACCAATCGCTCGCTCTGGCGCAATTTCCCGATGATCCGCTGCGAGAGCTGGGTCTCGGAAAATGTCGTGCTGATCGGAGACGCCAAGGCGACGGCGCATTTCTCGATCGGCTCCGGCACCAAGCTGGCAATGGAAGACGCGATCGCGCTGCACCGCGCCTTCGGCAAGGCGAAGCTCGATGTCACCGCCGCCCTGTCGCTCTACGAACGAACCCGGCGCGAAGAGGTCGAGAAGACGCAGCACGCGGCGGATGTCTCGCTGGTCTGGTTCGAGCAGCTGCGTCGCTTCTGGGATTTCGATCCGCTGCGCTTTGCCTTCGGTCTGATGACGCGCTCGAAGGCGATCACCTATGACAATCTCGCTCTGCGCGCACCCGCCTTCGTCGCTGCCATCGACACGCTGGTGGCAGACGAAGTCGGCCCCACGGCGAGGCGAAAGCGCGACGGCTCCCCCGTGGCGCCCGCCTTCCAGCCATTCCGGCTCCGCGAGATGCAGATCGAGAACCGCATGGTTCTCTCGCCCATGTGCCAGTATTCGGCCGTAGAGGGCATGCCGACGGACTGGCACCTGATGCACTACGGCTCGCGGGCCATCGGCGGGCCGGGTCTGATCGTCAGCGAGATGACCTGCGTCGCCCCCGACGCCCGCATCACGCCCGGCTGCACCGGCCTCTACAGCGACGAACAGGAGGCCGCGTGGGCGCGCATCGTCGCCTTTGTTCACGCGAACTCGACGGCGAAGTTCTGCCTGCAGCTCGGCCATGCCGGACGCAAGGGCGCGACCAGGCTGATGTGGGATGGGATGGACCGGCCGCTTCCCGCAGGGGCCTGGCCGATCATCTCGGCCTCGCCCTTGCCCTATTATCCCGAGAGCCAGGTGCCGCGCGAGATGACGCGCGCCGATATGGACCGCGTGCGCTCCGAGTTCGTCACGGCGGCCAGGCGTGGCGAGAGGGCGGGCTTCGATATGCTGGAGCTGCACTGCGCCCATGGCTATCTGCTGGCGAGCTTTCTCTCGCCGCTCACGAACCATCGCACGGACGCCTATGGCGGCTCGCTCGAGAACCGCCTGCGCTACCCGCGCGAGCTGTTTCGGGCATTGCGCGAGGTCTGGCCGCGCGAGAAGCCGATGTCGGTTCGCATCTCGGCGACGGACTGGAAGGAGGGCGGCCTGTCGCCTGAGGATTCCGTTGCCATTGCGGCCGCGTTTGCCGAAGAAGGTTGCGACCTCGTCGATGTTTCCACCGGCCAGACCGTCAACGATAGCCGGCCGATCTATGGCCGCATGTTCCAGACGCCGTATTCCGACCGCATCCGTAACGAGGCACGCATCGCCACCATGTGCGTCGGCAACATCACGACGGCCGACCAGGTGAACACGATCATTGCCTCCGGCCGCGCCGATCTCGTCGCGCTCGGGCGTCCGCATCTGGCCGACCCGTCCTTCGTGCTGCGGGCCGCGGCCTGGTACGGCGTCGATACCCCGCAACCGGTGCAGTACCAGCCCGGCAAGGACCAGCTCATGCGCAACACGCCGCGCGAGCGCGAGGAGCTGACCGAGCTCAAGCTCAAGGCCAAGCCGGGGCGGCACGCGGACGCACATTAGGTCATCTGACCTTCTGTGTTTGCATCGGCGTTCCCGAAAGCCGCAATCCACTTTTCGGGCCGATGCTTTAGCCATTCGCGCTTGCCGCGCGCGGAACGACGAGCGACAAGGCCCGCGATCAGATGCCGCCGGAGCCGAGCCCATGGATGCCGCCAACCCGCCGCTCGCCGGCCGCCAGCCGGCGATACCTGAAGGCCTGCGCATCTATGCGGTGGGTGACGTCCATGGCCGCCTCGATCTGCTGCGCGAGATCGAGGCCCAGATCGACGCGGATGCCCACTCGGCCTCAGGCAAGCGCGTCATCCAGGTCATGCTTGGCGACTATATCGACCGCGGTCCCGACTCCTCTGGCGTGATCGCTCATCTGATCGAAAGGCGGAGGCAACGCGAGCTCGTCACGTTGCGCGGCAATCATGAGGACTACACACTCGGCATTCGACATGCGCCGGACCTCGTGTTGCGCTGGTGCCGTTTTGGCGGCGTCGAGACGCTTGCGTCCTACGGCATCGACGTGACCGAGTTCGACGAGGTCGAGGAGGACTTGGCGTGCCGTCAGATCGTGCAGCGCTTCTTCGCAGCCCAACCCGCCGACCACGCCGCGTTCATCGCGCAGACGCCACTGAACTGGCGCTGCGGTGATTATCTTTTCGTGCATGCCGGTATTCGCCCGGGCATTCCGCTCAGCAAGCAATCCGAGCAGGACATGCTCTGGATCCGGGACGAATTTCTCGACAGCGAAGAGGATTTCGGCTTCGCCGTGGTTCACGGGCATACGCCGACGGCTGCCCCAGTCATCCGTCCGAACCGGATCGGCATCGACACGTGCGCCTATGAAACGGGTCAACTGACCTGCCTCGTACTCGAAGGCGGCAGCCGGCGGTTCCTGACGACGGGCTGAGCCGACCGCAACCCGGAACCTCCACGGCCACCATCCGTTCGAAAGCGAATGGCCTGAGCTCATGCCACACCTGTCTGGGAATGACGGGGCAATCGGCCTTGGCCCATCCAAGGAGACAGGGAGAGCTTGCTTCATTGCATAAATGCAATGTCGCCGTGGCATCAGGCTATCTGTTGTTGCATTCGAAAGCGGTTATCTCTGCTGCGAACACTGGCCAACGGGCCAAGGAAGCGATCAGGAGGTCCACCTATGAAGCTCACCGGCATCCATCACGTCACCGCAATCTCGGCCAACGCGCCGCAGAACCGGCGCTTCTATGTCGAGACGCTCGGCATGCGCATGGTCAAGAAGACGGTCAATCAGGACGATACCTCGGCCTATCACCTGTTCTATGCCGACGGCGCCGGCTCGCCCGGCACAGACCTGACCTTCTTCGACTGGCCGGCTCCTCCGGCCAAGCGCGGCACCCATTCGATTACCCGCACCTCGTTGCGCGTCGCTGACGAGACGTCGCTGGACTGGTGGCGCGAGCGGCTGATTGCGGCTGGCGTTGCGGTCTCAGATATCCGCGCCATCAATGGCCGCGCTGCGATCGATTTTGAGGATCCGGAAGGCCAGCGCCTGACGCTGATCGCCGATGGCGGTGCGATCCCCTTCGTCGCCTGGGACCGGAGTTCCGTGCCCGCCGAACATCAGATCCGGGGCCTTGGCCCGGTGACGATTTCCGTGCCGAAGCTGGAGCGCACCGAGCTCGTGCTGGGCAAGCTGCTCGGCCTTGAACGCATCGCGGACTATCGCGACGCCGCTCATGCGGCCGGCGACATCCACGTCTTCAAGGTCGGCGATGGCGGACCGGCGGCGGAACTGCATGTCGCGGTCGAGCCCGACCTGCCGCAGGCACGCGAAGGGGCGGGCGGCGTCCACCATCTTGCGCTGCGGACGCCGACCTTCGGCGAGTACGATGAATGGGCCGAGCGTCTGCGCTCGACCGGCTATCCCAATAGCGGTCCGGTCGATCGCTTCTATTTCCGCTCGCTCTATCTGCGCGAGCCGAATGGAATCCTGATCGAGATCGCCAGCGATGGTCCCGGCTTCGCCACCGACGAGCCGGCGGAAACGATGGGCGAAAAGCTCTCGCTACCGCCCTTCCTGGAACCGAAGCGCCGGCAGATCGAGGCCAACCTGAAGCCGCTCTAAAAGCATTAGCCCGAAAAGCGGATTGCGGTTTTCGGGAAAGCCGATGCGAACACAGACGGCGAGATCATCGGACCGGATCTCGTATCCGGTCCGATGATCTAACTCGCCAGGCGGCTCAACCGAGCCGCTCGGCTCTGATGCGTATCCCGGCGGCGTCGCGGTCGAACGTATCGGCTGTGACGCCTTCGCTGCGCAGCACATGCTTCTGCAGCTTGCCGCTCGCCGTCTTCGGAAGTTCGTCCACGACCCGGATGAAGCGTGGCACCATGTAATGGGCGATGCGCTCCGCCAGGAAGCTCACAAGCTCGGTCTGGTCGAGTGCACCGCCTGCGACCGGGGTGACGACGGCCAGCACCTCATCCTCGCCGTGCTCGCTCGGCACGGCGACGGCAACGGCCTCACGAACACCGGGATGAGCCAGGATCTCGCTCTCCAGTTCGAAGGAAGAAATGTTCTCGCCGCGTCGGCGGATCACGTCCTTGAGCCGGTCGACGAAGAAGAAGCGCCCGTCCGGCATCTGGCGAAAGGCGTCGCCAGTGTGGAACCAGCCATTGCGCATCGCCGCGACCGTTGCCTCGGCATTCCCATAGTAGCCCTTCAGCAGCGCCCAGGGCCGGTGCGAGCGAACCAGCAGTTCGCCGACCTCGCCCCTTGGCACTTCGCAGTCGTGAGCATCGGCGACCCGCAACTCGAACCAGGGGCGCGGCAATCCTGCCAGACCTTGTTCTGAAATGCCGGGACCGGCACTGAGCGGACTGGCGATCTCCGTCATGTTGTAGACGGTGTGCAGGTCGACGCCGAAGCGCTCGCGGAACGACACAGCATCCTCGATGAAGGGCACGATGAAGGCCTTTTTCAGCGGGTGATCCCGGTCACGCTCACCGGCTGGCTGCTTCAGGAGGAACGTCGCCATGACGCCGAGCAACAAAACCAGCGTACTGCCCGTGCCGCGAACGGCATCCCAGAAATCGGCAGTACGGAACTCGCGGACCATGCCGATCGACCCGCCGCAGGCCAGCATCGCATAGACATAGAGCGTTGAGCCGCAATGGAAGATCGGGCCGCAGACCAGACAGCAATCCTCGGCTCCGATGCAGTCGAATGCGTCGGGACCCATCGTGTAGAGCTGCACATAGGACGACATCACGCCCTTGGCGTTACCTGTCGTGCCCGACGTGTACATGATCGCCTGGGTGTCCCAGGGCTCGATCGCACGCTCCAGGGTCAGGGCATCGTCCGCAACCACCGTCGGGAGCTCGAACGGCGCGACGGTGACGCCTGCGAGCTGCGGCACTGGTTGCTCGCTCTCGCCGACCAGCAGCACCTGCCGCAGTTTGCCCGGATTGACCTCCGCCAGCCTCGGCACCAGCGCCCGATGGCCGATCATCAGTGCGGCATCGGCATCGTCGAGCACATATTCGAGCGGGCGGCCGCGCGCGGCGGTGTTCAGCGGGACATAGACGGCGCCGAGATAGTTGATCGCGAACCAGGTCGCCAGCAAGTCGGGGCCATTGCCCATCCAGCACAACACATGGTCGCCCTGCTTCACGCCGGCTGCGACAAGGGCGGCAGCGTACAACCGCACCTGTCGCAGCGTTTCGCCATAGCTCCAGGTTGCGCCCGGCCAGAACTGGACGAAGCGCCGATCCGGAATTGTCCTGGCCTGGCGCTCGAGCATGTAGCGCAGAACGCAGGCGTCGCTCCCAGGCACTTTCGCGGCATCCGCCAAACCATTGCCAACCGACATCAGCCGCGCTCCTCCAAGGCATCGCTCTGATCCGGCCGGGGGCAGGGCGGCGATTTCTGGTCAAAGCCTGCGGCAGATGCTGCGGTATCGTCAATTGCGCGCGGTGCTCTGCGGCGTTGCCGCTGCTTCACGCCAGACCGGGAGGTCTCAACCCGGAGCCTGCTCACGGATCGCCTTGGCGGTCTGCTTCTGTACGTCGAAGGCGGCGCGCCGCTGCCGGATTTCCTCGGACGAAAGACGTTCGATATTGCAATAATCCAGCTTCCAGTCGGGGGTGGCCCCCCAGGTCAATGGGGACTGTACCGTGGTCCTTGGCGCGGGTGCCCGTTCGAGCGTGGCGAGAGCGAGATCGAGCGTGAGGGCCTGGGAGCCGCTATCGTTCGGTCGGCCTGCGGAATTGCCGAGCGGAAAATCCGAGAACAGGAGGCGCGGCACGCCGACAAATTCGACGATGTCCTTGGCGCAGCCCATGACAACGGTCGCGATGCCGTTCTCCTCCAGCGCTCGTGCGGCGAGACTGACGCTCTGATGGCAGACAGGGCAGTTCGGCACCAGAATCGCTGCATCGGCCGCGTCCGCCTTGCAGCGGGCGACGATCTCCCGGCAGTCGACCTCGAGCGTCACGCGGTGGCTGCGATTGGTCGGCAATCCATGGAAACGTGGCGCAAGCGAGCCGATCCGCCCTGAGATTGCCGCCTTGCGCAATGCGATCAGCGGAAAATAGCTCCCGAGGTCTTCGGCTGTCGTATGCTTGCGGTCGATCGCGACATGGGCGATCCGCAGGTCGGGCTCGTCCGCCGTATCGGCGGAAAAGACGGAATAGAACTTGGCTGCGGCGTTGTAGGGCGCTCCCGGACCCTGGTTGCCCCTGTCCGGCTGGTAGGGGGCAGCCGTGGTGATGATCGCCACCCGGCACTCTGAGAGCGGTTTCCCCAAAGTCCGAAACGGCACCGCGGCGTAATGCGCCCATTCATAGGGCTGACCATATCCCAGCGCCTGGTAGTAGGTGCGAACGCGCTGGAGATAGGGGATCGGCGCATCATGGGCGGGCGCAAATCCAAATGTGTCGCTGCGTTCGCCGACCATCGCAGGCGCTCCTGTTCCTGCCGCCACGCGGCACGGGCCGCAAGATAGAGCAGCGTTGCAAGGTGCTGCAACGCACCAGTGTCGCTTGCCGGGCGATCGCCAGCTCAGGCAGCGCTTGCCCCTCCATCTGGTGGAGCCCCTCGGACGACGTCATTCGATCTGATACGGGCGCTGCGCGATAGCGGGTTCGGCCTCGCAGTCATCCGAAAGATCCTGTCGGGGCGGCTTTCGCTGGCGGACGTTCTGACCACGCGCCTTCATGCGCTGGAGGCGGGGATTGTCTCGCAGCGCCGCGCATCTGCCCCAAGTCTTTTGGGATACTCAAACCTTTTGCGATACTATTGCGATGTCGACGTGCCGAAGCGAATAGCTCCGAAGATGTGGTCGAGCTCTCTGGTGAAGCTCGTGCTGAAGATGATCGCTTCGGCCTCACTGCGCGGCACGGACATCGCTAGCAAGGTCTCCCTCACTTGCTCGCAATGGGCCCGGAGTTCCGCGAGGGTGAGATGGGCCTCCTCTGCCGAGTCGGCCCCCAGCAATGCCACCTGGCCGAGGATCACGATCACGGCAGCCTCGAGCGCGGTGATGCTCGCGAGCAGAGCAGTATTCCGTGCTGGGCCGTAAGGATCGATTGCATATCCCATGACGCGTTCCTCCCTCCACTAAAGTTCCGCCCAACGATATGTGCGGCCACGTGACGAAGTCTCCGGATTCGATCGCTGGAGTGGTTCTCGTCGCGTGTCCGTCTTCGGAAAGGTCTGCGCTGCGAAGTTCAGTCGTTTCCTGCCAGTTCAAAGGAACTTCAGGAGCTTTTTAGCCCACAGTTCGGCTCGCAAACCTGACACAACTTGTCAGCCTAATGTCAGCTTGGGCGTCGTAGGGTTGAGGGTTGCCGGGCCGGGATGCATGTCTGCTCGCGCCAAGCGTGGAACGACCGCTCAGGCGGCCTTTCGAGCAAGGCACCGGAAAGACCAAGGCGCTCGCGTCATCGCCGCGCGCGGCCTTCGGGCCTGCCTAATTGTCATACCTGCCGCTCTTGCAGCGATAGCCGACGAAGCAGCTCGCTGTGTCGCGGCTCGGGACCCAGGCAGGGTCGGCAATTTCGTCGAACTGGCAGAAGCTGCGGTCGCGCACGAAGCGGTCATAGGTGTAGCCGCCGGTGCCGAGCACGATTGCGCCGTTGGCAATGACATCGTGCCGGCTGGCGCTGCAGGGCCTGTTGACGGTGGAGGGCCGCGATTGAGCCGCCGCAAGATCCGCGGCCAATATCAGCATCAATGACAGAACGGCTCGGTTCATTGTCGCCTCCGGTGCGAGCGAAGCTACAGCATAGTAACCGCATCGGTTGCCCAACATACCAGTCTTCGCATGCTGCGCTGAACGGGCGAGGGTGAGCCGCATCCCGATCCGCCGTCCAGCAGTTGGGGCGGCATCAGGCAACTGACGAACTCGCCGACGCTAACCCGAGACGCTGCCAGTGCGACAGCGCCGTCGCCGTCCGCTGGATACGGAGTTCAAGGCGAGGCGCTGGCCTCGACGAGGATCTCTCGCTTGCCGGCGTGGTTTGCGGGGCCGACGATGCCCTCGTTCTCCATGCGCTCCATGATCGAGGCGGCGCGGTTGTAGCCGATCTGCAGGCGGCGCTGGA
>NZ_JPKG01000008.1 GCF_000735605.1 Allobosea sp. LC85
GCTACCGCATCGAGATGTCGCCCTTCGGCGGCATCAAGGATTCCGGCCTCGGCTACAAGGAGGGCGTCGTCGAAGCCATGAAGAGCTTCACCAACGTCAAGACCTGGTCCCTGCCCTGGACGAGTTGATCTCGCGCGGCAAAGCGCATGCCGGCATCACGATACCAAGCCCCTGGCTCTGCCTTTCATCGACCACACATGAAGGCTTGGCCAGGGGCGCGCGCTTCATCCGGCGCGCGCCAGATGGCCGCAGCAGCCCAGAAACAGACTTAGCCGGCTCGTCAGTCATGCCATCCACAAGCCAGATTCATCCTCCCGCTGGCGAACGACCGGAACCCCTCTGTATGGTTGCGCAGGGTCTGGGGGGACGGTCGTGGCTTTTCTGTTCGAGCAATTCATCGGCGGTTTTTTGATTGCCCTCGTATTGACGACGATCATCTCCGCGATCGTCGGCAGGTTCACCACCTCGTCCCGCGTTTTTATCGCCAATGGGTTATCGCTGATCATCGCGACGCTGCTGAGCGGCCTTGGCAGGGCCGACGGCAACGATCCAGATTTTGTCAGTGCTTTTGGCGACTACGCCCTTCCTCAGCTGGTGGTGTTCGCCATCGATTTTCTGCGCAGTCGTGGCGCTGCCGCACGGCGGCGGTCGAAGGCGGAATCGATGGCGTTCAATCGTCCTGATCCGCCGATGAGCGATGCCACACCAGCAGACGTCAAGCCTGGGGCCCTATCGAACCCGGCGGCCCCGTCCGACCTCGAGATCGATCCGCAGCAGCGCATGCTGGCACCGCCGGCTGCACAGGCCGGCCCAGCCCATCCCGGGAGGAACATCATCGCCCGGCATTGGCGCGGCGAGCTGCGCCTCGGCTGGTCCTTCTGGGGCATCGCCGTCCTTGGCAACATCGTCGCGCTGTTCACGATCCTGGCGCTCAACCTGATCTTCTCCACCGACACGGGATACGATCCGGCACCGATCTTTTGGCTCAATGTCCTGACCTGGCTTGTCGTGACGCTCATCGCGATCTGGCAGGTCGTCGGCACCTGGAGGTCAGCGACACATCACGCGGAGCGGCGTGCGGCGTTGAACCGGGGTGCTTTTTGGTCCAGGGCCGCCAAGGTCAGTCTCGGTCTCGGCGTTCTCAGGTTCCTGAGCGATCTCATCAATGGGCCAGCGCCTCAGCTCGCCGAGCTCTACGATATGGCCTGGAGAGGCGACTCCCGTCTCCCCGCCTATTCCTTGCGGGCGATGCGAGACGGGACGGAGATCGAGATCGAAGGGGGGATCAAGTTCGGCCTGGCTGCGGATTTCACTTGGCGTAGGCCAATCGACGGTGACACGACATCTCAATGAGCTCGAGGACGCTCTTGGCGTGCCTCTCCTCAGTCGCACTACGCGGCGCGTCATGCTCACCGACGAAGGCAGTCGCTACTATACAAATTGCCTTCAGATTCTACGCCTGGTCGAACAGGCCGCCGAAGAAGCCCGGGATGCGCGACAGGCTCCCGCAGGGGCCATTCGACTTTCCTGCACGGCAGCGCTCGGTGTTATGCACGTTACGCGCCTTATTTTCAAATTCCAGGACAAGCACCCGGATATCAGGGTTGACCTCAATCTCACCGACGAGCGTATCGACCTTGTCCGCGAAGGTGTGGACGTGGCATTGCGACTTGGACCCACAGCCGATAGCTCGATGAAGCTTCATGCTATCGGAGAAAGCCGTCGCCTGCTGGTGGGATCACCCGGTTATCTGTCCGTTCATGGACGGCCGGAGCGTCCAGCCGATCTGTCACGGCACGAAAGCGTCGTGATGTCCAATGTGGCGGGAAGCGACCAGATTGTTTTCTCCGCCCGCGAGGGGACCAGCCTGATGGTGCCGGTCAGCGGGACGTTGCGTGTCGATCACGGACTTGCCGCACGTGCCGCCTTCGCCGCCGGACGCGGCATCGGCCCTGCCCACCTTTGGCTGGTTCACGATCTGCTAGACAACGGCGAGCTCGAAGTCCTTCTTGACGAATATAGCCTTGCCAGCGTTCCTCTGAGCCTGCTTATTGTGCCTGAGCGCGCGGGCATCGCCCGCGTGCGACTTCTCATCGATTTTCTCGTGGCCGAACTTTCGAAACTACCCGGTATCGGCGCGTCCTGACTTAAACTTCTCAAGCTCTCAGAGCCCGAAGGATCGCTTATCGCCGCGCCATCCCGTCGAGCGCAGATATCGCTCCCAATTGAGTGTATCCGGGTTTAGGCGGCGGCTCCAATCCAGATCGTGCTCTTTGCCATAATATCCGTATTCGACCGCATACTCGACCATTCCTAGAAGTTCCCGGACAAGCAGTTCGTTAGCGGCGAACTCCGGAAAATGGCGCAGCAGGCCATCACGCGTGAAAGCGTTTCGATATTCGGCCTTGATACCGGTCACCCGCTGGAAGGCTTCGACCATTTCGCGCGGTGAGATGACATCGCCAACGATCGGGAGGGTTTTTCCATTGTAAAGCGCAGGGTTCGAGAAGATCTCAAGAACAACCGGCCCGGTCGCGGTGAGCGGATCGACGAAAGGTGCGCGGAAATCTTCGGGAAGGTAGATAGGCAGCAGGATCGTGTCGCCCTCAAAGCGCGGCACATAATATTCGAGCAGGTTCGTGTAAAAGAATGCCAGCATGACGAAGGAATGGGAGATGGGCAGGCCGCGAATATAGTCGGCAACATGCGCCTTGTCCGTGAAGTGCGGCGCATATTTCGTTCCTTTCGAGACCTTGTCGACATTCTCGAGGGTGCTGAAAACGATATGTCCAACGCCAGCCTCAACCGCAGCGTCGGCCAGCTGCCGGCCTAAAGGCGCTTCGATCGTCTCCGGTGGCGCGATGGGCGGCGTCATCAGGAATGCGCCATCCGCGCCCTTCAACGCCGCGACAAGGTCCTTCTGATGGCCGAGTTCGAGTGGCACCGTTACGATTTCGGCACCAAGCGCTTCGAGGCTTTGAGCCGCGGAAGTGTCCTTCTTCCGAGTCAGCGCGCGAACGCGGAAACGCTGGCTTTGCAGAAGCGCCGTGACGACGCTGCGGCCTTGCTTACTGGTTGCGCCAACAATCGCGATCAGCGGCTTCTCAATTGTGGGCATTGCAGGGTCTCATATCTTTTTCCTATGACTAGCGAACTACTGCGCAACCAAGCGTCTTGCAGGGCGTTTCTTCGCCGTGACAGTCGTATATCTTCCCAGCACCTGGGTTCGATACCGATGCGAGCCTGACGCGGCGCGACATCGCTCGCATCGTGAAGGACTCGCTGCAGCGTTACTGCGCGAAGCCATCCGAACAACAAGCAGCCTAACAGAGCGAATTTCGTCGCACTACAAAGGCAGGATGGATAACATTATGCCCTTTCATGGATAAATGAGACCTCGACATATGCCGATCCTCATATGCTTAAGGTGTCATTTCGCGACGATCTTCACCGCGAACTTTCCGAGCGGCCACGCAACCTGTCTGCGATCACATTCCTGACGCTTGGCGCCCTGTTGTCTCAGGAAACGACGACAGGAGGGTCAGGGCTTATCCGATGTCTCTGGCAATCCTCCTGACAGTGGCAGTCGGCCTCAGCCGCACTATCTCAGCACGCATTATCCGAGCGATGTCCTGGCGGGATGGTGCATTGGCAGCGTCGGGGCAACGCTATGCTGGACCCTTGGACTTCGCCTCCAGCAGCGCCGCGACTTGCAAGAGCCCGCGGCAGTGCCGGCAAAGCCATAGCGCTGCCCTGCTCTGCCATTCGAGGGAGCCACTTTCGCCTGCCCGTTGCCTCCACTTGCGCTTGCGCCTTCCAGAGCCGTTGCCCGTGAAGCACAAACGCCGGGGGTATGCGCCAGGTCCTGGGGCCCTCCTGCCCGGGCCCGCTGTCTCCAGCCGGGCTGCTAGGCCGGCACCACTTGGCGGGCGGGCGGGTCATAGGCCTGGATCGGCGGCAGGTTGCCGTCGAAGCGTTCGACCTGGACCGTCGTCAGCTGTCCCGTGCAGCCCTGCGCCAGGGCCGAGGTTCCGATATCCCGGGTCAGGACATTGGGGTTGCCATGGACGCAGAGCGACTTGTCCTCGCTCGGGTCGGCGGGATCGTACCAGGCGCCGGTCGGGAGCTGGATCACGCCCTGGCGGATGCCGTCGGTGACGTGCACGCCGGCAAGGCAGGCGCCGCGCTCGTTGGATATCCTGATGATGTCGCCATCGGCAACGCCGCGCGCGGCCGCATCGTCCGGATGCATGCAGGCGACCTCACGGCCGCGACGCTTGGCCTTGCTGCTATGGCCGCCGAAGTCGAACTGGCTGTGCAGCCGGGTGCGCGGTTGGTTGGCGACCAGCACGAAAGGCGATGTCTGATCGGGCACATTGGTCGGTCCGAGCCAGGTCGGGTGTCCCGGGCAATCCGCCTCGCCAAAGCTCGCGATCGTCTCCGAATAGATCTCCAGCTTGCCGGTCGGCGTCGGCAGCGGATGCCGGGCCGGGTCCTCGCGGAATTTTCGCAAGCGCCCGCCATCATCGGGCAATTGCGGCAGCTCAAAACCCTCGCCCGCCCAGAATTCCTGGAAACTCGGCGCCGGCAGGCCCTGGGCGGCGAGTTCGACCCGGGTCGGCTCGTAGAGATGCTCCAGCCATTGCCGCACCGAGCGGCCCTCGGTGAAGGCCTGGCGGGTGCCGAGCCGCTCGGCGAGATCGGCGAAGATCGCATAATCGTCGCGCGCTTCGCCATAAGGCTCGACGACGGGCTGCATGGGCACGAGCAGCGGGTCGTTGGAACTGCCGCCGATATCCTCGCGCTCGAGCGTCATCGTGCAGGGCAGCACGATGTCGGCATGGCGCGCGGTTGCCGTCCAGGCCAGCTCATGCACGACCAGCGTGTCGAGCCGGGCGAAGGCCTGGCGCAGGCGGTTCAGGTCCTGGTGATGGTGGAACGGATTGCCGCCGGCCCAGTAGACCAGCTTGATTTCGGGATAGATCCGGGTCTGGCCGTTATAGCGATAGCTCGTCCCAGGGTTCAGCAGCATGTCGGCGATGCGGGCGACCGGAATGAAGTCGGAAACCGGGTTTCGTCCCTGCGAGAATGTCGGCACCGGGGCAGCATTGTAGCGCCGCCCGTAATAGGCGATCGCCCCGAGCGCATAGCCGTAGCCGCCGCCAGGCAGGCCGATCTGGCCGAGCGCGGCCGCCAGCACCATGCCCATCCAGACCGGCTGCTCGCCATGCTCGGCGCGCTGCAGCGCATGCGCCACGACGATCAGTGCGCGCCGGCCATGCAGCCGCGTCGCCAGCGCCGTGATCGCATCGGCTGGAACGCCGGTGATCGCCGCAGCCCAGGCCGCATCCTTGGGCTGGCCGTCGGTCTCGCCCAGGAGATAGCGCTCGAAGACCGGCCAGCCGACCGTGCAGCGCTCGAGGAAGTCGCGGTCATGCAGCCCGTTGACGACGAGGCTGTGGACGAGCGCCATCATCAGCGCCGTGTCGCTGCCGGGAATGCAGGAGAGCCATTCGGCGCCGGCCTCCTCCGGCAAGTCGCCCCGGAGCGGCCCCACCAGCACGAACTGGCAACCGCGTGCCCTCGCCCGGTCCATCGCACCGCGCTCGACATGCTTGCTGATGCTGCCGCCGGCCACCATGCTGTTCTTCAGGGCCATGCCGCCAAAGGCGAGCACGATCTCGCTGTGCTCGGCGATCTGCTCCCAGGAGACATTGCGCTTCACCAGGTCCTCGTAGTCGCCGATGACATGCGGCACCAGGACCGAGGAGGCGCCCGAGGAATAGCTGTTGACCGAGCGGACATAGCCGCCGACCGAGGTGTTCAGGAAACGGTGGATCTGGCTCTGGGCGTGGTGGAAACGCCCCGCGCTCGCCCAGCCATAGGAGCCGCCGAAGATGGCGCCCGGGCCGTGGTTGTCGCGGATGCGCGCGAGCTCGCCCCCGAGCAGGTCGAGCACGGCGCTCCAGGACATCGGCAGATATTCGTCGCGCCCGCGCCGATCGTCCGGACCGGGGCCACGCTCGAGCCAGCCGCGGCGAACCATGGGCTGCGCGATCCGCGCGCGATGGCGCAATGCGGCGGGGAAGTTCTGGATGATCTCGTTCGGGTCGGGGTCGCCCGCATGGGGCCGGACTTCCAGCCGGCCATCCTGCATGCGGGCCGAGAACACGCCCCAATGCGAGGTATGCGGACGGAAGGTTTCATCCGCCGCGGAAGATTCGGTCATCTGGTCGCTCGATGTGGTCATCACAGGTCTTTCCACCGGCGACAAAGCCGCCACAGCCGGTCCAGGCATCCGGCACATTGCCCATTAAGCGATTTCTGAGAACCGGTCGATGAGGGCCGGCTTTTGGGCGGCTTTTGGGCCGGCATGGCGCGCCGGCCCGAAAGCCCGCGGCACAATCCGGCCGACAGATCACCTGCCGTCCCTCACACCGCCACCACGTAACCATCCCGGCGCGGGTCGGCGGCACCGGTCATCATGCCGGTCGCGGGGTCGATCGCCACGGCCTGCATGCCGCCGCATTTCATCGTCCAGCCGACATCGAAGGCCTCGATCTCGTGGCCGCGCCGCCGCAGCTCTTCGATCGTCCCGGCAGCGATGCGGTTCTCGGCCTGGATGAAGCGACCGTCCCAGAGCCGTGCCCGCGGCGCCTCGATCGCCTCCTGCAGGGGCAGGCCGAAATCGAGATGCTGCACCGTCGCCTGGGTCTGCGTCTGCATGATGCCGTAGCTGCCGGGCGTGCCGAGCGCGAGCACCGGCTTGCCGGCGCGCGTCGAGACGCTTGGAGACATGCACATCGGCAATTCGTCGCCGGGCTTCGAGCGGTTCGGACTGCCGGGCTGGACATCGGCCCAGTACAGGAAATTGTTGAGGCAGAGCCCCGTGCCCGGCACGACGATGCCGCTGCCGAAGGGGCTGCCGAGGCTGTTGGTGATGCAGACCAGATTGCCTTCGGCATCGGCCGCCGAGAAGGAGGTGGTATGGGCGGGATCCTCCGCCTCCTGCGGCGTCCATTGCTCAGTCGGCCCCCCGATCGGTTCGCCGTCACTGATGCGCTGGCGCAGGCGCGCAATGGCGGCATCGGAGAAGATCTCGGCCAGGATCTCGGCGGAGGGATTGTTGCTCGCGATCCGCAAGCCGGCGGCGAGCCTGATGGCCCGATAGACCAGGTCGAGATGCTCCGGCCCGTCCTTGGTCAGGCTGCAGAGATCGAAGCCTTCGAGAAGCTTGAGGCTCAGCAGGAACTGGAACGCCTCGCAGGGCGGCGGCGGAACATGGATCTCGAGGCCGCGATAGCTCACGGCATGCGGCTCGCGCCAGCGCGGTTGCACGGCGGCGAGATCGGCCATTGTCATCTTGCCACCGAGCGCACTCAGATACCCGACGATCCTCTCGCCCAGCGCGCCGCGATAGAGATGGTCCGGCCCCTTGGCCGCGATCTCGGCAAACGTGCCGGCGAGATCGGCCTGCCGCAGCACCTGGCCGAGCTTCACCGGCCCGCCATCCGGCAGGTAGTTGGCGCTGAAGGCGGGATAGAGCTCGGGCCAGGCCGCGAGCAGCGGCGCCTGCTCGTTGAACTCCTCGACACCGAATTCGGAGAGCGCGAAACCGTCGCGGGCGAGCGCGATCGCCGGCTCCAGGATCTCGCTGAGCGGCTTCCTGCCATAGCGCGCCGCCAGCTCGCACCAGCCGGCGAGATTGCCCGGCACCGCGACCGCATGCGGACCGCGTTCCAGCTCGGCCCGCTTGGTGAAGCGCTCGGCCGGAAAGCTCGCCTGGATCGGCGGCACGAAGTCGAGCACGCGGACGCGGCTCTCGGCGGCGGTCCAGAGCGTCGCCGATCCCAGACCCGTGAGACTCGACATGAAGGGCTCGACCACGGTCAGGGCGGCAGCGGTCGCCGCAATGGCGTCGAACGCATTGCCTCCCTGGATCAGGAGCCTGGCGCCGGCCTGGGCGGCGAGCGGGTGGGCCGCGGCAACCATGCCGTGGCGTGAAAACAATGTCGGGCGGCGGCCATGCATCGTCAGTCGTCCTGTCCTCAGTCGCTGGCTGCGATCAGAGCACAGTTCGCCGGCAAGGACAGGCCGCCATTCCCAGCTTTTCCGGATATGCCGCCGGAGCTCCACGCATGGCTGGGGCGCTCGGACTTCGGCTTCCTGCCCGACAGCCAACCGCCGTCGCAGTGCGGGGTGTCAGCGCATGGCGACTTCAGCGAGGACAACAAGGCCTCGACGGAAGGCATTGGCAAAACAGGAAGTTTTGCCCCAGTGTCAGGCCGTTATTTATGCATCGCTCGCATTTAGGCCTGTGCCGTTGGAAACCGACCGGCTCCTCTCCATGGCCTGCTCGTGAGATTGAAGGGAGCCCACCCCTCTGCGCTGCGGGGTTCGCCGATGCGGAGCGACGCTGCGGTTTGCCGGCAACGCCGGCTATTCCTGACATAGGAACAGTCTATTAGGCCGGCCGCCGGCAGCCGATTATCGTCACGCCCGAGGTTAATCCCAGCACGCGGATCACGTGGATGTTCGACATCAGGCAGCGAACTGATCGAGGAAGCGATGCGGCCGCGTCACTGTTGGCCGAGGTCGAGACGGCGACCCTTGGCCATGTGCTGACGCAGGGCTTCATGACCCCCGCGATCCAGCAGGTCAGCGAGGGGCGTCGCATCTGCGGCCCGGCCCTCACCGTCAGCGCACCTCCCGATGACGGGGCGATACTGGCTCATGCCGTTGCCTTGGCCGCGCCTGGCGACATCATTGTGGTGGACCGGCAGGGCGACGATCGACACGCCTGCTGGGGCGCACTGATGACCGCGGCTGCCATCGCAGCAGGCGTGGCCGGCGTCGTCATCGACGGCTTCATTACCGATCTCGCGGCGATCCGTGCTTCGGGCCTGCCGGTCTGGTGCAGGGGCCGCTCACCACTGACGACAAAGCTCCTCGGCCGCGGCGGCTCGATCAATGCGGAGATCGATTGCGGCGGTGTGCGCATCCGCGCAGGCGATCTGGTCCTGGCCGATGAAAGCGGCGTCTGCGTGATCGAGCCCGCCGAGGCGCAACGCCTGTCCGAGACCGCTCTCGCCATGCAGGCGGCCGAGCTCGGCATCATCGCCCGGATCGCCTCGGGGGAAAGGATCGACGAGATCAACGGGGCGCGGGCCCTGATCGAACAGGCGACGCGGGCCTGACAACACAGGGCCGGAGCCAGCCTGTCGGCTCGACGCCAATCATTCGAAAACAAGAAGAGGGGAACATGACCATGACGCGATTTGGGTTTGCTTCGTTGGCCGGTGCGATACTGGCTGCCTCAGTGACGGTCTCGGCCGCACCCGCTCTCGCCGGCAAGGCCGACGACACGCTGAATGTCGCCTTCGCGCTCGAGCCCGAGGCGCTCGATACCTACAAGATCGCCGGGCGCGAGGGGCTCATCCTCGCACGCCATATCTATGACGGGCTGCTCTACAAGGATCTCGACACGGGCGAGATCAAGCCCGCACTTGCCACGTCGTGGCGCTTCGTAGACCCCACGACAATGGAGTTCGATCTCCGTGAAGGGGTCGTCTTCCATAACGGTGCGAAGTTCAGCGCCGACGACGTCGTCTACACCCTCAACACCGTCCTCGATCCGAATTACGGCACGCGCTTCCGGATTGCGGTCGACTGGATCGAGAAGGTCGAGAAGGTCTCGGACCTCAAGGTTCGCATCAAGATGGCGAAGCCGTTTGCCGGTGCCATCGAGATGCTGGCCGATGCCCTGCCGATCTATCCGGCGGCCTATTTCAAGGAAGGCGGCTCCGCCGGCATGGCTGCCAAGCCGGTTGGCACCGGGCCTTACCGGCTCGTCGAGATGACGCCGGGCATCCGTTACGCCTTCGAGCGCTTCGACGGCCACTATGCCGGAAGTCCCAAAGGCAAGCCGGCAATCGGCAAGCTCGTCGTGCGGACGATCCCGGAGCTGAACACCCAGTTCGCCGAGCTGCTTGCCGGCAAGCTCGACTGGACCTGGCGGATTCCGCCCGACCAGGCGAGCCGCCTCGCCAGCCGTATCCAGGTCGTCAGCGGCCCGATCATGCGTATCGCCTATGTCGGCTTTGCCGTCACGGGCAAGGGCAAGGACTACCCGACCAAGAACGTCCTCGTCCGCCGCGCGATCAACCACGCGGTCAATCGCGAGGCGATCGTCAAGGCCTTCGCGGGCGGCGCATCGCAGGTCCTGAACGCTGCCTGCAATCCCAAGCAGTTCGGCTGCGCGCAGGACGTCGTGCGCTATGATTACGCGCCCGAGAAGGCCAAGGCGCTCCTCACTGAGGCCGGCTTCTCCGGCGGGCTCGACATCGAGATGGTCTTCGCTGCCATGCCCCGCCCGGTGGCCGAGGCCATCGCGGCCGATCTCGCCAAGGTCGGCATCCGGGTGACGCTGAACGAACAGCAATATGCGGCTGGCGTGCAGAAATGGCGCGCGGGTGAACTGCCGGCCTTCTTCACCAATTGGGGCAGCTACGGCACGGGCGACGTCGCGTTCATCATCTCGAACTTCTTCGGCGGTGGCGCCGACGACCTGGTCCAGGACAAGGAGGTGATCGAGCTGGTGGCCACAGCCGACAGCGCCCAGGACCGCGCCCTGAGGCAGGAGAACTATGCGAAGGCGCTGAAGAAGATCGCCGAGCAGGCCTATTGGCTGCCGATGTACGATTTCAACATCAACTACGGCCTGTCGCCTGCGCTCGTCTTCAAGCCGCATCCGGACGAGTTCGCTCGCTGGTGGTTGGCAAGCTGGAAGTAGAGCATCGGACCGAAAAGTGGAATCCGGTTTTCGGAAAAATCCGATGCTCAAACAAAGAGATAGATCGCCATCCTGCGTCCGAACGGACGCACGGCGATCTAGCGCCCGCAGACTCCCGCCGGGCAAGCGGCTGCTCAGGGCAGCCCTTGCACGAGCGGGAGCCATAGGAGCACGCAAGTCATGCTGCCCTTTCTCACGCGCCGCCTGATCGTCGCCGCGCTCGTCGCCCTGGCCGTATCGGCTGTCAGCTTCGGGCTGATGTTCGTCGCCGGCGATCCGGCCGTGGTGCTCGCGGGCCAGGCAGGCAGGGCCCAGGATGTCGAGATCATCCGGCAGGCTTATGGGCTTGATCGCCCAATGCCGCTCCAGTTCTTCAGCTGGATCGGCAAGGCGCTGACCGGAGATTTCGGGACAAGCCTTTACTTCAACCTGCCGGTGGGGGCGATCATCGCCGAGCGACTTCCGGTGACGCTCATTCTCGGGAGCGCCGCCTTCCTGCTGGCGCTGCTCGTCTCCGTGCCGCTCGGCATCCTCGCCTCGATTCGGCCGGGAAGTGCTCTCGACCGGGCGGCCCTGATGCTCGCCGTATTCGGGCAGGCGATCCCCAGCTTCTGGCTGGGGCTGATCCTGATCGTCGTCTTCGGCGTCTGGTGGAGCCTCGTCCCGATTTCCGGAACGGAGACCTGGCAGGGCTATATCCTGCCGGTCATCGTGCTGAGCTATTACGCCATGCCCGCCCTGATGCGAATGACGCGGGCCGGCATGATTGACGTTCTGGGGGCCGATTACATCCGCACGGCGCAGGCCAAGGGCCTGCCACGGATCAGAATTCTGCTGATCCACGCCTTGCGCAACGCAATCCTGCCGCTGGTTTCGCTGGCAGCCGTGCAATTCGGCATGATGCTCTCAGGCTCGATCGTCATCGAGAGTGTCTTTGCGATCAACGGCATGGGCCGGCTGGCGTGGGAGTCGCTGCTGCGCAGCGATTTGCCCGTCGTGCAGGCGATCATCCTGATCCTGTCGCTGATCTACGTCACGCTGACCACGATTGCCGACCTCATCAACGCCTGGCTCGACCCCCGATTGCGGAGCGCCTGATGACAATGCTCGACCTCGACGGCCGCCTGTTGCAGAGGCGCCGGCTCTGGCGGCGCATCAACGCCAGCGTCGGTATCCGCCTGGGCGGGGTTCTGCTGGCTCTGATCTTCTTCATCGCGCTGTTTGCGCCGCTCCTGTCCCCGCATGACCCGATTGCCCAGGACCTGACGCGCCGGCTGCTCCCCCCCTTCTGGCATGCGAGCGCCGATCTCGCGCATCCGCTCGGCACGGATCATCTCGGCCGCGACTATCTCGCGCGTCTTCTCCATGGATCACAGGTCTCGCTCGGCATCGGGATCGGCGTCACGCTGCTGGCAGGCGCCATCGGGACGATGCTCGGCCTGATGGCCGGCTATTTCGGCGGCCGGGTCGACATGCTGATCAGCTTCGTCATCACGACGCGGCTCTCACTGCCGATCGTGCTTGTCGCGCTCGCTGCCGTTGCGCTGGGCGGAGCCTCGCTGAGGACGCTCGCCATCGTGCTCAGCCTGCTGCTCTGGGACCGGTTCGCAGTGGTCGTACGCTCGGCGACGCAAGGGCTGCGCAACCGCGAATTCGTCCAGGCCGCGGTATCGTTCGGTGCCTCGCACCTTCGCATCATGCTGTGTAGCCTGCTGCCGAATCTGCGCAACATCCTGATCGTCGTGGCGACGCTGGAGGTCGCCAACGTCATCCTGCTCGAGGCAGCGCTGTCCTTCCTCGGCCTGGGCGCGCGGCCACCGACCCCGTCCTGGGGTTTGATGATCGCGGAGGGCCGCGAGCATATCCTGTTCGATCCGTGGCTCATTGCCCTGCCGGGCGCCGCGCTCTGCCTGCTGATCCTGGCGGTGAACCTCCTCGGCGACGGTGTGCGCGATGCTCTCGATGCCAAGGCTTCCTGACCGCTACCGGGCTCGCCGGGCGGCCGGGCGCTCATACGGCCTGATGCGTGGCATGACTCGTGCTTCGACGTCATGAGCCCAACCGACCGTCCCTCGACGACCGATAGGTTGCGACAAAGATTGACGAATGGCGCAAGCTGCGTTGCCATTCCGTTTCGAGGTGCGAGTCCCGAGGATGAACCTCAGGGTGCTGCTGTCGGCAGGAGGCCCCGGAGACCGCTGTTGAACACCACGCGCCCCAAGCTCCACCACCTGAACTGGAACCTGCTCCATACCTTCCTGGTGATTGCCGAAGAGCGCAGCATCACGCGAGCGGCGGACCGGCTGCTGGTGCGCCAGCCTTCGGTCAGTGCGGCCCTGCAGCGTCTGGAAGAGACGTTGGGCAGCCAGCTCGTGCAACGCGACAGCCGACGATTCGTCCTGACCAAGCGTGGCGAACTGCTCTACAAGGAATGCGCCGAGATCTACCGCAGCGTCGCCCGGATCGGTGAGAAGCTGTCGGAGGCACATGACGAGCTGACAGGGCTCGTCCGTATCCAGGTCGTCACTCATGTCGTCCTGCCGGCGTTCGACCGGGCTTTGACCAGCCTCAGCCGCCGGCACCCGGGTGTCACGGTCCGGATCGATGTCGCGACCAGCCAGGATATCGTCCGCTCGGTCTCGCAGAAACTCAGCCCGTTCGGCCTCTGCCTGCTCCCGAATCCGCTGGCCGGCCTGACCTGCCGGCTGCTCTTGCGGGAAGAGTTCGGCATCCTGTGCGGACGCGATCATGAGCTCTATGGCCGCTCCGATGTCGGCCTGGATGAACTGAAGGACGAGGCCTTCATCGCGCTGGCTTGCGGCCAGGACGGTGCCCTCGAGCCGATGGTCTCGCTGCGCGAGGGAGCTGGCCTCGGCCGCCGAACCGTCGCCTCCAGCCCGAACCTGGAAGAGGTGGCGCGCTTGATCGCTGCCGGCCTGGGCATCGGCATTCTGCCCTTGGCCTCCGTCTCGGATGCCGTTGAGGCGGGCACGCTGTGGAACCTGTCATCGGCGGGCAACGGGCTTGGTGCCGATCTGTATTTCGTGACCAGCCCCACCATGGCGATGAGCGCTGCCGAAACGGCGTTCCTGCAGCTGTTCGAGTCCGAGCTGGCAAGTGAAGAACTGGGCGATGACCCCGCCGCCGAAGGCGGCGTGCCCGATATGCTTGACCTTCCCCTTTAATGCATCGGCCCGAAAAGTGGATTGCGGTTTTCGGGAAAGCCGATGCAAACACTGGAGGTAGATCATCTAGCGGTCCGCCCGGGCCAGGACGCTCTGCAAGAGGACGTTCAGCCCAGGCTCGAGATCGTCCCTGGTGCAGAGCTCCAGGTTGTTGTGCGTGATGCCGTTTCTGCACGGAGCGAAGATCATTGCAGCCGGCGCGTGGCGCGCCACGAAATAGGCGTCATGCCCGGCCTGGCTGTGGATGTCCTTCGTCCGGTAGCCGAAGGCGAGTGAATTGGCGCGTATCTCGTCGACCAGATCCGCCGCGAAGATGTCGCCGCCCCAGTTCCAGCTGTCGAGAATCTCGGCCGTGCAGCCGGCGCGAGCCGCCGACTCGCCAATCGCCCGGCGCATGCGCTCCGCCATGACGGCTGCGGTCTCCCCGTCGGGATGGCGGACGTCGCAAACGGCCTGTGCCCAGTCGGATAAGATGCCGGGCTTGTTGGGCCAGGCGACAAGTCGCGCCGCCGTGGCCTTGCCGCCGCTTCCGGCATATTGCCAGCCCAGATCGTCGACGGCGACCAGCAGCCTGGCCCCCGCCACCAGGGCGTTCTTGCGTCGCTCCATCGGCCAAGGGCCGGTATGGGCCGTTTCCCCGCGGAACTCGACCAACATGCCGGTCGACGGATAGCCGCCAGTCACGACACCAACCTGCATGCCCTCCCGGTCGAGATGCGGACCCTGCTCGATATGAAACTCGAAGTAAGCATCGAAGGCGTGCGGGGTCGGCTCCATCTCCCCGCGATAGCCGATGCGCGCCAATTCCTCGCCGATCGACTTGCCGTCGTCATCCATGCGTCCCCTTGCCCAGTCGAGCGGATAGGCGCCGACGAAACAGCCGGAGCCGACCATCGGCGGCGAGAAGCGCCCGCCTTCCTCGTTGGTCCAATTGACGACCTCGATGGGCCGGCGCGTCCGATGGCCGATCGCGTCGAGGCTGCGGCAGATCTCAAGCCCAGCCAGTACGCCGGCGATGCCGTCGAAGCGGCCGCCATTGATCTGCGTATCGAGATGGCTGCCGATGACCACGGGAGGCAGGCCATTATCTGTTCCAGCCCGGCGGGCAAAGATATTGCCGATTCCATCGATCCGCAGGCTGAGGCCTCCGTCACGGCACCAGCTGGCGAACTCGTCACGCATCTGCTTGTCCGCATCGGACAGAGCCAGCCGCGAGAGCCCGCCCGGCCGACCCGGGCCGATCTCGGCCGAGCGCTCGATCGTGGCCCAGAAGCGTTCGATGTCGATCCGGGTATCCGCAGGGACCATTGGTATCTTACTTTCCTGACGCAGGCGGGCGATATCCCGGCCTCGAACGGGGCAAAGCCCCGGGGGAGGCATTTGCCTTTGAATGCAGCGACGATTGTTCGGGGTCGCTCGCCAAGCGGCAAATAGATATTCGCTATGCTAGGCATCAACGCGCCGGCCCAAGGGGCCTTTCGCAGCCCTGCGGATCAACGGACGCTCTGCGCGCGCTACGGCGCCTGGCCTTGTCATCACGCTCCGGCTTCCATGGTTCATCGCCACGTCATCTGCTTCGACGTTGAGCCGGAAATGGCGGAAAGCCTCAGCGGACGGATCGGCGGGTCCGCAATCCAGCGCCTCCGGCCGCCAGCGACCCGCCCAAGAGCGGAGATAGGGTTTGGAGCGCGAGCAGGCGTGATCACCACGGCTCACCGCGTCTGCGCCTGTTCTTCGTCTAGACCATCGGACCGGAAATCGTATCCGGTCCGATGGTCTAACCTTTTGTGTTTGCATCGGCTTTCCCGAAAACCGCAATCCACTTTTCGGGCCGATGCTTTAGTGAGCCTGCGTGCCCCCCGGTTCGGACGCAAAGAGGGCTCGCGCTGCAGCGAGGATTTCGGCCGTCGAGGGGAATTTTCCGATCCCCGCGAGCCCTTCTGCTGCGCATTCGATGTTCGCCCAGCGGATGATCCCATGCGGATCGATCAGGAATTGGCCCTTGAGCTGGGGCCATTGCCGCTCCATGTCGGCGCGGTCGGTCGGGGTCTCCCTGTGGCCGTCGAGCCTGGTCAGCAGGTCGGCCGCCTCCTTGATCGGCAGGGGCTGCGGGAACTCATCATTCGGATTGATCCGGAGCGTCGCAAAGGCCTGCAGCAGTTCCGGGGTCGCGGGCGGCTTCGGCACACCATAGGCGCGATGGGTCGAGAGCTCCGGATCGACCGCCAGGCGCAGGTTGCTCGGGCGAAACCTGAAGTAGAGCTGCGCATTCTCCAGCGGCGTTGCCACAATCCCGAGCGTTTCCACGCCGATGGCCTTGAGCTCACGATCGGTCGCCGCCATGTGCGCGATCGCCCGCCGGCAGAACGGGCACCACAGCCCCACGAACAGCGCAAGGAACACCGAGCGCCTGTCGCGGTAATCGGAGAGTGACGCGATCCCGCTACCATCGACCGTGGGGAGCACGAAATCAGGCGCCAGTTCGCCTGGCGAGACCGGGGGCCGTAATCCATTTGCCATACGAAGCGTCTCCGCCTGAGGAACTGGACCAAGTGAGAACCGGCAAGATCATAACACCGTCCGGCCGAGGCCAGCGCGAGCAAACCTCTTCCGAACCGGCCAAATGACCTGACGAAGTATAGCGCTGCGAGAGCCTGGTTCCCACCCTCGCGATGCAGCGCAGCGGGATTCCGGAAACAAGAACCGACGCGCCGAGGCCGGCTCCCGGCCCGCTTCGCCCACTCACTGCAAGTGCGGCTTCTTCAGGAAGCTGGCCCGGTCGGCCGATCTGATGCGGAGCCATGTCTCGCGGCCATCGCGGACGACCCTGATCGGGACCTCCGCGCCTGCTGGGCCGCTCGCCCAGAGCTTCCGGTAGAAATCGGCCAGGCCATCGATTTCGCCATCGCGAACATCCGAGATGATGTCGCCGGGGCGCAGGCCCGCCTGGGCTGCCGGCCCGCCCTCAGTCACGCTCATCACCACGACCTCGCCGTTGCTCTCGGCCGAGAACGCACCGAGCCAAGGGCGTGGCGGCTTGTCCACCCGGCCGCGGGCGAGCAGATCGTCGAGGATCGGCGGGAGCAGATCGATCGGCACGGCCATGTTGACGTCAAAGATCTCGCCGGCCCGGCCCATCCGCAGATGCAGCGAGCCGATGCCCAGAAGCTTTCCATCCGGTCCGATCAGCGCCGCGCCTCCCCAGGACGGGTGCGCCGGCGCGGTAAAAATGGCTTCGTCGAGCAGATATTCCCAGTAGCCGGCGAATTCCTGCTTGGCCACGATGCTGGCCTGTACGACTTGCCCGATGCCGTCTGCAAGCACGACGTCCTGGCCGATTGCGGCATCAGTGGCGGCGCCGAACGCGACGGCAGGCAGATCGAGCCGTTCAAGCGCCTGCACCAGGCCAAAGCCGGTCTCCTGGTCATAGGCCAGCGCATGCGCGGGAACCACGCGTCCGGTCCGGGTCGTCAGCCAGACGTCCTCGGCCTCGGTAATGAGGTAGCCGATGGTGAGCACCAGCCCGTTGTCGCGAATGACCACGCCGCTGCCCTCCCTCCTTGTGCCCAGCGCGGAGGCCGTGAAGGCATCGGCGGGAATGGACGACCGAACGCCCACGATGGAGTGCAAGATCGGGCCGATTCTCATCGTTCCATCCCGAATGGAGGCCGAACCAAAGCGAGACGCGCCGACCGACCGAGATTGGCTGCGTCTATTGGAAGGTATGAACCGGCCCGGTCAACGCAAGGCCCCAGCGACGATCGAGCGCCGACCTGACTGAATGCGATCGGCACAGGAGTGCCGGCTCGGCCGCCCGGGCCTTCCCGTCCAGGTTGTATACTCCTGGATTGTGGAGCACCAATGGAGGCAACGACAGATCGGACAACCTCTCCCGACAAAGCTCGACATGCTCGCAAAAAGGGCGGGACAGGCCCCCTCATTGAGGGGGCGAACCAGAACCCATTCCTCAAGAAGCAGCTCCAAGGCACTCACCATGCGAATCTATGTGACCAGCGTCTTTGTTGACGACCAGGCCAAGGCCCTGAGCTTCTACACCGATACGCTCGGCTTCATCGTGAAGAATGATGTTCCCGTCGGGACCACCGCTGGCTGACGATGGTGTCGCAAGAGGACCCTGGGGGGACGGAACTGCTGCTCGAGCCGAGCGAGCATCCGGCGGTCAAGCCCTACAAGGACGCTCTCGTCAAGGACGGCATTCCCGCAACCTCATTCCAGGTCCAGGGTCTGAATGCGGCGTTTGCAAGACTTCGCGAGCGCGGGGTCGTGTTCACGTTGGAACCGATGGATGCAGGACCTGTGCGCATGGCGGTCCTGGACGATACCTGCGGGAATCTGATCCAGTTGATCGAAATGAAACGGGCGAAATGAAACGGGAATGATCCCTTTTCGGGCCGATGATCTAACCCTTTGTGTTTGCATCGGCTTTGCCCCGAAAACCGCAATCCACTTTTCGGGCCGATGCTTTAGCTGACGAGGCCGAGATAATCCGCAAGTTCGCGCGCGGCAGCGGCGCCCGCCCGATTGGCGCCGATCGTCGAGGCTGACGGACCATAGCCGACCAGATGGATCCTGGGGTCCTTGGCGATCTGGGTCGCGAGCCGGCCGGTCATGACGATGCCGCCCTTCTCCTCCCGGATCTGCAGCGGCGCCAGATGGTCGAGCGAGCTGCGAAAGCCGGTGCACCAGAGAATGACATCGGCCCTTTGTTCAGCCCCATCAGCCCAGCGCACACCCTGTTCGGTGATCTCGCTGAACATCGGCAAGCGCTGCAGCACGCCGCGCTCGCGGGCAGCGAGCAAGGCCGGTGTCAACGGAATCCCGGTCACCGACACGACGGAACCGGGGATCAGGCCCTGCCTGACCCGGTCTTCGACAATCGCGACGGCGGCCCGCCCATCCTCCGCCGTGAAGGGGCGCTCCCGGAACTGCGGCTCGCGCCTGGTCACCCAGGTGGTCGAGGTGACGCGGGAGATCTCATCGAGCAACTGCAGAGCTGAAATGCCGCCGCCGACGACGATGACATGCTTGCCGGCGAATTCGTCGGCCGTGCGGTAATCGCGCGTATGAAGCTGCCGGCCCAGGAAGCGATCGGCTCCCGGATACCCCGGAATATAGGGGGTCTCCCAAGTGCCGGTGGCATTGATGATGCCGCGGGCCGAGAAGGTTTCGCGATCGGTCTCGATCCTGAAGCGGTCACCGCGGTCGCAGACGACCTTGACCGCCACCGGGCGATAGACCGGCAGCCGGAACTTGCGTTCGTAGGCTGCGTAGTACTGGGGAACAGCCTCGGAAGCCCTCACTTCCGTGAGACCGGGCTCGATCACATCGGAGAACTGCATGCCCGGCAGGTCATGGATCCGGTTGACCGTGCTCAGGGTCAGCGTGGGCCAGCGATATTGCCAAGCGCCGCCTGATTCCGGGGACTTGTCGAGGACGAGATAGTTCCTGCCCGCGGCGAGGCCGAGATTCTGCAGGTGATAGGCGGAGGACAGCCCCGCCTGGCCGGCGCCGATGACCATGACATCGACCTTGAGCACGGTCCGGACATCGCCCCTCAGTGGGGACGGTTCAGCCGTGCCGGGCACATCGGAAGGCTCAAGATCGGCGCTCATTCCCAAAGCCTGGGACAGGCGGCACGAGAACTCAAGCCGCCTTCCCTTGGCAGCGTTCGGCTGCGATTGTGCAGGCATGCCTGCACATGCACGCTCCCTCCGCCTCGGATTGCTCGCCATTGCGCTCTTCGGTGTCGGCTGGCTTGGCAGTGCCCATGGCCAGGCCAGCAGCGCATTGCGGGCAGCTCCGGACGCCCCCGCCCCTGCCCTGTACGGACCGGGCGCCGTCTATGCGCGGATTCCGGCCCGGGATGAATACGGGCGGGATCAGCTGGCGATGTTCCGCGCCTGGAACCCCGACCCGGTCGGGAACCATGAAGCCAATCTTCGGGCGATCCAGCCAGCGCTCGCCAGGGTGGTGCGCACCGCGCAGGCCGAGAATCCCGGCCTGCGTTTCGTGATCGGCTCGGGGCGACGCGACCGCAAGCTGCAACGCCGGGCGGTCGCCTGGGGCTGGTCCAGGACGCATGCAAGCTCGCACCGCTCAGGGCTCGCAGTGGATTTGTGGCCGCTCGATGCGGAGGGCCGGGTGATCTTCGATCCGAATGCCCAGAACCGGATCGCGGTGGCGCTGAAGCGGGCCGCCACCGAACTGGGCCTGTCGCTGCGCTGGGGTGGCCGCTTCCGCGGCTACAAGCACATGGACCGCTCGCATTTCGAGCTCGTGTCACGCTGACCGCTGGGTTCCCGGCGTTTCGATGGAATGTCATTTGAGATGTCACAAAGCACTTGTGAAATCTCAGAAGCTGATCCAGCATGCCTGCCATGCTCGATACCTCGCCCGCCTTCGCGCCAGCCCCGTCGCTTCCGGTTGCGGAAACGCAGCTCGATGTCGCGACCCGGCGGCTGCGCAAGGCGGTCGTCTCTTGCGAGCTCGCGCCGGGCGCATTCGTGCATGAGGCTGCCCTGGCTGAGCGCTTCGCGCTCGGACGCGCCGGCATCCGCGTCGCGCTGACGGAACTGTCAGTGGCCGGCTTCGTCGACCGGCACGCCCGCCAGGGCTGGCAGATCGCGCCCGTCGATGGCGCCCTGGTCGCAGCTGTGCTGGACGGCCGCCGCAGGCTGGAGCCCTCGCTGGCGACGCTGCAGCCGAGTGGGCAGACACAGGCCGCACTGGCCGCGCTGCTCGGCGTGATGGACTCTGTCTCGGGCCGGACTGAGCCGGTTGCGCTCTCGACCGCGCGCTCCGCCGAACGGCAGCTGCGCAACCTGCTGGCGGCGGCAACGGGTCCGCTGGCCCGCCGCTGGCTCGGCGACATCTGGGACCATGCCGACCGGATCGTGCGCATGCTCGACCTCGCCGGCCACCCGATTCCGCCGGCTGAGCTCGGCGATCTGGTGAGCGCGCTTGCCGCAGGCGATGCGGAGGCGGCGAGCCTCGCCATCGCGGCGGAGCACCGGCGCTTCAGCGAGGCACTCGCGCAGGGCCTGATGCTGGCGGCAGCCCGGCCTGCGCAGCCGCTCGTCCGCTCGGCGCGACGCACGAGACGGACCGCAACCATCACGACCGAACAGCCCCGCCCCCTCTCGAAGGAGCAGCAGCGATGACCCCTCTCTCACGGAATGCTCGTCTTGCTGCGCTCGCCGCGGCGCTCGCTTTCTCCGCCGCTCCCGCCCAGGCCTCGAAGGAGCGCTTCGTCGTCGACCTCGTCAACGAGCCGTCATCGCTCGATCCGCAGGTGCAGTGGAACCCCGACAGCTACTATGTCTACCGCAACATCTTCGACAATCTCGTCACCCGCGACGACAAGGGCGAGATCGTTCCGCAGGTCGCGACGAGCTGGAAATACCTCTCCGACACCGAGATCGAATTCGATCTGCGTTCCGACATCCTCTTCCATGACGGCTCGAAGCTGACCGCCGAGGATGTCGCCTACAGCGTCAAGCGCATCACCGACCCGAAATTCGGCAGCCCGCAGCTGGGCCAGTTCGACAAGATCACCGAGGCCGTCGCGCTGTCGCCGACGAAGGTGAAGCTCACCACCAACGGCGCCTATCCAGCCCTGCTCGCCCAGCTGGTCAAGCTCTCGATCGTGCCGAAGGCGGTCGTCGAGGCGGTCGGCAAGGACGCCTTCAACCTGAAGCCGGTCGGTAGCGGCCCCTACAAGTTCGAGGGCTGGCAGCGCGGTGTGCAGGTCTCGCTCACCCGCAACGATGCCTATTGGGGCGTGAAGGGGCCGTTCCCGGCAGTGATCTTCCGTGCCGTGCCGGACGGAGCGACCCGGGTCGCCAATCTCCAGGCCGGCACCAGCGATCTCGGCGTCACGCTCGACAGCGACCAGGCGGGCCAGCTCAAATCGGCGGCCAAGGCCAAGGCTCTGATCGGCCTGACCGAGCGCGTCGCCTATTTGCGTCTCAACACCACCAAGCCGCCCTTCGACAACGTCAAGCTGCGCCTGGCCGCAGCCTATGCCATCGACAAGGAGGGCATGGTCGACGGCCTGCTCGGCGGCTTCGACAAGCCCGTTTCGCAATTGCTGACGCCGGCAAGCTTCGGCTGGATCGAGGGCATGACCGGCCCGAGCTTCGACCTCGCCAAGGCCAAGGCCCTGGTCGCGGAGGCCGGCCCCGCGGCGAAGGCCGAGATCGAGCTCGCGACCGCCCCGGTCTTCGATCAGCGCATCGTCCAGGCGATCCAGCAGCAGCTCGTTGATGCCGGCTTCACCGTCAAGATCGCGATGTCCGACATGGCGACCTATCTCAAGCGCTCGCAGGCCGGCCCCGAGGCCACCTCGACGCTCAGCTTCGGGCGCTGGTCCTGCGCCTGCCAGGATGCCGATGGCGTGCTCTTCCCGCTGGTCCACAAGAGCAGCGGCTGGTCGGCCTATCGCAACCCGAAGGCCGATGGCCTGCTCGAGGAGGCGCGCCAGACCCTCGACAAGGACAAGCGGCTCGCCGCCTACAAGCAGGTCCACGAGATCATCGCCACGGAAGCCCCGCTCGTGCCGCTCTATCAGGCCGCCGTGCTCTACGGCGCAACCAAGAACCTGCAGTTCAAGCCGACGCCGAATGAAAGCATGTTCCTGAACCGCATGAGCTGGGTGGACTGAGGCTTCGTGCAGGGCTTTCTCCTCAGGCGTGCCGGACAGGCGCTCGTCACCATCCTCGGGGTGGTGACGCTGATCTTCTTCGTCCAGCGCCTGACCGGCGACCCGACCTATCTCTTGGTACCGGAGACCGCGACCAAGGCCGATGTCGAGGCGCTGCGCCATGCGCTCGGCTTCGACCGGCCGCTCCTGGTGCAATATCTCGACTTCCTGGCCGATCTCGCCCGCTTCGATCTCGGCCAGTCGGTGGTGCAGCGCGTGCCGGTGCTGACCATCATTGCCTCGCGCCTGCCCTACACCCTGATGCTGGCGGCGGGCGCGCTCGTCGTCGCCTGCGGCATCGGCGTGCCGATGGGCATCCTGCTCGCGGTGTTTCGCGACCGGCCGATCGCCAAGGCCGCTTCCGGCATCGTGCTGGCGGCCCAGAGCATGCCGACCTTCTGGAGCGGCATCCTGATGATCCTGGTCTTCTCGGTGCTGCTCGGCTGGCTGCCGCCCTCCTCCACCGGCGATCTTTCGCATCTCATCATGCCCTCCTTCGCGCTCGGCCTGCTCAGCATGGCGACTTTTGCGCGGATCACGCGCTCGGCCCTGCTCGACGAACTCTCGAAGGACTATGCCCGCACCGCCCGCTCGCGCGGGGTCCGCACCGGCCGGCTGCTGCTGCGCCATGTCGCCCGCAACGCCTCGATCCCGTTGATCACGGTCGCGGCGCTGGAAATCTCGAACCTGCTCGCCGGCGCGGTGATCGTCGAGACGGTGTTCGCCTGGCCCGGCATCGGCCAGGTCACGGTGCAGGCGATCCTGGCCCGCGATTTCATGATCGTGCAGGGCGTCGTGCTGATGGGGGCCTTCGTCACCGTCCTGCTGAACCTGCTCTCGGACGTGCTCTACAGCATCATCGATCCGCGCATCGTGCTGGAAGGGACGCGATGAGCGCGATCGCTGCGCCTCCCGCTCGCCCGCGCCGCCTCGCGCTCAGCCGCTGGTGGCCGGTCGCGGTCATCGCGCTGGTGGTGCTGGCTGCGATCCTGGCACCCTGGCTCGCGCCCTATGACCCCAACGCCCAGAACCTGGCCGGCCGCCTGAAGCCGCCGGGCACCGTCTCGCGCAGCTTCCATTACTGGCTCGGCAGCGACGAGCTCGGCCGCGACCTGCTCAGCCGGATCATCCACGGCGCGCGCGTCTCGCTGATCGTCGCCTTCGCCTCGGTCATCCTGTCGGGCACCGTCGGCACGGTGCTCGGCATGATCGCGGGCTATCGGCGCGGGCTCGTCGAGATCGCGGTGATGCGCGTCGTCGATGTCTTCCTCTCGATCCCGGCCGTGCTGCTGGCGATCATCACCGTCGCGGTGCTGGGCCCGAGCCTCGTCAACGTCATCATGGTGCTCGCGCTGACGCGCTGGCCGCGCTACGCCCGCGTCGCCTACAGCCAGACGCTCTCGGTCGCGACGATGCCCTATGTGCGGCTCGCGGCGCTGATGGGCGCCGGCGCGGGGCGCATCCTGTTCCGCCATATCCTGCCCAACATCATCGGCGCGGTCAGCGTCGTCGCGACGCTCGAATTCGGGCTGATGGTGCTGTTCGAGGCGGGCCTGTCCTTCCTCGGGCTCGGCGTGCAGCCACCGACGGCGAGCTGGGGGGCGATGCTCTCGACCGGCCGCAACTATGTCGCGACTGCCTGGTGGGCAGCGACCCTCCCCGGGCTTTGTCTCTTCGTGCTCGTGCTGGCCGTCAACCTGACGGGCGACGCCGTGCGCGACCGCCTCGACCCCCGTTTCCGCTAGGGATCACGACCATGTTCGACGACATCAAGGGAAAACGGGCGCTCGTCACCGGCGCCTGCGGCGTGATCGGGCGCTGGATTGCCGAGACGCTGCACGAGGCCGGAGCCGTGCTGGCGCTGACCGACGCGCGAGCGGACGAGCTCGAGGCCTTTGCGACATCGCTCGGCCTCAGTGGCGACAGCTTCACCAAGGTGGCCGACCTGACCGACGAGGCCTCGATCAAGGCGCTTGCGGCCGAGATCGGCACGCGCTGGGGCGCGGTCGACATCCTCGTCAACAATGCCGGCATCTATCCCAGCGGCTTCCTGCTCGACACCTCGACGGAAGAGTTCGACCGGATCTTCTCGGTCAACCTGCGCGCACCCTTCATCCTGACCCGCGAGATCGCGACGCAGATGGTGCGCAAGGGCGTCAAGGGCTCGATCATCAACATCTCGTCGGGCGCCTCGCGCAAGATACGGCGCACCGTCGTGCCCTATTGCACCTCCAAGACCGCGCTTGACCGGCTCACCAAGGGGTTTGGCGTCGAGCTCGCGGAGTTCGGCATCCGCGTGAATGCGCTCGAGCCCGGCTTCGCCGCCGGCAGCAAGGTCAGCGACCTGACCGAGGCGCATATCCAGAGCACGATCTCCCAGATCCCGCTCGGCCGCCCGTCCTCGCGCGAGGATGTCGGCAATGGCCTGCTCTATCTCGCCAGCAGCGCCTCGGCCTATGCCACCGGCGCGACCCTGACGATCGACGGAGGCAACTCCATCGGCTCGCTCGCCGTGCATCAGGACAAGAAGAACCCGCTCTAGTGGAGGATGAGATGACAACCTCCCTTGCGCCTGCGCGCTTTCCCGTCTCCGATTACGAATGGCCGCAAGGCAAGAGCAGCGCCTTCTGCTTCAGCATCGATGTCGATGCCGAGAGCCCCTATCTCTGGAACCTGTCCGAGGGCGCGCCCGCCACGCTCGGCCAGATCGAGCAGCGGCTGTTCGGCCCGCGCATCGGCATCTGGCGCATCCTCGACCTGCTCGACCGCTACGGCATCAAGGCGACGATGTTCGTGCCGGGCCTGGTGGCGAAGAACCATCCGGAACTGCTGCCGGCCTTCGTCGAGCGCGGCCACGAGATCGGCCTGCACGGCTATTTCCACGAGATCGCGACCGAGGCCGGTCCCGACGAATTCGCCCGCGCGCTCGATGAATCGCTGGCGCTGTTCAAAGCCCAGGCCGGCATCATGCCGAAGGGTTTTCGCTCGCCGGCCTGGGAGATGACGCCGGCCATGCTGGCGGAGGTGAAGCGGCGCGGCCTCTATGACAGCTCGCTGATGGGCTTCGACCATCCCTACACGATCGACGGCGTCACGCAGGTGCCGGTGCTCTGGGCGGTCGATGATGCGGTCTATTTCCGCTTCACCGGAAGCCTGACCGACCGGGCTCCGCCATCGCCACAGGGGGGCATCCTCGAGGCCTGGCTCGACGAGTGGCATATGCTGCATCGCGAGGGCCGCATGATGATGCTGACGATCCATGACTGGATTTCCGGCCGGGCCGGACGGGTTCGGATGCTGGAGCGGCTGCTCGACGCGGTGACCTCATCGCCCGGCGTCTGGATCGCGACTGTCGGCGAACTCGCGGCCCATCATGCCGCAAGCGCCAATGCCCAGCGCTTCAGCGTGCCGCTGCGCCTGCCCGAAGCGAGCGCGCCGCGGCGCTTCAAGACGCCGCGCTGATGCAGACCTTCACCGTCCGCCGTCCCGCCGTCCATTCGGCCCGTGGCCTCGTCGCCGCACAGAACCGGCACGCGGCCGAGGCCGGCGCGGCCGTGCTCTCGCGCGGCGGCAATGCGATGGATGCGGCCGTCGTCACCGCGCTCGTGCTCAGCACGGTCGAGCCCTGGCTCTCCGGCGTCGGCGGCGGCGGCTTTCTCGTCCATGCCGACGGCAGGACCGGCGCGACCGAGACGCTCGATTTCAATGTCCGCGCGCCCGGCGGCATCGACCCGGCGGATTATCCGCTCACCGATGCCCAGTCTGGCAACTGGTTCGCCTGGCCCTCCGTGGTGGGGGACCGCAACGTCTCCGGCTATGGTGCGATCTGCGTTCCCGGCGCGGTCGCGGGCTTCGCCGCGGCGCTGGAGCGCCATGGCACCCTGTCCTGGGAAGAGGCGCTGCAGCCGGCGATCGAGCATGCCGAGCGCGGGCTCGAGATCGACTGGTTCGCGGCGCTCTGCATCGCGATCGAAGCAGCCGGCATCGCCCGCGATCCGGTGCTTGCGGCCCTGCTGCTCGACAATGGCCACGCGCCCAAGGCCGGGGCGGATACACGGCGCTTCAAGCCGATGGCGCAGAAGGCGGCGTTGCTCCGGCGGCTGGCGAAATCCGGTGCGCGCGATTTCTACGAGGGCGAGACGGCGCGCGTGATCGCGGCCGATTTGCAGGCCGGCGGCTCGGCCATCCGGCCCGGCGATCTCGCGGGTTATGACGTCACCTGGGCGCCGGCGCTGACCGGGCGCTATCGCGACTTCGACATCGCCGCCATTCCCGGCCTGAGCGGCGGGCCGAGCTTCCTCGATGCGGCGGGGCGTCTCGCGTCCGGCCCGCTCTCGCGCGAGACCTCGCCGGCGCAACGGGCCCTGCTCTATGCCAACGCCATCCGCGAAGCCTATGCCACGCGCCTGACCACGCTCGGCCATGCCGCGACGCCACAGGCGGGCTGCACCTCCCATGTCAGCGTGGTCGATCGCGACGGCACCATGGTCTCGCTGACCAACACCCTGCTCTCGCGCTTCGGCGCCAAGGTCGCGCTGCCCCATGCCGGCATCATCATGAACAATGGCATGATGTGGTTCGATCCCCGCCCCGGCCAGCCGAACAGCATCGCAGCCGGGCAGAAGCCGCTCGCCAATATGTGCCCGCTGGTGCTCAGCCAGGACGGGCGGCCCGTGCTCGCCATCGGCGCGGCGGGCGGGCGCACGATCTTCCCGACGGTGCTCCAGCTCATCTCAGGCATCGCCGATCTCGGCTTGTCCCTGGAGGAGGCCTTCCATCGCCCGCGAATCGATGCCTCGACGCCGCGCATCAAGATCGACGCCCGCGCCGAACCCGATGTCGCCGCGACCGTCGCCACAGCCTTCCCGGTCGAGATCGTCGAGGACACGCTCTACCCCGTGAATTTCTCGATTCCCTCGGCGGTGATGACCTCTCCCTCAGGCGGCTTCATCGGCATGGCCCACCCGACCAGCGCCTGGGCAGCGGTCGTGGCGGCAACCGCATGAGCACGAGCGGCGCCCCCGTCCTGGCGATCGAGGATCTCGTCGTCGAGATCGACGGCAACCGCATCATCGACCATGTCTCGCTCGCGGTCGGGGCCGGCCGGATCCTCGCCATCGTCGGGGAATCCGGCTGCGGCAAGAGCCTGACCGCGCTCTCGGTGCTCGGCCTGCTGCCGAAGGCGGCCCGGTTCAAGGGCGGCGCGATCCGGCTCAACGGGCGTGACCTGTCGCGGATTGGCGAGGCCGCGCTCTCCGACGTCAGGGGCAATGAGGCAACGATCATCTTCCAGGAGCCGGTCGCGTCGCTGAACCCGCTGATGCGCGTCGGCGAGCAGGTCGAGGAGGCGCTGATCCTGCATCGCGGCCTCTCGGCCAGGGCCGCACGCGAGGAGGCGATCGCGATGATGACGCGTGTCGGCATCCCCGATGCGGCCAGGCGCGCGCGGCAATATCCGTTCGAGCTCTCGGGCGGGATGTGCCAGCGCATCATGATCGCCTCGGCGCTGATCTGCCGCCCGGCCCTGCTCATCGCCGACGAGCCGACGACGGCGCTCGACGTGACGATCCAGGCCCAGATCCTCGACCTGATGCGCCGCCTGCGCGAGGAGGTCGGTACCGCGATCGTGCTGATCACCCATGACATGGGTGTCGTCGCCGATCTCGCCGACGATGTCTGCGTGATGTATGGCGGCCGCATCGTTGAGAGCGGCGCAGTCGAGCCGATCTTCGCCGCGCCGCGCCACCCCTATACCAAGCTGCTGCTCGCCACGATTCCGACGCTGCAGGGTACGCGCAAGGCGGTGCTGCGCACGATCGAGGGCATGGTTCCGAGCGCTGGATCCTGGCCCGATGGCTGCCGTTTCCGGACGCGCTGCCCGCTCGCGGACGAAGCCTGCCTGGCGCCGCCGCCTCTCGGCTCCGTCGGCAAAGCCCATCGCGCCGCCTGCTGGCATTCGGACCAGGTCGAGGCGCTGGCATGACGCTGCTCCAGGTTCGCGATCTCAAGGTCCATTTCAAGCTGCGTCGCGGCGTCGGTGTGCCCGGCGGCGTGGTCAAGGCGGTGGACGGCGTCTCCTTCGACGTCGCGGCCGGCCGCACGCTGGCGCTGGTCGGCGAATCCGGCTGCGGCAAATCCACGACCGCCTATGCCGTGATCGGCCTCGAACAGGCGACGGGCGGCACGGTCGCGTTCGATGGTCGCGACATCACCGGGCTCAAGGGGCGCGAGCGCGCTGCGCTGGCGCAGGAGATCCAGATCGTCTTCCAGGACCCGAGCGCCGCGCTCGATCCGAAGATGAGCATCGAAGCCAGCATCAGCGAGCCGCTCGCCATCGCCGGCTGGACGCGCAGCGACAGGCGAAAGCGGGTGGCCGAGCTGCTCGACCGGGTCGGGCTGCCGGCAGCCTTCACCGAGCGCCTGCCGAGCGCGCTCTCGGGCGGCCAGCGCCAGCGCGTCGTGATCGCCCGTGCGCTCGCGCTGTCGCCGCGCCTGCTCATCCTCGACGAGCCGGTCTCGGCGCTCGATGTCTCGATCCGCTCGCAGGTGCTGAACCTGCTGCTGGAGCTGCAGCGCGATCTCGACCTGGCCTATCTCTTCATCTCGCATGACCTCTCGGTGGTCAGGCATATCGCCGACGAGGCGATGGTGCTCTATCTCGGCTCGGTCATGGAAAGGGGGCCGATCGATGTGATGTTCGAGGCGCCGCAGCACCCCTATACGCAGGCGCTGCTCTCGGCGATCCCGCTGCCGGACCCGCTGCTGCAACGCCGGCGCGAGAAGATCATCCTGACGGGAGACCTGCCGAGCCCGCTCTCGCCGCCGCCGGGCTGCCCCTTCGTCAGCCGCTGCCCGATCCGGATCGAGCGCTGCAGCGCGACCCGCCCGCCCCTGCTGGAAACGGCGGCAGGATCGCGCGTTGCGTGTATCCTGAGACGTTAGGGCCGGGCCGCTCGATCAAGCAGCGGAAAGCCGATGGACCGAGCGGCCATTGATCGGCCGGGGCAAATCGTCGAGCGCGTATGTCAGGTCCTCGACGAGAGAAGACGCCGCCGCGACCAGAGGCAGCCGACAGGCAGGGCCGATGCCGGGATGCTGAAGCGACAATGCCAGTTTGATGGCGACCGGGTCTGGTTCCCGGCCGACCAGGCTCAGAATCGGAATCAAGCGGCGCTGCAGGATTTGCGCCTGCTCGAAGGAGCCGGCGCGGCATGCGTCCCTGATCCGGCCGAGCAGGCGCGGCGCAAGGTTGCCGATGCTGGTGATTGCGCCACAACCGCCCGAGGCAAGGTAGGCCGGGATGGTGTCGCCCGCACCGGTCAGGCGCATGAAATGCCGGCTGCAGCTGCGCATGATCCGGTCGCAGCGCGCGACGTCGCCGCGGCGCTCGAGGACCGCCATGATTGTCGGCGTCGCGGCCAGTTCGGCCAATGTCTCGGGCGCGAGCTCGACGGCGCAGCGGTCCGGATCATTGTCGATGATCAGCGGCAAGGGGGTTGCAGCGGCAACCGACAGGATGTGCTGGACGAGACCGGCCTGGGTCGGCTTGTTGTAGTAGGGCAGACGCAGAAGAATCGCATTGGCTCCCGCCGCGGTGGCGTTGCGGACATCTGCGATGCTCTGCGCCGTCGCATTCGACCCGGCCGCCGCGATGATCGGATAGACCGGCCCCGCTGCTGCCCGCGCCAGCCCGAGCAAGCGCATGCGCTCTTCGTCCGTCAGCGTCGCGCCTTCGGCGCTGGCGGTCCCGAGAACGATGCCGTCCGCCCCCTCCTGGATCTGCCAATCCACCAGCCGCAGGAAGGCTGGTTCGTCCAGCGTGTCGCCGCTGAAGGGTGTCACCAGTGGGGTGAACATGCCGCGAAGCCAGTGATCCATCGGAAACCTCAACACATCAGACCATCGATCGTGGCGCGGCGCTGCGGGCCCCCGCCCCCGGAACGAGGTTCTCGTTCCGGGAAGGGTGCGACCACCGACGCAGATTCGGCCGGTTTGGCGTAAGGGTTCGATACGGATCGGCATGGGTCTGGCGTAAGGGCGCCGGGTATCCGGGACCGACGGCGAACCTCACGACGGCGTGGACGCGGCAACGCCCTCCCAGCGGCTTATGGGATGCTTGTGGCGCGGCGTGCAGAAGCGCCTCGAAATCTGGTTCTCGACCTGAACCGGCCGATCGCCATCGCGCGCGCAGATCGGCATCGAAAGCGGCCCAACCGCGGACGAACGGCTGCGATCGATCCGCGATCGGCATCCAGACCCCGGAATGACCTCAGGTCTTGGTAAGCCCGAGAGCGACAGCGCAGGCTCTGGCGACATCGGAATCGGGCGACGAGCTACCCGGCATTGTCGCCCATCCCCCCTTCGCGATGAAATCGCCCTGCTGCCAGGAGCCGATCTTCTTCAGTTCGGCAAGTTGTTCGGTCGCGTTGGTCTGCTGCTGGAACCTGACCACGCAGATCGGTGAGAGAGCGGCGATCACGGCAGTGTTGGAACGCGCTGTGGCGTCGCGCTCCGACCGACCCTGCGTGACCCAGCCGCCCCAGCTGAAACCAATAATTGCAAGCGCGACGGCTCCGCCGACGGCGCCCCAGGCGGCCGGCTTCAGTTCTGCTGGAATTTTCATGAGATTTGTGTTTCCCGATCGGAAGAAAAATCTCCCGATGACCGACAGTATCACCTTTTCAGATCAGGTTATTTATTTTCATCGTACCGCCTTATTATTCTGTTTTTGGAATTTGCAATGAGGTCTCGTCGCTTCTCGGATCAGCCTGCGCTCCTCGTCAGCGAGCACGGCTGCGGGCGAACGGACCTGCGATTCACCTCGCTCGACACCGTTTGACACCTCGCCCCAGTGGCGATCGATCAACATCCGATCATCACGTCCGGTTCTCAAGTTTTCCAGGCCGCCTCATCAATTTCGGCATCATCGACGTCGATATTTCGCGGCGTAGCGAGCAATTATTCGTCGCAATGTGAATAATCCTCCTTCCAGAAATCCGAAACGACGTCAGGGAATAATTAGGGAGCGACATCATTTTTGTGAATTATTCGTCACAAGAAACTTATTGTTTACTTTTTTGACAATTCGTTTACTATCGAATTGTCGATAATTTGTTGGCTGTTTTTTCCGCGCGCCTCCGCGCGCCTGACGAACCCCCTTCGAAAATCGTGGTGAACCCATCGAGCATTCGCTCGGTAGGCGACAAGTATTGCCAGAAGGAGAGTTCGTTATGAGCACCGGCACCGTAAAATGGTTCAATTCCACCAAGGGCTTTGGCTTCATTCAGCCTGATGACGGCAGCCAGGACGTCTTCGTCCATATCTCCGCCGTCGAACGCGCTGGCATGCGCGAGATCGTCGAAGGCCAGAAACTTGGCTATGAAGCGGTTCGCGACGCCAAGTCCGGCAAAATGGCGGCCGAGCAGCTGCAAGCCGCGTAATCGAGATTCAGCCTCGCCGATAGCCACGGATGTACTGGTGTCGTTCATGAGGTTGGAAGGAAGGGCCAGGTTCAACGCCTGGCCTTTTTCGTACCCGCTGGCCGGCGACGGCCGGCACCGCCATCAGGAGCAAACCCTGTCCAGGAGCAACAGAGCCCGCGTCCAGGCTGAGGCCGCATTCCTCAAGACGCAAACCCGATCCCTGTCGCGCAACCGGATCGTCTCCGAGACCGACGCGGTCAATCAGGCGCGCGACGCCAACACCGCCAGGCTCAAGGAGCAGCGGCTGAACAAGGAGGCGCTCGACCGCGCCGCAGTTGCGACCGCTCCTGGTATCCCGCTCCCATGACCGCGCCATGGTGGCAGAGCGGCGTGATCTACCAGATCTACCCCCGCTCCTTTCAGGATGGGAATGGCGATGGCATGGGCGACCTCAGGGGTATCGGGCAGCGGCTCGACTATCTCGCCGGCCTCGGGATCGACGCGATCTGGATTTCGCCGATCTATCCCTCGCCGATGGTCGATTTCGGCTATGACGTTGCCGACTACCGCGACATCGATCCGCGCTTCGGCACGCTCGCCGATTTCGACGCTCTGCTCACCCACGCCCATGCGCGCGGGATCAGGGTCCTGCTCGATTTCGTCCCAAACCATAGCTCCGACCGGCATCCCTGGTTCGTTGAGAGTCGCTCCTCGCGCGAAAATCCGAAACGCGACTGGTATCTCTGGCGCGATGCCGCAGCCGATGGCGGCCCGCCCAATAACTGGGTGAGCGATTTCGGCGGTTCGGCCTGGGAATGGGACGAGGCCACCGGCCAGTATTATTACCACGCCTTCCTGAAGGAGCAGCCGGACCTCAACTGGCGCAACCCGGCCGTCCAGGCTGCGATGTACGACGTGATGCGTTTCTGGTTCGACCGTGGCGTGGACGGTTTCCGCATCGACGTGCTCTGGCACCTGATCAAGGCAGAAGTCTTCCCGGACAATCCGCCGAACGCCGCCTATCACCCCGCGCTCGGCGATATGCACCGCGTGCTCCAGCTCCATTCCACCGATCAGCCCGAAGTCCATGCGATCGCCGCCGAGATGCGCGCGATTGCCGACAGTTACGGCAGTGCCGGGCGGGGTGAGCGCGTGCTGATCGGCGAGATCTATCTGCCGGTCGATCGCCTGATGCACTATTACGGTCGTGAACGGCCGGAAATGCATTTGCCCTTCAACTTCCAGCTGATCGAGGCTGTGTGGGAGGCGCGCGCGCTGGCCACGCTCATCGCCACTTACGAAGCGGCCCTTCCGCCGGGCGGCTGGCCGAACTGGGTGCTCGGCAACCATGACAGGCCTCGCGTCGCCGCCAGGCATGGACAGGCTCAAGCCCGCGTCGCGGCGATGCTGCTTCTGACGCTACGGGGCACTCCGACCCTCTATTACGCTGACGAACTGGGCATGAGTGATGTCCCGATCCCGCTCGAACAGATGCGCGACCCGCGCGGTCTGCGTGAACCCGGGCTCGGCCTTGGCCGGGATCCGGTTCGTACGCCCATGTCATGGGATGGAAGCGCACATGCCGGCTTCAGCACGGTCGAGCCCTGGCTGCCGCTCAATTCCGATTGGCCGGCGCGGAATGTTGCGCGGATGATGACTGACCCTGCTTCAATTCTCTTGCTTTATCACCAGCTGCTGGCCGTCAGGCGTGCGCATCCGGCATTGGCGATCGGCGATTTCGCGCTGCTGGCCTCTGACGGCGATGTCCTCGCCTATGAGCGTCGAGAGGGTGCGCAGCGGCTGATTGTAGCGCTCAATCTCGGCGGACGGCGGCAACGCCTGCAGCTACCCAGGGAGGCAACCGGTTGCCGTTCGCTTCTTTCGACGATCGGCGCGGCGCCTCTCATCGAGAACGATGTGCTGCTGCTCCGGGCAGACGAGGGCGTCATCCTTGCCGCCTGATCCAGAACCAGGGAAGGACGCTCGCTTGCGCATCGCCATGCTGGCGCCGATCTCCTGGCGGACCCCACCCCGCCATTATGGTCCATGGGAGCTGGTGACAAGCCTCTTGACCGAGGCCCTGGTGGCACGAGGCGTCGATGTCACGCTCTTCGCCACCAAGGACAGCCGGACGTCCGGCACGCTGGCGGGACTTTGCCCGGCGCCGTATTCCGAGGACCCTGCCATCGACGCCAAGGTCTGGGAGATGCTCCACGTCGCCCATGTCTTCGAGCGCGCGAGCGAGTTCGACCTGATTCACAATCAGGCGGATTTCGTGCCGCTCGCTTTCTCGCGGCTGGTCGAGACGCCGGTCGTGACAACGATCCATGGCTTCTCATCGGACCGTATCCTGCCTGTCTTCAAGGCCTATGAGGATCGCGTCCATTATGTCGCGATCAGCGACGCCGATCGCCATCCGGACCTGCGCTATGCCGCAGTGATTCATCACGGTATCCGGCTCGAGGACTTTCCGTTCAACCCCGATGGCAGCCAGGACCTGCTCTTCTTCGGCCGCATCCACAGGGACAAGGGAGTGGCCGAGGCGATCGCGGCGGCACGTCGGGCGGATCGACGACTGGTCATTGCCGGCATCGTCCAGGACGAGGGCTACCACGCGGCGCAGGTCGTTCCCGCACTCGACGATCGCTCGGTCGTCTATCTCGGTGCGGTTGGCGGGGCGTTGCGCACGCAAACCCTGGGCTCGGCGCGCGCGCTGCTTCACCTCATCAACTTCGAGGAGCCTTTCGGATTATCCGTCGTAGAAGCGCTTGCCTGCGGCACGCCGGTCATCGCCTTCAACCGCGGCTCGATGCCGGAGCTGATCGAGCACGGCGTTACGGGCTTCCTCGTCGACAGCGTCGATGAAGCCGTCGCGGCTGTCGACCGTATCGGGGAGATCGATCGCGCAGCCTGCCGGGCGTCAATCGCCTCGCGCTTTACGGTAGAGCGCATGGCCGACCGGTACTTGAATTTGTACCGATCCCTCCTCGACCGCTAACGCAGGATGCGATCGTCTCGACTGGCGATGGGCCTGGCAACCCCATCGTCCTGATCATGAAATGGAGCGGCAGCGACATTCCGGCAGCGGTCGCCGATGTCGCCGTCGTCGCTCTCCTGAGACAAGGCCTCTAGCCGCCGCTCCGTCCGTGCCTGCGCACCTTTCCCAGGTCCCGCAACGTCGGATACAACGATCAATCCGAGCATCAGGCTGCCCCCGGCGATGACCGCTTGCCCTGGCCGAGCCGGCTCCCACCCTGCCAATGCCCGCCGCGCCGTCCAGAACCGGAGAGGAACGATCGATGGAACGCCGAGATCTGCTGAAGGCGATCGCGCTCGCCTCCTCCGCCGGCGCGGCCAGCGGGCTCTCGCTGGCCGCTGAGGCCCAGGCCCAGACGGGCAAGCGTGGCATCGGCACAAGGGATATCGCGCCGCTCAGCCCGGATTATTTCACCCCCGAACGCTTCAAGGGCAAGACGCTCATCGTCACCGGCTGCGCCCGCGGCATGGGCGCACTCGCAGCGCTTCGTGCCGCCCGCGAAGGCGCCAATGTCGTCGGCGCCGACTGGTTGGAGAAACAGGGCTCCGAGCACATGAATGCGATCGCGAAGGCGGGCGGCAACGCCGAATTTGTCTTCGGCGACATCTCCGAGACCGAGACCTGCGAGCAGATGGTGAAACTCGCGGTCGCTCGCTTCGGCCAGCTCGACTACGCCATCAACAATGCCGGCGTCATGGACGGTGTCTATTCCGGCGCCCCGTTCGAATACGAGCGGCAAAAACACCTGCTCTTCGCTCCGATCCACGAGGCAACCGACGCGTACTGGGACAATGTCATGCGCACCAATGCGACCGGCGTCTTCAAGTCGATGCGTGCCGAGCTCAGGCAGATGGTGAAGCAGAATCTCGGCGGCGCCATCGTCAATGTCGGCTCGGTCGCCGGCCTGACCGGGTTCGGCGGAACGCCGGCCTATGTCGCGAGCAAACATGCGGTGACCGGCCTCACCCGCTCGGCCGCGATCGACTATGCGGCCTATGGCATCCGCATCAACTCGGTGAACATGGCACAGACCGCGACCCCGATGGTCGAGCGCGCGCTGGAGCTCGTGACCCGGAAGATGCAGGACGCCGGCGGCGGCCCGAGCATGAGCATGCTGAAGGCCGACAGCCTGCTGCAGGCGGCCGATTCCCATAAGCGCGACGCCACTCCGGCGGAACAGGTCGCCATCATGCTCTTCCTGCTCTCGGACGAAGCCTCGAACCTGACCGGCGGCACCTACGCCACGGATGGCGGCTGGACGGCCTATTGAGTGGGCAACGGCGTGGTTCGCGGCGGCTCATCGATGTGCCGGCTCTTCTCATGAACGCGATGCCCTCCTATCCTGGTCCGATGCGCTTCAAGGCCCTGATGGTCGATGTTGACGGCGTGCTGATCGTGCATCCCGATCCAAAGGGATGGTCGGCCAATCTCGAACGTGATCTCGGTCTATCCAGAGAGACCTTGCAGGCGGAGTTCTTCACGCAGCACTGGTCGGACATCATCCATGGCCGCGCCGATCTCCATGCGCGACTTGGCCCCGCATTGGCGAAAATGGGAGCGACGGTGAGCGCGGACACCCTTGTCCGATACTGGTTCGAAAGGGATGCCCATATCGATCAGGACCTGCTGGGACAACTGGCGGAACTCCGGGAGCGCGGCCTCGTCTTGCATCTCGCGACGGTCCAAGAGCATGAGCGGGCGAGATATCTCTGGCATACGCTCGGGTTCGAGCGCCATTTTGACGCCATTCACTACGCGGCCGCCCTCGGCTGGGCGAAGCCGGCCCAGGGCTTTTTCGCCGCCATCGAGGCGCGAACGGGCTTTCAGCCTCACGAGTTGTTCTTCATCGACGATGCCCCGGCGAATGTGGAGGCCGCAATCGCGCGGGGCTGGAGCGCAGCCGTCTGGAACCGGCGAGAGCGGCTTGCCGACCTGCTGATGGAGCGGAGCGCCTAAGGCCCGCCATGGCTGGAAAGCCGCCCATGTCCTCTCGCCCCGTTCTGCCAGCCGGGCTCGACCTGCCGGCGTCAGGCGGCATTCCTGGGCAGGCTCATCCGGGCGCCTCCGGTCCAAGAGCTGGAGCTTCGCAACCCCAGCCTCTCAGTCCAGGCCCGGATGAACAACCTTCAAGGCTTCGATCTAACCCTCTGTGTTTGCGTCGGCTTTCCCGAAAACCGCAATCCAGTTTTCGGGCCGATGGATTTAGTGGGCCATGGCTGTCGAAGCGTGCCGCGATGCGTCGCGTGCAACGAGCCGCGAAACCTCGGCGAACAGCTCCTTCGGCGCTCTCAGCGCCAGATCCGACAGCGAGAGGATACCGGTCATCCGTTTCTCCCGGTTCATCACCGGCATGTGATGGATCTGCTTGTCCGCCATGCGTTGCGTCGCATCCCTGAGGTCATCATCGTCGAAGCACCAGGTGATGCCCTCCGTCATGACCTTTCTCGCCTTAGTCGTGTTGGGATCGGCCCCCTCGGCGCAGCCACGGCAGGCAAGGTCCCTGTCCGTGATCATTCCGATGACACGATCATTTTCTCCCACCGGGAGGCACCCGATGTCCGCGTCGCGCATCTTGCGCGCGACCTCGGTCAGCGAGATGTCCGGAGAGATCCATTCCGCATGTGCGGTCATAGCGTCACGAACGAGCATGGCTACCTCCTGCTCTGAGCGGCTTTAGATCTGAGGCATGTCGCTCGCTGAAGGGATTGCCTGGTGGTCTCCATGTTGCGCCGTAATGCGCTGCGACCAGCCGAGCGCGCGATCCGCAAAACGGCCCTGCGCGCCGAAAGCGTGGTCCGGGGAAGGACTTTGGCGATGGTCCGCCCCAGAGAGCGGCATGCCCGTGGATGATAACGGATCATGGCGGGGTGGGCCAGCACGCTGTGCTGGCCGCCAGGCTATTTGGCGCAGACAGGGCCGGCTGCAGGGCCGGAGACGCGGTGCTGCAAAGCCGGTACGCGCGCAACTGGCGATCATCCCACACCTCGCGAGGACGCGCGGATTTGCGCTCAGCATCCGCGCGCCGCTCCTCCTCCTGCGCTATGATGCGGACGATTGGTCCGGCCAGCAGGAGCGGAGCATGATCCACGCGGCGTGCCATACGGCCGATGAGGCGATGCGGGTCGAGTTCGATGCAACCCCCTGGTTCGAGCAGGCCGATCCGGCCGCCATTGCGCGTCTCGCCAAACGGGGCTGGTCGGCGCCCTGGGTCGCTGACGCCCTCGAGCACCGGACCGGATATGAAGCGCTCCGCGACCTGATCCGTTACGCGCGGGACCGGCTGGAGATCGAGTCGAGGGAGGACCCATCCTGGCCGACCTTCGAGTGCCGTGTCGATGGCGCCGAGGCGACCGCATGGCTCGAGCGACATCGATCCGATATCGCGGCGGAGATGCGCCGCGCCGCCTCCCGCGGCCGGGACGAGGTCGCCGGTTGATCGCGCGTGCGCCCTGTCGCGACCGAGTTCACCAGGACGACGTCCGGGTTCCGACATCTTAGGTTGCCGGCGGGGCGCCAGGATTGGCCATGGTCTCGGCAGTTTACAGATGGGAGGCGGGCTTAATGGGCCAGTCAAGTCCCCTCGTCTGCACCAGCTTTGAGCGCAAATTCATCGTTCGGGTTTGCTGGAGACACTCTGTTTGAGATCCTTTAGCGCACCGAGCGCCAAATCTTCCAATAGTTGAGCGTCCGAATCCAGCAGGTCAAGCTCAACTTCTATCGCGTCGATGCTCTCCGCTCTTAACTTGTCGACTCTGTCGTGAATAAGCTTCGCGACCTGAAGGACGTGTTCAGGCAGGGTTTCGAATCTTTTCATTTCTAATATCCGCTGAGCATCTTGGATTTGCCCCGGGGAGCATTGCGCCGACGGCGATGGGATAGCATGGCAGAATTTGGCATTGCGGCGAACTCGCCGCGGTGCCCGATCATCCTCGACGGCCGTGAGGGCAGTCGGCGAAACCTGGGCTGGCTTCGAGACGGCATGCGCCCGAAGGGAACAATACCAGGGGCTTAGGTGTTGCCAAACAACGGCTCTCTGCCGGATCGCAGGAGGAGCAATGATGATAAAACGCACCTTCATCGCCCTTGCGCTCGGTGGCGTGGTGGCTGCCGGAGCAAGCATGATGCCACAGGCGGCAGTGGCGCAGAACGACCTTGCCCCTGCCCTGGCGGGCGCGCTCGACAGGGTTGACGCCGAATATACCAGGCACAATCGCGAGCACCGGATGGCGGAAATCCAGTGGAACGTCGATCGGCAACGCTATTATGGGCGGCGGGGTTATGGGCCGCCTCGCGGATACGGATATGGGTACGGACACGGTTACGGCCCGCCGCGCGGATATGGATATGGCTATCGGCGGCACTATGACGATTGGGATGACTGATCCTGTCGCCTGACGAGGCGAAGCGGGGCCGGGAGATCGCCGGCCCCCGTCGGCTGCTCTCAGCCGCTGCTGCCCGCCTTTACCTCGGACGCAGTCGCCGATTGGCTCCCTGTGGCGCGATCGAGACACTGAGCCATCTCCGAGGTGCCCCATTTGTGCTTGGAACACTGCTCCGTCCCCTGTGTCAGGTCGCGGGCGATGCCTCGCGGCTGCTGGGAACCGCTGCAACCCAGCAGTGAAAGAGCGACGAGAGCGAGCATCATTGATCGCATGTGGTTCCTCCTTTGAACGCGCGAGAGCGGATCATGCCGGTTGGGCAAGAATGTGAGGTTCGTTCGGAGCCGGCAAATCGGTGTTTTCGTGAGCACCTGCGGACTCTGCGCGGCAGTGTTGCTACCGGTTTGGATGCCGCGCTGCGTTATCAAGGCTTTGACGCCATGTCCGCTTGCCAAGAAATGGTCAGATTTCCCTGATTTTATCGTTAATGAAGCAATAATCTCACTTAAAATGAGATTATATTCAAAATTGTTAAAACGATATAACTTGTAATCACGGAACGATCGTATGAATTTGGTTGAATACGATAAAGACCTCGAAATCTTGAAAATTCATCGAATTGACGACATCAAAGCGAGACCCAACAGGTTTTCTTCAGCTCGCCTGGGTATTGCGGGGTGAGCTGTGCCGGAACAGGTCCAGCTCAGGAAGGCGGTCGTCGCCTGGACGGATGAGGCCGGTCCCGTCACCATCAAGACGGTTCAGGACGCGTTGCGCTGGATCGAGAAACATGTCGCCGACGATCCGAAATGGGCTCGTACGCGGGTAGCCCTCCAGGAGGCGCAGGTGGTCGGCTCCCTCCGCAAGGTGCGTGCCGCAACCCGAGCCTTCGAAGAGGCGATCGGGCGCTACCCATGACGGCGCTCGATCACGCTGCGTTTGGACGAAATCGTCCAAACGCAGCGTGATCGACACTCATCGTTTAGAGCATGCTTGATGCGAAAAACCGTTGCCACTTTTTCGCAGCATGCTCTCGTGCGAGGAGGCCCGCGGAGAGCTCGCGCCATCTCGGCTTCTGGGCGGGCTCGGAGGGACGGGGCTGCTGCCTTTTGCGAACGAGACCTTTGTCAACGGGACCTGTGTCAAACGAGACCTGTGTCAAATGAAGCCGTGCAGGAGGTGGGTGGCCGGCCCCAGGGCCCCGTCCTGCAGGCTGTGCGTGTCGACATAGGATTGGCCGGCGAAGCCGATCGAGATCGCGCCGATGTTGCCGGCAAGGTGGCTCACCGCGAAGGCGCCGCCATCCCCGGTTGCGGTAAGCTCCGGCGCATGAGGGACAGGGGCCTGAGCCGGTTCGGCATAGTCGAAGAGACGGCTGAGGAGTGGCGGCGTGACATGGTCCACCTCGGCACCGAGCAGGCTCGGCGGGACGCCGACGGCAGCGATGACATGATCGACCGTGCTGGAAACCTCGGCCAGCATGTGGGTCGGCACGCTTGCGACCGCCGCCAGCGGCGGCATCTCCGATAGGGGCTCGTTGAATATGCTGGTCAGATCTGTGGCGATGCGGGTCGCGGCACCCGCGATCTCCTGGGCCAGAGCTTCGCCGAAATGGTCGAGCCTCAGCATACCGCCGCTTTCGGCGAACTGGCCGAGCTGGACCGCGATCTGACCGATTGCGCCGGTCATCTCGTGGGCGATGCGGCCGGCAAGATCGAAGGATGTCGAGCCTTCGCTCTGGCCGGGTAGCCCGACCGTGGCGGGCTGGGCGATCGGCTCGACCAGCTCCGTCGAAACAAATCGGGTCGCCGTGGCGGCCGGCTCCGCTGCAGTCATCAGCATGGCGGGGTGGTTTGCCAGTGAGGCCGTATCGGTGTGATCGGAGCCATGCGACGGTGACAGGTGCGACGGCGACAGGACTGCGTCGGAGGCCGCTCCAGCGTCCTGACCCGGATCGAGCGCAATCGGTCCACCGGTCGTCAAGCCATGGTGACCGGCGGAGGTCGCGTCCTTCGCCGGCGGCTCAGGGGAAACGATCGGAGCAGCTTGGCGCGGAGCCGCTTCCGCCAAACGTTCCTCGATGACGCTGGCGACGGCGCCCGCGACCAGGCCGATGGCGAGCATGCTGCCGAATGGTGGATCGGCTTGGGCCTGTGATTGGGCCTGTGATTGGGCCTGGGCTTGGGCCTGCACCTGTGCTGCGCGCGGAGCCGGGCGGCCGGGCGCAGCCGTTGGTTCCGAAGCGAGCCGTTGTCGTTGCGCCATCGAGCTGTCCTCCCTCATTATTTCTCTCGGAACGAGCCGGTGATCTCGTCGAGCAATGGGCCGGCGAGATATTGAATCAGGGTACGCGCCTGGGTGGTCACCACCACCTCAGCCGCCATGCCGGACCTCAGTTCGAGGGAGGACCTCCTGACGTCCTCGGCGTTCAGCCGGACCTTGATCGGGTAATAGGCCTGACCCGAGCGCTCATCGACGCTCCGATCCGCCGAGACCATGGTCACCTCGCCGCGCAGCTGCGGCCGTTCGTTGCGGTTGACGCTGACCAGCCGGACATCGGCGCCCCGTCCCGGCGCGACGTCGCTGACGTCGGTGACCCGGACCCTGGCATCGACGACCAACGGATTGTCGGAGGGGACCACATCCATCAGCCGCGCACCGGCTTGGACCACGCCACCCTCGGTGAAAACGGTGAGTCCGACCACGGCGCCGGTCGCAGGCGCCGTCACCCGGGTTCGTTCGAGCATGTCAGCGGCTGCCGCGATCTTCGGGGCCAGCGTCGCAAGCTTGGCCTGCACCTGCCTGAGCTGTTCGGTCACTTCGGCCACATGGCCGCGCTCCTGCTTGGCCAGCTCGAGCTCCGCTTCCCCCGCCGCTTCTTCGGCACGTGCGAGCTCGGCGAGCTTCTGGCCGCGCTCGGTATCGAGCGCGGCCAGGTTTCGCTCCAGGTTCAGCACGCGGGTCCGCGGCGTATAGCCGGACGCCAGCAGCTGGCGTGCGCCGGTCGCCTCTTCGTCCAGAAAGCCGCGCTGGCGCGTGAGCCCGTCAATCTGCGCTCGTAGGCCGGATTTCACCTCGCCGAGCTGGGCGAGGCGCTGGCGAAGGATATCGGTCGCGGTGGCGTATTGGCGAGCGCGCGCCGCCATCAGGGCGCTTTCATTCGCCATGGCCTGGGCCACCTCCGGCTCGGACCTGCGCGCTGCAAGGCTGGCGAAGTCCGGCTCGGCGCGGCGGTCACGTTCGGCGATCAGCCGGGATTCCTCGGCGAGCCACTGGTCACGCTCGCCATTGAGCACATCGAGACGGGCGCGCGGGTCGGCGTCCGAGAGTTCGATCAGCACCTGGCCCTTGGTGACCTGGTCGCCGTTGCGCACGCGCAGGCGCTGCACGACCCCGCCAAAAGGGTGCTGAACCGATTGTCGCTCGCCCTCCACCTGCAAGATGCCAGGCGCGATCGCGGCGCCCGATAGCGGAGCGACCGCACCCCAGAGCGTCAGCGTGCCGACAAAGCCGGCCAGCACCAGGAGGCCAAGCCGCTCCGGGGTTTGAACATTCGCATAGAGGCCGCGCCGGAACGCCGTGAGATCGAGGGTCGTCATCGTCATGACCGCCTCACGTGACCGTGGCGCTGTCGCGCGCCGGCAGCATGGTGGCCTTGATATGCGCGTAGACGTCCGCCGGAGGTCCAAGCTTTTCCATCCGGCCGCCACGCACGAACATCAGTGCGTCGACCACGTCGAGCACGGTGTTGCGGTGTGTGACCACCACGATGGTCGTGCCCGCGGCCTTCAAGGCCAGGAGGACATTGCGCAGAGCCTCTTCGCCCTGGCTGTCGAGATTGGCGTTGGGCTCGTCCAGGACCAGCAGCGAGGGGCGGCCAATCAGTGCGCGTGCGAGGCCCAGGCGTTGGCGCTGGCCGCCTGAGAGGCCGACGCCGCCCGGACCGAGCAGCGTGTCATACTGGTCCGGCAGATCCAGCACCATCTCGTGGATACCGGTCATCCTGGCCGCCTCGACGATGTCGTCGATCGAGGCGTCGCCGAAGCGGGCGATGTTCTCGCGCACCGTGCCGGTGAACAAGCCGACATCCTGCGGCAGATAGCCGATGCGCCGTCCGAGCTCGCTGCGCTCCCACTGGCTATAGTCGAGGCCGCCGAAGCGGATCGCGCCATCGGATGGGGCGATCGCGCCGACCAGAAGCCGGGCGAGCGTGCTCTTGCCCGAGCCGCTCGGCCCCACCAGGCCGACAGCCTGGCCTGCCTGCACGGTGAAACTCATGAGCTTGATGATGGGATCGCGACGCGAGGGGACCGAAAAGGCAATGTCGCTGACGCTGAGCGCGTGCCCGGCCGGCGGCACCACGGTGCGGTGTTCCACCGCCGGCACCTCGGCCAGGAGCGTGCGCACGCTGAGATAGCCCTCGCGGGCCTCGTTGAATTGGCGCCAGGTGGCAACCGCCTGCTCGACCGGAACGAGGGCCCGACCCATGACAATGCTGGCCGCGAAGATGGTCGCCGGCATGATCTGGTGATCGATGGCGAGCCAGGCGCCGACGCCCAGCATCAGGGCCTGCAGGAGCAGCCGGGCAAAGCGGATGGTTGACGCCACCAGCGCGTTGCGGTCGCTCGCCTTGGCCTGCTCGCTCATCATGCTGTCGCGGCTTGCCGACCAGTTGCGCTCGATCGCCGGCTGCATGCCCATCGCCACCACCACGTCGGAATGGCGCAGGATGTTCTCGGTGAACACGAAGGAGCGCGTTCCGGCGGCTTCCGACAGCCGAAGCGAGCCACGGGTGATACGCTCATTGAGGAGCGCGAGCCCGAGAAGGCCGGCGGCGCCCAGCGTTGCGAGAGCGCCGAGCCAGGGATGAATGAAGAAGAGAAGCAGCAGGTAGAGCGGGATCCACGGCAGGTCGAAGGCGAAGTAGACGCCGGGGCCGGTGATGAAGGTGCGGAACTGGTCGAGCTCACGCAGGGGCTGCGAGCCGCGCGAGTGCCCCTGACGCGCCGAGCGCACCACCAGGGCTTCGAACACGCGGCCCGAGAGCATGGCGTCGAGCCTGACGCCACAGCGGATCAGGATCTGCGAGCGCAGGACGTCGAGCGCACCCATGGTCGCAAGCGAGATGGTCAGGATCAGCGTCAGCATGGCCAGCGTCGTGACGTTCTCGCTGACCAGGACGCGGTTGTAGACCTGCATCAAATAGAGCGGCGAGCTGAGATAGAGCAGGTTGATGACGCTCGAAAACAGCCCGGCGAACATGAAATGACGCCACTGCGAGATCAGCGCGTCGCGCAATTCATCGCGAGACGGCACATTCGGAGACATCAATGCGCGGATCCGAGGATTGAAAAGAATGGCGGCACGAGGGGCGGAGCCCGAAGGCCCCGCCCCAATGTCTCAGTGACGCCTCAGAGGAGGCCGCCGAGCAAGCCGCCGCCCCCCTGGGTGTCGGTCGTCGAAGCGCCGATGCCGTCATTCGACAGGCCGACGCCCACCAGGGTCGGAGCCGACAGGCCGAGGCCGAGGTCGCCAATGCCGGTGAAGCCGGCACCGCTATCGCCCGCATCCACCTGCAACACGTCGGAGAGGTTGAGCCCCAGTTCCGGGTTCGTCGCCACTGCCGCGCTGGCCTGCGTGCTACCGGTATCGACAGCGGTGTCGCCGAGCAGAGTGTTGAGAATCGACATGTATGCCTGTCCTTTCAGTAACGTCAGGAGTGTCGGCTGGGTCGCAGCCGACCCGAAAACGGTAGCGTGGGTGTCCCCGAAATTTTCTGGCTTTTTGGGGGCAATGTTGGGATTGCAGAGGCAATTCGGTGATTGCCGTGGCGCCCGTTCGGCCATGGTGCGGCGGTCGCGGGTAACCTGACGGCACCGGTGCGAATCAGGCACCGCGTCCGCTGAAGCGGTCGGTCGCCCAGCCGAGCGCGATGCCGGCGCCATAGGCCGCCAGGTTCCAGAGCGAGAAGACACGCCCGAGCAGCAGCGCGCCTGGCGTCGTCAGCCTGAAGGCGTCGAGCCAGGGCGTGTGATGGAGGCGGCTCAGCTCAACGCAAAGCGCGATCAGCGCGGCGAGGATTGCAAGCCAGGACGCAGGCTGCCGCAGGGCGATGACGGCCAGCAATAGGTAGACCATCGTCCCCCAGAGAAGGGAGCCGCCATATTTCACGATGCCGAACGGCAGGCTCAAGCCCATCCCGAAACGGCGCAGGAGCAACCCCGAGGCAATCGTCGCGAGGCAAAGGGCGATCATCATCCCGCGCGAGCGCAGGCTCGCCTCAGGCAGGCTCGTCTCAGACATGGCCCGTCTCAGGCATGGGTTTCCGCCTCGGGCGCCCGCTGCAATGTCAGGGCGAAGGCGGTGCCGGGCTCGTCGTCGAGAAGCCCGATCGCGCCGCCATGGGCGTTGAGCATGGAGCGGACGATGGACAGCCCCATGCCGGTTCCCCCGCTGTCGCGGCGCGTGGTGAAGAAGCTGTCAAAAATCCGCGCCCGGTTGTTCGGGGAGACGCCGCTGCCGTTGTCGCGAACGGTGACGCGAAGCCGATCTCCCTCCGTGACCGCGGCGATATCAAGCTCGGTTGCGTCGTGGCGCAGCGCATTGTCGGTGAGATGGGCGAGGATGATCTGAAGGTTTTCGGCCGAGATGCGGATGGCACTGTCGAGATAGCCCCCAGTGCGGATCTCGATGCCGGCAAAATCCCGCCGCAGTCCGGCGATCGCCGGAGACAGGCTGGTCGTGCCGCCGGTCGGCGTGCTTTCGGCGCGCGCGAGTTCGCGCAGGCGGTTGGTGATCGCGGTCAGGCGATGGGTGTCGGCGATGATGTTGCCGAGGAAGTGGCGGCGCTTCTCCTCGCTCATCACCGGGCCGTCGCCGTCGCCATCGTCGCGCAGCAGCTCGGCGGCGCCCTCGATCGAGGTCAACGGCGATTTCAGCTCGTGCGAGACATGGGCCGCGAAGGTCGCGATGAAATCGGAGCGGGTGTTCAGGCTGCCGGCCATCTCGAGGAAGCTCTGCGACAGGCGCGCGAACTCGGCCGTGCCGTGGTTTTTCAGCGGCCGCATGGCGCTGCGGTCGCCATGGCCGATGGCCATCGTCCGCGCGATCAGCTCATGCACCGGGCGGGTGATGGTCCGGTGAAAGGCAAGGCCGATCAGCAGGGTCAGCGCGGCGACGGACAGGCCTGCCAGCACGATTTTTCCGCGCTCCTCATAGAGATGACGGAAGACGTTGCTCGGCGTGCGCGAGGCGTAGAGCACGCCGGCGACCCGATCCCGCAGGATGATCGGCGTCGCCGTGAAGATGCGGATGCTGGTACCGCGGCTGAGCGAATAGAGCGGCGGCGGCGCCTGGCTCGAGACGCGCTGCCGCAGGGTCGCGGCGAACCCTCCCTGCAGCGCTTTTGCGACCTCCTCGACATGGGCGAGCGACAGGCCGATCTCCTCGCGCCCGGCGATCACCACACCCTGGGGATCGAGCAGCCGGAAGCCGGCCAGAGTGATCGCCTGCGTTTCCAGCAGCAGGGGCGAAAGCCGCTCGCCGGCGGCCCGGAAGGCAGCGCTGGCGGGCTGGGACGCGGCCCGCGCCTCCGGCCGGCGGCCAAGCAGGCTGTCGCGCGTCAGGTCGAGACTGGGCAGGATCCGCCTGAACGGCTCGTCCGGAAGCGATGTTGGCGTTGCCGGAACTTCCGCCCCCAGCGCAGCGTCGGCCGGCAGGTTGTTCTCGAAGTCGCGCCGGATGGCAGCGGTCAGCGCCACGCTCTGGGCGATCAGCTCGGCCTCGGTCTGGTGGACGAGCTGGTTCTCGTAGATCCGGAAGAAGAACAGCCCGACGAAAGGCAGGGCCAGCACCGCGCTCAGCATCAGGAAGACGATGAGGCTGAGATTGGGCCGCCATTTCGCGGCGACCCGGACCGCGGAAGAGCCGAGCGCCGTCAATTCCCGGCCTCGCAACGCCCAAGCCGAAATCCGACGCCGTGCACGGTGTCGATGGCGCTGCCGCAGCCCGAGGCCGCGAGCTTGGCGCGGATGTTGCGGATATGGCTGTCGATCGTCCTGTCGGCGACATGGATCGCGCCGCCATAGGCGCTTTCCAGGATCTGCTCGCGGCTGAAGACCTGGCGGGGGCGGGCCGCAAAAGTCTTCAGGATCGCGAACTCGATCCCCGTCAGCGGCAGCGCCCTGCCCGCGAAGCTTGCGAGATGCGACTCAGGCTCAAGCCGCAACGCCCCCCAGGAGAGCGGCTCCACCGATGCCGCCCCGGCCGATCGGCCGGAGCGCGTGCGCCGCAGGATGACGGTGACGCGCGCCACCAGTTCGCGCGGGCTGAACGGCTTGGTGACATAGTCGTCGCCGCCGATCTCGAGGCCGAGCACCCGGTCGATCTCCTCGTCCCGCGCCGAGAGGAAGAGGATCGGTGCGTCCGACGACCTGCGGAGCCGGCGGCAGACCTCGAGCCCGTCCATCTCGGGCATGCCGATGTCGAGAATGACGAGATCGGCCGGCTGCCGCCGAAAACTCTCCAGCGCCTGCACGCCATCCCTGGCGATGGTCGTGGCCATGCCGGCCTTTTCAAGTGCGAAACAGATGACCTCGCGGATATGACTGTCGTCATCGACCACAAGAATGCGGGGCGCCATCGTCACGTGCCTGTCACTGGCCGGCTGCGGCCGGGCTGCTCGTGCCCCCGAACGGGGCGGTGGGAGTGTTAGCCAAGTAACGCGACAGGCGCCACGCGCGAAAGCCCCAGGCCCGCCAATCCGCCTGTTCCCTTTGGTGCCGATCGGCCATGTACTCACGGTTGCCCGGCAGCCTGTTGGGGTTCCAGGACCAGGTCGAATTGGGAACCGTGCGGCCGACGGCGGCAATGCGCGGCGTGTAGCGATCGAAGGCCGGGATCGCCTGCGGTCCGAGCGATGTCAGATAGGCGGCGTCGAGACGCGAGCCGGTTCCGCGCAGTTCCTGGGAATGGCGAAAATTGTAGTTGGCGATCACCGCCGGCGCGTTGACGAAGCAGAAGGCGTAGAGCGCCAGCGCCAGCGCGGCAGCATTGGCCGAGACGAGCCAGTTGACCGATTTCCGCCCGACGATCTGGACGATGATCAGCACCAGGCCGAGCGCGACAAGCAGCATCCAGATGAAGGCGACGAGCCGGAGAGAGGTCAGCGAATAGGCTTCGACATAGAGATCAAGCCGCAGCAGCGACGAGATCATCAGCATGATGTTCTGGCCGACCCAGACGAGGACCAGCGGCCGGACCAGGCGATGGCGCTCGGAGGCGCCGGCCGGCCGCATCGCGACCATGACGAAGAGCGCCGCCAGCAGCGCCGTGACGACGAGCGGATAGGCGCCACGATGGGCATAAGCGGCATAGCTCATGCCGTCCGGCAGCGCGACGCCGCCCCAGAGATAGGCGATGTCGAGCAGGGTCTGCAGTGCGAAGAGCGCGTTGAACAGGACGAGCGAACGCAGGATCGCCGTGTCGCCGAACAGCCCGTGGCGATCGGCCGTGAAGGTCGTCGCCGCCACTTCCGGGATCGCCTTCGCCGCGCGCTGGCGGGCGAGCCGGACATGCAGCATCGGCCAGACCAGGCAGAGCATCATCAGCCAGAACGCGGCCCGCCAGGGCGAAGCCAGGTCGAGCAATAGCCAGAGGTCGATGCGGTTCAGCCAGATCTCGACGAGCGGATTGGCGGAGGCGAACAGGGTCGCGAAGACGCCGAGGAGGACCAACGGGACGACCCAACCGATGAGCCAGGCGCTGCCGGAGGACGCGCGCGGCCGTCGTGCCGAGAGGCGGCCGACACGGCCGATATCCCGGATCAGCCTGCCGGCGCCGGCCAGCAGCATCGGCCGCGCCTGCCGGAGCAGTTCCTGCCAGCGCGCCTGCTGCTGCTGGCTGAGAATGACGGCAAACGCCGCCGTGCAGAAGATGGCGACGAAGGAGGACAGCAGGCTGACCTCCTCGGCGATGGCGAAGAGCCCCGCCCCCAGCACCAGCAGCGCCAGGGTGCGCCTGCCGGCGCTGGCGCGGACCGGGTTCGCCCAGAGCGAGGCGATGGCGAGGGCCGCGAGGAAATAGGCCAGCGAGATGCCGAGCCTATGGCCGTAGAACAGGAGATCGGCCAGCAGCACCAGGCCGGCGGCGAGCCCGAGCCGGGTCGTCAGCCAGCGCGTCGCGCGGGTAGCGGACGGCGATGCCGTCAGCTCGGCTGATGGGGAGGGCATGGGCACTGTAGGCACTGCTGAACGGGAGGACATGGGCATGGGGCTTCGCTGATCGAGGATTCGGGCGCGCGGGGGCCGCGCGGCGGAGCGGGAAACGCCAGGATGGCGGTCTCGGCAGGGAGCGGCCTGGCCACGAGCCACCAGCCATCACTGGCCAGCCGGCGCGGCAGCCTGGATGCGAGGGAACGGGGAGCGATGATCTCTGCCATGCCCCAGGGATGCAGCAGCAGATTGCAGCGCCCGCCCGGAGAAAGCTCAGGATTTCAGGATTGTTGTGCAGATTTCGTGCAGCGGCGCGCGGAGCGACGGTCCGGCGCGCGAACTCGCCATGCGATGGTCCGATCGAGACAATTTCAACCAGCGCTGGCTCGGCTGGTCGTTTAGGCGCAGACGTTAGCGAACGACCGTTGCTTCGCCGATATTCCGGCCTTCCCACAGGTAGAACATCTGCGCTTTACCAATGGCTTCCCTGCCCTCTTGCGTGAGAAACACGAATCCCAGACGGCGCCATTCGCCGGGATGCATCTATAAGTCGCCCAGCATCAAGCAAGCATCCCATCCCTGCGAAGAGCCTGCAGGGATGCAGACACACCCGTAACCCGGCGCGATAGGTCCTTGGCGCCCACCGCGGCGGTCTCATGCAGCAGGACGTCCGCGATAAGATGCGGATGCATTGCCTTTAGTCGCTCGGCCCTTTCCCTCACCGGATGGCTCCATGTCGACGAGGGTGACGAGGCCGCCCGGATCAAAACACAATATACTTGCCGCCCCCCACCAATCTGCCCGGCTTCATAGGGGCCAAGGTCCGAGAGGATGGTCAACTCTGCTCCGTCGTCGAAAGTGATGCTCAGTCGCATTCCAGTACTGCTAAGGGACGTAACCCGCCTTCCGACAAGCCGATGCAGCTTCGTCGCAGGCGCCTCGTCCGCAACGCATCTGTAACTCCAGGCCGTTCCGTCTGGCTCGATATGCTCCACGGCCCGCTCGGAAGTGATTGTGCTGCGCTCGAACCGGAACTGCAGGCCAAACGGATCGAGACAAACCTGCATCAAGGTGTCACCGATAAGGTGATCGAGTTCTGAGGCTGGCGGAAACTCGTGCATGCCGTAACGATGTCTGATGTTTCCATGCAGATCAACGGAGACGGGTTGATGTCGGATTATGAGGGAGAGATCGTCGCCGGCGCGGCTAGATTGGGGCCCTGTTGCTTCTGCGGACAGGTAATCCAGGAGAGCGAGATCGATCCCTGCCGCGTCACTGTCGAGACCCGGAGCGAGAATTGGCAGGTCTGGTTCTGCCACAGCGCTTGCCTCCGCGATCGGCTTAACGACCCTCCCGGTGTCCTTGGCTTCTCCGCGCCAGCTCACTTCTAGGCCAGGTGCGGGGTCACTGAGGGGAGCAACCTTTGGATTGACGGCATTTCATGGCAGTCTGCACCTATGAGCTTCACGGTGAAATTGGCCGTTTTCCCAGCCCGGAAGGCCCCGATTCCATATGAGACGCTTGCTGGCACTTTCGCGACCTTAGAAAATGCCTGCGAGGCGGGCAGGCTGGCTCTCACCGCGGTGACGGAAAAGGAGCTTTCAGCCATAGCTCCCAACCTCGAGCCCTGCTTCCAAAAATTCAGCAATGGCCATATGGCAGCAATCAAGGTGCCGCCTGGTGAAGTTTCCGGATATCTCGTCCTCGATGAGAAGGGCGTGGAGGTCGCCAATTGGACAACGCTGGATAAGGGCGTTGCACGCGTCGCTAGCGACCAGACCGGTGAAGGGAATGAAGACCCCACCGACATCCGGCTAGGTCGACTGCGCCAGATTGCGTGGGACGAGTGGGATCCGATCGGCATTCGTTGTGCCGATCATGAGGCTTGGCGAACAGCGGCCGCCGGCGAGTATGACAGCTACATGCTGCAGGTCGCGTCGATTTTGAGCTCGGGCGGTTCGACGGACGAAGCCGTTCGCTACCTCGATGAGATCGTAACCGATCACATGGCTTTGGGACCAACCACGGAGGCACAAAGGCAGTCGTCGCGAAATACGGTTGAAGCCGTAGCAGCCTATTTGAGCGAGACTTTGAACGAGTAGGTTGGATTTGCATAATAGGACGAGTTGCTGAAAGGACGAGTTGCTGAACTGTCAGCGCCGATGTCAGAGGGACAACTGATGGGAAGGCGCCCGATTTGGGTCCAGACGATTTCGGACGAACAACGCGCCTCCTCGCTGTCCGACCTCGAGCGCGTCGGCTGCGGGAAAATCATCGGCTATCTCCCGCTTCAGACAGTCCGCATTTTCCTCGGCCTGAAGGTCAAGGACGTCGTACACACGGCATCGTCTCGCGGAGTTTCCGCAATCAGTATTGGCCCGAAGGACTGCTGCATCAAGAGCGGCGCGCTCTTCGTTTACGATCGCACGCAACTGGCGGCCTTGCTTGAGGCTTCAACGATGGCGCTCGAGCAATCTAATTTCCCGGGAGAACCCGAGCTTTTTGTCCGCGCAATTGCGCGAGATTGGCTAGAGGCCGATCATCCCGTGATGCCAATCATCAGGGCAGCATTCGCGAACGGGCATAGGCCCGCGGTGGGTCAGCGATCATTATGATGATCCTGAGGGCCTTCAATTTCTCCAAATCGGACACGCATCGCGTAAGGTCTCTCGCCTTTCAGGCCCTCCACGACCCCGCGGATTACCGAGACGTCAAGCCTTTGCGCGCCAGGCCCGTAAAAATCCTTCCAGTCCGCCTCGATGAATTTCGAGAGGCGAGATAGCTCAGTCAGTAAGTCATCCTTTGCGAGACTGCCCTTGGCGTCCAGGTGCTCGATGAGCGTCTGGAAGATCAATCCGTAACCGTTCATAAGCGCTGCGATATTGGAAGCAGAGTGCATCTCGACACCTCCACAGCGTGAACCACCCTGATCACGCGCTCGCGTCCTTACGCGAGTCCGGCACTTGAGATAAAGCATCTTCTTGCTTCTTACGCTAGATAATCCAGATGTATCGTGCTTATGCCATTCTGGGCGGAGACAGATTGCCCCCTATCGTCAAACATTATCGAAGTCTGCCCTCGGAACTAACGGGTGGAGAAAACAAGGGAGACTTGCTTGGTAGCCCCGTCGTCCTATTGATTGAGGAGACGGGTGAGGGGGTCTTCCTGTATCGATATGATCGAACCGCGTGGAGCGTTGGCGATACCTGGTACCTGAGCGCTGCCGATGCAGAGGAGCAGGCAATATTCGAATACGGAGATTTGATTGGTACTTGGCAGGTAATACCTGACGAGGCTGGAGATGCAGTTGAATTTGCCGTTAGAGCCGCAACGCATAGATAATTTGAAAACGGCTCTTCAGGCTGCATGAGAGGGGTTATCTGCATCGCTAACCCCTTGGCGCTGGCTATAGGATACGCGATGCTTGTTCGCCGTTTTGCGTGAGCCCTTTTCTTTTCCGGCATTCTTGCACGTACGCGCGATGCAGTTCCACTATTTGCTCGCGAGACAGTCCCCTCCCTCCTCTATGCGACTCCCTAGCCTTTTCGCGGCACTCACCACGATCACCACCCTGAGTCCTCCGCTGCGACTGGGCTTCCGCGACATTCGCAAGCAAGAAAGCCGTGAGAAAAACGGTCAAAGGAATACGCATGGTCAGTCCTCTCGCGAAGGGTTTCGACACAGGTGGAACGCACAATACACTGCGCCAACAAATACTGAAGACCACCCCAGGTACAGTTGGGTAAGGTAGATCTCGGCGCGATGTTCGATGTCGCCGGTTAGATCGCGATACCTTTCATGGCCGGAGCCTAGTGGTCAGTTGAGTCGTTCGACGTGGCAGTCAGCCCTTGTGCCGCGATGACCGTTTCTAGCTAGGTAAGTGATCGCGTCTGCAAAATGCTGACCGGCGGCCAGGAAACGCACTCTGCGACATCAAAGGTGAACGTGAACGGCGTGAACGGGCGTCTGGCGAAGTCGAGAGCAGCCTCCCGCTGCGACGCGGGGACCGCCATCGCGATTGTCAGATGCGGCCTCCAGTGCTCCGGGAGGTAGTGCGGGTCGCAGAGCGCGGGATCGACGCGTGCATGCAACCTTGCGTGGGCTTCGATCAGGCGCTGATCGCGGCTCGGCTCCAGCCACAGCACCAGGGGCTCGGTAGCGAAGGCTTCCATCCTCTCGAAGGTCAGCGAGAAGGCCGGTTCCCCCACGAGAGCCTCCCCAGCGGCGGCGAGCCTGGATGTCTCGATCGCCGGGTACCGAGCAAGCGTGATGTGGGGCCAATAGCCAAGCGCGCGTATCGAGGGCTGGCTCTCAAAGGCCGAGGCCTTGTCGACCAGGTCCCAGAAGGGCTTTGCAGCGCTGCGCGTGCGCAAGGTGATGCCAAACATGCTGCAGACTGTGTGCCCCGCCTCGCCCGTTCAAGCAACGGCAGAAGCGGGGCAATGCGCGGGCTGTTACCGGCAACTGGCGCGCGCCTCCCCTCACCCTCCCTTATTGCCGCTCGCATCGAACTGCTTGAGAAAAGCCAGCAGATCGGCGATCCGCTTCTCGTCCTTCAGGCCGGCATAGATCATCTTGGTGCCCGGCACTTTTGTGCGCGGGTTCTGGATGTAGTCGGCGAAGGTGGCGTCGTCCCAGTTCAGGCCCGACTCCTTCATCGCGGCGCTGTAGCCATAGCCGTCGCGGGTTCCGGCCTTCTGGCCGATCACGCCGTTCAGCGTCGGCCCGACCGTGTTCTTTGCGGCATCACCAAGCTGATGGCAGGCGCGGCACTGGGCATAGATCTTCTCGCCGGCTGCGGCATCCTGCGCGCGGCCGGCTCAAGCATCGGACCGAAAAGTGGAATCCGGTTTTCGGAAGAATCCGATGCTCAAACAAAGAGCTAGATCGCCGCTCCTGCGTCCGAACGGACGCACGGCGATCTAGGCGGCGGCCGCGAGCAGCGCGGCGCCCAGAGAGAGGCAAGCTTCATGTCGATTGAGTCCTATTCCTATGGTTTGGGCGCGAAGGGGCTGACCCAGCCGCCGGCCTGGGCCGGCGCCTTCGGCGGAAAAGCCTGGGCGAGATAGTCGAGCAGGATCGCGCGCATCTCGGGGTCGGGCGGCGGCATGCTGTGCTTCTCGGTCATCCAGGTCAGGGTTTCGTCCCAGCGGGCGCGATCCATGCCCTGCCGGCCGACGACCTTCATCGAATGGCAGCCGATGCAGTAGCCAAAGGTTTCGTCGCGGCCGCGGAAATCGGGCAGCGTCTCGGGGGTCTCCTCCTGGGCGAAGCTGCCGGAGGCGGAGAGGAGGATGGCCGCAAGAGCGGCCATCCGGAGCGAGCGAAGACCGGGCATCGTCAACCGACCAGGATCGCGGTGCGGTGGAACGGGTTGGAGCCGTAGCCCTGCGGGTTCCAGTTGGTCGCGACATGCGGCTGGGCGACCCCGCGGGAATCCGTCGCGCGGGCCCAGAGCTCGAAATAGCCCTCGCTCGGCAAGGTCACCGTCCCGGTCCAGCGCACCCAGTCGTAGCGGTTCTTCGGCTTCGCCAGCGTCATCGCCTGCCAGCGCTGGCCGGCATCGAAGGAGACCTCGACCTTTGCGACCTCGTGATCGCCGGCCCAGGCTGCGCCGCGCAGGGCGATCTCGCGCGTCGCTGCGGGCAGGCGCGTGCCATTGGCCGGCGCGGTGATGATCGAGCGCACCGGCATCGAGGTCATGTCGGTGAAGTTGGTCTTGCCGTCGGCATTCGAGCCGGGAACGATCGGCACGGTCGGGATACGGTAGGAGGTTCCTCCCATGCCCTGCCCGTCATGCGGCGTCGCGCGCACCAGGATCCGGTTCAGCCATTTCGACGAGAGCGAGGCCGGCCAGCCCGGGACGACCAGGCGCAACGGGCCGCCATGGATATGCGGCAGCGGCTCGCCGTTCATCGCCCAGACGATCAGCGAATGCGGCTCGAGCGCCTTCTCGATCGGCATGCCGCGCGAGATCGCATCGCGGCTGGCGTCGCCGGAGAGATGCGGATCGGCACCGAAATGGCCGGTGAATTTGGCGCTGGGCTTGAGGCCCGCCGCCTTCAGCACATCGGCAAGCCGCACCCCGGTCCATTCGGCGCAACCGGCGCCGCCATTGGTCCATTGGTTGCCGCGTCCCGCCGGCTGGTAGAAGGAGCGGCCATTGCCGCCGCATTCCAGCACCATCCGGAAGGTCTGCGCAGCGAAGCGGGATTTCAGCTCGGCGAGCGTGAGGGTCAGCGGCTTCTCGACCTCGCCCTCGATCTTCAGCTGCCAGGTCTCGGCATTCGTCACCGGCTCCGGGATCTGGCCGTTATTGCGAATGAAGAACTTGGCGATCGGCGTGGTGTCGTCATCGAGCAGGTTTTCCGGCGTCTCGGCGACCAGCGGGCGGTCTCCCAGCAGCACCAGGCCCTTGTCCTTCCCGGGATAATCGAAGGGCTGCGGGCCCTTCGGCGGGGCGGCAGTCGGTGCGCCCTGCGCGGCGGCGGGCGAGACGGCTGAGAGCCGCGGCAGCCCGCCGACCGCGATTCCGAGCGCGGCCAGGCTGCCGCCGAGCAGGAGGCGTCGCGACGCGCGTGGCGCAATCGGACTGTCGGGGACTGAAACGTGATGCGGTTCGGCGGCGGCATCCCGCGCCTGGACGTCTTCCAACATGGTGTCTTCTCCCGAGGACATGTTCCTCGCTGGAGACGACGCCGGGCGGATGCGATTTATTCCAGGTCGAGAGAAAAATTCCGGCGGAGAGAAAAAGCCCTCAGCCTACGCAGGCCGGGCGGAGGCTGCGCGCCTCGGCCAACGCCGCGATCTGCTCGCGCGGGATGCTGCGCTCATCCTCTGTCAGCCTGGCGACGAGTGCGGCAATGCCGTCGAGGCGGGCGGGATCGATGCCCTGCCCGATCAGGGCGTAGCTCGCATGATGGCCGCGCCAGGCACGGATCGCGAAACCCTCGCGATCCTGCGCGGCCGGCCGCCCCGGCAGGCTGTCATCGGCGGGTGCGATCCACAGGCCGACGCGACAGCCATTGGGCCCGACATAGCCGGCGAGCACGCCGCCGCCGCGCCGCACGGATGGGTCGAGCGACAGATGCACGAGGCGCAATGAGGCGAGCGACAGGTCCGGCAGGGCGTCGACATCGGCCCCCGCCAGCTCGATGCCGAGGCGCTGCGCCTGGGCGGCGGGCCCTTGGCCGGGCGGGAGCTGCGAGAGCCAGAGCCGATGCGCGGCGACGGCTGCGGTCAGCCGCGACGCTGCCGGGCCTGTGCGAGACAGGCCGAACCAGGCCATGCCAAGCCCGCAGGCGATGAGCAGCGCCGCCGCCACCGGCAGCCATGGCCGGGGTTTTGGCCGGGTTTGCGGCGGCAAAGCGAAGGCCGGCGCCTCCTCCTGCGGGGGCAGCGCGCGCATGCTGGCACGCAGATGCGTCAGCGTCGCGACTTTCGCGGCGGTCTCGCGATCGGCCGCAATCGCGGCTGCGACCTCAGCCGCCTGGTCCGGCTCCAGCTCGCCATCGACATAGGCGTTAAGCAGATCCCAGGACATGGTTTCGCGCGTCGTCACGTCACCCACCCGCCTGGCGGCGCCGTGCCGGGAGGACGCGGAGATTGCCGCCCTCGATCGCCTCGAGCAGCGCAATCCGCGCCCGGCTGATCCGGCTCATCACGGTCCCCTGGGGAATGCCGAGGATCTCGGCCGCCTCGCCATAGCGAAAGCCCGCCAGATCGATCAGTTCGAGGATGTCCCGGTGCGACGGATCGAGACGCTCAAACGCCTGGCGCACGGTGATCTCGGCGATCAGGCGGTCGTGATGGCGCCAATGGCCGCCCTCAGGGGCTTCCACTTCCGCGGCGGCGAGCACGGAGGCCTGCCCGCGGCGATGCTCGTCGATCCAGAGATTGCGCAGGATGGTGAACAGCCAGGGCCGGACGCGCTCGTCCTCCTCGGGCGGCGAAGCGGCCAGCGCCTTCATGGCGCAGGATTGCAGCAGATCGGCCGCCGCATCCCGGCTGCCGCTCAGCCGCAGCGCATAGAAGAACAGGCGGTCCCAGTTCCGGCGCAGGGCACGCTCGACGACGATACGCAGGATGAGCTCCTCCGCGATGGCTTTCAGCGCCATCCTATCGCAGAGGCGCCAGGGCTTCTCAAGGCTTGGGCGGGAATGTCGGTTCGGCGGTCCGACTGGGCGCTGCTTCGGCGAACGCCTGGGGCTTCGGCCATCCGATGACGGGATAGGCGCTGCGTCGTCTCAAGGAATCTTAATTCCTTTCTCGCAGATTGAAGGAATGACGCTGCCATGAAGGAACCTCCCGACCTCGCCTGAAGCTCCAGAGGCCAGGTCCCAAAGACGCGATGGACATGGACCTTCCGACCCTCTGGTATCTGACCGTTGGAACACTGGTGGTCGCCACCGCGATGACCCTGTGGGAGCGGAAGGCGCATGGCCAGCGCTCACGCCCACTCGGAATTTGGGCCGCGAGCTATGTCGTCTTCGCCATCGGCTGCCTCATCGCCATGAGGCGCGAGGCGTTCCCTGGTGTGACGGGCCCGGCACTCGCCAATATCATCATGGTCCTGGGCTACCTGATGGTTCTCCACGGCGTCCGATGCCTCGATGGGCGAGTAGGCATCGTCTGGTCCGCCGCGCTGCTCATCGCTCTCACCGCAGCCTGGGCCATCGGCGGCGAAGCGTTTCCGGTTTTCTTCTGGACCCATGTCGCCTCGTTACCCATCGCTCTGATCTGCGGCCTGACAGCCCTCGCCTTGTTGCGCAGTCGTGCGGTCAGGGAGCTTCGCTCCCGGCCGGTCGCCGTCGCGGTCTTCGTCTGCCACGGCGTGTTCTATCTCCTGCGCGCGACCGTCGCGCCATGGCTCGTCGCATTCTACGGCGAGGGTCTGCTGCTGGTTCTCGCCAAGGTCACGATGTACGAGGCCGTTCTCTTCACGGTCGCGATGCCGATGGCCTTCATGGCACTGATCCGCGAGGAGTATCAGGCTCAGCTCCTGGCCGATTCCCGCACGGACTTCCTCACCGGGCTGCGCAACCGCCAAGGGTTTTTCGAGTACGGAGCCAGGGCGCTAAAGGATTTGGCGGCGCAGCGGCCGGTTTCGCTCCTCGCGTTCGACCTCGATCATTTCAAGGCGATCAATGACCGCTATGGCCACGACGCCGGCGATGCGGTGCTCAAACTCTTCGCCACGGTGTCGCGCGACATAGCTGGCGCGGACGGCGTCATCGGCCGATTGGGCGGGGAAGAGTTTGCCATCCTGCTACCGGGTCAGGACAGCCTGGCGGCAAGCCAGATCGGTGAGGCTGTCGCCAGGGGATTTTCTGAACGCGCCGCGCGCAGCGATGGATTGAAGATGACGGCCACCGTCAGCATCGGGCTGGCTGAAGCGCAATCGCACGCTATCGAACTCGCCGCGCTTCTCTCGGCCGCCGATCTCGCCCTCTACAAGGCAAAAGCGCTCGGAAGGAATCGCATTCAGGTGGCGACGACGGGGATGGTTTCCGAAGCCGCCTGACGCCGAGCGGAGGGACGAATGGCAACGGACTGCCTGCGCACCGCTCGTCCGTCAAACCTCATTTGGTGCGCCCGCCCTTGGCGGTGCCGGCAGTGCTGTCCAGGATCCAATCCGGAAAGAGCACCTCTCTAGCCTTTCCGATTGCACTCCGACGCCCCCATTCCAACTCGCCGCTATCTCGTAACCTGTTACGTGCTCGCTGAAATGCCAGTTGCATCGAACTCCGGCCGAGCAGTGTTGGCTGCCAACGCTCGATGGCCTTGTGCACAAGCGCCAAGGCTTGATGCCCGCCATTCTGATCGAAGCTGTTCGCGATTGAGATGACATATTGATGTCCCGAGCCTGCCACCTCACCCGCTTCCAGCGAGATCAGCAGCCGGACGAGCGCGAGAATGCAATCGACACCAGGGTTCGAGCTGAAGCCTGGAATTCCTGCTCTCTTCGCAACCTCGTTGAGCATATCGTAGGGATCGGGAGCGCCCTTCGTGAAAAAATGCCGGCCGCGATAGGCTTCGAGCCATCGACGCTTGAAGTCGTCGGCCCAACGCCAAGGACGACCTAGCACTGCCGCTTCCGCGATAGGAACGATGCTGGCTTCCCAGCGAGCATCTTCCCCATCACCTTGGTATGTCCAAGCGCGCAGCCGAAACCTGCCATCGCATTGGCTCATTTCGATCAGGTCGTTGTCGATCGAGAACAACCGACCGCTTTGATCGGCAATGATGTCCTTGACCGACGCTTTCATTGCGCCAGTCGGATCGAAGTTGCGCATGACCCACAAAAGCGTTGCGCCCATCCGATCGTAAAATGCACGGCGGCCGTTGATCCCGTGCAGCGTAATCGTAGCGAGTTGCGCTTCGAGAACGACCTTGATGTCGCAGCATGAAAACTGGACATCGGGAAACCGACCGTGTGGGAACTCGGCCCGCATCTCGTCTGTGGGCCGTTCATAGGTGCCGGTTGCAATCGAGATCACTGACGGGTCAGCCTCAGCGAGACGAACAAGCAGAGCCACGAGGTTCTTATGTGCTTCGCCTTCCTGACGCCCGTGGAAGATTCTCGCGTTTATCTGATCGGGAGTGAGCCTTTTTTTGCTCTCCAGGGGGCAATCGAAGGCCCCACGGGGAAGGTGAGACCAGAAATATCGCTTTCCTCTGACCGAAGGCGCATGCGGATAGACTTGTTGCCGGCACATCGGGCAAACGAATTGGAGCGGCCTGCGGGATTTCGTCCAGACGTTCGCGGTCGCCTGCAATCGAACGGTCGATCGCGGGTCCTCCATGAGGGAAGCAATATTTTCCGCGGATATCATAGTATTATTTTCCATATCAATTGCGTAAGGAATGCGAAGCTCGCGCATTCAATGCCCTCTCGTAGAGATCGCGATCCCAGTCATAATTGTGGTGGCAGAACCTGAAATGGCATTGACTTATTTAGAATCCGCGATTGTTACATCTCCAAGTTCTTCCTCTTCGGGAAGAGCGGTCCGGCCCGTTTCCAGAACCGCGCCAATCCGAGTACGCTTTCTATCCGCGAATCGCCGGATGGGAGATTTTGCATGACGCAGCGTACCTTGAAACAGAGATTTCGGTTCGACGTGCTGCTAGAGCCGGAAGACCGACTTGCCCACACTGTTCTTCTCTCGATGGCCTACGATGGTCACGGCGATTGGGGTGGCTGCGGGGTTGCAGAGTTCAATCTTAACGATTTTGCCGACGCTATTGGCTGGGCGCCGGGAGCCACACTGCGCAGGCTGAAAGACCTCGCGCCCACTGCTAACGCGGTCTGCGTCGAGCATGACAATATCGTCCTGTTCGCGCTGGCGGGTGCGCAACAAGACGGGTTTTCCCATCTCTACAAAAGCCGAGGTTTTGAGGGGCTCCAACCGAGTTTGCCACACTTGTAGGCCGGCGGTGTCGCATCGCCCCCAACCCTCTTTTCGCGTTGCCTCTCGTGCCACTCCTTTTGAACAACGTCCCGGATCCATCCCAACTTCAGTTGCGTGGATGGCAGCTTTTTTCGGCTGAGACGACAGACCCCGATACCATTCTGCGTGTGATGAGTGGTATCGGTGATCGACTGGGCACGCGAGCTGTGGGCCGAGCTCGCGCACTTCAAGAATTGATACAACCAGTGCCCCCCGAAAATGCGCAAGCCCGATCGCTCAGTGCGCAGTTCGGTCTGTCAGCGCTGCCATTCCACGTCGAGCTCAGTCACCGGCCCAAGCCCTGCCGATATGTGTTGCTGGGATGTATCGACCCGGGCGAGGCACCGACAGCGACGCGGTTGATCAACTGGCGCGTGCTCGGCTTCACTCCGGATGAGCTCGCCGTGCTTGAAGGGGCGCCGATCCTGGTCCGGACTGGCCGTCGATCGTTCTATTCCACACTCCTTTCACGGGGTGAGGGCTTCCTGCGCTACGATCCAGGATGCATCGAGACCATTGATAGGCGCGGTGAAGTGGCCGTCCAGATCGTTGCCGAACACCTCGAGCGCGCAACACCATACGAGCATTCATGGGCCCGAGGGGAGATCCTCTTGATCGACAACTGGGCAACTCTCCACGGGCGCGGGCCGGCTATCGCCGGTGCCGGCCGCAAGCTAGCCAGGATACTGATCGATGGCTGACGAGGTCTTCATCGCGATAAGCAGCAAGATGCTGCACGGCAAGTCCAAGGCCTACGTCAGCCGAGCGCTCGCCCGGAAGGCTGAGGGCAACCTCGACGAGTACCAACTGTGGGCATCGCTCGCCCTTGAGCTGCTGGGTAAAGCGGCCCTGGCGAAGCACCATCCCAGCCTCATCGTCGACCCGAACCACTGGCAATCGCTGTTCGTGGCGGCCGGCATCAATGTGACGACCGACGTGAAGACAATCACCGCCAAGACGGTGTTCGAGCGCCTCACCCATCTCGCGCCGCGCTTCGACAAGGATACCCAGAAGTTCTGCCTCGCGATCAGTGAGCGTCGAAACGCCGAGCTGCACTCGGCTGACGTGCCGTTCCGGGCAATGAAGCTGGACGCCTGGGAACGACAGTATTGGTACGCCTGCGACTGCATTCTTAAGTCGATGGAATCCTCCCTTGAAGATTGGCTTGGCGCGGCTGACGCCCAATCCCCGAGAGAGCTGCTGGAAGAAGCTAAGCAAGCCTTGCAGGCGGCAATTGAACTGCGGATCAAGGCCGCCCGCGCGCGCTTCGATGACCTTAAGAAGGCCGAACGCGATAGGTTGAAAGAGGAAGCAACAGCTCGCCATGCCATCCACCAGCGCGGCGCGCTTTCAGCCGATTACGACGGCGTCTGGGAACAGACGTGCCCAGCCTGCAACTGCAAGGCGTTTATGGCCGGCACCCAGGACTACGAAGAGATCTCCGAGGATGCCGATCGGGGCGTCGTTTGGGAGACTGTCGAGAGATCGTTCATCCCCGAGGAGTTCGTCTGCCGATCTTGTGACCTGACGCTCGTCGGTGGTGCCGAGGTGGAAGCTGCTGGCCTGTCCGATCCGCACACCGAAACGGAAGAACGCGAGCTCGAGTACGAACCTGACTATGGGAATGACTGACCGCCCCTTCGGCCCTCAGTCCTCCAAACGTTTACTTCCTGGCAGCCAGCTAATGTCGTCTTGGGGCGCGGCACAGTCCGTCGCCTCAGTACGATAGATTTCAGTCGGAATGATTGCTTGGCAGGGCGACGAGACAATCAGGCGTCAATCTACGCGTACGATTTGCGCGAGCTTCAGGCGAAAGTCGTCGCTCCCGTCTTAAGCCAGCTACAACCAATTCCCCGTGAGTTGGTAGGTGGCCCAAAGGCCTTCCGGGTTCAAATCGCCCGGGACAACAGCCACAACACACTCTGCTATGAAGTAAGGCTAAGCTTCGCTCTAACGGTTGGAGCGGCCTTCGAGAGGAACTTGCGGCTGTGGTTGTCGGTGGAGCAGGCAGATCTTAGATCGTTGATCGAGCGCGCTGATCGTATGAGGCTGGTCAAGCATGTCGCCGAAGTGAAGGGCTTGGCCGCTGCGTCAATGGTCCAGGCGGCAGATCTTATCGAGCTTTGGGAACTGGTCAGCACCGCGCGGCATGGAGATGGACCGGCGGCGAAGCGCTTGAAAGCCCTCAATCCTGGCCTGTGGTCCCATCAGGATGTGAAGACGCAAATCCTCTATGAGACTGCCGGTTTGAGAGCCTACGCCATGCGCGTGAAGGATACTGACCTTGAACGTTACTTCGGCGCGACGATAGGTTTCTGGGAGAGGGTGAGCGGCCGTTGAGAGCACGTCTTGGGTTAGACATTCAGCGACCGTAGAGCCTGAGCTGACTGCCGAGACCCGGCGAACCGAGCCTGACGTAAGCTGACGGTCGCAAGCATTACCCCGCGAACACCGACCTCTCCGCAAATCCCGTATGCCGCCGCATCATCCGGCCCACGACCCGGTCGCGTGAGGTCCGGATGTGGCGCGCAACGGCTTCGCGGGCGGCTCCTGCGTCCCGGCGCGCCAGCGCTTCGATGATTTCGTCATGGTCGTGGCGGACCTCCTCGCCATCCTCTGCCGCGCCGAGATCGGCGAAGAGCAGGCGCTGCATTTCGTCCATGGTCTGGGCGATGCCACGCAGCAGCCGGGCGTTGTCGGCAATCGTGGCGATGGCCTCGTGGAAATCCTGGTTGGCGCGCATGAAGGCGCGGTAGCTCGCCTGGTCGCCGATGCGCAGCTCGACGGAAGATAGCCGGCGCATCATCGCGACATGGCTGTCGGTGATGCGCGGGGCGGCGAGTTCGGCTGCGGCGCATTCGAGGATCAGGCGCATCTGGATCAGCTCGTGGAAATCGCGGAGCGAAAGCTCGGTGACGCTGTAGCCGCGGCGGGGGATGACGCGCACCAGCCCGTCCTGCCGGAGCCGCGACAAGGCCTCGCGCAAGGGCGAGGTGCTGACCTTGAAGCGCGCGACGAGGTCCGATTCGTTGAAGACCGCCCCTTGCGCGATCTCCCCGAAAATGATCGCGGCGCGGAGCTCCTGATAGACGCGCTCGGCCAGCGAGAGTTTGGCATCGTTTCCTGCTTCGGCCTTGGCCGGCATCGTTCAAGCCCTTCATGAAAAGGGTCGCGGCACCTGACGCGCCGCGACCGCTCCCTACCCTATTGGTCTGCGCCTTCGGCAGCCGCAGTCAAGCCCGCCGCCTGGCGAAGAAGCGCTGGACGACCATAAGAATGATGAGCGCAGCCAGCGCCTCAACGACCGCAACAGCAACCAGACCGGGCGCGATCTGGCCCGTGGCGTCCTTCAGCAGGCCGAGACCATAGGGCGCGAGAAAGCCGCCGAGATTGCCGAAGGAGTTGATGATCGCGATGCCGGCGGCGGCGGCCGTGCCGGCGAAAAGCCGGTTGGGCAGCTGCCAGAACACGGGAATCGCGCCATAGGCCCCGGCGAGCGCCAGCGCAAACAGCACGACGACCATTTGCGGCGAGCCGTGCAGGGCGAAAGCGACGCCGGCCAGACCAAGCGCGCCGACAATCAGCGAGCCGACGCATTGCAGGAGTGGACGGCCCGTCCGGTCGGCCATCAGGCCGTTGCCGATCATCACGGCGGAGCCGACGAGCGAGGCGCCCGAAACCAGCCAGCCAATGGTCGCGACATGGCCGAAGCCGGCCTCGCGCATGATGGTCGGGCCCCAGAAGGCGACGGTGGCGTTGGCGACGATGATGCAGAAATAGACCAGCGTGAAGATCCACAGCCGCGGATCGCGCAGCACCGTCGAGAACCCGTGCTCACGCGGGCCAAGAGAGCGGGCATCGCGCTCGAGATCCTCGCGCACGGCGCTGCGCTCCTCATCCGAGAGCCAATGCGCCTGTTCCAGCCGGTCAGTTAGCCAGGCCAGTGCAAAGAGCCCGATCAGGATCGTCGGAATGCCCTCGACGATGAACAGCCATTGCCAGCCGGACAGGCCGCCGATGCCCTGCATCCCGGTCATGATCTGGCCGGCGAGCGGACCGCCGATGACGCCCGACAGGGCCACCGACGACATGAAGATGCCAAAGACCTTGGCCCGGCGCTCGCTCGGGAACCATTGCGTCAGGAACAGGATGACGCCGGGAAAGAACCCCGCCTCGAAGGCACCGAGCAGGAAGCGCAGGATGTAGAAGGTCGTGGGCGTCGTCGCATAGGACATCAGCGCGCAGATCGTGCCCCAGCCGATGGCGATGCGCGCGATGGTCTTGCGTGCGCCGATCCGCTGCAGCAGCAGGTTGCTCGGCACTTCGAACAGGAGATAGCCGATATAGAAGATGCCGGCGCCGAGCCCATAGACGGCCTCGGAGAAGCGCAGCTCGTCGGCCATCTGCAGCTTGGCGAAGCTGATATTGACGCGGTCGACCCAGGCCAGCACCCAGAGAACCATCAGGATCGGGATCAGGCGCCAGAAGATCCGGCGATAGGCGGTGTCGAGCAGCGTGTCGGTCGCGCGGGCGGCCGCCCCCGGTAGCGATGTGTCGGTCATGTCAGAATCCCCTCGGCGGCCTTCGGCAGCATGCGCGTTGTCGTGGCCGCATTTGTGATGCATCAATAAAACATCATAGATAATTCACGGTTGTCAACAGGGCGCCTACGGTCGTGACAAAGCCGATCGACTGCACCTCCCCTCTTCGCGCCTGGCCCTTGAAAGCCCTTGACCGTCGGCACAAACTGCGTCCAGTAATTGAAACATCAAACAAATATCTAAGGAATGACCATGTCCATTCTGACGCTCGGCGCTGCCGGAGATATCGTGGTTCGCGAGCGGCTCTATGCCGGCGATGCGCTGATCGATGAGGGCTATGGCGAGACGCTGACCTATCTCCGGCAGAGCGATCTGGTCTGGGGCTCCTGCGAGGTGCAGTTCGCCCATCACGGCTACCGGAGCGATGCGCCGATCGCCTATCTCGTCGACCCGGCTGTCGCAGGCGATCTCGGCCGGGCCGGATTCGGCCTGATGACGGTTGCGACCAATCACACCTGCGATTTCGGGCCCGACGCCTTTCTGGAGACACTCGACCACCTGCATGCGGCCGGCGTCGGGACGGTCGGCGGCGGCGAGGACCTCACTGCTGCGCTCGTGCCGGATCAGCGCGGGATCAATGGCTGCAGGTTAGGGACGATCGCGGTTTCCTGCCTGCTGCCGCCGGATTATGCGGCGACGGAGACGCGGCCGGGCATCGCGCCGCTCGCGATCGAGCAATGGCCGGAAATCCACCCGGTCCTGCTCGCGACCGAGCCCGGCGCGCCGATGCGGATGCGCAGCCGGGTGCGCGAGAGCGATCTCGCGCGGCTGCGCGGGCAGATCGCCAGCTTGCGCCCGCTGGTCGATGTTCTGATCGTCAGCGTGCACTGGGGCTATGGCCGCGGCGACCCGCTGGCGGAGTACCAGCGTCCGCTGGGACAGGCCTTGATCGATGCCGGCGCCGACATGGTGCTCGGCAACCACGCCCACAGCCCTGCCGGCATCGAGACCTATCGGGGTAAGCCGATCCTCTACAGCCTCGGCAACCACATCGCCCAGCAGGACTGGGACAACGCCACCCCCGACCAGAAGGCGATCTTTTCGCAGATCGACCCCTGGTCGCTCGTCTGCCGCATCGGCATCGGCAGGGGCGGCATCGAGACGATCGAGTTCCGCGCCACGGAGTGCAACAGAAACGGGATGCCGGTGCTGATCCAGGAACCGGCCCGCGCCCTGCCCGTGCTCGACCGCTTCGACCGGTTGTCACGCGGCATGGGTACGGAGGCTGAGATCGAGGGCCTGCGTCTCACGGCCCGTTTTGCGAGGTGACGCGTCCCCGAACGCGCCGCTTCGCCGACATGGCCGCCAGAGCCGGCCTATGCGCATATCGCGGCGGCGAGCACCGGCCGCCTTGGATCATCGGACCGTAAATCGTATCCGGTCCGATGATTTAACCTTTTGTGTTCGCATCGGCTTTGCCCCGAAAACCGCAATCCACTTTTCGGGCCGATGCTTTAGGGCGGCCTTCGACGACATCGCCTTCAACACAGAGCTGTGACCCAGCCTACTCACTCACCAGCTTGCGCGATTTCAGCAGCGCCAGCAGGCCCTCGTCGCGGCGCGCTTCCAGCTCCGCGATCGAGCGGCCGGCGCTCTCCTGCGCCACCCCCTCGACGATCCGGCGCTGCACCTCTTCGCCCAGGCCGGGTTGGCCGAGCGATTCCCAGCGCTTGAGCTGGCTCGGCCCGAGATGGGCGAGATAGCCCTTGATGCCGCCATCGCCGCCGCCGAGATGATAGGTCATATGCGGACCCATCAGGGCCCAGCGCAGACCCGGCCCATTGCACAAGGCGGCATCGATATCGGCGACGCTGGCCACGCCCTGTTCGACCAGATGGACCGCCTCGCGATAGAGCGCAGACGCCAGCCGGTTGGCGATATGGCCCGGCATTTCCCGGTTCAGCACCACGGGTCTGCGACCGAGCGCGCGATAGAAGGCGCTGGCGCGCGCAACGACAGCATCATCCGCCCCGACGATCTCGACCAAGGGCACGAGATGCGGTGGATTGAACGGATGGGCGACGATGATGCGCTCGGGCCTGATGCAATCGGCGACGATGGCGCTGCGCACCAAGGCCGAGGTGCTGCTGGCGATGATGGCATCCGTCGCCGTCTGAGCGTCGATCTGGCTCAGCAATTGCCGTTTCACGGCCTCGTTCTCGGGGCCGTTTTCCTGGATGAACTGTGCGCCTTCAAGGACCGCGCCGAGCCTGGTCGAGAAGCTGAGCGCACCAGCCCCAGTAAGCCCCAGTTCGGCAAGCTGCGAACGCGCCCGCTCGACATAAGCGAGGAATTTCTCCTCGGCTGCGGGCGATGGATCGTATGCGGCGACAGCGACGCCATGAGCGGACGCGAGCGCCGCCCAGCTCGCGCCGATCATGCCGGCGCCGACAATGGCGATGCGCTCGATGGGATTCGTCATGATGCCTTTGCTCTCACTTGCTTGCGTTCATGAGCGCAGCAGTCACTGGCGCCAGGATTCCGGGCGTAGCGCAGTCGAGACTCACATTCCATCGCGGAGTGCCGAGCCCTGCGATGGTTTCCGGCTCGGCGCCGCGGGACCGTCATCGGGGCGGCCCAAGGCCGATCCCGATAGCGGCCTCTCCGGACTGACGAAGGACAGGGCAAAAACCCTTATTCAGGCCTGAGCCCAGTCGCCTTGATCACCTCGCTCCACTTCTTCATCTCGCTATCGATCAGGGCCGCAGCCTCGACCGGGGTGCCGGGCTTTGGCGTCACGCCCTGCAGCTTCATCGCCTCCAGCGCCTTGGGCGTCTTCAGCGCCTTGACGATCTCGGCGTTGAGCTTGTCGATGATCGGCTGAGGCGTGCCGGCCGGGGCGAGCACTCCGAACCAGGAGCCGATCTCGAAATCGGGCAGCCCCTGCGAGATCGCGGTGGGGTAATCCAGCATGAAGGGCGAAGGCTCGCGGCCGGTGGTCGCGATCGCCTTCAGCGAGCCCGCATTCACATGCTGGAGCACGGATGGAATGGTGTCGAACATCACCTTGACCTGGCCGCCGATCATGTCGGTCATGGCCGGGCCGCTGCCGCGATAGGGCACATGTCCGAGCTTCGTCCCGGCGCGCGCATTGAACATCTCGCCGGCCAGATGTTGCGGCGAGCCATTGCCGGAAGAGGCGTAGTTGAAGTCATCCGGCTTGGCTTTGGCGAGCGCGATCAGTTCGGGAACCGTCTTCGCCTGCACCGAGGGGTGGACGACCAGCGCGAGCCCGACCGTGCCGGCAATGGTGACCGGAGCGAAATCCTTCTTCAGGTCGAAGCCAGGCTTGGCCTGCAGTCCCATATTGATCGAGTGGCTGGTGAGCGCCCCCATCAACAGCAGATAGCCGTCGGGCTGGGCCCGGGCGACGGCTGCGGCGCCGACGCTGCCGGCCGCGCCGGCGCGGTTCTCGACGACGACGCGCTGGCCGATACTCTGCGAGACTTCCTCGGCGATGACGCGGCCGATGATGTCGGTCGCCCCGCCCGGCGCATAGGGCACGAGCAGCGTGATCGGCCTTTGCGGATAGGCCTGTGCGCCTGCGGGACCGGCAAGGGCGAGCGAGAAACCGGCGAGCGAGAAACCGGCGAGCGAGAGAGCGGCGAGCGTGCCGCCTAGAAAGGCGCGTTTCAGCATCGGGCATTGTCCTCCGGGTTGGGGCAAGCGGGCCGGTTCGTCCGGCCCTGCATCACGATCTTGAGCCGCGCTGCGGCCGGTCAGCAGAAGTCGAAATCGCAGCCTTCATCGGCCTGGAGGACGCTACCCAGATAGAGCCCGCGATAGCCGCGCGAGGGCTCGCTGAGATGGGCGGGCGCCTGCCATTGCGCCTTGCGGCGCTCCAGTTCAGCCGCGTCGACCAGCAATTCGATCTGGCGGGCGGGGACGTCGAGCCTGATCAGGTCGCCGTCGCGGACCAGTCCGAGCGGGCCGCCCACCGCCGATTCAGGCGTGATGTGCAGCACGATCGTGCCGAAGGCGGTGCCGCTCATGCGGGCGTCGGAAATCCGGACCATGTCCTTGACGCCCGCCTGGGCCAGCTTTTTCGGGATCGGCAGATAGCCGGCCTCCGGCATGCCGGGCGCGCCCTTGGGGCCGGCATTGCGCAGCACGAGCACGTCATCGGCGTTCACATCGAGCGCAGGGTCGTCCATGCGCGTGACCATGTCCTCGACCGAGTCGAAGACCACGGCCCGGCCCGTGTGCTGGAGCAAGCCAGGAGACGCGGCCGAATGCTTGATGACCGCGCCGCCCGGGGCCAGGTTGCCGCGCAGCACGGCCATGCCGCCGGTCTGCTTGAGCGGGCTCGCGGCGCTGCGGATGATCGTCTGGTTCGGCACCTCTTCGGCGGCGTCCGCGATCTCGCCGATGGTCTGGCCGCTGATGGTGAGCGCGTCGAGCGCCAGATGCGCGCGCAGCTCCTTCATCAGCTTCGGCACGCCGCCGGCCCAGTGGAAATGCTCCATGTAATGATCGCCGGAGGGTTTGAGATCGATCAGCACCGGCACCGCGCGGCCAATCGCGTCGAATTCCTCCAGATCGATGCTCAAGCCGGCGCGGCGGGCGATGGCCGCGAGATGGACGAGCCCGTTGGTCGAGCCACCGATCGCCTGCAGCACCACCATGGCATTGCGGAAGGCCGTCTCGGTCAGCAATTCGCTCGGCCGTAATCCGCCTGGCCTCTCGCCACCTGGCCTCACGGTACCTTTGGCCAAGGCGACAGCCTGCTTCCCGCTGGCTTCGGCGGCGCGGATGCGGTCGGCATGGGTCGCGGGGATCGTGCCCGTGCCCGGCAGCGCGATGCCCAGCGCCTCGACGAGGCAGCCCATGGTGCTGGCCGTGCCCATGACCATGCAGGTGCCTTGCGTCGGCGCGAGCCTGCCGCTTAGCACCTCGATCTCGGCCTCGTCGATGGTGCCGGCACGGTGCTGGCCCCAGAGCCTGCGGCAATCGGTGCAGGCGCCGAGGATCTCGCCCTTGTGATGACCGACCAGCATCGGGCCGGTGATGAGCTGGATCGCGGGGACATCGGCCGATACCGCGCCCATCAACTGCGCCGGTACGGTCTTGTCGCAACCGCCGATCAGCACGACCGAATCCATCGGCTGGGCGCGGATCATCTCCTCGGTGTCGATCGCCATCAGGTTGCGCAGGAACATCGAGGTCGGGTTCGAGAACGACTCATGGATCGAGACGGTCGGGAACTCCATCGGCAGGCCGCCTGCGAGCATGACGCCACGCTTCACCGCCTCGATCAGGCGCGGCACATTGCCGTGGCAGGGGTTGAAGTCGCTGAACGTGTTGGTGATGCCGATGATCGGCCGGTCGAGCGCATCGTCCGAAAAGCCGGCCGCCTTGATGAAGGCCTTGCGCAGGAACAGCGAAAAACCGGGATCGCCATAGCTGGCGAGATTGCGGCGCATGCCGCGCGGGGCCAGTTTGGCGGGGGCATTCTTGTCGTTGGGGCTCGTCATGACGCGATGAAGAGTTGCCGTTGACAAGATTGTCAACAATTATGTTGGAATTGGAGTTAGTCGCATGTCCGTCTTCGCGCTCAAGCCCGCCACCGACCGCCCCCGCATGGTGGCGGACGCTCTCGAGGAGGAGATCGTGCTCGGCTGGCTCTTGCCGCGCCAGCGCCTGATCGAGGAGGACATCGCCGCACGGCTCGAGGTGAAGCGCCATGTCGTGCGCGAGGCTCTTGCCGAGCTGGAGCGGGTCGGGCTGGTCGAGCGCGTGCCGAACAAGGGCGCAGCGGTCAGGCTGCTGGAGCCGCGGGAGGTGCGCCAGATCTATTCGGTGCGTGAGGCGCTGGAGACCTTGGCAGCCGAACAGATTCCGCTGCCGGCCGATTCCGAGATCGTCTCACGGCTGCAAGCGATCCAGGGACGCCATGCGGCCGCGGTCGCTGCGGCCGACGCGCGCGCGGCCTTCCGCGCCAATATGGCGTTTCACGAGACGCTCTTTGCCGCTTGCGGCAATGCCCATCTGGTCGAGCTGATTCAGATGATGGCACAGAAGGTTCACGGCGCCCGTTCGATCACGGCCGCGAGCCCCTCGCATCTGGCGCGGGCCTGCGCCGAGCATTGGGCGATGATCGCAGCGCTCGAGGCCGGCGACCGGGCCAGGCTGGTTCAGCTGTGCCGCGACCATCTCGGCCCCTCGCGCGACGCCTATATCGCCGCGGTGGAGCAGCGGCATGGCCGCGATCAGTCGCGATAGCGCGTTTTGACATCGGCGTTGATGGCGGCGATGTCCGGCAAGGAAGCGATGCCGCGCAGGCGCTGGGCATTGTCCGCAATCTCTGCGTTGCCCTCGCGAATCTCCTGGTTGGCGCGCATGAACGCGCGATGCGCGGGATTTCAATCCTCTCGAAACACCAGCCGATTCTTTGGCGCAACCTGAACCAGAGCTGTCGCAGGAAACCATAGAGCATCATGCCTCCGGTCACCCCGGCGCGGCGAGGTGCGCACTCGCGCTTTCCTCGTTCAGATGCTCTGACGCGAGATGTCGCGTCCCGGGCGGTCGATGTCGCAAACCGGCCAGCCATCGCGAGCCGGCGCACCAAGAATGAACGCCGTCCTTCGAGAGCGCGACCATGAACATCCCAGCCTCAGATCCGAAATCCGTCACCGGCAAGCCGCTGGCCATCGACGAGACGGTCGACGTCCTCGTGATCGGCGGGGGGGCTGCCGGGCTCGAAGCCGCGATCGGCGCGGCGGCGCAAGGCTTGAGTGTCCTGCTCGTCGACGAGAACCCCGTCTCGTTCAGGACGATGGGCGACGACGTGCCTTTGCATTTCGGCCAAGGCATGGCGGCGAACGCCCGCAATCGCACCGCCATGATGGAGGCCTTCGTCGCCTCCGAGCCGCGCATCGAGGAGGCCTTCGAGGCCGGCGTCGATGTCCGCCTCGGCGCCGCCTGCTGGGGCCTCTATGCGAACGGTCCCGCGCTCGGCTGGATGCCCGGGCTGGTCGCCGGTCTCGCCGACGAAGACCGCAGCCTCCTGGTGCAGGCGCAGCACGTCATTCTCGCCTGCGGCCGCCGTGACATGGGCCTCGGCTTCCCCGGCTGGGAGAAGCCCGGTGTGATGGGGGCCACCGCCGCGCTCACCCTCGCGACGCGCTATGGTGCGTTCGGCCCCCGCCAGGTCGTCGTCCTCGGCTCGAGCACCGAAGCGCTGACCACGGCGCTCGCCCTGCGCGCGGCAGGTGTCACCATCGCGGCCATCGTCGAGCAGGCGTCCGAGACCGTTGGCGATGTGGCGCTGCTGGCGGGCCTGCGCGAGGGCGGTACGGAGATCCTCACCCGCCATGTCGTGCGCGAGGCCGCCGGTCGCGACGGCGTCGAGGCGGCGCTGCTGGCGAAGCTCGACGAGAATGGAAAGCCCGCTGGGGAGGAACGCGCCCTCGCCTGCGACGGTATCGTGCTGGCCGTCGGCACCACCCCGGTCGTCGACCTGATCGACGCAGCCGGCTGTAAGGTTGCATTCCAGCCCGAGCGCGGCGGTTACGCACCGGTGCTGGACGCGAGCCAGCGCACCAGCGTTGCGAATGTCTACGCGGTCGGCGACTGCGCCGGCATCTGGGCGGCCAAGACGCGGGACCGGACAATCGCCGAGGCGGAGGCCGCGCGCGCCGTGGCCGCGCTTGGCACCGCTGCGACAGGCGACCAGGCCGCTTCCCTGCCGGTGCCGGAATGCGACATTTCCGATTATCGCCTCGCCTGGGTGCGCGCGAGCGTCGTCGAGGCGCGCGCCGAATTCCATGTCTGCCAATGCGAGGAGGTGACGGCCCGCGAGATCCTCGAAGTTCGGCCGCCGCGCTATCTCGACTGGCAGAACGAGCGCCGCAACGACCGCTCGCTCGCGGCGCTGCTCGGCGAAGGTCCGCCGAATCCGGACCAGGTCAAGCGCCTGACGCGCGCCGGCATGGGTTCCTGCCAGGGTCGCCGCTGCCGCGAACAGGTCGCGGCGCTGCTGGCGCTCGGCGCAGCGCGGCCGCTCTCGGCGATCCCGCTCGCCGGCTACCGCGCCCCGACGCGACCACTGTCGCTGTCGATGATGGCACATGTGCCGGAAGCCCCCGAGCAGGCCGCGCACTGGGACACCTGGTTCGGCATGCATGCGCAGTGGGTGCCGTTCTGGGAGGTTCCGGAGCGCTACACCGTGGCGACCAATGACGCGACCGGCCCCGTCGCGAGCGAGTGAGACACATCATGAGCGAGATCAAGGGAGCGTCCGTCATCATCGTCGGCGGCGGCGTCACGGGGCTTTCCGCCGGCTGGTGGCTGGCGCGCGACGGAACCGACGTGCTCGTGCTTGAAAAGGGCATGATCGGCTGGGAGGCGTCGGGCCGCAACGGCGGCGGCTGCTCGCACCACCACTCGCCGCTCTTCGCCGAGGAGCAGCGGCTCTGGCCGATCATGGACGAGTTGCTCGGCTATCCGACCGAGTTTCAGGGGGAGCGCGTTCGCCTCGCCTCCAGCGAGCATCAGATGGCGCTCTATGGCCGTGCCCTGCGCAACGCCGAGCGGCAGGGCTTCCAGTCCGAGGTGCTCGACGTCAAGCAGGCGAAAGAGCTCGTCCCGCTGGCGGGCGACACCATCGTCGGCGGCTATCACTACAGGTTCGGCGGGCACGCCAACCCGCACCGCACGCTGCAGGGCTACGCCTGGGCGATGCAGGATCATGGCGGGCGCATCCTGCAGCACATGACGGTGACCGGCTTCCGGACCGAAGGCGGACGCGTGACGGCGGTCGAGACCGATCGCGGACCGATCGGCTGCGACAGTCTCGTCCTCGCTGCCGGCCCGCAGACGGGGCGGCTCTCCGCCATGCTGGGACAGGAAGTGCCGGTGCAGTCGGCGCGCTGCGAGATGATCGTGACCGAGCCGCTGCCGCTGATGCCGCTGGGCGGCGTCGACGGTTGCGGGCTCTACGGGCGGCAGACCTTGCGCGGCAACCTCGCCTATGGCGGCGGCCCGCATGAATGGTTGGCCATGGCCGAGGAAGGCACGCCGGCGAAGCCCACCACGCCGCTGATGCTGCATATGGGCAAGCGCCTCGCCGAGCTCCTGCCGAAGGCGGCACATGCCCGTATCATCCGCTCCTGGGCTGGCGTGATCGAGAACACGCCGGATGGCCGCCCGGTCATCGACCGGCTCGCTTCGCAGGCGAATGTCGTGGTCGCCACGCTGTCCAGCGTCGGCTTCGGCCTCTCGCCGGCGAGCGGCCATGCGATCCGCGATCTCGTGGTCGACGGCTCCTGCAGCTTCGCCGACATCTCGAGCTTTGCACTCTCGCGCTTCGCGGAGCTCGAGCCGAACTGGCGGGAACTGCAGGGCTGGCAGGTGACGGCGGCAACCGAGACACTGTCGGCGTGAGGTCGTCATGCTCGGGCTTCGCCCGAGACTGACCCCGTCCTTCAAAGTGCGATCGTCACATCAGAACGCGGGCGCGATGAGCAGGCCAGGATATAGCCCTGCGCTTCCTCTTCCGGCGAGATCCCGCCATCGTGCTGCATCTCGACGGCGCCGGAGACGAGCGAGACCCGGCAGGTGCCGCACATTCCGGAGGCGCAGCCGCAGGGAATGACGATGGTCTGGCGTGTCGCGGCCTGGAGCAGTGTCTCGCCCGGCTGGGCGGTGAAGGACTTGTCGCCGAGCGTGACCGCATAGCCTTCCGCCGGCGCATCAACGGGAACCGGCGGCGGCGCGACGGGCGTGACCGCACCGAAATGCTCGATATGGAAAAGGTCGCGCGCCCCGCCTTCGGCCGCGTGGATCAGCCGCGCCTCGTCCATGAAGCCGGTCGGGCCGCAGCAGAAGACCTCGCGCCGGCCGTAATCCGGCAGCGCCACCGAGACCATCCGCCGGCCGAGCCGGCCGCTGAAGCCGAACCAGCCCGGCTCTGGTCGGCTGACGACCATCGCGACCTTGAGATGTGGCATACGCGCCTGCAACGCGGCGAGCTCGCGCGCGAAGAGGATGTCGCGCGGCGTGCGGGCGGCATGGAGCCAGTATATGTCGGTATCCGGCGCGGTCGCCGCGAGGTGGCGCAGCATCGCCATCAGCGGGCTTGCGCCCGAGCCGGCCGAGACCAGCGCGAGTTTCTCCGTGGTGCGGCCCTCGATGGTGAAACGCCCTTTTGGAGAGCGAGCTTCAAGCCGCGCACCGACCGCGAGTTCGTCGTGCAGCCAGCGCGTCGCCTGGCCCGTCGCATGGGCCTTGATCGTCATCGCGATCGTGCCCGATGCGTCCGGTGCCGAGGCCAGCGAGAAGGTGCGGAACAGCGTCTCGCCCCCGATCGCGAGCTTCAGCGTCATCGACTGGCCGGCCCTATAGGGCGGCACTCCGCCTTCCGGGTGGAAGACGAAGGTCTTCACGTCATGCGTCTCGGGACGAATCTCGGCGACGATGAGCGTCAGCAGATCGGCCGATGGCGCGATCGCCGCCGGGGCTTCCAGGAGATCCGTGCTCATTCCGCCGCGATCCTGAACGGCGAAGGACTGCCGGCATATGCCGCCATCTTGCCCGCATACCAGTTGGTGAAGTGCGTCAGCATGAATTCCGACGGCGCATAGGGGCCGGGTTCGTAGGCCCGTGAGCGGATGCCGGCATGGTTCACCGCGGCGAGTTCGGCATCCTGCGCGTTGGTGGCGATCCAGACCTCGGTCAGGCGCTTGATGTCGTAATCGACGCCCTCCACCGCATCTTCGTGAACGAGCCAGGTCGTGCGCACCGCCGTCTTGTCATGGGCGAGCGGCAACACGCGGAAATGGAGGATGTGGTCGGCGAGGAAGTGGTTCCAGTTATTGGGCACCCGGAACATGCGCACGGAGCCGAGATCGGGCTCGGTGAAGTCGGCGAGCAGCTTCCTGCAGGCTGGGCCGCCATCCATGGTGAAGGACACAGCCCCCTCATGGAACGGCAGGCGGATGCAACGAAATTCCTCGCCGCCATCGGCCGGCGCATGCGGCAGGCCGAGTGCATCCCATTTCGCCGTCTTGCGATCCATCAGCGCCTTGAACTGGGCCGGCCCGCGCGGGTCGTCCGGCAGCGCGAATTCGACCAGCGTGACCAGCAGCTCGGGATGGTTGCCGGCGCAGTGATAACACTCGCGATTGTTCTCGATGACGAGCTTCCAGTTCGCGTCCTCGATCAGCGTCATCTCGAACGCGACCTTGGTGCGCTCCGGCATATGCGGGGCGATATAGGGCGTCACTGCCTCGCGATAGCGCGACAGGTCCGGCGGATCGTCGGCGAGGCAGATATAGACCATGCCGCAGATCACCTCGACATGAACGGGCTTCAGCCCATGGCTCGCGCGATCGAACCCTGCCGGCATCTGGCGGGCGTTGAGCAGCGAGCCGTCGAGCTCATAGACCCATTGATGATAGGGGCAGACCAAACGGGTCGCCCGGCCCTTCTCATGTCCGCAGATGCGCGAACCGCGATGGCGGCAGCTGTTGTGGAAGGCCCGGACCTGCCCCTCGCGATCGCGCAGCACCACGACCGGGTTCTCGCCCACGGCGAGGGTGAGATAGTCGCCCGGCTTCCTGATCTCGCAGGCGTTGCAGGCGAAGAGCCAGTCGGTTTCGAACACGGCCTTGATATCGGTCTCGTGCATCGCCGGATCGACATAGAAGGCCTGCGGCAGGCTGAAGCCCTCGCGGCGCTCCTGAAGCAGGCTGCGGATGCGGTCACGATCGATCATCGGCTGAAGACCCGGATAAGGATATCCGCGATCTTGCTCCGGCCGACGTCCCGATGGCCGGAATATTCCGACTTCGCCGGCAAGCTTTGCGACGAGTGCATGTCGCTTTCATTGCAAGAATGTCGGAAATCCGATTTCCTTGGGGCAGCTCCAGACTGGATGATGGACGGGAGGAGATCCAAGGCCATGAGCGAGGCGCCGGCCGGCACCCAGATCGTCACCCTGCTGCTCGTCGAGGGCTTCTCGATGATGAGCATCGCCTCGGCGATCGAGCCGCTGCGCTCGCTCAACCGGCTGATCGACCGCGAGGCCTGGCGCTGGCGCATGGCGAGCCTCGACGGTGGCGTGCTCGCCGCCTCGAACGGCATCCCGATCCCGACCGAGGCGGCCGAGACCGCCCTGCCCGGCTCGCATTACTTCCTGGTCTGCGGCGGCCTGCGAATCCAGTCGGTCGACGAGCGGCGCTATCTCGCGATCCTGCGCAAAGCCGTGCGGGGTGGGGTGCGCGTCGGCTCGCTCTCCACCGGCACCTATCTGCTGGCCCGAGCCGGTCTGCTTGACGGCTATCGCTCGACGATTCACTGGGAGAACCGCCCCGCCTTCCAGGAGGAGTTCCCCGAGCTCGTCTGCACCGACAAGCTCTACGAGATCGACCGCGACCGCCTGACCTGCTCCGGCGGCACGGCCGCGATGGATCTGATGCTGCACCTGATCACGGAGCGGCACGGCGCAGATCTCGCCCGCCGCGTCGCCAACCAGTTTCACCACGACCGCATCCGCGACGAGCGCGACAACCAGAGCGGCGGCCGCCTGGAGCGGATGACGAGCCTGCCGCCGGCCGTGCGCAGCGCGGTCCGGCTGATGCAGCGCCATGTCGAGGATACGATCTCGATCGCCGAGATTGCCGAGAAGGTCGGCATGAGCCCGCGCCAGCTCGAGCGGCTGTTCCTGCGCTATCTCCAGACCTCGCCGGCCCGCTATTATCTCTCGCTGCGGATCGACCGAGCCCGCGAGCTGCTGCTCTATTCCGACCGCCCGATCCTCGAGGTGGCGATCGCGGCCGGATTCACCTCGACGTCGCATTTCGCCCATTGGTTCAAGAAGCTGCACGGCGTCAGGCCGAGCCAATTGCGGGGCCGCCCCGCCGCCGACGAAGCGCCCCCACATCCGCCCGCCTGAGCACGCGTTGCGACAACCGATCGCGGCAGGTCGTAACCGCGACGTTCGATGTCGCTTCCCCGGCCCGAACCTGGAACGGTTCTGATCGACACTTTCCTGACAAGACGGATAACCGTCGCTAGGGAACGGCAGTGGACACGATCGCCTTCATCATGGCGAATCTTCCCGTGATCGGGCAGCGGATGCTGGAGCACGTCTCGCTCGTCTCGGTCTCGGTCGGTGTCGCGATCCTGACCGGCGTGCCGACCGGCATCGCGATCACGCAGAACCGGCGTGCCGCCGATGCGGTCCTCTACATCGCCTCGATCATCATCACGATCCCCTCGATCGCGCTGTTCGGCATCCTGATCCCGCTGCTCTCGACCATCGGCCACGGCATCGGCTACCTGCCGGCGGTGATTGCGCTCATCCTCTACGCGCAGTTGCCGATCATCCGGAACACCTACACGGCGATCATGAACGTCGATCCGGCCCTGCGCGAGGCGGCGCGCGGCATGGGCATGACGACGCTCGAACGGCTGCGCCGGGTCGAGCTGCCGCTGGCGCTGCCGGTCATCCTCAACGGCGTGCGCAGCGCGGTGGTGCTCAACATCGCGATCGCCGCCATCGCGACCTATATCGGTGCCGGGGGCCTCGGCACCTTCATCTCGCGCGGCATTTCGCAGACCGATATCCGCCAGCTCCTGACCGGCGCGATCGCCGTCAGCCTGCTCGCGATCATCGCCGATTACGGCCTGCTCTTCGCGCAGCGCCAGCTCACCTCGCCGGGATTGAAGCTCAAATGATCCGTCTCGAACAGGTCTCCAAGCACTTCGGGACGATGATCGCCGTCGACCGCATCGATATGGAGGTGCCCGCCGGCGCCGTCTGCGTCCTGCTTGGCCCCTCGGGCTGCGGCAAGACCACGACGATGAAGATGATCAACCGGCTGATCCCGCCCACCTCCGGCAAGATCTATGTCGACGGCAAGGACGCGGCGAGTGTCGACGAGGTCACCCTGCGTCGCTCGATTGGCTACGTCATCCAGCAGATCGGCCTGTTCCCCAACATGACGATCGAGGAGAACATCTGCGTCGTGCCGGATCTTCTCGGCTGGCCCAAGGCCAAGTCGCGCAAGCGCGCCGCCGAGCTGCTCGACATGGTCAATCTCGACCCGTCCGTCTTCCTGAAGCGCTACCCCAAGCAGCTTTCCGGCGGCCAGCAGCAGCGCGTCGGCGTGGTGCGCGCGCTCGCGGCCGATCCACCGGTCCTGCTGATGGACGAGCCCTTCGGCGCGATCGACCCGATCAATCGCGAGGTGATCCAGGACGAGTTCATGAAGCTTCAGGCGGAACTGAAGAAGACCATCGTCTTCGTCAGCCACGACATCGACGAGGCGGTGAAGATGGCGACGCGGATCGCGATCTTCCGGGACGGCAAGCTGATCCAGTACGACACGCCCGACAACATCCTCGCCCACCCGATCGATGCCTTCGTCTCCGAGTTCGTCGGTTCCGACCGGACCTTGAAGCGCCTGCGCCTGATCCGCGTTGCCGATGCTATGATGGCGGAGCCGCCGCGCGTACGCGCCGAGGACACTCTCGATACCGCCGTAAAGCTGATGGAAGAGCACGGCCACGTTTCGGTGGTGATGGTCGGCCCGCGCGGCCGTGCGCGCGGCGTGGTGCGGCTCGAGGACGTGCGCGAGCGCAGGGGCATCGTCGGCGAATACCAGGAGCCGCTGCCCGGCGTCGTCAACATCCGCGACGACCTGCGCACCGCCGTCTCGCAGATGTTCACCCATGGCGTGACCTGGCTCGCCTGCGTCGACGACGACGGCTTCTACAAGGGCTACATCACCCAGAAGAGCATCACCCAGGTGCTCGGCGCGACCTATCGGGAAAGCTGATATGGCGCTCGCGGGCCTCGCAGGAACCCTTCGCTGGCTCGTCGTCTTCGGCGCCTTTGCTCTCGGCGCCTGGCTGCAGGCGCGCGGCACCATTCCCTCGATCCTGGGCTATTCGACGGACGTCACCTATCTCATCCGCCAACATCTCGCGCTTGCGGCGATGTCGGGCGCAATCGCACTCGTCGTTGGCGTACCGCTCGGCATCATCCTGTCGCGGCCGCGTTTCGAGCTGTTCGCCGATGCGGTGACGCAAATCGTCAATCTCGGCACCACGATCCCGACGCTGGCACTGCTCGCAATCTCGATGTCCTTCCTCGGCATCGGCTCGCCGCCCGCGGTCTTCGCGCTGTTCGTGCTGACGCTTCTGCCGATCGTACTCAACACCATCGCCGGCCTGCGCTCGGTGCCCCAGTACCTGATCGAGGCAGCGCGCGGCATGGGCATGACACCGCGCCAGATCCTCCGGCGGGTCGAGCTGCCGAACGCCGTCTTCGTGATCCTCGCCGGCGTGCGCACCGCCTTCGCCATCAATATCGGCACGGTGCCGCTGGCCTTCCTGATCGGTGGCGGTGGCTTGGGCGAGCTCATTTTCACCGGCATCGACCTGATGGAGCCGAGCATGCTGCTGGCGGGCGCGATCCCGACCGCGCTGCTCGCCGTGCTCGTCGATTTCCTGATCGGCCAGATCCAGTTCTGGCTGATTCCGAAAGGCGTCAATCCGCTGCGCTGAACAGCGGCCATTCAACCCAAAAAGGGGAACACGACCATGCTCAAGCGCACTTTCCTAGGTTTCGCCTCCGCCGCACTGGCCTCCGCCGCCCTGGCTTTTGCCGTCCTGCCGCTCGCCGCGCAGGCGCAATCCGTCGTCGTCGGCGGCAAGAACTTCACCGAGCAGCAGCTCATGGCGGAGATGACGACACAGCTGCTCAAGGCCAAGGGCTTCACCGTCGACAAGCGCGCAGGGCTGGGCACCGCGCCCCTGCGCCAGGCCCAGGAAGCCGGGCAGATCGACGTCTATTGGGAGTACACCGGCACCTCCCTGATCACCTTCAACAAGGTGGCCGACAAGATGGATGCGACGGCGACCTATGCGAAGGTCAAGGAGCTCGATGCCGCAAAGGGCCTGGTCTGGCTGAACCCGTCCAAGGCCAACAACACCTATGCGCTGGCGATGCGCAAGAAGGACGCCGAGGCCAAGGGCATCAAGTCGCTCTCCGACCTCGCCGGCAAGGTAAAGGGCGGCCAGGCGCTGAAATTCGGTTGCAACGCCGAGTTCTATGCGCGTCCGGACGGCCTCACGCCGCTGCAGACGACCTATGCCTTCGAATTCGGTCGCGAGAACGTGGTGCGGATGGATACCGGCCTGGTCTATCAGGCGCTGCGCGACAGTCAGGTCGATGTCGGCCTCGTCTTCGCCACCGACGGGCGCGTCCCGGCCTTCGACTTCGTCATCCTGACCGACGACAAGGGCTATTTCCCGACCTATGCGATGACGCCTGTCATCCGCAAGGAGACACTCGACAAGAACCCGAAGCTCGCCGAGATCCTGAACGGCCTTTCGGCCAAGCTCGACGACGCCACCATGGCCAGGCTCAACGCCTCGGTCGATGTCGACAAGAAGAGCATCGAGGAGGTCGCGGCCGGCTTCCTCAAGGCGCAGTCGCTGGTTTGATCCTTCCCCGACCATGCCGGAGGCGCCCTGCGCCTCCGGCCTTCTCGCGAGCCGTTCCATGTCGTCGCTGAAAGTCGCGGTCGCCCAAATTCGCTGCGAGCCGGCGGGGCTCGAGGCGAACCTGGCCGCGCATCTCGATGCCATCGGTGAGGCTCGCGGCAAGGGCGCAGAGCTTCTGCTCTTCCCCGAGCTGTCGCTGACCGACTATCTCGCCGATCCCGATTGCAGCGCCCTGGCGTTAGCGCCCGGTGCCGAGCCGCTCGCCCGCATCGCCGGGGCCGCGGACGGCATTGCGGTCTCGGCCGGCTTTATCGAGCGCGACGGGCAAGGCCGCTTCTTCAACAGCCAGGGGCTGTTCCGCGACCGCAAACTCGTCGCCGTCCATCGCAAGCTCAACCTGCCGGGCTACGGTGCCCTGCGCGAGGACCGCGTCTATGCGCGCGGATGCCGTCTCGACCTGGCAGAGCCTGCTCCTGGCTGGCGCGCAGCCACGCTGATTTGCGCGGATGCCTGGAACCCAGCGCTGCCCTGGCTCGCGGCGCTCTCCGGCGCCAGCCTGCTCCTGTTGCCCGCAGCCTCGGCGCTCGGCGCGGTCGGGAACGGTTTCGACAATCCCCGCGGCTGGGAGATCAATCTCGCCCATAGCGCCATGACCTATGGTTTGCCGATATTGTTCGCCAATCATTGCGGCGCGCGCGGCGGAGCGGAGTTCTGGGGCGGATCGCGCATCCTCGACACCTCCGGCGCCGAGCTCGTCCGAGCAGGCGCGGCGCCTGAAGTGATCATCGCAGAGCTGTCGCTCGCCGACGGCGAGACAGCCCGCCGAATTCTGCCGACCGCCCGCGACAGCGATCCGGTCCTGGTCGGAAAGCTTCTGCACGACCGTATCGGCAAGGACAGGCCCTGACGATCATGACCAATCCGATCGACTTCATCCATCGCCTGCAATTCTCCCAGCTACCGACGGAGGTCGCGCATCAGGCACGCCGCTGTCTCCTCGATCTCGTCGGGGTCGCGGCGAGCGGCCGGAACACGCAACTCTCGCGCATCGCGCATGATTTCGCGGTCGATCACCTCGGCGCTGGTCGAAAAGGCGCAAGGCTGCTCTTCGACGGGCGCAAGGTCAGCGCCACGGGCGCGGCCTTCGCCGGCGCCACGACGATCGATTCCTTCGACGCCCATGACGGCCACGCACTCACGAAAGGCCATGCCGGCGTCGCGATCCTGCCGGCGCTCCTCGCGGTCGCCGACGCCGAAGCGCTGCTCGACGGGGGCGGCCTCGACGGCAAGGCCCTGCTGACGAGCCTCGTCCTCGGCTACGAAATCGCGACCCGGGCCGGCATCGCCCTGCACGCCAGCGCCTGCGATTATCACACGTCCGGGGCCTGGAACGCGCTCGGCTGCGCCGCTGTCGCCGCCCGCCTGCTCCGGCTCGATCCCGAGCGCACCCGCCACGCCCTCGGCATCGCCGAATATCACGGCCCGCGCAGTCAGATGATGCGCTGCATCGACCATCCAACGATGGTGAAGGATGGGTCGGGCTGGGGCGCCCTGGCCGGCGTCAGCGCCGCCTATCTCGCCAAGGACGGTTTCACCGGCGCGCCGGCGATCACGATGGAGGCGCCGGATCAGGCTGCGATCTGGACCGACCTCGGCGAGCGCTGGCTGATCCTCGACCAGTATTTCAAGCCATGGCCTGTCTGCCGCTGGGCCCAGCCGGCGATCGAGGCCGCGAGCAGCCTGCTTTCCCGGCATGCTCTCACGGCCCCCGACATCGTGCGCGTCGAGGTCGAGACGTTCCACGAAGCCGTGCGCCTGGGTGCGCAATTGCCGACATCGACGGAGATGGCGCAATACGCGATCGGCTTCCCGCTGGCCGCCTTCATCGTTCGCGGGCGCATCGGCGCCGGCGAAATCGGCGCCGATGGTCTGGGCGATCCCGCGATCCGTGACATGCTGCAGCGTATCCGGCTCATCGAGAAGGCCGAATTCTCCCGGCGTTTTCCGGCAGAGAGACTTGCGCGCCTGCGTCTTGTCCTGAAGTCAGGTCAGTTCGTCGAATCCGAGCCCGTGGCGGCTCGTGGCGACCAGGTCCGTCCCCTGTCGGACGCGGACATGCGTTCGAAGTTCAACTCCGCCACCGCCGCGCTCGACAAAGAGCGCAGCATCAGGCTCGGCGACGACTGCCTGACGCTCGCCGGAGGCGGCACGATGGAATCCCTCTGCAACGGCTTGTTTGCGTCGATCTGACCTGAAGCCGGCAGATAGCCGTGCGCCGAGGAGGCCATTTTGCGCGGCGACCGGCGACCGAAGCCTGGCGATTTGCCGGTCGCCGGAAAGGCCCGCTCTCGGATAAATCAGTTGGAAGGACTGAATTCGAGGGATTTCAATGCTCTCGCAGCGCCTGCCCATCCCTGGCGCAAGCTAAGCGCCCAGAATGGTGAGGACGAGACCACCGAGGAGGAAGACACCTCCTCCGACCGCCATCATTGCATTATCGCTGACCCCGAGCTGTCGCAGGATACTGTAGAGCATCATGCCCCCGGTCACCCCGATGCAGATGCCACCGATCACTGCCCGCTCAAGCTCAGTCATTGGTGATCCCTCGACCGGCCGTCTGGTTATCCCCGCTGCGAAGTTTATCGGGAAAGTCATTGAGCTGCCAGCGCGATGACGCAAGGATACCGTGGCTTGCGCAACCGACGCGTTTCATGGGAACTCGCCCCCAATCCGTAGTCTCCTGTGCCGGCATAGGCGACAGGCGGACCTCCTCGCCATTCTCTGCCACACCGGGATCGGCGACGAGCAGGCGCTTGCATCTCGTCCATGGTCTGCGCGATGCCGCGCAGACGCCGGACATTGTCCGCACTCGTGGCCCTCGTGCCGACCTCCACCCAGCTGCTTGCTGGCGATCCGGTTCCTGTCCGTGCGGCCGGACTTGGGCGCCGCCCGGTCAGGCCTCGATGGCGCAGCCCAGGCGGACAAGCGCGGCATCGACCCAGCTCCGGTCGTCCCTGCCCTCGCCGATGGCCAGCATCTTCTTTTCCTCCGCCTCGTGCTTCTTGCGCGCGGCCTCGTAGATAGCTTCGGCGTGATCGAAGGGGACGCAGAGGATGCCGTCGTCATCGCCAATGACGAGATCGCCCGGCTCGATCACCATGCCCTCGATCGAGATCGGAACGTTGATCTCGCCGGGACCATCCTTGTAGGGGCCGCGATGGCTGATGCCGGCCGCATAGATCGGCAGGTCGTTGTCGCGGATCCAGGCGGAATCACGCACTGCGCCATGGAGCACGATGCCGGCAATGCCACGCTTCTGGGCGTGCGCGATCATGAGTTCGCCGATCAGCGAGTTCGTGAGATCGCCGCCGGCATCGACGACGATGACGTCGCCGGGGCTGGCGATGTCGAGCGCCTTGTGGATCATCAGATTGTCGCCCGGGCGCGTCTTCACGGTGATCGCCGGCCCGGCCATCACGCCGCCGCGGTGCAGCGGTCGCAGCGCAGCTCCACCGGCCGCCATCCGCGACATCGAATCGCTGATATTGGCGACCGGGAGCGTGCGGAAGCGCTCGACGAGGCTGGGCTCGACCTGGCGGCGGCGCTTGAGAATGCGAAAACCGATCATGGGATGTCCTTTGGTGGCTGCGCCTGCCAGCCGGCTCGAAATGCGTCTGGGCTGGCGCCGAGGGATTTGCCCCCGTGGGGGCCGTGATCAGCCGGCACGGTCAGACCGCGCCGGCCTCTTCGCGATCGACGCGCGCCTTGCCCCGGCGGATCGCCGGCAGCACCATGCTGATCAGCAGGGCGGCCGATATCGTCAGGAAGGTCAGGCTGATCGGGCTGCGCACGAAGATCGAGAGATCGCCCTCCGAGAGCAGCAGCGCGCGGCGGATGTTCTCCTCCATCATCGGCCCGAGCACATAGCCCAGCACCAGCGGCGCAGGCGGGCATTTGAGCTTCGCCAGCACATAGCCGAGGACCCCGAGCGCCGCGCAGAGATAGACGTCGATCGCACTGTTGTTCAGGCTGTAATTGCCCAGCGCGCAGAACATCGCGATCGCCGGGAACAGCCAGCGATACGGGATGCTGAGCAGCCTTACCCAGAGACCGACGAGCGGCAGGTTCAGCGCCACCAGCATGGCGTTGCCGATCAGCATGCTCGCCACCACGCCCCAGAACAGCTCCGGATTGCGCGACATCACCGAAGGGCCCGGCTGGACGCCGTTCATCACCAGTGCGCCCAGGATCAGCGCCATCGTGGCGGTACCGGGGATGCCGAGCGTCAGCATCGGAATGAAGGCGGTCTGCGCCGCCGCGTTGTTGGCCGCTTCCGGCGCCGCCACGCCCTCGATCGCGCCCTTGCCGAAGCGGGATGGATCCCTCGCGAACTTCTTCTCCAGCATGTAGGAGGAGAAGGACGAGATCGACGGGCCGGTGCCCGGCAGGATGCCGAAGAAGGCGCCGACGAAGGTGCCGCGCAGCGTTGGCAGGAACGCGGTCTTCAGATCGGCCCAGCTCGGCATCAGGCCGCCAATGTTCTTGGTGAAGACCTCGCGGGTCTCCTTCTGCTCGAGGTTGAGGACGATCTCGGAGATCGCGAAGATGCCGACGGCGAGCACCGTGAAGCCGATGCCGTCGGCGAGATCGGGCAAGCCGAAGGTGAAGCGTTCGACGCCGGAGTTCACGTCGGTGCCGACGAGGCCGACGAGCAGGCCGAGCACGACCATGGCGAGCGCCTTGACCATGTCGCCATGCGTCAGGACCGAGGCCGCGACGAGGCCGAGCACCATCAGGGCGAAATAGTCCTCGGCGCCGAAGCGCAGGGCCCAGCTGGCGAGCGGCACGCCGAGCGCGACGATCAGCAAGGTGCCGATGCAGCCGGCGACGAAGGAGGAGATCGCCGCAATAGCGAGCGCGGCGCCGGCCCGGCCCTGGCGCGCCATCTGGTAGCCGTCCAGGCAGGTGACGGCGGACGAGGTCTCGCCGGGCAGATTGACCAGGATCGCCGTGGTCGAACCGCCATATTGCGCACCGTAATAGATGCCGGACAGCATGATGACGGCGGAGACCGGGGGCAGACCGAAGGTCACCGGCAGCAACATCGAGATCGTCACCAGCGGCCCGACGCCGGGCAGCACGCCGATGAGGGTGCCCAGCAGCACGCCGAGGAAGCAGTAGGCGAGGTTCTGCAGCGACAGCGCGACGCCGAAGCCGAGGGCGAAATGGTCGAGGATTTCCATGGCTCAGAAATTCCACGCGAAGAGGCTGTAGGGCAGCTTCAGCCCCCAGACGAAGACCACGGCGGCGAAGAGCGACATCACCGCTGTCAGGACGACGACCTCCCGCGCCCTGAACTCGTGCCCGGCATAGGCCGCGATGAAGAACAGGGCGACGAGCGCCGGCACCAGGCCGAGCCGTTCGATCAGGAAACCGAAGAGCACGATCGAAAGCGTCAGCAGCGCGAGTGGCAGCCAGGCCCAGACGCCGTCGATCTCTGTGCCGCTGCGCACGCCCCTGACGAAGGTGACGATCCCGAAGCCGATCAGGATGAGGCTCAGGATGCGTGGAAAATAGCCCGGGCCCATCTCGATCGAGGTGCCGAACTTGTAGCCAAGCGCGATCGCGAACCCGATTGCGCCGAGGCCGATGAAGAGCAGGCCTGCCAGCGCGTCCTGGTTTCTGGTCAGATTTGATTTCATGGTCGATGTCCCCCGATGAAAGCGGGCTGGCGGCACGGATCAGAAGCCGGTGAGCTTCGCGGGACCGCCAGCACAGCCGCGCCCGATGCGAGGACATCGCGACGCTTCATGACAGGGCTCCCCAGATGATCGCCGGCGGTTCTGTATGGGCCGGTCGTCGTGGAAAAGGGCGCCGGCGTGCCGGCGCCCGTCGCGCGTTCAGTCGGCGACCTTCACGTCCGCGGTCTTGATCACCTGCGTCCATTTCGGCACGTCGGACTTGATCAGGGCGCCGAACTCCTCGGCCGTGCCGCCGAGGGCTTCGGCGCCGGCTGCGCGCAGCTTTCCTTGCGTGTCCGGCTGCTTGAGCACGCGGTTCAGCTCGGTGTTGAGGCGCGCGACGATCGCGGCCGGCGTGCCGGCCGGGGCGGCGAGCCCCCACCAGGTCACGGCGTCGGAGTTCTTGATTCCGGCTTCATCGAAGGTCGGGACGTCGGGCAGATCGGCGTCGCGCTTGGTCGCGAACAGGGCGATCGGGCGCAGCGCTCCTTCCTTGACCTGCGTCATCACGGAAGGCACCGACGAGATGTAGATATCGACGCGCCCGCCCATCAGGTCCGGCAGCGCCTGGGACGCGCCCTTGTAGGGCACATGCCGGAACTTCACGCTGGCGAGCTGCTGGAGCAATTCGCCGGCCAGATGCGAACTCGTGCCGACGCCGGGCGAGGCGAAGGTCATCTTGCCGCCCTTGGCCTTGGCTGCGGCGAGCAGGTCCTCGACCGTCTTCAGCGGCGAATCCTTGGCGACGACGAGCACCTGCGGCGCCGAGGCCGTGAGTCCGATCGGCGCGAAATCCTTGATCGGGTCGTAATTGGCCTTGCCGAGGATCGGGTTGATCACGAGGTTGGCGTTCTGCGCCAGGACGATGGTGTAGCCGTCGGCGGGCGCCTTGCCGGCGAGGCTCAGGCCGACGCTGCCGCCGCTGCCGGGTTTGTTGTCGGCCACGATCGTCCAGCCCGTCGCCTCGCCGAGCTTCTGGGCGATGACGCGGGCGACGACATCCGTACCCCCACCCGGTGGGAAGGGCACGATCATCCGGATAGCCTTGTCCGGATAGTTCTGCGCCTGCGCGCCCGAGGCCAGCGCGGATAACGCCAGCCCTGCGAGTACCTTGTAGACAATCCTCATGATCGTTTCCTCCCGGTTGTTTCTGTTTGCCCGGCTTCGTGCGCCAGGTTCATTCGGCAGCGAGTTCCGTCAACCTTGCCAGGCTGCGTGAATCCGGTGCGTTGCCGTCCAGCACCGAAATGACGTGCTGGGCGGCGATCTCCGCCATGGCCCCGGCCGAGCCCTGCGTCACCCCGGCGATATGCGGGGTCGTGATCAGGTTGGGCAGCGTCCAGAGCGGGCTGTCCTTGGCCGGCGGTTCCAGCGCGAAACTGTCGAGGCCGGCGCCGGCAATCCTGCCTTCCAGCAGGGCCGCGCAGAGCGCCGGCTCGCTGATCAGGCCGCCGCGCGCCGTGTTGACGACGAAGGAGGTCGGCTTCATCAGGCGCAAGCGCCGCTCATCCAGCAGGTTTCGTGTCGCACTGGTCAGCGGGCAATGCAGGCTGACGATGTCGGCTTCCCCAAGCAGGCTATCGAGGTCGCGATCGCCGCTCTTGTCGAATTGCGCAATCTCGCGCTGGGCATGGGGGTCGTGCATGATGACGGTCATGCCGAGGCCCGTGGCGATCCCTGCGACCTGCTGGCCGATCGAGCCGAAGCCGACCAGGCCCATCACCGTGCCGATGATGTCGCGCCCGAGGAAGGTGGGCTTCGGCCACTCGCCGCTCTTCACCGCCTGATCGAGACGCGGAATGTCCTTCAGCAAGGTCAACGCCAGCGCGATCGTGTGCTCGGCTACGGCGCGCGAGTTCGAGCCCATGGCGCGGATGACGGGGATATTGCGCGCGGCGGCTGCGTGCAGGTCGATATTGTCGACGCCGACGCCGTGCTTGGCGATGACCTGCAGCCGGGACGATGCGGCGATGACCGCCTCGTCGACCCGTCCCTGCCGGACGATCAGCGCATCGACCTGCAGTTCGGCGACACGCTGCGCGACGAACTCCGTGGGGGCGTAGGCGGGCGAGAAGAAGACGTCCACGTCATGGGCGTTGAGAAGATGGATGGCGCCATCGGCCAGCCGGTCATGCGTGACAAGCACACGTCTGCCACGCGTGGCGACATGGGAATCGGTCATCGATGCGTTTCCTCATGGCGCCGTGTGGTCTCGGTCCCGGCGCTTCACCAGCACTATTGACCGACAGGCGATCGCTCGTATGCTGAAATAATGACATATATCGATGATCTTCTGTCATGAAACATCCGATCGACGGGGTCGAGGCGTTCATCCAGATCGCGGAGCTCGGCAGCTTCAACAAGGCGGCCGAGAAGCTGCATGTGACCCAGACCGGGCTGACGCGCCGCATCCAGCGGCTCGAGAGCCATGTCGGCCTCAAACTGCTCGACCGGACGACCCGCACCGTGGCGCTGACGAGCATCGGCCGGGAGTTCCTGCCGGAGGCCAAGCGCATGGTCGATGAGGTCGACCGGTCCTTCGATCGGCTGAAGACGATTTCGCGCTTTTCGACAGGGGACATCGCGATCGCCTCGGTGCCGTCGCTGATGTATGGGCGCCTGCCCCGCATCCTGCGGACCTACGCGGCACAGCATCCGCATAACCGCGTCGAGATTCTCGACCGGACCAGCATTCTCGTCATCGAGGCGGTGCGCCGACGCCAGGCGGAGTTCGGCCTGCACGTGCAGCCGCCGAACCAGCCGGACCTCCATAACGAGATTCTGGTCCGTGACCCCTTCGTCGCCTATTGCCGGAACGACCACCCGCTGGCGGCGCGGCCTGCCATAGCCTGGGCGGAACTTGCCGATTTCGACCTGATCACGCTCGGCGGCAGCAGCGGCAACAGATTGCTGATGGAGGCCCAGCTCGCCCGCTCGGGCATCGATGTCAGGACCAAGTTCGTCGTCGAGTATTTTTCAAGCGCGATCGGGCTGGCGTCCGAGGGCCTGGGCGTGGCGATCCTCGTGGCCTCCATCGTCGAGAACCTGCGCCCGGACCTGGCACAGATCCCGTTGGTGGACCCGGTCATCGACCGGCCGGTCTCGGTGATCCGGCGGCGCGGGGAAACGCTGACCCCGGCGGCACAGGCTCTCTACAACCTGATCGCGCGCGACCTTGGCCCTCTCGGGCCCGGGCCGTGACGGGGATGCGGTTCGTGCGGTACGCGTCCGTACGATCCCACCGCTCGTAAAACTCTGATTGGCGCGCATGACGGCGCGGTAGCTCGCCTGATCGCGCCAGTAGCCGCGCTTGGGGCTTCCGCTTCCGCAGCGGCGAGCTGCTACACGAGAAGCGGGTCCGCCATCTCGGAATGTTCAATCATGCGATCGAGAGCAAACTGCGCGGACGTGATCTTGGCCCGCGAACCGGTGCTGGAGAGGAAGCGAGCAAATCCGTCGCGGAATGACGCTCGCCGCGGGAGCGCATTGCTCAATATTTCGCCGCGCGTTGCCCAAATAGTTTCCCGTTCGCCTCCCCGCATTCTGAAAAATTGTCGAATTTGAAATCGTCGCGCTCGCCCCGGGGCTTGGCACGGATCTTGTTTAGGGTGCGGCGTTCCGCTGCAACGAGGCAGCGCCATTCCTGAGGCTCGACTGCGCAGCGCCGCGCGATCCAGCCAGGATCTCTCTTGCATTTTGGATTTCCATGGCCAAGCAATCGCTTGTTGTGGTGGGCAACGGCATGGCGCCCGGTCGGGCGCTGGAGAAACTGTTCGAGGCCGCCCCAGACGCCTACAAGGTAACGGTCTTCAACGCCGAGCCGCGCGTCAACTACGACCGCATCATGCTCTCGCCGGTGCTAGCCGGAGAGAAGAGCTATGAGGACATCGTCATCCACGGCGACGGCTGGTACATCAAGCACGGCGTGACCCTGTACAAGGGCCACAAGATCGTCGCGATCGATCGTGACGCGAAGACCGTGACGTCCGAACATGGCGAGACGGTTGCCTATGACAAGCTGATCGTCGCCACCGGTTCGAGCCCGATCATCATTCCCGTGGCGGGTCATGACCTGCCGGGCGTGCTGACCTATCGCGATCTCGACGACGTCCACGCGATGATGGTCGCAGCCAAGCCGGGCGCACGCGCCGTGGTGATCGGCGGCGGCCTGCTCGGGCTGGAGGCCGCGGCGGGGCTGCAGATGCAGGGCATGGATGTCACCGTGCTGCATCTGATGCCGACGCTGATGGAGCGCCAGCTCGACGGGGCGGCGGGCTATCTGCTGCAGCGCTCGCTCGAAAGCCGCGGCATCCGCGTTCACTGCAAGGCGAACACGCAGGAGATCGTCGGCGAGAAGCGCGTCACCGGCGTGCGCCTCGACGACGGCACACTCTATCCCGCGGATATCGTCGTGATGGCCGTCGGCATCCGGCCGAGTGCCGGCCTCGCCAAGGATGCCGGACTTGCCGTCAGCCGCGGCATCGTCGTCGCGCCGGACATGCGCACCTCCGATCCAGACATCTTCGCGCTCGGCGAGTGCGCGGAAGCCTCCGGCCAGGTCTTCGGCCTGGTCGCGCCGCTCTACGAGATGGCCGGCGTCCTGGCGCAGAACCTGCTCGGTGGCACGGCGGAGTTCCATCCATCGGCGACCGCGACCAAGCTCAAGGTCACCGGCATCGACCTCTATTCGGCCGGCGATTTCACCGAAGCCAAGGACCGCGAAGAGATCGTGCTGCGCGATCCGACGCGCGGCGTCTACAAGCGCCTCGTGCTGAAGGGCAACCGCATCCTCGGCGCCGTGCTGTATGGCGACGTCGCCGACGGCGCCTGGTTCTTCGACATGATCAAGCGCGAGGTCGACGTCTCCGAGATGCGCGAGACGCTGATCTACGGGCAGGGCTACCAGGGTGGCAGCGCGCTCGACCCGCTGGCGGCGGTCGCGGCCCTGCCGGACGAGGCCGAGATCTGCGGCTGCAACGGCGTCTGCAAGGGCAAGATCACCGGCACGATCAACGAGCTCGGCCTCAAGAGCCTCGACGAGGTCCGCGCGCACACCAAGGCCTCAGCCTCCTGCGGTTCCTGCACCGGCCTCGTCGAGCAGGTGATCAAGCTCACGATCGGCGATGCCTATAATCCCGCCGCGGTGCAGCCTATGTGCGGCTGCACCGAGCTCGGCCATGACGACGTCCGCCGCCTGATCAAGGCCAAGGCGTTGAAATCGATCCCGGCCGTGATGCAGGAACTCGGCTGGAAGAGCTCTTGCGGCTGCGCCAAATGCCGGCCGGCGCTGAACTACTATCTCGTCTGCGACTGGCCGGGCGAGTACGAGGACGACAGCCAGAGCCGCTACATCAACGAGCGCGTCCACGCCAATATCCAGAAGAACGGCACCTATTCGGTGGTGCCGCGCATGTTCGGCGGGCTGACCAGCGCCAAGGAGCTGCGCGCCATCGCCGATGTCGTCGACAGGTTCGCGATCCCGACGGTCAAGGTCACCGGTGGGCAGCGCATCGACCTGCTCGGCATCAGGAAGGAGGACCTGCCCGCCGTCTGGGCCGATCTCAACGCCGCCGGCATGATCTCAGGCGCCGCCTATGCCAAGGGCCTGCGCACGGTGAAGACCTGCGTCGGCTCGGAATGGTGCCGCTTCGGCACCCAGGATTCGACCGGGCTCGGGGTCAAGATCGAGAAGTTCATGTGGGGCTCGTGGACACCGGCCAAGCTGAAGATGGCGGTCTCCGGCTGTCCGAGAAACTGCGCCGAAGCGACCTGCAAGGATATCGGCGTGATCTGCGTCGACTCCGGCTACGAGATCCATTTCGCCGGTGCCGCCGGGCTCGACATCAAGGGCACCGAGGTGCTCGGCCATGCCGCGACCGAAGAGGAGACGATCGAGATCGTCGCCGCCCTGACCCAGCTCTATCGCGAGCAAGGCCGCTATCTCGAGCGCGTCTACAAATGGGCCAAGCGCGTCGGCATCGACAGCGTCAAGGCGGCGATCATGGACGATACCGAGCGACGCCGCGCCCTGTTCGAGCGCTTCGTCGCCAGCCAGAGCTATGTCCAGACCGATCCCTGGGCGGAACGCGTCGCCGGCAAGGACGCGCACGAATTCGCGCCGATCTCCGCCTTCGGCGCGGCCCAGTTCGCCGAACGGAGGCCGTCATGAGCGCTCAGGCGAATGATGCCGGCCTTGTCGACTGGATCGTCGTCGGGCGCACCGACGAGGTCCCGTCGCGCGGCGCCCGCGTCGTCAGAGCCCCCAGCGGCGACATCGCGATCTTCCGGACGACCGAAGGGGCGATCTTCGCATTACGCGACCGCTGCCCGCACAAGGGCGGGCCGCTGAGCCAGGGGATCGTCCATGGCGAGGCAGTGACCTGCCCCCTGCACAACTGGGTGATCTGCCTGAAGACCGGCGAGGCCCTGGGCGCTGACAAGGGCTGCACGCCGAAGATCCCGGTCCGGATCGAGGACGGCAAGGTTCTGCTGCCGGCCGCGGTGCTGGCAGCGGCGGCCGCCTGAACGGAGCGCCGCGAGCAGCACCATTCCATCGAATTCGCGCCGGCATGCGCCGGCGCGCACCGTCTCACACAACGCTTCTGGGGAGCACACATGGCTTATCTCGTTCCATCCGAGTTCGTGACCAAGATGGTCGACGCCGGCGAATCCAAGATCTTCATGTCGACGCGCGACACGATCATCCGCGCGTACATGGCTGGCGCCATTCTCGCTCTCGCCGCCTGGTTCGCGATTACGATCATCGTGCAAACCGGGATTCCGCTCGCTGGAGCCATCCTGTTTCCGGTCGGCTTCTGCATGCTCTATCTATTCGGCTTCGACCTGCTGACCGGCGTGTTCGTCCTGTGCCCGCTTGCCTTGATCGACAAGCGGCCGGGCGTGACCCTCAAAGGTGTGCTGCGCAACTGGGGGCTCGTGTTCCTCGGCAACTTCGCCGGCGCCTTCACCGCCGCGGTGATGGCGGCGATCGTCACCACCTTCGGCTTCTCAAAGGCGCCCGATAAGGTCGGCACCATGCTCGGTCACATCGGCGAAAGCCGCACGTTAGGCTACGCGTCGGCCGGCGCAGCCGGCATGTTGACGTTGTTCGTCCGCGGCATGCTCTGCAACTGGATGGTCTCGGCCGGCGTGGTCGGTGCCATGATCTCCACCACCGTTACGGGCAAGGTGCTCGCCATGTGGATGCCGATCATGCTGTTCTTCTTCATGACCTTCGAGCATTCGATCGTGAACATGTTTCTGTTCCCCACGGGCCTGCTGCTGGGCGGGCAATTCACATGGTTCGACTACATCTTCTGGAACGAGATCCCGACCGTGGTCGGTAACCTCGTCGGCGGCCTGGCGTTCACCGGACTGACGCTTTACGCCACGCACATCCGCACCGCGAAGCGCGTCTTCGAGTAAGCAACGCGGCGGGCCTCGCCGCTTTGCGGCGGGGCCCCCGCAGGCCTGGCGTAACCATGACGCGCAAACTGACGATCTCGGTCGGCCAGCACTCCGACAAGGGGCGCAAGGAGACCAACCAGGACTTCCACGGCTCCCTGATTCCGGACGAGCCGCTGCTCGGCCTCAAGGGCATCGCGGTCGCCCTGGCGGATGGCATCAGCAGCAGCAGCGTCAGCCGGGTCGCGGCCGAATCCGCGATCAAGGGCTTCCTGACGGACTATTACTGCACATCGGAATCCTGGTCGGTGAAGACCTCGGCGCACCGGGTCATCGCAGCGACCAACTCATGGCTGCACGCGCAGACGAGACGCAGCCAGCACGCTTATGAGCGGGACAAGGGCTATGTCTGCACACTGAGCGTATTGGTGCTGAAATCGGCCAGCGCCCACATCTTCCATGTCGGCGATTCCCGGATCTACCGGCTGTCCGGCCATTCGCTCGAGCAGCTTACCGAGGATCATCGCATCGGCTTTTCCTCGGAGCAGAGCTATCTCTCGCGTGCGCTCGGCGCGAACCCGCAGATCGAGATCGACTACCAGAAGCTGCCGCTGGCCAAAGGCGACGTCTTCATCCTGGCGACCGACGGCGTCTACGAGCATGCCGCGCCGCGCTTCGTCGCCGCCACGATCGCGGCGAACGCGGATGATCTTGACCGCGCCGCACGGTTGATCGTCGAGGAAGCCCATCGCAAGGGCAGCCCTGACAACCTCACCATCCAGATCGTCCGCCTCGAAGACCTGCCGGAAGGCGATGCCAGCGAAGCGCTCGGGCAACGTTCGGAGCTGCCGCTTCCGCCCTTGCTGGAGGCGCGGATGCCGTTCGACGGCTACCGGATCATCCGGCAACTGCACGCCAGCAGCCGCAGTCACATCTACCTCGCCGTCGACACGGAGGATGACAGCCTCGTCGCGATCAAGATCCCGTCGCTCGATCTGCGTGGCGACCAAGCCTATCTCAAGCGCTTCATGCTGGAGGAATGGGTGGCACGGCGCATCGACAGCGCGCATGTGCTCAAGCCCCGCCTGCAGTCGCGTGCCCGCAACTATCTCTACGTCGCGACAGAGTTCGTCGAGGGCCAGACGTTGGCCCAGTGGATGATCGACAACCCCAGGCCCAACCTGGAGACCGTGCGCGCCATCGTCGAGCAGATCGCACGGGGCCTGCTCGCCTTTCACCGCAGGGAAATGCTGCATCAGGACCTGAGGCCGGCCAACATCATGATCGACAGGACCGGAACGGTGAAGATCATCGATTTCGGTTCGGCGAGGGTCGCCGGCGTCGCAGAGGCGACCCCTTGCATCGGCCAGGCCGCGATCCTGGGAACAGCCCAATATACGGCGCCCGAATATGTCCTCGGCGAGAACGGCTCTCCCCGCTCCGACATCTATTCGCTCGGCGTCATCACCTACGAAATGCTGACCGGGCGACTGCCCTACGGCGCCGAGATGGCCAGAGCCAAGACCAGATCGCGGCAGCGCAAGGTGCAGTATGCGACGGCTCTCGACGAGAGCCGCGAGGTTCCGGTTTGGATCGATGCTGCGCTCAGGAAGGCGGTGAATCCTGATCCGGACAAGCGCTACGATTTGCTCTCCGAGTTCATCTATGACCTGCGCCACCCGAACCGCAGCCTGATGTCGCAACGGACGCCGTTGATTCAGAAAAACCCGCTTCTTTTTTGGAAATTCGTTTCGCTCGCTCTCGCCGCTCTGGTGGTTTGCCTGCTCCATCTGCAAGTCTCCGGCTGGCACGGTTTTGAGATGCCTTGAAGAGCGTCTACGGTGCCGGCAGTGATGTCTGGTTTAGACCTGATCACGCTCGGCGGCAGCAGCGGCAACCGATTGCTGACGGAGGCCCAGCTCGCCCGCTCGGGCATCGACGTCAGGACCAAGTTCGTCGTCGAGTATCATTCAAGCGCGATCGGGCTGGCGTCCGAAGGCCTGGGCGTGGCAATCCTCGTGGCCTCCATCGTCGAGAACCTGCGCCCGGACCTGGCACAGATTCCGTTGGTGGACCCGGTCATCGACCGGCCGGTATCGGTGATCCGGCGACGCGGGGAAACGCTGACCCCGGCGGCACAGGCTCTCTACAACCTGATCGCGCGGGACCTTGGCCCTCTCGGGCCCGGGCCGTGACGGGGGGTTGGTTCTGCGCGATGCCCCGCAGAAGCCGGGCATGATCCGCGATCGTGGCGATGCCCTCGTGTAAATCCTGGTTGGCGCGCATGAAGGCGCGGTAGCTCGCCTGATCGCGCCAATGGCTGCCCGGGGGGACTCCGTTTTCGCGGCGGCGAGCACGGAAGCCTGCCCGCGGCGATGCTCGTCGATCCAGAGATTGCGCAGGATGGTGAACAGCCAGGGCCGGACGCGCTCGTCCTCCTCGGGCGGCGAAGCGGCCAGCGCCTTCATGGCGCAGGACTGCAGCAGATCGGCCGCCGCATCCCGGCTGCCGCTCAGCCGCAGTGCATGGAAGAACAGCCGGCCCCAGTTCCGGCGCAGGCGCGCTCGACGGCGATACGCAGGATGAGGCCCTCCGCGATGGCTTTCGCCTTGTCCCCGTCGCAGAGGCTGCAGGGCCCCTCAAGGCTCGGCCGGGAATACCAGTTCGGTCGTTGGCGCGTAACCGGAGTTGGCCGCGCAGGGCCGACGAGTAGCTGAAGTACGAGCGAACCGGCCGGGTTGGGTGGTTTCCTGAAGTTCGTTAGGCACCTCTCGGATGTCCGCCGTTCCGTCGCACTCTATGTCGATATCGTCGCTGGAGCTTTCGAGAGGGCCAGAATGGGAGCGCCGGTGCTCAGCGCCGGCTCTTCCGGAAGCGGTCGCAGTCACGCATGCCATCGCTGGTCGTCATGAACTTGCCGCCGTTCGGGAAGTGCTCCAGCAGCAGCTTGGTGTAGCCCTCGGTCGACTTGGGGTTGCTGACGAAGGTGATCCGGTTCTGCATCTCCTTGCCGAACACCAGCGTCAGCTTGCTCGCGGTGAGCACGGCGTCGAAATCCTCCTGGGTCTCGGGCGTCCGGTCAAAGAAGATTTCTGACGAGATCACCTCAGCCGGCATGGTTACGGCCTGCGTGTCATTGATCAGGATGCGGTTCTTGGCCGCCGGTTCGAAGCCCGATGGGTAGACCGACGCCATGTCGAAGAAATGCGTCAGTTCGAAGCTGATGTGGACTTGCTTCGTGCCGCGCGGACAGGTGAGCAGCATGAAGTTTGCAATCGTGCTGTCCTTGCCGTTCTCGCCCTTCTCAACAAACGTGTATCGTCGATAGATGCGCTTGTCCTTGAACTGGGGAGTAGGAATGACACCCCAGTTGTTGTGGGTGATCATCGTCCTCCCCTCCGGTGAGGCCTGGGGCGCTGGAGCAGACTGGGCTGCTGGGGCCATCGGAGTCAGGTGAGCCTGGGCAAACGCCAAGGTCGAAGAAGCAATCAGGGCGAGCCCCGCAATCAGTGTCCGCATGGGGAGCCCCTCCTCAGAAGAATTTCTTGTCGACGCGCGAGCCGTCGCCCTTGAACTCGATGTTGACGGCTTCCATGCCATTGTTGGCCCGGCATGAGACCGTTTTGACGAACTCGCCGTCGCCGCTCATGTGGACGCGGCACTGGCCCTTCGCCTTGTAGGACTGAGATTCGCCCTTATCATTACCAGTTCGGATCGTGTCGATCTCCAGCACATAGCGAGCCGGGTCGATCTGACTGTCCTTCCCTCCGGACAACATGATTGCCCCGCCGGGCAGCGCGATGTTGAAGGCGATCCGCCCGTTACTGAACTGTGTGTAAAACATCTTGTCGCAGGTATAGCGCTGCGGGCCGATGGTGAAGGTTGAACACCGGCCTTTAAAAAAGACCATGCTCTTTAAATTATTGGCGCTCTGTTGGGCCGAGCTTTGGACAGTTGATACGATCAGTCCAAGTATCGTTATTACAACTTTCCCTCGGAAAGCTTCCATTTTTAAGCACTCTAAACCAGTGAAGCCGATAAAATTGGGGAAAATATTTTCCCTTGAGACCGTTCAGTCGAATTGACTGAATGTCTTTCGCTCCTTGGCGCTCATCGTCGAGCGCTGATATTTGCCGGTGCAGTATTTAGAATGGAGGGCGAAGAAGCCGCCGGACATCGGGTTCCTGGCTTCCCATTGCGTGCGGTCTTTGGTCTTCATTTCGAAATTGATGCCGCCGAAATTGACGAACATGGTTCCGGGTTTCGTGCAGAGCATCGTGACTTCGTATGCACGCCGTTGGCCGCCGCTGTTGACGGTGTAGCCGTTGACGAACGCCTGATGGGTCGGGGCCTTCTTCGCCCCGAGACATCTTGCTGACGAAGAATTCGACACCTTCGCCGAAGGTCCCGAAACGGGTCTGCGACATGGTGGAGGTCGCGCAAAGACAAAGCGCTGCACCCATAACGATCTTCTTGAACATGATCAGCCCCCCAAGCTTTTTCAGCTGTTTTTCAGTTGTCGGTTGTCAGAGCCGGTCCTGGTATCGGCCCGTGCAATATTTGTCGTGGATGGCGAAGAAGCCGCCGCTGATCGGCGATCTTGTGGCCCACTGCGTCTGTTCTTCGAGCTTCATCACCCATGGCTGGTCTTCGATCCAGTCGACGAAGATCGTGGCCGGTTTCCGGCAGATGATGTTGAGCTTGAAACTGACTTTCTTGCCGGTCGCGGTGACCTCATAGAAGGCGTCGATCTCGACGAAATGAGCCGACGCCTCAATTCCGCGCTTCATTTTGATGACTGAAAACTCCACGCCGTCCCCGAATGTCCCGATGGGTGTCGCGGCCATAGCCGACGAGGCACACAAGCTGATTGCCGCCGCGAAAATGATTTTCCGGATCATGAGTTCTCGCAATAAAATGGGTTGTTAAATTCGTGTGGACGAGCCCTCAAACCAGATGCAGGAGCTTGCCGCCGCTGCTACGTCGAAATTGCGCGCCTTGACGTTGGGCAACATGACGCCGTTCTTGGCCAAGTCGACCTTCACCATGGTGCTGCTGTCCTCACCAACGTCCTGGGCGAAGTAGCAATACTGGTGGTCAGGCCTGGGCTGCTCGCTCGACGTGAAGGTCCAGCCGGTCACGACTGTGCCGGGGCCGAACTTCACGTTCTTGAAAACCGTATAGTTGGTTACGGTTGCCCCGCCGCTCTTGGAGCCCATGTCGGGACGAAGCTGCTCCGAGGAGGGACGGGCCAAATCCCCGCTCACTCCGACTTTGGCATTGCGGTCGAGCTTCACGGTCGAATCTGGGTCGATCTTCACGGTGGTGTTGGGATCGAGCGAAACAGTCCCGCCGCCGAACCCCACCTTGGCGTCGGGATCGAGCTTGATCTCGCCCTGTGTCTTGATGGTGGTGCGTTCGAGCGCGGCGGCGAAGGCGTTCGCCATCTTCTCGGTCGCCGACTTGCTGTCGGTGACATAGGAGAAGCCGAAGAAGGCGGCACCGATCCCGATTCCGACGAGCGCAATCGCGCCGCCGATGCCGAGAGCACGAAACATTGCTGCCTTCGAGTTGACGATCCGACTGTCGGCGGCCATGCGCGCATTGACGGCAGCAGCGAGCGCCTTGTTTTCCGGCGTGACGGGAATGGGTGTCGTCATCGGTTGTGATCCTTAAGCGATCTTGACGCTTGCGGTAGCGCGCGCCGCCGCATCGGCGACTTCCGCCCGCGCCGACTTGTGAACGGCCTGGGTGGTCTCGCGAATGATGTGCTCGGCCAGCCCGCCCAGCACGTATTGCCCAGCCTGATCACTCAACGGGACCGGTGGCTCGTCGGCGGAAACACCCCTCGGCTTCGGCGTCTTGATGATGGTGACTGAACCGAGTGCCAGCAGGGTCGACGCCAGCGAGGCGAAGACAGCGGGGAAGAACACGAAATAGCGCAGGAACGTGTGGATTTCGCTGTCGGCGACCTCGGTCGGGTTCTTGCCGTAAATCATGGCCGTGAAGGAGTGAAGCTGCGAGTTGAGCACCGCCTCGCGATGAGCCTTGGTGGCGTCGCTGACGCGCTGGTCGACGGCCTTGCGGTCGAGGCTCGCACGCTCCCGTCGGGCATCGTCCAGCTTTTGCTGCACGGCTTCGCGCTCGGAATTGGTCACCTTCAGGTTCTGCTCGATGATCGGCCCGCGCAGATCGTTGGTGCAGCGCAAAGACGTTCGAACTCTTCCCTGCCGGTCGGTGTTGCGTATCGGAAAGCACTTTGGAGGCTGAACCTTCCCCATCTCCGCAACAAAGCCCATCGAGCGCTGATCAATCGCGTTCAGTGCTTTGGTGTGTTGCTCAACGACATCGTCGGCCTCAGCCAGCTTCTTGTCGAAGGTTTCTTGCTCGCGCTGGGCCACACGCATGGCTTCGTCAGCATTCACCACGTCGATCAGGCGCGGGTGGAACATCTGCTCGCCAAGCTGGGTCAACGACTTGACCGTCACGCCCGCCGCAAACACGACGCCGACCACCATGACAGCCTTCAGCACCATATTTCGCTGGATACGGCAGCAGATCGCCAGAGGGACACGGCACATCTCGACCACGGCATAGCTCAGTGGCGCGAGCATCATCATCGCCATCGTGTTGGTGTTGTTGTGCCCGTATATCTTGGCAAACAGCCACGCGCCGATGAGAGAGGTGATGATCAATATGATCTCGCCGGAATAGGCGATTGCGACGTAGAGGTAATTGATCGAATAGCCGCGCGCCTTGTCGACCAACTCCCGATGGCTCGGCGTCGTCTTGGACGACGTTTCCTCAGCCGCAGCGATAGACCCGGCGTCATGCGCCGGTCGAAGTTCACTTACAGACATATGCGCAAGCCCCCATGTGAACTTCTTTGAAGATCACCGTGCGCTAGTGTTGAACGCTCAGAATCATGTTTATTTTGATTCGGTATAAGCTACCATTCACGCCATCTTTATTCAGATTCAAGGAGGGACTCGTGCCTCGAATCGTGCTCGCCAACGCGGCGATCTCCCTTGAATGCGCAGCGCCCTCTTGATCCTGAAGTTTAATCTCGTGAATAACTTGGACTGCTTCACGTCGCGGCCACCCGAGCACAGATTGAGGCCGCAAGATCGCTTGGCACAGCGTTAGCCTTGCGAAGCGTGTTACGAAACAAGGTGCGCGTCATCTGATGACGCTGTTGTGCGTGCGTGAATGTAAAGTAGTGCCCGCGAGCTTGCGCAGGCCTTCGGTACGGAAGAGAGCATTGGCGCAAGTCGCACAAAATCCTGTATTTCGATATCTTCGCAACAAAACGCGATATGATATCGATATACTAATAATTTGGCCAGCCAGAATTCATAAAAATCTCTGTTGCTAAGATTGTCATCCGGCAAATAGGATGAGACTTAGCACTGCTTGGTAGGAATTTTCCGTTTCATCATGCGTCCGGCGTAAGGCCGAATGTCGCATCTATCAATATGGCAATTGGGATAGGGTAGATGGGAAATTGCCGTTACTGCGGTGCGAATGCCGGAATGTTCGCTTCACAGCATAAAGAATGCGAACCCTATTTTCGTGATGTCCTGGCGCACGTTCGACAAGGCTCCGTTCCCGACCTGAATTTCGATCTACCGCTCAGATTGAATAAAAATGAGCGCGCTCTTTGGGTGTTCTATGACGCCAACGAGCTTGGAATGGGCAAGGTCCGCCGCCATGTCGCTGGCTCGACCGGATCTCGATCCGGGTCGTCAAGGGCCTCACCGTTCGTGCTGGAGGCAGCAAGGGCTACTCCTACACCGAGGCAGTCGAACAGATTGTCGATACCGGCACGCTCATCGTGACCACGCATACGATCTATTTCGTCGGGCATTCCGGAATCACCCGTATCGCGATCTCATCGTTGATGTCTCAACATCGTGCGAGGGGATCGCGCGAGCTTTGATATCGAGGACGAGCGTGTCACTTACCAATTGCTCGCCGCTGGCTATCTCGTTGCGCTCGTCGAGGCGGTCGCGAACATGGACGATGTCGCCGTCGCCATCGAGCGCGCTCGCAACCCGGTGATCGAGACCGCATCAAGACCCGTCCTGGAGTCCATTGAGAAATGGACGCGCAATGGCGAGCCCTTGAAGGAAGTCGGGCCGTGGGGACCGGTCATCGAGACCGACTACGCCGAGCCCGCATTGCCAGCGGTGCGCCCCGAACCTCAATCGCAAGCGAGGGACACTCGGCCCGCTGCGCTCATGTCGAAACCAGCGGCATCTGAGCCGTCAATCGAAGAGGTCGCAGCACTCATACAGGCTGCGGTCGCGAGCACTGCGCCTCGCCCGAAATTCCCCACAGCGGCGAAAGTCTATGTCTCCATCGTAGGTGGAGCGATTGGCCTGCTCGCCCTCTTGATGCTCATGGCCGGCACGCTCAAGACCACGTTCGACATGGCAGTCTTGCCGGGGTTTATCGCGGGGCTGTGTTTCATTGCCGCTCTCCCCATTCTCGTGCCGCGCTCGACCAGGAACTTCGCCAAGCTCGTTCTGATCGTCTCGGCGATCCTTGTTGCTAGCGCGATCATCGCCTCGGCGATCATCGGCCCGCCGCCGAAGGCCGCCGCGACCGCTGCGACGACCACGGGCACGACCACTCCGAAATCGGCGACCTCCACACAGTTCATGAAGTGAGCCCATGCCAATGTCCGGTTCTGGGCAACACGCCAACTTCCACTTCAGGCGCTAAAGCAACGCGCGCTCGTCGCGTCCGAGCAGGCGGAAGGCGAGGTAGATCGCGCCGGCGCTGAGCACGAGCAGGATCGTCGAGAGCGAGGCGGCCGTGCCGTAGTCGCCGTCATTGATCGCGATGTAGATCTTGACCGGCATCGTGATGGTGCCGCCGACATAGAGCACGAGCGACGAGGAGAGTTCGTTCACCGCCGTGACGAAGGAGAGCATCGCGCCGGCGATGATACCCGGCAGGATCAGCGGAATGGTGACGCGCAAAAAGGCCTGGACCGGGCTGTAGCCGAGCGAGATCGCCGCCTCCTCCATGCTCGGGCCGACCTGCCGCAGCGCCGCCGCCGAGGAGCGCACGGCATAGGGCAAGCGCCGGATGAAGACGGAGAGGATGATGATCGCGGCCGTGCCGGTCATCACCAGCGGCGGCGTGTTGAAGGCGGCGATGAAGGCGACACCGACGACGATGCCGGGCATGACATAGGGCACCATCAGGGTGGCATCGAGCAGCGAGGTCTGGGCCGTGTTGCGCCGCGCCACCAGGCAGCCGATCAAGGTGCCGATGACCACGATCAGCAGCACGGAGGCGCCGGAGAACAGCAGCGAATTCTGTACGACATCGCCCAGCGTGGCGATGATGCGGCGGTAGCTGTCGAGGCCAAAGCCCGGCTGGAACACCGGCCCGTTCGTCTTCCTGACCGAATAGATCGCCGCGATGATCGCCGGCATCGCGCCGCCGAGCGCGATGAAATAGACCGCGACATGGGCCGCGACATTGGCGAAGCCGCGCAGCCGGACCTTCTCCGGCCGGTTGATCAGGTTGCTGTGATAGACGTTCTTGCGCGACATGAAGCGCTGGATGAAGACGAAGACCATCGACATCAGGATCAACGCCAGGCTGAGCGTCGTCGCCATGCCGAGATTGGAGCCGATCTCGGCGGAATAGGCGGTGTAGGCCTCGGTCGCGAGCACATTGAAGCCGCGCCCGAGCAGCCGCGGCGTGCCGAAATCGGCAATGGCATGGATCAGCGCCAGGAGCCCGCCGGCCGAGAGCGCCGGCAGGACCAGCGGGAACGAGATCTTCAACACGCGCTGGAACGGCGTCAGCCCGAGATTCTCCGCCGCCTCCTCCAGCGAGCGGTTGACATTGGCGAGCGCGCCCGAAGTCAGCAGGTAGACATAAGGATAGAACTTGAAGGCGAAGACGATGAGGATGCCCCAGACGCCGTAGATCGGCGGCATGAAGATGCCCCAGGACATCAGCGTCTGGCGCACGATGCCACCCGAGCCGAACAGCACGATCCAGGAATAGGCGCCGATGAAGGGCGGCGAGACCAGCGCCAGGATCGCCAGCATCGAGACGAAGCGGCCACCCGCGATCCGGATGCGGGCCATGCAGAAGGCCATCACCGAGCCGAGCAGCAGCGCACCCGTGAGCCCGCCGAAGCCGACGATCAGGGTGTTGATGAAGGCATTGACATAGCGCGTGCTGGTAAACAGCCTTTGCCAGTTGGCGAGCGTGAGCCCACCGCTCTCGTCGCGGAAGCTCGAGACCAGGACGAGGCCGAGTGGGAGCAGCAGCAGCACGATCAGGATCGCCCAGGCCCCGACCGCGACCAGCGTCCAGAAATCCGGGCGCCAGCTGCGGTGCGTGGCTGGCACGGCGATGGCGCTCATGCCGCACGCTCCGCCGGGACCCGCCGCCCCTGCGCATCAAAGGCGTGCAGGTCGGCCGGGTCGAAGCTTAAGCTGATCTGCCGGCCGGCTTCGATCGCAAGGTCGGGCGGCGGCGCGCCGATCTGCGCGACGAGCCGGTGCCCCTGCGCCTGGACGGTGAGATGGGCCTCGCGGCCGAGATAGCTGAAATGCTCGACCGTTCCGGCGATGCTGGCGGCTCCGTTTTCGGCTCCCCCTGCCCCGTCCCTTGCCCTTGCCCCTGCCTCGGCGAGGCGCAGGCGCTCCGGCCGCAGGGCCCATTGCGCCACGCCCGGCACCTGGGCCAAGCCGAACGCTCCCGGCGCGAGCAGGTTCATCGTCCCGACGAAGGAGGCGACGAAGCGCGTCTCCGGCTGGCCGTAGATCTGCTGCGGCGTGCCGATCTGCTCGACGCAACCGTGATCCATCACGCAGATCCGGTCGGAAATGGCGAGCGCCTCCTCCTGATCATGCGTCACATAGATCGCGGCGATGCCGATTTCGCGCTGGATGGCGCGGATCTCGTCGCGCAGGTCGAGCCTGAGCTTGGCGTCGAGATTGGAGAGCGGCTCGTCCATCAGGAGCAGCCGCGGCTTCACCACCATCGCCCGGGCGATGCCGATGCGCTGCTGCTGGCCGCCCGACAGCGCCGCGGGCAGGCGCTCGGCGAGCGCCGTCAGCCGGACGGTTGCCAGCGCCTCGGCGACGCGCTCGCGGATCTCGGCGGCAGCGACCTTACGGGCTTTCAGACCGAAGGCGACGTTCTCGGCGACCGTCAGATGCGGGAAGATCGCATAATCCTGGAAAACCATGCCGATATCGCGCTTGTGCGGCGGCACCGAAAGCAGGTCGTGTCCGGCGAGATCGACCCTGCCATCGGTGAGCTGCGAGAAGCCCGCGATCGAGCGCAGCAAGGTGGTCTTGCCGCAACCGGATGGGCCAAGCAGCGTGAAGAACTCGCCCTTCGCGACCGAGAACGACACGCCGTTCAAGGCGGTGGTGGTCCCGTAGCGCTTGATCGCGCCGTCGACTGTCAGATACGCCATGCCGGCAAAGCACCCCCGCTCCGGTCCCTAGTTGCGCATGGCCGCGATTGGACGGCAAGATGGCTGATACGCGCCGGCGCAGAACGAACCGGCGTGACGGGGATGGGGAGCAGGCCATGATGTCGAGCAGGAACTGGGTGGGTCATCTCGTGCTGGCGGCAGGCCTCCTTGGCGTCGCCAGCGGGGCCGACGCGGCCGACAACAAGGTCGTGCTCTACACCGCCCATAAATCCTCGATCGTGCAGAAGATGATCCCGCTCTTCGAGGCCGAGACCGGGATCAAGGCCGAGGTCGTGCAGCTCGGCTCCGGCGATGTCTTCCGGCGCGCCCGCGCCGAGGCAGGCGCCCCCAAGGCCGATGTGATCTGGAGCGTCACCGGCTCGCTCTTGAGCGAAAACGCCGATCTGCTCTCGCCCTATACGACCAAGGAGCAGGCGGCCATCGACGAGCGCTTCGTCGCGAGCCCGGCCTGGACGCCCTATACGACCGTGATCTACGTGCTGATGGTCAACAGCCGGATGGTCAAGGACGCCGAGATCCCCAAGACCTGGGCCGAGCTGTCCGATCCGAAATGGAAGGGCAAGGTCGCCTCGGCCCGCGCCGACAATTCCGGCTCGGCCTTCCAGCAGATGACGACGGTGCTGACCGCCGGCGGCGACAAGGGCTGGGAGGTCTATGGCAAGCTCGCCAAGAACTTCATCTTCTCCGACAGCTCGGGCGCCGTGCCGCGCTATGTTGCCGATGGCGAGGCGCCGCTCGGCCTGACGCTCGAGGACAATGCGCTTGAATATGTCGCCGGCGGAGCGCCGGTGAAGATCGCCTATGTCGCGGACGGCACGACGACCTCGCCTGACGGCGTAGCGCTGGTGAAGGGCGCGCCCAATCCGGAGCCGGCGAAGCGCTTCATCGACTGGGCCTTGTCGAAGAAGACGCAGGAAGCGCTGGTGAAGGAAGCCGGCCGCCGCTCTGTGCGCAAGGATGTCGCTGCGCCGGGCGAGGTGAAGCCGCTCGCCGAGCTGACCCTGGTCAAGCTCAAATCCGTCGAGGAACTCGGCGGCACCAAGGCGATGATCGAGAAATGGAGGCAGGCGACCGGCCAGTAATTGGCCTGAACGAGGCCGGCTGACGCCGCCTCGCGCCGGTACTCCCCATGCAGATTGAATGTTTCAGCCTCGGCAAGCGCTTCGCGACACCCGAGGAGAACGAGGACAGCGTCGTCATCCTGCCCGGCCGCGGCTATGCCGTGATCGATGGCGTGACCGACCGCAGCGGGCGCCGGTTTGGGGCGATGCGCGCCGGGCGTTTTGCCTCGGCCCGGGTCGCGGCCGAAGTCGCCCGTTTCCTCCTGGCCGAGGATCTGAGCCTGCGCGGCGGCCAGGATCGCGTGAACAGGCTGGTCGAGGCGCTCAGTGCCACGCTGCGCGACGGCTATGCGGCGCACGGCCTGTCGGTGCGGGCGGAGGCCGATGCGACCGCCCGGATCGGCTGCACTTTGGCGTTGGGCTACCATGACGGCCCGGCGTTGCAGCTGGTCTCGATCGGCGATTCCGGCATCCGCTTAAGCGGAAAAACCCTGGGGACCATCCGCCATGTCGAGGCCAAGCCGCTCGACCGGGTGACCGCACTGATCCGGCGCGAATGCTGGGCCTATCTCGGCAGGATGAGGGCCGATCCCCTGCCCCAGCGCGCGATCTCGGACGATGCCGTCTGGAACGGCTTGCGCCAGCCGCCGGCCGGCTTGAGCGCGGAGGCCTGCGCCGAGGTCAGGGCCCATGTGCTCACCCTCTGCAGCGAGGAGATGCCGACGATCGCCCGGGCCGAGATCGAGCGGCTGCTCGACAGCGGCATCAGCGGCCAGCGCGCCTTCGCCAATCATCCGACCAGCGATCTCGGTTACGGCGTGCTCGACGGCTTCACGATTGCCGAGCGGCATGTCTTCACGGCGGACTATGCCGCGGCCGAGGTCGCGAAGCTCGAACTGTTCAGCGACGGCTATTTCGCCGAGCCCGAGGCTTTTGGCGTCGCCGCCTGGGAGGCGAGCTTCGCCGAGGTCGAGCGCATCGACCCCGACAAGATCGGCCCCTATGCCAGCGTGAAAGGCTCCGGCCCCGATGGCTGGACCGACGACCGGACCTATCTTGGAATAGCGTTCGATCGCTAGACCGTCGGACGTTTAATCGTACGCATACCCGGCATGTTTGAAGAGGTTTTGGCACTCTTGCGGCTTGAATAGGTCGCAGATGTTGCCGACGGCCTTCCAGAGCGCATCGAAGGTTC
>NZ_JPKG01000009.1 GCF_000735605.1 Allobosea sp. LC85
CGAACAGCTCCATGGCAGGCCTCCTCCCGACCGATTCAACCGATGGAGCCTGCCCGGAAAGCCTCCCTCCCGTCACTCTTCGACCGGGAGGAGGCCGGAGCCCCACAACCCGATCTTTTTCTTTGCGGAGGCGCACAAGCTCCCGATCTCGCAGGTGCTCCCAACAGAGTCCCCCGCTTTGGGTGCAGATCAGCCGGATCGCTCTTGAGAGCGGTCAACGCCGAAGGGGGCGGGGAGGGGCTTTGGTGCCCCGGCCTTATCGTGAGAGCGAGAGGATGTTCAGGCCCGCGACATCCTCCTCGATCTGCTGCCAGCCCAGAGAAATGTAGAAGGGCGCGTTGCCTCGTGTGGCGCGGAGATAGACCGTGGGAAAGCTCGCCGCGAAGGCTCTTGCCGCTGCTGCCTGCACCAGCGCAGCTCCGATGCCCTGTCGGCGATGCTCGGGATCGACCCACAATGCCGCAATCCAGGGGCTGTAGCCGGGCCGTTCGTCCATATCGCTGCCGATCAACGACACCGTCCCGAGAAACCGCTCGCCTGCTGTCGCGACAAGCGCAACCGGGATGGTTTCGGGGCCGAGGCTTTGCCGAACACGGCTGTCGATCTGCTCGAGGAGATACCCCTCGTCGCGCCACCATGCCTTCCAGATCCGGTCGGACACGGCCCCGCGGAAATGTGGCCGCTCGCTCAGAGCCGTAATCTCGACGGTCTGGTCAGTCGTCGTCATCATGGCTTCGGCGTTTCCACGGCGCAGCTTGCGATGGCAAGCCAAAGGCGGTCGCGCTATCAGGGAAAGCGAAGTTGCCCTGGCCACGGGGCGGCGAACGAACGGAGGCCGACTGCGGGATGCCTCGCGACATGATCGCTACCGGCTCAGATGCCTGCACAACCTTCGAGACCGAACGACTCTTGCTCCGTCCGCGTACGCTGGCCGATACCAATGATTGCCTGCTCATGGACCGCGAGCCCGAGGTCACCCGCTATGTCAGCGGACCATGGTCCGACGCATCGGCCCACCGAGAATTCATCGAGAACCGCACGTCCAGCCCCTGGCTGCCGGGCATGGGCTACTGGACGATCATGCTGCGACAGGAGCCTGCCGTTTTCGTCGGGTGGGTGCTTTTGATTCCTGTGGACGCGGTCGGACCTGAGATCGAGATTGGCTGGCGGCTACGCCAGCGGTTCTGGGGCCAAGGACTTGCCACGGAAGCCGCGCGGCCTGTTCTGACCCACGCCTTCGACGTGCTGAAGCTCCCAGAGGTCATTGCGGAGATCGACCCCGACAATCTCGGTTCCCTGCGGGTTGCGGAGAAGATCGGATTGAAGCAGCGGGGGGCAGTGCGGCATTCAGGAAAGCTCGCTATGCGCTATTCGCTGATGATCAGCGAGGCCGCAACGGCTTTAGGGCTTTCAAGCGCCTGAACTGAGGATGAAGCCGAAGCGAATGGCCATGTCGGGCTCGACGTCATCGTCGCGGCCCCGGTGCCGGATCGCTGATCTATATCAGCAATCCCAACTCGACTTCCGCGCATATCAGAGGTTGTGCCCATCAGAACCTGACGTCGAGCTTGCCCTTGAGGGCGTGATCGCGGGCATTGTCGCTGATTGCGGCGCTGTAGCTGACGCCGAGTGTGGTGCTCGCGGATGTGCGCCAGGCGAGCCCGGCCTCGGCCACCAGGGCGTTGCGGGCAAGGGGAGCGGCATAGGTCTGGAACGGCGTTGCGGCGCCGATGAAGGCGAGGTTGGCCGCGGGTGTCGTGTCGCCGAAGGCATGGCGCCAGCCCAGCATGCCGCGAGCCAGCAGCGGCATCGCGCCCAACTGCATTTCCGCCCGCAGGCCGAGCGTCGTGAAGCCGAGGCGCTGGTCGCGGCCAAGCACCTGCAGCGCGGCTGCGCCACCTGTCTCGGCGTCGCGGCTGGTGCGGACCGTGACGGCCGCGATCTGCGCAAAGGGCTCGAATGAGACCGGTCCGTAGGGCAGGGCGTAGCCAATCTCGGCGAAGGCCTGAGCGGTCGCGCTGCGGCCATCGAAGCGCAGCACATCGGAGATCCCGGGCAGCGCGACCCGGCGCGTCACGTCGAGATCGCTCCAGGCATAGGCCGCGCCGGCACGCAGCGAGACCGCGCCGAAGCGCAGGCCGCCATAGAGCGCACCATGGGCACTGCCCAGTTCTCCGCTCGAGCGGCGCCCGTCGACATCGAAATCGGTGCGCGTGTAGCCGCCGGCGATACCGAGGCGCCATTGCCCATCGCCGGCCCCTGTCGCGTTGAACTCCGCGCCGAACAGCATGCCACCGCCGCGCCGGTCGAGGGACGCTGCGTTGCGGTCGCTGTCCGTGCGCCCTTGCGCGCCGATTGCCTCGCCCCAGAGCGTGAAGCGTTCCATGGCGAGGCTTGGCGCCGGCAGCGTCGTGCCGGCCGATCTGCCCGGCCTGTCGGCGCTGAAGGCGCCGTCCACCGTACCGGCCGATCCGCCAGCGGCCAAAGGCCAGCGCAGCCGGTTGAGGATGGATTCGCGAATGAGATGGCTGTCCTCGATCGCGACGCCGACCGATTGTGCATGGACCTCGCCCGAAAGCCCGTCGAAGCCGGCGCGGGCGTCCGTGACGCTTGCCGTGATCAAGGCATCGTAGACCCGGTTGCCGCCCCCCAGTGCTTCGGCCGCTCTGGCTGCGCCAGCCTGATTGCGCGTCAGGGCGAGCTGCGGAAAGGCGGTCGCGTTGCGATCGAGCGCCAGGGCCACGTCATTTGCGCCATAGGACAGGCTCGGAGTCAGGAAGGCGAAATTGGAGGTCACGCCGGCGAACTGCCCGATGATCCCGCCCTGCGCCGTCAGGATTGTGTAGCGCGTCGACGGCCTATAGCTGCCTTGCGCCGCCAGAAGTTGAACAGTTCCTCCGGATACGGTCGCGGTTCCGGTGGCGGCGATCCTGTCGGACTGGCCGGCCGCATCGACCTCGACCTGATATGTCGAGCCGGGAGCGAACGTGATGTTGCCAGCGACGGTCAGCGTGCCGATCGAATTGCCCGGCGCGACCATGCCGGCATTGCCGACAGTGACGCTCCCGACCGTGCCCGAGCCGCCGAGAGAACCACCAGCCAGGGTGATGGCGGAGTCCGTCAGCGAACCGTTGACCGTGAGCAGGCCCGACAGCACCGAGGTGGCCCCGGTATAGCTGCTGCTCCCCGTCAGAATGAGCTGGCCGGAACCCTGCTTGGTGAGCGTACCCGTACCCGAGATGTTTGCGGCAAGTATGGAGACGTCGACAAAATTGGCGAGGATCGCGCCGTCATTGACGATCGCCGGCGCATTGATCGTGCCGGCAAGCCAGCCGGCGCCGATCTCGAGCGTGCCAAGGCGGCCAATCTGCAGGCCTGCGCCGGCATTGACAGTGCCGCCGTCAGCGGCGGTGAGGGCGCCGGTGTAATCGCCACAGCCACAGCCGGGATAGCCGACGAGCAGGCCGCTATTTGCGTTCAGCACGGATCCGGCGCCTGTGACGCTGACGCTGGCACGGGCAAACCCGAACAAAGGGTCCGGATCGGAACCGATCCAGAGCGGGCCGGAGGAATTGACGGTGCCTCCGGCCGAGATGGTCAAGGTGCCGGTTCCGCCGAAGGAATAGCCGCCGACGAACAGATTACTGCCGACCGTCCAGCTCGAACCGCGCCCTGTCACCGTGACGGTCGTCGACGGCCCGATGCCTTCGATAGCGGCCTCGGCCCTGCTCTCCATGGCGGCGCCGGCGCTGATCGAAAGTCCTACATTGCTCGGGCCACCGATCCCCGTGAAACCTTCCACGGTCACCAAGGAATTCGGGCCGGAAACCTCCATGTTCGACTGCATGGCGAGAAGCCCGAAAGGATCCACCATATGCAGTGTGCCGCCATTGACGACCCGCAAGGTGCCGCCGGCCACGGCGATGCTACCCGAGCCTCCTGCCGGATCGCCGACGCTCAGCGACCCGCCATTGATTTCGAGTGTCGGGTTCGAGCAGCCGCAAAGGAGAAGCAGCCCCTCGATGCTGTTGCTCGTGCCCGTCAATGACAGGGCGCCAGGCCCGTCAAGGGAGAGCGAGCCCGGGCCGGAAATCTGGCCTGAGAAGATTGTTGCGACAGGCTTGGCGCCAATGGTCAGCATGGTGCCATTGCCGATGACGACGTTGCCCGCTCCCGACAGCGCACCCACCGTGGCGCCGAACCCGGCAGCACTTGCAATTTCGATCGTTGCCCCAGCTGCGACCCCGAAATGGGAGTTCGCTGAGAACGCCGTCGAAGAGTCGGCGACGAGACGCCCACCCAGGACACTGGTTGCGCCCGAATAGTCGTTGTTGCCGGAGAGGGTGGCTGTGCCGGAGCCGGTCTTGGCGAGCGCGCCAGTGCCGTTCATCGCATTGGCGATGGTAATGTCGAGGCCGTTGCTCTGGTCGAGCGTCAACGTGCCGGCGCCGAGTGCGATGTTGCCGGTGAGATTGGCGGTGCCAGCCACCGCGACGGCCAGGCTGCTGTTGCCGGACAGCTCGAGAGCGTTGCCGTGGGCGCCGCCGCCGCCCAGACCGCCGGAGATCGAGCCGCTCGCGCCCAGCGTGATGCTCAGGCTTTGGCCGGTGATGCCGGCTCCGGCCTGACCGGTAGAGCCCGGGACGATGCCGGAGCCACCGGCGCCGCCGTCTCCGCCGCGCACCGCGCCATTGACCACGAAGCTGGCACCACTGGAACCGATCAGCCCGGCACCGCCATTGCCGCCGGTTCCGCCTGTCGCGCCGACGCTGCTGTTCCCCCCAGCTCCGCCGTCGCCGCCCCTGACACTGGCATTGATCGTGAGCGACGTGCCGGCTCCGCCGGTCAATGCCAAGCCAATGCCGCCGCTGCCGGCATTGCCGGCCTCCAATTGACCGTTGCCGCCATTGCCGCCATTGCCGCCCGTCGCCGTCGACGTGAGCAAGCCGAGCGCACCGGTGCCGGTTATCACCGCGCCATATCCGCCGGCGCCGCCACCACCGCCACCGCTTCCCGCGAGATCATTGCCGCCGTTGCCGCCATGGCCGCCTGAGACACTGACGGTGGGAGCCGTCACATCCACGCTGCCATGAGCGCCACCGCCGCCACCACCCGCGCCGTTGAAATCCTGTCCGTCCTGCCCTGCGGATCCTGGAGCAGTTCCTCCAGCTCCAGCGGTACCGCCGACACCCGAGTCACCTCTGCCGCCTGGGCCGCCCGTTATGCCGGAGCCACCCCCACCTCCGCCTCCGCCGCTACTGCCGACGCTCCCGCTGCCCCCGGGGAGGGTGAGAT
>NZ_JPKG01000010.1 GCF_000735605.1 Allobosea sp. LC85
GAGGATATCGTCGATCACTGCTGCTACGCCTGGAACAAGCTCATCGACCAGCCATGGCGCATTATGTCCATCGGCATCCGTGACTGGGCCTATCGGTTCTGATCAACGAGACTTGGTATAACCGGCAACCGGCAGCCTGCTACGGCTTGTGCCCGGCACGAGGACGGCATGCGGACCCGCCCTACTCCGGCAGGCTCGCAAAACGTGCAGCGTACTCACTCTCGATCGCCGCCTGCCTGGACCAGAAGCCGCGCGGCTTCTGCCCCGCAAGCTGGTCCTCGAGCAGGCCGAGATGCATGTGCCAGCCGCCGGAGACATTCGTCATCGCAGCCTTGTCGGCGAGCTTGCGGTGGGTCAGCACCAGCAGCACCTTGCCATCCCTTGGACTGAGCTCGAAGGTCACCTCCGAGGCGGGATTGCCGTCCCCCTCCCAGGTGAAGGCAAGCGCATGTGGCGGCTCGCAGCGGGTGATCGTCCCGGTCGCGAGAAATCCCTTGTCGTTCATCTCGCGGTAGCGCTCGGGCGGCGGCTCGTCGGTGATCTCCGAATGCTTGAACAGAAGCTTCGTCTCACCGCCGACACGCAGGTCGAAATCGCCGGAAGCCAACCAGGTGCCGCGCTTGCCGGATTCCGTCAGATAGGCCCAGACGCGTTCGACCGGCCCCGGCAGGAGCCGTTCGAACCGCACCGTGCCGCTTTCGAGAACAGTGCCGTACTCACTCATCCTTCTCTCCCTCATGACTGTCGGCTTGCGCCAGTTCCTGCCCCAGTATGTCGAGCCGCGAGCCCCAGAAGCCGCGGACCTTCTTCACCCAGAGATCGAATGCATCGAGGCCCTCAGGATCGAGCCGGTAGATGCGGCGTTGGCCGCTGACCTCGACCCTGACGAGGCCGGCCTCCCTCAGCACCTTCAGATGCTGCGAGATCGCCGGCGCGCTGATGCTGAACCGCGCGGTGATCTCTCCGGCTGCCAGGGCACCTTCACCGAGCATCTCGATGATGCGGCGGCGCGTCGGGTCGGCGAGAGCGATGAAGCGGTCCATGGGTTATTTATTAATTAATCACTTAATTAAATAAACAATTAAATTAAGATCCCCCTGCCCTTGGCGCACCACCCCTGCGCGTGACGCGACTTGCCTCGCAGAGTGCGAAAGGCGACAGGGAGCGCCTACTCGACAGGCATCCTTGCAGACCACCATGCCCACAAAAAGCGCCATTCTGACCGGCATCACCATGATGCTGCTCGGTATCCTCCTGTTCTCCGTGAATGACGTGCTGGGGAAATGGCTGGTCGCAACCTATACCGTCGGCCAGGTGGTGCTGCTGCGCAGCGTCGCGGCGCTGATCGTGATCGCCCCGTTCGTGGTGAAGCAGGGTATTGGCCGCACATTGCGCCCGGAGCGGCCCTGGCTGCAGATGCTGCGCGTGACGCTTGGCTCCTGTGAAGTCGCGCTGTTCTACTGGGCGGTATCCTACCTGCCTTTGGCCGACACCATGACACTCTGGCTCGCCGCGCCGGTCTGGGCGGTGATCCTGGCTGCGCTGCTGCTCGGAGAGCGCGTCGATGTGGGGCGCTGGCTCGCGGTCGTCGTCGGCTTCGTCGGTGTCGCCGTCGCGCTGAACCCGTCCGGCCAGAGCCTGACCCTGCCGGCCATCATCGCGCTCGTCGGCAGCGTCTCCTTCGCTGCCATGATGATCACGGCCCGCCAATTGCGCGGCACGCCGGATGTGACGCTGGTCGCCTGGCAGACGCTGGGCGCCTTTGTCATGGGGCTGGTCCTGCTGCCCTTCGGCTGGACGACGCCGAGCCTCGCCCATATCGGCCTGCTCGGCCTGCTCGGCATCGTCGCCATGGCCGCGCATCTCTGCGTCACCCGCTCGCTCAAGCTGGCGGAGGCCTCCGTCGTCGTGCCCTACCAATATACGCTGATCGTCTGGGCCCTGATCTTCGGCTGGTTCATTTTTGGCGACTGGCCGTCGCTCTCGATGCTGATCGGCTCAGGCCTCATCGTCGCTGCCGGCCTCGCCTTGCTCGTGCTTGAACGGCGGGCGGGAAAAACCACCGAAATGCTCGACCCGCCCTGAAGCTCGTCGCGTTCCTGCCGAAGAGGCAGGCCCCGGAAACCCTCATGCACCCAATTCGCGCTCCCTGCGCAGGCGCGGCAGTCGACGCCTGCCGGTGGCCATGCCACACCAAGGGCTCATCGCAATAAGGCCGAGCCGCTAGACGAGACGAGGCCACCCCACGAGGACGCCCATGGCCCTGATAACCTATCTCACCACGACCCGGTTCGGCTTCGGCGAGGTCGCCGGCATCGATGCCGATCTCTCCGCGCTGGGCATGCACAAGCCATTGATCATTGCGGACAAGGGGGTCGTCGCCGTCGGTCTGGTCGGCACGGTTCAGGCGCATTCCCCAGCCTTGCACGCCGCCCCGGTCTTCGATGCCACGCCGACCAATCCGACCGAGGAGGCTGTGCTCGCGGCACTGACGCTCTATCGCGAGAACGGATGCGACGGGCTTGTTGCCATTGGCGGCGGTTCGCCGATCGATCTCGCCAAGGGCGTGGCTCTGCTCGCCGGCCATGACGGGCCGCTCGAAACCTATGCGGCGATCCTCGGCGGCATTCCGAAGGTGACCGCAGCCGTCGCGCCTGTGATCGCGATCCCGACCACTTCGGGCACCGGCAGCGAAGTCGGCCGCGCGGCGCTGATCACCCTGAAGGACGGGCGCAAGCTCGGCTTCATCTCGCCGCACCTGATCCCCAGGCTCGCGATCTGCGACCCCGAACTCACGCTCGCCCTGCCTGCCTGGCTCACCGCCGCAACCGGCATGGATGCGATCACCCATTGCATCGAGACCTATCTCAGCCCGCGCGAGAACCCCCCCGCGGAGGCGATCGCGCTCGACGGGCTGAAACGCGCGGTCGCGCATATCGAGCGCGCCGTGACGGATGGATCCGATCGGGAGGCCCGCAAGCAAATGATGATGGCGGCGCTTCAGGGCGGCCTGACCTTCCAGAAGGGCCTCGGCGCGGTGCATGCGCTCTCCCACCCGCTTGGCGGCCTCAAGGAGGTTTCGCTTCACCACGGCACGCTGAACGCCGTGCTGCTGCCGGCAGTGCTGCGCTTCAACGAGCCGGAATGCAGCCTGAAATACGCTGAGATCCGCCGCGCCCTCGGACTCGCCCCCGACACTGACCTGGCCAGCTGGATCGCCGACCTGAGCCAACGGCTCGGCATGCCGGCCTCGCTCTCGCAAATGGGCGTACCGCGTAGTGTCGTCCCCGCAATCGCCGAAGCTGCGGTCAAGGATCACTCCACCGCGAGCAACCCGCGCGCGGCGGCAGCAGCCGATTATGCCGCAATGCTGGAAGCGTCCTTCTGAGGAGCGGCACTCTTTTCGCAGCCGGATCGAAAATGACACAGTTGCGGTCTGGTTGCCCTTCACTGACGCCAATCACCTTGACCCTCCCCCGTCCGAACGTCATCGTGCGGGATCAGATTCAACCAGCCTGCAAGAGGCTTGCCCCGATGCGCCGCGCCCTGCTGAAAACCACCCTCGTCGCAGCGACTTGCGTTGCTGCGACCATCAGCGTCGAGGCCACGAGCCGCCGCTATGTCGACCCGGCGGAACGGGCGGAGGAGCGCATCATTCCGATGTACGGCAACCTGCCGGCCTGCGAGGATCCCGCGGTCCTCAGCGAGATCACGAGCTGGTTCAACTCACGCGAGGCCAAGTTCTGGGGTCCGCTGCAGGCTGTCGCCTATGATCGCATTCGTCCCATCGGCTTCCGGCCCTGGGGTGCCGACTTCATCCCGCGCCGTTTCTGCACCGGGCGAATCGCATTGAACGACGGCTCGCTGCACCGCATCGACTACTCCGTGCGCGAGAACCTCGGCCTCTTCGGCGTGACCTGGAACGTCAACTGGTGCGTCGACGGCCTCGACCGACACCGCTCCTACGCGCCGAACTGTCAGATGGCCCGCCCAGGCCCCGAGCGGTAACATTACGCCGTGAGACTCCTGTGCGCCTGGCTGTCGATGCTGGCGCTGCTTGGTGTCATGGCCCCAGGCGCACAAGCCCAAGGGCAATATGGCCGCGGCGGCGTTCCCGGTGATTTCGACTTCTATGTGCTCGCCCTGTCATGGTCGCCAGGCTTCTGCGAGTTGGACGGCGGGCGCGGTCGCGCCCGCGAGCAATGCGAGAGCGGCGCCAATCTCGGCTTCGTCGTGCATGGCCTCTGGCCGCAGAACGAACGTGGCTACCCCACCGATTGCGGACCTGCCGGCCGCACGCCATCTCGCATCGCCCTGGACCAGGCCGACGGCCTGTTCCCGTCCGAAGGGCTCGCCCGCCACGAATGGCGCAAGCATGGCACGTGTTCGGGTTCGAGCCCCAGCGACTATTTTTCGGATGTCCGGCGCGCCCGCCAGAAAGTGACGATTCCTCCACCGCTGCAGAAGGCGGATCGCGATCAGAACTGGACCGCGATCGACCTCGAGCGCGCCTTCGCGGCGGCCAATCCAGGCCTGCGCAGCGACATGATGTCGATCGCCTGCAAACGCGGCGTGCTGCAGGAGGTCAGGATCTGCTTCAGCAAGGACCTGCGCAATTTCCGCACCTGCCAGGAGGTCGACCGTTCCGGCTGCCGCACGCGCGAGATCACTGTGAAGGCTCAGCGCTGACAGAGTGCTGCGGGGCGGCTAAGACCGCTTCATGAATTACCATCACAGCTTCCACGCCGGAAATTTCGCCGACATCCTCAAGCATGTCGTGCTGATGCGCATCCTGACCCATCTCGGCGTCAAGGATGCGCCCTATCGCGTCATCGACACCCACGCCGGCGCGGGCCGCTACGATCTCGGCTCCGAGGAAGCGTTGCGCACGCATGAATGGAAGGACGGGGTGGCCCGCCTCGACCAGTCGCCGCTCGCCTCCACCGTGGAGGGCTTGCTGGCACCGTGGCGCGAAGCCGTCGCGGTCGCGCGGGAACGCCATGGCGCCGGCAGCTACCCCGGCTCCCCCTGGCTTTGCCGACACGCCATGCGGGCGGAAGACCGGCTTATCGCCGCCGAGCTGCATCAAACCACTTACAAGAAGCTCGCCGCCGCGCTCGGTCGCGATTCGCGCTGCAAGGCGCTCGCGATCGATGGCTGGACGGCGCTGCGCGCCAATGTCCCGCCGAAGGAACGGCGCGGGCTTGTGCTGATCGACCCGCCCTTCGAGGAGAAGGACGAGTTCGCGACGATGGCCGCCGAATTCATCGCCGCCCACCGCAAATGGCCGACGGGCATCTACGCGCTCTGGTATCCGCTCAAGGAGCGCCGCGCCGCAGACGGCCTCGTGAATTCGATCGAGGATGCCGGTATCGGCCGCCTGCTCAGGCTCGAGATCGACGTCGATCGCCCCGACGCCGCGGGTGGCCTCGGGGCCACTGGTCTGCTTGTGGTCAATCCGCCCTGGAAACTGGCGGAGGAAGCTCTCCTCCTGTTGCCGGCACTGTGCGAACGTCTCGCGCAAGGACCGCGGCCGCGCTACCTTTGCGAGCCGATCCGCCCGGACGGCTGACATCTCCAGAACTTGACCGGAATTTGACCGATGCTGACCTTGCGCACCTCCCCAGCCTCTCCCTTCGGCCGCAAGGTCAAAATCGCGGCTCATGAGCACGAGCTTTTGGGCCGCATCGAGATCGTTGCGGCGGATACCACCGATCCCAAGGACACGTTGCGCGCCCAGAACCGCTCGGCAAGATTCCGGCGCTGGTGCTCGAGGACGGTTCGACACTCTTCGATTCCCGCGTCATCGCCGAGTATCTCGATCATCTCGCCGGCGGCGGCCTGATCCCGCCAGGCGAAGGGCGCTTTGCGCAGCTGCGACTGCAGGCGCTCGCAGACGGCATCTGCGATGCGGCGCTGCTTCAGGTCTATGAAGGCCGGTTCAGGACGCCCGAGATGCGCAATGCGGCCTGGGTCGAGAATCAGGCAGGAAAGGTCACGCGGGCGCTTGCCGCGCTCGAGGCGGCTCCTCCGGCTTGGTCAGGCAAACCCCGCATCGGTGAAATCGCACTGGCCTGCGCGCTGGGTTATCTCGATCTGCGCTTCGACGGGACGTGGCGGGCTACTCACCCCAAGCTGGTCGCCTGGCTCGACGATTTCGCGGCTAAGGTGCCGTCTTTCGAATCCACCCGCGTCAAGGGCTGAACGGTCCCGAGCCATCTCGCACAACAAAAAACCCGGTGGCCGAAGCCACCGGGTTCGCTCTGAGCCCCATGCGGGGATCGGACTAGAACTTGTAGTTCAGGCCAGCGCGGACGACCGAGAACTTGGTCTCGACGTTCGAGGTGAAGGTGCCGCCCGGAACGTTGAACGACTCCTTGTCGAGGTCGACGTAGATGTACTCGAGCTTCGCCGTCAGGTTGTTGGTGAAGGCGTACTCGAGGCCGGCACCGACCGTCCAACCGTACTGGGTGTTGTCGTCGCTGAACGCGATCGCGCCAGTGTTGATCTTGTTCTTCACGCTGCCGTAAGCGAAACCGCCGGTGACATACGGGAGGAACCGGTCGAAGGAGTAACCGACGCGGGCACGAACCGTACCGAACCAGTTGATCTCGCTCGAAGCAGTGATGTTGTTGGCGAGGTTGATGGACGACGACTTCAGGTCAGCGCCCTGGAAATCGGCCTCAGCGCCGAGAACCCACTGGCCGATCTGGTAGTTGTAGCCGATCTGGCCACCACCGGTGAAACCATCGGGATCGCTGAAGGCGCCGAGGCCGTTGACGACGCCGACCGTGGTCGAGTCGATCTGACCCCAGGCGTAACCAGCGTTGGCACCGACATAGAAGCCGGTCCAGGTGAACACGGGCGGAAGATAGATCGGGGCGGCAACCGGGCCCTTGCGGGACGGCAGATCGGCGGCAGAGGCGGCGCCGGCAACGACGAGGCCGAGGGCCGCGACGCTCGTAAGCAGGTACTTCTTCATTTTTGACTCCTTTAGTCGTCGCTGGTGCCGGCGTGGCCCGGCGGTGATGTCGATGACGCCTTTATAGCCCGCAATGGCGTCGATGTCTGTTGCGGCCAAAGCACAGGTACATTGCAGACCGCGGCAAAAATGCGGCACGAATGGGGATGACTAAGACCAATTGTTCAACGCCCGTTAATTATTATTAAGTCACTGTGAATGGTAAATCGAATACTAACGGCGCCTGACCGTATAGTGGAAGCAAGCAGGGAACGCAGGCCGTATCCTAAGGTTCCAGACAAAATGCGGCCACAATCTGACGCGGTGCTTCGCTTGCTCGTTCCGGGCCTGCATGCTTAAGCCTTGCAGCACAGGCCACGGAATGGACCAGGATCGGTGCCACCGCTTTCTATATTCATTATTGCTCGGGATGAAGCCGACAGAATCGGCCGAACCATCGCTGCAGTGCGAGAGCTGAGCGATGACATCATCGTGATCGATTCAGGGTCGACCGATGGTACGCAGACCATTGCAGAGCAATGCGGCGCCCGTGTGATCTTCAATCCGTGGCCGGGCTACGGCCAGCAAAAGCGCTTCGGCGAAGATCAGTGCCGCTATACTTGGCTCCTCAATCTGGACGCCGACGAGGTCGTGCCCAGGGACATGGCCGTCGAGATTGCGGGCCTTTTTGCCCATGGCGACCCGCCAGCGGATGCCTACAGGACGCGCATCGCCGAGATCTTCCCGGGGGAGCGCGCGCCGCATCGCTTCGCCTATGCCCTGTCTCCGGTTCGGCTCTACCGGAAGGATAAGGGGCGCTACTCGCCTTCACCGGTTCACGACCGCGTCGATCTCTCTCCCGACGCCCGCATCGGCAGGCTGAAGGGCACGGTGCATCATTACTCGGTGCGTTCGCTCGGCGAGCAGATGGCGAAACTGAACAACTACAGCGACGCACAGGCTGACGATCTCGACAAGCGCGGCGAAACCCTTTCGGCATTCCGGCTGGTCGCCGAGTTCCCGGCCAATTTCATTAAGGCCTATATTGGCCGGCGTCACGCCCTGCGCGGCGTCTATGGCTTCATGACCGCGATGAACTATGCCTTCTACCGCTATCTGCGTGCAGCCAAACATTGGGAACGGCGCCTCAAGCGCCACTCCGATAGAGATGCACGCAATGGCTGAGGTCGCGCTCATCACCGGTGGAGCACGCCGGATTGGGCGCGCCATCGTCGAACACCTTGCGAATGCGGGCTACGCGGTTGCGATCCACTACCGCACATCGCAGGCTGAGGCGGAGTCGCTCGCTGCGGAAGTGCGGAATCGGGGAGGCAGGGCCATCACCATCGCGGCCGACCTGGCCGATCCTGCAGCTGTCGACGCCATGATTCCGACCGCCGAAGCAAAGCTCGGCCCGGTGACACTGCTGGTCAATAGCGCCTCCAGTTTTCTGGTCGATGACATCCGCAATATCGACGTGCCCACCTGGAACCGACAGTTCTCGACCAATCTGCGCGCGCCCTCAGTGCTCTCGGGCGCAATGGCCAACCATCTTCCCGGGGATCGCGAAGGTTGCATCGTCAACATCATCGACCAGCGGGTCTGGAAGCCGACTCCGCAGTATTACTCCTATACCCTGACCAAATCGGCGCTTCTCACGGCGACGATCACCATGGCGCAGGCCCTCGCACCGCGGATTCGCGTGAACGCCGTCGGGCCAGGCCCGACCTTTCCGAATCCGCAGGACGGCGATGTCTTGCTCGCGCGCGAAGCCGCAGGATCGCTGCTGCAAAGAAAGGTCGACGCTGCGGATATCGCCGGGGCAGTGCTCTATCTCGCCCGCGCCCGCTCGGTCACGGGGCAAATGATCGCCGTTGACAACGGCCAGCACCTGGCCTGGCGAACCCCTGATATCGTCACCTGACGCGCCACCACACGTCATTTGCGAGACCATGAGCCGAAAACGGGCCTGGTTCGCCTGACCGGCAAAAAAGCCGACGCCGCGCGCGGTGCGCGACGTCGGCACTGTCAAGCTCAGGCCGCGGCCTTGTTCTTGATCGCGCCGATGATGGCCGTGAGAACCGCTCCGCCAGCGCCGCCGGCGATCAGGTTCGTCAGGATGCCGCCGACACTGAGATTGCCGCCCGCGGCCGCCGCCGTGATGGCCGGCAACACGATGGGTACCAACTGGCCAAGAACGCCGCCGCCGACGAGACCGGCGATGGTGTTTCCGAGAGTTCCGAGATCGAAGCTGGATGAGGCTTTACCGGCAGCATTGCCACCCAGTGCGCCTGCGACGAGGTTGATCAGAAGCTGTTCCATGAGACCCCCAAAGCCATGATGCATGGCTTTGGGAGGATGACTCCGCCCGTTTCTCGAAGCAACCTGAGATTGAACCGGCCGATAGCGGCCTATTCAGGTGGCCTCAGCGTGATCGCCGAGATCAGCCGGCCGTAGTCCGGATCCTGCCGATGCGTCGTGCGGCGATAGCTGAAGAAGCGCTGCTCATCACCATATGTACACAGGCCGAGATCGATGAAGCGACCGATACCAGCCTCCTGTGCCTTGAACGTGATGAATGCAGGCAGATCGAACATGGCGCGCGCAGGATGCTCCGAAGCGTGGAAGAAGCGCGCATAGGTCGCATTCTCCGACTTGAAGCGCTCGATGAATTCCGGCCCGACCTCATAAGCCCTGGCGCTGATCGTCGGTCCAAGCACCGCCAGGATGCGCTCGCGACGAGCGCCCAGCTTCTCCATCGCGGTCACAGTCGCGCCGACAATTCCCGTAAAGGCCCCCTTCCAGCCGGAATGCGCGGCGCCGATCACGCCCGCCTCGCTATCGGCGAAGAGGATGGGGCCACAATCAGCGGTGGAGACGCCGAGCGCCACGCCGTGAGCAGTGGTCACCATGGCATCGGCCTTCGGCCTCTCCCCAAGCCATGGGCCGGTGACGAGCGCGGCGTCGGCGGAATGGACCTGGTGCACACTGACGAGATGCGTGGGCTCAACCTCGAGGTGAGCCGCCATGCGAGCCCGGTTCTCGGTGACCAGCGCCTTGTCGTCGTCCGAGCCGAGACCGCCATTGAGCGAGGCGTAGATGCCCGAGGATACACCGCCTTCGCGGGTGAAGAAGGCATGCGCGATGCCGTGCTCGGCGGAGAGATCGGGCGAAGTGATGAACATGGCGGGTTCCGGCTCAGGCGTCAGCCCTGCTCTGGCATCTGATGAAGGTCAAATCCGGGCAGCGGCGGCAATCTTGAATCCGATAGCGCCAGAACCTTGAATAATTCACCCATCTCGGTCGCGCCAAGTGCGGTGAGTCGTGCGAAGGCGGCCTGGATCGCCTCCGCCTGCTCCGGCCGCGCCCTGCCGGAGAGCGCCTGTGCGCGCTCAGCCAAGCCGAGCGCCAACAGGAAATCGCGCTGCCTCGCCGGTCCATGCGTCGCAGCCCCGGCCCGGCGCGCGGCCTGCGCCATCCGTTCGAAATCGACATGAACCGTGAGATCGGCCTCACCGGTATCGGCGAGCGGATCAACCATCCGATGCCGATGGACCGCCTGAAGCGTATCTCCGAAGCCTGAACGTGCAGAACCGTAGTCGATGAACAGTGCAGCGCCGCCATTCCCGGCGAGATGGCGGCCGACCGTCGCCACGACATCCAGCGCGGCGGTCGGCTGTTCGAAGATGCTTCCCTCCGGGGCGACGATGCCAAGTGCAGGCTCCGTCGCACGTGCGAGCCCGAATCCCAGCTCGCCTGCCGCATCGAGCCCGACCAGCCGCTCACGCCAGCCGTCTCCGGCCCGCACGAATTGATCGAGCGGCAGCGCGTCGAGGAACTCGTTGGCGAGGACGATCGCGGGCCCGTCCAGCGCAGTCCCGATGCTGTCGTGCCAGACCGGTTCGGTCGCCGAGGCCAAGGTCCGAGCCTGGGCCTGCCGCAGCACGGGGCTCATCTCGACGAGATGCACGGAGAGCGCCTCGCGAAACCCCGGAACGATCCGGGCGGCCCGCAGCACATCGGCCATCAGCGTGCCACGACCCGGTCCAAGCTCGACGAGGCGCAGGCTCCCGGGCTCGCCCATCATCCGCCAGACCGCGCCGGCCCACAGCCCGATCAGTTCACCGAACATCTGGCTGATCTCGGGCGCCGTCGTGAAGTCACCCTCTGCACCGAAAGGGTCGCGGGTCATGTAGTAGCCGTGGCGGGGATGGCCGAGGCAAAGCGCCATGTAGTGCGATAGGCTGAGGGGGCCCTCGTCCTGGATCAGGCGGATGAGCTCCGCCTTGAGCGCATTCACGCGACCGCCCTCTTGGCGCGCAGAGCCAGATAGAGCCCGGCGAGGAATAGCGGCACGGATAGCAGCATACCCATGGTGATGCCGCCACTCAGCGCATCGACGCTTCCACCGAACAGGAAGCCGAGTTGCGGATCGGGCTCGCGGAAGAACTCGCAGACGATGCGCGCGACCGCATAGCCCATGCCGAAGACGCCCGCGACGAGGCCCGGTCGCTTGAAACCGCCGGCCCGGACGACGAGCGCGAGCAGGATGAAGAGCAGGATGCCCTCACCCAGGGCCTCATAGAGCTGGCTCGGATGACGCGGCAGCGGCCCGGCATTGGGGAAGACCATGGCGAAGGGCAGTCCCGGCGCCGGCCGGCCCCAGAGCTCGGCATTGATGAAATTGGCGATGCGCCCAAGGAAGAGCCCGATCGGAACGACGGCGGCGGCGAGATCGAAGACGCTCAGCGCCGGGTGCCCGCGCCGGCGCGCAAACAGAAACAGCGCTGTCGCCGCCCCGAGCAACCCACCATGGAAGGACATGCCGCCTTGCCAGATCGCGATGATGTCCTGCGGTCGGGCGAGATAGCGCTCAAGATCGTAGAACAGAACGAAGCCGAGGCGCCCGCCGAGCACCACGCCGAGCGCGACCCAGAGCAGCATGTCATCGAGCTCATCTGCGGCGGGGTGCTTCGAGCTCCCCCACAGCGCAGGGGACGAGACCAGCCGGCGCGCATACCACCAGCCACCGATCAGCCCCACGACATAGGCGAGGCCATACCATTTGACTGAAAGCGGCCCGAGTTGCAGCGCGACCGGGTCGATCACCGGGAATGGGATGGCGAAAACGGGCATGGGCAAGGGTCCGGTGGCGGCGGTCGCAGTCTCGTTCGGGCGGTTGCACGCCGCCCATCACGCGTCATCCCAAGCGTCCCAATGGACACTCGGGATGATCGGACGAAGAGAAACCTGCCGCGACATGGCCGGGAGGAGGCAGAGTGGTCAAGCAAAAAGGGCGCTGGCACGCACCCCGCCCACCCTGCTCAGACCTTGATGATGAGCTTGCCGAAATTCTTCCCGTCCAGCAGGCCGATGAACGCCTCTGGCGCCTGGGCGAGGCCATCCACGATGTCCTCCTTGTATTTCAGAGCGCCTCCGGCGATCCAGCCGGACGCCTCCCGCTCAAAGGTCGGGCGCTGCGCAGCGAATTCACGCTGGATGAAGCCACGGATCGTCAGGCTCTTGGACAGGACCTGGCGCAAGACGATGGGCAGCCGGTCGGGCCCCTCGAAATCACCCGTGCTATTATACTGCGCAATCAGGCCACAGACCGGAATCCGGGCAAAGCCGTTCAGCAGCGGAAACACGGCGTCCCAGACTTTGCCGCCGACATTCTCGAAATAAACGTCGATGCCATCCGGGCAGGCGGCCGCCAGTTGGTCGGCGAAATCGGGAGAGCGATGATCAACCACGGCATCGAATCCGAAGGTCTCGCGGATGAAGGCGCATTTCGTCTCGCCGCCGGCGATCCCGACGGCGCGGGCGCCCTTGATCCGCGCGATCTGCCCCACGGCCGATCCCACAGGCCCGCTGGCCGCTGCCACAACGACGGTCTCTCCCGCCTTGGGCTGGCCGATCGTCAACAGGCCTGCATAAGCGGTGAAACCCGGCATTCCGAGCACGCCCAGTGCCGTCGTGATTGGCGCGGCGGCCGGATCGAGTTTGCGCAGATGAGCCCCGTCGGCCACCGCGTAGGACTGCCAGCCGGAATGCGAAAGCACGATATCCCCCGGTTTGAAGGTGGGGTGGCGGCTCTCCAGAACCTCCGCAACGGTGCCGCCTTCCATCACCTGACCGATCGCCACCGGAGCGGCATAGGATTTCGCATCGCTCATGCGCCCCCGCATATAGGGGTCGAGCGAAAGGTAGAGGATGCGCAGAACCACCTGTCCATCGGATGCCTCCGGAACGGCTGCATGCTCGAACCTGAAATCGCTGGGGCGTGGCCGGCCTACCGGGCGATCGGCCAGAACGATCCGGAGATTGTCCAACTGGGGCATGGGGTTTCGTCCTTCGTGCAGCGTGTCGTTTGGATTGGTCGGTTCATATGGGAGCAACGCTACTCCGAGAGCACCACCTCATCCGTGCATTTTGCCACATGGCGGAGCACGCTCCTGACATGACGAAACGCCTCGGGCATCTTACATCGGGCTCATGAATCGCCAGCGCACCGACGACCTGCCGGACGACGAGATCGAGGACGAGGAGGATGGCCTCCCGCTCCCCGACGCAACCATTGATGCCGGCGTGACCGCGCCCTCCGAACTGAAGCACGGCATCGAGGTTATCGCCGGCTTCGCCAAGCACCTGCCGAACAAGCCCGGCGTCTACCGCATGTTCGATCGGGCCGGCGAAGTGCTCTATGTCGGCAAGGCCAATAGCCTGAAGAACCGCGTTACCGCCTATGCGCGCGGGCTTGCCCACACCAACGCCGTTGCCCGGATGATCTCCGAGACGACGAATATGGAATTCGTCACCACGGGGACGGAAACCGAGGCGCTGCTGCTCGAATCCAATCTGATCAAGCAGCTCAGGCCGCGCTACAATGTCCTGCTTCGCGACGACAAGTCCTTTCCCTATATCCTGTTGACCGGCGACCACCCTGCCCCACAGATCGCCAAACATCGCGGCTCACGCCAGCGCAAAGGCGATTATTTTGGGCCGTTTGCATCGGCCCAGGCGGTGAAGCGCACCATAGACGCACTGCAGAAGGCGTTCCTGCTGCGCTCCTGCTCCGACAGCTATTACGAGAACCGCACGCGGCCCTGCCTGCTCTTCCAGATCAAACGTTGTGCCGCCCCTTGCACCGGCGAAATCTCGCATACCGACTACCAGGCACTGGCTGATCAGGCGCGCGATTTTCTGTCAGGCCGCTCCTCGACTGTGAAGAGGACGCTGTCGGAGCGCATGCAGGCGGCGGCGGAGGCCCTCGAATTCGAGCAGGCGGCGCGCTACCGCGACCGCCTGGCGGCGCTCTCGGCCGTCCAGGCCGGCCAGGACATCAACACCCAGGGCGTCGAGGAGGCGGATGTCTTCGCCATCGATGAACAGGCCGGGCATTTCTGCGTCGAGATCTTCTTCTTCCGCAACCACCAGAACTGGGGCAATCGCGCGCTCTTTCCCCGCGCCGACAAGAGCCTCACGCCCGCCGAGGTGCTGGCCTCCGTCGTCACCCAGTTCTATGACGACAAGCCGCCGCCGCGCCTCGTCCTGCTCTCGCATGAGGTCGAGGAAATCGAACTGATCGGCGAAGCGCTCTCGGCCCGCGCCGGCCGCAAGGTCGAGATCGCGGCGCCCAAGCGCGGCGAGAAGTTCGATCTCGTCGCCCACGCCCGGAAGAACGCGCATGAGGCACTCTCCCGCAAGCTCGCCGACAATGCCGGGCAGCAGAGTCTGCTCGCTGCACTCGGCGAAACCTTCGGACTGCCAAAGCCGCCGCGTCGCGTCGAAGTCTATGACAACTCCCACATCATGGGGACGAATGCCGTCGGCGGCATGATCGTCGCCGGCCCGGACGGCTTCATGAAGAGCCATTACCGCACCTTCAACATCTCCTCCGACACCATCGCGGGCGACGATTTCGGCATGATGCGGGAGGTGCTGAAGCGGCGGTTCTCGCGGTTGTCGAAGGAGAGCGCCATTGCGGAGAGCACCATTGCCGAGGGACGCGACGCTGCTGATCTCGCTGCAGTCGAAGACCCAGTTCCGCCCCCTGAGGCTCAGGACGACGCCGTTTTTCCCTCGCGCCCCGATCTCGTCATCGTCGATGGCGGCAAGGGTCAGTTCGAGGCCGCGCGCCTGATCATGGCCGAATGCGGCGCCACCGATATTCCGCTCGTTGCCATCGCCAAGGGCGCCGACCGCAACGCCATGCGCGAGACTTTCTTCATGGCCGGCAAGGAGCCGTTCAAGCTGCCGCCGCGCGATCCCGGCCTCTATTTCATCCAGCGCCTGCGCGACGAGGCGCATCGGTTCGCCATCGGCACGCATCGTGCCCGGCGCAAGCGCGACATCACCAAGAACCCGCTCGACGAGATTCCGGGCATCGGCCCCTCGCGAAAGCGGGCGCTCCTGCTGCATTTTGGCACGGTCAAGGCGATCCAGCGGGCCAAGCTCGACGACCTGATGCGCACGCCCGGCGTCAATGCCGCCACCGCCAAGGCGGTGCATGATTTCTTTCACGATGCGTAAGGCTCGTGCACGCCTCGCGGGATTGCGTGTTGACGCTGTCACAACGGCGCTGCTTTGGTGTTTCCCGTGACGATTCTTCCAGACGCCATCAGACGGCGGGGCCCTTGGTCCCTGCCAAATTTGCTGACCTACGGCCGGATCGCAGCGATTCCGGCGCTGGTGGCGCTGCTTTTCTGGCCGCGCGACGACTGGATGCGCTGGATCGCCCTGGCAATCTATGTCGCAGCGGCCGTGACGGACTATCTCGATGGCTGGATCGCCCGGGCCTGGAGCCAGCATTCGGCAATCGGCCGCATGCTCGACCCCATCGCCGACAAGCTTCTGGTCTGTGCGCTGCTGCTGATGCTGGTCGCGGACGGCACGATCTATGGCTGGTCGCTCTGGGCTGCCATCGTCATCCTCTGTCGCGAGATCCTGGTGTCGGGCCTGCGTGAGTTCCTGGCCGAGCTGCAGGTCAGCGTTCCCGTCAGCAAGGTGGCGAAATGGAAGACCACGGCTCAACTCCTGGCGCTCGGCTTCCTGGTCGCTGGCCCCGCCGGCGACAAGGTTCTGCCCTATAATACGCAGATAGGCATCGTCATGCTGTGGCTGGCGGCAATCCTGACCATCTATACGGGTTGGGACTATCTTAACTCCGGAATCCGCCATCTGGTGGACGAGGATGAACGCGCATCATGATCGACAGCCTGACCGAGACCCGCCCCTTGAAGCTCGTCTATTTCGCCTGGGTCCGCGAGCGCATCGGCGTTGCGGAAGAGACGGTGGAAGTGCCACACGAGGCACGGACCGTGGCAGATCTCGTGAATTGGCTGAGAGGGCGCGACGAGGGCTACGAGATGGCCTTCGAGAATGCCGCGATCGTGCGCGCCGCCATCGACCATGTCCATGTCAAGCCGGAGGCCTCTCTCGCGGGCGCCCGGGAGATCGCCTTCTTCCCACCGATGACGGGCGGCTGACGCGAGCCGGATCCACGCCATGTTCCCGGTTGTCCGCATCCAGCGCGAGGATTTCGACCTCAACGCCGAGGTCAAGGCGCTGTCCCGCGATCGGGTCGACATCGGCGCGGTCGTCACCTTCGCCGGGCTTTGCCGCGATGAAGGTGGCAAACTGGCGGCGCTCGAGCTCGAGCATTACCCCGGCATGGCCGAGGCCGAGATTGGCCGTGTGGCAGCGGAGGCAGTCGAACGCTGGCCGCTCACTGGTCTGGTCGCCATCCATCGTTACGGGCTCATCAGACCCGGCGAGCAGATCGTGCTGGTGGTCGCCACATCGCGCCATCGCCGTGCCGCTTTCGAGGCCGCCGAATTCCTGATGGACTATCTCAAGACCCGGGCCCCCTTCTGGAAGCGCGAGCATCTGAGCGACGGCACCATTGGCGGATGGGTCGAGGCTAAGGCCGATGACGATACCGCCGCAGCACGCTGGAACTGAACGAATGCCTGGCCGACCGGTGCGCCCGCTGATCTCCCCAATCGCTGCAGTCACTCTGCTCGGCCTGGGCCATGCCCAGGCCGCCGAAGCCGGCACGAGGACCTTCCGTGACTGGATCGCCGGATGCGACAACCTCAGAGGCTGCACGGCCCTGTCGCTGCCCGCGGAAACGGCGAGCAATATCGGCTTCCTGAAGCTCGAGCGCTCGGCCGAACCGGCCGGCGCAGTCGAGCTTTCCCTGCGGCTCAGAGGCGAACAGCTCAAGGCGCCGCTCGACGTACAGTTGCTTCTGGATGGCGCCCCCTTTTCCGCCAAAGGCAAGAGCCTGCCCGCCCGTCGCGACGATGGCGAAACCGCAACAGTCCTGCTGTCCGGCGCCGATACCGAGGCCCTCATCGCCGCAGCCCGAAAGGCAACCCGGCTGACCGCCAAGCTTGCCGGCAAGACTTATGATATTTCGCTCGCCGGCTCCGTCGCTGCCATGCTCTGGATCGACGAGCAACAGGGCAGACTGGGCGGCACGAGTGCCCTGATCCGGAAGGGCCCGGCCACGACCGTGCCTGCGGCGCCGGCCCTGCCCGTGATCACCGCGCGGGCGACTGCCGGTTTTCCTGCGCCGGACGCCAAGACGACGAAGGCGATCGCCGTTGCGCTACGCAAGCACCTCAAACAGCTCGACCCCGATCTGTGCGACGACAGCGGCGACGCGGATACGAGTTCCGACAATGTCTGGTCGCTTGACGCATCCACGAAGCTGGTTGGCCTGCTCTGCTCGCGCGGCGCCTACAATGTCACGACCGGGTTCTGGAGCGTGACCGGCACTGATGTCGCGAAGGCCAGGAAGGTTGCGTTTCCACAGCCGGGCGGCAACAGCGACAACCTCCTGATCAATGCCAGCTTCGACCCCACGACCGGACAAGTCGGCTTCTTCGGCAAGGCGCGCGGCATCGGGGATTGCGGCAGCGCCGGCAATTATGCCTGGACCGGCTCAGGCTTCATTCTGACCACCTTCAGCGAGATGCCGGAATGCCGTGGCGTGAGTCCGGAGGACTGGCCGACGCTCTATCGAAGCGACGTGAAACTCGCCAAATAGCAAAAGGCCCGGTCTCTCGACCGGGCCTTTGTTCTTTCGCTCACGCTGCCTTGGAGGTTGGCCTCACCGCAGCGGAGTAATCCTCCATGATCACCCTGCCCATATTGCCGGTGATGAACTTGTAGGGCCCGATTTCGGAGACCAGCGTCACCTCGGCGGCCGAGCCGGTGATGAAGCATTCCGAGAAGCCCTCGAGTTCCTCCGGGCGGATGCGCCGCTCGACCACCTCGAAACCGCGTGCCCGGCACAGATCGATCACCGACTGGCGGGTGAGGCCGTTCAGGAACCGGTCGGCGGTCGGGGTGTGAACCACGCCATCCCTGATGAAGAAGATGTTGGCGCCGGTGCATTCGGCGACATTGCCTTCCCAGTCGAGCATCATCGCGTCGGCATAGCCGGCCCGCTCCGCTTTGTGCTTGGAGAGCGAGCAGATCATGTAGAGTCCCGCCGCCTTGGCGTGGACCGGCGCGCAGGCCGGGTCGGGACGGCGATAATCGGCGATGTCGAGGCGCACGCCCTTCAGCTTCTGGGCCATGTCGAACATGCTCGGCCACTCCCAGACCGCGATCGCGGTATGGATGCGGTTGTTCATACCGGACACCGCCATCATCTCCGAGCCGCGCCAGGCGACCGGGCGGAGATAGGCATCCTTGAGGCCGTTCTCCTGAAGGCAGAGGTATTTGGCCGCGTCGATCTCGGCGACCGAATAAGGGATCGTGAAATCCATGATCTCGGCCGACTTGTGGAAGCGCTGCGAATGCTCGGTGCACTTGTAGATGACGCCGTCATAGGAACGTTCGCCCTCGAAGACGCAAGAGCCGTAATGCAGCCCGTGGGTCAGTACGTGCACCTTGGCGTCCTTCCACGGCACGAGCTTGCCATCGAACCAGATCACGCCGTCGCGCTGGTCGAAGGGAATGACAGACATGGGGCAACTCCTCTGCGAGTCTTCATGCGCCGAACTGGGCCACAAGGGCGAAGGGCGCGCAAGCACTGAACAATTACTGCGCTGCAGCAACCGAAAGCGACATAATCAGTCGCTCCGGATGCTTGACCGGTAATCTTCCGTCTGAGATATGTCAACATGGCTGACATAAAATATGGAGCGCCTCGTGACTGACATGCAAGTCCGATCGACCGATGCGCCCCGGCCCGCGCCCGCCGAGGACGTACCCTACGACCTGATCGAGCTCTTCTTCTTCGCTTATCGCGATTTCGTCAGCGACCCCGACCGCATCCTGGCGGATTACGGCTTCGGCCGGGCACATCACCGCGTGCTGCATTTCGTGCAAAGGCGCCCGGGCCTCACGATAGCCGAATTGCTCGATATCCTGCAGATCACCAAGCAGAGCCTCAACCGCGTGCTGAAGGAGCTTGTCGAGACCGGTTTCGTCGAGTCCCGCATGGGCACGCAGGACAAGCGCCAGCGCAACCTCTATCCGACGGAGACTGGCAAGGAGCTAGCCGTGAGGCTGGCGCGTCTCCAGGGCAAGCGGATCAATGCGGCGCTCAGCGCCGTCGGCGCCGAGGCAGGCGAGCAAGTGGCGCGCTATCTCGCGGGGTTGATCGATCCGGCCGAACGCAAGAAGGTACTGGGCTTTCTCGCCACGCCGGTGTGAGCTGCGCGACAAAGAGCATCCAAGCCGGACATTGTGCCGTCGCCCAACTGTGGGATCCTTGTCTCGCAGCGGCGGGGATCGCGCTCCGGCTATGAAGAGGACCAAGCCCGATGACCGCAGCCAAGGCCCTGAAGCCGGTCCCCGATGAGGCCCCGCATATCCTCGTGGTCGACGACGACCGCCGCCTGCGCGACCTGCTGGCGCGTTTTCTCGGGGATCACGGCTACCGCGTCACCACCGCAGCCAATGCGGCGGAAGCCGATTCCCGCCTCGCCCATCTGGTCTTCGATGCCATCGTGCTCGACATCATGATGCCCGGCGAGAACGGCTTCGACTTTGCCCGCCGCTTCCGCGGAGGTTCCAACGCCCCGATCCTGATGCTGACTGCGCGCGCCGATAGCGCCGACCGCATCAACGGGCTGGAAATCGGCGTCGATGACTATCTCACCAAGCCCTTCGAGCCGCGCGAACTCATCCTGAGGCTTGCCAACATCCTCAAGCGGACCATCGTCTTGGATGCTCCGCAATCGGGCAGCCATCCTGACTTCGTCCGCTTCGGCCCCTTCATCTACGGTCTCGCCCGTGGCGAATTGCGCCATGGCGAGGAAACCATCCGCCTCACCGAGCGCGAGCGCGAGATCCTGACGGCCCTGGCTGAGCGCGCGGGCGAGCATGTCCCGCGCGAACAGCTCGCGGCGCAGGGCTCCGCCGCCAATGACCGCACCATCGACGTGCAAATCAATCGGCTGCGCCGCAAGATCGAGCGCGATCCGGCCGACCCGCTCTATCTCCAGACCGTTCGGGGTGTAGGCTACCGGCTGGTCACGGATCGGGGCTGAATCGATGCAAGGCGGTGCGCGTGGCATGCGCTGGGCTCAGGCCGTCGGCCTCGGTCTTCGACGGGTCGGGGCCGCGATGGGACACTTGCGAGCCAGGCTCGCGCGCATGCTCAGGCCCGTATTCAAGCTCGGCGGACGGCCGCTGCGGATGATTGGCCGCTATATGCCGAAGGGCCTCTATCCGCGAGCCCTCGTCATCGTCATTGCGCCGGTCGTGCTGCTGCAGTCGGTCATCGCCTATGTCTTCATGGAGCGGCACTGGCAGACCGTGACGCAACGCCTGTCCTCGGCCGTCTCAGCCGACATCGCGGCGCTGATCGACGTCTATGAAAGCTATCCGCAGGATGCACAGGCGAGCGTGCTCAGTCGCATCGCGCTGGAGCGCCTGGGCCTGGATGTCGACATCATCCCGGACGCCGATCTGCCGCCACCGGGGCCCCGCCCCTTCTTCTCGCTGCTCGACAGTGCACTCTCAACGGAGCTCAGCCAGCAAGTCGCACGTCCCTTCTGGCTCGACACGGTCGGCCGCTCCAGCCTGATCGAGATCAGGGTCAAGCTCGGGCCGAACGTGATGCGCGTGCTGACGCGGCGGAGCCAGGCCTATGCCTCGAACAGCCATATCTTCCTGATCTGGATGATCGGCACATCGCTGATCCTGCTGACCATCGCCGTGCTGTTTCTGCGCAATCAGATCAGGCCTATCCTACGCTTGGCCGACGCGGCAGAGGCCTTTGGCAAGGGACGCGACTCCGATTTCCGTCCGCGCGGCGCGCGCGAGGTCCGGCGTGCCGGCAACGCCTTCATAGAAATGAAGCGCCGCGTCGAACGCTCGGTCGGCGAGCGCACGACCATGCTCAACGGCGTCAGCCACGACCTGCGTACCATCCTCACCCGCTTCAAGCTTTCACTGGCACTGCTCGAACGTTCATCCGAGATCGACGCGCTGGAGAAGGATGTCGACGAGATGAGCCGTATGCTCGAGGACTATCTCGCCTTCGCCCGTGGCGACGCCGGCGAGGCTGCGGTCGAGACCGATATCCGCGCCCTTCTGGAAAACCTGAAGGCCAACGCCGAACGCCAAGGCCATCAGACCGAGCTCGAAGTCGTTGGCGATCCGCTGGTCGTGATTCGGCCGGACGCCATCCGCCGCCTTCTGACGAATCTCGTCTCCAACGCGGCGCGGTTCGGCGATCGCATCGCCATTCGCGCTACGCACGACGCCCGTTACTTGATCGTGATGATCGACGATGACGGCCCAGGCATCCCCGCTGGATTGCGGGAGGACGTGTTTCGTCCGTTCTTCCGGCTGGATGAGGCCCGCAATGTCGACAGTGGCGGCACTGGCCTCGGTCTCGCCATTGCCCGCGACATCGCCCGTGCCCATGGCGGCGACATCATCTTGGGCGACTCGCCGCTAGGCGGCTTGCGCGCCACGGTGCGACTGCCGGTCTGATCGCACCGCATCACGCCGCCCGTGGGCACCGCTACTCGGGCCGGATCACACCCAGGCGTTGAAAATATTCGGCCGCCTGATCAAGGAAGGCTCGCACTTTCGATGCCAGGTGCTGCCCGCTCTGAACCACGAGTTGCACAGGCAGCGACGCCGGCTCGAACTCGCGCAGGAGCCGCACCAGCGTCCCGGCGGCAATGTCGTCTGCTGCCTGGTAGGAAAGCGGCCGCGCCAGCCCGCGACCAGCACGGGCCGCGAGCAGGGCCGATTCAATCTCGTTGACGATGAACCGGGGCGCGACCGCAACGCTCGAACCGCGCGCCGATCCGCCGAAGCGCCAGAGCATGCCTTGCCCTGCTGCCACGCTGGCAATGGTGTCATGCTGCAGCAGGTCGGAGGGCCGCACCGGTACGCCACGGCGTTCGAGATAGGATGGAGCGGCGACCAACAGGCGCCTGACCTCTCCGACCTTTCGCACGACCAGCCGCGAATCCGGCAACGGACCGATCCGGATTGCGACATCCAGCCCTTCATCGATCATGTCGAGATTGCGGTCGGCCAGGACCAGCTCGACCTGCACCTCCGGATGCAGGTCCAGGAACTCCGTCACCAGCGGCGTGACATGGCGCCGCCCGAAGGCCAGCGGCGCCGTGATGCGTAGCAGACCACGAACTGGCGCCGCGGCCACGCCCGACATCGACGCCTCGTAATCAGCCAGCATCCTTCTGGCAGAGGTCGCGAGCTCACGCCCGGCATCCGTCGGCGTGAGTTGGCGCGTGGTGCGAGCGATCAGCCGCGCGCCAACGCGCTCCTCCAGCCCGGCAAGAGCCCGCGTCACCGCCGGGCGCGAACGCCGCAGCTGCCTGCCCGCTCCGGCGAGGCTACCGGTATCAAGGATGGCGACGAAGATCGCCAGTTCGTCGAGACGGTCCAATCAATGTTCCTACAAATGGAATTCTGACTTTCAAAGATAGCAAATTTCGCGCAACAGCTGAAACAACGAGACTGTGACCTCACCTCTGGAGGTCGTCCCATGTCACAAGCCGGCATCACCCTTCACAGCACGCCGCTCTCCGGACACGGCCATCGCGTCGAGCTGCTGCTGCGGGCACTCGGGCTCGAGTATCGTTTCGTGTCGGCGCCGGCCGATGTGCGCAGGAGCGAAGCCTTCCTCGCGCTCAATCCGCTTGGCCAGATCCCGGTGCTCCAGGACGGGGCGCTGATGCTGGCCGACAGCAACGCGATCATGGTCTATCTGGTGAAGCGCTACGCTCCGGACAGCGCCTGGTTGCCGAGCGAGCCGCTCGCAGCGGCCCAGGTCCAGCGCTGGCTCTCGATCGCCGCCGGAGAGGTCATGCATGGTCCCTCGACCGCGCGGTTGATCACCCAGTTTGGACTGAAGGACGATCCCGCCCGCGCCGAACGGATCTCCTCGCGGCTGCTCACCTTCATGGAAAGTCACCTGACGGGTCGCACCTTCCTCGCGGCGGAGCACCCGACGCTGGCCGACCTCGCCTGCTATTCCTATGTGGCGCACGCGCCGGAAGGCGGCATCTCGCTCGAGCCCTACCCAGCAGTGAGAGCCTGGACCGCGCGCATCGAGGCTCTGCCCTTCTTCAAGCCGATCCCGCCCTCACCGCTCCCGGCCAAGGGCTGATGTGCCATGGACGAGTCCCCTTTCCATCTGGGTGAGCGCGATGCACAGGCCCGCGCGGGCCAATTCCCGCGCGGAGCCGGCATTCGCAACCTCATGCCGGACCAGCACAGAACCTTCTTCGCGCTCCTGCCCTATCTCTTCGTCGGCGGGCTCGATCGCGATGGCTGGCCGATCGCAACCGTGCTGTGCGGAGAAGCCGGCTTCGCGCAAAGCCCCTCGCCAACCCGCTTGCGCATCGCCGCGCTGCCCGCAGCGGGCGATCCGGCAGCCGCAGCGCTGGAGACGGACCGTCCCGTCGGCCTGCTTGGCCTCGACTTCACGACGAGGCGGCGCAACCGGGCCAACGGCATTATTGCCGCCCACGACGCAGGCGGTCTCTCGGTCGAGGTCTCGCAGAGCTTTGGAAACTGTGCGAAATACATCCAGGCTCGCATCCCGACATCCATTGCCCGCTCGCCAGAGGTGGCGGAGTCGCTGACCAGGGAGTCGCTGACCAGATTGGACGCGGCCGCGCGGGCCGTGATCGGCGCGGCGGACACCTTGTTCATCGCCAGTTCGTCTGGCCCCCGGGACGGCCGGGCCTCGGGCGTCGACATCTCGCATCGCGGCGGCCAGCCGGGCTTTGTCCGGATCGACGGCGACGTCCTGACCATCCCGGATTTCGCCGGCAACAACTACTTCAACACGCTCGGCAACCTGCTGCTGGAGCCGCGCGCCGCCCTGCTTTTCCCCGACTTCGCGACGGGCGACGTCATTCAGCTTCAGGGCGAAACCGAGATTGTCTGGAGCGGCCCGGAACTCGGTTTCTTAAGTGGCTCGCAGCGGCTCTGGCGCTTTCGCGTCGTGCGCGGCTGGCGGCGCAAGGGCGCGCTGCCCTTCAGCTGGTCGGCAGCCGAACCGGCGCCGACCACGATGGAAACCGGGACATGGCAGCGGGAACGCCCTGCTGCCTGAGCCCTTGTCAATAGAGCCTGCCGCCGTCCGGGACAGCGAGGCTGGGCCCGATCAGCACCACCTCGCCATTGGCGTCCGGCATGCCGAGCGTCAGGACCTCGGACATGAACTTGCCGATCTGGCGCGGTGGAAAATTGACCACCGCAAGGACCTGCCGGCCCGGAAGATCCTCGCAGCGATAGTGCGTGGTGATCTGCGCCGATGATTTCTTAAGGCCAATCTCACCACCGAAATCGATCACCAGCTTGAAGGCCGGCTTGCGCGCCTCGGGATAGGGCAGTGCCTCGACGATGGTGCCGACGCGAATGTCGACCTTGAGGAAATCGTCGAAGCTGATCGTCTCTGACGGTTGGGACGTCGTACTCAAAATTCCTCCCAGGCGCGATCATGTGCGCTCGGCTCTAGTTTGCGGGCAGCCGCCGCCGCGCGGTGAGGGGCAGGCTTGCGGCTCGGGGCGGCAGCACGAGGGGCGGGCGGGACGACGCTCGCCATCTTGCGTGCCATATCCTGCAATCCGGCAACGTCTCCGCCAAGCCTGAAGCGCGCGACCTGGGCTGCCAGGCGATCAGCCTCCTGCGACAGCGCGTGTGCCGCTGCCGTCGACTCTTCCGCCATGGCAGCATTCTGCTGCGTCGCCTGGTCCATTTCGTTGACGGCGCTGTTGACCTCCTGGAGTCCGGCCGCCTGCTCCTGCGCTGCCGACGCAATCTCGGCAACCAGGGCAGTGACGCGGGTGATCTCGCCAGCCATCCGCTGCAGGGCATGGCCGGTCTGGCCGACCAGCGCGACACCCTTGTCGACCTGGACGGTCGAAGCGGTGATCAGGCCCTTGATCTCCTTGGCCGCTTCGGCAGAGCGCTGCGCCAGCGCACGAACCTCCGAAGCGACGACGGCGAACCCCTTCCCGGCATCCCCCGCGCGCGCCGCCTCGACGCTGGCATTCAATGCCAGCAGATTGGTCTGGAAGGCGATTTCGTCGATGACACCCACGATCTGCGAGATCTCGTCCGCGGACTTCTCGATGCCGCCCATGGCCGACACGGCGTCGCGCACGATCTGGGTCGACTGCTCGGCTTCGGTCTTGACCTGAGTGGTCGCCTGGCTCGCGAGGCGCGCGCTTTCGGCCGTCTGCCGGACGGTAGCGGTGAGTTCGTCGAGCGCCGTGGCGGTCTCCTCCACGGAGGAGGCCTGCTGCTCGGTCCGGCTGGCCAGGTCATCGGCCGCCTGGCTGATCTCGCCCGAGCCTGCCTTCATGCTGTCCGTGTTGGTGGCAATCTGGCGCATCGTCTCCTGGAGTCTGGCAATCGCGCCATTGAAGTCGTCCTTGAGCTTGACGTACTCGGCGGCAAAGACATCCGCGATCCGGTAGGTCAGATCCCCTTCGGCGAGATGTTCAAGGCCCGCCCCGAGCGCTCGGACAACCGTTTCCTGCTGGGCCGAGCTCTGGGCCCGCTCGGATTCGTTACGACGACGATCCTGGTCTGCAGCGTCGCGATGGGCGCTGGCCTGTGCCTCGACGCGCTGCTTGTCGGCCTCGACCTCTTCCTTGGCAAGCGCGGCGTCGCGGAAGACGACCAGCGCACGGGCCATGCTGCCGATCTCGTCTCCACGCTCCTGATGCGCGATCGAGCTTTGCAGATTGCCGGTCGCGAGTTCGTTCATCCTGTCCGCGAGCGAGGTCAGCATGCTCGAAGAGCGGCGGCTCAGGAACACGACCAGGCCAAGCATGAGCAGGCCAAGCGGAACCAGGACCTTGGCCACGTCGAGCATCATGCCACGGAAAGCGGCGTCGACATCATCGACATGCAGCCCGGAGCCGACGACCCAGTTCCATTTCGGCACGGAGACGACATAGGAAATCTTGAGAGAAGGCTCCTTGTCGCTCGTCCTCAGCCAGAAATAGTCGAGAAATCCGGTGCCCTTTGCCTTGGCGAGTTCGACCATCTCCTTGACGAAGAACTTTCCGGTCGCGTCCTTCAACGGCATCATGTCCGTCGTCTCGATCTTCTTGTTGGCATGCAGAACGCTGATGCCGTCGAAGCTAACGACGAAATAGTAGTTTCCGTTGTCGAAGCGCGCTGCGGAGATGGCGTCGAGCGCCATCTTCTTCGCGTCGGCCTCCTTCAGCTCACCCTTTTCAGCCCGGGCCAGGAAGCTGTTGACCGTCGAGGCAGCCGCTTCGACCGCATTCTTCATCTCGGCGCGCTTGAGAGCGATCATCTCGCTGCGGGCCTGCATGAGCGTGAAGCTCACACCGCCAATGGCGAGGACGGCGGCAAGAATGGCGATGAGACCGAACGAACGGCCGATAGACAAGGCAGCAAGCTTCTTCAGAAACGGCATAGGTGAGCCTCGCGAGGTGTGATTCTTCACACTTCGCGGGCAACAGCTAAGGCCCTGTTAATTCTGCCCCGCTTTCGCCTTATTTTCTCGGGGCGCGGCGCCGCTAGATGGCCGGGGCGAAATCCTCGTCATCCTCATCGCGGCGGCGGTCCTCACCGCGTTCCCGGCGGCGAACCCGAGGGCGGGCTCCGCAGAAAGCACGGGCGAGGCCCCGGAAGGGAGCGGTGAGCCGATAGATGTCCTCGGCCCGCGACATCACCCAGCTCGCCGTCTTCAGTTCGCGGTCGAGCTGAGCCATTGTCCGGGAGAGTTCCGGTTCGTCATCGTCGAGCCAGACATCGACAACACGCGCCATCAGCAGCGCCGCGCCCTGCACGCGCACTCCTCCCAGCGGGTCCTCCGTCGGAATCCCCGCCGAAGCGAGCATGTAGCGCCAGGAATTGACCGCGCCGCGATTGAGACCCGCGAGTGCCAGGGGGTCGCGCCGCACGGCCGGTATTACACGCCGCAGGCCAGCCTTGTAGGGGGCGAGCGCGTCGAGGCGGCGCATGACCAGGTCGAACATCCGCTCACGATAGGATTCGTCAGCGAGATCGTCGGACTGGCCAGCGAGCACCGCATCGTCGACGATACGGGTCAACCCGCCGAGAATGGCAAGCTTGGACGGGAACAGGTTGCGCAATGTCGCGAGCGAGACGCCAGCCTCAGCGGCAATATCGCCGAGCTCGATCTCATCCCACCGCCGCGAGGCCGCGAGATTGAAAAGGGCATCCACCACCGCCTTCCGCGGGTCGGCGGGCGGCGCGCTGGCAGCAGGCCTTTCAGCTTTGGGGGAAGCGGGTTTACGGGCCATCGGACCTCTCCATTCGCAAAGCGATGACGGAAAGGTAGGTCTGGATCACCGCCGAGAAAAGGCCGTTCAGCCGGAAAGCTCTTCGGCGCGACGTTTGGCGGCAGCGACTGCGCGGCGCATCAGCGGCGCAAGTCCGTTATCGGCCATCAGCACTTCGAGTGCTGCCGCCGTCGTTCCGGCGGGCGAGGTCACGTTCTGGCGCAAGGTCGCCGGCGACAGCGGCGATTGATAGAGCATCTCCCCTGCTCCTTCGATGGTGCCCCGCGCCAGGCGCTCGGCCGTCTCGGCCGGGAGTCCAGCTGCGACGCCAGCCGCGGCCAGGCACTCGACGAGATGGAAGACATAAGCGGGACCGGAGCCTGAAACGGCCGTAACCGCGTCGATCAGATCCTCGGTCGCGAGCCATTCGACCTTTCCGATGCTGCCGAGCAGCGCATTCGCCATCGCCCGTTGATCAGCACTGACCCCCCTTCCGGCAGCGGCCGCGGTCACGCCGCGCTGAACGGAGGCCGGCAGATTCGGCATCGCGCGAATGATCGCCGTGGCATTGGGCAGGCGCGCCGAGAGATCGCCGAGTGTCTTGCCGGCCAGAATGGAAATCAGCAGGGTCTGCGGCTGGATGAACGCCTGGACCGAGGGCGCCGCCGTATCAAGCATCTGCGGCTTGGTCGCGAGCACGAGAACCTCGGTTGGCGGCACCGAGCGCGACTCGGGGTTGAGCGCCATGCCCTTCTCGGCCGCCAGCGTCGCGATCTCGTCCGAGGGCTTCGGGTCGATCAGCGTGATCCCGGTCGGATCCATGCCGATGCGCAGCCAGCCCTCGAGCATGGCGCCTCCCATCTTGCCCGCGCCAATGAGAACAAGGGTTTGCGGCAGGGAACGGGACATGGAGGCCTCACGAGAAACGGTACGTATTGTCATGCTGGACCCGGAGCCGGGCATCGCATGACCAGAAGCGGCAAGGCATGCCCGGGTCAAGCCCGGGCATGATGAAACCAGAGGCTCAGGCCTCACCGACAGTTTCGAGCATCGCGCCCTCGAGCCCCTCGCGCGCGCTCTTGCCGGCCCAGACGACGAAGTGGAAGGCCTGGAAATAGCGCTCGCAGGCGTCGATCGCCGATTTGATCAGTGCAGCGGCCTGCTCGTCGGTCGGTTCCGCACCGCCTGAAAGCAGAAGCGCGTGGCGATACATCACCACGTTCTCCGAACTCCAGAGGTCGAAATGACCGAGCCAGAGCTGCTCGTTGACGAGGCTGACAAGCTGCAGAACCTCGCCGCGCCGCCGCTCCGGCACCTTGAGATCGAAGGCACAGGCGATATGGAGCGCCTCGACCTCGGAAAGCCAGGTGATCGCGACGTGATAATCCGACCAGCCTCCGGTGACGGAGACCGAGAGTTCGTCATCGCTGTCGCGGTCGAACGTCCAGTTGTTGAGTGCGGCGAGGCGTTCGATCAGGTCGAGAGGATTGGCAGGCCGTTCGGCTTCTGCGTCCAGGTCAAGGTCCATCATGCCCAGGGTCCAACTGCCAGCTCCCCGCGGGGATGCGGGTCCAGCTCGTTCGAGAACGGGAACACGGCGACGGGGAAGCGCGGGACGCAACAAGACTGCGGAAGCCGCTACATGGCCTCCTGACCGCCAAACGCACCCCAAGCGGATGCGGCCGGCGAATCACCTCTCCTTCGACGATAGCGCAGGCGCGACGACGCTCCCAACACCTGATGCAGGCTCGGCGGATTCGGGGGCTGGGCTCAATCCCTGCCGACTGCTGTCCACAGCCGGAAAACGGGTTGGCTCAGCCCTTGTCGCGCGCAGCCTCGAGCGCAGCCAGCCGTGCGGCGAGCTTGTCATTCTCTTCACGCGCCAGAACCGCCATCTCGCGCACGGCTTCGAATTCCTCGCGCGTCACGACATCGATCTCGCGCAGGAGTCGGTCGATCTGCGTGCGGGCAACCGTCTCGACCTCGCGGCGCACACCCTGGGCGGCCCCGGCGGCGTCGGTCACCAGACGAGCGAGATCGTCGAGTATGCGGTTCGAGGTCGTGGCCATCATCAATCTCCAGGGCCGGATGCCGGCGCTCCATAGCACGCCTGATATGGGCGACGAAGGCCTCGCCCGCAATCGCAGCGGCACATCGTCCACGTCCTTTGAGCCCGAGCGAGGTCGGCCTAAGCATAAGGACCACGTCAGCACAGGGGATTCGCGAGCCATGGCCCTGCATTTCACACCCACCGAATTCGCCCGCCGGCATGATGCCCTGCTGGCAGCCATGCAAGCCGAGCGGCTCGATGCGCTCTTCCTGTTCCAGCAGGAATCGATGTTCTGGCTGACGGGTTACGACAGCTTCGGCTTCTGCTTCTTCCAATGCCTTGTGGTGAAGGCCGATGGCAGCATGGCGTTGCTGACCCGCTCTGCCGATTTGCGCCAGGCCCAGCACACCTCGAACCTGGCCGATATCCGCATCTGGAAGGATGGCCGCGACGCGAACCCTGCGCGTGACTTGCTCATGCTGGCACGGGATCTCGGCCTGGCCGGCAAGCGCATCGGCGTGGAGTTCGAATCCTACGGTCTCGTCGCCGCAAACGGCCGCAAGCTGGAAGCGGCCTTCGCAGATGTCGGCGATCTCGTCGATAGCTCGACGATCGTGACACGGCTGCGCGCCGTGAAATCGGCCGAGGAGATTACCTATGTCCGGCGCGCCGCCGCTCTCTCCGACATCGCCGACAGGGCGGCGCTCGACCTGATCCGGGCCGGCGCCGACGAGGGTGAGATCCTGGCCGCGCAGCACAATGCGATCTTCGCGGGCGGCGGCGACTATCCGGCCAACGAGTTCATCATCGGCTCCGGCCGCGACGCGCTGCTTTGCCGCTACAAGGCGGGGCGCCGGAAACTCGACACGCAGGATCAGATCACGCTCGAATTCGCGGGCGTCGACAGGCACTACCATGCTGCGATCATGCGAACCGTCGTGGTCGGAGAGCCCCGCCCGCTGCATCTGAGTTATCATGAAGCCGCCAAGGCGGCGCTCCTCGCCTGCGAGGCTGAACTGAAGCCGGGGCGGACCGCAGGCGATGTCTTCGCCGCCCATGCCCGCGTCTTCGACGAGCACGGTCTTTCCCGCCACCGACTCAATGCCTGCGGCTACTCGCTTGGCGCAAAGTTCACGCCGAGCTGGATGGACTGGCCGATGTTCTACGAGAGCAACGACTGGCCGATCGTTCCGGGCATGGTGATGTTCGCTCACATGATCCTGATGGATTCGGCGAGCGAGACCGCGATGTGCCTCGGCCGCACTTATCTCGTCGGCGAAACAGGCGCAGAAACCCTGAACTTGCCCGATCTGGACCTCGCGATCCGTTGACCCTACAAGGGTCATGCAGGGAATCCTCAGCAAACCCGTACGCAAAAAGCGGGAGGCGTCATGTTTAGTCGTTCAAGTGGCCTCGTTCTGGGGCCAGCTTTCGCGCTTGCTCTCGCAGGCTGCCAGGAAACCACCAGCACCGCCGCGCGTCCACGCGTCGATGCGCCCGGCGTCCCGGTCTCGGTTCAGAGCATCTCCGGTGCGCCCGACCAGGTCACCACGAATTTTGCAAGCCTGCTCGGTGAGGCGGCGGCGGAACGCAAGATGGAGATCGTCGCCGGCAATGCGCCTGCGCGATTCCGGGTTCGCGGCTATCTGACCGCCCAGCCGACAGAGGACGGCCAGACCGCGCTTGCCTTCGTCTGGGACGTCTATGACGAGAGCAAGAAGCGCGCCCAGCGGGTGCAGGGCGAGAGCCTCGGCAGGCGCGGCGGCGGCGGCGACCCCTGGTCGAGCATCGACCAGACCATCGTCGCCAAGGCAGCATCGGATTCGATGGACGCCATCGCAGGTTTCCTCATTACTGCTCCGGTGCCGGACAAGCCTGCCGCCGACGGCGCCAAGGATAAGGACAAGGCCAAAACCAAGACGGCGGCAGCGCCCAACGGCAAGCGCTCCTGAGCGAAGCATCCCGCTGAACGCAGTGGGGCGAGGCGTGATTCGCGCACTGTTTTTGCAGTGCAGCGGTCGACTCATTGTCATGGCGCTGTTATGAGCGCTGCGAATTCAGCCGGTCTCACGGCTCCCGCCCAGCCAGTCCTCACGGTGCGCCACGGCATGCCCTCTTCGTTCAAAGTCGTCGCCGGAAACTCCAACCGGCCGCTCGCCGAAGCGATCTGTGCCTCCCTCGACATCCCCCTTGCCAAGGCGCAGGTCCGGCGTTTCGCCGACATGGAGGTCTTCGTCGAGATCCAGGAGAATGTTCGCGGGCAGGACGTCTTCGTCATCCAGTCGACCTCCTTCCCCACCAATGACCACCTGATGGAACTGTTGATCATCACGGATGCGCTGCGCCGTTCCTCGGCACGGCGCATTACCGCGGTGATCCCCTATTTCGGCTATGCCCGGCAGGATCGCCGTGCCTCGGGCCGTACGCCAATCTCGGCGAAGCTCGTCGCCAATCTCATCACCCATGCCGGCGTCGACCGCGTTCTGACGCTCGATCTCCATGCCGGGCAGATCCAGGGCTTCTTCGACATCCCGACCGACAACCTGTTCGGTGCGCCATTGATGGCCCGCGATATCAAGGAACGGCTCGACTACAAGAACGCCATGGTCGTTTCGCCGGATGTCGGCGGCGTGGTCCGTGCCCGTGCGCTGGCCAAGCGCATCGACGCTCCGCTCGCCATCGTCGACAAGCGCCGCGACCGGCCCGGCGAATCCGAGGTGATGAACATCATCGGCTCGGTCGAGGGCCGTTCCTGCATCCTGCTCGACGATATCGTCGATTCCGGCGGAACCCTCTGCAACGCCGCCGAAGCACTACTCGCGGAAGGTGCCAGGGAAGTCTACGCCTACATCACCCATGGCGTGCTGTCGGGCGGCGCGGTCGCGCGCATCGCCAACTCCAAGCTCAAGGAGCTGGTGATCACCGATTCGATCATGCCGACCGAGGCCGTGAAGGTGGCGCGCAATATCCGCGTCATTTCCATTGCCAACCTGATGGGCGAGGCGATCGAGCGCACCGCGAGCGAATCGAGCGTCTCCAGCCTGTTCGACTGAACGGGATGGCACGATGACGGCTGCCACGACCGGCGGAAGCCGCGCCCTCGTCCTGTTCTCGGGTGGGCAGGACTCGACCGTCGCGCTCGCCTGGGCGCTTGCCCGCTTCGGCTCGGTCGAGACCGTCGGCTTCGATTATGGCCAGCGCCACCGCGTCGAGCTGGAATGCCGGCTCGCCATCCGCCAGAAGCTGCCCGCCCTGTCATCAGCCCGTGCCGAACGGCTGGGCCCCGACCACATCATCGATCTCGCCGCGCTCGGCACGATTTCCGAGACCGCACTGACGCGCGAGAGCGAGATCGCCTTCGCCGATACCGGCCTGCCGACGACCTTCGTGCCTGGGCGGAACCTGATATTCCTGACCTTCGCCGCGGCGCTGGCTTACCGCCGGAACTGCAAGCACGTCGTGCTCGGTGTCTGCGAGACCGATTATTCCGGCTATCCCGATTGCCGCGACGACACCATCAAGGCGATGCAGGTCGCCCTCAATCTCGGGCTCGATCGCCGACTGGTGCTGCACACGCCGCTGATGTGGCGCGACAAGGCGCAGACCTTCGCACTGGCCCGCGAGCTTGGCGGCGAGGCGCTGCTCGATCTGGTGGTCGAGGACAGCCATAGCTGCTATCTCGGCAACCGGACGACGCGCCATGCGTGGGGCTATGGCTGCGGAACCTGCCCCGCCTGCGAGCTGCGGGCGAAAGGCCATGCTGGCTTTCTCTGTTCACCGGACGACACTGGACCATCCTATGACTCCTGACCAGCAGCGCCGGACCGAAGGGCTGATCGCCCTCGCCCTTTTCACGCTCACCATCCCCGCCGCGAACTGGATGCTCGGCAATGTCGGCACGGTCTGCGTGCCGAACGGTCCCTGCCTCGTGCCGGTCGCGCCGGGCATCAAGGCGCCGAGCGGCGTGCTGATGATCGGCCTCGCGCTCGTCCTGCGCGACATCGTCCAGCGTCGCCTCGGTGCCAAGGTCGGGCTGGGCGCGATCTTCGTCGGCGCCGCGATCTCCGGCTTCCTTGCACCGCCGGCGATCGTCGTCGCCTCCGTCGCGGCCTTCCTTCTCTCGGAGCTCGCAGACTTCACCGTCTACACGCCGCTGCAGCGCCGCCGCTTCGTCACGGCCGTGATCGCATCCAGCCTTGTCGGCCTCGTCATCGACAGCATCGTCTTCCTCTGGCTCGCCTTCGGCAGCCTCGACTTCCTGTCGGGCCAGATCATCGGCAAGGCCTGGATGGTGCTGCTGGCTCTGCCGCTGATGCACCTGCTGCGCCGGCGTGACGAGCGGCTGGGACTGGTCGCCGCCTGAGCGGAACCTGCCCCTTCCCCGGGTTGAGCTTTTCCGCATTTTCGCCTATGAGCCTCCTCGCGCTCGACTGACACCCTTGGAGGCACGGGCGCGAGACCAAGACGGCCGCCATCGGGCGGCCGTGTCTTTATCAAGAAAACGAGGACCATCATCATGACCGCCGTGAAGCAAATCGAGGCTTCGGCGCGCACCCAGGTCGGCAAGGGGGCCGCCCGGGCAGTTCGTCGTCAAGGCCAGACTCCTGCCGTGATCTATGGTGCGGGCGAAGCCCCGCAGGCGATCGCGCTCAACGCCAACCAGACCCGCCTGATGATCTATGGCGGCCACTTCCTGACCACGATCTTCGAGATCAATGTCGGCGGCAAGAAGACGCGCGTCATTCCGCGCGACTACCAGCTCGACCCGGTCAAGGATTTCCCGATTCACGTCGACTTCCTGCGCGTCGCCGCCGGCCAGACCATCAAGGTCATGGTTCCGGTCCACGTCGTCGATCAGGATGCCTGCCCCGGCCTGAAGTCCGGAGGCACCCTGCAGATCGTCGAGCACAACGTCGAAATCGACGTCGCGCCTGAGAACATCCCCGAGGCCCTCGACGTCTCCGTCGCTGGCTTGGGCGTTGGCACGTCCGTCCATGTCAACGACATCAAGCTGCCGGCAGGCGTCAGCCTGACCACCCGCGAGAACCTGACGCTGGTCACAATCGTGGCGCCGTCGGTGATCGAGGAGCCCGCTGCCGAGGGTGCCGCCGAAGACACCGAGGCCGCCAAGGCCTGAGGATGCCGCGCTTCGGCGCTGCCTCCGCGAGACCACTTGGACGGCCGGGTTTCCCGGCCGTCTTGCTTTGGAGGAAGGCGGAGGACCGCCAGCCCTCCTGACTGCCGGAGTGACTTGCCATGCTGATCTTCGCCGGTCTCGGCAATCCCGGCGCGCGCTACGCCCGCAACCGCCACAATATCGGCTTCATGGCGGTCGAGGCCATTGCCCGCGCGCACCGCGCCTCCCCCTGGCGCTCCCGCTTCCAGGGTGAGGTCTGCGAGGCGATGATCGGCGCCGAGAAGGTCATCCTGCTCAAGCCGCAGACTTACATGAACGTATCCGGGCGCGCGGTCGGCGAGGCGGCTCACTTCTTCAAGATCGCGCCCGCCGACGTGATCGCCTTTCATGACGAACTCGACCTCGCCCCGGCCAAGCTGCGCGTGAAGCTTGGAGGCGGCAATGCCGGCCATAACGGGCTGCGCTCGATGACCGCCGCGATCGGCAACGACTACCGCCGCGTCCGCATGGGCATCGGTCATCCCGGCGACAAAGCGCTGGTCCATGCCTATGTGCTGAACGATTTCGGCAAGGCCGAGCAGCCCTGGGTCGCGGACCTCTGCACGGCTTGCGCCGATTACGCCACACTTCTCGCCGCGGGCGATGACGCCGGCTTCCAGAACAAGGTCCATCTCTACATGGATGCGCGTGGCCACAGCGCCGTGAAGCGCCTCGGCGAGAAGGCCGAAGACTAGATCACGACGGCATGGAGCCCCCTCAATAGACGCCCGAACCGCCGAAGCGTATGATCGGGCCTCGCGCTACCATCCTAGAAATGACCTGGCCGATGGGCGAAGAACGTGTGCCACGCCGTCTCGCCGCGATCCTCGCTGCCGACGTTGTCGGCTACACGCGCCTGATGGAGGCCGACGAGCAAGGGACACTGGCACGGCTCAAGTCTTTGCGTCGTGACGTGCTCGAGCCCAAGGCCAGGCAGCATGGCGGCCGCATCTTCAAGACGATTGGGGACGGCGTCCTGGTCGAGTTCACCAGTGCGATCGATGCGGTGAGGAGCGCTCTCGAGATCCAGCGTGCCCTTCCCGCGCATAATGCGGGTATCGCCGAGGGACAGCGGCTCGCGCTGCGCATCGGGATCAGCCTCGGCGACGTCATCGTCGAAGGTGACGACCTCTACGGAAACGGCGTCAACATCGCGGCACGCATGCAAACCCTGGCCGCGCCCGGCGGCATCTGCATCTCCGGCAACGTCCATGAGCATCTTGGCAACACGCTCGACATCACGTTCGACGATCTCGGCGACCAGACCGTCAAGAACCTTGATCGGCCGATCCGGTGCTATCGCGCCCGCGAGACAGCGGAGGGGCCGGCGGCCCGGGCAGTGGCAGGTCCGCCGGCGCTGCCGGACACGCCCTCCATTGCGGTCCTGCCTTTTGCGAATTTGAGCGGCGCCCCCGAGCAGGACTATTTCGCCGACGGGATTACCGAGGACATCATCACCGCTCTCTCCCGTCTGCGGTGGCTGTTCGTGATCGCGCGCAACTCCAGCTTCTCTTACAAGGGGCGAGGAGTGGACGTTCGCCAGGTCGCCCATGAACTCGGGGTCCGCTATATCCTGGAGGGCAGCGTGCGGGCCGCCGGGCCGCGCATTCGGATTGTCGGCCAGTTGATCGATGCCCTGACAGGCAAACACCTCTGGGCAGAAAAGTACGACCGGGACCTGACCGATGTCTTCGAGGTTCAGGACGAGATTACCAATGTGGTCGTCGCCACGATCGAGCCTCATCTCTACGCCGAGGAGGGCGCGCGGGCGGCGGGCAAGCCTCCAGGCAGCATTGACGCGTGGGGGCTGGTCGTTCGCGCGATGGGCCTGATCAACAAGGTCGGGCGACGGCAGAATGATGAGGCGCAGGCGCTCCTGCGACAGGCCATCTCCGTGGACCCCGGCTACGCGCGGGCGCATGCCCTGCTGAGCTGGGCGATCTGGTGGGCCTCGCTCTGCTACTGGGTGCCGGAGACCAAGGAGGGCTACCGGCAGGCTGCTCGGCATGCCGAGGAGGGTCTCACCTGCGACCCGGGCGATCCCTGGGCGCGGATGACATTTGGCCTGTGTCTGAGCACGGCGGGCCAGCACCAGCGCGCTCTGACGGAGTTGCGGGCAGCCCTCGACCTCAATCCCAGCTTTGCCTTGGGCCGGACCGCCTATGGCTGGGCCTTGCTGCGGGCAGGTTTGTACGATGACGCCGTCGCGGAGACGGGCAAGGCCATCCGTATGAGTCCGCTGGACAGCTTTGCCGGGATCTACACGGCGATCCATGGATTGGCTCTGCTGGGAGCCAGGCGATTCGAGGAGGCGCTTCCCCATCTCAGGCGATCGGTCGCCGCCTTTGCCGAGTATTCAGGCCACTACAACACGCTGATCAGTTGCTGCGGTCACCTCGGTCTCGTTGACGAGGCGCAGGAATTCATTGCCGCACGGGCCCGGGTTGGCCCGCCGCTACACCTGTCCGTTCTCCGAGAAAATCTCGGAAAATTCGCTCATTGCGACGTCTTCGTGGAGGGGTTGAAAAAGGCCGGCGTGCCGGAGTGACGCGTGGATGCTAGAGCATCGGCCCGAAAGGTGGATTGCGGTTTTCGGGAAAGCCGATCTAACCACACGAAAGCCCTCCCCACCTAGAGCGGCAGCTGGGCGCCCTGTTTCGCGATCGTGACGCGGTTGGCAAGAAGTCCGCCGCCAGACTGGCGGGTCGCCGTGAACGCGACCTGTGCCCCCGGCGATAGCTCGGACACTTCAGCGGGTGCGGCCATGATAATGTTGGCATCAGGCGTGATCATCACCTTCTGCTCGCCGCCGGGATAGGTCAGGACGAGATTGGCGCCATCGACGCGCGAGACCGTATCGGCCACCGTGGCATTGGTCATGGTGCTGTCGGGCAAGACCCCCCAGGCCCTATGTCCCTCTCCCGTGCCGCGCATCGCCTCGGGAAAGATCAGGACCTGGACGGCGAGCAGCGTGCCGTCCGCTTGCGGTCGCGCACCGACGCCGACGAAGCTGCCCTTCTTGATTTCGCCTACGCTGGCCCTGACCACCCCGCCAACCGAGTAGCCGGGAGCCAGGGCGACCGCCACGGCCTCTCCGCTCGGCGTCCTCACGGTCAGCGCCGCACCTTCGAGCTTCTCGACCGTGCCACGCACCCGTGTCGCCGGCGCCTGGGCCTGAACGATACTGCTGGTCAGGACGAGAGCTGCCGCGAAGACACTGGCAGAGAGAACGCGCATGGAAGAGCTCCATCGAATGGACCGACGCAGATGGATGGCCGTCTCGCGAAGTCCTTGCGCTCCAGCGTAGCGCCTCGCCATGCACGTTCGCGTGAGCCGTCCCTGGCCCCTGCCATCTTGTCTTTTGCCGCCCGGACCCCAATAAGGCCCTGGACATTCCAATCATCATCTCGCGACCGCCCCTTTGCGGCGGCGACGCAACGGACCAGCCATCATGGGTTTCAAATGCGGTATCGTCGGCCTGCCGAATGTCGGCAAGTCGACCCTGTTCAACGCACTGACGCAGACCGCTGCGGCACAGGCGGCGAACTATCCCTTCTGCACGATCGAGCCGAATGTCGGCGACGTCGCGGTGCCCGATGACCGGCTGGAGAAGCTTGCCGCCATTGCCGGTTCGAAAGAGATCATCCCGACGCGCCTGACCTTCGTCGACATCGCCGGGCTCGTGCGCGGCGCCTCCAAGGGCGAAGGCCTCGGCAACCAGTTCCTCGCCAATATTCGCGAATGCGACGCCATCGCCCATGTCGTGCGCTGCTTCGAGGATGGCGACATCACCCATGTCGAGGGCAAGATCTCGCCGATCGACGATATCGAGATCATCGAGACCGAGCTGATGCTCGCCGATCTCGAGAGCCTCGAGAAGCGCGTGCAGCCGCTGGAGAAGAAGGCGAAGTCGGGCGACAAGGAAGCCAAGGAGTTGGCCGACCTGATGAACCGCTGTCTCGTCCTGCTTCGCGACGGCAAGCCGGCGCGCCTCGTCCAGGTCGCGACCGAGGAACGCAAGGCCTTCGAGATGCTCGGCCTGCTCTCGTCCAAGCCGGTGCTCTACGTCTGCAATGTCGAGGAAGCCAGCGCCGACAAGGGCAATGGCTTCTCCGAGAAGGTGAAGGCCCGCGCCGCCGAGGAAGGCGCAGTCGCGGTTGTCGTCTCGGCCAAGATCGAGAGCGAGATCGCCGTCCTGCCGGCCGAAGACCAGAAGGACTATCTCGACGCCGTCGGCCTCGCCGAACCTGGCCTCAACCGCGTCATTCGCGCCGGTTATGCGCTCCTGAACCTCGTCACCTATTTCACCGTCGGCCCGAAGGAGGCCCGCGCCTGGACGATCGAGAACGGCACCAAGGGCCCCGCCGCCGCCGGCGTGATCCATACCGATTTCGAAAAGGGCTATATCCGCGCCGAAACCATCGCCTATGACGACTACGTCGCCAACAAGGGCGAGAGCGGCGCCCGCGAGGCCGGCAAGTTCCGGCTCGAAGGCAAGGAATATGTCGTCGCCGATGGCGACGTGCTGCATTTCCGCTTCGCCAACTGAGCCGGGCTACGAGCGACCCATGCGCTATTTCGAGGACTTCGTCGTCGGAGAGGTCAAGCAGAGCGGCCGGGTCGCCGTCTCGCAGGACGACATCATCGCCTATGCCTCGCGCTACGACGCGCAGGATTTCCACACCGATCCGGAGGCCGCGAGGCAGAGCTTTGTCGGCCAGCTCATCGCATCCGGCTGGCATAGCTGCTCGCTGCTGATGCGGCTGCTCGCCGAGGACTTCATCCTGGATGCCGCCTCGATGGGCGCTCCCGGCATCGAGGAGGTCAAATGGCTCCGGCCGGTGCTGCCGGGTGATGTCCTCAGTGCACGCCGCAGCGTGCTTGAAACCAGGGAATCGCGCTCACGCCCCGAAATGGGCCTGGTGAAATTCCGTTTCGAACTCCTGAACCAGCATGACGAGCCGGTTCTCGAGCAGACCAATTGGATCATGTTCGGCCGCAAGGGATCCGGCTTCGCCCTGCCCAAGGGCGATTGGCTGGCACATCCGCCCCGCTATGTGCAGCCCGTCGCGCTGAGCCCGCTCGGTATCCCGCCTGGCGAGACGCAGCCGGCGCGCTTCTTCGAGGAGATCGAGATCGGCGAAAGCCATGAGCTCGGCAGCTTCGTCTTCACCACCGAGGAAATCATCGCCTTCGCCCGCGCCTTCGATCCGCAGCCCTTCCACATGGACGATGCTGCGGCGCGCAGCAGCTCCTTCGGACGTCTCGCCGCTTCAGGCTGGCATACGGCATCGGTCTGGATGGCGACGATGGTTGCTCACCGCAAACGCCAGATTGCCGCCGCGCCCGGAAAGGCGCCACGCCTTGGCCCCTCCCCCGGCTTCAAGAATCTGCGCTGGTCCAGACCGGTCTTTGTCGGCGACAGGATCACCTATAGCTCGACCGTCATTCAAACCCGCACCAGCGCCAGCCGCCCGCAATGGGGCCTGTTCTTCCATCGCAATGCCGGTGTGAACCAGCATGGCGAGGAGGTCTTCAGCTTCGAGGGCTGCGTCTTCGTCGAGCGCAAACCGGCCTGATCCGCCACGCAGTCTGAAAAGTCTCAGGAGCCGTGGCCGGGACAAGCCCGACCATGACATGGTGCGCTTCAAGGCGCATCCGACGCTCAGCCGACCTTGCCGTAGCCCGCGAACTTCGCGGAAACGCGCGCCATTTCGGCCTCGTCGAGAATCGCCGGCTCCAGCCCAGAGGCGAGCAGATCTAGATATTGCCCCGCAAGATTCTCGACCTCGGCGACGATCGTGTGCGCGCCCGCGAGAGTCTGTCCGAGTGCGATGACACCGTGATTGGCGAGCAGCACCGCCTTGCGACCTTCAAGCGCCTTAACAGCGTTCAAGGCGAGCTCAGGCGTGCCGAAGGTCGCATATTCCGCGCAACGCACATCGGCCCCACCGCACAGCGCAATCATGTAATGGAAGGCCGGAATGCCGCGTCTTGCCGACGACAGAGCGGTGGCGCGCGGCGAATGCGTGTGCACGATCGCCTGGGCGTCCGGCCGCGCCTTGTAGATCTCGACATGGAACGGCCATTCGGACGAGGGTTTGCGCGCGCCACTCAGGATGGTGCCGTCCTGCGAGAGATGGATCAGATCCTCCGGCTTCGTCTGAGCATAGGGCAACCCGGACGGGGTGATCAGCAATCCGCCCTCGAAGCGGGCAGAGACGTTGCCGGACTTCGACGGGCAAAACCCGGCCTTGTCGATCGCCTGGGCAACCGCGACGATCTCTGCGCGAAGCGCCATTTCACTCATGTCGCAGCTCCTCGCGCCAAATCAGGAAAGAGACGAGCAAGCCCCTCGGAGCTCGCCGGGGCCACGCCACGCTCCGTGATGAGGCCAGTGACAAGGCGCGCCGGGGTGACGTCGAAGGCGGGATTGGCGGCAGGGCTGCCGGGCGCCACCACCCGGAACTGGCCGACCTCGCCATCCTCCCCCAGGCCTGCGAGATGGGTGACCTCGCGTGCCGAACGCTCCTCGATCGGGATCTCGCCGAGCCCGTCCGACAGTCGCCAGTCGATCGTCGGCGAAGGCAAGGCGACATAGAAGGGCACGCCGTTGTCATGCGCCGCCAGCGCCTTAAGATAGGTGCCGATCTTGTTGGCGACATCGCCGGTCGCAGTGGTCCGGTCGGTGCCGACGATGACCATGTCGACCTGCCCGCGCTGCATCAGATGCCCGCCGGCATTGTCGCTGACCACGGTATGCGGCACGCCATGGGCGCCGAGTTCATAGGCCGTCAGCGCTGCGCCCTGGTTGCGCGGCCGCGTCTCGTCGACCCAGACATGGACGGGCAAGCCGGCATCATGCGCCAGATAGATCGGCGCCAGCGCCGTGCCCCAGTCAACCGTGGCAAGCCAGCCGGCATTGCAATGGGTCAGGATATTGAGGCGCTCGCCCGGAGCCTTGCCCGCCGAAAGGTCACGGATCACGCCAAGTCCGTGCTCGCCGATCGCGCGGCAGAGCGCGACATCCTCGTCGCAGATGGTGGCGGCCTCGTCATAGGCCGCGGCCATGCGCGACGCCGGATCCAGGCCTGCCAGCCTCGCCTTCATCCGCTCCAGCGCCCAGTGCAGGTTCACCGCTGTTGGACGAGTCGGGCCAAGCAAGGCGACAGCGGCCTCCAACGCCTGGTCGGACGGGTCTGCGCGCATGGCCAGGGCCACACCATAGGCGGCCGTCGCGCCGATCAGCGGTGCCCCGCGTACCAGCATGCTGCGGATCGCTTCGGCGGCCTGCTCGGCGCTGCCAAGCGCGACGGTCTCGAAACGGAAAGGCAGCTTGGTCTGGTCGATGACGCTGACGCGCCAGCCATCCTGTGCAAGCCAGATCGTCCGGTAGGCCTTGCCGCCGATCTTCATGGGCTCAGTGTCCGCTGAAAGAGACGAGCGTGCGCACGGGAACGCCGAGGCGGCGCACCCGATCCGCACCACCGAGATCCGGCAGATCGACGATGAAGCAGGCCGCGACCACCTCTGCGCCAAGCGAGGACAGCAAGTTCACCGCCCCTTCCGCGGTGCCGCCGGTCGCGATCAGGTCGTCGACCAGCAGGACGCGTTCGCCCCGCGAGACCGCGTCCCTGTGGATCTCGATCTCGTCCGTACCGTATTCCAAGGAATAGCTGATGCTGACCGTCTCGTGCGGCAGCTTGCCCTTCTTGCGCACCGGGACGAAGCCGGCCGAGAGCTGATGGGCCACCGCCCCGCCGAGGATGAAGCCACGCGCCTCGATGCCGGCGATCTTGGCAATCTTCAGCCCGGCGAAGGGCTGGACGAGTTCGTCGACCGCGCGTCGGAAGGCCCGGGCGTCGCCGAGCAGTGTGGTGATGTCCCGGAAGATAATGCCCGGTTTCGGGTGATCCGGAATCGAGCGGATCGCGTTCTTCAGGTCGAGGAGGGTATCACGGTCCATGCGGAAACAGCTCGCTGTGGCGACGCGCTCTCCTTAGCGCCGCCGCCACGCGAAGGGAACCGTCGCTACCAGCGGCGGTAGCGACGGTACTCGCGATAGCCCCGCTCGTCGCGATAGACGCGTCGCTCGAACACGCCGCGCCGCCCGCGATCATCATCGGTTACGATCGTGTCGACCCGGGTATGCACGCCGTTCGACGAATTGGAACTCGAGTTCGACGACGTGTTTCCTGCAAGGACGGGCGTCGCGGCGAGCACAGCGAGCAGCAAGGAAGCGGTTGCGATCTTGATGGAATGACCCCTTCGGATCGGTTGGAGCTCTTGCAATGGAGTCCTCCCCTTCTGAACGATGAGCGAAGCTGTTCCGCTTGTCAGGCGGTCGCCTTGAGCACCCTGCCCGCAACCGCGTCGAGCTTTGCCACCAGGCTCGGGGCGCGGAACTCGCGCGCCGTGATGATGGCGCTGTCCAGCGCGTGATGGGAACCGGCAGGGCAAGGCTCGCGCTCGGCAGGGAAGTCCGCGGCCAGGCGCGCAACCAGCCGGCGCGCCTTTTCGGCATTGTCCTTCAGCACGGCGACGACCGAGGCGACATCCACCGAGGACTGCTCAGGGTGCCAGCAGTCGAAATCCGTCACCATCGCGACGGTCGCATAGGTGATCTCGGCCTCGCGGGCGAGCTTGGCCTCAGGCATTGCGGTCATGCCGATCAGGTCGTAGCCGAGCGACTTATAGGTCAGCGACTCCGCATAGGTCGAGAATTGCGGGCCTTCCATCGTGACCAGGGTGCCGCCGCGCACGAAAGGCAGGTCCTCGGCCGTTGCGGCATCGGCAAGCCGTGCCTGCAGCACCGGGCCGACCGGGCGCGCCATCGGGACATGCGCGACGCAGCCCTTGCCGAAGAAGGAGCTGGCGCGGCGAACGGTGCGGTCGATGAACTGGTCGACCAGCACGAACAGGCCGGGATAGAGCTCGGATTTGTAGGAGCCGCAGGCCGAGAGCGAGACCAGATCGGTCACACCGGCGCGCTTCATCACGTCGATATTGGCGCGGTAGTTGATCTCGGAGGGCGGCAACACGTGACCACGACCATGGCGCGGTAGGAAGACGATCTTGGTCTGGCCGATCCGGCCGATGCGCAGGATGTCCGAGGGTTCGCCCCAGGGGCTCGTGACACGCTCTTCGCGCAGATCGGTCAGGCCCGGCAGGTCGTAGATGCCCGACCCCCCGATGATTCCGAGCACAGCTTCGCTCATGATCGTTTCCTTTCAGATTGGCCGGACAGGAGCAGCCTTCTGTGACGTCCGTACAAAGGCGCAGTGCAGCCGAAGCAGCGCAAGGCCAAACGAAAAAGATCGGGTTGTGGGGCTCCGGCCTCCTCCCGGTCGGAGAGTGACGGGAGGGAGGCTTTCCGGGCAGGCTCCATCGGTTGAATCGGTCGGGAGGAGGCCTGCCATGGAGCTGTTCGTCGGTCTTGATGTGTCTGTTCGCACCACCAGCGTCTGCGTGA
>NZ_JPKG01000011.1 GCF_000735605.1 Allobosea sp. LC85
ATAGGCCAATATGACCAGAACCCCTGCGCCGGACAGCCCAAAACCGGCCGATATCCGTCAAAAAATCGCGCCCACAACCCAAACTCGCGGAAACGCAGCAGGAATTTCAGCAGCCTGCTAGCTCTTTGTTTTATCGCATTTTCTTCACGCGAACCGGTGTCCACTTCGCTCGAAAATGCTCTCGCCTCACCGTCCTTGCGCCAGTGCCGCCCCGGCCCGCAGAGCTGAAGCAGTCCCGGGGTGCCGCAATGACCAGCCCCGGGCGGCGCCACCGTCCCGGGGCGAGCGACTACTGCATGTCGGCAAAGGCATCCTTCAGGCGCGCGACGGCCTCGGTCACATTGGCGCGCTGGGTCGCCAGGTTGAAGCGCAGGAAGCTCGCGCCGCCGGAGCCGAAGGTTGCGCCATGGCTGGCCGCGATCTTCGCCTGTTTCTCGACCCGCGCGATGAACTCCGCCGGCTCCATTCCGGTCCCGGAGAAATCGACCCAGGCGAGATAGGTTGCCTCCAGCGGCATCGAGCGCAGGCCGGGAATGCTGTCGACGCCCTCGTCGAAGAGCCGGCGATTGCCGTCGAGATAGCCGACGAGTTCGTCGACCCAGGCTGCGCCCTCGGGGCTGTAGGCGGCGGTCGCCATCGCCATGCCGAAGGAATTCGGCGAGATGCCGAGCGCGTTCATGCGCGCCCGGAACGGGCGGCGCAGCGCCTCGTCGGGGATGATGACATTGCCGGAATGGCAGCCGGCGATGTTGAAGGTCTTGGTCGTCGCCGTCATCATCACCAGGCGGTCGATGATTTCGGGCGCCGCCACGGGCATGGCGATGTGCTTGTGGCCGGGCATGACGAGATCGTGGTGGATCTCGTCGGAGACCAGGATCAGGTCGTGACGCACGCAGAACTGCGCGATCTCCCTGAGCTCGTCGTGGGTCCAGACCCGGCCGCCGGGATTATGCGGTGAGCAGAGCAGCAGCATCCGCTCATTGCCGGTCATCAGCGCATCCCAGCCCGCGATATCCAGCAGGTAGCGGCCATCCTCGTTCACCAGCGGGCATTCCACGACGCGCCGATCGGCGGCCCGGATGATGCGGGCGAAGGCGTGGTAGACCGGGGTCATCACGATGACGCCGTCGCCGGGCTTGGTATAGGCATCGATGCAGAGCGCCGTGCCGTTCACCAGCCCGTGGGTGGTGAAGATCGCCTGCGGCTCGAATTCCCAACCATGGCGGGTCTTCATCCACCAGCGGATCGCGTCGTTGCTGGCCCGCTCATCGCCGAAATAGCCGTAGATGCCATGGGCCGCCATCGCCTCGACCGCGTCCTGCACGCAGGAAGGCGGCCGGAAATCCATGTCGGCCACCCACATGGCAAGGCCGCCGGACGGCGAAACCCCGTAATGGGTTTCCATCGTGTCCCATTTCGCGCAATGCGTGCCGCGGCGGTCGATCCACTGGTCGAATGTCTGAGCGATGGTCATCAGGGTCCTCAAATCAAGCGCCGACTCGGGCCGTGTCGCAGATGAAGCAATGCCGCGTCGGGCGGCGAAGCGCCAGCAGAACCAGCGCAACCCTGCAATGCCGGCGGGCGCGCTCCCATGACGGCCGGCTCGGGATCAAGGTGAGCTGGTAGACCAGGAAGGATCGTACAACGGGGGCTAGCGCAGCAGGACGCGGAGGCTTCAAACCTCGCCATGCGACGCGACAGGAGGCGCCCGCCCCCGTTGCGGGCCTGGCCGCGCTTCGGGCATGCTCAGGCCGGGCCCGCCGTCATCGCGCGCCGGATTTGGGAAGGCCGCATGGCAGCGATCGTCACCGACAATGCCGGGCAATATGGCGACAGCCGCAAGCTTGCGGCGCGGGCCCGTCTGCACAGCCAGTACAGCGTCGCCGAGACCGGCTGGTTTCCCTGGGTGGCCGGGCAATTGCCGCTGCGAACCGGCGACCATGTCCTCGATATCGGCTGCGGCCCGGGCTGGTTCTGGGCTGCCGCGGTCGATCAGCTGCCGCAAGCGCTCGCGCTGACGCTCGCCGATCTCTCGCCCGGCATGGTCGACGAGGCGCTCAGGCGTTGCGCCCCCTTGCCGTTCGGCGCGCTCCGCGGCGAGGCGGCCGACGCCACAGTGCTGCCCTTCGTGGATGACGCGTTCGATGCCGTCGTCGCGATGCATATGCTCTACCACCTGCCCGATCCGGGCGCGGCCATCGCCGAGATGGCGCGCGTCCTGAAGCCGGGTGGCTATCTTGCGGTCACGACCAACGACATCGGCAATCTGCGGGCGCTCCATGAGCTCACCGCGGTGTTCGGCAGCGATCCGGTCGATCCGGCGGGGGCGGCTTTTGGCTTTGAGGACGCCGAAAATCTGCTGCGCGCGCAGTTTGGCGAGGTGAGCTTTGCCCGGCACCCGGCGCGGCTGCGGATCACCGAGCCTGACGACGTCTTCCTGGCGCTGACCTCCTATCCGCCGGGAGACAAGGCCTCGCAGGCGCAGCTCGCCAGGTTTCGCGAAGCGATCGAGGCGGCCTTCGCGAGGGGGAACGGCGTGCTCGAAGCCGACAAGCAGATCGGGCTGTTCCTGAGCCGAAAAGCGCGGGGATAGGCCCCCCTGCGAACCGGCGCGGCCGGCGGGCGAGCAGCGCTCGGCTTCCTGCAGCGCCGCGCGTCGCCTAGGATGCCGGCTGCCTCGATGACATGCCGAACGTGCCTTGCCGAACGTGCCCTGCCCCGGGGAGCCGCGATGTGGGCCATTGGCGCCGTTGTGGTCGAATTCTGGTACGCCGCGATCGCGCTCCTCTGGTTGTGCTTTTATCTCTTCACCAGCAGATCCGTGAGCGATCGGCTCCTCGGCGTCATCGTGCTCTGGCTCATGCCGATGGCGGCTTTGTTTCTGGCCGGCATTTGGCTCATGACGGTGCCCGAGGCCAGCCAGGCGACGCCCCCGAGCCCCTACACCAAGGTGGCGGTGGGGCCTGCTCTGCGCCGGCCTCTATGCGGCGCAGCCTGGCTCGTCTCGAAACTGATCGCCAAACGCAGAAAAGCGCCCGCCAGCCCCATGACGGGACCGGCGGGCAAGGCGGACACGGGGTGATGGCGCCGGCGCTCACGCCCCTATCGCGGCGCCGGGCGTACGCCTTCGAGGATCTGGCGGATCACCCGGATATCGCCTTCGATGGTCGACAAGCGATTATTGACCGCCTGCTCCGCCGTCTCGCGCTTGGCGAGCTGCGCCTCGACGATTGCGATGCGCATGTCGTGGACATCGTCCTTGGCGCGCAACTGGCCATAGGACAGGCTGACGGTGACGATCACCGCCACCAGCGAGACGACCGTCATCCCGATCGAGAGGATGTTGCCGAGGCTGACAGCGAGACGGGATTTCACGGCGTCCATCGGCATTGCCTTTCGCCATGCTCGTTATGCTTCACGATCTCCGCCTTCTCGCGCTCGGTCATGGCCGCGGCGGCACGGGGGGACGGCCGGAGCGGGCGGGCGGTGTCGCAGAAATCACCTTCCATCCCGGCGCAACCAGCGATGAAGGCGCTGCTCGAGAGCAGCAGGACCAAGGCGGTCGATCTCATCGTCACGCTTCCCTTTGTCAGTGATGGCTTTCCGGCGCTGGCGCTCTTGCTCCCCCCGCATCAGGCTCTTCCCCTCCCGGCGTCCCCCGAGGAATGCAGCCAGCAGGAGGCCGATGAATGCGGCGAGTGCGGCGACATGGCCGGCGAAGCGGCCCCAAAGTGCAGAGAGAATGCTCACGCCGCCGCCTCCTGCTGTGCGCGATGCCAGCGCCAGAGCAGGAAGCCGCCGCCGAGCACGAAGGCGAGCGCAAGCACCACCTGCGCCGGCCCGCTGGTGAAGGCCTGGAGCAGGCCTGAGAGCGGCGTCGCGACCTTGACGGCATTGTCCAGCGTCACGACCGGGGGCTTTGCGGGCCTCGCCGCGACCGTATTGCTGGAGATATGGGAGCCGCGCGCCCACAGCCCGGCCTCGGCCGAGCGGCGATTGACCAGGCCCGCGAGCTTTCGCCCGGAGGCATTGACCCATTTCATCAACTCGCCCGGCACGGCGGTGACATCGCCGGCATTGAGCTTCTTCAGCAGCGTCGAGCGGGCGAGCGCGCCCTCGCCGACATTGAAGGCAAACGAGACGAGCGCCGCGAACTGGCCGTCATTCAGCGGCACCGTGACCAAGGTCGCAACAGCGCGCTCGAACCGGGCGAGGTCCCGCAGCAGCAGCCGCTCGGCCTCACCTTGCGTGATCCTTGAGCCCGGCCGGACATGCGGACCCGTCGAGCCGTAGCCGATCGTCAGCACCCCGGCCACGTCCTTGTAGGCGGCGAGCCGGCATCCTTCCCAGCGCTTGATCAGCGCCAGGCCTTCATCGCTGATGCGACGTGTCATGGTCTCTCCTCCCGGCAAAAGAAAAGGGCCGCCGGCTGGGGCGACCCTTGAAGGGATGGGCGGTGGTTGATCCAGCCGTGGACGATCCCATTATGCAACGGCACGATCAGCGCGGCTTGGGGGGCTGGAATGAAGCGGTATGTCTGTGTTGGGCGGCTGGCTTGCTCGCCGCCGTCGTGGGTTCCAGGCTCGGCTACGAGTATGTCTGCGGCAGGGGCCGGAACGACCTCATCAAGATCGCCCGCAAAGGGGCCCGTTGCGCACGCCATCCTCTCAAAGCCACGGGGGCGAGCGCCGAAAAAATCGATTGGTGTCTTGGCGTTGCGGTGATTTCAGAGACGAGGCTCCGTCGAGGCGAGTGGTTGAAGTCAATCGCGGTCGAGGGGATGAACTATCCCTGCATCGGCCTGTTCGACGAGAAACCCCAGGGCTGAGCGATGCCCCCCCATTCGGGGCGGCAAGTGGCAGGCGCGTCTGGCTGATCGCGTCCAAGAGCGAGTTGTCCCTCAAAGGGTGAGGGATGGCTGAGCTGCTTGCTTTCGGTGCGAGCGCTTCAAAACTCCGCGACGATGGCCGCGACCGCATCAAGAAGCGCGTCGGGCGTCGAGGCCGCAGAGAGGCGCGGATCGGCCGGGGCGCCGCGCAGCACATCGCCCTTGACGCGGCATGCATCGAGGGCGGCCGTATCGCTCCGCTGCATCGCCATGACAGTGGCCGCATCATTTGCGGCAAAGGCGGCGGCCCGTGCCTGCCGGACCATCTCCTGAGCGACCGGGCGTGCGGCGGCCATATCGATGACGATGCGCAGCGGCAGACCTTCGCCCTTGCAGAATGCATCCTGCAACGCAGCCTGCGGCGGCTGAAGGTTCGCGGGCAGCGGGCTGCCCTCGACCATCACATATGTTTCGACAATGTTCATGTTGCCTCCTTTAGCCGCCAAGCGGCTCTGAATTTGCGAGCCTTGTCGATGCTGCCGCCGATGCGCGGCAGATCGTCGGTGTGCAGGATCTGGAAGTGATTGGTGCCGGGCGGCATGTCCTTCCAGGCGACGAACGCGACCGCTTCGTCGTAGCTCATCGGCCCCATGAGCTCGCCGCTGCCCTCCAGCACCGGCGCCCCAGACACGGGATCATCGCCGATGCAGCGAACACGCCTGACAAAGCCGCCGGCCATCAAGGCCGCAATGAAGCGCGGCGCCGGGGTCATCACCTTGACCGCCTCCTGCGTCTCGTCGTGATAGGCGATGCGATGGTCACAAGGCACGGGTGCGAGCGCCTGATGCGCCGCCTCCATCCGGGCAAAATCGGCGCGCAATTCCTGCCGTGTTGCGACCGTGCCGGCACGAAGAATTGTCATGTTCAATGCCCCCAGCCGACGAAATTGCAGTGGCTGACATCGCTCAGGGCGAAGCTGTTGCCGAATGCCGCATGGCGGATCACAGCTGCACTGTCATAGGCGGCTTGCATTCCGCGGATACCGTTACCGGGAACGCCGGCGTTGCCGGCCGAGCCGCCATGGGCATTGCCGTTCGCTACGGCCAGGGCAGCCGTGAACAGGCCGGTTCCGAGATCGATGACCGACGCGACATTGAAGCTGTCATTGACGGTGATGGCCGTGGTCATGTCGACTTTGCCCCAGACCTTCGCCGTACCCTGAACGATGGTGTCGGTCGGGAGGCTCGCAGTGCCCAGCCGGTTGGCGAGGCTGTCGGCTCGAAGCTGGCTCACGGCGCATCTCCGTCGACGTGGATGTTGACGAACGGGTAATCGGCGGCCTGGGCGGCAGCGGTGAGGCTGTTGGCGAAGACGGTGCCCACGGCGTAGCCAGCGGCTGAGCGAAGATAGGTGCCGTCTATGTGGTACAGAAGACCGTACCCAGAGATACCGCCAACCATGCCTCCGAACATGTAGTTTCCGTTTGCCATGAAAGAAGAAAAATTAATGCCGTAGAAGCCCACACCGCTGTCAGTCAACGATGACATATTGAAGCTGTCTCGTGTTACAACGGCGGCTGTACCATTGAAATTGACCCAATTCTTCGCACGCCCCTGATTGAGATCAGCGACCGCCATCGGGTTGCCTCCGCTCGCATCCTGGATGGTCTGGACCTTCAAGGCGCTCATGGCTTGTCTCCGAAGGTGGTGGCGGTCGCGATAAGCACATCTGCCGGGTTCAGGGAGGCATTGGCCGTAGCAAACCTAAAGGCATTGGCACTTGGCGAGACTCCGATTTTGCCGCACATGATCGACATTGTTGAACTATCTTGCCCTCCGAAGCCAAACGAGTAGCTCCCATTTGGGAAAGCAACCTGCCAGTTCGCAGTGTAGTCGCCGAGACCGTTGTCCAGGAAGCTGCTGACGTTGAAGCTGTCGTTTGCGGCAATGGTGCCGATCCCGTTGAGGTTGAACCTCGCCCGACACAACTCCCCGCCGACGATGTCGGGCGATCCCGTGCCGGCGATGTTCGAGAGGGTTCCGACGCGCAGGTTGCTCATAGGATCACCAGATTGCCGCCGGCCGCGATCGTGAGGGTTTTGCCCGTGGCAACCGCCAACGGTCCCGGCGCATAGGCGTTCTCGTCAGCAGCGATCGTCACGTCGGAATCGAGTTGCTGCTCCGCCACCCGAAAGATGTCGCCCTTCCGGCTGCCGACGGTGCCGTTGTCGCCCCGGAACATGCCGCCGCCGGCCGGGCCCGGCTTCCATTTGCCGGCAGACTGGTCCCAGACGAAGCCGTCGCCATGTGCGGGCGGCGTGGTTGCGAGGTCGACATCGGCGAGGTCGCCGAGCGCGAGCGCGAGCAAGGCCCTCACATCGGCCGCCGTCAGTTCCTCGATGTCACCTGACAGGGCCGTCTTGCGGCCGAGCAGGCGGCCGGAGGCGATCGCCTGGATCCTGGCAAAGGTCGCGGCGCGATTGGCGAGTTCCGCCGTCGTGATCGAGCCCGCAGGCACGCCCGAGCCGGCAGGCCCGCGCAGGTCGACGGCATCAGCGATATCGGCGACCAGGCCGGCCGCTCCGACATAGGAACCGGTGGCGGGCTTCACGCCCTCCCCGCCGACCCAGTCGACCAGCCGCAGCACGCTGCGGGCGCCGTCCATCACCGCCGCAAAAGCCGGCGACCAGCCCCTTTCGCCATCGGCGCCGACATCGCCGCGCGGCACCGTGAAAGCGAAGACAGCCGCCGTCGGCGTGCCGGAGTTGGTGACGGAGGCGCTCGTCCCGGGCGCACCCGTGAGCGTCGGCCCGAGAGCGATCGTGCCGGCCTCGCCCGTGTCGCCCTTGAGGCCCGGGAGATAGCGCATGCGGAGCGTCGGCGCGCTCTTCAGCCGGATGGTCAGGTTCATGAGAAATTGCCTTCGGTCACGGTGACGGAGCCATCGAAGAGCTGCACGGTCTTGCCCGATGTCCGGTGCCTCAGCCGGAAGCCATGGCGATAGCGGCCGCATGGCAGGCGAAAATCGCTGCCGGGATCGATCGTGACGAGGCTGTTCGCCAGGTCGACAGCGATGCCCGAGGCCTCATCGAGCCGCAGCGCGACCGCGCCGCCGACCAGCTCGTACTCGAAGGCGTAGTCGGCCAAAGGCAGGCTGACACCGTTCTGCTGTTTCAGCTCGAGGGGAAAGCCGAAGGACTCGTCATCCGTCAGGCTTGCCGTGACTTCATAGGCAGCGCCGGCCATGGCGGCTCCTCATGGAAAAAGCCGCCCCGTGAGGAGCGGCCTGGGGGTGGAGGGACTGGCTGGATCAGCCGTCTCAAATCATTCCCGATAGGGGAACTTTGCTTGCTCCCATATCGGGACGGCGTTCTTCGCCCTGAAAAGCGCGGAACCTCACGACATGGTCCGTTCCCGCCGATGAGCCCGCTCGCGCAGTCAACGAACATCGGCAGCGCCCGCAACAGCGCGCGCCGGGTTTGTGATTCAGTTCGGGCACTTGGCGCGAACGGATGAGGACGTGGATTAACTCTCGGACACCCGGCCGGCGTGGCAGCGTTCTCCCAGCCCGACAACCAGTCCTAGGGGAGCCGCTTGTTCTTGACCTTCCCGGCGGGAACGCTCATGTTATAACAGTTGTTATCCTACCGCCGAACCGGGGAGGTTACCATGGTCGCGCTCAAGATCCGGCAGTTCGGCAACTCCCGTGGGGTCATCCTCCCAAAGGAAGAACTCGACCGCATGCAGGTCGATCTGGGGGATACCGTGTACCTCACGCGGGCCCCGGGAGGCTCCCGGCTCACGCCCTATGACCCCGATTTCGAAGCGCAAATGGACATGGCCCGGCGCGTCATGAAAAAGCGTCGGAATGCGTTGCGCGAATTGGCGAAGTAGTGGCCTCTCCAATCTGGGTCAACAAAACTGTCGTGCTCGCCTTGCATGATGAGCAATTGGTCGAGCACGGCGGCGCGCCCGGAATTCGCGACGAGGGCCTGCTGGATTCGGCCCTCGCCCGGCCGAAGAACCTGCATTCCCATGAGCAGGCGGACCTTGCTGGCCTGGCTGCGTGCTATGGCTACGGACTAGCCCAAAACCATCCTTTCGTGGACGGGAACAAGCGAACGTCTCTGGTCGTGACGGAACTGTTCCTCGGGCTGAATGGTTGCGAGATGATCGCCGACGACGAGGACCTGGTGTTCACGTGGCTGTCCTTGGCGGCCGGCCAGACCACCGAGGCCGCTTTGGCTGATTGGCTCCGCTCCCGGTTGGTCAGCGAGACAACCGAGATCCAGGTCACGACCGCCCCGTGAGCCCCCGCCCCTCGCTGGCTCCCGGACTGCTCCGCGACGCGCCGTCCAGCGCGAACGGCACGACTGGCCCATTCCTGGCAGAGAGGGCCATTCAGCAAAACCGCCCGTGGAGCCTCTGGCCGGGTCGCCTCGGCTGGATCAGCCCGCGATCGCCCGGCGAATGTGGACTCGCGCATGCCCCTGCGGCAGGATCGCATCATGGGGGGATGAGATGGCCGACGTGAATCGATTGCAGATCCTGAAGAAGCTGTTTGTCTGGTATCTGCCACAGGCGGCACTGTTCGCATTGGGGGCCTACCTTGCCGCGGAGAAACCGGGTTTCATGCTCCTGGCCGGCATGCTTCTGGCCGGGATGTACACAGCCGCCGTGCTCGTCATCCGCGATGCCCCATCGAACTGGAGAGGCCTCTCGACGCCGTGGCGCCGGGCTCTCATCGCCCTGATCGTGGGCTTTGCGGCGGTGCCCTTCTGGGTGGGATACCGGAGCGACAAACCCTTGGGGGAGTCTCTGTTCGCCACGCTCATCATCTCACTTATCACCTTGCCGTTCTTCGGGCTGATCTGGCTGCTTGTCCTGGCGTTCACCAACGATCTGACCGCGCGCCGACGCCATCGACGGGCGCGCCATGACGATCCACCGGGCAGCGATGGCTTGCGCGTGACTGGAGCGAGGCGCAGCCTTGGCGAGCCTGCGGAACAGCGGAAGCGGATTGGGGTCCGTGATTAGCACAGCGATCGCCCTGGCCGTCCTGCCGAGCGGCGAGGACTCGCGGAATTTCGCGTCTCCCCAGCCTCTGCATCCGCAGCACGTGCCGAGGCAAGACCGGCACGCAGAAGCGTCGAAGCCGAAATGCCGGATTTGGCCGCTATGCCGCAGCTCGCACCGGCGGCGTCAACTGCATGATGGCCGTGTCAGCGTGCCTGAAACGTCGACTGAATCGCCATGACAACCAGCCGGGCAGCAAGGGCTTGCGATTGGATGGAGCCAGGGTCCGCCTTGGCGAGCCTGCGGAACAGTGGCAGCGCGTTGGGGTCCGTGATGAGTTCGGCGATCTTCTCGGTGTTCCTGCCAAGCTGCCAGTTCTCATAGGTCTCCGCGATCACCTTGGGCGGCTTGAAACCGATGGCATTGGACGCAACATTTGCAGCCTCTCCGAGCGGCGCTCCCTTGAGCGCATCTTGAACTTCCTTGCTCAACGCCCCCGGGGCCCCGATGCGCTGACGCTGGCCGGTCGCGCTTAGGACGTTCAAGAACTCGTCAAAGCCTCGGAATGCCTCCGGGCCGGCCACAGCCTTAATGGCCGCTGCAAGGTTTTCCGCCTGAGGCGTATTCCCACGCAAGGCGGTCACAAAATTGGCCCCGCCGAACTGATCGGCAGCTGTGCGGAGCTTCGGTGTCGCCTGGCTGAAGACGCTCTCGACATGAGCCCGAACGAGCTGGCGCGCTGCCATGGGATTGCGCTGCGCAAGCGCGCCAACAGCATCGGCGATCTCTCCCGCGCTACCCGCCATCGGGCCCGACGGGAAAAGCGCTTCGATGGCCTGCAGTGTTTCGATATCGCGGTTGGCCAGCTTACCAAGGGGGCCCCTCAGCAGCGGCTCCAGATACTGACGGCGCAAAGCCTCATAGGAACGCCCCTGCGACGGCTTGCCGATAATCTCGGTCGCCTCTTGAATTGTATCCTTCGCTGCCTGGCCGATATCAGGCCCAATCATGGATGGCGATCGAGACTGCGGTGCAATCGTATCGAAAGCATGCTCCGCCGCAGCCTCAACCTGAGCCGGCCTCCGGGCCATGAAGTTCTCCATGATCCCGCCGCCGCCTCTGGAGTCCTCGACAAGACGTTGCAACTCGATGAGGCTCTTGCCCCTGCCGTTCGAAGCGAATGCGAGGGCCTCAGGCAAGGTCAGGCTAATCTTGCGACCATAGTCAGACTTCATAAGCTCGCCAGCAGCGTCAACGATGGCCGCGTCGATGCCGCGCATCTGCCTTGCGATGAGCGCCTCAGCCGTTGCGGGCTTCGCCGTGACCGCGGCCACGCCACCTGTCGCAGCGGCGGCAGCGGCTCTCGCATAGGGCTCGACTGCCGACCCCTTGGTGGCCTGCCCCGCAGCTTCGCTGGCCAGGCCCGGAAGAACCCCAAAGACGACCGCGTTTCTTGTCACGCCGCCAGGCCCGGCAAGAGCGCCCGGGATAAACTCCCCCACCGTTTGGGTGTACTTTCCGGCGATTGTTTTAGGTTTGTAGTTCGTGACTGGGCTGCCGCCCAACGTGGCTGCCGCGGCGTCGACGCCCCGGTTGATGTTCTCGGAGCCGATGAAATCGGCCACGGCGTTGCGCCGAGGAGGCAACGGATCCCAGAACCGTTCGACCAGCGCTCCCCCACCGGCGTCGATAGCCTTGTCCCGCAGCCAATTCGTGGCGTCATCACTGAAATTGCCCAAGAGGTTGGCACCATCGCCAATCGTACCGAGCAGGCCGGTCGTGCCGCGAACAAGGCCCGATCCGCCCGACTTCGCCACGTCCACGACAACGTCTTTCGCGGGGTCGGCATCAACCTGGTCAAACGGGTTGCCTGTCGACGTCCTGTTTGGCGCGACGGTAACGACAAGCGGCCGGTATGAGCCGGAATCGCGATCGAACTGATCAAACGGGTTCGCCATTTATCGTCCCAGGACCTTGGCGGCAGCGCCGGCGCCATATTTGGCGTCGAACGCTGCGGCGAGTGCAGGATTTGCACGGAGATAGTCGGCGGCCCCCGCTGGCGCCGCGACAAGCGATCCAACCTCAGGTTTCTGCGCCGCAACCGACCCCTGGCCGGGATCGTGGAGCTGTCCATCGCGATCGATCTGCACCGCGCTCCCATATGACGGGATCCCGCGGTTGAATGGACGCGGCGCCGGCGCGCCGCCAGGCAAAGCCATGCCACCCGGCACCGTTGCACCCATGGCGTTGCCGCCCAGGCTCGCCCCATCGCTGAGCCCGCCGTGTTTCTGCGCGAACTCCCGGCGCTTCTCCTCAAAGCCGATCAGCGCCTTGACGAGTTCGGGATTGCCGGCCTGGGCGGCCTTGGCTGCGGCGGCGCGATAGTGGCCGGTCTCGACATCCCGGCCAAGCGCCTCCAGCGCGCTCTGCTTCTTCGCCTTGTCATAGGGCTCGAAGAAGGCCTGGCCCAGATTGCCGATCGTCGAGAAATCGACGCGGGCGGGGCCGAAATCATATTTAGCCATTCTGTTTGCCTCCGAAATAGCGCCCGGCCAAACCCGCCCCGAGCGATGCGAGGTTCATGCCGAAATTCAGCCGGTTGCCCGCCGCCTGCTGCCCAGCCATCAGGCCGGCGCTGCCGAGATCGAGCGTCTGCTGGCCGAGATTGGCGAGGTTGGAGGCGCCGAGCCCGGCGAAATTGCCGTAGATGCCGGCTTCGCGGGCAGCCGTCTCGCGATGGACGCCAGACAGGTCCCTGCCCTGCTGGGCATGGAGATTGCCCAGGCCCTGCTGCAGGTTCGCCTGCGAGCCGGCGGCCTGGTAGCCGAGCGTGGAGAGGCCGTTCAGCCGCTCCTGCCAGCCGCCATATTCCTGGTTGGCGAGGTTGCTCGCCCGGTCGGTGATGGCGGCCTGCGTGTTGCCCGAGCCGAGCGCGCCCAGCGCAGAGGCCTTGCGCGCAACCGCGTCCGTCGCCTGGTCGACCTGCCATTCATAGCCGGGCGAGGCCTGGAAGGCGGCCCTGGCGCTGGCATTGCCGGCGGCGCCGCCGAGCCCGAGGCTGTTCTGGTACAGGCCGAGCGCGCCCTTGCCGGCCTCCGCCCAGGGCTGGTAGCGCGCGATCGCGCCCTGGTATTCCGGGGCAGCCGCGGCATAGCCCTGGTTGAGCGCGTCGAGCGAGGCGGTGCGGCCGGCGCCGACGGCACCCAGCGCATTCGCCTGCCCTTGGTTCAGGAGATCGCTGACGCGGGCGGCGTTGGCGTTCGCCTGGTCGACGCCCCACATCGCCGCGAGGCGACCCGCGCGGCCTGAAAACGGAGATGCCATGATGATAAATCCCTGGTTTGGCAGGAGATCAGACGAGAGGTCAGACGTAGCCGGTCACATCGACTGGGGCGTAAAGGCCGGTGCTGCTGACCCCGGCAGACCCGATGCCCATCGTCACCTCAACCGGTGCGATCACGTTCCCGGCCGCTCGCAGCGCAAAGGTGTTGTTGAAAAAATTGCCTGACCCGAACACCGAGAAGATCGAAGCGGAGAGGATCAGGGGGGCATAAACGCGTCCCGACGTCCCTGTGAACGACGATGCGCTGCTTTGAGGGTCGCCTGCGAGGATGAGCGGCTTCACGTCGGAGTGGTAGACGATGGTGCCGCCCGCATCGCGGACCCGCACTCCCACCGCTGAGCTCACGGCCGGCGGGTCATCGAAAATGTAGAGATAGGCGGTGTCGCTGGTCGGATTTCCGGCGCTTCGGTAGGAGAACCCCCAACGATACGTCCAGGTGGATCCTGACACCGATACGGCCAGCAGAATCGGCGCGTAGTATTGGCTGTACATGGCAACGACGACGTTCCCGCCTGTGATGGCGATGTCGTGATAGGAAATCTCGGCCGCGCCGCTCAGCGCGATCCCTCTGCGCTCGCGGAAGGCGAGGTTCCGGTAGCTCTCGTCGACCTGCACCGTGCCGGCGCTGTTCCTGAACCGCAGTCCGACCGGCATTACCGCACCCCATAGATCAGGAGGTGGTCGCCGGTCGGCGGGGCCGCGCTATAGGACATCTGGTTGCCGGAGAAGCTGATCGCTGGCGGAACCATCGTGCTTGACATGACAGGCGGGCCTCCGACGTCCGTGCGGAGCGCGATGCAGTAGCCAACCCCGGTCAGGAACCCGTCATTCGTCACCGTCCCCGAGGAGCCGGCAGAGATCGACAGCACGCCGATGATGCGGGACAGCCGCGTCGGGCTATCGACCAGAAGGTTTCCGCCGGCATCGCGCACGCGAAAACCGACCGTCATGTCAGGAACCCGATTTCGACACGCAGGACGCCGCTGCCGTCATAGCAGTAGACGCCGCGGTTGGTGATCTCGACACGTTCGCCGCTCGCTCCGGAGCGGATGATCATCGCGCCGTTCAGCACCCATCTGCCGCCGCCGATATAGCTGAACACGGCCTGCGCGGTGCCGGCATCGGTGAAACAGAACTGGTTGGCGGTAAAGCCGATGGCCGAGCCGCCGCCGCTCAGCGCCATGGCCTGCATCCCGGCATAGGCGTTGCCGGCGGTCAGATACCAGCCATAGGCCGCGGTCGCCCCGCTCGGCGCCGCCTTGGCGGCGAGATAGACCTGGCCGGACGCGGTTGCGGCATTCGCCTTGGCCTCGACCGTGGTCATCGCGCTCGCGAGCGCGGTATCGGCGGTCGCCCTGGCCGCCGCCTCGGTCTCGACCGCGGCCGAGACGCTGCCGACCGCCTCGGTGACGAGGTTCAGCCGCGTATTCGTGCTTGCGACATTCGATTGCATCCAGGCGGTCTGGGCGATCTCCTGCTGCATCTGCTCGATCGTCGGGTGCCCGTTCTGTTCGACGCGCGGCACGCTATCGGGCAGCGGCGCCGGAATGGTCAGGGGGTCGAAATCAGCCATCAGCTCACCCTCACATCGAGGCGCTCGGCGCTCGCGCCGCTGAACGAGAAATCCGCGTCGCCGCTCCAGCGGAAGCGGACGATCAGGCCGTGCTGGGTCGAAAGCCCGGTATTGGAGACACTGAGCGGCCAGCGATCGGCTCGGGCGAGCGAACGCTGTAGCTCCGCCGACCAGGTCTTGCCGCCGTCATGGCTCCAGGAGACATGGATCGTGAGATCGGCCTGCGTAAAATCCGCGGTGAGACTCGCCGCCACCCGCGCCGGAAAGGCTTTGAGCGGCCCGGACTGGATGAAGCCGCCGAGATCGGCGCCATTTTCCCTCAGCCCATCGGACAGCGCCAGGAGATCGCCGCTCAACCTGTCGCCAAAGACCCAGCGCTCGCCGGAATAGATCGAGCGCGAGGCCCGCCAGCGGGTTTCAGCCGTGCTTTGCCGTTCGTTCCAGGCATTGGCCGCGACATCGAGCACCCAGGTGCCGGCGTCGCTGGAAACCGCGAAAAAGGGCCGGCCGTCATCGACGAAGACCAACGCCTCGATGCTCGCAACGCTCGAGGCCGCGATGAAGCGGTCGACATCGGCGGTCGAGACCGTCTCGGCGCGAAAGCCGCTCAGCGCCTTCACCGTCTTGTCGGAGGCAACGAAATAGAGCGGGTGGTTCCAGGCCTCCTCATGGCCGGCGATCGCCATGGTGGTGAGCAGGCCGACAGGTGGCACGGTCGGTGCGCGCTGCAGCGGGAACGGGGACGTTCCGACATTCTGATAGGGCTCGATCGTGCTGCCGCCGAGCGCATAGGCGAGGCTGCCGGAAACCACGACGCGGCGCAGGCCATCGGCCCGCGCCTCGGCCGAGGTGAAGGAGAGCGCATTCACCGCCGTGCTGTTCAACTCGCTCGCGAACAACCTGCCATCTGGAATCGAGAACAGGAAATAACCCCCGAGGAAATCGACGGAATTCACCGTCGCCGGCAGGTCCGCATCGGGATAGGGACTGACCGTGGTCGCGCCGAGGATGAAGGCCCCGCCGCTCTCGCGCACCGCGACGACATCCGGCACCGAGACGCCGGCCACGACCTTGTTGTTGCGGGCGAGCGTGACGCCGTCGCTGCCCGGAATCGCACCCGTGAGCGTCGCGACCACCGCCCCGGAGACGGTCGTGACCGCGCCCTCCCAGACGATATAGATGACGCCGTTCACATCGAGCATGCCGCGAATGCCGGATTTTCCGGTCGCGACCTGTCGCGCCAGGCCGGGCACGCGGCGGACATAGGAGCGCCCGCCCTCGGTCACGGAATAGCAGTTCATGTAGCGGCCCTCGCCCTCGCCGGCGCGCGCACCGGGCGATGAGGATTTTGGGAATGGCAGGGGTTGCGGCGCCATCAAAACTCCCCCGTCAGCGAGCGCGGCCGCCGTCGGCGCAGGCCCGGATCGACGGTCAAGAGCGCGCCCGTGCCCGTGCCGATGCGCTGGACCAGCCGCAGCTCGTCCTCCGCCGCCTGGCGCGCCGCAAAATCGCGCGGGCGGCCGAATTTCGGGCCGCAGACCTGGGCGAGATAGGTAACGAGCGGATCGAAGGCCTCGTCCGCGATCGCCTCGGCATCGGCGAGATAGATCACGTTCTTGCGGGCGAGCAGGGCGAGCGCCGGCTCGATCCGCTGCTCGACCCAGGCCGCATCATCGGCATTCGGGGTCTGCCCGGAGGCGAGCGAGAACAGCTCGCCCAGCACCTCGCGGACGAGATCGGCTTTGGTCTGGCTCATGATGCGCCCTCAAAAGGAAAAGGGCGGCTCGTGCGAGCCGCCCCTGTCGTTGTCGTTGCGGGATATCGTCAGGCGGTGCCGTTCAGGCGCACGGCGAGGCCCGGCCGCACCGGGGTCACGCCATAGAGCACGTCGAAGCGCCAGGTGCTGATATCGTCGGTGATGCCGTAGCCGGAGACGACGCGCACCGAGATGCCGTCCTCGTTGATCCGCGCCTTGAAGGCCGCGCCCTCCGGCATCTCCATCGGGACGACCGCCAGGTGGAAGGCGTCCTTGTGGAAGATCATCGGCTGGCGATAACCGGTGCCGCCAGTGCCGAGCACGGTGATCGGCGCGTTGTCGGCCGGCACGGCACTCACCGTCTTGTAGGGGCCCGACGTGATGATCGGCGGCGAGATCGTCAGCGCCGCCGGGCCGGTCGAGGCGCCGGAATCCGCATCGGCCCTGACCACGAACTGGCGCAGGAAGGGCAGCACGTCGCCATCGACCGGATTGACCGCATAGACGCCGGCAATGGTGAAGACGTCGCCCGCCTTGAGGATGCCGGTGGTGGCGCTCGTCCAGCCATCGGTGTTCAGGGTCTGGGTATAGCTCATCTTCGCCGCCGCATAGGTCACCGCCTGGCCGGCGCCCTGGACCAGGGGCGTGCCGGTCGCGACACCGACGACATGCGTCTTGACGTTCTGCGACATGTAGACGTCAGAACCGTCCAGCATCGGCAGCTTGGCCTTCTGCAGGGCGTTTCGCGCCACAGCCGTGTCATAGTAGTTGTTGAAGGCGCCCTTCAGCCCGGCATCATCGGCGGGGCTGAGCAGGCCGTAGCGGGCATCCATCGGCACGGCGAGCTCGTTCAGGCGCTCGGTGCCCTTGAGATAATCCGGATAGGCGTCGATCGTCAGGCCGGGCGTGCCGACATAGTTCGGGACATGGCGATAGAGCCCGGCCAAATCGGAATCGATCCGGTTGGCGAAGGCATGCATCAGCGGCTTGATCTTCTCCTCGCCGATGCGCCTGGCGCCCTTCGGACCCGAGAGGAAGAGCGTCAGCTCCTTCGAGGTGAAGGACAGGCCCTTGTTCAGCTGGGTGTCAACGACGACATCCATCGTCGCTTCCTCGACTTCTGCGACCGAGAGCGTCGCGCCTTCGCCCGGGATGAAATTCTCCGGACGCTTGACGCGCACCTTGTCGCCCTTCTTCCAGCCGTCGACATCGGAGGCGAACTCGCCCTCATGCACGCGGGAGACGAGATTGCCGAGCACCAGCGCATTCTTGAGCTGGTACTGCGCTTCCCGGACGATGATGTCCTGGACCTTCAGATCATTGGCCATTGCGGCTTTTCCTTATGAATTGCGCCAGCGCTCGTAGTCGCTCATCGACGTGCCGAGGCTGCGTTGCGGGGATGCGCTGCCCCGGACCGCCGAGAGCGGGGGGCCAGCGCGCGTGGCATTGTTCCTGGGGAGCAGAACCCGCCCCTCGATGCGGCCGATCTCGCGCGCCGCCTCGAGCGGAGACATCGCGTTGATGCGGGCGCAGAGTTTTGGGTTCTGGGCGAGGTTATAGGCGACCAGCGGGGCCTTTTCGCCGGCATCCAGGATGAGACGCTTGACCAGGTCGGTGGTCATGAATGTCGGCGAGGTCACCACCGCCTTGAAGTCGGGGATGGATTTCGCGACCTCCTCGCACTGCTCGACATAGTCGTCGAGCATCTCGGAGACGCGCGCCTGTTCCGCCTGCTGATGTTGCTCGACACTCTCCAGCACCTGCCGCGAGACCTGCCGCCTGTCGGCCTCATAGGCGGTCATGGCGCGCTCATAGGCGAACCAGTCCCCGCCATAATCGGCCTCGCGCGGCGGCTCTCCGACCTTTCGGGCAACCGCAGCCTCGAACCCGGCCTGATCCTGCACGGCTGCAGCAGCCGACCCGGATTTCAGCACGGCCAGCTCGGCCTGCAAGCGCTCGTTCTGCCGTCTCAGGCGCTCGGACCGCGATTTTTTGCGCGGCCGATTGTCTTCGCCGTTCTCCTGGCCGTTCTCGGCATCGTTCTCCTGGCCCTTCTGGCCCTCGTCGTCATCGCCCTCGCCTGCCGCGCCGTCCGGCAGGGCCGTCTCGGTCGATTGCGTCTCGGGCACCGCCCCTGGAAGGGCAGCCTTGTCCCAGGTTTCCGACAGCGCGCCGTCGGCGGCCTCCGGGGCAGCCTGGTTGAAATCCTCGCTCATGCTCTGCTCATGAAAAAAGCCGCCCGGTCAGGGGCGGCGCGGTCATCGCGGCGGCCTCCGCATCATGCGAAGGCCTGCCCGAAGCGGTGCGAACGGCGGGGGTTTGCCCGCGGTTCAGGAATGGAAAAACCCGCCGGCCAGACGAGGCGAGGCGGAGCCGCCTCATGCACTCGGTCGTTGCGGCAAGACCCTCAAAGTGTTCAGCTGATCGCTCACGAGGGAGACGGAGCGATGCACGAAGATGACGCTGACGTCCTGGCAGACCTGAGCAGCAGCCAGATCCTGATTGTCACAACCCTGATCGACCTGTTGATCGACAAGGGGCTTGTTCAACGCGATGAGGTCGTGGCCCGCTACGACCAGCTCCTGACGACTTCCAAGGGCAACGCGGCCAGCATCTCGGTGCTTCAGCCCATCGTCAGCGTCCTGAGCTATCTTGCCCATGACGACACGCGCGGAAACGCAAAACCGTCGCATTGAGCAACGGCGCGAACCGCGGCAATACGGGTCTCCCGGTTTCGACTTAATCAGGCCGACCCTCGCGGGGAGGCTTGAAGACCCGCCGTCACGGCGATGATCTCGATTGGGTCAGCCGGTCAGCAGCAGTCAGGCCCAGCGGGTCACTGGAGTCACATCCGCATCCTGCGAACGCCTGCCCGAAGCGGTGGAACCATCTGCTCACGATGGTGTCTCGCTCCCTGCTCGGATAGCCTTGATCGAGCAGATTGGAGTCCGCGATGAGCCTGGGTGGGATCGGGAATCTCGACTATACCGTCGTCCTGTGCAGCAGGATGGCGGACACGCGCGCCTTTTATCGCGACATCATGGGCTTCCAGATCGAGCACGATCAGGAGAACTGGGTCAGCTTTCGTGTTGGGGCGAGCTTGCTCTCGCTTCGCCCTCGCGGACCCTGGCCCGTCTGCGATGATGGTCCCCTGCCTCCCGGGTCAGCGGCAGTCCAACTGGCTTTTCGCGTGTCGCTTGAGGCCGTCGATCGGTGCCACGAGGAGCTGCTCGCCAAGGGGATAACAATCCTGAGAGAGCCAACCGACTTAGCCAGATGGCGTCATCGCACGCTGTTCTTCCGAGACCCGGAGGACAACATCATCGAGATCTACGCCGAGTTTTAGCCCCTCCCCGAACCTGCGGCTCCGTCAGGCTCCGCTCCATGACAATGGTGCGCTCCTCGCCATGATAGCTGTCGCGAACGGCGGTGAAGCCGAGCCTGGCATAAAACCGCTCCGCCGTGACGGAGGACGGAACGGCCAGAACCGCGACGCCCCTGTCGCGCGCCGTCTGTTCGATCTCTGCCATGAGGCGCTTGCCGATACCCCGGCCTTGAACATCGGGGCGCACGAACACGGTCCGCACGGCCCGACCATCCAGGCTTGCCGTGCCGACGAGCTGGTCTGCCTGCATCGCAACGAACATCGTTCGCTTGGCCATCAGCTCCGAGACCGCAGCAGGGCTGAAGCTTCGTTCCACCTGTGCAATGACGTCGAGGGAATAATCCCTGGCATTGGTCTCGCGAAGCGCAGCGAGGATCACCGCACTGATCGCGTCGGCGTCGTCCGCCCGCGCAGAACGAATATGGATGGTCATCGTTAGCCTCGCTGGACTCGGGTAGGGCAGAACTACCAGCCGATCCGGCTGCCGCCAACGAGGCAGCAGGCCCGCGCGCGGCTCGGCACGGAACGTGAGCCTTCTGAACATGTGGCCTCGCTGAACGTTTCCAGCCTGCGCACATCAACGGGAGGCGACGATGGCACAGGCTGTTTCGACTTTGATCGCCAGACGGAGCGTCATCGCAGGGCTGGCGCTTGCCGCCCCGGTCACGGGGTTGGCCTTCGCGGAGACGGCCTCCGCGCAGACGCAGCAAAAGGCATCCGAGAAAACGCTCTATGAGCGGCTGGGTGGCGTCTTCGCCATTGCGGCGGTCGTGGATCATTTCAGCGACGCCGTCGTCAAGAACCCCGTTGTCGGCCAGAAATCAAAGAACCCGGAACTGCGGGAATGGCACACGAAGAACCTGGACAGGCTGGCCGGTCTCAAATTCATGCGGACGCTCTGGGTCTGCAAGGTCTCGGGCGGGCCCTTCGAGTACACGGCCACCCGGCCGGGCAAGACGCCGATCGGGCTCGAGGAGGCGCATCGGAACCTGCGGATCTCTCCGGCCGAATTCGACGCGGTTGCAGAAGAGCTCGGACGGAGCCTGGATTTCGCCAAGGTCCCGAAACGCGAGAAGGCCGAAGTCCTGGCCGCCTTCGCGGCCCATAAGGACGAGGTCACCGCGGGCTCTATGGCGGCCAAGAAGAAGAGCTGAACCCTCCCGGTTTCCTGGGCCCAGCGATTCCGTCAGGCGCCTTGTCCCAACCATGAAGCGGGCAAGGCGCCGACATCAGAGAAGAGCCAGAGTCCTGGCGGGCAGTCAGCTCACGCCCGATCTTGGTTCCGCTCCATGACAATGGTGCGCTCCTCGCCATGATAGCTGTCGCGAACCGCCTTGAAGCCGAGCCTGGCATAAAACCGCTCCGCCGTGACGGAGGACGGAACGGCCAGAACCGCGACGCAAAACTAGGCAGCCCGCGCCAGATGTCGCCACTGCTGCTCCGAGACGGCCTCTAAAGGCACAAGGCTAGCCACATCCGTAATGAGCTTCAAACGTGGCGTCTTTTCTTTATCTAGCAGCACTCCGACGCCTCGTGGCGCATTCGCCCGATCGCGAATGTCACTGAACTTCGCGAACGCGCTGGTGACCGACCCTGAATGGGGGGAGATTATGTCAACTGCGAGCGTGCGCTGCGGAGTTTGAACAACAACGTCAAAGTCCCATTGCTCCCTTGCGCCGTGTAGTTTCGCCTTAGATCCCGTTAGAACCTGCGTATGATGGAAGCTTGCGATGATGCTACGCAATACAAGGTCGCGATTGGCGTCGACGTGCGTCTCCACCATCCGGTGCATGACACCTTCGATTGTGGACTTCGAAGCGTTAGCGACAGATGCAACAGCACTTGTGAGCGCATCAATCTCTGCCTCGCGCTCAAGAGCGAAGAAGATGTCGCCGTCGCATTGGACACCATAATGCGCCGCAGCTCGGCGAGCTTGTGCGCTAAACAAGTTGTCACCGCCTAAAAGCGCAGCTTCCCGTTTGGCGAACCCGCCATCGGAGACAAGAGTTCCATTGCGATGCGGGCTGATGTGAACAGGTACGAAAGTGTGGCCGTACGCCAGCACCGGTGTTGCGATGACAGCAGACTCACCGCGCGGAGACGCCTTGGCCAAGCTCGCGGCTACCAAGTTCGCAATCTCATGCAGGTTGGTGGTTTGTGTCATCTAAGCAGATCGCCCTGAAATGGTGGCGGCGGGATATCGTCAAGCCCTTCGATGTTGAACTCCGCAGATACTAGCCGCATTCGTTGACGAAATGATGGAGGGTCGTCAACTATAGGAATAGCCGCAGGCGGGCACCCGGTGGTCGCCCGGAAGGCGTCAGCGCCGAGCCGTTCATTGAGACCGAATTGGTGACAGTGCGAGCCCCTCACCAAGGCTGGCACCCCGCTGCAGCCCTGGCTAATTGCTCGACGGTTACTATGGGTTTCCTCCTCGCCAAAATCGAAGCGTCCAAGGTGCCAATTGGACTGATCGCAGAACCGCAGTACCGCCGCTCCCTGCCTACCGCCGAGCGCATCAAATTCAAGCATCAGCGATAATCCGCCGATCGAGACTCCGCTGTCGTCAGCCAAAGCCAAATGCAGCTTCAGCGTCGCAAAAAGCTCGAGAGTGGCTCGGACGTCGGTCCAATCCTCGGTCAGCGGCCAAGCGAACAAGTGCTTTCGGCTCCGATAGAGTTCGCCCAGCCTGACCAGCAAAATTTGCCCCTGACGCTACGCGATGAAAATGCGCAACGTGACGGGACGCGTCAATTCCCCATTGTGTGAGGGCCATCACTTTGGCGCCGCCCCTCACGTTTAGGCACGATCGCCCTGGAACGTCTCGCCTGACTTAACGTTAGAGCGCACTTGTAGGGACAACCGCGACTTCCGCTAAGGGGCGCGAGATGCCAAGCTCACGCTCCTTCGCCGCCCTTCCCTTCGACCTCGGCTCCAGCTCTAGTCTGCGCCGGACACGCGGGCGTTGCTGGGGGCAGACATGAGTATCGAACTGCGCGATGCCTCACTGAGCGATCTTGCCGGCTGTCACCGCTGCCTTGATGACGTCGCCCGCGAGGGGCGCTGGCTCTCGCGGCTCGGCGCGCCTCCGCTCGAGCGCTACACCGCCTTTGTCGCCGGCCTGCGCGAGGCCAATGCGCCCCAGGTCGTGGCGGTCGATCGCGAGGTGGTCGGCTGGTGCGACATTGCCCCGGATGCCTCGCCCGTCCGTGCCCATGTCGGCAGCCTCGGCATGGGCCTCATCGCAAGCCATCGCGGCCAGGGCCTCGGCCAGCGCCTGCTTACGCTGGCGCTCGAGCGGGCGCGCCAGCGCGGGCTCGAGCGCATCGAGCTCTCGGTTCTCCACGACAACGCGCCGGCGCGCGCCCTCTACGAGCGGCTTGGCTTCCAGATCGAAGGCCGGCGCCGGCGCGACTGGAAGCGCGACGGCCTCTACCGCGACAGCATCCTGATGGCGCTCGATCTCGGTGCTGGCTGATAGAGCCCATCCGAAGACGAAGCCCGCCAGCCCGGTGAAGGCTGACGGGGCCAAGCCTGATAGGGGGCCGTCGCTCGGCCCCGCTTTGGCGGCTCATTCGATGACCTGAATCACCCGGCGCGTCCTCGGTTCGACCAGAACGGGCTGATCGTTCACGACCGTGTAGCGATAGCCCTTCCTCACACCGTATTCGGCCGGCACCGTGCGATAGGTCACGCCGCGCTGCGGCAGCACCGTGCCAACCCGAAGCTCCTGGCGATAGCTGTAGGAGGGAACGCGCTGCTCGACGACGTATTCCTTGAACCGGGGTGTGTTGTCGCCAACGATGCCGCCGACAACGGCGCCGCCTACGCCTCCAGCGACCGCACCGACGGGGCCACCGACAACCGCACCGGCAGCCGCACCGGCAGCCGCGCCGCCAGTCGCACCACCGCGCGCGCCCTGCGGATTCTGGGCGATGCCCATGGCCGGAACCAAGGTGATCGCCGCAGCAAGAATGATTGTCTTCAACATCATGGTTCTCCTCATGGCGAGACCCCATGCAGCGAACCGACGAATCCGGGATTGGTTCCCCCACGCGCGGCGGGTCAGCAACCCATGCCCGATATTCGCAAGCGCGATCGGGAACACTCGCCCGCGTTCTTCGTTGGCTGGAGAGCGGCGCCGGATCAGGACAGCGCATGAGCGGATCGTCTTCGCAACCCGTCCTGTCCTCGTTCCCGCCGCGCCCGCCCTGAAATCAGGATCAGCCGAACGGCCTGCCCGAGGCCTGAAGGCGTCCCGAAAGAACGGAGGCTCAGGACCATGATTGTATCGGATGTGATGACCAGGGGCGCCCAGATCGCCCGGCCAGACGAGACCTTGCAGCAGGTCGCCCGACGCATGGCAGCCGAGGATATCGGTTTCATGCCTGTCGGTGACAACGACCATCTTGTCGGCATGATCACCGACCGCGACATCGTCATCCGCGCCGTCGCCGAGGGGCGCGGCCATGACACGCTCGTGCGCGAGGTCATGACAAGCGACGTGAAATACTGCTTCGACGACGAGAGCATGGACGAGGTCGCGCAGAACATGGGCGAGCTCCAGGTGCGGCGCCTGCCGGTGGTCAATCGCGACAAGCGCCTCGTCGGCGTCGTCTCGCTCGCCGATGGCGCGCTGAAGGACGACCCGGAAGCGATCGGCATCGCGCTGTCGGCGGTGGTCGTGCCCGGACACGCCCATGCGGCGTGACGCAAGGCTGCCGGAAGCGAAACGAGCAAGGGCCCCTGAGTGAGGGCCCTGCTCAGAGCCCTGCCCCACCAGCGCCCCCACGGTGGTGAGCGGCCACAGCCATTGTCCATCTGACCGCGCTCGCGCGGGTTCCAGCCGCTGACCCACGCTCGCTACAGCCAGCGCCCGACGCGGGCCCTGTAGGCGCGATAGACCTCACCGAATTTGCGATCGAGATAGGCCTCCTCGCGGGCGACCACGCCGTAGCGGATGACGACATAGAACGGCAGCAGCAGGACGAGGAGCCACAGGCTGTTGACGGCGACGGCAAGGCCGATGAGGCCGAAGAACATGCCGAGATAGATCGGATTGCGCGTGAAGCGGTACGGCCCCTGGTCGACGATCGCCGTCGTCGGCTGGGTGGTCGGGATCTGCGTGCCGGCGCGGCGAAAACTCGTCGCCGCCCAGACCAGCAGGGCGAGGCCCGCGAGGAACAGGATGCCGCCGAGCGCGCCCGCCGGCATCTCCAGCGCCAGGAACCGCAGCGGATAAAGCCAGTCTAGCGCGAGCCCAACGAGCACCGCGAGCGCCCAGGCGATCGGCGGCCGGATCACGGCGCCCGACGTGTCGCGCTCATTCCCGTTTGCGTCGCTCATGCCGCCACCCGTCCGAAGCGCGTCCAGGACGCCACCGCGTTCGAATTCTAACACCAGACAGTGTCCACCGCTTACGCGTGATCAGTGCGCGCAGCAGGCGTTTCCCGATCGCGGCTAGGACGCTCCTCGGCGAGGGCCCGCCAATCGGCGGATAGGCGCGAATAATCCTGAGGCCAACTTGCGAGTCGAGAAGCTTCGCTATCGCGGTGGAGCATTGAGGAGGTGTGGATGGCTGCGGCCCAGCGCCTAGAAACCGCGCCCGCCTCGGACTAGGCATAGGTGTGCGAGGTCCAAAATGCGTCGAATTCGAATCCTTCAGGTTGGTGATATACACTATCCAGACTGGCATTTCGTAGCCAGCGACGTAGATGCCAAAGATCAGAAATTTTCGCCTGCCATCTCCGAAAATCTTCGAAGCTCTGCTTTTAGAGCGGTGTTACGGAAATTGCGCCATCTGGCGCTTTCGGATTCTATGCACGGGGTCGTCTTCGTCGGAGACTTCTCCTCCCGCGGCAAGTCGGAATTCCTTGAAGGCGCCTTTCGGCATTTTTCGCTGCTCTGCCGAGGCGGTGGTGCAGCCTCTAGGACGATCCCTCTGCTGTTCGTTCCCGGCAATCATGACGTCAATCGAAAGGACGCACTTGAGCTGGGGAAGATCGAAAAATTCCGAATGATCAGCCAATTGGCCGAACGGTTTGGCTGGCAACCCGTACCGCTCGATCGGCCGATCGCCGTCTCCGTGGGGAAAACGGAATGTCCCACGGAAATCCTGCTCGTGAATACGTCGATAGGAAGCTGGGAACTTCAGAATCTACCGGGGTTTCTGAGGGACAAACTTAAGACGGACGACTGGTCCACTCCCATCGATCTGGGGAGCCCCGTACCGGTTGATGACGGGCCCGCAATCCCTACTGCGATTGTACCTCCAGAGAAGCCAAAGGATCTTATCGACCAGTATTACAGCCAGCTCGACACTCCTTATGTATCTGCCCCCATGCTCAACAGCCTGATGGAGCACTTGCTGGAGGCAAAACAGGCGTTCGGAGTGATCGTCGGGCACCACAATCTGCTTCCGCAGAAGACACCACGCATCTCTCCATACGCCGAGATGCTGAACGCGGGTTTCGTTCGCACCCAACTTCTTTCGGCTTGCAAGCCAATCCTGTACCTCCACGGTCACATTCATCAGGACCCTATTGAGGTAGTCAGCGACCCCCGAAAGCTCGGCAGCCAGGTCGTTTCTATTGCCGCTCCAGAGATTGCCGGAGGGTTCAACGAGCTCATCTTGTTCATCACAGATCACGACGACCTTGTCGGAGTAAGGGTGATTCCCTACCGTTCGAGGCCCGCCGACGGAACTCTCGTCGAGGAGGAGCATTGCTTCATCCCGGCATCGTTAAATTCGCGAACCGCATTGGACAGCAACGCTTTTGCTCTCTTGTCCAAATTGAAGCAATATCGAGTCGATAGAGATCGTGATTTACTGTTCTGGAATGAACTTTCTGATTTATTTCAACCAAAATTGGCGGATAATATATTGGAAGACACTCTGGTTATGCTCCATTCATCTCAATATATTGAAATTCATGGATTGAGCAGATCCAACAAGGACTGGAAAATTCAAGTGAAGGGCAAGTAGATGCAAAATCCTTTCGGTCCAAACCGAATTGAGTACGAAAGCCGCCCTGTCCTATGGTTTAGTAAGAAAGCCGCTGACATTTCCAATGCGGCAAAGCCCGTATTCGTGGCCGGTACACGGGGCAGTGGCAAGACGAGCATTCTGCGCTCGATGTCAACGCTTCATATTCTTGACGACCAAAGTCTTGCTGAACAGATCGGATCTCTCCACTGGTATGGAGTGTTCTTCCAGCTCAACGAAACATTCTCGCCACTTATCGACAACGCCGTTCTCTCGCTCATCCCTGAACACATCCGCCTTGATCCGGAAGCGCTTAGGAACAGACAATTTGTGATTTTTTCACACTATCTTGAGCTCAAGATAGTTGAACGATTTTTGGAAACTCTTGGTTCTCTTCGAAGGGAGGGGCATCTAGACTACTCTGCGACCGATGACAGGGGGGTCGCTTTTCGAATTAACCGGGACGTATTGCACTTCTTGAAGTTCGAAGGAAACCCAGATTTCTTCGGACTTGATGAACTTAAATTCCTCGTGTCGAGATACATTGAACGATGCTTCAATGCTTTCTTCATGGGTGGCAGAGGGAGCGATTCACCCTTCTTCGCGACTGATCCCGGCTCCATCTTAAGCAGGGTTGTGAGTGAAGTATCTCCCTTGATCAAAGGATCTGCCTTCCAGGCGAAGCCGCCTATCAAGTTAAAGATCATGATCGATGACTGTGAGGTTCTCACACCGCTCCAGCAGCAATTCCTTAACACGATTGTCCGAAAGACACGTGGCGAGGTGAAATGGGTGCTAGCGTATATAGGTGGCCTCTATGACACCATCAGGACGGTTATACCCGGTCAGTCACTATCTAATGCTGATCGAGATGTTGAGAACTTAGATTCTGTCTCCGACAAGGAATTCGCGCAACTCTGTCAGAATGTCGCTTCGCTGCGTCTTTTCTATGCGTTACCTGACAAGGCGCGAGATAAACTTAAAATCAAACACCCACTCACCGCATTTTCGCTCAAGCGCCGCTTGGGGGTGATATCGCTCAACCAGATCCTTGAACGGGTTATCCAGAGCGCCAGTCCTGAGAGTTCTGAAGGCCGTCAGAAGCTGATCCGTATTGCGGACGAGGCTCGGGAATTCTTCGAACTTAACATGACACGAGCGCAACTGGGGCAACTCACCCCGAACTCGAAGGCGCGCCCCTACGTCGAAGGGTTAGCGCTGAGCCAGATGCCAGATAAGGAGCGAGAGCGTCGCGTGCCCTCAATCGACGTTAAGGCACTTCAGCGGATTCTCGCGAGAAAGCAGGGTTGGGCCTTTTTGGAAGCGTGCCGCATGCTTCGTCTTCACGAGTATCCGTATGTGGGTCACCAGATCATTATCCAATTAAGTGACCTGTGCATACGCGATTTCCTCGATATAATGGGCGAAATATACTCTCGCGCCGTCGGTAGAAGCGCGAGTATTAGTCGAATCTTAGATTTCATCAACTCCGAAACAGAGATCTCGATTGAACAGCAGCGGCAAGCTGTCATCTCGGCCTCCGAAAAGAAACTGCAGGGATTGGAGTCGCTCGCGCAACCCTTTGAGGAGGAGAGCGTGAGGATGGTACGTGCGCTCGGCAGATTAACGACGAAACTGCAGACGGAATCTGACGAGAATGATTTCATTGGAACGACAGAACGAGGGTTGTTCAGCATAAACCGCAGTGAGCTTCGTTCAATAGCGGCAAAGATGGAGCTTCCAGACAGCAAGATCGATGAAGTCCTAAAACGTGCCGAGAAAGATGGATTCATCCGGGAGGTCTCCGAGCGTGGCAAACTTGAGAGCCCTTACGAGAACCCGGATTCCACCGAGGTAACTGTTCGATTGCATCGACGCTTTGCACCTCACTTTAGGTTCTCCTATCGCGGCCCCTATGTGGCCAATGCCCTGCCCGCGTGGCGAGTGGTGGAGCTTCTCCTTACTCGCAAGCAGACGCCGGAGGATTGGGCCGACTCGGTATTTAAGGAAATTGGTCTCCCAGTCGAGGACTGGAGTCATCTCCAGAGATCGTTGTTCGACGACGGGACTACCAATGTTTAATGATCAATACAGCGTCTATGGAAACATCGCGGTCGCTGAATGCCTGATCGAGCACCGCGTTTCCATTTCGGCGGACATAGCTATCGTCGCGCTCGGATGGGAGAGCAGGTGCGCTGCGCTGGAGCGGCACATTTCGCTGGCCGTCAAGCAGGTGCTCGTCCTTGACTTCGCGCTCGCGGATTCTGGCGAAGCAGCTATTGACGAGAGCAGGCGGAAATTGCGGGAGTTCTCTGCACTCTGCGGTGCGGAATTGACGGAACTGGCGTTGCGTCCGTCAGTCGACTATCAGAGGAACATAAACACGCTACAGATGACCCTGTCGGAGCTATCAAACAGGATCGGTTCATACCATGGCACATTCCGTCGCGTATTTGTCGACTGCTCGACAATGCCGCGCATATACATGCAATGGCTCATCGCTCACGGATTGGGAAGCGGGGCAATTCACGCCATAGACTTTGGATATGCTGAGGGATCCTATCAGAAGGGCGATAATTCAGCTTCATTCTCCAGTCTGGTTGACAGGTACGAGACTGTTCCACTGCTGGAAGGTAGCGGAGGCATGGGAGAAGAGAAGCTGCTCCTGGTCGGCCTCGGCGGTGATGCCGACATGTTCTACGGTCTGGTTAATGAATTTAGTCCCGAGCGCGTCGCTGTCCTGGTGCCCCGCAGCTCGCTTCATCCGGAAGTGGATTACGTGCTTGATCAGCAAGTCTCGAAGGTGAAGGAGATGTACCGCCTTGAAGAATCCGAGGTATCGGATGTGCCTGCATTCAGTCTATCTTCGCATCTTGACGTGCTGAGAAGTTATTCAAAGGGAGCGGGTGAACATGCCGTTATAAGCGTGTTCGTCGGAGGTCCAAAGGTGCAGGCGATTGCGTCCGCTGTATTTGCATGTTCTGATAAGAGAGTACAAGTAAAGGCTCGGATCCCCAAGGTGTACCCGCGCCGAGAGGTGCCCGCGAATGGCCGCTATCATATCTACCGCCTGATTGATGTTACCTCTCCCGCGTGCAGCTTGCCTGATACTTGGTAGAGCACAACCGGCGACGCAGCTAGAACTGCGGGGGCTGGCCCTGCGGTTCCGCCGCTGAATATCGCACCTCAACTGGCAACGGCTGCTGCATCGGCATCAGCCCCGCCGTCGGCTCCGCGAAAGGCTCAGGCTCAACCATCAGCCCTCCCGAACCCTCCACCTCCCCCGCCGGCCCCTGCAGCGCCTGCACAATCTCGCCCACCACGCCCTGCAGCTCGACGATCGCCTGGGCCATGCCGGCCAGCGCCGGGTCGGGTTGCGGCTCGCCTGCCGACGGCCCGCCCCCGGCCGCCAGCATCTGCGCGGCCATCGCCTGCTCGAGCTCGAGCTCGGCCTTGCCGGCTTCAGCCTGCTTGCGGCGGGCATCCGCCTGTTTGCCGACCAGCTCCGCCTCGCGCGTCGCCAGCTCCATCTGCCGGGCCGCCTCTTGGCCCGGGTCGGGCGGTGGCTGCGGCGCTTGCGGCACCGGCTTGCCCGCCTTTTGCGCCTTCAGGGCGCGGATCTCGGGCGGCAGCACGGTCTCCAGGCGCTCGCCGATCTCGTCGGCGAGGTGCCAGTCCTGGGCTTTGGCGACGAGGTCGAGGATCAGCGGCGCGGTCTGCGGCGCCGCCTGGATGAAGGCCGTCATGCCGTCGCGGACCTCCTCGCGCTTGGTCGCATAGCTCGGCCCCATCTGCAGCGCGACATCATAGGCGCCGGTCGTGACGTCATGGCTGAGCCGCGGCGTCATGCCATCGGCCGCGACGCCGCCAAGCTGGTTGATCCTGATCTCCTCGGTCCGGCCGTCCTCGCCGATGATGCGCAGCACCCGGGCCGTGTCGTAGATCTTTGGGATCAGGTCGACCAGGATCTTGCCGGTATGGCGGATCGCGCGGGCCCAGTTGTCGATATAGACGTAAGTGCCGGTGTCGCCCTCGCGCTGGCGCGCCAGGATCGCCTTGCCGCTGGTCTCGTTCGAGCGCGCGCCGAGCGAGGAATTGTAGATGCCGATGACCGACTGCATGTCGCGCGCCGCCCGCTCGATGCCCTCGGCAATGCCTTGCGACGACACCGCCGGCTGCACGCGCTGCGGCGGGATGCTGCCATTGGCGCCGTCGGGCGTATAGGGCAGATAGGCGTGGTTGCGGCGGTTCGCCGTTTCCCAGACATCCTGGTACTGCTCGAAATTCTTCTCGGTGCCGATGAAGGGCGCCTTTGGCTGCAGCGCCGTCACCTCGGTCTGCGCCGATGACAGGTAATTGTAGCTGCGCTGCGGGTCCTTGGCGAAGCGCACCACGCCATGGCGCACGATGCGCCGGCCGATGCGGACCTCCTCGCCGATCACCGGGACGATCGGGATATGCGAGCCCGGCCAGAGCTCCGGCCCCTCGACCACCTCATGGGCGGTGACGAGCGAGCGATGGAGCCTGTAGGATTCGCGCGTCTCGACGCGGGTCCCCGCGGCCTTCAGCGCTGCGGCGCGGGCCGCGTCCCCCGAAACGTCCTCGATCGCGCCGTCGTCCAGCAGCGCCAGCGTCTTCTTCACCGGCGTCTTGCACCAGTATTCGCCGACCCGGATCGTGTCGCTGCCAAGCCAGTCGCCGCGGGCCGAACCCGCCTCCCCGCTCTCCGCGAAATCGGTCAGCCTCGCCTGCGGATACAGCGCCTTGAATTTTTCGCGCGACATGTCGAAGGGCACGAGGCATTTCACCGCGTCCTCGCGCGTCGGCAGCACGGCGTCGCTATCGAACATCACGCCGAGCGCATCCTCGATCGGCGCGATGCGGATTTCCTGGTTGAAGGTGCTCTCGCCGGCATATTCGGTCTTCACGCGCCAGGCGCCGATGCCGCAGGTGACCTGGCTGTCGGCGCCTTGGAAATACACGCCCGGCGCATCGGAACGGTTCTCGATATAGCGGATCACGCCGGCGAGCGCCTCGGCCTTCTCCTCGTCGCCCTGGTCGTCGACCGGGATGACCTTGATCGCCGGCCGCATCTGCCGCATGTCGCCGGTGACCTGGCGGACATATTGCGGGATCTGGTTGATGGTCTGGACCGGGCGCCCTTCCTCGATCCGCCCGGCCTCGATCTCGGGCGGCCACTGGTTGCCGGCGCGGAATTCGAGATCGTCATAGCCGGCCTCGATATTGGCCCGCTCGCGCTCCATCCAGTCGTCATAGACCTTCAGCGCGTCGCGCACGATCCTGGCCTTGTCCTCGGCAGCCGTCATCTCGGCGCCCTTGTCCTCGGCAGCCATCGCGCTTGTGTCTTGCTCATCAATGTCCTGGCCGGTCCCGGCCTTGTCCCTGGTCATGCTCATGCCGCCATCCATCCGCCGGGCCTGCCGGCGAGCCTGAGCTTGCGCTCGCGCTTAGCCATCCGCGGCTCCTCGTAGACGACGCAGGCGAGCCCAAAAGCATCGGCCGCATGCGAGGCCCAGTCATGTTCGGGCCCGAGATCGATATCGCGCGCCTCGTGCTTGCGGGCGTGATAGGCGCCGAGCGCCTCGAGCCCGGCCAAGGTCGTCGCCTCGTTGATCCAGATCACCGGAAACAGCCGCCTGGCCGCCTCGATGCGCTGCATCGCCGCGCCCTTGCCCTGGTTCGGCACGACGATGACCTCGAACCCGGCCTCGCGCAGCGCGCTCTCATAGGACACGTCATAGACCTTGTCGTTGCTCGCCCCGTCATGGGGCAGGATGCAGAGCGCTTTGGCGTAGCCGTTCGCCCGCAGCCAGGTGACATGGCTGGCGAGCGGCTGGCCTTGCGCCTCGTAATAGTTCAGCACGCGGATCTCACGGCCGACGAATTGCATGATCCAGATGGCGCAGGCATCGGCCTTGGCGCCGGTGCCGCCAATGTCCCAGATCGCGCGGATCGTCATCAGCGGGTCTGGGCCGACCGCGCCGACCCTGCCCTCGCGCCGCATCTCGGCAAGCTGCGTCGCGTAATAGGCGCCAGCCGAGACGCTGGCATAGCCGCCTTCCCAGATATGGTCGTATTGCTCGGGGTTGTCGCGCAGGCAGTCCTGCCGTTCCCGTTCAAGCACGCTCGGAAACCATGGGTTGTGCCTCCAATTCGCCTGGACGACGACGGCGCCGGTCGGCAGGGCCGGGCCGCGCAACATCCCATCGATCGGGTCCAGCCTGCGGCGCGGGTTCCAGCCGCACCAGATCTCGGAGCCTTCAGCGCGCAAGGTCGGGCGCAGCAGGCTGAGCGAGCGGGCCGAGATCGTCTGCGCCTCCTCGATCCAGGCGCGCTTGAACCCTTCCAGCGACTTGATCGATTCCGCCGTGTGGTCCTGCATGCCCTGGAAGATGATGGCGCCGTCGCCCGGCGTCTGGATCGTATCGCGAAAGATCTTGAAGCCCTCGGCCTGGCCGAGCCCGAACTCCGCGAGTTTTGTCTCGATCAGCCGCTTGGCGCTCTGTTTCAGCGTCTTCTGGACCTCGCGGATGCAGACTGAGAGCAGCCCGCGCTCGCGCAAACTGTCCTCGACCAGGAGGCCGGCGAAGAAATGCGATTTGCCGGAGCCGCGACCGCCATGGGCGCCCTTGTAGCGCGCCGGCTCGAGCAGCGGGGCAAAGACCCTAGCTGTCGGAATCTCCAGTTGGATCAACGATGACACGGCGAATGGCCTCGATACGGGGAGCCGCGCCCTCCGCGCCGGGAACAGTGGGCGGGGGCTTGTCGCTGTATTTCTGCGGCTGGAGCTTTGCCGCCATCCATTTGCGGGTCTCGACCTGCAGCTTGCGATGGTCGACGCCCCTGCTGGTCTCAGACGCGGGTTTGCCGGCCCTGACCGCCTCGCCCTCGACGGGCGTGTCCGAAATCTCCAGGATCTCGTCGAACAGCGTATCGGCCCGGAATTCGCGCGCCCTGGCATATTGCCCGCGAAAACCCTCGTGCGACTCCAGCCAGCGGAACACCGTGCCGGTCGCGGGCATGCCCGCCTCCGCGCAGATCGCCCGCAGGCTCTGGCCATCGGCAATGCGCTCGCAGATCAGATCCGCGAGCTTTTGCGTGAACAGGGATGGGCGGCCCATCGGTGCGGATCCCATGAAAAACCCCGCTCGGGGCGGGGTGAGAGATGGCGGGAGCAGCGCACGCGCATCACGCCCGCGGATCGCTGATCATCGACGTAGTCGACGCGAGGCCGCTTGGACCGCCAGGTTTGTCAGTGCGACGACGGACAGCCCTGCGACGAAGGAAAACTCGCCAAAGGTCGTCTTCCAGTAATATTGGACCGCGATGAGATTGACCACACAGAGCGCGCCAGTCACGGAATTCGTCATGTCATCCGCGCCCGATGGACATTAGGATTTGCGGCGCTGATAGAGGAATGCAGCGACAACGGAGACGATGGTTGTTCCCACCACAACGCCTGCCACCGCGGGATATCCGAGGAACAGCGCAATGATGCCAGTCGCCAGGGCCGACAATGCAAACGCGATAGCGGCCAGCTGGCCTCGCTGGTCACGAGCGATCGAGCCCTTCAGCGCCATCATTTCATAGTCTCGACGATGAGCGGACTCGACTTCCCACTGCCTGAAAATCCGCTCGGGAGCGTCGGGCACGATGTCCCGAAACGCCTCCAGGGTTGCCGGCGACGGAAGCGGTCCCTCCCAACTCTGATGATGCACCTCGACCCTGTGCGTCGTTGGCTGCGGCTGTTGAGGAGCGGGTGGCGCGGCGGGCCTATTTCTTCGTGACACGTTCCTGCTCACGGCTGATCACGCGACGAAGATCGTTACCGATCTTGCGCGCGTCGGACCTGAGCGCATCAGTTTCCGATCGGTGCGGATAACGAGCGGGCGCAGAGCTTGGCCAAATGGCCGCAAGCGTACTCAGGCCGGCAACAAAGCTGCCTGCGAACCGCTTAGCGGAAGCCTTGCGCTTCTGAAACTTGGTCATGGTCGCTCGCATGTCACGACACCGCCGACGCCGTCAACATAGTTCACCGCGTCCGATTCACAAAGTGCCCCTTCGGCGAGGCCCTGCCACCATTCTGAGAGTGCGCGCCTAGGCGCACGATTGGCAACAGCCATATGTTTCTCGATGTCGAGAAGCACGTTCATGTCGAAGAGGTCGTCATGAAGGTCGGCTCGCAAGGAGCCAGCGAACCTGTCGAGGGCACGTGTGCCTCAGAAACGCAGAAGCGCCCGGCCATCTCTGGCCCGGGCGCACATCACCACCTTGAATAACGGCATAGCACGCATAAAAAACGCATATAAACCCTTCTTCATGCGATTCTTGTGTATCGCCTGGATTTGAGCCGAGGGCGGTGGCGTCGCTCGGGGCAAATCCGCTTTCCCTGCCGCGACCTCCGTCGAGGTCGCACAGGCGAGAGATTGCCGTCACGAGCGAAACAGATTCTCGGCCATGAACCTGACGAGGGCCTGGATCTTCGGGGACAGCTGGCGGCTGGAGGGCCAGAGGATGCGGAACTCGCCGGCATCCTCGACATGATCGGCCAGGACGGAAACCAGCCTCCCCTCGGCGATCTGTTGGCCCACCGTGAAGAGCGGCAGGCAGGCGACGCCGAGCCCGGCCTCGGCCATGCTGATCAAGGGTTCCAGCGTGCTGGCCATGGACGAGATCGGCAGATCCAGTTTTCCCGACTTTCCGTCGTGGCGCAGCGGCCAGCGCTCGAGCTTGCCGGACGAGGGATATTTGTGGTGCAGGCAGATATGCGCCGACAGGTCCTGCGGTTTTTCAGGCGTCCCGAAGCGGGCGAAATACTCAGCTGATCCGACGATGCGGTGCGAGAATCTGCCCAGGCTTCGCATCATCAGGCGGCTATCGCTGATCTCCCCGGTGCGGACGACCGCGTCAAATCCCTCCTCGATCACATCGACCAGGCGATCGGTGAAATCGAGGTCGATCGTGACCTCGGGAAAGGCCTGCATGAACTTCGTGATCGTCGGCATGAACAGCATGCCGGCGAGCGGCAGGCTGACGCGAAGCCTGCCGCGGGGCGCCGCGATGCTCTGCGACAGCTCCTGCTCCGCCGCCTCCAGCTCGCCGAAGATCCGCCGGCAGCGCTCCAGGAACATGGCGCCCTCGGCCGTGATCGCGATGCTGCGGGTGTTGCGGTGAAAGAGACGGACGCCGAGGCGCTTCTCCAGGCGGACGATGGTCTTGCCGACGGCCGAGGCCGAGACGCCGAGCGCCTCTCCGGCCCGGACGAAGCTGCGCGTCTCGGCGGTCACGACGAACGCGTTCAACGCAGCGATATTGTCCACGGCATAAGCCTCCATTGCGGACATCCATGTCCGTTATCTCCGGAGACATAGCCCATTTATTCCGCCCCGTGGCGCCGTCTATCTCTGGCCGCGCCGGCAAATTCCGCCGGCCCTTCCTGATCGGAGATCCCGTGACCGATACCCCGAAAGCCGAATTCGCCTTCGCTCCTGAGCCCACCGTGTTCGTCGTCAACGTCATCCATGCCCATCCCGGCAAGCAGGAGGAAGCCTTCAGGATCATCCAGGATGTCGTGCACTATGTCGCAGAGCGAAAGGCGGGGTTTCTCTGGAGCAACCTGTCGAAGAGCACGGACGGCAAGACCGTCGTGAACATCGAGGCGATCCGCGACGAGAACAATGTCGACGAGTTCTTTGCCGATCCGGTTTTCGCCGAAAAGTTCAAGCAGCTGGACACCGTCTCGAAAAGCGAATTCCACATCTACAAGGTGGCCGACCTGGTGCTTCCCGGTCAGCCAGCTGGGTAAATAGCCCCGGCTCTTCCGATCAGGGCTGCCTGGTCGGAAGACGCCACCTGCGACCCCCGCGTTGAAAGCAGAAGTCGGCGAGCGGAGACCGGCGCGTTGCGCATTTGAGACCTCAGGCAGGGTCGCAGGGTTGCGAGACCAGAACGCGGAAGCGCCCGGTCATTCCTGGCGGGCGCAGATCACCCGCGCCGGTCCCACTCCCTAAAGCCGCCGGGGGGCCTTGCTCATGAGCAGACATTCCGACGGTCGCAGGTGGGTGAATCCGAGCTTAGACAAGTCGCTCCGGATCGATCTTGGCCATCGGAACGGCGCACTCAATCACGATCCGCGCCGCCATCGTCGGATCGATAGCATCCTGGCCCGCCTCGATCGCGCGCTGAAGCGCAAAGCCAATCGCGGCCGGTCGCAACGTTGGCGGTACTTCATAGAAGTTTAGCGCTTCGAGAGCCTTCGGCCAGTGGTCGCGAACGTAGTTGATCGGGAAATCGCCGGGACGATGCTCGGTGGGAAGCTCCGGCTTTCCGAATTCGTCCCCGCCTACGGTGTTCGCGACCCGACGCATGGTCTGGTGCGCCATATCCAGGGAGACAGTTCCGCCGCAAGCTTGAGCCATGCCCAAAGCCAAGCCGAGCAGCGCGAATTCGCTCTCGATGAGATAGCGGTTGGGAAGGTCGCCGAAGAAATAGCGATGGCCGTCCTTGCCTTCCACCACCGTCAGATTGTTGCCGGTCGGGGGAGTAGGGCCGAGGACTTCGCTGAACGCGGCGGACAAGCAGGAGAAACCGCCGCATGATGCGAGGATCGCGAGGAGATCTTCCATGCGCACGCCGCGATCGTTTGCGATCATCTTGCCTACCATATCGAATAGGATACGGCCGACGAGCTGTGGGCGTGCGAGTGGCTGCGTGGCCTCAATCCTGCGCAGATGATCGAGCACGGCGCGATGCCCTGGATGGACCTCGCCATTTCCGCTGACTGACGGCGGCGAATCCGGTGTTCGCGAAGGCGATGATGATGATTTGCGGCCAAAGAACGGAAGTTTCATAGAACTATATCAGCTCGGAACCCTTAAACTCCAATTAGACAGCAGTGCAGACAAGAGAGAGATGAGGCAAGAGCAGAGGGCTTCATTGACCAACGACGCCGTTGCTGTACGGCGGCGACAAGAGCAGCCAATCGGCGGATATCGCAAAGGCCAAGCGAATGGCAAAGGAGGCCTGAGACATGCCCCTCGAAACGACCAGATTCGATATCCAGGAGTATCTCAAGACCCCTGAGCAGCAGGTCGCCTATCTCGAGGCCGCCTTCGATGAGGATGACCCGGCGTTTCTTGCCAAGGCTCTTGGCGAGGTCGCGCGGGCGCGCGGCATGACGCAGGTGGCGAAGGACGCCGGCGTGACGCGCGAGGCGCTCTATCGCGCCCTGAGCGAGAAGGGAGACCCTCGCCTTTCAACCCTGATGGGCGTGATGAAGGCGCTCGGGTTGAAGCTGCGGGTTGCAGCCTGAACAGAACCGACAAGGCCGGGCTCGGTGCCGGCTGCCCCAGAGAACCTGTCGAGGATGGTCGTGGGTTGAAGCAGACGCCAGCGGAGCGTTTCGGCGAAAGGCGGCGGCATCCTCGTTGGGTCTGAAACGAACAAGCGCCCGGTCATCGCTGACACGGGCGCAAATCACCACCTTGAACTACGCCATCAGCTCAACCGGAGCCGATGCGCGATGGTGTTCAGCGCGCAGCGGAAGGTGCCCATGGTCGCGTGGTCGGTGATGTCGCGGTCGAGCACGCAGACCCGCATCAGGATCGCGTTGCCGTCATGGTGCAGGCCGACATCGGCCAGCGCATCCTGCAGCTCGCGATACTCCGAGCGGATTTTGGCCACCGTCTCGTCGTCGAGATCGGCGCCCTCGCCTGTCGTGCCCGCCACCAGCTCGGCGACCATGCTCGGCAGCTTGGGGAGGCTGTCGGTGATGTGGCGGTGATAGCGCACGAAACGGCGCGTCACCGTCTCGGCCGCCTCGAACTGGCGCCGGTCGATCATGCCGCCCAGAAACATCCGGCCGAAGGCATAGCCGGCCATCGGCGAGGCATTGCCCCGGCGGTGCGGCTGCGCGAGCGCCACCGCCATGATCTTGTCGGGGCGTTCGCCCCGCTCGGCATTCCTGATCCGGCCGTTCGGGTAGCGGCCGACATCGATGCGGGGTTTGCGTCCTGCGCGTGCCATCTCGTCTTCTTCCTCTGGTTGGCTTGGGTTGGCTTGGGTTGGTGCGGGCCTCTCGCCGGGAACTCGGCGCAGCCGCCCGCCATCGCGCGCCCGCAGCCGGGCGCACGCTGTCAGAAACTCCAGCGTTTGTTGGCTAGGGCTCGCCGGTGCTCGGGTTCGGGTTTCCGGGGGTGGGCGTCTCAGTGCCCGGGCAGGCCGTGCGCTGCGCCAGAAGCACGAAGCGGCGCAGCGCGAACGCAGGCCAGTGCATGCAGGCGAGTTCGTCGGCGGTGGTCAGGTGCAGCCAGAGCTTCAGGCGCTCCCACCGTGTCAGCCAGTGGATATCCGAGTCCCACCACATCGCCGGGCCATCGACATGTCGCCAGTCGAGCTGCGGCCCGCTCAGGATGGCCTCGTCGGGAATGCCAACGGGGGATCGCTCATTCATGCTGCCTGCTCCCTCTCATGTTGGGTGGTGCTCGGGGGAAGACGGGTGGGCACGGTCCACCTGCCTGTCTTGTCGGTCGGAAGGGGCTTGCCTCCCCTCGCCTGCCGCCACGCATCCCAGGCTTCGGGATCGTCGACCGGCGAGATCCTGACGCCGGACGCGGCATCGCTCCCAGGCTGGCCCGGCGGGGATGCGAGCGTGAGCCCGGCATTGACGCCCCATTCGGCACAGAAGCCCAGCCAGCCCCGCAAAATCATCAGGTCCGCGGCCTTGTCGGGCTCGGTGACGGATGCGAGTTCCGTGGCAAGGATCCTGGCGGCGTGAAGCGTGAGGGGCTTTTTCAGCTTCTTGCGATGGGCGATGACGCCCACAGCCCGCTCATCCGAAAGAACCGATTTCAGGCAATCCAGGATCTGGACGTGTTCGGGCGGCGCCTTGGCGCGCACTACAACAGGATCGTTAGATACTGTTGTAGTAGGTGATTGTGATTGGCATTGCCCCGGCATCTGCCCCGGCATAGCGCCAGCATGAGCTGCAGCATCTGCCCCGGCATCAGCTGCAGCATTTGCACCGGCATCTGCCACAGCATTCGCCCCGGCATCTGCCGCAGGGCCCTGCCAGCGCCGGACGGCCTTGGCCCGCGCCTGCCCGCTGATCTCGGCGGCGACCTTCAGCTCCGCCTCGATGCGCTTATGGACCCAGCCCTCCTCGAACAGCTCGGCGAGCACGTCGCGGCTGTCCTCCCACTCGGCCGGCGACATCCGGGCGATCCGGGCGAGCCTTCGGTCCTCGCCGGGGAGCCCGCCATTTTGCCAGTAATGCATGATCAGCAGCAGATAGGCGCCGTTCTCGGCCGCGCTGAGATGCCCCGTGCTTGCGAGGTAATCGGCAACATAGAGCGGCATCCAGGCACGGCTCATCTCGCGCCCCCGCGATAGAGTTCCCTGTCCCCGACGATCCTCCCGGACGCCTTCGCCAATAGACCCCTGGTCTTCGGCTCGGATGCGCGCGCGACATCACCGATAGACTTGCAGACTACCATGATTGTGCGGCCCTGCATCAAGCCGGCACGAGGACGGGACTGGCGGCTCAAGCGGACACCTCTCGGGCGATGACGGCAGGGGGACTGGCGAAGATGACGCTGCTGCGACAGGCAGCGAGCGCTGCCCTGCCCGCGGGGGCTGGGATCGGGTGCGGCCATCATGGCGCCACCGCCGTCCCGCCTGCGGGCTTGCGGCCGGCAGGAGCCTCGTTGGGGGATGCCTTGTTCGGGGATGCCGTGTTCGCGGATGCCTGGTTCGCGGATCTCTTGCCCTCGTCGGTTCGGGCGGCCGGAACCCCGCCATAGGAACGGACATCGGCGCCGCGGCGCTGATTGATGACGCGGATCGCGTGGAGAACGGTGGTGTGGTCGCGGTGGAACAGCCGCCCGATCTCGGAGAGCGACAATTCGGTCTCGCCCGCCACCCGCCAGATCGCGAGCTGGCGCGCCTGGGCGATGGGCGCGACGCGCTGCTCGCCCTTGATCGCATCGACGGCGATGCCGGTCTCAGCTGCGACCGCGGCGATGATCTCGCCGGCGCGGGCCTTGCCACGCGGCGGCATGCTGGCATGGAACAGGCGATACTGCCTGCGCACCACTGCCCAGGGCACCGCGCCTGGCCGGGTCTCCGCTTGCTGCCTGCCCACCTCGCGCTTGCCGGCCTCGCGCTTGCCGGTCTCGCGGCTCTCGGCCTGGCGGGCGCTTGTCTCGCTCCGGGCGGGTGCTTCGCGCGCGGGCCGCATGATAGCCTGCGCCGGCTCGTCCGGTTTCGCCGCCTGTTTCCACGGCAGCGCCTGCCGGGCGCGATAGGCCGCCAGCATCTCGGCGGCGCTGCCATACTCCCGGGCATAGCCCTGGATCGGTAGCGCGGTCATGGATGCCTCCTGTCGAGCGGGAAAGCGAGCTGCGTCACGCAAACAGGTTTGCGGAACCGGGCGATGCGGGCGGGCTGCGGGGGCCATGGCGCGGCCCTCTCCGGCAAGGCCTGCTCCGGCGTCTCGCCCGGCACGCCGTTTCCCGGCCAGAGATCGGGGCGCCAGTGCTGGCGCGGCACGCCGGTCGCGGCCTCGAGCCTGAGCGCCATCCAGGGCGAGACGGAAGCGGCGCGCTTCGCCTTGTTGATCGCCACCTGCGAACAGCCGGCAGCAGTGGCGAGCCTCGCTTCGGAACCGGCGCGCTGGATCTCGCGGCGCAAAAGCTCGGGCGGCGTCAGGGCAGCGCCCGGCGTCGCGGAATCGACTGGCGTCGCCGGCGCGCCCGGCGTCGCTGGCGCGACTGGCGTCGCTGAGTGGATTGAGGTCAGGTGAGCGGCTGAGGTCATGCTCCATATTGATAACTTAAGTTATGATTAGTCAATCACAAAAGTTATCGAGACGGCCGCGATATCCTAAGTTATTGATTGGGCTATGGAACTCGGCCCGCTCATCAAGGATGCCCGCAACGCACTTGGCTGGTCGCAGGCCGAGCTGGCGCGGCGCATCGGCGTCTCCCAGGTCGCGATCAAGAAGATCGAGGATGGCCAGACCCGGCGCTCGAAGCACCTGACCAGCGTGCTCGCCGCCGTCGGGCTGAAGCACCTGATCCTGGACGGCGCGCTGATGGCGGGCGATGACGAGCCCGAGCCCAATGCCGCGATCGCCGGCCAGCCTGAGCTTTTGAAGCCGCTCGGCGGCGCGCGCGACCTGCCCGTGATGGGCACGGCGGTCGGCGGCAGCGAGGAGGATGGCGATTTCCGGCTGAACGGCGATGTGCTGGAGCGCACCACCCGGCCTCCGGCGCTGGCCGGCCGCAAGCGCGCCTTTGCGGTCAACCTGATCACGAACAGCATGTACCCGCTCTATCGCGCGGGAAAGAAGATCTATGCCGACGAGGACGGCCGCCGCCCCGAGATCGGCGACGAGGTGTTGCTCGAGCTCTATTCCGACGAGGATGGCGAGCCTGGCCCGGTCTATGTCAAGACGCTGGTCGCGCGCGGCGCCAGGACGATCGTCGTCTCCCAGTACAACCCGCCGAAGGAACTGCGCTTCGACGCGCTGCGGGTGAAGCAGATGCTGCGGATCATCCCGTATGACGAGTTGCTGGGGGTTTGAGATGACTTCCATAAGGCTGCGGAAGGGACCGGCTTCGCCTTCCTCTCCGAGAGGCTGATCCCCCTTGAGTCCGGGAAGCAGTTTTCCTTGCAGGCCGTCACGCTATAGCGCCGAGTTTCATAGAGTGGAGGACGACCCGTTGAACCTCGTCCTGCTTCCCGGCTTCATGCTGGGCGCCGAACTTTGGCGCGAGGTGGCGCCCGCGCTGGCCCGTCGCCACACGCTCTTCCATGGCGACCTCACCGGCCACGACACCATCGAAGGGATGGCCGAAGGCGTGCTTTCACAGGCCCCGGAACGCTTCGTGGCGATCGGCTTCTCGATGGGTGGATACGTCGCGCGGGAGATCGCCCGCAGGGCTCCGGACCGCGTTCAGGCGCTTGTGCTCGTCGCCACCTCGGGCCGAGCCGATACGCCCGACGAAGCCGAGCGCAAGGTTCGTTCGGTTGAAAGGGTCGCCTCGCACGGCTATGCCGGCCTGAGCCGAGCCTCGGTGATGCGCACGCTTCACCATTCGCGAAGCAGCGACGACCCGTTGGTCGACCGCGTGCGGGAGATGGCCAAGCGCCTGGGTGGCGACGTCTTCATGCGACAGGCAGCGCATCCACGGAGCAGCGACCTCGATCGGCTCGGGGAGATCGCGTGTCCGACCTTGATCGTCGCATCCGCTGATGACCGGGTCCGCAGCGTCGAGGAAGCAGAGCAGTTGCGAGCGGGGATACCCGATGCGGAACTCGTCGTCATCGAAGGCGCCGGACATATGGTGCCGCTGGAAGCCCCTGACCAGCTCGTCCGCATTGTCGAGTCATGGCTCGATGGAATGATCTGATGTGAGCGCCCCCGCGGCCGTTGCACTCGCACGACTGCGACCCGTCAGCCGCGCGCAAAGAACGGAGGTTGGATCATCGTCCAACAGCGAATGTCGGCTTTGCGCCCCAAAACGGCGCCTGGCGATCCCGATGCCGCGTTTGGCGCGGTCCTTGACGAACAGCACGTACCCGCTCTGCCGCACGCGAAAGAAGATCTGTGCCGACGAGGACGGCCGCCGCCCGGAGATCGGCGACGAGGTCCTGCTCGAGCTCTATTCCGACGGGGATGGCGAGCCCGGCCCCGTCCATGTCAAGACGCTGGTCTCGCGCGGCGCCAGGACGATCCTCGTCTCGCAAGTCACACCCGCCGAAGGAACTGCGCTTCGACGCCATGCGGGGGATGCTGCGCATCATCCCCTATGACCAGTTGTTCGGGGTTTAGGCCTGCCCCGATGTTGGACGGCCTGCTGGCCCGTCCAAGGGGTATCCGGTCACCGCCGGCGATGACACCTCACGCTGGCGGCAGTCGCCAAGCTGGCAAGACGCGCCAGTTGGCCGGGAAGCCCATCTCCGCCGGCGGTGCCAATGGGTATGCGTCCAGCAGTTCGATCAGATGCCTCCGCCACTCGCTGCCGGGCGCAATGACCTGCAGCATGTATCCAACCGTCGCGAGCGTGTTGTAGAGCTTGCGCGTCGTCTGCGGGTTCATTGCCAGTTTGAGCGACCCTGGCGAATTCGGGACCATCATCGTGACCGTGAACTGCTTGTTCCAGAGGCGGCCATGGTGCGCGCAGATGTTGCGCACGACAGTGAGATGGTGCGCGATGGAAAGCAGCACCTTTTCGTCCAATCCGTAGGTCTTGGCGATAGCTTGGCGGTCAGCACGTGCGCCCAGATTACCGATCCATTTCGAAAGCCGCCCCAGCGACATGACTTCAGCGGCCATCCAGATGGGTGGCAGCTGCGGATCAGAGTATTTTCGGCCGTAGTGGATAATGAAGGTATCTCGTGATCTGCCGATTTCCTCGATCAGGCTCGCGAGAGCCGTCGCGTAGTTGGCGGGATCGCCATAGATCTGCGGATTGATGTAGCCGTGAGGCCCATAGGTGACCGCCAGATGGTGCGCCCAGCCGCCGCGCAGCGAGACTTCGATTCGCTCAACCGCGTCCATGACGAGCAAGCGCAGATGCCGGTCGAACATGTAGAGCTGCAGCGCATCTTCGAAGGATGTTCCCTTGCGGAACGTGTGGTCGCCGTCGGCCGCAGCTGGCTGCTCAAAAGGCAGCCAGTAGGCTCGCAACCGATAGTAGCTGATATGGCGCAGGAAGTGCTCGGCGCGCGCCGGGTCTGGCACCGCCATGCCTCGCCGCACGAGCAACACAATCTGATCGGAAATCGAAAGTGAGGGCTTGGTAAACTTCATCCGCGACTGCGCAACTGGCAGGGCCCAAAAACAAGAAACCCGCCGGGGTGCGCAGTGCGAAGCCCGAAGGCTTCGTCCGAGGCGTGGCGGGTCTTGTTATTGCTAGAGATGGCCCAGGCCCCCTGAGAAAGCAACCACATCCGCAGAAAAATATGCGTCGGCGAATGCCGCAATCAGGCATTGCGCCTGCACCACCGTCAAGGCGAAGCATGCTCGGACGGCCTGCCCAAAAAGCAGAAGAGCTGACGTTGCCCCCAAGTCTTATCCAGCCGTGAGTTCGTTTCCGGCGTCCTGGATGCCCTTTCCGGCCGGCGCAGCGACCAGATCGTCAGACGGCTCCTGACCTGCGATGCCCGAGGCCGCTTTCAATTCTGCTCCGGGAAAACGATTCGCGCCTGCGTTCCAATCGCTTGCAGCAGAACGCGCAACCCGCGGCCATCGATCAGTTCAATCGGCTTATCCGTGGTGAAGGTGACGGCGTCGGGTCCATAGTCGCTGGTGGTGACGAGAATGCCCTTGTTCGCGACTTCGTTCATCATCGAGCCGAAGAGATCGCTTGGCCTGAATGATGACCTTGCCAGCCAATCCCGGTCGCGTGTCGAAGGCGACGCAGTCGACCCCCACCATCCCCGGCCGAACGCGTGAGCTTGCTCTCCAAGCCCATCTGACCAAACAGGTTGGCGATGAGATTCTCGAACGCGAAGGGGTTGAGATCCATCAGGTTGGGCGCCTCAGTGAGCCCGGACATCAGATTCGTCTGGTCGACAAAACTGGCGTCAGCCATCTTGAACGCGATGATGGGTTTCACCGGCTGAGCGTCTTCGGGGCTGGGCGACACCCGCGCGCGCAGGCCTCTTCAGGCAGGCCTCCTTGTCGACCCGCACGTCCCGAGGCTCGAGCAGCCTGACCGCTGCGAGCCGTAGTTCCGGCTTTCCCGTGACGTCTTTTTACCCGGCGTCGCACTCGCGGTGCCCGACCGGTTGCGGACGTCGCGACGACATCCGGCCCTCTGGCCGCGGCGATCGATCAAGGCACTGGCGTCCATGCCGACGAGAACGGCGAGCCTGGCCCGGTCTCTGTCACGACGCTGGTCGCGCGCTGGGCCATGCCGCATCGCAACTGCCGCTCCCGCACGGCCTTGCCCTCTACCAGGTCACGCGCAGCCCGGCCGTCGCGGCGTGGGCGGTGACGTCGCCGTTCAGGCTGGCGTCGTAATCGGCGAACAGGGTCAGCCTGCGGCCGATCTGGAGCGAGAGGCCGGCGCCGATGACCGCGCTGTCGCGCGCGACCCGGGCGCCCCGCACCGGGAAGCTGGCGGCCGGGGCGCCGATGAAGGACGCGTTCAGCACCATCACGTCGTCGAGGAATTCATGCTGCCAGCGCCCGCGCGCCTCGAGCGCGAGGCGGCTCGTGCCGATGTCGAAGCTCGTCGCCAGACGCAGGCCAAGGCTGCCGAGCAGGCTTTGCGCCGATTGCGATGGGGTCCTCAGGCCGATGCTGCCGGCACCGGTCTCGCTGACGCCGTCCTGGCGCAGAAAGGTGTAGCGCAGCCCGGCCAGCGGCTCGACCTTCGACCAGCCGAGATCGACGCCGTAGCCGGCCTCCAGCGCGCCGCTGAAGCGGTCGCCATCGTATTCGGCGCGGGCCCGGCGCGACAGGGCACCGAAGGCGATGCTGCGCTGGCTGTCGAAGCCGAGGCGGGCATAGCCCAGGATGCCGTCGAGCCGCAGCGGGCCGCTGGCATGGCTGCCATAGAGCGCGCCCTCATAGGCCTTGACGCTGCCATTGCCGGCAAAATTGCGGAAATCGGCATCCATGCTGGAATAGCCGACGCTGACGCCGGCCAGGAACGAGGGCGTGAACTGCCGGTCGACGCCGCCGATCGCGCCGCCGCCCCGATAGGCGCCGCCGCCCGCATTGACGTCGCCGCCCAGCCTGCCGAACAGGCCGTAGCCACGCAGCCAGGCGCTGCTCTCGGGCGCCGCCCGGGCGGCCGGGAGCTGCCTCAGCATCGCCGCCAGCGGGTCGTTCGTCGCGCCCGGCGCATAGGCCAGCGCCGGGCTCCATCCGCCGCTGGGCTCGGCCGGGCCGGCGCGCCGCGCGGCAAGGCGCCGCTCGATCATTCCTGCGAAGGGCGAGAAGCCGCCGAGCGCCAGCGTGCCGAGATTGGCCTGCGTCTCGCCAGACAGCGCGGCGAGCGCCCGCTGCGCGCCGGCGCGCGTGCCGGCCGACTGCAGCAGCGCCGCCACCGCGCGCAGGTCGCGATCCCCGCCGGCGACGCCGCGCTCCAGGCCGCTGCCAGCCGCGCACTGGTTGGCGGAGGCGCAGACCTGCGGGCTGTCGAACGGCAGCGTGCGGATGTCGAGATAGGCGACGCGGGGCTGATAGCGCAGGCTCGCCCGAATGAAGGCGGCCGTGCCGTCGCCGGCCGGCCCCTCGACACCATCGAAGCGGCCGCTGATGCCTTCGCCGGCGCTGAGCACCGGCATGCTGAGCAGGCGCGGCAGAAGCGTGTTCCCGCCGGCGAAGGCGACGCGGCCGGCAAGGCTCGCCGTGCCGGTGACGGCGAGGTGGTTGAGGCCTCCCGTGCCGTCGATCTGCTGGACCAGCACGCCCTCGGGGCGCTGCACATAGTTGCCGTTGATCGTGAGCACGCCGACGCCATATCCGTCGCCGGCCCAGACGGTGCCGGCATTGTCGACCGCGCCGTTGATCACGCCGGAGCCGGCCAGGACACCGAGCCCGCTGACCGTGGTGGCTGAGGCGATGCTGCCCATCACGGAGAGGAAGCCGCCCTCGACGCGCGTCGCCCCGGCATAGGCGCTGTGCCCGGTCAGGACGAGTTCGCCGCCGCCGCGCTTGACCAGGCCGCCCGCGCCGACGATGTCGTTCTCGAAGAAAGCGACGCCCCCCGGCTGCTCGACGACGAAATCGCCCCAGTCGAATCGGCCGGGACCGAGCACCGCCTTGCCGACATCGAGCAACCCGTAGCCGAATTTTTCGTCCACCCCCGGATCACCGATGTCGCGCGCCGTGCCGAGCAGCGTCTGGCGCACCTGATCGGCCGTGAAGAACGGAAACATCTGCCACACCAGCGCGGCTGCGCCGGCGACATGCGGCGCTGCGACCGAGGTGCCGTAAACCTTGGAGTAGCCGCCGCTGTTGTTGGCCACGACGATGGGATCATCGGGAAATTCGGTGCCGAACCAGTCGCCCCCGCCGGGCGCCGTCAGGCACCAGTTCTTCGCCACGCCGCAGCGGTTGGTATACCAGGGCTCGTAGCCGGCCGCATAGCCCGCCACGGCCAGCCAGCCGCGCTCCAGCTCCGGGAAGATATGAGGCAGTCCAGCCTGGGCACTCGGCTGGTCGAGACCCTGGTTCGCCGTGCCCCAGATGCTGAGAACCCCTGCAGCGACTGCGCGCCGAAAGGTGGGGATGTCTGACGCATATTCCGCCAGAATGCTGTCCCGCGTGAATGCCGTAATCGGGCGGTCATCGCCGTAGCTGTTATTGATGATACGGACGCCGCGCGCCTGCAGATCGGCATAGGCTCGCGTCGTGAGATCCGTTTCGACCCATCCCAACTCGATTTCGGCTCCGGCCACGACGAGCGTGGCGCCGGGGGCGACCCCGTGCATGCCGGTGCCGTCACGGTTGGCGGCGATGACTGATGAAACCATCGTGCCGTGCCCGCTGCGATCGATCGCCTGCGCCGTTCCGGTGGGGTAGTCGTAGCCTCCGCCATAGCGACCGATGAACTCGGAATGGCCGGCGAAGATGCCGGTATCGATGACCCCGACCAGGACACCGGTGCCATCGACGCCTCGGGCATAGGCCTTCGCGGCATTGATGGTGTCGAGGCCCCATTGCGCCAGATATTCCGGCGTCCGCCACGTGTTCGGATCGGTCAGGAGACCCGTCGACTGGGCAGCGGCTGCGCTGGTCAGGGCCGTCGTCAGCAACAGGGCGGCGATGGCGGGCTTGGCTCGAAAAGACAAAAGCCACCTCGGGCGGGAGCAAAAGGCCTCCGCACGGAGGCTCATGCCTGCAATTTCAAGGTTCCGCCCGCGGCGCTCAATACGGCAGATGCCGTATTTCGTCCCGCTGATCCTCTGTTTCTCGCTCAGGCGCCAGGCACCACTCCTCAGGGCGGCGGGTGAAACAGATCCTGCGGATTATTCCGTATGACGAGTTGTTGGGGTTTAGGGCTGAGGGCTGCGCACACCAGGCGGCTGAGCAGGACACCCAAGGGTGAAGGTTCGGCAGGCTCACGATCATGGCCGTGGAATATTGGGTCGGATTGTCCGCGCTTGGCCCCAGCTCTCGTAGATCGCCTTAAAGTTGTGCTTACTCAATTTCTTAGCGCGCCCGAAAGGCGGGATTTGGTAGCACGCCCTACTGAAACCGCGAGAAAGTACGTAGCATGCACCGCGCTTGGGCGATTTCCGTTGTCGCGCTCAGTTCCTTCACGGCTACGCCGCAGGCCCAAGCCCAGGCCCAGGCCCAAGCGCAGCGCGACATCGCGCTGGATTTGATCGGCGGCGCTCTCGGTGGGGGCCTTGCCGGTGTCGCTGGCGTCTTGACGCGTGTCGCCATCGACGAAGCGATGCGGCGTCCGAGCTACCGCACTCCGCTGCAAGGGCGTGTCTCGGGCCCGCCGACCTACTCCTATTCCTTCCCAACCGAAGGCCGCTCCGGCGTTCTCTATAACAAGCCGTGTTCCAGTTTCGGTCCAAACTCCGGACAGTTGCTACCTTGCTAGATGTGAGCTCTCAATAGGTTGTCCATCCGGTCCCGAGCGAGGAAGCTGAGGTTGCGACACTTCAGAGCCCTCTGGGAGGAACCGGATGAACATCCACAAGAATGCCCGGCTGACGCCGCTGGGTCGAGAGCGGATCGTCGGGATGGCGGCCGATGGGCGCAGGCCTGGCGAGATCGCGGTCTGCGTCGGCGTCAGCCTGAAGACCGTCCGTAAATGGATGGCGCGCTTCGCCGCCGGGGGCCTGGCGGGTCTGGCCGACCGCTCGTCGCGTCCGCGCCGGCTGCATCGTCCGACGCCCGAAGGCCAGGTTGAGCAGACCATCGCGCTGCGCCGCCAGCGGCTGAGCGGCAAGGCGATCGCCAAGCAGGTTGGCGTCTCGCCAGCCACGGTGAGCCGGATCCTGCGGCGGGCGCGGCTGAGCCGGATGCGTGACCTCGATCCGGCCGAGCCGGTGCGCCGCTACGAGCGCGCTCATCCTGGCGAGCTGATCCATCTCGACATCAAGAAGCTCAATCGGTTCAGCGAGCCGGGGCATCGCGTCACCGGGGATCGCGGCGGCGGTCGCAGCGTCGGGGCTGGCTGGGAGTTCGCCCATGTCTGCATCGACGATGCCTCCCGGCTGGCCTTCGTCGAGATGAAGCCGGATGAGAAGGCGATCAGCGCGGTCGCCTTCCTGCGCGCCGCCGTCGCCTATTACGAACACCTCGGCGTCACCGTCGCCCGCGTCATGACCGACAACGGCTCCTGCTACAAAGCCCACGCCTTCCGCGACGCCTGTCGCGATCTCGGCCTGCGCCACATCAGGACACGGCCCTACACGCCCAAGACCAACGGCAAGGCCGAACGCTTCATCCAGACCGCGCTGCGCGAATGGGCTTATGCGAGGCCCTACGACCACTCAGAGCGGCGAACGGAGGAGCTGCCGCGCTGGCTCCATCACTACAACTGGCATCGACCCCATGCCGGAATCCAGGCAAAGACACCCATCAGCAGACTCGCTCTCGACGAGAACAACCTGTTGAGGCTCCACAGCTAGATCGCAACCGACAGTCCGGTCATTCCCGACCTCGGCGATGATATCCGTTATACCGCGCAGCCCCCACCGCCGGGCGCAAGCGCGCTTTCGCGATCACCTGATCAGCAACCTCCCCTCTATCGCGCGGGAAAGAAGATCTATTCCGACGAGGACGGCCGCCGCCCGGAGATCGGCGACGAGATCCTGCTCGCGCTCTCTTCCGCTGGGGATGGCGGGCCCGGCCCGGTCTCTCTCAAGACGCTGGTCTCGCGCGGCACAAAGACGATCGTGGTCTCGCAAGTGTCGCCAGTTCCAGGGCGGAAGCTCGTCGAGACGGTTTCGGGCGAGGACGTCGGCGAGCCAGGCTGCGCTGGTCGGCAGCCGCGCCGCTCCTGGCGCCGCAGCTCATCCACACGGGACAGTCCTGGCTGCATCTTGCGCCGTCATTGCGGCGCACAGGCGTTCGGACTATATTTGGTCTGAATTTAGACCGCGAGGTAGCGATGCGATATTCGGCCCAGGTGAAGCCGATCAGCTATTTGAAGGCCAACGCAGCCGACATCCTCTTGAACCTCGCCGAGAGGCGGGAGCCCATGGTGATCACGCAGAATGGCGAGGCCAAGGCGGTGATCCAGGACGTCGCCTCTTTCGAGCAGACGCAAGAGACGCTCGCACTGTTAAAGCTGCTAGCCATCGGCAATCAGGATATCGACGCCGGCAAGACGAAGCCAGCTCGCTCTGTTGTCGAAAGGCTGCGCGCGAAAGCGGCTGATCGTTGATGACGGAAGAGCGCTTCGAGGTCGAATTGACGCAAGGCGCGGAAGATGACCTCGAAACCATCCACGTGTATCTGGCCGAACATCGTTCAGCCGAGGCGGCCGAATCGTTACTCGATGCATTCCTTGAGAAAATCCATACACTGGAGCGCTACCCGGACCGGGGCAGCATTCCCAAGGAACTTGAAACGCTCGGAATTCGGGAATTCCGGCAGGTTCTGCTCGATCCGTATCGCCTGATCTATCGCGTCATCGGGAGCAAGGTCTTCATCCTCGTCATCGCCGACGGCCGCCGTGACATGCAGGCGCTGCTTGAGCGCCGCCTCCTTGCTCGCTGATCTCGGGTCATGATCGGCAACTCTTCGAAGCGATGCGGGTAAAACAGATGCTGCGGATCATTCCGTATGATGAGCTGGTTTAGGCTGGGGATAGCGGGCCGCTCTCTTGGGCGGGATTACGCCTGGCTGCCGGGCTGCAGAGCCGCTCAGGGAGATTCGATCTTAGGGAGAAGCCATTGGCACGCATGTGGTTTCAACCGCCCGTCTCGGTCATGACCGACAAACCCGGGCTGAGCATCTCCATCAGTTCGGTCGAGCGTGCGGCCGAACAGCTTCTGACGTGGCAGGAGAGCGGGCCGAAATGGCGATTGGCCGTTGCTGCCTGCCTGGATGCGCTCGGCGGCAAGGGCACTCCGGATCAGGCCCGCGCGGCGTTCGTCGATGCAGCCAAGGAATGCGGGATGTGGCTGGGTGGGTAGGCCCTGCTCCTCCCGGAGATCGGGCTGAGGCGGGCGAAGCTGGGGCCACAGCCCGACCGTTTCTAGAGCCAGCTAAACATGCGGCCTTGTCGCGGGCGATCCGGGCTCGGCTGCCGGGCTGCGCAATGTCGAAGATGGGTGGAGGCCGTGTGGATAAGACCATTTGGCGGTGTTTGCTGAGGCTGCGCGCGGGGTTGAGGCTGTTATCGCCTCACATCCGTCGTCCTGCGGCCGTCTCCCTGCTGAAAAGAGGTTTGCCGACCGTCTCGATTGCGCCGGCAAGGAGCCGGGCGGAATCATGCCATGTGGGGAGCTGCGCCGCTGCCGCACATGCGTTCGCGGCGAGCCGCTGTCGTTCGGCACGATCACTGATCAGGCGGCGCAGGGCGTGGGCCAATGCGGCCACGTCATCAGGCGGCACCAGGAGGCCGGTCCCCGCCGGCACCGTGTCGGGGATTGCGCCTGCCATGGTCGACACCACCGGCAGCCCGTGCGCGATCGCTTCGGTGAGCACCATCCCATAGCTTTCGAAGCGCGACGCGAGCACGAACACGTCGGATGCCAGATACAGGTCGAGGATGCGCTCGGGCGGCACGGCGCCGAGCACGGCCACCCTGTCGGCGAGACCGTGGGCTGCGATATCGGCGTCGAGCCGGGCCGCGACGCCCGGGTTGCGCGTCCGGTCACCGGCAATCGTCAGCCGCCACGGCATGTCGGCAAGGGTGGCAACCGCCGCGATCAGCACATCGTAGCCTTTGCCTGGCGCCACCGTTCCGACCGAGAGAAGGCGCACAAGACCGTCATTGCTGCCCAGCGCCCGCGGAACCGGATCATTGCCTGGACGCACGACGGTGATGCGCCGAGACTGGACGCCGTAATCGGCGGCCACGATCCGCGCGCTGGCCTCGCTCGTGACGACGACGCGCGCGGCGGCCGCAAGCGCGGCGCGCTCGCTCCTGCGGAAGGCCTCCGCCTGCGCGCTGGCCAGACCAGGTTCCAGCGCGAGCGGCAGGTGCACCAGGGCGATGAGCGGCGTGCGCGACCGGAGTGCGCCGGCCTCGGGCAGCGCCCCGAACGCCAGCCCATCGATCACAACCGGATAGCCGCCCGGCACCCCGGACAGCCTCTCCAGCGCGGTCGCGCGCTGCGCGCTGCTCGGGTACGGAAAGCCGTCGCCGATGTCGAGCACATCCACCTGCCAGCCTGCCCGCCGAAGCTCCTGGATGATGCGCCGGTCATAGCGATACCCTCCCGTCGGCGTGGCGAGATCACCAGGCACGGCGAACACGACCCGCGCTTCGACGCCGGCGTCCCGAACCAGGCCCGGGCCACGGGAGACGCCCTTGCGGAAAGGCAGATCGCCGTAAGCTCCGACAGGCGTCGCCATCACGCCCCTCCTCTTCTTGCCAGGCGGGTTTCGGTTAAGCGGGTTTCGGTTGCGTGGGTTTCGCCTGCTTCCAGGCGCAGAGTGCGAGGCCGCCGCGAAGAGCATCTGACCGAGCCAGCCGGCCGACCGCATCAAGGACAGCGAGCAGGTTTGCGACGAGCGCGGGCACGTCGCCCCTAGGAATGAACGTCCAGGGCGCAGACTGGATGTGGCGAAACCCAGCCTGATCGAGCAGAGCGGAAAATTCGGCGCGATTCAGCATCCGGTCGCTGGAAAGATGCCTGGTGGACCATCCCAGCAGCGGCGCGATGGTCCGATACCAGACGTAATCGGCATCCGGTGCCAGGCAGAAAAAGCGGCCGCCGGGCTTCAGCACCCTGTGGATGCTCGCCAGCACGGCTCGCTTGTCCAGCATGTGTTCGAAAGCGCCGATGCAGATCGCCAGATCGATGGATTGGTCCGCGATGTCTGTCAGTTCCTCGGCATTGCCCGTCTCGAAATTCAGATTGGCCCTCCCTGGCGCGCTCCGGAGACGAGCGCGCGCCAATTCGATCATGCCCGGCGAGACGTCGATGCCGATGCCGCGCTCAATTTCAGGTGCAAGGGCGAGGAGGTGATGGCCCGTGCCGCACCCGAGGTCGAGGACGACATCGCTCGGCCGGGGCCGGGCCAGGCTCCGCACAAGCGCGAGCCGGTAGGCGAGCAGCCGCTGCGGGTGACCGTGCTGCTCGGCAGATCCCGTCGCGGCGCATCGATCAAAGAACGCCTGGAGGTCCGTGCTGTCGGCGACGGGAGTGGTCGCGACGCCGCGAAAGCTTGACCACGGCGCGCGTCGTTGCGTGCCCGGCGCCCGCCCCCGCGAAAAGGTCTCGAGATCGGCCGCCGCTCGACGACGCACGGAGCGGGGCATGACATCAGCGGGCGGCTTCGCAAACCTCACGGGATTCCCCCGTCTGTATCATCCGTAAAAACGGCTCTGACGCCAAACCAACCAACCCGATTTTTCCCGATAGGTTCCTCGAAAGCGGCTGCTGCAGTCCACACCAGGGAGCGCTTGCACTCATTCGCTCCAGAGGAACCCGCGCTCCAGCGAAACCCGCGCTCCAGCGGAACCCGGCGCCCATTCGATCGGGTCGCGTCATCCCGGCTGGATGCGCGGACATGCAAGGCCAGCGCCGCATCGTCCGGCAAGGCTGCAAGATCATCGAGCCGATGCTCTGTGCGTTCGGATCGTCTTTTTCCGAAAACCGCAATCCACTTTTCGGGCCGATGCTCTGTGCGTCGCATCGTCTTTTTCCGAAAACCGCAATCCACTTTTCGGGCCGATGCTTTGGCGCCAGGTTTAAGGGGGGGCACAGAAGCGTGTAGGATCGCTCGATCCGCGAAGAATCCAGCTTTCGCTCTGACGCGGTGGGATGCCCGCGAGGGGGCGGCAGTCGTCATCGGCCTCGGCTACGGTCTCCGCCTCGGCGGCAGGTGAGGACAGTTCCCGGCGGAGCGTCGACCATGAACTGGTTTTTCATCGCCCTGTGGGCTCCGTTCCTCCTCGCCTGCGCCAATCACAACGACAAGTTCCTGCTGTCGAGATATCTCAAGGAGAAAACGATCGGATCGATCGTCATATTCTCTTCGCTGTTCAGCGGGGTGGCGATCCCGATCCTGTTGTTCATTCAGCCCGACGTGTACGAGGTCAGCCTTGTCCAGGGATCAGCGCTTGTCGTCACCGGCATGCTGAGCGTCTTCTCCGCTGTTTGCTATCTCCACGCACTCGACATCGACGAGGCCTCTTTCGTCACACCGTTTTATCAGACGGTTCCGATCTTTGCTTACTGCCTCGGTTATTTCATCCTGGGTGAAACGATCACGCTTGCGCAAGGATGTGGTTCGCTCGTCATCATTGTCGGTGCGATTGCCTTGTCGTTGGAGTTTGGCCGGCGGGGAATACGGTTCAAGAAACATGTTGTCGCCTTGATGCTGGCGGCGTCATTCCTGAGCGCGATCAATGGCGTCATCTTCAAGCTGATCGCTGTCGACAGGGGTTTTTGGGTTGCGCTTTTCTGGGGTTTCGCCGGCCAGGTGATCGCCGGCTTGGCCCTTCTCATCTGCGTACCGCGTTACCGCAGAGATTTCATCGGCCTCTTCAAACAACAGAAGGTCGCCGCGCTTGGCCTTATCGCGGTGAGCCGGACGTTGTTCAGCGTCAGCGAAGCCGTCACGCTTTACGCGACGCTCCAGGCGCCGGTCGCGCTGGTTCTTGTCGTGAATTCGTTCCAGCCGCTTTTCGTCCTTGTCCTCGGGATCCTGCTGACAACGTTTCTTCCAGGGGTGAGCAAGGAATCGCTGGGCCGCATGAAGATGCTGCAAAAGGGCGTGGGCATGGGGCTGATGCTTGTCGGGGGTTACTTGATCAGCAGGTAAGCTCAGCAGGCAAGATCAGACGCCCCCCCTCCGGCATCTTGCCAATTGAAGCAGCCCATGGCGGGCGGTCTTCGTCGCCCCTGCTGTCGTCAAGCATGGGGGCACACTCAACCGATGATCATCGCGTTGTGCAATTGCGAGAAACCACCGAGCGTCGCACCGTACACGGTTTGGCCCAGCACCGTCACAACAGGCGTTTGATAGCCGTAATTCATGGCCAGGAAGCCCGGCGGCTCCAGCCGCCTTGTCGTCGTCACGCCATGATACTCCGAGGCCATGCGGGGATGCACGTAAGGCAGGAGCGGCAACGCCGCCGTCAGCAGGAACAGGCTGTGCAGGAATCCGGCGAATGCGCCAAACCACCATGTGTAGAGGCCGACGCTGGCAAACAGGACATAATACAGAAATGCGAAAAGCCAGCCGCCGATGACATAGAGCGTGAAGCCAAGAATAAAGGCCCACTTCCTGCTCCCGAGGAAGAAAGTCCCCACCAGGAATGGCAGGCTCATCCGGGACAGACCGAACCCGCGGCTTCCTTCCAGAATGGAGGTCATGGCGACCGTCGCGATCAGGCCCCAAAGGAGGAGAGAGTGGAGCGGGGCTGAATGATCACCGAACATCGGAGGCTCTCAGCTTTTCGCCGCTTTTTCGATGGCGATCGCAGCGTTGATCAGCCCGACATGGGTAAAGGCTTGCGGAAAGTTCCCGAGGGCCGCTCCGGTTTCCGGGTCGATCTCCTCGCCAAATAATCCAAGCTCGTTGCCGAAGGAGAGGACATGTTCGAAGAGGCGCCTTGCCGCCTCGACGTCGCCGCGGCAGGCCAGGTGGTGAGCCGCCCAGAAACTGCAGATACCGAAAGCGCCTTCGTCGCTGCCAGGCGCAGCAGATTCGCGTTCATAGCGGTAGAGCAGGCCATTTCGCCCGAGGCGGTCTGAAATGCGCTGATATGTCGAGAGAACCCGGGGATCGTCAGCAGGTCTGTAGCCGATGCACGGCATCAGCAACAGGCTGGCGTCCACGGTCGTGCCATCGAGCTCGCCGGTATAGCTGGCGATCTTCGGGTTGAAGCCCTGGCGCTCGATCACGTCGGCAATCAGGCCTCTTTCCCGCCCAAACCGATCCGCAAGGCCCCCCAGGCTGAGAACGGCTTTTTCATTGAGCCGCAGCAGGCGGTCGAGCGCGAGCCAGCACATCAGCTTCGAGAAGGTGTAATGCCTGCGCTTGTCGCGCTTCTCCCAGATGCCATGATCGGCATCGCGCCATGTCTTGCAGACGACTTTGCCGAACCCGGCGAGCATGCGGCATTCCACTGGCTCCAGTGTCCCGCCGCCGCCCACATAGGCGTCTGCTGCGAAAATGACCTCGCCATAGACGTCGAGCTGAACTTGCGAGTACGCGCCATTGCCGATGCGAACCGGCCTTGACCCGCGGTAGCCCGCGAAATGGTCGAGTTCGTCTTCCGGCAAGCGGGTGCGGCCATAAACATCGTAAACGACCTGCAGTTCGGGCCAGCTCAGTCGGGTTGCATGCAGCAGCCAGTCGAGAAACGAACGCGCTTCGGTCTGAAGCTCCAGCCCGACAAAGGCCTGCATCGTCAGCCCGGCGTCACGCAGCCAGCAATAGCGATAGTCCCAATTGCGCGCGCCGCCGATCGCCTCGGGCAGCGACGCAGTGGGAGCCGCAATGATTGCCCCCGATAGCGAAAAACTGAGAAGCTTGAGCGTGAGGGCGCTTCGCAGGACCGCTTCCTTGTACGGACCGTCGTAGCTGCAACGGCCGGCCCAGCCTTGCCACCAACTCACTGTCCGTGCGAGCCGCCCGTCGGCATCCTCTCCGAGCAGGGGCAGTACGTCCAGATCGCCCTTGACGTAACACAGGCTCAAACAGAGGCGCTCGCCGGCGCGAACGCGAACCGAGCCCTGGAGCGCATCCCCGGCTCGCTCGAGGCTGACATCAGCGTGAACCGTCAGGAGCTCGTTCGACCAGCTGTAGCTCCAGCCCAGCCTGCCACGGTTTCTGATCCACGGCCTCGTTCGTCCGTAGTTCGGCCGCGGTTCGATGCGGATTTCCAGATCGGTCTCGCCCGATACCCCCTCGACGATGCGCAGCATCTCACGCATCGGTTGGCACGTGTTCAGGCCATCGAGAACAGGAACAAGATCGATGAGGCGAATCGTGCCGTCCGCCGTTTCGAAAATCGTTTCGAGGACCGGCGTCCTTTCAAGATAGCGACGCGAGATCGCGGCCTCCTCGCGCGGTCCGACCAGGAAGCTGCCGCCCGTCCGATAATCGAGAATTCCGCCAAAGACGGATGGGTCGGAGAACCCCGGCAGGCATAGCCAGTCGATGGATCCCTCGCGCGAGATCAAGGCGGCTGTCCGGCAGTCACCAATGATTCCATAGTCCTCGATAGGAGGCTGCCAGGGCTGCACCGAACGTCCCTGCTTGTTTGTCGACCTGAGCTATGATCGCACTGCGCCGTTCATTACTTCTGTGGTTCGTGCACATCTCTGGTTCATGCACATCTCTGGTTCATGCACATCCGTGCTTCGTGCGCTTCTGTGCTTCGTGACAGCTACTCGCGCCCATCCCACTCCGTGCACGGCATCATGGCGACTGCGACGACGGAGACCGGGTCCAAAGGGCGCCCACGGATCGCCGTCATCGCACCAGCCGAGCGATTATTCGCCAGTCAAACCAATCCAATGGCGCCGATTAAGTTCCTCGCAAGGTTGAGCCCGCCGACACGGTCGACTTCAAGGACTGTCGCGACATCCGCTTTCAGGTGGCCACCGTGACCTCCCACCATCACCTTGGGGAAAGTCGCTCGGCAGGGCTGCGTGCTGTCGATACGCCACGATCGGACGTTTATCTTGACGTTTCATCGCTAGTCGATGGCAACTCACAGTTGCGGTATTAAACTGATCGTATTCGCCGGACCGTCATGCTTCACGTTTGGTCTCGACAACCTTGTGTTTTCGGGCAATTCTTTCGCCAGGGGTCTTCGGACACGAGCACCTGGAGACCCGAAAGACGCAAACTTCAGGGGATGCGACTATGGCGACCGGAAACGTGAAATGGTTCAATAGTGAGAAGGGTTTCGGGTTCATTCAGCCTTCGGATGGCGGCAAGGATGTGTTTGTCCACATCACGGCCGTGAAAGAGGCTGGCATGATGACTCTGACTGAAGGGCAGAAGGTCGCGTTCGATTTGAAAACCGAGCGCGGTAAAACAGCCGCAGGCTCGCTCCAACTTCTCTGATGACCCGAGGCCAGAACGGTCATTGCCCTCATCTCGAGCGGGTCCGGGGATCGGATGCGTCGCGCAGGGCGTCGCCGAGAAGGTTCAGCGCCAACACCGTCGCCAGGATCGCGAGGCTCGGGAAGACGGCGAGCCACCAGGCATCGAGAATGTTCTCGAAGCCCTCGCGGATCATGCTGCCCCAGGTCGCGGCCGGCGGCGGCACGCCGAGGCCGATGAAGCTGAGCGAGGCTTCGGTGCGGATCGCGGAGGCGAGCCAGAGCGAGCTCATCACCACCACATCCGACATCATGTTGGGCAGGATATGGTGCGTCATGATCCGAAACGGCCCGCAGCCATAGGAGCGGCTCGCCTCGACAAAATCGCGCTGGCGCAGCGTCATGGTCGGAGCGCGCGCCACGCGGGCAAACGGCGCGACTTCCGTGACGGCGATCGCGATGATCAGGTTCTCCAGGCTCGCGCCGAGCATGGCGGCGATCATCAGTCCGAGCAGCAGCGTCGGGAAGGCCAGCAACACGTCGAGGACGCCCATGACGATCTGGTCGAACAATCCGCCGATATAGCCGGCCAGCACGCCGATCGTCGTGCCGACCAGCATGGCGATCAAGATGGCGACGAAACCGACGAAGAGCGAAATGCGCGCGCCGTAGATCAGCCGCGAGAGCACATCGCGGCCATAGCTGTCGGTGCCGAGCCAGAACTCGGATGAGGGCGGCTCGAGCCGCATGACGATGTTCTGCTCGAACGGATCATGGGGAGCAAGCCAGGGCGCGAAGATCGCGACCAGAATGATGAGCGTGAGCAGGACGAGCCCGACCCAGGCCAGCTTGTTCTGCGAGAAGGCGAGCCAGAGGCCGCCCGGCCGCATTTCGACGGTCGTGGTGGCGACAGTGCTCATGTGTATTTCACCCTTGGGTCGACGAGGCCGTAGGCCAGGTCGGTCAATGTGTTCACGACGATGACGCAGATGGCGAAGATGATCATCAGCCCCTGCAGCAGCGTGTAGTCGCGGGCGTTGAGCGCGCCGATGATCAGCTTGCCCAGCCCCGGGCGGTTGAAGATGATCTCGGTCAGCACCGAATTGCCGATCAGCGTGCCGAAATACAGCCCGACCACGGTGATGATCGGGATCAGACTGTTGCGCAGCGCATGCGTCACCACGAGCTGGCCCGGGCCCACCCCCTTGGCGCGGGCCGTGCGGATATAGTCCTCGGTCAGGACACCCAGCATCGCGGCGCGCGTCACGCGCATCACATAGGCTGTCATGATGATGCCGAGATTGAGCGCCGGCAGCGCCAGGGCCCGCAACCGCTCGGCGAGGCTGCCGGCGCCACTGGTGTTGCCGAGCACCGGAAACCAGCCGAGCTGGATCGAGAAGACGATCAGCATCAGGATGCCGGAGACGAAGGCGGGGAAGGACAGGCCGACCAGCGAGACGACGCGCGAGACATAGTCGATCCAGCCGCTGCGGCTGAGCGCGGCGGCAACCCCGAGCGGCAGGCCAAGGACGAGGCCGATGGCGACCGCTGCGACGGTGAGCTCGATCGTCGAGGGCAGGACGAGCAGCACCTCCTGGACGACGCTGCGGCCGCTGCTCAGCGACTGGCCGAGATCGCCGGTCAGGACCTTGCCGAGGAAGGCGATGTACTGGACCGGAACCGGCTGGTCGAGCCCGAGCTTTTCCCTGAGCGCGGCGAGCGAGGCGGCGCTTGCCTGGTCGCCGAGGATGACGGAGGCGGCATCGCCCGGCACGAGCCGCACCAGCACGAAGATCGCCGTCAGCATCAGGAACAGCGTCGGCACGGCGAGCAGGACGCGCCTGAAAACGTAACTCATCATGCTGCGACCCTTTCCTGCATCAGGCGCCGCGGCGCGAAGGCGGCGATCTCGCGACGCGTCGTTCCCTCGGTGACGAGATCCGTCAGGATCGCGCCGACGACCGGGACGAGCTGAAAGCCGTGACCGGAGAAACCGAAGGCATGGAACAGGCCAGGCGCGTTCGGCGAGGCTCCGATGACCGGCAGATGGTCGCGCGTCTGCGCCTCGATCCCGGTCCAGCAGCGCGCGATGCGCACGCCGCGCACAGCGGGGAAAAGGTCGCTTGCGGCCCGCGCGCCCTTGGCCAGCTCGGTGAAGTCGACGCTGCTGCGCTCCCGGTCGAGATCGGCCACGCCCTGCAAACCGCCGCCGATCACCAGCGTGCCCTGGTCCGATTGCTTGAAGGAGAGCGCCCGGCCGACGACGCTGACGACGGGATCGAGCAGCGGCGCGAGGCGCTCCGTCACGATCATCATCGAGGCCCGGACTCCGAGCGCGATCTCGTCGCCGAACAGGGCCGCGAGCCGGGCGGCCCAGGCGCCGGCCGCGTTGACCACGATGGGCGCGCGGAAGCGGCGCTCGCCGCACGCGAGCAGCCAGGCATTGCCCTGCCGATCGACCGCCCCGACGCCGCAGCCCTCGGCGATGACGACACCAGCTGCCTCGCAAGCGCGGCGGAAGGCGAGAATGGTGCGGTGCGGATCGGCGGCGCCGTCGCGCCGCGCCACCAGCGCCCCGACGCAGTGCGGGCTCAAGGCCGGCACGAGGCGGCGCAGCTCCGCAGCGTCGATGATCTCTTCATGCCGGTGGCCGAGCACGCGGATGGCCGCCTCGCGCTGGAGCAAGGCCGGCATCTGCTCCCTGGTCTCCGCGATGCGGAGCTGGCCGTGGGCATGGAAACCGCAAGGGTCGCCGACGATCGTCGCGATCGCGTGCCACATCTCCATCGCTTCGAGCGAGATCGGGATCTCGGCGATGTCGCGGCCCAGCGTGCGCACACCGGCCGCGGTGGCGCCGGACGCGTGCCGGCCGGTCCAGCGCCGCTCGATCACCGCCACGCGCCGGCCGGCCCGGGCCAGATGCAGGGCCGCCGACAAGCCGTGCAGGCCCCCGCCGACGACCGCAACGTCGAACGCTTCGACATTCATGCCGCCGGCTCCCGCTCGTCGAGGCTCGCCAGCTCGCCGAGCGTCACCGGCTTCAGCGGCGGGCGGATGCGTTGGAAACCGACCTCCCCGACCGGACGCTGCTGCGCGGCCGCGATGATATGGGCCATGGTGTAGCCGCATTGCCGGCCCTGGCAGGGGCCCATGCCGGCACGGGTGAAGGCCTTGATCTGGTTCGGGCCAGGGCGCCCCTGCACGGCGCGGGCGCGCAGCTCGCCGGCCGTGACCTCCTCGCAGCGGCAGACGAGCGTCTCATCGACGGGAGCGAAGACCTGCGGACGCGGCGCATAGAGCGCATCGAGGAAGGGCCGCAAGGCGAGAGCGCGGGCGAGCCTGGCCCGCTCCGTCCGGGCGGCGGCGTCTGCGCTGCCTTCGCCGAGCCTGCCCAGCCTGGCGGCAACGCGCAGCGCGGCGATCCGCCCGCGCGGCTCGGCCGCCTCGGCGCCGCCGATGCCGGCACCGTCGCCCGCGACGAAGACATTCGCCTGCGAGGTCTCGCCCCAGCCGTCGAGCTCCGGGACATAGCAGTGCTGGCCGGCATGCCAGCTCACCGCGCAACCCAGCGCGAGCGGAACATGGATACTCGGCACCACGCCCTCATGGATCAGCAGCACCTCGGCGGCGACCTCGCCTTCCCTCCCCTCCTGCGTGCGGTAATGCAGGCTTTCGAGCCGCCCTTCCCCCGCGGCGCGAAGCTCCGCGACATGGCGGATGATCGGGAACCCGGCCCGCTTCAGCGCGAGCGACCAGAGCAGGCCCTTGGCGAGATCGCCGAGGCGACCGAGACCTTGCGGCAGATGGCGCAGCGCCGCACCGATGCGCCCGCGCGGCATGGTGTCGAGGAAGCCGGCGATCGTGCCGCCCGCCGCGAGCAGCTGCGTCATGTAGAGCAGCGGCAGCGGCCCGCAGCCGGCGATCCAGACCGGGCTCGACGGCACGGAATTCGCCGTCTTCAGCAGGATCTGCGCCGCGCCGACCGTCAGCACGCCCGGCAGCGTCCAGCCTGGAAACGGCGCGGGGCGCTCCTGCGCGCCGGTGGCGAGGATGATCGCCCGCGCAGCCACGCGGCGCGCCTGGCCCTCGCGCGTCAGGAAGGCGCGAAAACCGGGCTCGATCTGCCAGAGCTGGCTGTCCGGCTCGTAGAGCGCGCCGCAGGCCCGGAAGGCGGCGGCCTTTTCCGCTCCGGCCCGATAGGCCTCGCCGAGCCGGGCCAGTCGCGGCGTCGCCGCGACGGTCTCGATCCCGCGCCAGATCTGGCCGCCGGGCGTCGGCTGATCGTCGACGACGCGCACGGAGAGGCCGTGGCTGCGCGCGGTCACGGCAGCCGCCATGCCGGCAGGGCCTGCACCGACGATCAGGAGATCGGTCTCGTTCGCATTCATGCCGACAATTTCCTGCATGCCGACAATTTCCTGCATGCCGACAATCTCCTGGGGCCCTGCTGGCGGGCGATGCGCATGCCGTTGCGAACCGGCGTCAGGCAGCCTTGCACGGACCCCAGGCCGTCGACCTCGACGAGACATTCGAAGCAGACGCCCATCATGCAGTAAGGCGCGCGCGGGCTCTGCGAGACCGGCGTGGTGCGGCTCCAGGCTTCGGGCTGGCGCAGCAGCACCGCGGCGACGCTTTCGCCGAGCTCGGCGATGACGGGCTGCCCGTCGATGAGGACGGTTACGGCTTGCGCGCCGGGATCATGCAGCTTGCGGAACATCGAAGCGTCTCTGGTGAAAGGGAGAAAGGCTTTCCGGCAGGATGCCGGCGGCGATCGCTCCCGCCAGCGCCTCGGCATGGAAGGCCGCGAGCGTCACGCCGGAATGGCAGAGCGCGACGAAAGCGCCGGGATGGCTCTGCGACTGCGCATAGATCGGGTAGCCGTCGGGCGTCATGATCCGGAGGCCCGCCCATTGCCGCACGAGCCGGGCCTTGGCCAGCGCGGGGACGATCTCGACCGTCTTGCGGCTCAGCCGGGCGGCAGCGTCAGCCGTCGTCGACGCGTCGAAGCCGGTGTGCTCCTTGGTCGCGCCGATCATCACCGTGCCTTCGCCGGTCTGGCGCAGCCCGCTCGCCGGCAGCGGCAGGAACGGTTCGAGCCGCTCGGTGACGAGCACCTGCCCGCGCTCGGGATGCAGCGGCACCTCGAGCCCGACCTGCCGGGCCAGGGCGGGCGAACCGAGACCCGCCGCGATGACGATCCGCGGCGCAACCAGCGTCTCGCCGTCGAGCACGAGGCGGAAATCCCGGCCAGCCGGCTCGATCCGCTCGACGCGGGCCCGATGGCGAAGGCTGCCGCCGTGGCGCGCCAGCGCTCCATGCAGGGCCGCCAGCAGCCGCAGCGGATTGGCGTGGCCGTCGTGCCGACCGAAGCTCGCCCCCGTCACGTCAGGGCCAAGCGTGACCTTCGGCAGCAGGCGCTCCAGCGCCGGGCGATCGAGCATCTCCCAGTCAGGCTCGCCCTCGCCGCCCTGGTTATGCAGCCGCAGGAGCTCGAGGCGGCGCTTCTCGAAGCCCGCTTCGCCCAGGCAGAAGGCGAGCCCGCCATTCTGCTCGTAGCAGAGCTCGATCCCCGCCTCGGCCTCGAGTTCATCGCGGAAGCCGCGCCACAGCGCGATGCTGCCGCGCGTCAGCGCCTGATAGGCCGGCATGCCGAGCCCCTTGCCCTGCAGCCAGACCAGCCCGAAATTGGCGCGGGCCGCCCGGAAATCGCCGTCGTCGCCATCGAGCAACAGAACCTGATGCCGCGTCCTGGCGAGGCCATACGCGATCGCCGCGCCGACCGTGCCCCCTCCGATGACGATGATATCCGGCCGCATGTGAAAACCCCTTGCCGGTTTTGACGTTAGGGAGCCATGTTGTAATTCGTCAAAGTCGTTTTTCTCTCGATGCTATTCTCCAGGGTTATACAATGGTGCGACGGCTCAACCTGCGTCAGGTCGAGGCCTTCAAGGCGGTGATCGAATACGGCACGGTGAGCCGCGCAGCCGAGATGATGAACATCTCGCAGCCGGCCATGAGCAAGCTGATCGCCCATCTCGAGGAAGACACGGCTCTGCAGCTGTTCGACCGCGTCAAGGGACGGCTCGTGCTGACCCGGCGCGGGATGCGGCTCTACGAAGAGATCGACCGGATCTTCGCCGGGGTGCGCCAGGTCGAGAATGCGGTCGAGGCGATCCGCCGCGACGAGCAGAGCCGCCTGCTGATCGGCGTCATGCCGGCGCTCTCGGGCGCCTTCATCCAGCAGGCGACGACGCGCTTCCTCGCCCGCCAGCCGGGTGTCTTCTGCTCGGTGCAGTCGCGCAGCTCACAATGGATCGCCGACGGGCTCGTCACCCGAAAGCTCGACGTCGGGTTCACCGTCTCACCGATCGACAACCCTTACGTCGTCTCCGAGCCGCTGATGGCTCATCCGCTCGTCTGCATCCTGCCGCTCGACCACCCGCTGACCGAAAGGAGCGTGATCACGCCCCAGGATCTCGACGGAACCGCCTTCGTCTCATTCGATCCGGAGAGTTTTACGAGCCGGCGCATCGGGCAGGTCTTTGACGCTCACGGCGTCGCGCCGGAGATCGTCATGGTCGTCAGCATTTCGCCGACGCTCTGCGAGTTCGTGGCCGCCGGTGTCGGCGTATCGTTGGTCCATCCATCGGCCGTCGGGGGCCTGCGGGGCAAGGTCGCCATACGCGCCTTCGCGCCGGCCGTTCAGCTCGACTTCCAGCTCTGCCGCATCCGCGACAGCCGCAACGCCCGGCTCGTCGATGCCTTCCTGGACGGCGCGCGGGAAGCCGCGGCCGAGATTTCGCGAACGATCCTCACCCCGGGCCAGGATTGATCCAAGCCGAGCCTAATCGTCGCGAGAACGTCGCGCGGTGGAGCGGGGTCGCCACTCCACAGCAGGCCAACCCGGCGCAGATCGTCGGGCAAGGCTGGTCTTGCGCGCCCGTCGAAGCGGTCGCGCTCAGCGCGGCTTCAGCGTGGCCGCCTCGGTGATCGGCGGCGCGAGGTTCAGGGCGCCCTTCAGCTCGTAGCCGAAATCCAGCCGATCGCTGCGCGCCCAGACCTGACGCAACTCGAACAGGGGGATGGCGCAGACATTGTCCATGATCTTCTGCTGCGCCTCCTTCCAGAGGGCCTTCTGGGCCTCGGCGTCGGGCGCGGTGCGGGCCTGCTCGATCTGCTTGTCCGCAACGGCACAATGCGAGAAGTTCGTCGCGGCGGTCGGCGTGCCGACGATGGCGCGCGAGTGGAAGAACTCGCTGAGATAGGTGTCGGCGATCGGAAAGCGCGCCGCGCCGTAGAAGACGAGAGCGCTCAGGTCCTTGCGGGTCTGGCTCTGATAGGTCGGGTGGTCGACGACCTGCATCTCGAGCTTGATCCCGGCCTTGGCGAGCTGCGCCTGGATGATCTCCATGAAGGGCTGCTGCGCCGAGATGTTGGAGACGATGGCCTTGATCGTGATGCCGTCCTTGTGCCCGGCCTCGGCCAGCAGCGCCTTCGCCTTGGCGAGATCGAAGCTGTAGCGCACCGTGCAGTCCTCGCCGAGATAGCCCGGCGGCACGACGGAGCAGCCCCTGGGGCCGACATCCTTGCCGACATAGCGCACGAGGTCGTCGACATTGATCGCGGCCGCAATGGCGCGGCGCACGCGGATATCGTCGAGCGGCGGCAAGCTCTGGTTGAGGTGCAGGAGCCGATACTCGCCGGGCCGGAAGATCTCGACGTTGAAGCCGGGCCGGCGGCGGGCGGAATCGACCCAGCGCTGCTCGCGCTTGCCGTACATCAGGTCGAGTTCGCCGGAGGTGAAGGCGAGTTCGCGGGCGCTATCGGAGGGGATCACGCGCACCGTGATCGTATCGATCTTCGGCTTGCCGCGGAAATAGCCGGGATGGGCGGCGAGCTTCACATATTGCTGCGTCACCTGCTCGACGAAGACGAAGGGGCCGGTGCCGACAGGCTTCGCACCGAACGTGTCGCCCAGCTCCTCCGCCGCCTTGCGGCTGACGATATTGCCGCCGTGATAGTTGGAGACGCGGCCGAGGAAATTGACGTCGGCATATTTCAGCGTGATGCGGACAGTGAGATCGTCCACCTTCTCCACAGTCTCGATGGCCGAGAAGTCCGAGGAAAAGGTCGAGCGTTTGGGATCGGCCGAGCGTTGCAGGGAATAGACGACGTCGTCGGCCCTGAGAGTACCCCAGTCACCCCCGAACTTCACGCCCGGGCGCAGATGGAAGGTCCAGATCTTTCCGTCGGCAGAGGTCTCCCAGCGTTCGGCGAGATCGGGTTCGAGATCCTTCGGGTCGGCGCTGCCCGGCTTGAAACGGACGAGGCCGTTATAGATCCAGCCGACCAGCGTCTTGTCGCTGGTGGCGCTGGCGCGATGGGCGTCGAGCGTCGAGATGTCGCCATCGCCGGCAACGCGCAGCAAGGTCTCCTGGGCCGAGCCCGCGACCGGCAGGCAGGCTGCCATCATCAGGCTCGCAAGCCCCAAGACAGAGTGCTTCATCGTTGATCCCCTCGTTTTCCCGTTTGGGGAATAGTGGAAGCCATTGTCCCAAGCTGTCCAAGTCGGAATCGGGGGTGGATTATTCCGTAGGGTTATAGCAACGGCTCAGGAGCCTTCGTCGTCAAGCCCACGGAAGGTCGAGAGACATTGATCCGCGTTCTTTGAGGACTGTCGCGGCGTCCGCTTTCAGGTGGCCGATGTGGCTGGAGATTGGCCCCCGAACCAAAAACCATCCAGGTTCCGAGTTCGGCGTGAAACCCCTAGAGCCGGCTGCGAAAAAGTGGCAACGGTTTTCGCATCAAGCTTGCTCTGATCACGTTTTCTGCGTGTGAACGATTTCGTCCAAACGCAGCGTGATCTAATGAGGCGGGTGACATCATCAAATCCTAGACCATCGGACCGGAAACCGTATCCGGTCCGATGGTCTAACCCTTTGTGTTTGCATCGGCTTTACCCCGAAAACCGCAATCCACTTTTCGGGCCGATGCTTGAGGAATGCCAGGATGACAGAGCCCGCCACGATCCTCTTGAGCCGCGTCAATGGCCATGGCGCCTCCACCAGCGGGCAAAGCAGCTGCCTCGATCTGACGGACAGCAATGGGCGCCGCTTCATCCTTCACATTCCGCGCCTGCTCGAGGGGGATTTCCTCTCGCGGTTCGAAGCTGCAGCCATGCACGCCGCCGACCTGCGCGGCTCCCCTTCCCATGCCGACGTCGTCAGCGCTGTCCTGGCCGAACAGACCAGTTTCGTGATGGCGGACGATGGAACCTTGATCCTGAGGACGAAAACCCGCTCCGGCGTGGATATCGACATCAGCTTTGACGAGAACACCGTGCGCGGACTTCGCGCACTCCTGGATACGCGACCGCCGCCGCGCTGAGCGCGCAGGGCGATGTGGTTATGGCGCCGGCGCGCCGGCGATCCCATATCCGCTGGAGACGACCGCAACCATCCGGGCCATCCGATGACGTCCATTGCTGTGCGTTCCGCATCCCGCGCCGAGGAGAGCGCCGTGTCCGCGGTCATCGCGCTTGCCTTCGCGGCCGATCCGATGGCGCGCTGGTCGTTGCGAGACGCGCAGACCTATCTCGCCGTGATGCCCGACCTGATCCGCGCCTTCGGCGCCGCCGCCTATGACAGCGACAGCGCCGATGTGAGCGAGGATTTCGGCGGCGCGGCTTTGTGGCTGCCGCCCGGCGTGGAACCCGACATCGAGACGCTCGAACGCCTCATCCGGGAGAACGCCGATCCGGCGATCCTGTCCGAGGTCGACGCGATCTTCGACGCGATGGAACGCTACCATCCAAAAGTCCCGCACTGGTATCTGCCGCTGATCGGCGCCGACCCGGCGCGGCAGGGCCAGGGCATCGGAAGCGCGCTGATGCGTCATGCGCTCGCGCGCTGCGACGCCGAGGGCGCCGCAGCCTATCTGGAATCCTCGAATCCGCGGAACATCTCGCTCTATCAGCGCCACGGGTTCGACATTCTCGGAACCATCCAGGCCGGATCGTCGCCGGTCGTGACGCCGATGCTGCGCCCGCCGCAACCTGCCGCACGCTGATGGGATCAGGCTGACCGGATCAGGTTCCTGGACGTCGATCCCGTGGCGATGATCGTGCTGCTGCGCGTGAGTGACGTGCCGGCGCTGGCGATCTGCTGAACGATCACGAGCACGCGGAAGGCACCAGCCGCGCCCGGAAGCAGAACTGCACGCCATTGGACTAATGAGCGGAACTTGGGTCTCCGCCCCAAAGCAAACCTCCGCTGCGCAGCCGCGTCAGGACCGGAACCGACCCGTTACGGAAGTAGTCCGGCATGCCCCGATCCGGCCCATTGCTGACTCCTGGGACGTCCGCTTTCCAGCAATTATCTCGTCGGGGAGTGCGATCGCCCTCTTGGCGCAGATGAGACGGGCGTAGGACGCAGGAGCTGCAAGCTACTCTTGCGTTTCGGCTCACGGGCCCTCGAGCTGCCGTTCCGCCTGACCGATCAGGTCCGAACAGCCGGGACCGTCGCCGCTGGCGTCCCGGGCGCGGGCCTCGTTCAGCCTGGCCCTGGCCTGTATGACGCGGTCGCGCCCGCCTGCGCGGCTTGGCGGGTGGCGGCGGCTTCCTTCCCCTCCTGCTGGAAGGGTGGGACGCTGTCAGGGGCGATGGGCTGCCCCTGATCCCGGGACTGCATCGCCTGGCTCTCGCGCGCCGCGGCGACGCCCTGGCCCCCCGAGGAGGCCGAGGCGGCCGCCTCTGCTGCCTGGTTGATGCGGATTTCGAGGGCGGCCATCCGCTCCGCGCAGGAAGATGCCGAAGCCACGCCTACGAATGCCGGTTGGCATACAGTGCAGGCGAGCAGCAGAAAGCGAGGGGACATCACGCGTCTCCTTCCCGATTGTCGACGCAATCCGCGAGACGCCCCCATGGTTCCTCAGGCTCGTCCGGATGACGGGCGAGCCTATAAGGCGACAGCCGGTCAGGCGCTGAGCTGATCGCGGATCGGCAGTTGCCTGATCCGCTTGCCGGTCGCAGCGAACACTGCGTTGGCGATGGCTGGCGCGACGGGCGGCAAGCCCGGTTCGCCGACGCCGCCGAGCGGCCGCTCGTAATCGCTCGTGGGCAGGAGATGCACGCGAATATCGCGCGGCGCCGAATCCATGCGGGTCAGCTCGTAGGTATCGAAGTTGTCCTGTTGCGCACGCCCGTTCTTGAAGGAGATCTCGGCCGAGCTTGCAATGCCGGCGCCCATGATGACGGCGCCTTCCATTTGCGAGCGGACTCGGTCCGGGTTGACCATCGGCCCGCAATCGATCGCGATGTCGACGCGCGGGATCGCAAGCCTCCCGCCCTCGCTCACCGTGACCTCGACCGCGACCGCTATGTAGCTGACGAAGCTGTAATGACCGGCGATCCCGAGCCCGCTCCCCTTCGGCAGCGTGCGCCCCCAGCCGATGCCTTTCGCCGCGGTCTCGATCACCGCGCGCAGACGGCCGGTGTCGATCGGATAGCGCTCCGGATCCTCGCCATGGTTCCAGGCGTCGCCGATCTTGGTCGGATCGATGAGCCTCGCCGGGCCGATCAGCTCCAGAAGATAATCCTTCGGATCGCGGCCGGCGGCAGCGGCGAGTTCCGCGACGAAGGACTGGACCGCGAAGGCATGGGGGATGTTCGAGACGGCCCTGAACCAGCCGATGCGCACATGGGCAGGGGCTTCCGGATTCTCGGCCCGGATGTTCGGGATCGCGAACGGCAGATTGACCAGCCCCATGCCCAGCTCGAAAGGCAGTTCATGCTTGGGATCGGGAGCGAAGATCGAGCCGATCGTCGGAGCGGCGCTGCGATGCAGCCAGGCCGTGACCTTTCCGGACGCGTCGAGCCCGGCCTCCAGGCGCTCGACGGAGACCGTGTGATAGTAGCCGTGGTGGAGGTCGTCCTCGCGCGTCCAGATCAGCTTGACCGGCGCCCCGTCCATGGCCTGCGAGCAGAGTCCGGCCTCGATGACGAAGTCGGGCTTGGATTTGCGGCCAAAGCCGCCCCCGAGCAGGGTGACGTTGACCTTCACCTTCTCGACGGGCAGGCCGAGGCGCTTTGCAAGGCGCGCCCGCGTCACCTGCGGCGCCTGGGTGCAGGCCCAGGCTTCGGCCGCGCCGTCGGCGATGCGCACCAGTGCTGCCGGCGGTTCGAGCGGCGACTGGGCGAGATGCGGAATGTAATACTCGGCTGTGACGCGCTTGGCCGCTCCGGCCAGGGCGCGCTCGACATCGCCTTCGTTCCGGACGACCTTCCCGGACTTGCTCGCCGCCTCGCTGAGGCGGGCGCGATAGCTGTCCGAGGAATAGACCGCGTTCGGGCCATCCTCCCAGGTGATCTTCAGCGCCTCGCGGCCCTTGATGGCAGCCCAGCTATTGCGGGCGATCACGGCTATCCCGCCGAGCGGCTCGAATTCGGACGGAATCGCCGGAGGGTCGATGGCGATGACCTTGACGACGCCCGGCACCTTCAAGGCCTCGGCAGCGTCATGGTACGCGACCTTGCCGCCATAGACCGGCGGCCGCGCCACGACTGCGAACAGCATGCCGTCGATCTGGGCATCGATGCCGTAGACCGCCTTGCCCGTGGTGATGTCCTGGTTGTCGACGAGGCCGATCGTATCCTTGCCGATATAACGGAAGGCGGTTGCCGGCTTGAGCCGCAGGCTGCCGCGATCGGGCACCGGCAGCATCGATGCGGCCTTGGCGAGCGCGCCATAGCTCAGGCTGCGACCGCTTGCGGCGTGGCTGACGGCGTGGTCGCCTGCACGCACCTGCGCGACAGCGACGCCCCATTGCGCTGCCGCCGCCTGTTCGAGCATCGTGCGCGCCGCAGCGCCGGCGCGGCGCATCGGCATGAACCAGTGGCGCAGGCTGCGCGATCCATCCGTGTCCTGATTGCCGAAGCGCTCTTCGTCGGCCCAGGCTTGCGCGACCCGCACTCGCGCCCAGTCGGCCTCGAGCTCCTCCGCCGCGACCATCGCCAGCGAAGTGCGGACACCCTGGCCCATCTCGGAGCGATGGCAGGTCACGGTGACGGTGCCGTCCTCGGCCAGGGAGATGAAGACCGCCGGATCGTCGCGCCAGCCATTCGGCATCCCGTCGGCGCCGAATTTCTTCTCCTGCGCCCCCGACGGTGCGGGCAGGCCCGCGGCGAGCACGAAGACGCCGGCGCCGACCCCCGTCAGCAAGGAGCGGCGGCTGACATTGACGAGGGCGCCGCCTTGATCGAAAAGATGCTCCGTCATGGGCGCACCCCCTTGGCTGCCTGCTTGATGGCCGCGCGAATGCGCGGATAGGTGCCGCAGCGGCAGAGATTGCCGCTCATTGCGTTGTCGATATCCTCGTCCCTGGGGTTGGGCGTCTCCTTCAGCAGCGCGCTGGCCTGCATGATCTGCCCTGGTTGGCAGTAGCCGCATTGCGAAACGTTGAGCTCGCGCCAGGCTGCCTGCACCGGATGGTTGCCATCCGGAGAAAGCCCCTCGATCGTCGTGACCGTGAGCCCCGCCGCAGCCGAGATCGGCGTCTGGCAGGCCCGTACCGCCATGCCATCGAGGTGAATCGTGCATGCTCCGCAGGCGGCGACGCCGCAGCCGAACTTGGTGCCTGTCAGGCCGAGCTCATCCCGCAGATACCAGAGCAGCGGCATCTCCGGATCGCCGTCATAGCGGCGCTCCATCCCATTCACGACGATGGTAGTCATCAGCATCTCCTTCTTAGCGACCCGGGAAACCCGGGCATATTGCGCTACGCGACAGCGAGGCCCTGATGGGGGCATGCAGCGCCTTTGGCGGGCGGAACTCAAGCCGCGTTCGTGCAAGTTCTCGTGAGTGCCGGCTCGCCGCTCTCAACGTGGATTCACCGCGCGCGTTCGAGGCGTAACGTCACGCGACCGGGCCGGTCGAAGATCGATACATCGCCGGTGACGCGGCCGAGCAGAACGATCCCAGGCTTCGAGACCTCCCCGTCGCGGTAGTAGATGACGAAGTGGTTCGAGCTCCAGAGGCCGAGGGTTCCGGTCGAGAAGCCGGTCTGCCGGGCGGGCGCGGGCAAGGGCGCCGGAAGATTGCCAGTCTTCTCCTGGCGGAGATGGTCGCGCATCTCGATCGTCAGCGGCAACATCCCGACCAGCGCCCGCGCCGCATCATTGTCCGCCATCTCGGCCGCGACATTGCCCCAGTCCGAGCCGATGAGAATGCGCTCTTGCGCCATGGCAGATCCAGTCAGTGCGAGAGTAAGGGCCAGTGCCGCGAGGTTCGGTCTGCGCATCGATGGTCTCCCGGGTTTCAGGACTTCAGCAGGTGGCGACCGTCGCCGATCAGCGCGACAGCGAAACCGGCCATGACCACGCTGCCGATCAGCGTGGCGGCGATGCTGATGCCATCGAGCAGCAGCCCGCCGATGACCGCGCCAAGGAGAATCGACGCCTGGATCGCCGCGACCATCAGGCTGCCCGCAGCCTCCGGTGCGTCATCGGCATTCTGCGACATCCAGGTCATCCAGATCACCGACATCGCGGTGTTCATCGCACCCCAGATCGCCAGGAACAGGCCCGCCGTGATGACCGCGCCTCCCAGGAGCAGGAGGCCGAGCGTGCAGCTTCCCATGAAAAGCGCCGGCAGCCTCAGCAACGGCGCGACGCTGCCGCTCAGAAAGCGACCGGACGCCCAGGTGCCGAGAAAGCCCGCACAGCCCAAGATCAGGAGCAGGATTGAGAGGGTTGTCACATCCGCACCGGTCACCTGCTCCAGAAACGGGCGCAGATAGGTGAACATGGAGAATGCCGCCCCCCAGGACAGCATCGCGGCAGCAAGGCCTCGCAGGAAATAGCGGCGTTTCAGCAAGCCGAGCATCGTCCGCAGATCCTGCCGCTCCGCGACAGGCAGCGACGGCAGCGCGACGAGGTGCCAGACGAGGTTGGCGGCAACGATCGGCGTCAGTGCCCAGAACACCGCACGCCAGCCGAAGATGCCGCCGAGATAGCTGCCGATCGGGGCCGCGAAGGCAGCCGCGATCGCCTGCCCGCCATACATCAGGGCGAGCGCCCGCGGCACGTCGCGTTCCCGGACCAGCCGCATGATCACGGCGGTAGCGAGCGCCCAGAAGGCGCCGATACACAGACCGAGCAAGGCGCGCCCGATCATCAGCACGGTGAAGTTCGGCGCCGTCGCCACCAGAACCAGCGAGAGCAGCATCAAGGCTGTTGTTGCGACCAGGACCGACTTCCGATTCATCGTCCCCGCGGCAGTGGTAATCACGACGCTCGCCGCCACCGCGAAGAGCCCGCTGATCGAAATCGCCTGTCCGGTCTGGCCCTCGGAGGCATGCAGTCCTTCGGCCATCGGCGTGAGCAGGCTGACGGGCATGAACTCCGAGGCGATCAGCATCGCAACGCACAGCGCCATCGACATCACGGCGCCCCAGGCGGAAACGGGTTCGCTCCTCGAATGTGCTGCGGCGGCTGTCATCTGTTCGGCACGCTCCATGACGATTGCGCCAGAACCTAACCACCACCCGGGGGAACGATTAGCCGTCAGGATCGGAATGGATTAATCGATCCCATCGATTAATCTGCTGAGCTCAAGCAGGGCTGCAAGGCTGACTGTCGCGGCTGAACGCCTGCCACAGGCGATCACATCGGCATTCGGGCAATCAGTGACGGCCATGATCGTGGCCTCTCACAAAGACATGAGCGAGCGAATGATGAAGACGGGCCTCGACGATCTTCTCTGGTTCCTGGCCGTCGCCGAGGAGCGCAGCTTCACGCGCGCTGCCGCCAAGCTCGGCGTGACGCAGTCGACGCTCAGCCACACGATCAAGCGGCTTGAGACACGAATGGGGCTACGGCTGCTGACGCGCACGACACGCAGCGTCGGCACGACCGAGGCGGGCGAGCGCCTGCGGCTCTCACTCGCTCCGCGTGTCAGCGAGATCGAGGCGGAGATCGCCGCCTTGATGAGCCTGCGCGACAAGCCGGCGGGAACGGTGCGGCTGACGCTCTCGGACCACGCCCTGCAGACGCTGGTCTGGCCGAAGCTCCGGGCTGTCCTATCGGCCTATCCCGAGCTCAACGTCGAGTTCAGCATCGACAATGGTTTGCGCAACATCGTCGAGGACGGCTTCGATGCTGGAATTCGGTTGGGGGAAAGCGTTGAAAAGGACATGATCGCGGTCAGGATCGGGCCGGACTGGAGGCTCGTTGCGGTGGCCTCGCCGGACTATCTCTCAGCGAATCCAGCGCCCGAGCACCCAAACGAGCTGGTCGCGCACACCTGCATCAATCTGCGCCAAGCGCGGTCGGGGGGCCTCTATGCTTGGGACTTTGAAAAGGACGGCCAGGAACTTCGGGTACGCGTCGACGGCCAGCTCACATTCAACACGACGCTTCCCATGGTCGATGCCGCGGCAAACGGATATGGCGTCGCCTATGTGCCGGAGAACATCGTCGCGGACGAGATCGCAGCGGGCAGGCTCGTCACCCTGCTTGACGACTGGTCGCCGCCCTTTCCGGGCTACTTCATCTATTATCCGAGCCGCCGGCAGAGTCTCCCGGCGTTCCGCCTGATCGTCGACGCGCTGCGCGCAGGGACGGGCTGAGGCGAGCTCAATTCCCAAATTGGGCGTCGGTCACCTGCTCCAGCCAGTCGACGCCCTTGCCGTCCTGAAGATTGGTGATGGCGATGTGACGCATCGCAGTCGAGGAGGTGGCGCCGTGCCAGTGGCGCACGCCCGCCGCAATCGAGACGACGTCGCCGCTGCGGATCTCGCGACGCGCACCGCCATCCTCCTGGATCCAGCCGGTGCCGTCAGTGACGATCAGCACCTGACCAGCCGGATGAGTGTGCCAGGCAGTTCGCGCGCCGGGCGCAAAGCTGACATGGCCGCCGAGCGAGGTCTTAGCCTCGTAGAACGGGTCGACGACGACATGCCCGACGAAATGGGCGGCTGAACCGATCGCCGATGGCTTCGATCCGCTCCGGTCGATGCGTACGCCTTCGGCAAGCGCGGCCGAGGACAGGACGAAGGAGGTGGCTGCGGCAGCAAGCATGCGGCGCATGGCAAGAGTCCCGTTTGACGAGGTCATGTGCGGTGTGTGCATCGAGGCTCAGCGCTTGCGAGCCTCGAAGACCGTCTTGGCGATCGGTACGGCGGAGAACGCGTTCGGCCAGCCCGCATAGAACGCCAGGTGCGAGATGACCTCCGCCGCCTGCTCCCGGGTCAATCCGTTGTCCATGGCGCGGGCGAGGTGAAAGCCCATTTGCGCGACCTGCCCATTGGCAATCAGGGAGGTCACGGTGATGAGGCTGCGGTCTCGCGGAGAGAGACCTGGCCTCAGCCAGAGATCCTTGAAGAGCAGCTCGCTTGTGTCCCGAACGAGCCCCGGCGAGACTGCGCCGACATCGGCCTGCACCCGCTCTTCGCGGCTGGCTTCGGCCTTGGCGTCGAGCGGCAGGAGCTGAGGCTCGGCCGGCGGCAGGCGGTCGGCGCTGACGCTGCGCTCGGCGAAGACCGCTCGCGCCGCAGTGACGGCCGCCATACCGTTCCCCCAGCTCGAGTAGAAGGCGAGATGAGTGATGATCTCCGAAATTTCGGAGGGCTCGACGCCATTGTCGAGTGCGAGCGAGAGATAGCGCGGCAATTCGCCTGACTGACCCTTCGCGATCAGGGCCGCGATCGTCACGACGCTGCGGTCGCGGCGCGAGAGCCCCGGCCGCTTCCAGACCTCACCGAGCAGATCGCGACGGGTGTAGGCTTCGAGAGCGGGCGAAACCGAGCCGATCTCGGTTTCGGCGAGGGCGCGAAGGCGGTCCGGAGTCTGCGCCTCGGCGCCGGTGATGGCGCAAAGCGAGACGAGTGCGGCTCCGAGCATCTTCATGTTTGCCTCCTTGGAAAGGCGCGATCGCTCGCGCCGCCATCGATCAGGACATGAAGGATAGGCCTTCGGCACGCTTCATCGAGCGGCTCCGACCGATAGCCGTTATGGCGAGAGGCCATGAATGACCGGGCACATTTATGAATCCGTGCCATAAGCGCGTTCGCGCATTCCCGGCTAATCCTCGCAGCGATCGACGCCATCTTTCGGCATATCAATAGCACTGGAGCCGAAAGATGCCGTCACCCCTCACCACCGCCGTCCAGCCCCTGCGCCTCGCTCTGGCTCCGGGCGAACGCAGATCACTCAAGAGCCCAGCCGGGCCCAGAACGATCGTGGTCACCCGCGGCAGCGGCCAGCTCATCGCCGAAGACGGCAGGAAGGACATGCTGGCGGAGGGAGATGTCAGCACGCTCGCGCCAAGCGGGTTCGTGCTGGCGAATGCCTGCCCGAAGCGCGAATTTCACGTGATCGTTTTCGATTCAGCCGCGTGGTCCGATCATTAAACCTACAAAAGCGGGTGTTAGCCGCCGCTGAATTGGCGAGAGCCGACATTTGGCGGTGGTGCCCCCCCGCGTCCGCTTTCCGGTAGAGCGCCAACCTCAGCATGCGAGGCGAGATCTCATCGGCTGCCTCGAAATATCTGATCGAGCTGAGCTCAACGGCTGACCTGGGTGATTAAGGGGACATGGGCCAAGCGATGGCTCACGCTTCGGTCAAGCGGCCATCTGGTGGAGACAACCAGCGTCAAAATCGGCATCGTCTCGGGTCCCGGCATTAGCTTTATCGTCAGCACCGCTACCAGGAAGGCGGCGTAGGTCGCAGGTGTCGGTGTACGATGTCCCTCGGGCCACGTTCGTAGGGAACGCGCTGGCGAAATCTGGGTTTCTGATTCTGCGGCCGGCAGGAGGTCGTCTCTCCACGCGCACGGCCCGGCATCTGTGCTTGGCGTGAAGAGAGCGCTTGGCGTGAATAGAGCCGCTAAAGCATCGGCCCGAAAAGTGGATTGCGGTTTTCGGGGCAAAGCCGATGCAAACACAAAAGGTTAGATCATCGGACCGGATACGATTTCCGGTCCGATGATCTAGAGGGACGCGATTTTTCGGACGTGCGGGAGCGACACTCATGAAACTCTCACCGGTTCTTATTCCATGGTGCTGCGGCGCGATCATAGTGTGCACGCCATTCGCCACCGCGGCTTTCGCTCAGGCCACCAGGTTTGACGGGACCTGGAGCGTGGAAGTCGTAACTCAGCAGGGTGCTTGCGACAGGGCCTATCGCTACCCGGTCGTTGTTCAGCGCGGCTTGCTTCAATACGGCGGACCGGAGAAGTTCGACGTCCGCGGGCAGGTTCGCCCTAACGGTTCGGTTTCAGCCGAAATCTCGCGCGGGCAGGACAAGGCGAGCATAAGGGGGCGACTATCGAGCAACTCCGGCACCGGCACGTGGTCGACCGCAGGCGGACGGGTCTGCTCCGGGCAGTGGAACGCCGAAAAGCGAGGGTAATTCAGGACTGGTATAGGACTCATGGAGGAGCGACTGACCGAGCTTCCGTTCGGTCCGGAGAAAAGATGGCGGGCGGGGCTCGATCTCGCGATCAGCAGGAGCGCGACGCTCGGCCTGTCCTAGACCGAACGGCTCGCAGCCGACGCTCAGGACCATGTCTTCAAGGCCAACCTGGCGGGACGTTCTGAGCAGGCAATAATAGTCCGGCGGAGGACCGATGCAGCTTGCGCTCGGCATCTTTCCTGAAGGACGTCGTCGGATAGTCCCTCATCTCGCAAATGACCGCTTCCGGGTACTGACCTAACTTCCGCCTTTGCTGTCATTGCCGAGTTCGTTTTATGGGAGTTGCTCGAGCGGCCACACCTCGACGACACCATGTGCAACAGCGCAGGGCGTTCGGGAAACCATCGCGATGGCCTCAGTCAAAGTGGCGGCTTCGATGACGGCAAAGCCCGCCACTGGCAATGACGACGTCATGAACGGGCCAGTGGCCGTTTCAACCCGAGCGGCATCGGGATTGCGCACTTGCACAGGATCGCCCGCGATACCCATCAAGACGCCGTCTTTCCTTAACGTCGCATCATGGGCGTGGGCTGCGTCCCGAACGGCCACCGGGGTACGGTCGTACCCCTCGCGGTCGCCATACCCGATCGTCACGAATTTCGGCATGGGTCGCCTCCTCCAAAGGGCTCAAGCATCGGCCCGAAAAGTGGTTTGCGGTTTTCGGGCCAAAGCCGATGCGAACACAGAAGGCTCAATCATCGGCCCGAAACGTGGATTGCGGTTTTCGGGGCAAAGCCGATGCAAACCACAAAGGGCTGGATCATCGGGCAGGATACGATGTCCGGTCCGATGCTCTAACGGAGCTTGGCGATCCCGATGCCATCGAGCTTCGCGCGGTCCTTGATGGATTCTTCGCTGCGGGTCATCGCCTTCGAAATCGCCTTCAGGGCCATGCCCTTCTTGGCGAGCAACTTGAGCTTCTCGAGTTCCTCATGGGTCCAGGGTTGGCGATGCCGTTCAAATCTCTCGGTCACACTCTGCTCCTGCTTCGCCGGGACATCTCCGGCATTCGCGCCATCATAGCAGGGATGGCGACGAATTTGGCCGCACTTATCGGTGGGGCCCAAGCCCATCCCGCCGCTCGGCGCCACAGGCCGACTTGGTGCATCGCAAGATACCGGACCTTGCCGATCGGCCGAGGCAGCCTCTGAGCCCGGCTCATTTCTGTTTCTCGCAGGCACTTGACGCCTGTCAGCGCTCACGGCTCCGCGTGCATGTCGCGGAACAGTCGCGGCGCGACGCCGAAGCGGCGTTCGAAGGCGTCCGCCAGGCGCGCGGGTGGGTAAAGCCCCACTTGCGCCGCAACCGATTTCAGCGACAGCCCGCGCGAGAGGGCGGGCCGGTGCTCTGGATTTTTTTTCCGGTGCGCTGTCGAATTCTCACCAGCCCGTTCGACGTGGTTGTATCGCGCGGTGAAAGGCTGCCCGCCAGGAGAGACCGAACACCTCGCGAACACCCCGAATCCAACCGAACCATGAGGAGAGATCCATGCCCAGCACCATCCGTCTGCACCGCGTCATCGCCGCCAAGCCCGAGAAGCTCTATCGCGCGTTCCTCGAACCGGACGCGATGGCGAGCTGGCTTCCACCTTACGGCTTTACCTGCACCGTCCATGAGCTGGATGCGAAGGTCGGCGGCAAGCACCGGATGTCATTCCGGAATTTCACCACGGGGCAGAGCCACTCCTTCGGCGGAACCTATCTGGAGCTCGTTCCGGGGGAGCGCCTCGTCTACACCGACACGTTCGACGATCCGAACCTGCCGGGCGAGATGAAGGTCACGGTGATCCTGAAGGCCGTGTCCGTCGGCACCGAGGTGACCATCGAGCAGCAGGGCGTGCCGGACGTGATCCCCGCCGAGGCCTGCTATCTCGGCTGGCAGGAATCCCTGCGCAAGCTCGCGAAACTCGTCGAGCCCGAGATCAACCAGTAGCAAGGTCGATTGGCGGCCGTTCGCCTGCGCCCGATCGGGTCTCGCCGCGGCGATATTCGGATGGTCCGGGGCCCCTGCCCCGGCGAACGGTACCCGTGGCCCAGGGGCCGCCGTCATCACGTCCTGGCCGAATTGATCCGGCCAGGCTCGGCCAGCAGCAGAACAGGTTCGACCAACAGCAGAAAAGGAGCACCCGCCATGTCGCTCGCCCGTGTCCAGCACATCTCCATCTCGCTCGACGGTTTCGCCACCGGCGAGGGTCTGAGCCTCGCAGCGCCGTTCGGCCACGCCGGAGACCGGCTGCACGAATGGATGTTCGAAACCTGCTGGTGGCGCCAGATGATTGGCCAGCCCGGCGGCACGCGGGGCGTCGACGACGCCTTCCTGCGGCAGTTCGCTCCCGGGATCGGCGCCGAGATCATGGGGGCCGGGAAATTCGGCTACCCCGGCTGGCAGGACGATCCGGAGTGGAAGGGCTGGTGGGGCTCCAACCCGCCCTTCCATACGCCGGTCTTCGTCCTGACCCATCGCCCACGCGCATCGATCGAGATGGAGGGCGGGACGACCTTCCACTTCCTGGACGCGTCGCCCACCGAGGCGCTCGCTGCGGCTCGCGCGGCTGCGGCCGGCCAGGACGTCCGCATCGGCGGGGGAGCCACCATGGTCCGCGACTTCCTGGCTGCCGGGCTCATCGACCACATGCATATCGTGCTGGTCCCGATCCTGCTCGGCCGGGGCGTGCGCCTCTGGGATGGGCTGGAGGGTCTCGAGAAGGACTACGCGATCGAGGCCATGTCCTCTCCCAGCGGGGTCACGCATGTGACATTCACCCGTGCGGGCCTGTAGCGGCCGCGTCGACCTCATCGGCATCCGCGAAGAGCTGCACCGAAATCCCAACGCGCTGGCAGCCGCCGCGGATGGCCGGCAGATGCGCCGCCCAAAGACCTTTGCCGCAACAATCCGCGTCGCCAGCCGGATTGCCCGAAACCGGATGCTGCCAGAGTCCGAAAAGGGTGGATTGCGGACCCTTGATAGCACGCGAAACGCGCCCCAAGCGGTCGTCTAGGGTTGAAACCGTATCCCACACATCTCGCGCCATCCCCGAGGAAGAACATTGATCGCCACATTCGGCCGCAGTTTGTAGAAGGCCATCTCGCGGTAGCTCCAAGCGTATGGCACGCACCCTTTCAACGCCGCAGCGTGCAAGTAGAACTGGGCACCTGCCGGGGCCTCACGGATCGAACGAAAGAATGAATGATCGTCGAGATGATCTGCTTTGAATTGATGGATTAGTTTACTTCGCTCCCAATCCGCGTACGCCCCGATGAACAGTGTTGGCAGCAGGAGCGAGAGGGCGACAAATATGGGGAGCCGAAAAATAATCGGTAAGGAATATCGTCTGAGCGGATTTAACAGACTCAGTCCGACAATCGCTACCAGAAACGTCGCGAATTCCTTCCAATACGGCAGCCCGAGTCGGCTTGACGGAAAGAAGAAGGCGAACAATAGCGGGGATGTCTCGCCGAACAGCAGACCCGATACGAGGAGGTAGCTCCCCAGAGCGATCGATATGGTTGCGAACGTCTTCAATCGGCGCCCCCTCTACTGACCACTTCTCTACCGCGATGAGGCAGCAGATTCTGTGCGGCGTTCGTGCAGGCTATTCGCGGATTTTGAGGAGATTGACAGCAGACCGATGGCGCGGCGTTAGGTCCGGAACGGGTCGGTTTGCGGACATCTGCCGCCTGCTCCACGCTTTGAGACAGCTGAATCAGCCACCCATCTGCGGCACGTGAAGCGGCTTGGGGACCAGTTTGATATTGTTCTCGGCCAGCGTGATCCGCACCTTGGAAAGGATCGCCTTGCGGATCTGGAACTGCCGTCCGGCCCGGGCCTTGTATTTGGCGCGGATCACCAGAGTGCCTTCCTCGAGGGCGGCAATGCCCTGGCTCTTGAACGGCTCAAGGAGATCGGCGTTCAGGTCCGGATCCGCTTCGATCTCCTGCCCGACCTTCTTGAACAGTTTGCGTACGGCTTCGACATCGGTGTCCAAAGCCACCCGGAACATCATCTTCTCGATGACCCATTCGCGGCTGAAATTCTGAATCTTCCCGATCTGCCCGAAAGGGATTGTCGCAACCGGGCCGCGCGGATGCCTCAAGGAGACCGAGCGCAACGAGATTCTCTCGACGGTGCCCTTTGCCCCCGAGGTCTCGATGTACTCGCCGTGGCGGAAGGCATCATCGACGAGGAAGAACAGACCGGCCACCACATCCTTGACCAGGGTCTGGGAGCCGAGGCCAATCGCCAGGCCGAAGATCGAGAGCCCCGTCATCAGCGGCCAGACATTGATGCCCAGCATGACCAGGACGGTCAGAGCCCCCAGCGTCAGGAGCGCGGCCTTGGTGAGGCCCAGGAGCAGTGGGCCGACGGTGGTCAGCCGCGTGCCGATCACGGCGGTGGTGACCTGCGGATCGCCCGGGCCATGAGGTCTGATGCGCGCGGCCATGATCGCCACCCAGTTCCAGCAGAAGGCAATGACCAGCACGAGCATTAGGATCTCGGCGGCTTTCAGCAGGACAGTGCTCCGCGAGATGCCGACGACGTCCAGAATGGGCAGGAGCCAGAGGGTCGCCAATACCGCGAGAATCGATGCGGCGACCACGATGCGGAACGTCCGCCACAGCGCGCCGGTCAGTTCGCCTCCTTGCGCTCGAGCCGCCTGCCAGCCGCGCCTTTCGATGGCGACGTCGAGATGAGGCCCGGCGAGAACGAGAAGAAGCGAAATCAGCAACAATCCGCCCTGCGTCGGCCTTCCGATCGTCAAATCCAGCTGGAGGAAGACAAAGGCGAGTATGACAAGCGCGACCACGAGCCAGGGCCAAATTGCGGCGAGCTTCCGGCGCAGCGATCCTGTCTTGCCACCGAAGGACAGAGCCCTCGTGACCAGCCCGCGATGACGAAGATACGCCGCTGCGACCAGAACGGTGAACGGCAAGGACACCGCGAATGTTGCGAAGAGATCGCGAAGCGGATCAGCCGCATTCCAGACGCGCAGACAGGCAAGGACCACCAGGCCGCCGGACGCGATTCCGATCGCGACCGCGAGATCGCGTCGCCAGCGCGAGAAGATCGACCGGCGACCTGTGGCCAACGGGAAACAGATCATCGTTGCCACGGCCGAGATCACGACGCAGTTCAGCAAGGCGCGGCGGAGCACTGGATCGGAGATGAGACTTAGCAGCAGGACCCAGGACGCCAGCACCACGAGCAAGGCAGCCGCGAACCAGGCCGCCGCGGACAGAAGCGGCCGAGCCTTGAATCGGCTGGTGATGGAACTGCCGCCCGCTGCCGTTGCAGCGATGACAACCAGGCAAACCGCTAAAACGCAGAGAGCGAGTAACGCGGGACTATAACCAGCGGTTTTGAGTCCTTGGATGAAATCCTGCCATGCCCCACCGGAAGAGAGCCATCCCGAGAACCTCGCTGCCAGACCGTTCTCAATCAGCATGGAGAAACGATGGAGCATCGCGGTTGCAGCCTCGAGCTCGTCGGTCCGTAAATCGGCAGCCATGGTCTCAGTCTCGTGAGGAAGTCGACGACATTGGTCTGTCCGCGCCAAACGGTTGGTGAATCCGGCGAACGTTTAGCCCCCGTCACAGGAGGGATCGCACATTGCCGTCCCAGACAAAACGATCGTCTCGACAGCCCCATCTGGCATTGGACCTGCCCCCTTCCCAGCTTAGGCGACCGCCTGTCTTGCCATTTCGCGACAATCGCGCTCGGCGATTATCCATCCCGGTCGCATCCCTACCGCTCGGAAATCCCCCGAGTGTCGGTCTTGTGGCGCTGGATGAGCCTGCTCCCTAAGAGCATGCTGCGAAAAAGTGGCATCGGTTTTTCGCATAGAGCATGCTCTAAACGATGAGAGTCGATCACGTTTTCTGCGTTTGGACGATTTCGTCCAAACGCAGCGTGATCTGGGGCGCGTTGATCTGATCACTCAGTGGGAGCGACATGTCCAAGATGGGTGGTCGGACTAAGCCGCTCTCGCGGCAGGGCGCTGCAGCGCGTTCATCACTGAGATTTCGCGTGTGAGGCGCTGCATCCGAGGATTTCGGGGTTTCCTCTGATCCCCGGAGGTTCTGATGACCGATCCCGTCACCGTCAGCCCGCTGCGCCAGCTCGACCGAAAACGCGATGATCCTCCAATCGCCAACCACTTACGGCCCCATCGCGGCAAGAACTGGATCATGTCAAATCAGCTACCGTAGCTGGCGCCGCAGAAATGTCCGTGTGCACTCCTGCCCGATGCTGTCGTCGCGCGTCCAGATCAGCAGCGTCGCAAGAAACACCGCCGTCAGGGTGATCTCTTCCATGCTCGCACGCCGGGTGCCGTAGGGAGCCGGCAACTGTGCTGCCTCGCGCAACCAATGGATGACCCGTGACAAGTTGAAGATCATCGGCCCCCAATGATGGGGATGCGACAGGTGCAGCTTGCCTCGCAGCATTTGGGCCGTCACCTCCTGATGGGGAGCCAGCGCATCGAACCACGCCAGCAGGCAGATCTCGATGCGCCGCCAGGCGGGATGCCGGACGAAATCGGCAGACTTGGGTGCTACCATGGCCTTCAACCCGCGCAGGAACCACGCGTCCGCAACGCTGTCGAGGTCGCGGTAGTAGTCGAGCACCTGGGCCGGTGGGATTCGAAGCCGGTCAGCGACGTCGTGCAAGCGGACAGCCGTCCACTGGCCCTTCTCCTCGGCAAGATCCAATGCTGCATCGAGGATGGCCGCTCGCATATCGCGGGAGCGGCTCTTAGTGCCGCTCGGATCCGAGGTGTTGTCCCGCGGCATGATCTGCCGAATTGCTGAAGTTGCGCTTCGACGTAAAGCATACTCCGGCCAATTCGGTCTGTCCTCAGTTCATCGCACCGCCGTCTGAACACTGAAAAAGGCAGGTGACCCGCCCGGCAACTGCTGAAGCGGTTCGGGATCTGGCGAAGGGCCGAATGAGACGGCTGTGCACCATCCTGCCAAACTGAACTGCCCGAAACCGGACATCGTGAGAGTCCGGAAGGGCCCAACGGCCGACCTCATCCGCAGGGGTGCTGAGAGTCGTACTTGGGTCGAGACCAGTGATCAGGTGTTCGCCAGAAAGCTGACATTGGCAAGCTTGCCGCAAAGCGGACCTCGCCATGATCTGAGAATGTGAAGGGTTTCAGATGCGGGCCCCTGCGCGCGGCGGGCGTGACGAGGCTGCCTGGGCCTGCGTCTGGAAGCCTGCACACAAACGGAAGTTGGCGCATTGCCCAAGAGATGACGTATCGCGGTGGCTGCGCGCGATCTGGAAGCGGGAGCGCGGCCCTTCACATACGGTGCCGGAGAGGTCGGACCTGACCTCGGCAGCGAGCGAACGAGCGACGGCGATGGCGCATTTCGTAGGTCTGGACGTGTCGGTGCAGGAGACGGCGGTGTGCGTCGTCGACGAGGCCGGCAAGGTTGTGTTCGAGCAGAAGGTTGCGACCGCGCCGCTCATCTTGGCTCAAGCAGTTGGTTGGGCGGTTGGTCGCGCGAGGCGAAACACGCTCAGCCAAGGCGTGATTGCTCGCGAAACTGACGCGGCGTGACGCCCGTCATCCGGCGGAAGGCGCGGCTGAAATGCGCCGGGTCGGTGTAGCCCGAGGAAAAGGCGACATCGATGATCTTGCAATCGCTGTCCCGCAGAAGCCTGCTCGCATGCTCGTACCTGACCGTGTCGAGCACGTCCGAGTAGGTCAGGCCCGCACGGGCGAGCCTGCGTTGAAGCGTCCGCGTGGTGACGCCCGCGATCTCGGCGACATCGGCAAGAGCGGTTGTTCCCTGCTCCAGATAGGCCGGCAACATCAGCTTGAGCAGTCCGATGATGTCGTAGGCAGAAGCGTTGCCATCGTGATCCTGAGGCGGAAGAACCGAAGCGATCGATCGGTTGGGCAGGCCGAGGAGCGTGATCGGCACACTGATCCAGGCGGCATTTTGCTCCGACAGAAACTGCACGTTCGGCCATGAAGATCGCGTCGCCGGGCTCGGCGCATAGGACGATTCGAAGGCGATCGCGGTGGGCATCCAGTCGGGCCCGGCGAACTGGCGGACGATGTAGATCGAGAAAATGTTCTGGATCCATTGCGCATATCTGAGATGCAGTTGCCCCCTTGTGCCGGCGAGCCTGCTGCAAACCCGCACATGATCCGCATCATGCTCGATCCACATGCTCAGAATCGTGTCTTCCCGCGATGCCCAATGGCAGGCGTGCCGGAGCGCGACGAGCAGCGTCGGGGAATGCGCGATCAAGGCGCGTGTCTTCTCCCGCAAGTGCGAGAAATGCAGGCGCTGGGCGGCGAGGAAGCCGAAATCCTCGATGCCTTGGCTTCTCCGAGCGTTGTCGACGAAACGCAGCGCCGGCAGGAGAGGCAGGTAGAGATCGCTCTTCTCGGCCAGAGACGATGGCAGCCGGGACCGCTCCAGGAGCGTCTCCGTCGGAGCACCGATATCGTCGAGGATGCTGACGAAGGGCAGCAGGAACTGACCGCGCGTCAAGGGGATATCAGCCATTGCACCTCGCCGCGATCATCCGGTCAGCGCCTCCCAAGGGATCGAATCCAGGCGCTTGTGACCCATGGGAACCGTACCCGGAGGCGATTGTCGCGAAAAGGCAAGACGAGCAGGCGACCCATGCACGACATGCTCGCAACGACAGCAATGTCGAAGGAACAGGACATGCCGATGACTGGGAATGCGGTTCGAGCCGCGCATGTTTCCGTGCTTGCGCTGCTCACACTCTGCGGGCAGGCCCTGGCGCAGGCGGGGCAAGCGCAGCCCAAGGTCACCGACCCGCATTTCAAGATCGCACCGGGCTATCTCGAGCGGTCCGAGCTGCCGAACAGCCTGGCCCTGCTCGGCCCGCCGCCCGAGGCGGACTCGGCTGCGCTCGCCCGCGACGAGGAAGCGCGCAAGGCGACGTTTCCCTTGCGAAGCACCGAGCGCTGGACGCTCGCCCGGACCGATGCCGACCTCGCCTTTCCGCAGGCGGCCGACACCTTCTCCTGCGCGATGGGGGTGAGGATCGACAGCCAGCAGACCCCGCGCCTCTATGCGATGATGCAGAAGATGCTGTCGGATCTCGGCCTCTCCACCTATGGCGTGAAGAACAAGTACAACCGGGTCCGCCCCTTCGTGGTGCACAATGAAGCGACCTGCCGGGCCGATCAGGAGGCCATTCTGCGGAGCGACGGCTCCTACCCGTCCGGCCACACGGCGGCCGGCTGGGGCTGGGCCCTCGTCTTCGCGCAGATCAATCCCGAGCGCGCGGATGCGCTGCTGAAGCGCGGCATCGAATTCGGGCAGAGCCGCGTGATCTGCGACGCGCATTGGCAGAGCGATGTCGATGCGGGGCGGATCATGGGCGCGGCGACGGTCGCGCGGCTGCAGACCGACCCGACCTTCCTCGCCGATCTCGAGGCCGCGAAAGCGGAGGTGAAGGCGGCGAAGACGAAGCAGGTGCCCTTGATCTCCGCATGTGCCGCGGAGGCTGCAGCCCTGTCCGCGCGGTGACCGGGCCGGGGGCGCTGCTGCGCCACAGAACGTTGGCTCGCCGCCCGAAACCGGACAGCCCTGGGCTGAGCGGATCACGGGCATCCCCTGCCCCCTCGAGCATCGGACCGAAAAGTGGAATCCGGTTTTCGGAATAATCCGATGCTCGAACAAAGAGATAGATCGCCCATCCTGGTCCGAATGGACGCACGGCGATCAGCCGAAGCACGGGCGCGGACCCGTTCGGTCTTGCCCCGACGAGCACATTAATCAAAACGCCAATGAGGTACCGTTCAATGCGAATGACGTCGGTCTACAGCCTGAGTTTCCTGGTTCTCGCGCCATGTGCGGCGTCCGCACAGCCGCTTCCGGTCACTGTCGACAACTTCAAGCGAGCCGAGACCGATTTCTATATGAGAAAAACGGTCGACGCCGGCGGCCTCGGCAGGTTCGTCCATACCAGGACACCGACACCGATCGACCAGCAGCCCGTGGTCCGGATGAACCGGGATACGCTCTATTCCCAGGCGATCTTCGACCTCGACGCCGGCCCGGTGACCATAACCCTTCCCGATGCCGGCAAGCGCTTCGTCTCGATGCAGATCATCAGCGAAGACCATTACACCCCGATGGTGGTCTACAAGCCGGGCCGCACGACGCTCACCAGGGACAAGGTCGGCACCCGCTACGCGTTCGCAGCGGTCCGTATCCTTGTCGATCCCAACGACACCAAGGACCTCGCGCAGGTTCACGCCCTGCAAGATGCGCTGAAGGTGGAGCAGAAGTCGGTCGGCAGGTTCGAGGCCCCGAATTGGGACTTGGCTCAACAGAAGAAGATCCGTGACGCGCTCGAAGCGCTGTCCGCCGCATCGGGCAGCTTCACCAACGCTTTCGGCCCGAAGGGGACGGTCGATCCGGTCAAGCACCTGATCGGCACGGCAGCCGGCTGGGGCGGTAATCCCGACAAGGACGCATCCTACCCCTCCGTGACCCCGACCAGGAACGACGGCAAGACGGTCTACAAGCTCAGGGTCAAGGATGTCCCGGTCGACGCGTTCTGGTCGATCAGCGTCTATAACGACAAGGGCTTCTTCCAGAAGAACGATTACGACGCCTATTCGGTCAACAGCATCACCGGCACGAAGAGCGCCGATGGCGCGATCGACATCCAGTTCGGCGGCTGCGACGGCAAGATCGCGAATTGCCTGCCGATTACGCAGGGGTGGAATTACACATTTCGGCTCTACCGTCCTCGAGCCGTGTTCCTGAACGGCCAGTGGAAGATGCCGGAGGCGCAGCCTGCATCGTAGCAGCCTTGCATCGTAGAAGGCATCAGCCTCGTCCATTCGGTCCGGCAAGCGGCGGCAACTCTCGACCCAATCTTGCCGTGGCCGAATGGTGGAACCAGCACGGCGGTCGCCCGCCGTTCCGGGGGCGTTGCAGGTCCAACGGCTCGGATCTGCTCCTTTGCCCGAACCGGTCGTTGCCAGAGCCGGCTATGAACTCAATTTCCCGACTCGCCAAATTGCACCGGCAAAGTCGGCTAAGGGTTCGGGAGCGGATTCTAGCCCATCGCCGGGCAGCGGACATACCAGATCGATCTGCTCAAGGCCCAAGCTCGGTCGAACGGATCCGGCCGGGCACTAGGGTGCTGGAGCCCCTCCGCTAACCTTTGGCCATGGCAGTGCGGCGGTCCGCACGGAACGTCCACTCTCCGGAAAGTGGCCACCGGGGGAGTTCGACCCAGAGCCGTCTCGGTGCGCGTCGAGTGCAGTGTCCGGAATCGGGCGGTGAGCGGTCAGGCGAGCAGGGCCTGCTGGGTCATGCAAATCGAAGCCTTGGCGCCGCGCGTCCCAGCGCTATATTCATTGCACTATAGCGATTCTGACAGGCCCCCATGACCGACGCATCCGTAGCGGCGACAACGCGGCGCTCGCGTGCCGGAGCATTCGCCGGCGGCGCTTTCATCGGAACGCTAGGCGGGCTGATCGGACTCGGCGGTGCCGAGTTTCGCCTTCCCTTGCTTATTGGCGCATTTCGATTTGGCGCGCTCGAAGCGGTCATCCTCAACAAGGCAATGAGCCTCGTGGTGGTTGCATCCGCTCTTCCCTTTCGGGCCGGCACGGTTCCGGCAACAGAAGTCGCGGCACATTGGCCCGTCATCCTCAACCTACTTGCAGGCAGCCTTCCA
>NZ_JPKG01000012.1 GCF_000735605.1 Allobosea sp. LC85
GACATACGAAAACAACGATCCCGTCCGTTCGTCCCCACCGCGCATCCAAATCAATCCTGTGGCCGCAACCCCACGGAATCATCACACCAACCAAAAAGCCAGCGCGTTTTTCAGCAGCCTGCTAGAGCATTTCCGCGATTCGGAGAAACACGGAAATGCTCGGGGTTGCGCCAGCCGCGCTGTGAACGCCCGTGCCCGGGACATGGCGCGCGCTGGCTCGGCTCGCTGGTGATGCCGCTTCTTGCGCGATGCCGGGCAAATCTCCAGCGCGTTGCAGGTTTCGTGCTCGGAATACGCGCGGATACTGTCGGTTTTCTACCACTGGCGGCGCCTTGTGGCGTGGCCCCAGAATAATGTGTAAACTTCGAGCGACCTGCCGGGGTGGATTGGCGTTCCCTTGCAGGCGAATGGAGACGTGAGGGTCCGATAAGACCGCCTGAACAGGCGTCTATTGAATGCGAAACGCGATCGAAACCGCACCGACGGACGGGACATTCGTCATCCTGGAGGATGATGCGAGTGGAACCTACGACGTTGCTCACTGGTTTTCTGCAACATCTCAGTGGATCGGCAAGAACAACGAGCCGATCACGATCACGCCGACGCATTGGCATCCATTGGCCCATGACCATTACTTCCTTCAAGAGGATGAAGGGCCGGGTGACCCTACCGCCGCGCGACGATCAACCTGGCGCCGCTCTCTCCCGCTCGCCGCCGCCACGCTGATGGTGGCGGCGTTGCTGTCTTTCTATGTGACCTGGGACACGGGTCAGCGCGAGAGCGACGGGCCAGGCCCGCAAGTCGCCACGCGATCCGCCCCGCCGCCGGGCCAGGGCGCGAACCAGGACGCAGGAAACCAGGAGACGAAGAACCAAGAGACGAAGAGCCAGGACACGAAGAACCAGGACACGAAGACCGTGCTCGTGGCACCGCCGCGGACTGATGCCGGCCCAGCCGGCGCTCCAGCAGAAAGGCAGCAGGCCACCACGGCGCCGGCGCCGGATGCGCAGCAACGCCCGAGTGCCGGGCCGCCCGCGACCCCGGCGGGAGAGCCGGTCGAGGCCGGGCGCGCCCTCGAGCAACTCGATCTTCCGCAACTGCGAACGCAGGTTGCGAAGAGTGCGGAATCTCTCCGACGCGAGCGTGAGCAGGCGGCGGCTCTGACGCAGCAGGTCGCTGCCGCGCGGCAGGAGCTGAATGACAGCACGGCGCAACATCGCCAGGCGCTCGAGAGGGAACGCGCCCACAGCGCCGCCCTGGCGGGCGAACTGGCGAAGGCGCAGCGCGAAATGGAGTTGCAGGCAGCACAGCTGCGCAAGGCGGGGGAGCAAGCGGCTGCGCTCAAGCAGGCGGAGGCCGCAAGCACGACAGCATCGCTTGGACAGCAGCGTGAGCAGGCGGCTGCGCTGGCGCGTGAGGTGGCTGCCGCGCGCGAGGCACTGACGACGAGCACGGAGCAGCAGCGCCAGGCGCTCGACGAGGAACGCGCCCGCAGCGCTGCACTTGCGAGCGAACTGGTCACAGCGCAGCGCGATCTGGAGATGCAGGCGACGCAGCTGGGCAAGACGAGCGAAGAGGCCGAGCAGCTGAAGCTGGAGCGCGAGCGCGCGGCGGCCCTCGCAGGCGAGGTCGCAGCCGTGCGCCGGGAGCTTGCTGCCAGCGCGTCGCAGCAGCGCCAGGCGCTCGACGAGGAGCGCGCCCGCAGCGCCGCGCTCGCGGGCGAATTGGCAAAGGCGCGGCGCGAAGCGGAGACGCAAGCTGCCGAGCTGCGCAAGGCGAGCGAGGAGACTGCAGGGCTCAGACAGGCAGAAGTCGCCAGGACCGCGGACGCCGCCAAGACTGCGGATGCATGGAAGCAGGAGCGTGAGCAGGCGGCTGCACTCTCCCAGCAGGTCGCGGCTGCACAGCAGGAGCTGGCTGCCGGCATGGCTCAGCAGCGCTGGGCGCTCGACGAGGAGCGCGCCCGCAGCGCGGCTCTCGCGGGTGAGCTGGCGAAGGCGCGGCGAGAAGCGGCGACGCAAGCTGCCGAGCTGCGCAAGGCGAGCGACGAAGCAGCAGGGCTCAGGCAGGCAGAGGCGGTCAAGACGGCGGACGCCGCCAAGCTTGCGGATGCGCTGAAGCAGGAGCGCGAGCAGGCGGCTGCTCTCGCACAGCAGGTGGCGGTGGCGCGACAGGAGCTTTCTGCCGCCACGGTGCAGCAGCGCCAGGCGCTCGACGAGGAGCGCGCCCGCAGCGCCGCGCTCGCGGGAGAGCTGGCGAAGGCCCAGCGCGAAATCGAAACGCAGATGGCGCAGCTGAGCAAGGCGAATGCGGACGCCGCGCAGCTCAGGCAGGCGCAAGCCGCCACGAATGCGGATGCGCAGGGACAGGAGCGCGGGCAGGCCGCCTCGCTCGCCGCTGAGCTCGCAGCCGCGCGCGAGGCCCTGACGACGAGCACGGCGCAGCAGCGCCAGGCGCTCGACGAGGAGCGCGCCCGCAGCGCCGCGCTCGCGAGCGAACTGGCGAAGGCGCAGCGCGAAGCCGAGACGCAAGGTGCCCAGCTGCGCAAGGCGAGCGAGGATTCAGCCCTGCTCAGGCAGGCGGAGGCCGCCAGGACCGCGGAGGCCGCAAAAGCCGCCGACGCACTGAAACAGCAGCGCGAGCAGGCGGCTGCGCTCAGCCAGCAGGTCGCGGCCGTGCGCCAGGAACTGAGCGCGAGCGCCGCGCAGCAGCGCCAGGGGCTCGACGCGGAGCGCGCCCGCAGCGCAGCGCTCGCCGCCGAACTGGCGAAGGCGCAACGCGATTCCGGGACGCAGGTCGCGGAGCTGCGCAAGGCGGGCGAGGAGGCGGGGCGGCTGAGGCAGGCAGCGGAGAGCAGCGCGGCGGAGCTGCGCCAGGCTCTCCAGGACGAGCGCGGCAGGGCGGCCGCGATGGCGCGGGATCTCGAGGCGGCGCGGCGCACGGCCGTTGTGCGCGCGACGCCGGAGCCTGCGCCGGCCGGTCAGGCCTCCAGCCAAGCCTTGAGCCAAGCCACCAGGCCGGCCCCGGTGACTGAGCCGGTTGCGCCGCCAGCGTCGCCGCAGTCACCGCCGGTCACCACCGAGGCGCAGGCCGGTGCGGAGGTGGCGCGGCTGATCGCGCGTGCCAGCGTCCTGATCGGGCAGGGCGATATCGGCTCGGCGCGGATCGTGCTTGAGCGCGCCGCGGAAACCGGCAGTGCCCGGGCGTTCTTCATGCTCGCGGAGACCTATGACCCCGCCATCCTCTCGACCTGGCGGACCTATGGCACGCGCGGCGAAGCGGCGAGGGCGCGCGAGCTTTATGCGAAGGCGCAGGCCGGCGGCATTCCGGAAGCGAAGGAGCGCTTGAACGGCTTGCGTCAGTAAAACGCCCGGGCGGGGGCGGCGGCGGCCGAAAGGCCGAATGTGGACGTCCAAAGGGGAGGTCGGGAATGACGCTGTTTCCAGGACGATGCCTGCTTCTGCTCGCCGCCATGACCCTGCTTGGTCCCGGATTCCCGCCAGGTGATCTGCAGGCGCAGACAACCAGGCTGGAGCCTGTGCCGGCGGCCTCGCCGCGACGCGCGCCCACGGCCGAGACGCAAAAGGAGCGGATGAATGCCTGGACCGTCGGCCTTGCCGGCGGCCTGATCGAGGGGGCGCCGCTGCGCCTCGCGGCCGAGATGGCGCGCGTCGTCGATGACGGGCCGAACCTGCATGTCCTGCCGATCGTCACCCGCGGCGCCACCGAGAACCTGAACTCGCTGCTCTATCTGCGCGGGATCGACACCGCGATCATCAATTCCGACGCGATGGAAGAGTACAAGAACCAGGGGCCGCAGCTCCGGCGGCAGATCAGCTACATCCTCAATCTCTTCCCCTCGGAGCTGCATATCTTCGTGCGGCCGGAGATCCAGAGTTTGCAGGATCTCGCCGGCAAGAAGGTGAATTTCAATACGCAGGGCACGGCTGCCGCCTATTCCGGCCCGCTGATCTTCAGCCGCCTCGGCATCAATGCCGAACAGACCTTCATTCCCCATCAGGTCGCGCTGGAGCAGATGCGCAAGGGCGAGATGGCGGCCGTCGTTTTCATCACCTCGAAGCCGGTCGATGCCTTCGTGCGCGGGCGCTTCGAGCCCGGCTTCAAGTTCCTGTCGGTGCCCTATGACAGCAAGTTCGAGGATTACTATCTGCCGGCCGTGCTGGAGGCGGGCGAATATCCCGGCCTGATCAAGCCGGGCGAGCGGGTCTCGACCATCGCGGTGCCGACGGCTCTGGTCGCCTTCAATTGGCGGCCTCAGACCAATCGCTATCGGCGTGTCGCCCGCTTCGTCGATACGCTGTTCAGCCGGATCGACAGGCTGCAGGCGCCGGGCTTCGACCCGAAATGGAAGTCGATCAATCTCGCCGCAACGGTGCCGGGCCTCGACCGGTTCCCGGCGGCACAGCACTGGCTTGATCGCCAGGCCAGTGCCCCGCGGGCGCTGCAATGACAGCGCTCGCGGTTTCAGTGGCCTTTGCCGTCGCCTTCGCGCTCCCGAGCGGGGCCGCCCTGGCGCAAGGTCCACCCGATCCCGCGCCCGATCCGATGACACATCTGCGCGCCTGCTCCCTGTTGGGGCCGGCCGAGCGGCTGGAATGCCTGGACAAGCTGTCGCGGCGCCTGGAGCCGGCGAAGCGCCCGGCGCCGGGGGGCGACAACTGGATCGTCAGCGAAACCACCTCGCCGGTGAACTATACGCCGATCGTCACCGCCACCGCCTCGGCCCGCGCAGGCTCGGACGGCGCGCTGAGCCAGCTCGCCATCCACTGCCGCGGCGGCCGCACCGAACTGGTCGTCTCAGGTCCCGCGCTCGCCAGGGGCGGCACCGACTACACCATCTCCTACCGCGTCAATGACGGCCAGCCGGTGCAAGTGGCGGCGGCGCAGCCTTCGTTCGGCAGCGGCGTCGCCTTCAGGGGCGATATCGCGCAGCTCCTGCTGGCGCTGCCGGAGGAGGGCGACCTCGCCATTCGTCTCTCCCCGCGCAGCGGCCCCGCCCATGACGGCGCCTTTGCGCTCGGCGGGCTGAAGCGGGTGCGGGAAAAGGTCGCCGCAGCCTGCAACTGGCCGGGCGCGATCGCCCGGCCACGGAACCCCTAATCCTTCCAAGCCCTCGCAAACCACGGGAGAAACGACCATGACTGGATATGCCAAGGCCATGAGAGAAACGGCCATCAGGGTCTCGCTGGCCAGTCTCGCAGCGTTGCTGATGGTGGTGCCGCCCGCGCTGGCGCAGCCGAAGAAGCCGACGACGGCGCAGGCCGCAAAGCCGGCTGCAGCGGAAAAGCTGCATCGCCTCGTTCTCCAGGTGAATACCAACGAACCGGCGACGATGAATCTCGCGCTCAACAATGCGACCAATGTCGCGCAATACTACAAGGACCTCGGCGAGAAGGTGGAGATCGAGATCGTCACCTTCGGCCCCGGCCTGCACATGCTGCGCGAGGACACGTCACCGGTGAAGGCGCGGATCAAGTCGATCACGGCGAGCACGCCGTCGATTGCCTTCAAGGCCTGCGGCAATACGCAAGAGAACATGGGCAAGACGGAAAGCAAGGAAATCAGCCTGATCCCCGAGGCGACGCTCGTCAAATCCGGCGTCGTGCGGGTCATGGAGCTGCAGGAGAAGGGCTGGACCTATGTCAGGCCCTAGCATCGGCTTGAGATTAAGTTGAGTGGTATCAGCGGGTTGCCGTCGTTGCTTGATTCAATATGTCGCGCTGCGGCGTATCGAAACATTCGCAATGACCGAAACGGCTCTGCCACTCGCTTCCGCTCCGGTTGCCTCGGGAACCTTGCCGGTCGAGCAGGCGTTCACACCGGGGCTGGCCCGGAGAAGACACATGAACCTGCAGAAGATCTATAGCGCCTTGCTCACCGCGGATCTTGTGGCGGCCGAGGGCTGGTATACGAGGCTGTTCGGTCGCGGACCCGATTATCGGCCGATGGACACGCTGGTGCAGTGGGAGCTCTTCGACCAGGGCGGGCTGGCGCTTTCAACCGACGCCGAGATCGCCGGCAGGGGCGTGATGTTCCTCGTCGTCGACGATGTCGCGGCCGAGCGCCGCAGGCTGCAGGGCCTGGGGATCGTGCTCGGGGACGATATCGAAGGCGACTACTCGACGCTGGCGCAGGTGCGTGATCCCGACGGCAACCTGCTCACGCTGGCGACGCCGCCCTCGCGGCCCTATCCGCCGGCATGACTGCGGCGGAAACGCGAAATCGATGGATCAACGATGGGAACCGATACCACCCGCGCGCTTCATGCGCGAAGCGGCTCGCGCTTCCATGAGCGCAGACTTCCATGAGCGCAGACTTCCACGAGCGCAGCTGAACATCATGCGCTGCCGCGGATCTGCCGGCGCGCTGCGTCGGCGAGCGGGTGCAGCGCGTCCGCGGGCCTGGCGCCGACGAGGCTGTAGCCGAGCCCGTTGTCGGACCAGCTGAAGCCGCTCACGCCGCCGTCAGAGTGGCGAGCCATGGCGGCATTCGCGTCGACCGCCATCGGTCGCGCGAGCATCACGAGGCGGCTGCCTTTGTCGTCATCGTACATGAACAGGGCCGCCGGGCCGTGCGCCGTCGCCACGATCCGCCCGCCCATGAAGCGATACTCCGAACCCGAAAGATCGGGCACGGTGATCGGCCGGCCGAGGCGCTGCGAGACCCAATCGACGAGCTGCGCGCGATCATCCGCCCGGATCTCGACCGGGCGGACCCGGTCCGGCGCGTAGACGGCGTAGCTCGCCAGGGCTTCGTGCGCGAGCGCCGCGACGCCTTCGCGCGGGGTCTGGGAGAGGCCGCGGAGCGACCACCCGCCGGCTCCGCCGAGGACGACGAGCGCGATTGCCGCCGCTGCCGCCGCCCATCTCGGGCGCTGCGTCGGCCGCCGCTGCACCTCGGCCAGGCGCGCGAGATCCAGTTCCGGTGGCAGCGGTTCTTCGGCGACCGGCGCCAGCGCAGCGCGCAGCATGTCGCGCTGTGCGCACATCCCGGCGACGCGTTTCGCCATGTCGGGATGCGCTTCGAGATAGGCGACGATCTCCGCCCGCCGCCTGGCATCGAGCGTCTCGTCGATGAAGCCGTTCAGGTCGTCTTCGGTGATGGGGCGGTGGCTCATTTCACGCTCCGCAGATACGGGCGGCCGGGCTGCGGCCGCGCCTCGTCGGACATCATCCTCAGGAGCCTTTCGCGCGCCCGTGACAAGCGTGACATCACGGTGCCGACCGGAATGTCGAGCACCTTGGCCGTCTCGCCATAGGAGAGCTCCTCGACCGTGACCAGCAGCAGCACGGTCCGCTGCTCGTCCGGCAGTTGCGCGAGCGTCGCCAGCAGCTCGCGGTAGCACAGCCCGTCCTCCTGCCGTGCCGACACCGCAAGCCCGCCTGCGTCCGCCTCGTCGAGCCCGACATGGCGCGGCCGGGTTGCCGAGCGCCGCAGCCGGGTCATCGCCAGATTGTGCAGGATGGTGAAGATCCAGGTGCGAGGGTCGCCATCGGCGCGGCGCTGGTGCCAGCGGCCGATGGCGCGCTCGAGGCAATCCTGAACCAGATCGTCAGCGGCGGCGCGATCGCGCAGCAGCCCGCGCGCATACCGTCGCAAGGCCGGTATCAGCGGCTCGATCAGGCGAACCATATCCTCCATCACGGAACTCCCGGGAGCGGCTGGCCGCTCAGCCCTTGGGCTCAGCGCGCCTGGACCTGGACGACGGCGCCGGGCCGGGTGGTGGTGCCCTCGGCGATCACAAGATAGCGCCGCTCGCTTCGGGTGTCGCTTTGCACGATCTGCCGGATCGGTCCGCTCGCATTGACGATGGCCGAACCGGCCGGGTTCGTCATGAAGGCGGCGAGCGGCTGCAGCGGCCCGCGCCCCTCGGGGTTCTGGGCGAAGGCGAGCAGATAGGGCTTGCGCGGCTCCAGGCCGGTGACCGAGGCCTGGAGGATCTGGATCAGGCCCTGGTCGAACAGCGTGACGCTGGTCGGGGCCTGACCCGCCGCTCCGCCGGCCTTGACCGGGGCGAGCGCGAGCTGCGCCGTCTGCCCGGCGAGGCCGAGCGGCTGCAAGCCCGTGGCGCCGTCGCCTTCCGGCACGGCATTCGGCACATAGTTCACCGCCTGCGGCGCTTGCCCGATCGGGATCGTGGCGACGACCGTGTTGGTGAGGGTATCGATAGCGGCGAGCGCATCGGCGTTCTCGAGCCCGACATAGACGCGCGAACCGTCTCCCGACGGCCAGATTCCGTGCGGCAGCTTGCCGACGGGTATGGTCGCGACCTGCTCGAACGTGTCGGTGCGGAAGACCTTGACCTCGTTCAGGCCGCCGATCGTGACATAGGCGAAGCTGCCGTTGGCATTATGCGCGAAATTGACGTGGTTGGTGATCGGCCCGGTCTCGAGCGTCCTGATCAGATCGAAGGGCGGCTGCGCGTTGAAGACCTGCGTCTTGCCGATATCCTTCAGGGTGAACCAGACCTGCGTTCCGTCGGGCGTCGCGGCGATGTTCGGACAGAACGGGCTTTCCTGCTTCACGCGCCCGACGATCCGGTGATCGGCGACGGTGATGACCACGGTCTCGGGGTTGAAGGACGAGCAGACATAGCCGTATGTGCCGTCCGGCGAGAAGATCTGCATGCCCGGCCCGGCCGGCACCTTGATCCGCGTCTTCTCCTCGTAGGTCGTGCCGTCGAGCACGGCGATGTAATCCTCGCCGCGCACCGTGACCCAGACCTCCTTGCCGTCCGGGGTGAAGAAGGGCTCGTGCGGCGAGCGGCCGAGATAGGTCGTGTGCTTCACGGCGTTGGTCGCGGTGTCGATGAAGCTGACGGAATTCGAGCCGATCGAGACGACGGCGATCGTCTTGCGGTCCGGCGAAAAGCCCAGGCCGTGGACCAGGACCTGGCCCTTGTAGAGCGGGCTGAAATTGCCCGGCTGCGGATCACCGAGCCGGATCAGCCCGATGAGTTTGTTGGCGGCGGGATCGGTGACCGAGACCGTGTTGGAGAATTGCTCGGCCGCATAGACCCGGTCGCGGCTGCTCAGGGGGATGTCGGGCGCTCCGGCTGCGGCCGGCGCCTGTCCTGCCATGGCCGGAAGCGTGCAGGCGAGCATGGTGCTGGCCATGAGGCCCGCGAAAAGACTGCGTGTCATGATGGTCTGCTCCTACTTGATCTGCGTGTTGGCTGCCGGCCCCTGCGACGTCGCCGACGGGCCGTGTGCATGGGCCGCGGGGTCGGCACGCGTCGTTCGAACCTGCGTCGGGGCGGCAGCCGAGGGCGGCAGCTTTTGGCCGAGCGCCAGGCGCATCGCGGCGATCTCCTGCTGCTGGGTGACGATGATCTCCTGCGCCAGGCGCCGGATCTGCTCATTCCTGCCGTAGCGCAGCACGGCGAGTGCCATGTCGATCGCACCCTGGTGGTGCGGGACCATCATCGCGACGAAATCGGCGTCGACATCGCCTGTCGGCTTGACGTCCATATCCGCCATCATCCTGTCCATCGCGGCGGCGTTCTCGGCGAGGAACGGCGCCTCCTGGGGATAGGCCGCGGCTGGTGCAGCGCTGGTCGCACCGGGATGGCCGTGGCTCTGGTCGTGTGCGCGCGCACCGGGCGGCGCGGCGAGGCTGAGTGCGGCCGCGACGGCACAGGCCGCAAGCCGCGGAAAGGCGTGGTGCTGCATGGTCCTGCTCCCCTGAAGAAAACCGATCCTTCAGAGGTGGACTCCGGCGAGGCGCGATTATTCCGGACCGCTCTCAATTTCTTTGCCGCAACCCGGAAGCGGGCCGACCCCGCCCGGGATATCAGCCCGCCAGTTCTCGCCGGGCAGACGGATCTGTGGCACGGCGGGCGACCACCGTGCCAAGCTTGGCCGGTCGTGAGCAGTGAGATGAGGCGCCGGCTCTTCGGGTGACCCCATCATTTTGCGCTCTCCCACGTTTAGATCATCGGACCGGATGAGATATCCGGCCCGATGATCTCGCTGTGGCAACGGCCCGCCGCCTGGACGAATTGACGAACCAAAAAGCAGCTGATCCAACTCGGCCAAATTCAAATCGGCCAAATTCAACCCGGCCAAGCCGCAGATTGCTTCGGGAAACGGGACGACTTCTCCTTGACAGCCAGCAACCGCATCGTGCTTTCCAGCGACCACGCCGCCATTCAGCTCCGACAGGCCATTGCCGCGCATATCGCGGCGCATGGCTGGGTGGTGGTCGATATCGGGCCGACGACGCCGGAGAGCACGCCTTATCCCAAGCACGGCGAAGCGGCGGCGCGGCTCGTCGCCTCCGGCGATTGCCGGCTTGGCATCATCCTGTGCGGCACCGGCCAGGGCATCATGATGGCGGCGAACAAGGTCAAGGGCATCCGGTGCGGCGTCTGTGCCGACACATTCTCGGCCCGCATGATCCGCCAGCACAACGACGCCAACATGCTGTCGATTGGCGTGCGCGTGGTCGGCGAAGGGCTGGCGCTCGATATCGTGGATGCGTTCCTGACCGCCGAGTTCGAGGGCGGCCGGCATGCGACGCGGGTGGCGATGATCGAGGCGCTGGAGGGGTAGCGCCGTTCCTTGCGTTAGGACCTTTTCGCACCGAGCTGGCAGGGCCGCCTTGCGCGCACGCTCGATGACAGGCCGGCATCAAGAGCGAGATCAAGATGACTCGGCACGGGATACCCCGCTGCGGGTTCCACCACGACGTGGACCAATAGCCGGTGGCTGCAAACCTGTCAGCGTTCCCAACCCCGGTCGGCTGCGGTTCACCAACCACGACGCTTCCGAGCCCGCAGCAGACCAGAGCATTTTCGAGCGAAGTGGACACCGGTTCGCGTGAAGAAAATGCGATAAAACAAAGAGCTAGAGCATTTCCGCGATTCGGAGAAACACGAAAATGCTCGAGGCAAATGCCGCCCTGGCTGGAGCGGAGGAAACCGGGAGAATCTCAGCCGCCCGCAAGAGGCCGTGGCCCCCGGAACAATCTCGCTGCCGCGATGTTCGTGAGGATCTGCACTCTGCACCCCGGGAGGGAATTCATGGCCGCTGAAGCAAAGACTCTCAATGACATGTTCATCGACACGCTGAAGGACGTCTACTACGCCGAGAAGCAAATCCTGCGGGCGCTGCCAAAAATGGCGAAATCTGCGAAGTCCCGGGATTTGAAGGTGGCTTTCGAAAAGCATCGTGACGAGACGGAGGTTCACGTTGAGCGCCTTGCACAGGTGTTCGAGATTGCCGGTAAGGCGGCCCGGGGCAAAACCTGCGACGCGATCCTCGGGATCATCGAAGAAGGCAAAGCGGTGATCGAGGATTATGCCGACAGCCCGGCCATGGATGCCGGGCTCCTGGCGGCTGCGCAGGCGGTCGAGCATTACGAGATTGCACGCTACGGCACTCTGAAGGCCTGGGCGAAGCAACTCGGTCTGAAGGACGCCGTCACGCTGCTGGATCAGACTTTGAAGGAAGAATCGAAGACCGACGAAGCCCTCACGAAGCTCGCGGACAGTTCGGTCAATAAGTCTGCAGTGGCGAAAGCGGCCTAGCAGGCTGCTGAAATTCCTGCTGCGTTTCCGCGAGTTTGGGTTGTGGGCGCGATTTTTTGACGGATATCGGCCGGTTTTGGGCTGTCCGGCGCAGGGGTTCTGGTCATATTGGCCTATT
>NZ_JPKG01000013.1 GCF_000735605.1 Allobosea sp. LC85
CGCCGCCCCCTCCTCCGCCAGCCCCTCCGTCGGCCAGAGCCGGCGCAGCCAGAGCGAAGGTGAGAAGGGCGAGCATCGCAGGCCATGACCGCGCAATACGAGGCCGCTGCAGCGCGACGCCTCGCGACACCTCATCCAGTCCTGCTGTTGACGACACGCATTGCCCCCGGCCGAGCCCGCACCATAGCCGCTGGGGTGGGGCAAGCCACGAACCGCCGTTCATTACCGATTAACCCTACGGAATGTTGCATTCGGGGCACAGTCCGGGCGGCGGAGGCCCGGGAGTTCCAGGCTGGTTTCTCATGACGGGCGCATCGGCATCAGGCAGGAGCATTCGGCGTGGCCGCGCCGCTAATCCAACTCGAACACTTTCCGCGGCGGCCGCGGCGCCGCATGGCGCCAGTGTGTGGGCTGCCAGCCGAGTGGCGCGCCATCATCCGCCAGCCAGGCGGCATCTGCTTCGCGCGTCGCGGCGCCACCATCTCGGAAGCGCGCACGCTGCGTGCGATTGCCGTCCGTCACTTCGACGAGGGCGCTGAGCCCTCTCCGTGTGGGAGGAGTTCCGAGTGTCCAACAATTCGCCATCTCAACTCTGCTTCAAGTCGTGGCGACGTCCTGCTCATGCTGTTTCGCGCCTCGCATCTCACCGTGGTTCAGCAGTAACACCCCAACCTGCGGAAGGTACGGGAGGTGTTCGAACTCAAAAGCGTTCGCTCTTCCATGACGGCGAGGGGAGAGCCTGCATCGGGCTGGCGGAGAAGAGCGCTTCAGGCTAGCTGGTCGAGAGCCGGTCGGAAAACGGGACCGGGCAAGCGCGCGCCAGGCTTCGATATGGAACGCCAGCAATCGTCAGAAGCGCCCGGTTTGGGCGGACATATTGCGCTTTGCGTCGAAGTCGAACGGCGGCGAGCCGCAATTGGCCAGGAGGCGGGAAGCCGCCCCTGGTTCCGGGCATATATCCGGATGGGGGGCCAGGCAGGCCACATTGCGACGGCCCATTTGGGCCGAGACTCTTCTCGCCACCGATCCCGGCACGCCGGTTGCTTGTTCCCGAGCAACGACACGCGGTGGCGCAGCGATTGCTCGTGTCATCCACAAATTCGTTCGCGCTCGCCATGCTTGTGCCCCACCTGCGTGGAACGGACTGGCGAAGGGGAGGAGAGGCCTGTAAATTCTCTTACGGCGCATTATCTGCGGTGAAGCGTCAGGACGATAGCTTTGAAGACAGCGGCAGCCATGGGAAGCGGAACGGAAGCGGAGCCTCGGCGCGTCGGTGAAGACCTGCGCGCGCCGCTTTCAATGGCCGATCGGCCGAAGCGCCCCAGTTCTCCCGTCGATGGCGGCGGCCGCGAAGGAGCCGGCACCGCTGTGCTCACGCGGACCAGGACACGCAAGCCCAATCTCTATCGCGTGCTCCTGCTCAACGACGACTACACCCCGATGGAGTTCGTGGTGCATGTGCTCGAGCGGTTCTTCAACAAGGACCGCGCCGAGGCGACCCAGATCATGATGCATGTGCATCAGAACGGCGTCGGCGAATGCGGGATCTTCACCTACGAGGTTGCCGAGACGAAGGTCACCTTGGTGATGGACCTGGCGCGCAAGCACATGCATCCTCTGCAATGCGTGATGGAGAAGAAGTAGTCTTGGATTCGATCACCCTCCTGAAAGCGGAATAGGAGCGCATCAGTGCCGAGTTTCTCGCGCAGTCTCGAACAGGCGCTTCACCGGGCTCTGGCGCTCGCCAATGAGCGTCATCACGAATACGCCACGCTGGAGCATCTGCTGCTCGCCCTGGTCGACGATCAGGACGCTGCCGCCGTCATGCGGGCCTGCAGCGTCGATCTCGACATGCTCAGGCGCAATCTCGTCGACTATATCGATGCCGAACTGAGCAATCTCGTCACCGATGGCCGCGACGATTCCAAGCCGACAGCCGGCTTCCAGCGCGTGATCCAGCGCGCGGTCATCCATGTCCAGTCCTCCGGTCGCGAAGAGGTGACCGGTGCCAACGTGCTGGTCGCGATGTTCGCCGAACGCGAGAGCCACGCCGCCTATTTCCTGCAGGAGCAGGACATGACCCGCTACGACGCGGTCAATTACATCAGCCATGGCATCGCCAAGCGCCCCGGCGCGAGCGAGAGCCGGCCGGTGCGCGGCAGCGAGGAGGAGCCCGAGCAGCAGCGCGAGTCGCGGGCCGATCAGGGCAACGATGCCGACAAGGACAAGAAGAAGAAGGAAAGCGCGCTCGATGCCTATTGCGTCAATCTCAATCGCAAGGCGCGCGACGGGCGCATCGACCCGCTGATCGGCCGTGAGGCCGAAGTGCAGCGCACCGTTCAGATCCTTTGTCGCCGGCAGAAGAACAACCCGCTGCTGGTCGGCGACCCCGGCGTCGGCAAGACCGCGATCGCCGAAGGGCTCGCGCTGAAAATCATCCGCGGCGAGGTGCCGGAGGTTCTCGAGGACGCGACGGTGTTCTCGCTCGACATGGGCACGCTGCTGGCCGGCACGCGCTATCGCGGTGATTTCGAAGAACGCCTCAAGCAGGTGATCAAGGAGATCGAGGCCCACCCCAAGGCGATCATGTTCATTGACGAGATCCATACGGTGATCGGCGCTGGCGCGACCTCGGGCGGGGCTATGGATGCCTCCAACCTGCTGAAGCCCGCGCTGGCTTCCGGGACGCTGCGCTGCATAGGCTCGACGACCTACAAGGAATACCGTCAGTATTTCGAGAAGGACCGGGCGCTGGTGCGTCGCTTCCAGAAGATCGACGTCAACGAGCCGTCGGTGCCGGACACGATCGAGATCCTGAAGGGGCTGAAGCCCTATTTCGAGGAGTTCCACAAGCTCCGTTACACCAATGACGCCATCAAGGCGGCAGTGGAACTGTCGGCGCGCTACATCCATGACCGCAAGCTGCCGGACAAGGCGATCGACGTGATCGACGAGACCGGCGCCTCGCAGATGCTGCTGACCGAGAGCAAACGCAAGAAGACGATCGGCGTGAAGGAGATCGAGGCTGCGGTCGCGGTCATGGCGCGCATCCCGGCCAAGACCGTCTCCAAGGACGACGCCGAGGTTCTGCGCAATCTCGAGAACACGCTGAAGCGCACGGTCTACGGACAGGAGAAGGCGATCGAGGCGCTGTCGTCCTCGATCAAACTGGCGCGGGCAGGCCTGCGTGACGGCGAGAAGCCGATTGGCTGCTATCTCTTCGCCGGCCCGACCGGCGTCGGCAAGACCGAAGTGGCGCGCCAACTCGCTGCGTCGCTCGGCGTCGAGCTGATTCGCTTCGACATGTCGGAATATATGGAGCGCCACACCGTCTCACGGCTGATCGGCGCACCTCCCGGCTATGTCGGCTTCGACCAGGGCGGGCTCCTGACCGATCAGGTCGACCAGCATCCGCATTCGGTGCTGCTGCTCGACGAGATCGAGAAGGCTCATCCCGACCTGTTCAACATCCTGCTGCAGGTGATGGACCACGGCAAGCTGACCGACAATAACGGCAAGCAGGTCGATTTCAGGAACGTCATCCTGATCATGACGACCAATGCCGGCGCGGCCGACATGGCGCGCGCGGCCTATGGTTTCACGCGGACCAAGCGCGAGGGTGACGACACCGAGGCCGTGAACCGCCTGTTCGCGCCGGAGTTCCGCAACCGGCTGGACTCGGTGATTTCCTTCAGCCATCTGCCGAAGACGGTGGTGGCGCGTGTCGTCGACAAGTTCGTGCTCCAGCTCGAAGCTCAACTCGCCGACCGCAACGTCACCATCGAGCTCACGGACGAAGCGCGCGAGTGGCTGGTCGAGAACGGCTATGACGAGGCGATGGGGGCGAGGCCGATGGCCCGCCTGATTCAGCAGACTATCAAGACCCCGCTTGCCGACGAGGTCCTGTTCGGGCGGCTGAAGGGCGGTGGGGCGGTCAAGGTCGTCGTCGTGCAGTCCGAGACCGGCATCAAGGTGCTGGGGCTCGAATTCCCCGACGGGCCGGTCAAGCCCAAACCGGAGAAGGACGTGGCCGCGGCGGCCGAGAAGCGCTCGCCGCGCGCAAAGGCAAAGGGCGCAGCGAAGCCAGCCGCGCCCGGCACACGCCGGGCGCCGAAGGGCGGGGGAGACGGCAAGGGCGGTGGCCCGGCCGAGCCGCCCAAGGCGCAGCGCGCCATTCGTACCGTGCCCAAGGTCCCGCTGACGAAGGCCTGAGACCGTGTTCTTCCGACGCAAGACCCAAGCTGCCGCGCTTCAGACCAGCGGCGAAGCCCCGGTACAGCCGGCCAAGGAAAAACTTGGCTGGTTCGAGAAGCGTGCGCGCCGCCGCCGGCGGCGTGTGCTGTTCGAGGAAATCCTCGGCTGGATCCTCGTGCCGGCCTTCGGCTATCTGATCTATCTCGGTGTGAAGTCGGTTGGTGGCGTGCCGAAGGAAATCATCGATTTCGGCAACGAGCTGATCGGCATCGTGATGAAGGGCGGTACCTGACGGCCAATTTTTTGCCTTTGCAGGCGGTGCAAGGGTGACCGCGCGATGCCGGATATCGGCTTCGCGCGCGTGAGCGTCTAGAACGGGTCCCGCCCGGCCATCTGAGGCCGGGTCGATTTTCCAAGTTACCGACCCGTCAGGCGTGCAGAATCTTTCATGAGCGTATCGGCCGACTGGAGCTGGCAGCGCACCGCGCTGGCCGGCATACGCGATGCGCTGTCGCTGCCGGCCTGGGTTGTCGGTTTCGGGCTGGTCGGCGTTGGCTCGCTGGCGCGCGATGTCGGTTACCCCGTCGATGTCGCCGTGCTCTCGACCATGCTGGTCTGGGCCGGGCCGTCGCAGGTGATCTTCTTCGCCTCGATCGCGGCGGGGGCTGCGTGGAGCGCGATTGCGCTTGCGATCGGCTTTGCCTCGCTGCGATTCCTGCCGATGACGGTGGCGATCCTGCCGCTGCTGCGCCGGCCGGGGCAGGGCGTCGCGCTGCAACTGCTGCTTGCGCATTACGTTGCCGTTACCGCCTGGACCGAGGGCTTGCGTCGTCTGCCGGGGATCGCGCCGAACCAGCGCGTGGCCTATTTCCTCGGCTTCGCCAATGCCTGCATGCTGGTGAGCGCAACCGGCACCTATGCAGGCTATTATCTCGTTGGGGCACTGCCGCTTCCGCTTGCCGCCGGCCTGCTCTGCCTGACGCCGATCTTCTTCCTTGCCTCCATCGCTGCCGGTATCCGTCACCGCGGGGACGTCATCGCGATGGGGCTCGGCCTTGTACTGGCACCGGTCTTCGACCGACTGATGGGCAGTGGCTTCGATTTGATCGTCTCTGGCCTGATCGGCGGCAGCATCGCCTTTGCCGTGCAGCGCATCGGGGGGCGGCGCGCATGACACAGCCGATCCCGCTGCTCGACGGCCCCTTCTGGCCCTATCTCGCGCTGCTGCTCTTCGCCTTCCTGCCGACCGAGATCTGGCGCTGGCTCGCAGTCGCCTTTGCACGGCGCATCAACGCCGATTCGCCTGCACTGGAATGGGTGAGGGCGGTGGCGACGGCGCTGCTCGCCGGGGTCGTCGCCAAGCTGATCATCGCGCCGCCCGGAGCGCTCGCGGCCTTGCCGCTGGCCTTGCGCGTCGGAGCGTTGGCGGCGGCGCTGGCGATTGTCCTGTTCGACCGGCGGCGCGTCTTCCTCGCTGTCCTCGTTGGCGAGGCGGTGCTGATCGGCGGAGGCTGGATGCTCAGCCAGGCGGCCTGACGCGTTCTCTCAGGCCGCAGGCTGCTGGAGATGGCGCAGCTTGTCGGGGTTGCGGACGACGTAGATCGCGTGGATCAGTCCATCGCGGATATCGAGTGCGGTTGCCTGCAAGGTTTCGCCATTCTCCAGGCTGACATAGCCGGGCAGGCCATTGATCAGGACAGGCTCATAGCTGGTCGTCGAGACGCTGCGCCGGGCCAGTGCCTGGGAGAGGCGCGCGAAGAAGCGAGCGACCTTGTCCGCACCGAAAATCAGCTTGAACACGGCCTGGATCTTGCCCCCGCCGTCGCTGTGCAGGACGACATCCTGGGCGAGCAGGCGCTGCAGCATCGTCGGGTCGGATTGATGAGACGCCTTGAAGAAGGCTTCGGCGAAGCGCGCGGCCTCCTCCCGGGAAACCTTGTTGCGTGGTGGCGTGTCGAGCCGGACATGGTCGCGTGCACGCTTCGCGAGCTGACGGCAGGCGGCTTCGCTGCGCTCAAGCATCGCTGCGATCTCGGTGAAGTCCATGTCGAAGATGTCGTGCAGAAGGAAGGCCGCCCGTTCCAGTGGAGAGAGGCGTTCGAGCGCCAGCATCAGGGCGATGGGGGCATCGAGCTCGTCGTCGACGACCTCGGTGCTGCCCAGTTTCTCGACGAGTGGTTCCGGCAGCCAGGTCCCGACATAGAATTCGCGGCGGCTGCGGGCCGATTTCATCTGGTCGAGGCAGAGCCGCGTCACCACTTGCGCCAGATAGGCGCGAGGGTTCGAGATTTCGTCGCGACCGACCTCATGCCAGCGCAACCAGGCGTCCTGGACGATGTCTTCGGCATCGCTGACAGAGCCTAGCATCCGATAGGCAAGCCGGGTCAGGAAGCGCCGATGCTGTTCGAACGCGGTCTGCAGGGTCATCAACGCTGCCTTGCTGCTGAGCGAGAGCCCGCGACTATGGACTCTCGCGTGGGCTGCGCCGGTTTCCGGCGCAAGGGCTTCAGGCCGCCGCCGGCCGCTGGCGGTCCTGTGGGTGCCGGGACCGGAAGCCGGCATTGATGCGGTTCCACGTGTTGATCGCACCAATCGCGACCGACAGATTGACCGCTTCGGCTTCGCTGAAATGTTCGCGCAATTCGGCGAAGGCCTCGTCGCTCGGGCTGGCTTCGGACAGGCGCGTCAACACCTCGGTCCAGCGCAGGGCCGCGCGCTCGCGCGGAGTGTAGAGTTCCGACTCGTGCCAGGCGCTCAGCAGATAGAGCCGCGCTTCGGTCTCGCCGGCCTTGCGCGCGTCGGCCGAGTGCATGTGCAGGCAATAGGCACAGCTGTTGATCTGCGAGGCGCGCATCTTCACCAGTTCGAGCAGGCTGTGCTCCAGCCCGCACTCTTCGACATAGTTCTGCATTCCCAGAACGGCATTGAGTGCGGCCGGAGCAACCTGGAAGACATTGAGGCGTTGGGACATGATCTTCTCCATCTGTGTCTGACGGAAGCAAGACGAGGCAGGCCCGACGCCTGTGACATGCCCTCAGATATTTTTCAGCGCGGCCCGGATTTTTTCGGCGTTCGCGGCAAGCACCTCGTTCTTTTCCATCGCGCCCGTATGCGGGCGAAGCGCAACGCCGTCCCAGCGTGGCATGACATGGACATGCAGGTGGAACACGACCTGGCCGCCCGCCGGCTCGTTGAACTGCTGGATGGTGATGCCGTCGGCCGAGCAGGCGCTCTTCACGGCATGGGCCAGCTTCTGGGTCGTTAGCGCCACCGCCTTGAGCGCGTCCGGCGGGGCATCGAAGACATTGCGGCAGGCAGTCTTGGGGATGACCAGAACATGCCCGTCGGCACGGGGCATGATGTCCATGATGGCGACGGTCTCGTCATCCTCATAGACCTTGTGGCTGGGCAGTTCGCCACGCAGGATCTTGGCGAAGACATTGGCGGAATCATAGGCGCTCATCGTTGGCCGGTCCGTTGCTCGGGAGGGTTACCGTCAGGGTGCGGTGAGCCGCCGCCCAGCGTCAAGAGACAGCGTCTCGGCGATCTCGGCATCCAGCGCGAGATCGTTGCGGGCGCCAAGCAGCCAGAGCTCGCGCACCTCGAAGCGAAGGAGCGGGCGATGCCACCAGATGCGCGTCGTCGCAGTCACGCTTCATCGGTGAGACCACCCCTGCGGAACGGGCTCTCCGCCACGAGCGCTTCCTGGGCGGCTGCGATATGCTCGCGTTCGGTCGCGAGATAGGCCGAAACCGCACGGCGCAGACTAGGATCGGCAAGGTGATGGGCCGAGCGGGTGATGACAGGGCGATACCCGCGCGCGATCTTGTGCTCGCCCTGTGCACCGGCTTCGACGCGGGCGAGCCCATGTGCAATCGCGTAGTCGATCGCCTGATGGTAGCAGAGCTCAAAATGCAGGAAGGGGTGGTCCTCGATGCAGCCCCAGTTGCGGCCGTAGAGCGTGTTTGCCCCGCGGAAGTTGATGGCGCCCGCGATATAGCGCCCAGCGCGGCGGGCCATGACCAGCACGATGCGCTCGCCCAGGGCTCGCCCGACCAGCGAAAAGAAGCGCCGGTTCAGATAGGGCCGGCCCCATTTGCGCGAGCCGGTATCCTGATAGAAGGCGAAGAAGTCATCCCAGACCGCCTCGGTCAGGTCGGGGCCGCTGAGAACCTCCACTGTGATGTCGGCCGAAAGCGCCTCGCGTCGCTCGCGTTTCAGCGCCTTGCGCTTGCGCGAGGCGAGCGTCGCGAGGAAATCGTCATAGGTCGCGAAGCCTTCATTGACCCAGTGGAACTGGAGATCATGGCGCTCGAGATAGCCGGCTTCAATCAGTGCGCCGAGATCCGGCTCTTGCGCGAAGGTGACGTGGATCGAGGAGGAGCGTGTCTGATCGCGCAGTGCCTCCAGCCCGGCAATCAAGCCGGCGCGCGCTTCGTCGGCGCGCGGCCCGTCCGCCGCGAGCAGACGGGGCCCGGTTGCCGGTGTAAAGGGCGCCGCGACCTGGAGCTTGGGATAATAATGCCCGCCGGCTCGCTCATAGGCGTCGGCCCAGGCATGATCGAAGACATACTCCCCCTGGCTATGGCCCTTCACGAAACTCGGCGCCGCTGCGAGAAGCCGGTCGTCGCTGTCTTCGACGAACAGATAGGCGGGAGACCAGCCGGAACGGCCGCCAATGCAGCCACTTTCTTCCAGAGCTCTCAGATAAGCATGTGAGATGAAAGGGTTATCTGTGTCTTGTTGAGAAAGTGAATCGGCTGATTCCCAGCTAGATTCACGTTGTGCCGGCGAAAGCACACTTGCCGCATGCGGGTTGGCGCAGGCGTCCCAGGCTTCCGCCGGCACGGATTTCAACGAGGTCGCGACCCGGACCCGCAGGTCGTTACGGTCGCGGCCTGCACTCAAGGGCGGAACCCTTCGAAGACCATCTGGTCGGCGTGGATGCGGGCTGTTTCGCGATCCTCCGGCGTGCGCACCGTCCAGCTCATCAGCGGCAGGCCGAGCGCCTTGTTGCAGAGGAACGGGGCGGCACTTGGCAGATCCGCAACCTTCCAGGACAGGAAATCGGGCCGGCTTTCCTCGAAATGCAGCAGGTTCGCGAGTGCGTGTTTCTGGCGCGCGTCGAGACGGTCGTAATCGGGGTAGGCATACTCGTTCATGGCGACGATGCCGCGCGGGATCGCCGGGGCGAGTTCGCGCAGGGCGGTGACGATCGTCGGATCGAAGGACTTGAAGACGACCGGCTGGCCGGGCCGCTTGGCGACGATCTCGGTCGCGCGTCGCGTCAGCGCGAGATCTCCGTCGAAGCGGCTCTTGACCTCGATCACCAGCGGCACGCGGCCGGCGACGCGGTCAAGAAAGGCGCCGAGGGTCGGAATCCTGTCACTGCTGCCCTTGAGCGAAATCGCGGCCAGGGCATTCGCCGTCCTGGCATTTACATTGCCGGTCTCAGCCGTCAGCCGGTCGAGCACGAAATCGTGAAACACCATGGCTTCGCCGTCGGCGCTGAGCTGGATGTCGCATTCGATACCGAACGTGCCGGCGATGGCGGCCTCGGCAGCCGAGATGCTGTTCTCGATCAGGCCGGCGGCAAGATCGTGCAGCCCGCGATGCGCGATTGGCCGCGCGACCAGCCAGTCGAGGGAAGCGCGCGCGCTCATCAGGCGATCTCGAACATCGCCTCGACCTCGACGGCGGCATCCGCCGGCAGTTCGGCGACGCCGACCGTCGAGCGGGCATGGCGGCCGCGATCGCCGAGAACCTGGACCATCAGGTCGGATGCGCCGTTCATGATCGCGGGAAGGGCGGAGAAATGCGGGGTCGCATTGATGAAGCCGCCAAGCCGGACGCAGCGCCTGATGCGCTCGAGATCGCCGCCAAGCGCGGCTTTGGCTTGTGCCAACACGTTAATCGCACAGAGGCGCGCGGCGTCGAGCCCGGCTTCATTGAAAATCTCGGCACCGAGCTTGCCCTTGTGCTTGTCGGAGAGCTTGCCATCGAGGCCGAAGCAGATCTGCCCGGAGATCACCAGCAGGTTGCCGGTGATGACATAGGGTACGTAATTCGCGACGGGCGCGGCGGGAGCGGGCAGGGTGATGCCCAGCGCAGCGAGGTTGGCTTCGATTTCGCTCATGGGGTCGGGCTCCTGGCGCTCGGTCGAGACGGATCATCAGCGCGGTGGCCCGCCTGGGCATTGGCCCGGAATTGCCACGACGCAGGCTTCCTACATGGCCGATGGCCGGATAAGCCGCAAGCGCGGGACCTGCCAAGCGGGGTTGTGCCGCGGGCGTATCGCGTCGAGATGCGCGCCTTGTTTGCGCCATTGCCGCATTGCACTAGACTCATCGATCAGGTGCAGCAAGGCGGCGGGCAAATGAACAGAATCGGTTTCGGTCTCCTCGGCTCAGCAGGCGCTGCGGCGCTCCTGCTGATGGCTTTGCCAACGACCGCTCTGGCGCAGGCCAAGCCAGGGGATCGCGTCGTCCTCGTGCCGCACCGCGCTGTCTACGATCTCGTGCTCGACGATGGGAAACCCGCCAAGAACATCGAGGCGGCGCGCGGGCGCATCGCCTTCGACTTCACCGGCGATGCCTGCGAGGGGTATGCGCTCTCCTTCCGCCAGGTGACGCAGCTCACCAGCGAGGGCGGGCCACGCACGATCGATGCCCGGACCACGAGCTTCGAGGCTGGCGACGGCCAGAGCTACCGCTTCAAGACCGAGAGTTCCGCGAGCGGCGCGCCGGCCGAGATCGTCGACGGCACTGCGAAGAAATCGGGAGCCGATGGCTATGAGGTCAAGCTGACCGCCCCCAAGGCGGAGACGCATCGTGAAGCCGGCGACGCGTTGTTTCCCAACGCGCAGATGAAAGCGCTGATCGCGGCGGCGCGCGCGGGCCAGAACACCTTTGGCGTGCGGCTCTATGACGGTGCCAATAGCGGCAAGGAGGTCTATGACACCCTTTCGGTCATCGGCAAGCGCATCGAGACGCCGCCAAGCGAGGCGCCGCTGAAGCGCCCGGAATTCGAGAAACTGGCACGTTGGCCGGTCACCGTATCCTATTACAAGGTCGGTTCCGGCGAGGTCACGCCGGCCTATTCGATCTCCTTCGACCTTTATGAGAACGGTGTCACCGGCGCAGTCCGGATGGACTATGGCAGTTTCGCGCTGCGCGGTACGCTCACGCGTCTGGATCTTCTGCCTCATCAGGATTGCGCGAAGTAGAGTTGGACGACGAGCGCGGCCGGTCCGGACTGCGCAGGCTCAGGCCCTTTCCGATCGCGTCGTCGCCGAAGCGGGCGCGGAGCTTATCGAGCGCGCCCTCCATGGCTTTCAGCCGCGGTGTGGCGACATCGGCGAGGTCGCCATGGTCGGCCTCCTCGGGGCCGGTGAGATCGCTCGCGCCGATGCCGATCAGCCGGTAGCGCTGTCCGGTGCATTCGCGTTTCAGCAGTTCGCGCCCCGCCGCGAAGAGGCGCCCGGCGAGCTGCGTCGGCTCGGGCAGGCGGCTCGCACGCGTGATCGAATGAAACTCGGCCGTCTTGAGCTTCAGGGTGATCGTTCGCCCGGCCAGTTCCTGGGCCTTGAGGCGCTTCGAGGTTTTCTCGCACAGGCGCCAGAGTATCGGCTCAAGTTCGTCGAACCGGGAGAGATCGGCGTCGAGCGTGGTTTCGCTGGAGACGCTCTTGGTCTCGTGATCCGGCGTCACCTTGCGAGCGTCGATGCCATTGGCGAGGTTCTTCAGCCGCGGCCCGTCCTTGCCGGCGAGCCGGAACAGCGCCTCGACCGGCGCCTCCCGCAAATCGCCGATCAGGCGAAAGCCGGATTCGGCCAGCTTGGCTGCGCTCGCCTTGCCGATGCCCGGGATCAGGCTGACGGGCTTGTCGGCGAGAAAGGCGACGGCCTCGCCACGGCCGATGATCGAGAAGCCGCGCGGCTTGTCGAGGTCGGAGGCGACCTTGGCCAGGAATTTGGCATAGGACAGGCCGACGGAAATGGTGATGCCGATCTCGTTTTCGATCCGCTTGGCGAAGCGCGCAAGCGTGATGGCCGGGCTGGCGTGATGTAGCCGCTCGGTGCCCGAGAGATCGAGGAAGGCCTCATCGATCGATAGCGGCTCGACCAGCGGTGTCAGTTCCCGCATCAGCTGCCTGACCTCACGCCCGACCGCGACATATTTCGCCATGTTGGGCTTCACCACGACGGCGTCGGGGCAGGCCTTCAAGGCCTGGAACATCGGCATGGCGGACCGTACGCCGTATGTGCGGGCAATATAACAGGCTGTGGAGACGACGCCGCGCTTACGGCCGCCGATGATCACCGGCTTGTCGAGCAGGGAAGGATCGTCCCGTTTCTCGACAGCGGCATAGAAGGCGTCGCAGTCGATATGGGCGAGGCTCAAGCTATCCCGCTCGGGGTGGCTGATGAGGCGCGGCGAGCCACAGGCGCGACAGCGGCGTGAGGCTCCCGCCGCGCCGTCATTGTCAGCGAGGCAATCGCGGCAGAACGCGTGCGCTTGGCGCAGCGGGGCACGCTCTTCGGTCAAGCATCGTCACCATGATAGGGGCCAGCGAGGATTTCCCGCGCCTGGCCAATGATTTCCGGATTCAGGCTTAAGTTTCCGACAAATTCGAGCAGCAGCGATTCGTTGCCGAGAAGGTGGTCGAGCACCGCTACGAGAAAGCCGGGTTCGCTGGCCGCTGCCCGCAGGGTCTCCGGTCCAAGCCCCGTTGCGGCCAGAAATGGCTCGATTCGTGTGGAATCGGCGGCAAGGAAGCCCAGTGCGCGCAAGGCAAGGGTTTCGGCGTCGGGGGAAGCGATCGGGCGCAGCATGGTCGATTGTCGGGTCCAGGATCGGGTTTGCGTTTCGTCAACGGCTGGCGTGCTAGGATGATCATCGAACGGAGCCGTCGGCTTGGAAAGCCCGGAATAGACCGACGCCTTCCGAGGCGAAACAGGGGAACGGCATGACGAAGACGGTCCTGATCGTCGAGGACAACGAGCTCAACATGAAGCTCTTCAACGATCTTCTCGAGGCGCACGGCTATGCGACGCTGAAGACGGCCGATGGCATCGAGGCCATCGAGCTGGCGCGCGCGCATCACCCCGATCTGATCCTGATGGATATCCAGCTTCCCGAAGTCTCGGGACTCGAGGTCACGAAGTGGATCAAGGAGGACGACACACTCAAGTCCATTCCCGTGATCGCGGTGACCGCCTTCGCGATGAAGGGGGATGAGGAGCGGATTCGGGAGGGCGGCTGCGAGGCCTATCTCTCGAAGCCGATTTCAGTTGCGAAATTCCTGGAAACGGTACGCGCCTATGCCGGCGCGGCCTGAGCGGCGGGGGCGGCTCCATGTCTGCGCGTGTCTTGGTCGTCGATGACATTCTCACCAATGTGAAGCTGCTCGAGGCCAAGCTCTCGGCCGAATATTTTGACGTGACGACGGCACTCAACGGACTCGATGCTCTGGCGATCTGCGAGCGCGGCGAGGCTGATATCGTGCTGCTCGACGTCATGATGCCGGGCTTGAACGGCTTCGAGGTCTGCCGGCGGCTCAAGAACAGCCCGACCACCGCCCATATCCCCGTCGTGATGGTGACCGCGCTCGATCAGCCGAGCGACCGGCTGAAGGGGCTCGATGCCGGAGCCGATGACTTCCTGACCAAGCCGATCGACGATGCCGCCCTTTTCGCCCGGGTGCGCAGCCTGGTGCGGCTGAAGTCGGTCACCGACGAACTGCGTCACCGGGCGATCGCATCGCGCCGCCTCGGCATCGCCGATCCGCTGGCTGCCGCAGCGTCCGAGACTGGACTGAACGGCCGCGTCCTGCTGATCGAGGATCGGCCAGCCGCTTCCGAGCGGCTCTCCACCGCGCTTTCGACCTTTCACAGCGTCGAGGTCGAAGCCGACCCGAACCTGGCACTTGCCAAGGCGGCCGAGGGGGATTTCGAAGCCATCCTCGTCAGTCTTGACCTGCAGAACCATGACGGCCTCAGGCTGTGCAGCCAGCTGCGCTCGCTGGAGCGGACCCGTAACGTTTCGGTGCTGCTGCTCGGCGAGGCCGAAGACCGCGCCCGCATCCTGCGTGGGCTGGAGATCGGTGCGCATGATTTCCTGATGCGCCCGGTCGATCGCAATGAGCTCTTGGCGCGGGTGCGCACGCAGATCCGCCGCAAGCGCTTCACCGAGCGTCTGCGCGACAGTGTCCAGTCCTCCATGGAAATGGCGGTGATGGATCAGCTCACCGGCCTGCATAATCGGCGATATCTCGACAGCCGCCTCAGCACCCTCTTCGACGAATCGGCCCTGCGAGCCCGTTCGCTTGCCATGCTCGTGCTCGATGTCGACCGCTTCAAGGTCGTCAACGACAGCTGGGGGCATGACGCCGGCGACGAGGTGCTGCGCGAGTTCGCGGATCGAGTGCGCGCCTGCACGCGCGGCATCGATCTTGTCGCCCGCCTGGGTGGCGAGGAGGTGGTCGTCGTGCTGCCAGATACGACACTGGATGCGGCCTTCGCCGTGGCCGAGCGAATCCGGGAAAAGGTCGAGGCCGAGCCTTTCGCCATCCAGCGCAACGCACGGACGATCGGCGTCACCGTTTCAATCGGCGTCGCCAGCCGGCGCGCCGGCGACCTCTCACCGGCCGAGATGATGAAACGGGCGGATGATGCGCTTTACCGGGCCAAGGAAAGCGGCCGGAACCGCGTGATCGTCGCCAGCGCCGCGTAAACCAACCCTGTAAACCTTTCCAGGTAGGGTTAACTATCGATGAACGTTGGTGAATCGATCTGATTCAATTGCAATCGAAAGGCCGGTGCGTAGGGTCATTTCAAAGCAGCCCGCCCTGGGCTGCCCGAAATGCCCCTCGGGAACTCAGGTCCGCCGCATCTCCTGGGACTCCGATGGGCTGGCCGGTCGGCCGCGGGACATCTGGCCTCATCAGAACCGCAGCCGGCCGGTCACCACTCCCCCAGGTGGCACGCTCAGAGATAGCGCGACAGCCCGGCAGCCACTGCGTAGCCGAACAGGCCGAAGGCCGCGAGCAGGGCGAGCAGCAACAAGCCAGCCTTGATCCGGCTTGACGCGAAGCGAGAAGAATCGAGTTCGACGATCAGCTTCAGGAATTCACGCACGGCACCGTGCGGCCTGGCGGGACGCGCCGCCTTCTTGTCACCGCTGCTCACACAAGACCCCGTTCGAGACTGGAGATAGACCGGTGCCGAAAATGGGGGGGGCCAAGCCTTTCGGCAAGCCCCGGGGCGGTGGCGGCGGGCGCAGGGGCGAGCCGAGCTGCAATTCCTCCCGGTGAGGCTCGCTGGAATATGTTTATGCTGCAATGCAGCATAGGCATCCCCGTCCGCGTCAGTTCGTGATATTCTGTTGAAGATTCGACTCCGGTGGGACCCGGGGCAGAAGAGGCTGGCCTGAGATCCTCAAACGGGGAGCGACCCATGCGTATTCTCGCATTGGCGCTCTGCCTCGCGGCGTTTCTGCCGGGCGGAGGGCTTGTCCATGCACATAGCTGGTATCCATACGATTGTTGCAGCGACCAAGACTGCTGGCCCATGGGCCAGGATGTCGATGCGCGTGAGCCGGATCCCCGGATCGTGCCCGGCGGCTACCTGACCTATGACGGCCATTTCATTCCTGAAGGGGCGACACGTGCGTCCCTGGATGGCCGCTTTCATATTTGCCGGCGGGGCGGAACCCTGACCGGTAGCGTGATCGCTCCGTCGCAGAAGCCGTTCTGCCTGTTCGTGCCCAGACAGGTGTTCTGAGCGCGACCGAATCGCTGGTCAAAAAAAGAACCGCCCGGGTCACGGGCGGTTCCTTGAACTTTGATTATGCCGAAAAGGCGACCAGGATCACTTGATCTTGGTTTCCTTGAACTCGACGTGCTTGCGCGCGACCGGGTCGTACTTCTTCTTCGACATCTTCTCGGTCATCGTGCGGGAGTTCTTCTTCGTTACGTAGAAGAAGCCGGTATCCGCCGTCGACAGCAGCTTGATCTTGATGGTCACGGCCTTGGCCATGGGTTCCGTCCTCGAGCCTGGCGGGCCGCGGTCTGGCCCTCATAAAAGAAAATGGCCGGGGGGACCCGGCAAACCGTTCCCGGGGAGATGCCGCAACCCGATGGCGAAGTCAAGAAAGAATGCCCCGACGGAACGAACAGATTGCCATAGGGGGCAATCTGTCAGAGTTCCTCGCGCACGAAATGCAGGTTCTTCTCCCAGAAATAGGGCACGGGGAGGTGCGGGCCGAAGCCGGCCGCAATCCTGGCCTCGACTTCCTTGATGATGACCTGAGTGATCGTCGGCAGGTCGAGCTGCCTCGCTTCCTCGAAATTGACCCAGACCAGCTCGATTAACTCGGAATCAGGGCCAGTGACGCCCTCGATGCTGCCGCCGAGCGCGTCGTAGTCGACGACGAAGAAACGCGTGTCGAAACGCTTCGGGCGGCGCGGTGGCGTGACAGCGCGCGCAACAAAGGTCACCGCGCTGAGATCGGGATAGACGCCATGGCTCGCGAATTCGGTCCAGGTGCCTTCCGGGGGATTCTCGGGCACTCCGAACTCGGCCGAGCCGAAGAGCAGCCCCGTCTCCTCAAAGGTTTCGCGGATGGCGGCCATGGCAAGCGCACGGGCCTTGTTCGGGCTCGGGCGCACGGTGCGCTTCGCCAGTCGGTCTTCGCAGATCTGCGGAATCGCGCCGGTTGCGGCCATGCGCCGGTCGCCGGCATCGACGCGTCCGCCCGGGAAGACGAATTTGCCGGGCATGAACTTGTGTCCGGGATGGCGCTTGCCCATCAGCACACGGGGTTCTGCACCGCTGCGATCCAGGATGAGCATCGTCGCTGCGTCATGCGGGCGGATGTTGACCGTGGTCCGGGTGCGCTCGGCCTGGGTCAGGATGACGGCGTTGTCGTTCATTGCTGCGATGCCATGGATGGGCCGGGCTGACGCTCGGGCAGGGGAGGCGCGTTGTCGAAGCCATGCATGCGCATGGCCCATTGCAGGCCGATGACCCCGCCCTTAACCGGCTGCATCAGTGCCAGCGACAGGAACAGCGTCAGCGGCAGCCAGACCGCCATATGCAGCCACATCGGCCATTCCGCATATTTCTCGACCAGGACCAGGCCGCCGACGATGACATGGCCGACAATGGTGATGACGATATAGGGCGGCAGATCGTCGGCACGCTGGTGGTGCAGGGCCTCGCCGCAGGCCTCGCAGCGGTCGACTGATTTCAGGAAGCCGCGGAACAGCCGGCCTTCGCCGCAATGAGGACAACGGCACATCAGGCCGTGGCGGACCGCCAAACGCCAGTCGCGCTCGACCGGCTGGTCGATGGAAACGTGAACCTGAACCGACATCACCGCCTCTTGCCCGGCTTCGCCTTGCCGAAGGGGGCCTTGCCCTTGGCGCGGCCGGACAATGGTGGCCTTGGGCCGCTTTTGCCAGAGCGGCCCGATGTCACACGCCGGCCCTCGGAGAGCAGTTCGAAACGCAGGGCGCCGGCGACAGGGGCGGCCTCGACCAGGCGGACATGGACGCGATCACCGAGGCGCCAGCTCTCGCCCGTGCGCTCGCCGGTCAGGGCGTGCGCCCCTTCGTCATAGCGATAATAGTCGCCGCCCAGCGTCGAGGCCGGGATGAAGCCGTCCGCTCCGGTGCCGTCGAGTTTCACGAACAGGCCGGCCCGGTTCACGCCACCGATGCGCCCGTCGAAGCTCGAGCCGATCTGGTCGGCGAGAAAATGGGCGATCAACCTGTCGGTGGTCTCGCGCTCGGCTGCCATGGCGCGGCGCTCGGCGGCGGAGATCCGGGTCGCGGTCTCGCGCAGTTCGGCGAGCGTGGTCGCTTTTGGCAGTCCGTCGTTGCCGAGTTTCAACGCGGAGATCAGGCCGCGATGCACGATGAGGTCGGCATAGCGCCGGATCGGCGAGGTGAAATGGGCGTAGCGGCGCAGGTTGAGCCCGAAATGCCCGTAGTTCTCGGCGACATATTCGGCTTGCGCCTGGGTCCGCAGGATCACCTCGTTCAGGAAGAGCTCGTTCTCCGAGCCCTTGATCATGGCGAGGATGCGGTTGAACAGCACGGGGCGCAGTGAGCCATCCTTCGGCAGCTTGATGCCGACCGAGGCCAGCACTTCGCCGAGCGCCCGCATCTTCTCGAGCGATGGCTCGTCATGGCAGCGATAGATCAGCAGGCTGCCAGCCTTCTCCAATGTCTCGGCGGCAGCGACATTGGCGAGGATCATGAACTCCTCGATCAGCCGGTGCGCGGCCAGCCGCTCGGGCGCGATGACGCGGTCTACGGAGCCGTCGGGCTTCAGGATCAGCTTGCGCTCGGGCAGATCGAGGTCGAGCGGCTGGCGTTGGTCCCGGGCGCGGCAGGCGACGCCATAGGCCGCCCAGAGCGGCATCAGGACACTCTCGCGGATCGGTCCGGTCAAGTCGTCCGGCTTGCCGTCGATGGCCGCCTGAACCTGTTGGTACGACAGCTTCGCCGCCGAGCGCATCAGGATGCGGTGGAAGCTATGACCCTTCTTCGAGCCGTCAGCCTTCAGGACGAGGCGGACGGCGAGCGCCGGCCTGTCCTCGCCGCCGCGCAGCGAGCAGAGATCGTTCGAGATGCGCTCGGGCAGCATCGGCACGACGCGGTCGGGGAAATAGACCGAGTTGCCGCGCTCCAGCGCCTCGCGGTCGAGCGCGGAGCCCGGGCGGACGTAGGACGCGACATCGGCAATGGCGACCGTGACGACGTAACCGCCTTCATTGGCCGGGTCGGTGTCGGGCGCAGCATGGACTGCGTCGTCATGGTCCTTGGCGTCGGCGGGGTCGATGGTGATCAGGGGCAGCGCGCGCCAATCCTCGCGGCCGGCAGCACTGGCATGCGGTGCGGCTTCTGCCTCCGCCAATGTCGCAGGGGAGAACTCGTTGGGAATGCCGTGGGTATGGATTGCGATCAAACTGACGGCGCGCTCGGATTTCAGCGAGCCCAGACGTTCGCGCACCCGCGCTTCCGGCGGGCCGAAGCGGCCTTCGCGCCGAAGCGAAACCGAGATCAGGTCTCCATCCTGGGCGTCGCCGGTCTGACCCTTGGGGATCAGTGCCTCGCGGCCCTGGGCCTTCTTGTCGACGGGGATGAGCCGACCCGAGCCGTCGGGCAGGGCGCGGAAGATGCCGAGCACCTGCGCCTTGCCCTTGCCCATGATCTTGAGCACGCGGCCGGAATAGGCGAAGCCGTCCATGCCACGGAGGCGGGTGAGCTTGAGCAGCACCTGATCGCCGACCCCGGCAGCGGCGGAGGCGAGCTTGCGCGAGCGGATCTCGCGCGGGCGTTCCACCAGGATCTTGGGAGGCGCGCCCTCGTCGGCCTCGTTCCATTCGAGCGGGGCGGCAACGAGGTCGCCGTCACGATCGCGGGCCTTGATTTCGCAGAGCAGCACCGGAGGAAGGGCACCGCGCTGGTGGACGGGCCGGTCCTTGCCGTCGCCGCCGAGCTCGCCGTCCTCGGCGAGCTCCTTGAGCATGCGCTTCAACCAGATCTTGCCTCCGGCCGAGAGGCCAAAGGCCTTGGCGATCTCACGGCGGCCGACTTCGCGGCCGGCAAGGCGCTCGCTCTCGATGAAATCGAGAATCGCCTCGCGGCTCGGTTCAGGCGCGAGCGATGACACGGGCTAAACTCGTCTGATGGGGATGAGAATGAAAAAACACGCGGCCTCTGTGCCACGTCCGGCGCTGCTGCGCCAGAACCGGGACTGCAGGGCCGCCTCCGGAAACGAGAAGGGCCGCCCTTTCGGGCAGCCCTTCCATTGTCGAACCGCGGTCCGGCGAACCGGACCTGAAGGTGCGAAAACTCACGCGGAACAAGACTCCCACAGGGAATGAGTCCAGGTCCGCCCGCCTTGCACCAGCGGTTGATGACAATGAGACACTGGATCACCTCCTTTCAGTTGTTACCGACAAGAAGGAGGCTAAGGCGATTCTCCTTACTTCGTAAATGCTAAATTTTACGCTGTCCCCTTCGTGGAAACCGCTGCGTTTCCGAGCTCGACTGACGAGGCGGGCAGGCTGCAAAAAGGGCAGGCACGGTATCTGTCCATATAATAGGCAATTTCTTCGCTTCCGCAGCATCGTTGCGTGCGGCGCGGTATGATCGAGAGAAATTGTCTCCAATTTCGGCAGGACGGCACGGATTTGCGTGCTCTGCCTGCTCCTCCTTCGGTTGGCACGTCGCTTGCGAACCTTCCCGCACAGGCCGGCAAGGCCAGTCAGCGCTCGAGGGGAGCGCGCCAACAAAAGTGTTCGGGAGATCAGGCAGTGAATACTACTCGTCGCGTCGTATTGGGCGCCGCACTGGCGGGCGCAACATTCCTGGGGGCGCTCCTGCCGGTCGCCGCGCAGGAGACCATCAAGGTCGGCATCCTGCACTCGCTCTCGGGCACGATGGCAATCTCCGAGACGACGTTGAAGGACGTCATGCTCATGCTCATCGAGGAACAGAACAAGAAGGGCGGCGTGCTCGGCAAGAAGCTCGAGGCCGTCGTGGTCGATCCTGCCTCGAACTGGCCGCTCTTCGCCGAGAAGGCGCGTGAGCTGATCAACAAGGACAAGGTCGCCGCCGTCTTCGGCTGCTGGACCTCGGTGTCGCGCAAATCGGTCCTGCCGGTCTTCAAGGAACTGAACTCGATCTTGTTCTACCCCGTGCAGTACGAGGGCGAGGAAAGCGAGCGCAATGTGTTCTACACCGGCGCGGCGCCGAACCAGCAGGCGATCCCCGCGGTCGATTACCTTGCCAAGGAAGAGAAGGTCGAGCGCTGGGTGCTCGCCGGCACCGACTACGTCTACCCGCGCACGACCAACAAGATCCTCGAAGCCTATCTGAAGTCCAAGGGCGTCAAGGCCGAGGACATCATGATCAACTACACGCCCTTCGGCCATGCCGATTGGCAGACGATCGTCTCGGACATCAAGAAATTCGGTTCGGCCGGCAAGAAAACCGCAGTGGTCTCGACCATCAACGGCGACGCCAATGTGCCGTTCTACAAGGAGCTCGGCAACCAGGGCATCAAGGCGACCGACATTCCGGTCGTAGCCTTTTCGGTCGGCGAGGAAGAGCTTGCAGGCATCGACACCAAGCCGCTGGTCGGCCATCTCGCGGCCTGGAACTATTTCCAGTCGGTGAAGACCCCGGAAAACGAAGCCTTCATCAAGCAGTGGAAGGGCTTCAAGAAGAACGACAAGGCAGTCACCAACGATCCGATGGAGGCGCATGTCATCGGCTTCGCCATGTGGGTGAAGGCGGTCGAGAAGGCCAAGTCGACCGATCCGGACAAGGTCATCGATGCATTGCCCGGGATCGAGGTGCCGAACCTGACCGGCGGAGTCTCGAAGATGCTTCCCAACCACCACGTCACCAAGCCGGTCCTGATCGGCGAGATCAAGGCCGATGGCCAGTTCGACGTCGTGTCGAAGACCGGCCTCGTGCCCGGCGACGCATGGTCGAAGGAACTCGATGGCTCCAAGGACCTGGTCGGCGACTGGGTCGAAAAGAAGTGCGGCAATTTCAACTTGAAGACCGGCAAGTGCGGCGGCGCGTGAGGTCATGAGGGGGAGGGGCGGCACGGGCGAACAACGCCCGGCCGCCCTTCGTTTTCCGCCGCGAAGTATCGCTGCTTTTGCAAGCAAGACAGCGCGCATCCTCTAGATCCCGCCTGTGCGGTTCCCGGGATGAGGGCTGAGCTCCCGATCTGATCGCCACATGAAAAGCGAGCCGATGCTTCTCCTGTCCAGACTGCTGCGCATGATCGTGCTCACGACGGCTCTCGTCCTGGCGCCCGGTGCGGCCTTCGCCCAGAGCGCCGACGAGGCCTTCGCCCGACTGGGTGCGGACAGCTTTTCCGATACGGCGCGGGCGGTCGAGATCCTGGTCCAGACCGCTCACCCGAACGCGGCCGCGATCATCGAGGCGCTCGCCGAGGGGCGGCTGCTCTCCGGCGGGGGGGCGGTTGCGATCAGGACCAGGACCGGCGGTTTCAGCGATGCGCGGACAGGCCAGCCGCTCTCTGCCGAGCCGACGGGTGTCAGCGCTGTCAGGCTCAACAACAATGTCAGGCGCGTGATTCAGGCGGCGTTGGGGGGGCTCGGCCTGCTCAATCCCGATCCGGCCCGGCGCGCCGCCGCCGCCGAGGCGGTCTTCAAGTCGCGCGATGCCTCGGTGCTGCCGGTCCTGGAAGGCGCCATCGCCAAGGAGACCGACAATCGGGCGAGGATCGCGCTGCGTCAGGCGCAGGCGGCGATCCTGATCAGCAAGGCGGACGCACAGCCCTTCGACCGGCTCGGGGCGATCGACGTGCTGCGCGAGCGCGGCGACCAGGATGCATTGGCGACCTTGCGCTCCCTGCCGGGAGACGTCTCGCAACCGCTGAAGGAGGCGCAGGTGCGGGCGATCTCCGACATCGAGGGCAAGCTCGCCCTGTGGCGTGCGGCCCAGAACCTCTGGTACGGGCTTTCGCTCGGCTCGGTGCTGCTGCTCGCCGCGATCGGGCTTGCCATCACCTTCGGCGTGATGGGCGTGATCAACATGGCCCATGGCGAGATGGTGATGCTCGGCGCCTATACCACCTTCGTGGTCCAGGAGGTCATCCGCACCCGCTTTCCAGGCCTGTTCGACTATTCGCTCGCCATTGCACTGCCGGCGGCTTTTCTTGTCGCGGGACTGGTCGGCATCGCGATCGAGCGCGGCGTTATCCGCTACCTCTATGGACGGCCGCTGGAGACGCTGCTCGCGACCTGGGGCATCAGCCTGATCCTGCAGCAGGCGGTACGGACCGCTTTCGGTCCGACCAACCGGGAGGTCGGGGCGCCGGCCTTCATGGCTGGTGCCTTCGAGCTCGGCGGGCTCGCGATCACCTGGAACCGGCTCTGGATCATCGTCTTCGCCGGGCTCGTCTTCGCGGCGCTGCTGGCGATCCTGAAGCTCACGCCGATGGGGTTGCAGATGCGCGCGGTGACGCAGAACAGACGGATGGCAGCAGCCATGGGCATTCGCACCGGCCGCATCGATGCGCTGACCTTTGGGCTCGGCTCGGGCGTGGCGGGACTGGCCGGCGTCGCGCTCTCGCAGATCGACAATGTCAGCCCCAATCTCGGCCAAGGCTACATCATCGACTCGTTCATGGTCGTCGTCTTCGGCGGCGTGGGCAATCTCTGGGGCACGCTCGTCGCCGCCATGACGCTTGGCGTCGCCAACAAGCTGCTCGAACCCTATGCCGGCGCGGTGCTCGGCAAGATCGCGCTGCTCGTCTTCATCATCCTTTTCATCCAGAAGCGCCCGCGCGGCTTGTTCGCGCTGAAGGGCCGGGCGGTGGAAGCATGATCACCCGCTTTCTCATCCAGGGGCTCGACAAGCGCGGCCTCACCTTCCTCGGGCTACTGGTCGCACTGGCCGTGTTGGTGCCGTTCGCCAATCTGCTGCTGCCGGAGAGCTCGGTCCTTCATGTCCCGACCTCGACCATGTCGCTCTGGGGCAAGTACCTATGCTACGCGCTGCTCGCGATCTCGCTCGACCTAGTCTGGGGCTATTGCGGCATCCTCTCGCTTGGCCACGGCGCCTTCTTCGCGCTCGGCGGCTATGCGATGGGCATGTATCTGATGCGCCAGATCGGCTCGCGCGGCGTCTATGGCAATCCGATCCTGCCCGACTTCATGGTCTTCCTGAACTGGCACGAACTGCCCTGGTACTGGTACGGCTTCTCCTCCTTCCCCGTCGCCATGCTGATGGTGCTGCTGGTGCCGGGTCTGCTCGCCTTCATCTTCGGCTGGTTCGCCTTCCGCTCCCGCGTCACCGGCGTCTATCTCTCGATCATCACCCAGGCGCTGACCTATGCGCTGCTGCTTGCCTTCTTCCGCAACGACATGGGCTTCGGCGGCAATAACGGGCTGACCGACTTCAAGGACATCCTCGGCTTCAACGTGCAGGCGCAGGCGACGCGCGCGGCGCTGTTTGCGATGACCTGCGTGATGCTGATCGCCGGCTTCCTGATCGCCCGCGGCATCGTCGATTCCAAACTCGGCAAGGTCGTCATCGCGATCCGTGACGCGGAATCACGCACGCGCTTCCTCGGCTATCGGGTCGACCGCTTCAAGCTCTTCGTCTTCACCGTCTCGGCCTGCATGGCGGGCGTCGCGGGAGCGCTCTACGTGCCACAGGTCGGCATCATCAACCCGAGCGAATTTGCTCCGGCCAACTCGATCGAGACCGTGATCTGGGTCGCCGTCGGCGGGCGTGGCACGTTGGTCGGCGCGGCGCTGGGCGCGGTCGTGGTGAACTACGCCAAGACTGTCTTCACCTCCGGCTTCATGGCGCCCTACTGGCTCTTCGCGCTCGGCGCGCTCTTCGTCTTCGTCACCCTGTTCATGCCCAAGGGAATTCTCGGCACCGCACAGGACTGGTGGGACGGGCGGCGCAGGCGCGAGCCAGCGGCGGCGCTGGCCGAACCAGCCCCCGCGGAGTGACGCGCATGATCCCGGCCCATGCAGCGCTCACCTCCTCACTGCTCTATCTCGACGGTGTCAGCGTCTCCTTCGACGGCTTCAAGGCGATCCGCGGGCTCTCGTTGGTGATCGCACCGGGCGAGATGCGTGCCATCATCGGGCCGAACGGCGCGGGCAAGACGACGATGATGGATATCATCACCGGCAAGACCAGGCCGGACGAGGGCACGGTGATGTTCGGCGGCTCGGTCGACCTGACCAGGCTCGACGAGGCCGCGATCGCCAATCTCGGCATCGGCCGCAAGTTTCAGAAGCCGACCGTGTTCGACTTCCACACCATCGAAGACAACATCCTGCTGGCGCTGAAGTCGCAGCGCACCGTGGCCAGAACCCTGTTCTGGAAGACGGCGGCGGTTGACCAGAAGCGAATCGACGAGATCCTCGGCATCATCAAGTTGGGGGATGCGCGCAGCCGCCTCGCCGGTTCACTCTCGCACGGCCAGAAGCAGTGGCTCGAGATCGGCATGCTCCTGGCGCAGGACCCGAAGCTACTGCTGGTCGACGAGCCGGCCGCCGGCATGACCGATGGCGAGACGGTCGAAACGGCGGTGCTGCTCAAGGAGATCGCCCGGGATCATTCGGTGATCGTAGTCGAGCACGACATGGGGTTCATCCGCGAACTCGGTGTCAAGGTCACTGTGCTGCACGAGGGTGCGGTGCTGGCCGAAGGACCGCTTGATCAGGTCAGCGCCAATGAGCGCGTCGTCGAAGTCTATCTGGGGCGGTAAGCATGATTCGGAAGGATAGGAACCGGTTGTTCGATCAGGCCATGCAACTGGACATGGGACGATGCTGAACGTCGAAGCCATCGACCTGCATTACGGCGCGGCGCAGGCCCTGCGCCGGGTTTCGATCGCAGCCGAGCCCGGCAAGGTCACCTGCGTCATGGGCCGCAACGGCGTCGGCAAGACCTCGTTGATGCGCGCCATCGTCGGCCAGCAACCGATCAGTGGCGGGCGCATCAGCTTTGCGGGCGAGGACGTCTCGAGCTTGCGCAGCGAGGACCGGGCGCGAGCCGGCATCGGGTTCGTGCCGCAGGGGCGTGAGATCTTTCCGCTGCTGAGCGTCAAGGAAAACCTCGAAACCGGGTTCGCGCCGCTGCCACGCCGCAGCCGATTCATCCCGGATGAGCTGTTCGACCTATTCCCCGTGCTCAAGTCCATGCTGGGCCGACGCGGCGGAGACCTCTCGGGAGGCCAGCAACAGCAACTCGCCATCGCGCGGGCGCTGGTCACCCGACCCAAATTGCTGGTGCTCGACGAACCGACCGAGGGCATCCAGCCCTCGATCATCAAGGATATCGGCCGCGCGATCGACTATCTGCGCCAGCGCGGCGACATGGCGATCGTGCTCGTCGAGCAATATTTCGACTTCGCGCGCGAACTCGCCGACACGATGTTCGTGATGGATCGCGGCGAGATCGTGCTGTCGGGTGCGATGGGCGAGCTCGACGGAGCCCAGGTTCAGAGACTGATTCAGGTGTGAAGGGTCAAGCCCTTGATAATCTTGTCTATCTCCTTGCGCTCGGCATGGAGGCCCAACCCAACGAGATCGAGCGCTTCAGTCGGCACGACGGCGACGGCCGCCCGGTTGTCGCTATCGTTACCGGTCGCGAACAGCTCGCTGGTATAGAGATGCGGGCGCACCCCACGGGCGCGGGCGCGGTCCAGAACCTGCTTCAACTGCTCGCTTGCCGCCGCGAAGATCAGGACGGGCTGGCGGATCAGAGGGCCGTAGAAGCGGCCCGAGCCGTCGCGATAGGCCTCGCCCGCGAGTTCGGGCGCGGCGCCGACCAGGCCTCCGGCCAGGAAGCTCGCAACATTGAGTTTTTGCCAGGGGGCGAGATTCTCGCGTACCACGATGGCGATCTTGGTATCGTAACGCATGATTCAATCGCTAACCGAAGCCGGGAAGGCGCGTCTTGAACGATCGTGCGGGCCGGAGGGCGCCGACTGGGTGCGCACGGGCTCGGGCTCCGACGGCATCGAGCGGATGGAAGCGTTCTTCCGCGGCTTTGCCTATGACCCGCATCGCCATGACACCTACGCGCTCGGGCTGACGCTGTCGGGGGTGCAGAGCTTCGACTATCGCGGCAGCCGGCGCGATAGCCTGAGCGGACATGCGATCGTGCTGCATCCCGACGAGCTCCATAACGGGCGCGCTGGGATTCCGGAGGGGTTCAGCTACCGCATGCTCTATGTCGAGCCGCGGCTGATCCGGGAGGCGATGGGTGGGCAGGGCCGCGCGTTGCCCTTCGTGTCGACAGCGGTCTCGCAGGATGTACGGCTCGTTCGCGCCGTGGCCCATGCCTTGCGCGATCTCGATGCGCCTCTCGACGAGATCGCCGCCGAGGATGTCCTGCTGCCGCTCGCGGAAGCGCTGCTTGCGCTCGATCCGTCGGCCGCGCGGCCGACGGGACATTTGCTCGACCGGCCTGCCGCTGAGCGAGCCCGCCAATATCTCGACGCGCATCGCGACGAGGTGGTGGCTTCCCGCGAACTCGAAGCCATTGCCGGCCTCGATCGCTTCACCCTGGCCCGGCATTTTCGCGGCTGTTTCGGCACAAGTCCGTATAATTATCTCGTGATGCGCCGGCTCCAGCGAGCTCGCAGGCTCCTGCTCGGTGGAACCTCGCTTGTCGAGGTGGCGATGGCCTGCGGCTTTGCCGACCAGAGCCACCTGACCCGCCAGTTTCGCCGCGCCTATGGTGTGCCCCCCGGGCGCTGGCGGGCGCTGCAGCGCGGCTGACCGCTGCCGGGTTCCGCTTGCTCCAACCCGCCGCACAAGGCATGAAGCGCTCCCAAAGCCGGTTCAGGATCCCCGGCAGGAGCCTTTGCGATGCAGCTTGGAATGATCGGCCTCGGCCGCATGGGAGCCAATATCGTCCGGCGGCTGATGAAGGCCGGGCACGAATGCGCGGTCTACGACCGTGATCCCAAGCCCGGCGCGGCACTGGCAGGCGAAGGCGCCGTGGTCGCCGCCGATCTCGCCGATCTCGTCTCGAAGCTGAAGGCGCCGCGCGCGATCTGGGTGATGCTGCCGGCCGGAGAGATCACCGAGGCGACGCTCACCGACCTCGCGGCCCTCGTCCAGCCCGGCGACACGCTGATCGATGGCGGTAACGCCTTCTGGAAGGACGATGTCCGGCGGGGGCAGGAACTTGCGGCGAAGGGGCTGCATTATCTCGATATCGGCACCAGCGGCGGCGTGCACGGGCTGGAGCGCGGCTATTGCCTGATGGTCGGTGGCGACAAGGCGGGCTTCGATCGTCTGGAACCGATCTTCAAGGCGCTGGCACCTGGCAAGGGCGACATCCCGCCGAGTCGGCACCGCGACGGCCGCAACCCGGCATCCGAACAGGGCTATCTGCATTGCGGCCCGGTCGGCGCCGGCCATTTCGTCAAGATGGTCCATAACGGCATCGAATACGGCATGATGCAGGCCTTTGCCGAAGGGTTCGACCTGCTGCGCAATGCCTCGGCGAAGGACGGTCTGCCGCCCGAATACGGCTTCGATTTCGATGTCGCGGAGATTGCCGAGGTCTGGCGGCGCGGTTCGGTCGTAACCTCCTGGCTGCTCGATCTCACGGCCGAGGCACTGGCGGCGGACGAGGAGCTGTCCGCCTATACCGGTCATGTCTCGGATTCGGGCGAGGGGCGCTGGACGGTGCAGGCCGCGGTGGAAACCGCGACGCCGGCCGAGGTGCTGACCTCCTCGCTCTATACCCGCTTCCGTTCGCGCAAGGACCACACCTTCGCCGAGAAGGTGCTCTCCGCGATGCGCGCCGGGTTCGGCGGGCATGTCGAGCCGAAGAAGTCGTGAGCGCCATGACCGCTTTCCCGAATGGGCGGATGCCAGCCGTCATCGTCGTCATGGGTGTTGCCAGTTCGGGCAAGACCTCGCTCGGCGAGCGCCTGGCCGAACGCCTGGGCTGGCCGTTTCGTGATGCGGATTCCTTCCACCCGCCTGAGAACGTCGCAAAGATGTCGAGCGGCACGCCGCTGAACGACGAGGACCGCAAGCCCTGGCTGGCCGCGATCGCGACCTGGATCGATGAGCTGCGCGCGACCGGCAAGAACGGCATCGTCACCTGTTCGGCACTGAAGCGCGCCTATCGCCGGGTCATCATCGGCGATCGGCCGGATGTCGCGCTGGTCTATCTCAAGGGCTCGCGCGAGCTGATCGGCCAGCGCATGGCAGCGCGCCAGCACCATTTCATGCCGCCGGCGCTGCTCGACAGCCAGTTCGCGGCGCTGGAGGAGCCGGGGGCGGATGAGCGCCCGGTGGTCGTGTCGGTCGAACTGGCCAAGGATGCGATCGTCGACGAGACGCTCGCTGCGCTGACTCGCTGATCAGTCCTGCGCCCACATCCGGGTGAGGTTCGCGACGGATTTCGAGATCAGATCGAATTCCGGCGTCTTGCCCTCAGGGCTGCACAATGTCCGCCGGGCTCGATCGAGATCGAACAGGATCTCGCGCTGGCTTGCGTCGCGGATGAAGCTGCGGGCCCAGCCGACGGCGGCGACCAGCGTGGTCGAGGGATAGGCGATGAGCGAACCGGCCGCCACCCTTGAACGCCGCCGGAACTGGTCTCGATCACCAGTTCGCCGCCCTCATAGGCCCCCGGATCGGCGAGGAAGAGGGTGAAGGAGACGTCGGTGCACATCCCACCCATCAGAGCGTCGTCGACATGACTGCCATAGGCATGGCCGGGCTCGTAGCGGCTGAAGAGCAGTGCGTATGAGCTCTATTGCGGCATCCATCCGACCCATGCAGCTCAGCGTTTCGGTCGAGCGATAGTCTGGCCTGACGATCCGGCGCCGCATGCAAGGCCGGGCTTACTTTCAACCGATTGAAAAAAGCACCGGACAGGCGCATGTCTTGGGCGAGCGCGGCCCAGGGTCGCCACCCCCAAGCAGACGGTTTCTCTCATGCTCGACAAGGTTTTGCCGCCGCGTACACTGAAGCTCAACGCCGCCGACAACGTTGCGGTCGCGGTCGATCCGATCGATGCAGGCGTTACTGCAGCGGGCGTTGTCGCCCTGAAACGCATTCCGCGCGGCCACAAGGTCGCGCTGGCGCCGATTGCCAAGGACGAGCCGATCCGCAAATTCGGCCAGATCATCGGCTTCGCGACGGTCGACATCCCGCCCGGCGAATGGGTGCACGAGCACAATACCGGCTTCCATGCCTTCGAGCGCGACTATGATTTCTGCGCCGAGGCGAAGCCGGAATTCGTGCTGCCGGTCGAGCAGCAGGCGACCTTCGAGGGGTTTCGCCGCAAGGGCGGTGGCGCCGGCACGCGCAACTATGTCGGCATCCTGACGTCCGTGAACTGCTCGGCCTCGGTCGCGCGCTTCATGGCCGAGGAGGTCAAGCGCTCCGGCATCCTCGCCGATTACCCCAATGTCGACGGAGTCATCGCGCTGACCCACGGCACCGGCTGTGGCATCGACTATAATGGCGAGAGCTTCGAGGTGCTGAAGCGCACAACCTGGGGCTATGCCTGCAATCCCAACATGGCGGCGGTGCTGGTCGTCGGCCTCGGCTGTGAAGGGTTTCAGATCAAGCGCATGAAGGAGGCCTATGGCGTCGAAGAGAGCGACATCTTCCGCACCATGACGATTCAGGAAACCGGCGGCACCCGGAAGAGCGTCGCCGCTGGCATTGAGGCGCTGAAGGTGATGCTGCCGATCGCCAACCGCGCCGTGCGCGAGACGGTACCGGCCTCGGAGCTGACTCTTGCCCTGCAATGCGGCGGTTCCGATGGCTATTCCGGCATTACGGCCAATCCGGCGCTGGGCGCCGCCGTCGACATCCTGGTCGAGCACGGCGGCACGGCGATCCTGTCCGAGACGCCCGAGATCTACGGCGCCGAGCACCTGCTCACCCGCCGCGCTGCGACGCGCGAGGTCGGCGAGAAGCTCGTCGGCGTGATCAAGTGGTGGGAGGACTACACCGAGCGCGCCCGGATGAGCATGAACAACAACCCCTCGCCGGGCAACAAGGCGGGCGGGCTCACCACGATCCTGGAAAAGTCGCTGGGCGCGGCGGCGAAGGGCGGAACCAAGACGCTCGCGGCCGTCTATCACTATGCCGAGCCGGTGAAATCGAAGGGCTTCGTCTACATGGACACGCCTGGCTACGACCCGGTCGCGGCAACGGGCCAGGTCGCGGGCGGCGCCAATATCCTCGCCTTCACCACCGGGCGCGGCTCGGCCTATGGCTGCAAGCCGACGCCGTCGGTCAAGCTCGCCACCAATACGCCGATCTACGAGAAGATGATCGACGACATGGATATCAATTGCGGCGACATCCTCGACGGCGTGACGCTGGAGGAGAAGGGCCGCGAGATTTTCGAGACGCTGCTGCGTGTTGCGTCAGGCGAGCGCTCCAAGTCCGAGCAGCTCGGCTATGGCGACGCCGAGTTCGTGCCCTGGCAGATCGGCGCAACGATGTGATCGTCGTCGCTTGACACAGAGGGCGGCGCGGTTCGATCGGCCGCGCTGTCCAAGACAGAAGCGCTGGGGGCGCTGTCATGAAGCACATTCTGCTTGTCACGGTGCCGCGCCTTCTGCTCGGCTTGATCTTCCTGGTCAGCGCGGTCGATGGTTTCTGGTTCCTGGCGACGGGGAGCCATCTGATCCATCCCCCAACCTCGCCGAAGGGCCTGGAGTTCGAGCTCGCTCTGCAGAATTCCGACTTCTTCTGGCCCTTTCTCAAGAGCGTCAATCTCGCCGGGGCGCTCAGCCTGCTTCTCAATATCGTTCCGGCTCTGGGGCTAGCATTGATTGCGCCTGTGATGGCCGTGATCGTGCTGTTCCACCTCACCATCAATCCGCAGGGCCTCCCGGTCGCGATCATCCTGATCGTCAGCGGCGGCTTGCTGGTCTACGCCTATCGCGAGCGCTACGCCGCCCTGCTTCGGTAAGGTCCCAGCCAGCGGCCGGGATTCCGCTGGAGGGCATGCCTGTGGCAATGTGCCATGGATCCCGGGCCGCCAACTGGCCGCCCGGGATGACCTCTGCGCTTCGTTCAGAGCGTAAAGCCCGTGAGCCGTTCGCCGATCTCGCTGATCCGCTCCTTGCCGACATTGGCGATGGCGATGCGCAAATGCTTCTCCTGCCCGGGGCCGAAATAGGGGCCGGGCAGGGCGAGCACTCCGCGCTCCCCGACCAGGGCCCGCACCACCTCTGCCGCGGGCACGTCCGCGAAGGGATGCGCGACATAGGCAAAATAGGCTCCGGCTGCGAGCACCTGCCAGCCATTCAGCGGCGCCATCGCGGCGCGGAAGGCGCCGGCTCGCGCATTGATCTCGGCGCGGTTGGCCTCGCGCCAGTCGCGAATGCCGTCGATGCCCCAGGCAACCGCCTGCTGGCCGGCCCGCACGGGACTGATCTGGACACAGTCCAGCACCTTGCCGATCTGCTCTATGACCGCCTCCCCGGCGGTGACGGCGCCAAGGCGCCAGCCGGGCACGGCATAGGCCTTCGAGAAGCTGTAGAGGCCGATCACCGAATCCCGCCAGCCGCTTGTGGCGAAGATCTCATGCGGCGCCTTCACTCCGGTTGGCAGGAAGTCGCGATAGGTCTCGTCGACGACGAGCCAGATTCCGCGCCTCGCGCAGAGCGCGGCGAAGGCCGCGATGGTCTCGGGCGGATAGACCGAGCCAGTCGGATTGTTGGGGGTCACCAGCACGATCGCGCGGGTCTTCGCATCGATCAGGCTTTCCGCCCGTTCGGCATCCGGGACGAAGCCGCAAGCCGGATCGCAGGGGAGCGGACGGGGCTCGATGCCGAGCATGGTCAGCGTCATCTCGTGATTAAAGTACCAGGGCGTTGGCAGCAGCACATTGTCGCCTGCCCGCGCGAGCGCCATCATGGTCACGACATAGGCCTGGTTGCAGCCGGAGGTGATGGCAATCTCGGTCGAGGCAAACGGAGCGCCATAGATCCTGCCGATCTCGGCGGCATAGGCTTCGCGCAGCGAAAGATCGCCAGTGATGCCGCCGTAGCGCGTCAGATCGGGCAGGGCAGCGGCCTCGCCAAGGCGCTGCAGCAGGGCGGCGGGCGGTGGTGAGCCCGGCACGGCCTGCGAGAGATCGATCAGCGGACCGGAGCGGCCGTCATAGGAGCGAGCCCAACCCTGCGCCTGCGGGATCGGCGGCGTCCCGGTGTCGAGAAGGTCGGGGTTCAGCGTGGGGCGGACAGTCTGGAGCATGACGGCAGCTTTGAGGCGCGTCCGGCTCCGCGTCAATCGGCTTGGCTGCGGCACGGGGCAGCGCTCATATAGGCAGCAGCGAAGGCGGACCGGGTGGGCCCATGCAGGACGAGACCAGCGACGCGATCGACGAACTCCATGCGCTGCTTGACCGCGCCGCCGTGATCGTCAGCTTCACCGGAGCCGGGATCTCGACCGAATCCGGCGTGCCGGATTTCCGTTCACCCGGCTCACCCTGGATGATCCACAAGCCGATCCCATTCGAGGCTTTCGTTGCCAGTCGCGAGGCGCGCATCGAAGCCTGGCGGCGCAAGTTCGCGATGGATGATCATTTTGCCGGTGCCATGCCCAATCGCGGCCACAAGGCGCTCGCCAATCTGGTGGCCCAGGGCCGCTCTCCCGGCGTGATCACGCAGAATATCGACGGGCTGCATCAGGTTTCGGGCATCCCCGAGGACAGGCTCATCGAGCTGCACGGCAACGGCACCTACGCGACCTGCCTGACCTGCGGCTGGCGGCACGAACTGGCCGCGATCCGTCCAGTCTTTGAGGCAAGCGGAGAACCGCCGGGCTGCGCCATCTGCGGGGGCATCGTGAAGTCGGCGACGATCTCGTTCGGCCAGGCCATGCCGGAAGCGGCGATGCGACGCGCGCAGGCGTTGGCCATGCAGGCTGATCTCTTCCTTGTCGCGGGCTCGTCGCTGGTGGTGTTCCCGGCCGCAACGCTCCCGGTGATCGCCAAGCGCAATGGAGCGAAGCTCGTGATCATCAATCGCGAACCGACCGAGCCCGACGCGATCGCCGATCTCGTGGTGCGAGCCGAGATCGGCCCGGCGCTTGGCCGGCTGGCAGGCTGAGCGCGCCAAAAGCGTTGCTAATCTGCCGCGGTGTCCATCGCGATGATGTGGATGACGCCAAGCCGGCTGTATCGCGACTTCGAACCGATGGTATCGTATCGGCACGAATCAAACAGTTCGCGCGGAGATGAGCGGGACATGTCCGACGAGTTCGGTGAGAGTGGGCGGCCACCGGTCGGTCCGATTCAGTCACTCAACCGCATCATGCGGCTGGACGGAGGCGAAGGCTTCGATCACGACGCAAGCGTCGAAGTCGTCGGCTACGTCAAATGGTTCGACGTCAGCAAGGGCTATGGTTTCGTCGTCCCCGAGGATGGCGGCGCCGATGTGCTGGTCCATGTCACCATCCTGAAGCGCGACGGCTTCAACGCCATCGCCGAAGGGGCCCGCATCGTTCTGGAAGCGATCGAGAAAGCGCGCGGACGCCAGGCTGTGCGCGTGATGTCGATCGATACCTCGGCCGGGCGCCATCCGGCGGAGATGCCACTGGCTCGCACCAATGTCTCGGTTGCTCCGACGAGCGGGCTCGAGCGCATGGTGGTGAAGTGGTTCAACCGTCTGCGCGGCTTCGGCTTCGTCTCGAAGGGCGAGGGTGCTCCGGACATCTTCGTCCATATGGAGACCTTGCGCCGCTACGGCATCGTCGAGCTGATCCCCGGCCAGACGGTGCTGGTGCGCTACGGACCTGGACCGAAGGGTCTGATGGCAGCCGAGATCAGGCTGGAGCAGGGCGGCGCGATCAGCTCGCACTGAGAGCCGACAACCAGATCGTCGACTAAGGAAAAGGCGCCCCGAGGGCGCCTTTTCCTCTTTGGAGGCTCCGAGTGCCTGGTGGTGGACACCGGCGGCTTCCGAGCCTGATTCTCGAACCCGGCGTGCTCTGCGAGTTCGGCCGAGACGGTCAGTCGCCTTGGGAGAACAGTGTCAGGCGCTGGTGTTCATCAGGCCATGCTGGCCGATTTCGACCCGTTAGAGCGCAAACGACGTCCCGCAGCCGCAGGAGCTGGTCGCGTTCGGATTGGTGATCTTGAAGGACTGGCCGACCAGATCATCGACGAAATCGATCGTGCAGCCTTCGAGAAGGTCGAGCGAGGTCTCGTCGATCAGCACTGTCGCGCCGTCGCGCTCGATCACGAGGTCGCCCGGCGCTTTCTCGCGGTCGACATCGAAGATGTACTGGAAGCCGGAGCAGCCGCCACCGGTCACGCTGACGCGCAGCATCGAGCCGGGCGGCTCCTTCGCCATCACCGCGAGAATGCGATTCGCGGCCTTGCCGGTAACGGCGATGCCGCGCGGATTGACCTGAAGATCGGTCGACATAGGCAGATGCTCCTTGCACCTTTGTTGTCTGCAAAGGTAATTGCGCCGCAGCGCCTGTACAAGCAGGGGGCGTCGATAGGTCCGCCATGCCGCAGCCACAGAGCCCTTCTTCCGACCGTGAGCCCGGCGACCGCTGGCGCGCGAACTATGCCTGTCGTTCGAGCCAGAGCCGTGGCCGCCTGATCGCGGAGCCGGCTTCGCCGACGCGCAGCCATTTCCAGCGCGATCGCGACCGGATCATCCATTCCACGGCCTTCCGCCGCTTGAAGCACAAGACGCAAGTCTTTGTTTCGCATGAGGGAGATCATTATCGTACCCGTCTGACGCATACGATCGAAGTCGCGCAGATAGCGCGTGCGCTCGCCCGGGCGTTCGGCCTCGACGAGGATCTGGCCGAGGCGCTGGCGCTGGCGCACGACCTTGGCCACACGCCGTTCGGCCATACCGGCGAGGATGCCCTCGATGCCTGCATGCATAAGTTCGGTGGTTTCGACCACAACGCTCAGACGTTGCGAATCGTGACCCGGCTCGAGCATCGCTATGCCGGTTTTGACGGGCTCAACCTCAGCTGGGAGACGCTGGAAGGGCTGGTCAAGCATAACGGCCCTTTGATTGGCCCTGACGGCGAGCCCACCGCTCGCTATGCGAAGACCGGCATCCCGACGGCGATCGTCGAATACCAGGAGCGGCAGGATCTCTGGCTCGACAGCCATGCCTCTGCAGAGGCGCAGGTCGCCGCGCTCGCCGACGACATCGCCTATAACGCTCATGACATCGATGATGGCTTGCGGGCCGGGTTGTTCGGGCATGCTGAACTTCGCGTCGTGCCATTCCTGGCGGAGCTGCTCGACGAGATCGAGCGGCTGCATCCTGGCCTCGAGACGCCCCGTGCTACGAACGAGCTGGTGCGGCGGGTGATCACGCGCTTCGTCGAGGATGTGATCCGGCGCTCCGAGCAGCTCATTGCCGCGCTGGCGCCAGCCGATGCCGATGCGATCCGCCGCGCAGGAGCGCCGGTTGTCGCCTTCTCGGAGACGATCGCCACGGCGGACCGTCAGATCAAGGCCTTCCTCTATCCCAACATGTACCGGCACCCACGGGTCGGGGTCATTCGCCAGCAGGCGGCCGATGTGGTGCGCGACCTGTTCACGCGCTTCGCGGCGGCTCCGCAGGCGATGCCGCCCGACTGGGCGGCCGGGATGACGGAGCTCGACGAGCCCCGCAAGGCCCGTCGGATCGCCGACTATATTGCCGGCATGACCGACTGGTACGCGCTCGACGAGCACCGCCGCCTGTTTGACGCGACCCCGTCGCTGCGATAGGCCCGGGGCACTCCTTCCTTCCAGTTTTCGTATGTTTGCGGTCGCAATGAACCTGTTCGAGACCTTTTCCGCGCGCATCAACAGCGCCCTGACGCAGCTTGCCGATCGCGGCGCCATCCCGGCGGGGTTGTCCTTTGCCCGCGTCGTCGTCGAGCCGACGCGCGACCCGGCCCATGGCGATCTTGCGATCAATGCCGCGATGGTGCTGGCCAAGGAGGCCGGCACCAACCCGCGCGCTCTGGCGGCCTTGCTGGTCGAGGAACTCGCGCGTGATCCGGATGTGGCGAAGGCCGAGATCGCGGGGCCGGGCTTTATCAACCTGACGCTGCAACCGGCTGTTTTCACGGCGATTCTCAAATCCGCGATCGAAGCGGGCCTGGACCACGGCCGGGGCGCGCTCCGCCCCGATCCGAAGATCAATGTCGAATATGTCTCGGCCAATCCGACCGGGCCGATGCATGTCGGCCACGGCCGCGGCGCGGTCTTCGGCGATGCCTTGTCGAGCCTGCTCGCTTTTGCCGGCCACCAGGTTAGCCGCGAGTACTACATCAACGATGCCGGTGCGCAGGTCGATGTGCTCGCCCGCTCCGCTTTCCTGCGCTATCGCGAGGCGCTGGGCGAGGAGATCGGCGCAATCCCGGAAGGGCTCTATCCCGGCGACTATCTCAAGTCGGTCGGCGAAAACCTGGCCAGGACCTATGGCGAGAGCCTGCGCGGCAAGCCCGAGGCCGAGTGGCTCGTGCCGGTGCGCGCTGCCGCGATCGACGGCATGATGGCGATGATCCGGGACGATCTCGCTGCGCTTGGCGTCGTCCACGACGTCTTCTTCTCTGAGCGCTCGCTTCACGCGGTTGACGGCAATATCGATGCGGTGCGCGAGACGATCGAGGACCTGCGCTCGCGCGACCTGATCTACGAAGGCCGCCTGCCGCCGCCCAAGGGGCAGAAGGACGAGGATTGGGAGGACCGAGAGCAGACCCTGTTCCGGGCCACACTGTTCGGCGACGATGTCGACCGGCCGCTGCTCAAGTCGGACGGCAGCTACACCTATTTCGCCAATGACATCGCCTATCACCGCTCGAAATTCGTCCGCGGCTACCGCGAGATGATCGATGTCTGGGGCGCCGACCATGGCGGCTATGTCAAGCGCATGTCGGCCGCGGTGAAGGCGGTGACGCATGGCGAGGGCTCGCTCGACGTCAAGCTCTGCCAGCTCGTGCGGCTGCTGCGCAATGGCGAGCAGGTGCGCATGTCGAAGCGCTCCGGGGATTTCGTGACGCTGCGCGAAGTCATCGACGAGGTTGGCCGCGATGCGGTGCGCTTCATGATGATCTTCCGCAAGAACGATGCGACGCTCGATTTCGATCTCGCCAAGGTCGTCGAGCAATCGAAGGACAATCCCGTCTTCTACGTCCAGTATGCCCATGCACGGTGCGCTTCGATCTTCCGGCAGGCGCGCGAGGCGTTCCCCGGCATCGATCTGTCGCCCGCGATGCTTGCGCAGGCGGACCTGTCGCGCCTGACCGACGAGGCGGAGATCGGCATCATCAAGATGATTGCTGCCTATCCAAGGATGATCGATGCAGCGGCCAGCGCGCATGAGCCCCATCGCGTGGCCTTTTTCGTGCATGAGCTGGCGAGCGCGTTCCACTCGTTATGGAACAAGGGCAAAGACTCGCCGCAATTACGGTTCGTTAATCAAACTGATCGAGAATCCACGGTAGCAAGACTGGCGTTCGTGCATGCGGTGCGCAGCGTCCTTGCCTCCGGTCTGGCTGTCGTCGGGGTTGCGGCGCCGGAAGAAATGCGTTGACGGCCAGGATCGCCGGCGGCGCGCAAAGTCGGTCAGATTGACCTTGCGTAGAGTTCGGCGTTCCATTCGGGCGCCGGCAACGCTGGAATGGATCATACCATGAGTGAGCCAGCTAGGAACCGTTTCGCCCTCGATCTCGATGACCTCGAGCGTCAGTTGCGCGGCGCGGCTCAGCCTCCAAAGGCAGGGGCGTCTGTCGACCCGCTTGTCGAGTTGACCCGGATCGTCGGTCAGGATGACCCCCTGAAGGAACTTTTCTCGCCGCGAGCGGTTGCCGCTCCGGCGCAGCAGCAGGCGGCCGCCGCTGCGGCCTGGCCGGGCGCCCGGCAGCGCCAGGAGCCTTCTTTCGCTCACACGCCGGCGCAGCAGCCTGCTGCCGCCGACAATACGCAGCCCCCGGCTGATGTGCTGGGAGCGCTCGACGAGTTCGAGGCGCTGCTTCGCCGCGGAGATATCGCCCGCCCGGCGCCCGCCGACGAACCGGTTCGGCAGGCCGCGGTCTATGTTCCGACACCGGTCGAACAACCCGAGTCCTATCGCAACGCACGGCCGGAGCCCGCCCGCCCTGCGGGGCATGATGCACGTGACCTCGACGAGGAGCGTGCCAACGCACAGTATCAGGATTACGGCCACGATACGCAGGCGGACTATCCCGAGCCGCCGCTGATGGCCGAAGATGATTATCAGGATCTGCAGCCGCGGCGCTCGCGCAAGGGGCTCCGGGCTGCCGCGGCTGCGATTGCCGTCGCGGTGATCGGCGCTGGCGGCTACATGGCCTTCCGGGGCTCGCCCCTGACGAGCGACGGCCAGCCGCCGGTCATCTCGGCCGATGGCGGGCCGAGCAAGGTTGCGCCGACCAATCCCGGCGGAGCCGAGATCCCGAATCAGAACAAGCAGATTTATGAGCGTGCCGGCGACAGCCCGTCGAACCCGACCAAGGTGGTCAGCCGGGAGGAGCAACCGGTCGATATCCAGCAGGCGGCACGCACGATGCCGGGCCGGATGGTCATGCCGGGACTCGGCTCGACGCCGCAGGGAGGCGCCAATGGCAATCCGTTGGCGCAGGCTCCGACGGCGCCTGAGCGCGGCTCCGTCTCGCCGGCTGAAGCTGGTCTGATCGCGACGCCTGGCGTACCAGGCCTCGGCGAACCACGGCGGGTCCGGACTGTCTCGATCCGTCCCGATGGCACGCCGGCGCCTCCGCCCGGCGCGAGCGCGGCCTACAGCAACGGCGCGGCAGGGCTCGCGACCGGCGCAGCGCCGACCAGGCTCGGGGGGAACCTGCCGCTCAATCCATCCTCGACCGCGAGCACCAATCCGCCGCGGCAGCGCACGGCTGCGACGCCGGCTGTGGCGCCTGAAGCACCCAAGGTTCAGGAGCGCGTCGCGACACCAGCGCCGGCGACCACTCCGGCTGCTCCGGCGCGTGTTGCAAATGCTGCTCCGACACCGGCTCCTGCCGCGGCGCCGACCCCGGCGACTGCTGCAATCCGCAGCGGTACCGGCGACTTTGCCGTGCAGCTCGCCGCGCCCGGCAGCGAAGCGGAAGCGCGCGCCGCATTCGCGGCCCTGCAGCGCAAATATCCCGGCCAGCTCGGCGGCCAGTCGCCGATCGTCAAGAAGACGGATCTCGCTGGTGGGAAGACGGTCTATCGCCTGCGCATCGGGCCCTATTCCCGCGAGGATGCGACGACGATGTGCACGCAGCTTCAGGCTGCCGGCGGCCAGTGCTTCATCGCCAAGAACTGATTGCCAGCTCCGAGTTGATCAGACCGCCGGTGGCTCCTGCCACCGGCGGTTTTCCTTTGCGGAGTCGCGCGCGCATGGCGCCGTGTCGTGCCGGGCTGCCAAGGGCTGGGCGTCCGGCATCGCGGCCAAAGACGTCCGCGTCGAATCCGGGTAGGGGATGCCCTGAAATGACGACACCGAACTCAGGAGGACATCCATGGACCGCCGTACATTCGTCAAGGCTTCAGGGGCCGGAGTGGCAGCTGGCGGGGCGGCTATTGCCGCGCCCGCCATCGCGCAGGCCCAGCCGAAGGTCAGCTGGCGCCTGACGTCGAGCTACCCGAAGAGCCTCGACACGCTGTTCGGCATCAGCACGCAGATTGCCAAGCGCGTCGCGGAAGCGACCGATAACCAGTTCCAGATCCAGGTCTTCGCGCCGGGCGAGATCGTGCCGGCATTGCAGGCGCTCGATGCCGTCCAAAACGGCACCGTCGAGTGCAGCAGCACGCTGTCGAGCTTCTATATCGGCAAGAACCCAGCCTTCGCTTTCGAGACCTCGCTGCCCTTCGGCTTGAACACGCGCCAGCACAATGCCTGGCTCTATCAGGGCGGTGGGCTCGAGCTCTGCCGCGCCTTCATGAAGACCTATAATCTCCACACCATCCCTTCGGGCAATACCGGGGCGCAGATGGGCGGCTGGTTCCGCAAGGAGATCAAGACGGTCGAGGATCTGAAGGGCCTGAAATTCCGTATTGCCGGCCTCGGCGGCACAATCCTGTCCAAGCTGGGTGTCGTGCCGCAGCAGATCGGCGGCGGCGACATCTATCCGGCGCTGGAGCGCGGCACGATCGACGCAGCCGAATTCTCCGGCCCGCTCGACGATGAGAAGCTCGGTTTCCAGCGGGTCGCCAAGTACTATTACTATCCCGGCTTCTGGGAAGGCTGCGCCAATGTCAGCTTTATCGTGAACCTGGAAAAATGGGACGCGCTGCCGGCTTCGTACAAGGCCATCGTGGAAGCAGCCTGCGCCGAGGCCAACGCGCTTTGCGTCGCGAAATATGATCACGGCAACCCCGATGCCCTGCTGCGCCTCGTCGCCAGTGGCGCGGAGCTCAGGCCGTTTCCGCAGGACGTGATGGTGGCCGCCTTCAAGGAAGCGCAGGCGCTCTATGGTGAGTTAGCGGCCAGCAATCCGGCCTTCAAGACCTTCTATGATTCGTGGCTGCCGTACTGGCGCAAGGAACAGCTCTGGTTCCGAGTCGCAGAGCTGCCTTTCGACGCCTTCAACGCTGGTATGGCGCAGCAGATGCGCTGAGCCTCCCTGGCTTTGCCAATCCGTTCGTGAACGAAGCCCGGGGCCGGATGGTCCCGGGCTTCTTCCGTTGAGGCGTCAGAGCGGGAATCATGCGAGAAGACGGCTTCCGCTGCTTTGCAATCCGCTTCGGGCCTGCTTCATGAAATCCCGCGCCTTCATCGCCGGGTGCCTCGGCACCAGCCTCACCCCTGACGAACGCGCCTTCTTCCGCGATGCCAGGCCCTGGGGCTTTATCGTCTTCAAGCGCAATACCCAGACGCCGGAACAGACCGCGGCGCTGACAGCGGAGATGCGGGAGACCGTCGGCTGGCATGCGCCGATCCTGATCGATCAGGAGGGCGGCAGGGTCCAGCGCATGGGGCCGCCGCACTGGCCGGCCTATCCGCCGGCGCAAGCCTTCCATGGGATCAACGACCCCGTGCAGCAGCGCGAGATCGTGCGGCTGGCGGCGCGGCTGATGGCGCATGATCTCAAGGCCGTCGGCATCGATGTCGATTGCCTGCCGGTGCTCGACGTGCCGATCTCGGGCAGCCATGACGTGATCGGCAATCGCGCCTATGCCCATGACCCCGACATGGTCGCGCGCCTCGGCCGCGCGGCGGCGGAGGGACTTCTGGCGGGCGGCGTGCTCCCGGTAGTCAAACACATGCCCGGCCATGGCCGGGCGCGGGCCGACAGCCACCACGACCTGCCGGTGATCGACGCCTCGCTCGAGGCGCTGCGCGGACATGATTTCCGACCGTTCCGACACCTCGCCGACATGCCGATGGCAATGACGGCACATGTCGTGTTCACGGCACTGGATCAAAGGCATCCGGCCACGGTTTCGCGCCGGGTCGTGAAGGAGATCATGCGTGGCGAACTCGGCTTCGACGGCCTGATCATGACCGATGATATCTCGATGAAGGCGCTCTCAGGCGGCTTCGCCGAGAAGGCGCGGGCGGCGATGCGCGCCGGTGTCGATGTGGTGCTGCATTGCCATGGCATCATGGAGGAGATGATCGCCGTGGCAGGCGCGGTGCCGGACATGACGGGGGCACGCGCCCGCCGCGCCGCGATGGCGCTCGCCCGAATCCGGCACGAGCCCGAACCGCTCGATGTGGAGGCTGCGCGCGCCCAGGTGACGAGCGCCCTTGCGTTGGGCGGCTGATAGTCGGAACCTGCGTTCTCAGGGGTGACAGCTTGGGGACGCGGCGGGAATGGACGCCGAACTGCCGTTCGACGACGAGGCCAGACCGGCGCGCACTGACGGCGAGCCGGCGCTGCTCGTCGATGTCGACGGCTATGAAGGCCCGCTCGATCTGCTGCTCGACCTTGCCCGACGGCAGAAGGTCGATCTGCATCGCATCTCGATCCTGGCGCTTGCCGAACAGTATCTTGCCTTCGTCGAACAGGCGAGGGCGCTCAGACTTGAACTTGCCGCCGACTATCTGGTGATGGCGGCCTGGCTCGCCTATCTGAAGTCGCGCTTGCTCTTGCCCGAACCACCGAAGGGCGAGGAGCCGAGCGCGGCGGATCTGGCGACGGCGCTGGCCCTGCGATTGCGCCGGCTGGAGGCGATCCGCGCGGCGGCGCGGCGGCTGGCCTCCCGGGAAAGGCTTGGGCAGGACGTCTTCGCCCGTGGTGCGCCGGAGGCGATCATCGCCGGTGCGCGCCCGGTCTGGGAGGCTGAACTCTACGATCTGCTTTCCGCCTATGGCCAGCAACGCCAGAAACGAGCGCAGATGCATATATCCGTCGGGCACCGCATGGTCTGGTCCCTGGTCGAGGCGCGCGAGGTGTTGCAACGACTGGTCGGCGAGGCGGCAGACTGGACAGCGATCGACTCCTACCTGACGCGCTACATGGCGAGCCACGGCCTGCCGCAAGGCGAAATGCGCGCAACGGTTCGTGCTTCTGCGCTGTCTGCCATGCTGGAGATGGTGCGCGAGGGAATTCTCGATCTGCGCCAGGATGGTGCCTTCACTCCGCTCTATATCCGCCGGCGCTCGGCGCGGCCCCCGACCCTGCCGTTATGATGGCCTGATGACGATGTCTGCGGCGCCTGAGCGGATCGAGGATGATGAGGGCGGCGAGGCTCAGCTCTTCGCCCAGTCGCTGCGCATCGTCGAGGCGCTGCTCTTCGCATCGGCCGTGCCGCTCTCGGAAGAGGAACTCAGCCATTCGGTGCCGGCGGGTGTCGCGGTACGGCAACTGCTTGCCCGGCTCACGGACATCTACGCGACGCGTGGCGTCAATCTGCGGCAGGTCGCCGGCAAATGGGCGTTCCGCACCGCGCCGGACCTCGGATACCTGCTCGCGGCCGAGGCCGAGCCGCCGCGCAAATTGTCGCGGGCGGCGCTCGAAGTGCTGGCGATCATTGCCTATCACCAACCGGTGACGCGGGCCGAGATCGAGGAAATCCGGGGCGTTGCCACCGCCAAGGGCACGCTCGACATCCTGCTCGAAGCGGGGTGGGTCAGATTGCGCGGGCGTCGTCGGACGCCTGGCCGGCCGGTGACCTATGGCACCACGCCGGGCTTCCTCGATCATTTCGGGCTCGACCGCATCGACGACCTTCCTGGCCTCGACGAGCTGAAGGGCTCGGGCTTCATCGAGGGGCGGCTCTCGAAGGATCTGACCGTGCCGATTCCCGATGACGGTCCCGATCTGCAGGAGGACGAGGATCCGCTCGGCGATCTCTTCACCCCGCTTGACGACGGCGGCGACCCGCCCCACACCCCGGACGAGTGAAGTCGGGGACATTCCCCGATTATCGTCCCGGGCGACCGAACGGAGCCACGAGGTCCATGCCCGAGCGTTTACGATCGAGGTTTTGGCATGGACCCTGGCTCTCAGCCGTGTTTTGCCCAGGATGATGGGTGGTTTCGATGGAGCATCCTTTGGCGCGTAGCGAGGGCGTGGCGCGGTGGCTGAGCTGGGGCCGGCGCGGGACAGCGGGTGCAGCCATTCCGATGTCGCTCGCCTTCGAAGGCGTCACCCAGCGCTTCGGTGAGGTGACTGCGCTCGAGGACGTGACGCTCGCGATCGCCCCCGGTGAAATCGTGGCCCTGCTCGGGCAGTCGGGCTGCGGCAAGACGACGCTGCTTCGACTGGCGGCCGGCGTCGAGCGGCCCAGTGCAGGCAAGGTGCTGCTCGAAGGTCAGGATGTTTCGGCTCCTGATGCGTTCATCGAGCCGGAGAAGCGTGGCGTGGGCCTGGTCTTCCAGGATTATGCGCTGTTCCCGCACCTCAATGTGCTGGAGAACGTCCGCTTCGGCCTGCGTGGCTATGACGATGCTTCGGCGCAAGCGACCGCGCTGCGCGCCATTGCCCGTGTCGGTCTGGCGGATCTGGCCGAGGCTTATCCACATATGCTTTCGGGCGGCGAGCAACAGCGCGTGGCGCTGGCGCGAGCGGTGGCGCCGCGCCCCGGGGTGCTCCTGATGGACGAGCCCTTCTCCAATCTCGATCGCCGCCTGCGCGATGTGGTGCGGGACGAAACCGCCGCATTGCTGCAGGAAACCGGGGCAACCTCGATCATCGTCACCCATGATCCTGAGGATGCGATGCGGATCGCCGATCGGATCGTGCTGATGCGGTCAGGGCGGATCGTCCAGATCGGGACCAGCGAAGAGCTCTACCGAAAGCCTGTCAGCCTCTTTGCGGCCCGATTTTTCTGCGATTTTACCGAGATCAACGGCATAGCCGAGCGCGGCGCGGTGGAAACGCCGGTCGGGAGATTTGCAGCGCCGGGCCTTGCCGATGGGCAGGAGGCCGTGGTCTGCGTCAGGCCGCATGCGATCAGGCTGGTGCCAAAAGGGTTCTGCCTGCCGGCGCGCGTGGTGATGCGGCGCTTTCTCGGTGAGGTCGACCATTTGCTGCTCGCCGTCGGCGGGCTTGAAAAGCCGCTAGTCGGACGGGTCTCGCTGCCGGGCTCGATCCGGGAAGGCGAGGACATCGGTATCGATATTCAGTCGGACGAAGTTCTTGTGTTCGCCTCGGGGGACACATAGGTTCCGGCACAAGCACTTGGCGCAGGTGGGAGCCTGCGCCGCACCGGTATTCGGAGGAGTTTGCCATGGGTGGCGTCAGTATCTGGCACTGGATCGTCGTCGGCGTCATCGTGATGCTGTTGTTCGGGCGCGGCAAGGTTTCCGAACTGATGGGCGACGTTGCCAAGGGGATCAAGTCGTTCAAGAAGGGCATGGCCGAAGACGAGCCGACCACGCCGCCGCCTGCTGCGACCACGGCTGACCCGAAGATCATCGATCACGCGCAGCCTGCCAATTCCGCCACGGCGAAGGCCGAACACAAGGCCTGACGCCGCGCCGCCAGCGAGCGGCGAGGGGTTGAGAGGACGAGCCGTCGATGTTCGACATCGCCTGGAGCGAATTGATGCTGATCGGGGCGGTTGCGCTCGTCGTGATCGGCCCCAAGGACCTGCCGAAAGCCATGCGGACCGCCGGTCAGGCGATCGGCAAGGTTCGCCGCATGGCCGGCGAATTTCAGAGCCAGTTCAACGACGCCATGCGCGAAGCCGAACTGGACGATCTGAAGAAGCAGGTCGAGGATGTCGGCGGTTCGGTGCAGAGCGCGCTCAACACCGATTTCAAGCCGATCGATTCGATCAAGGACGATTCCAGCACGCCCGCCGCCGGTGCCCGTGACGACGCGGCGCTGAAGGAGGCGGAGGCTACGCTCGCCGCCCTGCCGGGGCCGGAGCCCTTGCCCGAGATCGTCATCGAGCCCGCGCCGATCGCGGAACCGGAGCCTGAACCCGAGGTCAAGCCGAAGGCGCCGCGCAAGCGCGCTTCGTCGAAGAAGGCCAAGGTCAGTGAGCCGGATGAAGGGAGCCCGGCATGAGCGTCGCCAACCCCAGGGAAGGCGAGGACGATATCGAGGCCTCCCGCGCACCGCTGATCGACCATCTGATCGAGCTGAGGGCGCGGCTGATCAAGTCGCTGATCGCCTTCCTGATCATGTTCTTCATCTGCTTTGCCTTTGCGACGCAGATCTACAACGTGCTGGTGCAGCCCTATGTCTGGGCCGCAGGCCCCGGCGCGAACGTGCAACTCATCTATACCGCGCCGCTCGAATATCTGTTCACGCAGATCAAGATCGCGGCATTCGGCGCCGGATTCTTCGCCTTTCCGGTGATCGCGACACAGGTCTACAAGTTCGTGGCGCCTGGCCTCTACAAGAACGAACGCCAGGCCTTCGCGCCTTATCTCGCCGCGACGCCGATTTTCTTCATCGCCGGCGCCTGCATGGTGTTCTTCTTCGCCATGCCGGTGCTGATGAAGTTCTCGATCGGCATGCAGCAGGCTGCGACGGACGGGCAAGCGGGTATCGCGCTCCTGCCGAAGGTCAGCGAATATCTCTCGCTGATCATGACGCTGATCTTCGCCTTCGGCATCTCGTTCCAGCTGCCGGTGATCCTGACATTGCTTGGTCAGGCGGGAATCATCGATTCGGCCTTCCTCAGGGACAAGCGGCGCTACGCCATCGTCTTCGTCTTCGTGGTCGCTGCCGTGCTGACGCCGCCGGATGTGATCTCCCAGCTCATGCTTGCCGTGCCGATGCTGCTCCTCTACGAGCTTTCGGTGTTCTCGGTGCGCTATGTCGAGAAGAAGCGGGAGGCTGCGAAAGCGGCCGAGGAAGCAGGCGGAGCCTGATCCGATCGCGGCTCGCGCGCATCGATTGGGATGCGCGATAGGTTGAGCAGCGATGTACGACATCAAATGGATTCGCGAGAACGCCGAGGCGTTCGATACCGGGCTCAAGCGGCGGGGCCTTGCGCCGCTCTCGTCCTCGCTGCTTGCGCTCGACGATTCCCGTCGCTCGGCCATCGCCAAGGCGCAGGCCACGCAGGAACGCCGCAATGCGCTCTCCAAGGAGATCGGCAAGGCGATGGGCGCGAAGGATATCGCGCTTGCCGATAAGCTGAAGGCCGAGGTCGCGGCACTGAAGGACGCTCAGCCGGCGCTCGAAGCCGAGGAGAAGGCGGCCGTCGAGGCGCTGAACGAGCAGCTCGCGGCGATCCCCAATATGCCGAATGCCGATGTGCCCGAGGGCGCGGACGAGCATGGCAATGTCGTGCTGCATGTCCATGGCGAGGCGCCCGAGAAATCCGGCGGACGGCTCTTTGGCTTCAACCAGCTAAAGGAGCATTTCGAGCTCGGCGAAGCGCTCGGCCAGATGGATTTCGAGACGGCGGCCAAGCTTTCCGGCTCGCGCTTCGTCGTCCTGAACACGCGGCTGGCGCGGCTCAACCGCGCGATCGGCCAGTTCATGCTCGATACCCATACCGAGGAGCATGGCTATACCGAGGTCAACCCGCCGCTAATGGTGCGGGATGAGGCGATGTTCGGAACCGCGCAGCTGCCAAAATTCCGCGACGACCAGTTCCGGGCGGGCGAGGATCACTGGCTGATCCCCACGGCCGAAGTTCCCCTCACCAATCTCGTGCGCGAATCGATCCTCTCCGAAGAGGAGTTGCCGCGTCGTTATTCCGCGCTGACCCCCTGCTTCAGAGCCGAAGCCGGCTCGGCCGGGCGCGATACGCGCGGCATGCTCCGTCAGCACCAGTTCGAGAAGGTCGAGCTGGTCTCGATCACGCTGCCGGAAAAGTCGCGCGAGGAGCATGAGCGCATGCTCGCCTCGGCGGAGGCGATCCTGAAGAAACTTGACCTGCATTATCGGGTGATGACGCTCTGCACTGGCGATATGGGCTTCGCCAGCCAGAAGACCTGGGACATCGAGGTCTGGCTGCCGGGGCAGAAGACCTATCGCGAGATCTCGTCCTGCTCGGTCTGCGGCGATTTCCAGGCCCGGCGCATGAACGCGCGCTACAAGACTCGGGACGGCAAGGGCCCGTTCTTCATGCACACCCTCAACGGCTCGGGCACGGCGGTCGGCCGCGCGCTGATCGCGGTGATGGAAAACTACCAGAACGCTGACGGCTCGATCACGGTGCCCGACGTGCTGGTTCCCTATATGCGCGGGGTAACCCGCATCGAGAAGGTGGCCTGACCCCATGCGTATCCTCGTCACCAATGATGATGGCATCCATGCCGAAGGCCTTGCGGTGCTGGAGCGCATCGCGGCGCAACTGTCGGACGATGTCTGGGTCGTGGCGCCCGAGACGGACCAATCGGGCGTCGCGCATTCGCTCTCGCTCAGCAATCCGCTGCGCCAGCGCAAGATTTCGGACAAGCGTTACGCCGTCGCCGGCACGCCGACCGATTGCGTGATCATGGCGGCACGCTCGATCATGCTCGATGCGCGGCCCGACCTCGTGCTGTCCGGCGTCAACCGCGGCCAGAACGTCGCGGAGGACGTGACCTATTCCGGCACAATCGCAGCGGCCATGGAAGGCACGCTGCTCGGCATCCCATCGATCGCGGTCAGCCAGGCTTATGGTCCGGAAGGCCGGCACCAGATCCATTGGGACTGCGCCGAACACCATGCTCCCGGCATCATCCGCCGGCTGCTGGAGGAGGGGATTCCCGAGGGCGTGCTGTTCAACCTCAACTTCCCGAATGTCGCGCCGAGCGAGGTTGCGGGCGTGGCGGTGACGGTCCAGGGCCGGCGTGACCAGGAACTGGTGCGGCTGGAGCCCCGCCATGACGGACGTGGCAATCCCTATTTCTGGATCGCCTTCCAGCGCAGCCGGAAGGAGCCGGCCAACGGCACCGATCTGAGGGCGCTGTCCGAGCAGAAGATCTCGATCACGCCGCTTGAACTCGACCTGACGCATGAGCCGACGCTGACCCGCTTCGCGCAGGTTTTTGCCTGATACCGAACGGGAATAACGGGGGCGGCGATGAGCGAGGGCGAGGAGGCGCCTGGCAGCGAGGGTGAGCGAACCGTCGCTTTCCTATTGTCGCTGAGGGCGCGGGGCGTGCGCGATCTCGCCGTGCTCCGGGCGATGGAGAAGGTCTCGCGCGAGCGATTCGCACCGACCCGCTTTGCCGACCTCGCGCGCCAGGACGTTTCCGTGCCGCTCGCCTGCGGGCAGACGATGACCGCCCCGCATACTGTGGCGAATCTTGTCAGTGCCCTGGAGATGGAGCCGTCGGCCCGCGTGCTCGAGGTCGGCACGGGCTCCGGCTATGTCTCGGCGCTGCTTGCCGCCATGGGCGGAGAGGTGGTCTCGCTGGAGCGCTACCGCACGCTCGCGCTTGCTGCTCATGAGCGCATCGGTGGCAGCGGCTACGCAAAAATGGTCGATCTGCGCCATGCCGACGGCTTTCAGCCAGACCGAACGCTTGGCCGATTCGACCGGATCCTGGTCAATGGCGTTACCCATTCCGTTCCCGAGGCCCTGCTGGCGCGGCTTTCGGTTGGCGGGCGGTTGGTCGGGGCGCTCAGGGTTGAAGGCGTATCACGTCGGGTGGTGGTCACACGGACGGACGACAGTGCCTATGATCATGCGCTTGGCCCGGTCCTGCGCCTGCCGCCGTTGATCCCGGGCTTGGCACGGGCACTCTGAACCTCGGCTGAAGAAAGCCGGCCCCGGTTGAAAAATATGAAGAGGCCAAGGACGCGCGAAACGTTTTCGTAACCTGAACGGGGCTTTAATCCCCTTCATCGAGTTGCGTTGTTCGCGAGTATCTTGTCCATGCGTAGCCAAGTCGGATTCAAGTCCAGCGTTGCCCTTCGCCTGTCGACGGTCTGCGCGCTCGCCTTGAGTGTCAGCGCCTGTTCGTCGGACACGATGCGCTTCACCGAGGCTCCCTTCAGCAATCCTTTCAGGACCGCGCAGGCTCCCGCCATGCGCGATCCGGCAACGACCGGTTCGATCGGGCGCAGTGCCAGTGCGCCGATGTCGTCGCCGGCTCCGTCCGTCGGGGCGGTCCGCGCCCAGCCCTTGCCGCCGCCGCAATCGGCCGTTGCACTGCGTAGCGTCGCTCCGGCGCCTGTCGCCGGCAGCGCCAATGGCTGGTCGGCCCAGGGCGGAACAGCGATCGTCGTTGCCCAGGGCGAGACGCTCGATACCCTCTCCTCGCGCTATGGCGTGCCGCGTTCAGCGCTGATGTCGGCGAACGGGCTCTCGAGCGCGAACGTGGCTCCCGGCTCGCGGCTGACGATCCCGGTCTACAACGCCGGCGGTGGTGCGGCGCCGCAGCAGGTGGCACAGGTGGCGTCGCCGCAGAGCGATGCACGTACCGAATCGCCGCGTTTCGTGGCTGGCCCCGCCCCAGCGGCGGCGCAACGTGCTCCTGTGGTGCCGGCGCGTGTCGCTGCGGCGCCGGTCGATGCCAGGGCGAAGGCCCAGGCCGCTGCCGAAACCAAGGCGCAAGCTGCGGCCGAGGCCAAGGCAAAGACTGCGGCCGATGCCCAGGCCATGCGGGACGCCCGCGCCAAGTTCGCCGCCGAGGCCAAGGTGAAGGCCGAAGCCAAGGCCAAGACGAAGCCGGTCGTCGAGGCAAAGGCGCCGACGCCTGCCCCTGTTGCGACTCCGACGAAGACCAAGCCGGTCGTGGTTGCCAGCGCTCCGGCCGAGGAGAAGGTCAGCGCCGTGCCGAAGTCGGCTCCCGAGCCGACGCCCGATCCGAAGACCACCGCAAGCCTGCCCAAGGAGGAAGATGCCTCCAAGGCCGATTTCCGCTGGCCGGCTCGCGGCCGCGTCATTGCCGGCTATGGCGGCAAGGGCTCGAACGAGGGCATCAACATCGCCGTGCCGGAAGGAACCCCGATCAAGGCGGCCGAAGGCGGCGTCGTCGCCTATGCCGGCAGCGAACTCAAAGGCTACGGCAATCTCGTGCTCATCCGTCATCCCAACGGCTACGTCTCGGCTTACGCCCATAACGGCGAGCTGAACGTCAAGCGCGGCGAGTCGGTGAAGCGCGGCCAGGTCGTCGCCAAATCGGGCCAGAGCGGCAACGTCTCTTCGCCGCAGCTGCATTTCGAGCTGCGCAAGGGATCGTCGCCGGTCGATCCGGTTCCCTACCTGAACAACTGATCCAGAGTTGACCTGACGCACCCTCCGGGCCGGAGCTCTCACCTTCGCCCGGACACGCAGAGACATCCACCTTCGATCAGTTCCCGCGAGACCCCGCTGATCGAAACAAGGCGGGACGGTCCCAGGAAAGGCCGTCCCGCCGTTTTCATGTGTGCCTCAGCCCGCGCCAGCATGTCGCCGAACTCTGGGCCTGAGACTGGCGACGCTCCCAGACTGAATCCGGAGCGCCGCCTATCCCTCAGAGAATAGGGGCTTATCCGCCTTGGGCGGCAGGCATGCCGCCCAAGGCGATGCTCTTGCGCGTCTCAGCCGTCGAGCCGCTGTCCAAGCCGGCCCGCCAGGTCCTGGATGTACTGCCAGGCCGTGCGCCCCGAACGCGATCCGCGCGTGGTTGCCCACTCAAGCGCTTCGCGACGAAGTTCGTCCGGCGCGATCTTCAGGCCGAAATGGCTGACATAGCCGTTGATCATCTCCAGGTACTCGTCCTGGCTGCATTTATGGAAGCCGAGCCAGAGGCCGAAGCGGTCCGAGAGCGAGACCTTCTCCTCGACGGCCTCGCCGGGGTTGATCGCGGTCGAGCGCTCGTTCTCCATCATGTCGCGTGGCAGCAGGTGTCGACGGTTCGAGGTGGCGTAGAACACGACATTGTCGGGGCGCCCTTCGACGCCGCCGTCCAGAGCCGCCTTCAGCGACTTGTAGGAGGTGTCCTGCCCATCGAAGGAGAGGTCGTCGCAGAAGACGATGGCCCGGTGCTTGTCCTGCCGCAGCATGGCCATCAGCGCCGGCAGGCTCTCGATGTCCTCGCGGTGGATTTCGATCAGCTTCAGGGGCAGGGCCTTGCCGGCGAGGCGTTTGTTGGTGTCGGCATGGACCGATTTGACCAGCGACGACTTGCCCATGCCGCGCGCGCCCCAGAGCAGCACGTTGTTGGCCGGCAGGCCGTGGGCGAAGCGCTCTGTGTTCTCGGCGAGCGTGTCGCGGACCCGGTCGACGCCGCGCAGGAGCGAGAGTTCGACCCGATTGACCTTCGCGACGGGAGCCAGTTCCGCCGCCGCCGGATGCCAGACGAAAGCGTCGGCAGCGGTCAGGTCCGCTGCCCTTCGCGCTGGCGGTGCGATGCGTTCCAGCGCCGAGGCGATGCGGAGGAGGGTTTCGAGGTTCAAATCGGGGGAGCCGGTGGTCATCGGGACAAAGCCTATCGCGCGAGCGGTGTTCAAGCTGGGACGTCGGGCCAGGCGACCCAAGGGAGGCGCGGCCCGGTGTTCGGGAATTCCTGTCAGAGGGCCATGACAGCCGTTCTCCGGAACGAACTCTATGGAATATGCCAAGCTGAATCGGACAAGGCCATTGCGCGCATGCCGGCAAGCTCATAGGTGAAGCGACGCGGTCGGTTCTTCGCCGCGCCAACAATTGATTTAACGGCGTCTCTGGCTATAGTCCGCGCGATTTTTGACCTGACGAAGCCGCAACCGCATCCACGGCAGGCGCGCCTGCGCCGCCGCTGTGAAGGAGCTTGTTTGTGATTACCCCTGCATTTGCCCAAGGTCTCGGTGGCGGAACGCCCGAAATGCTGATGAGCTTCGTTCCGTTCGTGCTGATCTTCGTGATCATGTGGTTTCTGATCATCCGTCCGCAGCAGAAGCGGGTGAAGTCGCATCAGGAAATGATCAAGAACGTTCGGCGGGGTGATACCGTCGTGACCTCGGGCGGGATCGTGGCCAAGGTGTCGAAGGTGATCGACGACAGCGAGATCGAGGCCGAGATTGCCGATGGCGTCCGCGTCCGGCTGGTCAAGGGCATGATCCAGGACGTCCGCTCCAAGAGCGAGCCGGTCAAGAGCTGAATGGCGCCCCGGCCCTGACGGGTCGGCGCGCGACAACAAGGCTGTTCACGCAGATGCTTCGTCTCCAGGCCCGCAAGGTCATCCTCGTCCTGCTCGTGCTGATCTTCGGTTGCGGGCTCGCCCTGCCAAATCTGTTCTCGCCGGAGACGCGCAAAGCGATCGAGCAGGGCGCTCCGTCCTGGATCCCGCGCTTCATGTTGCCGATTCACGCCGTGACGCTTGGCCTCGATCTGCAGGGCGGCTCGCATGTTCTGCTCGAGATCGACAGAGCCGACCTGATCAAGACACAGGTGACGCAGCTTCGCGACGATATGCGACGCATCCTGCGCGAAGAGCGTGTCGGCTTTCAGGGCGGTATCGGACTGACCGCGCGCGGCGTGCAGGTGCGTGTCCCGGAGGCGAGCGACCGTGCCAGGCTGATGCCGAAGCTTCGGGAACTGGCGCAGCCGGTCGGAACGCTCGGCGCGTTCGGTCCTTCGGGGAACCAGTCGATCGAGGTCTCCGAGCAGCCTGACGGTCTCGTCCAGCTCCAACTGACCGAGGCTGGCGCCAACGAGCGCGTACGCCGTGCCGTCGAGCAGGCCATGGAAGTCCTGCGCCGCCGCGTCGACGCGCTCGGCACCACCGAACCGAACATCCAGCGTCAGGGACTTGATCGCATTCTGGTCCAGGTGCCGGGTCTGCAGGACCCGCAACGGCTGAAGCAGATCCTTGGCGACACCGCCAAGCTGCAGTTCCGGATGGTCGCTGACCAGAACAGCGGCGACGTCGATATGCTGCCGTCGCAGGATGCCGGCGGTCAGCTCGTGCCGGTCAGCCGTCAGGTCATCGTCGAAGGCGAGGACCTGATCGACGCGCAGCCGGCTTTCGACCAGCGCACCAGCCAGCCGATCGTCAATTTCCGCTTCAATATCCGTGGCGCCCAGCGCTTTGGCCAGGCGACGACCGAGAATCTCGGGCGGGCGCTGGCAATCGTGCTCGACAACAAGGTGATCTCGGCCCCGGTCATCCAGTCGCCGATTACCGGCGGTTCAGGCCAGATCTCGGGGAATTTCACGGTTGAGTCCGTGAACAACCTGGCGATCCTGCTGCGCGCCGGCGCCCTGCCAGCCAAGATGACGATCGTCGAGGAGCGCACCGTCGGCCCGGGCCTTGGCCAGGACTCGATCCAGGCGGGCAAGATGGCGACGCTGATCGCGACCGCCCTCGTGATCCTCTACATGGTCCTGACCTATGGGATCTTCGGCGTCATCGCGAGCGTGGCGCTGCTCGTCCATGTCTGCTTGATCTTCGGACTGATGTCGTTGCTCGGCGCTACCATGACCTTGCCGGGCATCGCCGGCATCGTGCTCACCATTGGCACGGCGGTCGATTCCAACGTGCTGATCTATGAGCGCATGCGCGAGGAATCGCATATGGGCCGCTCGTTGGTCTCGGCGCTGGAGGCCGGGTTCCAACGGGCCTTTGCGACGATCATCGACTCGAACGTCACCATGCTGATCGCAGCGGTTGCGTTGTTCTCGCTGGGTTCGGGGCCGGTGCGCGGCTTCGCCGTGGTCTTCATCCTGGGCATTCTGACGACCGTGATCACGGCCGTGACGTTGACGAGGATGCTGATCGCGCTGTGGTACCGCTGGGCTCGGCCCAAGGCCCTTCCGTTCTGACGCTGCCGACCCGACAGGAGATACGCGCATGCGTCTGCTTCGCATCGTTCCCGACAATACCCGTTTCAAGATCGTCCGCTTCCGACGCTTCAGCTATCCGTTCTCGGCGGCCTATTCGATCCTCGTCCTGGCGCTCTTCCTGACGGTAGGGCTGAATTTCGGCATCGACTTCCGCGGCGGTACGCTGATCGAGATGCAGGCCAAGGCCGGCAAGGCCGAGATCGCCTCGATCCGTCACACGGCCAACGGGTTCGGCTTCGGCGAGGTCGAGGTCCAGGAATTCGGCACGGCGGGCGATATCTCGATGCGCTTTGCCCTGCAGCCAGGGGGCGAGACGGCCCAGCAGGCGGTGGTCGCGAAGGCGCGTGAAGCTTTCGCAGGGACGCATGACTTCCGCCGGGTCGAGACCGTCGGTCCGCGCGTTTCCGGCGAACTGGTCCAGGCCGGGACACTCGGTGTCGTGCTCGCGATTGTCGGCGTACTGATCTATCTCTGGTTCCGCTTCGAGATGCAGCTCGCGATCGGCGCGATCGTCGGTACCCTGCACGATATCGTGCTGACCGTCGGCTTCTTCCTGATCACGCAGCTCGAATTCAACCTGACCTCGATCGCGGCGATCCTGACCATTGTCGGTTATTCCTTGAACGAGACGGTCGTGGTGTTCGACCGCACGCGCGAACTGCTGCGCCGCTACAAGACCATGCCGGTCGAGGAACTGCTCGACCTCTCGGTCAACTCGACGCTGTCCCGCACCGCGATGACCGCCACGACGACCGTCCTCTCGCTCGTCGCGCTGGTGTTCTTCGGTGGCACGGCGATCGAAGGCTTTGCCCTCGTCATGCTCTTCGGCGTGGTGGTCTGCACCTATTCGGCGATGTTCGTCTCGACACCCGTGCTGCTCTATCTCGATGTGCGCGCCGGGCGCCTTGACGCGGATGTCGAAGAGAAGGTTGCGGCCGTAGCCAAGCCGAAGGCGAGCTGAGTGGGCGAGCGCCCTGACCATGCCACGCTTTGAAGGCTTCGTTCCGGGACGGCATCCGATCGATGCCTTTGGAGCAGGCGGCTTCCGCTTCGCCGATATGAGCCATCGCGGCTCGATCCTGGCCCTGCCGGGCGGCGTCCATATCTGGCCGGTCACGTCGTTCGCGGAGGTGACGATCGAGAGTCTCCAACCTGTGCTCGATGCAGCCGATACGATCGACTTCCTGCTGATCGGCACCGGACGTGATATCGTCTTCGTGCCTGCGGCCTTGCGCGAGCGTTTTCGCGAGGCCGGCATCACCATCGAGGGCATGGCGACGGGCGCCGCGGCGCGGACCTACAATGTTCTCGTCGGAGAGGACCGGCGGGTGGCGGCGGCGCTGATCGCGGTTGAGTAGCAGGGCGCGCGGGGATCATGCTCGTGGGGCGTAGCCAGCCCGGCGTTGCCTGGCCTAGACTGACATTCGATCCAAGGCCGTGCCTGTGAGGCAACCGCCTGGGCGGGACGATCCGCATGACGACCAGAACTGACGATCGCCGCGAGACGCTGCCCGAGGCCCTGCCGGAGGCCTATGCGCATTGTGCCTCACTGGTTCGCCAGGCCGATCACGATCGCTATATCGCCAGTCTCTACGCGCCCGAGGCTATGCGGCCCGGCCTTTTCGCGCTCTACGCCTTCAGCCACGAGATCGCCAGGGTTCGCGCTGCGGTGAGCGAGCCGCTTCCCGGCGAGGTCAGGCTGCAGTGGTGGCGCGACCTGCTGGAGGGTGACGCCAAGGGCGAGGTGCATTCGCATCCTGTTGCCGCCGCGTTGCTCGACACCATCCTGCATTACCGCCTGCCGATCGCGCCACTGACCGGGCTGATCGAGGCGCGCATCTTCGATCTCTATGACGACCCGATGCCCTCTCTCGGCGATCTCGAGGGCTATGCCGGCGAAACGGCGAGTGCGCTCTTCCGGCTTGCGTCGATCATCCTGGCCGAGGGACGTGATCCGGGTGGCGCCGCGGCTTGCGGCCATGCCGGCGTCGCCTATGCCCTGACCGGACTGCTGCGCGCTTTTCCCTGGCATGCGGCGGCTGGCCAGGTCTATCTGCCGGCGGAGATCCTCGCCCGCAACGGCGTCATTCGCGACGACATCGTGCGGGGGCGTGGCGGGCCCGGCGTGCTCTACAGCCTGAAGGAACTGCGGGCGATCGCGCGCAAGCACCTCGCCAAGCTGCAGGAGCTGCGCGAGACGATTCCGCCTACGCTCGTACCGGCCTTCCTGCCGGTCGCACTGGTCGAGTCCTATCTGAAGAAGATGGAGCGCAACGGTTATGACCCGTTCCGGAGCATCATCACGCTGCCGGCCTGGCAGCGGCAATGGATTCTCTGGCGCGCGGCCCGGAAGGCGATGCGGGGTTAGATCATCGGATCGGATATCGCATCCGGTCCGATGATCTAACCTTTTTGTGTTTGCATCGGCTTTCCCGAAAACCGCAATCCACTTTTCGGGCCGATGCTTTAATTCGCAGGAGGGCGAGCGGGGCGTGGAAAACCCTCTCCTGGAAGAAGAGGGCAGGATGGATTGCCCTACGCCAAAGGCTCTCTACTCTGCCGCCTGCGCCGTAACGGCGCTGGCCCAAATGTCGAGATGCTCCTTCGCCCGTGCTGTCAGCGCCTGCTTGCGGGCGACGCTCTTGGCAGGGCCCTTCAGGCGCTTGCCATCCGGCCCCGTCTTGGGTGCGTCCTCGATATGCGGGAACAGGCCGAAATTGATGTTCATCGGCTGGAAGGAGCGCGGCCCCTCGTCGATGGTGACGATATGCCCGCCGGTGATGTGGTTGACCAGTGCGCCAAGCGCCGTCGTCGCGGGGGGGAGTTCGAGCGGGCGTCCGAGCCGTTCGGCTGCGGCCATGCGGCCCGTCAGCAGGCCAATGGCGGCACTCTCGACATAGCCCTCGCAGCCGGTGATCTGTCCGGCGAAGCGCAGGCGCGTATCGGCTTTCAACTGCAGGGACGGAGAAAGCAGTTTCGGCGAGTTGAGATAGGTGTTGCGGTGGATGCCGCCTAGGCGGGCAAACTCGGCATTCTGCAGGCCGGGGATCATCCGGAAGATCGCGGCCTGTTCGCCATATTTCAGCTTGGTCTGGAAGCCGGTCATGTTGAACAGTGTGCCGAGGGCATTGTCCTGACGCAACTGCACGACCGCATAGGCCTTCACCGTCGGGTTGTGCTTGTTGGTCAGGCCGACCGGTTTCATGGGCCCCCAGCGCAGCGTCTCGCGCCCGCGCTCGGCCATGACCTCGATCGGCAGGCAGCCATCGAAATAGGGCGTGCCCTCCCACTCCTTGAACTCGGTCTTCTCAGCCGCCAGCAGGGCATCGATGAAGGCCTCGTATTGGTCGCGATCGAGCGGGCAGTTGATGTAGTCGGCGCCGGTGCCGCCGGGCCCGGCCTTGTCGTAACGCGACTGGAACCAGGCCTGGTCCATGTCGATCGAGTCGAAATGGACGATCGGGGCGATGGCGTCGAAGAAGGCGAGTTCCGTCTCGCCGGTTAGGGACTTGATGCCCTCGGCGAGCGCCGGGGAGGTGAGTGGGCCGGTCGCGATGATGACATTGTCCCAGTCGGCCGGAGGCAGGCCGGCGATCTCGCCGCGTTCGATGGTGACAAGCGGGTGGGCTTCCAATGCGGCCGTGACCGCCTGCGAGAAACCGTCGCGATCGACTGCGAGCGCCCCGCCGGCCGGGACCTGATGGGCATCGCCCTTGGCCATGATCAGCGAGCTGAGCCGGCGCATCTCCCAATGGAGTTGGCCGACGGCGTTGGACGAGGAATCGTCCGAGCGGAAGGAGTTGGAGCAGACGAGCTCCGCCAGCCCCTCGGTCTTGTGCGCGTCGGTACCGCGAACGGGGCGCATCTCGTGCAGGACGACCGGTACGCCGGCTTCCGCGATCTGCCAGGTGGCTTCAGAACCGGCGAGGCCGCCGCCGATGACATGGACTGGTTTCGTGCTCATGCCTGCGATGTGTCCGCAGGCGGGCCGAAGGTCAAGAGAGAGGCGTCTGTGACGCAGCCCTGAAACGCAAAATGCCCGCCTGGGAGGAGGCGGGCATTCGCTCTTCGACCGGACCGCGGGGAGGACGCAGGCCCAGGAGAAACTTTAGTCTCGATAGGCGCGGACAGTCATCAGGCAGCGTGCGAACGGGCGACGTACTGGATTTCCGAACGGGACAGGCCGAGATCGTCCAGCTCGCGGTCGGTCAGACGCGACAGCTCACGGACGGTTTCGCGATAGCGAAGATAGGCGCGGATTTTAGCAGCAATCATGGTGACGAACATTGGCTTGGCTCCTGTGTGCCGGGGTCATTTCTGGCCCGACAACGATGAATTCGTTGTGCACTGCATATAAGGGAGGCTGCGTGCTAATTGCAGGGGCAGGATATCAGTTCCGTTATGCGATTTGCGCATGGCTATTTAACCAACCCTTTACATTTTTGCCACGCCCCGCGTCCGTTGCGTAGGAAACCATTAACCAAGCAACGCTGACTGCCTAAATAATGTTCAATGACGGCTCTCCATCAAGTGCTGGATTCCAGGGTGGTTCAAAATTAGGCGGTATGCAGTGTCCTGCCATGCGCGCCTGACTCGAATCGGATGAACCCGGCACGGGCCGGTTTCCGCGGTGGTCACGCTTTTGCGTCAAGGTTTATGTTGCGCTGCAATGTCGCGGTTGCATCGCCGCCGCCGGGGCGCTGTGGCAGGCTGCGGCCGACGCTGGAGGAACTGCTGGTGCCGCCACAAGCGATCATGCCCGTTGGCTACTGCGAACGCGCCAGCCAGGCCTTCTGGGCCGAGCCGATGAACGCGCTCAGCAATGGCGCCTTTATCCTGGCGGCGATTGCAGGCCTTCTGCTCTGTCAGCGCTCGAGGCGACGCGACTGGCCGGCGGCCGCGCTGATTGCGCTTGTCTTGATGATCGGTATCGGCTCGTTCTTGTTCCACACCATGCCGCAGCGCTGGACGCTGCTGGCCGATGTGCTGCCGATCCAGTTCTTCGCGTTCTCCTATTTCGGGTTGGCTCTCGTTCGTTTCATGCGGGTGCGGCCTGCTGTCGCTGTCGGCGGTATACTGGCTTTCGTTCTCGCGTCCGTCCTGCTCGAGGCGGGGCTTGGCGCGCTGCTGCCGCCCGGCATGCGCGGCTCGGCCGGATATGTCTCCTTTGTGCTGGCGCTGTTTGGGGTCGCGTTCGCTGTGCGGAGGCGGAACGGGGGCGATCCCGCTGCAGGTCTGATCGGCCTCGCCGGGCTTGTCTTCGCGCTGTCGCTCACCTTGCGCACGCTGGACCTGGTTCTGTGCCAGGCCGTTCCCTCCGGCACGCATTGGCTCTGGCACCTGCTGAACGCATTGGTGCTCTATCTGTTGCTGCGTGCGGCGATCGAGCGGCCCTCGGCAAGCTTATGATGCGATCTGACCGTTGCGGTCACGGTCCGCCTGTAACGGCGAAGGCCTCCTTCTCGGCCCGGTCAAGCACCGCGTATTCGGCGGCCAGGAAATCAAGCAAGGCGCGGACGGATGGCAGGAGACCGCGCCGCGACGGAAACACGGCGTGGATAATGCCGGCGCGCGGCGCCCAGCGCGGCAGAACTTCAACCAGCGTTCCCGTTTGCAGATCGTCCTGGACCACCATCGTCGGGAGCTGGACGATGCCGACGCCCTGGAGGGCGGCAAGCCGCAGGGCGACCATGTCCTCGGTGACCAACCGGGGTGCGTGCCGGATGACGGCCGCGGCGCCGCTTGGTCCGCTGAGGCGCCATTCATGCTCCTGATGCGGATCTCCCCAGGACAGGCTGGGCAAAGCGCTGAGGTCGGCCGGAACCAGAGGTCGCGAGAGGCCCTGCAGCACGCGCGGCGCTGCGACCAGCCGCTGCGTGCTCTCGGCCAGAACCTTCATCACCAGCTCGCTTTCCTCCAGTGGTGGGAAACGAACCCGGATGGCGATGTCGAAGCCTTCGTGAATGACGTCGACGCGCCGATTGGTGCTTTCCAGTCGCACCTCGACCCTGGGCCAGGCTGCGAGGAAGTGGGCGACCATGCCGCCGACCTGAAAATAGAGCACAGCTGACGGGCAGGCGACGCGCACGATGCCCTGAGGTGCGGCCCGCGCCCGCTCGATCGCTTCCTGTGCTGCGTCGACCTCGACCAGCATCGCGACGCAATGGCGATAATACTCACGGCCGATCTCGGTGACGGCGAAGCGTCGCGTCGAGCGCTGCACGAGGCGCACGCCCAGTCGCTCCTCAAGCAGCGCCAGCCGGCGGCTCAGCCGCGAGCGCGGCATTCCCAGCGCCCGGGCTGCCGCGGCAAAGCCCTGATGGTCGACGACCTGAGCGAAGAAATAGAGATCGTTCAGATCCTGCACCGGATGCTCCATTGTCCTGCTGATAGGACGCTGTAGCCAGATAATGCCGTCTACCGGCTGTTTTGTCTCGCTCATATTCTTCTGGCCAACGCAACGCCTTTGCAGTGCTCCCAAGGAGAAACGCAATGAGAAAGGTTCTCGGGGTCTTCAGCAGCCCCCACCCCCATTGGATCGGGGATGGCTTTCCCGTCCGTTCGATGTTCTCGCATGCCGGCCAGGGCGAGCATGTCAGCCCGTTCCTGCTGCTCGATTATGCCGGGCCGGCACAGTTCGCGCCGGCCGCTCAGCCCCGTGGTGTCGGCACGCACCCGCATCGCGGCTTCGAGACGGTGACCATCGTCTATCAGGGTGAGGTCGAACATCGCGATTCAACCGGCAAGGGCGGTTTGATCGGCCCCGGCGACGTGCAGTGGATGACGGCGGCGTCAGGAATCCTGCATGAGGAGTTCCACTCGGAAGCCTTTACCCGCAGGGGCGGCACGCTCGAGATGGTTCAGCTCTGGGTCAACCTCCCGGCCAAGGACAAGAGCGCACCTCCCGGCTACCAGACGCTGCTCGACAAGGAGATCCCTGCCGTGAAGCTGTCCGATGGGGCAGGCACGCTCAGGGTGATCGCGGGCAATTACCAAGATCATGTCGGGCCGGCGCATACCTTCACGCCCATCAATATCTGGGACCTTCAGTTGCAGCGCGACGGGGCAACCTCGCTCGTCCTGCCGGAAGGCCACACCCTCGGCGTCGTCGTGCTGCGCGGCAACATCCTGATCAACGGCGCGGACAAGGCGCGGGAAGCACAGTTCATCCTGTTCGACCGGCTTGGCGGCGAGGTGACCCTCGAGGCCGACAGCGACGCCGCGGTGCTGATCGTCAGCGGCGCGCCGATCGACGAGCCGGTCGCCATGCATGGTCCCTTCGTCATGAACACGGTCGAGGAGATCCGTCAGGCGATGCTCGATTTCCAGAGCGGCCGGTTCGGCGCCATCCCGCAGGCCGCGGACGGGCGCTGAGACAGGAGGCTCCGGATGTCCGCGCCGGGGCCATTCCTGGGGGGGCGGCGCAATCGCCGCCCAGATTGCGGAACCTCAAGACCAGCAAGGATCATGACAATGACCAAGCCCTATACGCGCCTGGACAAGGACAATGCTGCGGTGCTGCTTGTCGACCATCAGGCGGGCCTGCTGTCGCTCGTTCGCGATATCGGCCCTGATCAGTTCAAGAACAACGTTCTGGCGCTTGCCGACCTCGCCAAATACTTCAAACTGCCCACCATCCTGACGACCAGTTTCGAGGACGGTCCGAACGGACCGCTGGTTCCTGAGCTGAAGGAGATCTTCCCCTCGGCTCCCTTCATCCCGCGTCCGGGCCAGATCAACGCCTGGGACAACGAGGATTTCGTCAGGGCCGTCAAGGCGACCGGGCGCAAGCAATTGATCATTGCGGGCGTGGTGACCGAGGTCTGCGTGGCATTTCCGGCGCTTTCCGCGTTGGCCGAAGGCTACGACGTCTTCGTCGTGACCGACGCCTCGGGCACCTTCAACGAGATCACCCGGCACTCGGCCTGGAACCGTATGTCGGAAGCGGGCGCGCAGCTGATGACCTGGTTCGGCGTCGCCTGCGAACTGCACCGCGACTGGCGCAACGATGTCGAAGGTCTGGGAGCGCTCTTCGCCAACCACATTCCGGACTATCGCAATCTGATCTCCAGCTACAGCACGGTGAAGGCTTCGAAGTGACGGGCCTCTCAACCGCATCAACTCCAGATCACACGAGGACAGCCATGAGCGCCTTTGCGAATATCGCGAACTTCAACGGCCAGCGGCCGGTCATCGATCCGAACGATGCCGCGATGCTGCTGATCGACCATCAGAGCGGGTTGTTCCAGACCGTCGCGGACATGCCGATGACCACGCTGCGCGCCCATGCCGCTGCGCTGGCCAAGATGGCTACACTGAGCAAGATGCCGGTGATCACCACGGCGTCGGTGCCGCAGGGTCCGAACGGCCCGCTGATCCCCGAGATCCACCAGAATGCGCCCCACGCGAAATATGTGGCGCGTCGCGGCGAGATCAACGCCTGGGACAATCCGGACTTCGTCGCTGCGGTGAAGGCGACCGGACGCAAGACGCTGATCATCGCCGGCACCATCACCAGCGTCTGCATGGCCTTCCCGAGCATCAGCGCGGTTGCCGATGGCTACAAGGTCTTCGCGGTCATCGATGCCTCCGGCACCTATTCGAAGATGGCGCAGGAGATCACGCTTGCCCGTGTCGTCCAGGCCGGGGTCGTGCCGATGGACACCGCGGCCGTCGCCTCGGAGCTGCAGCAGACCTGGCATCGCGACGACGCCCAGCAATGGGCGGAGGTCTACACCAGGGTCTTCCCGCCCTATCAGCTCCTCATCGAGAGCTACATGAAGGCGCAGGAGGTCGAGAAGAACCAGGAGCAGCTCGACTCGCAGCGCGGCTGACGCCGTCAACGCCGGGTGGTGCGCCTCTTGGCGCCCGCCCGGCAGCTTCAGTCGTTTCGCTCCAGGCCGCGGCCAACCAGTCTAGACCATCGGGCCGGATCTCGTATCCGGTCCGATGATATGACCTTTTGTGCTTGCATCGGCTTTCCCAAAAACCGCAATCCACTTTTCGGGCCGATGCCTTAGCCGCCGTCCTCGCGCAGGAATTTTCCCCGGACCCAGCCCGTGCGGCCGTTGTAGCGAACCTTGCACCATCGTCCGGCCTGAGCAGCGCGTAGCTGCTTCAGGCTCATTCGCTGCCACTCCGTGAAAGATGGCGCGCCGGTGCAGCCGAGATTCTGCAGCAAGCGGCCATCGGACGGAATCACGCCCGTTCTGGCGGCGGACGGTTTGGGGGCGGGGCGCAAGGCGGGGCATCATTCCCGGCAATGCCGGTAACGGCTCAGAAATCCGGGCCCGCTGCTTCGGGCCTCGCCGGCATGACCGGCGAGCAGATGCCGACCAGGCAGGCGAACAGTGCCGAGCGAGTTTTGCCGATGATACGGCGCCTGGCCCCAAGCATCCCGCAGCTCCCGCGGCGAGAACTCTAGTAAAGTCGCGATTTGTACCCCTCAGCGAGATTCGCTTCGGCCTCAGCCACCCCAATCGCCTTGGTCTGCTCCGCCACGATGCGGCCGAGCGAAGGGAAGCTGTGACGCGGGACCTGCATCGCGGGATCCCAGAGCTTTGAGCGGATCAGCGCCTTCCCACAATGGAAGTAGGCTTCGTCGATCTCGACCAGCATGCCGGTGACCGGGGTGCGCTCCTGCACGGTGGAGGGTTCGAGCAGACCCTGCTCGCGCGTCACCGTGGCGCGGCCATTCACCCGCAGGGTCTCGTTGATGCCGGGCACCATGAAGACCAGGCCGATACCGGGTGACGCGAGGATGTTGCCAAAGGTGTCGACCCGGTTGTTGCCACGCCGGTCCGGGATCAGCAGGGTCCTGTCATCGAGGACCCTGACGAAGCCGGCCGCATCGCCGCGCGGACTGGCATCGGCGCCACCTGTGCCATCGCCGCTGGCGATGACCAGGAAGGGCGAGAGCGCAATGAAGTCGCGGCAGAACTGATCGAGATGTTTCAGCACCTTGCTCTCGGCGATCGGATTGACCGGGCCGATATGGGTCCGCAGTTCAATCGCATCCTCGATCAACGCTGCCGGCTCGGTGGCTGTCGCAGTCATGAAGTCTCTCGCCTCCTGAATGATGTCATCAACGTCACCGGCTGATCGACCGATTGCCGCGCACGCTAGAGCATCGGACCGAAAAGTGGAATCCGGTTTCCGGAAAAATCCGATGCTCAAACAAAGAGATAGATCGCCCATCCTGCGTCCGAACGGACGCACGGCGATCTAGCGTTAGACATCGAATGGCACCATCGCTGGCGGGGCGGCTGGATGCATGGCGGGTGTGCTTAACCAGCGATACAGGCGATGCTCGTGTTGATGTTTCCTCAGAGCGGTTGCTGGAGCCCAGGGTTCCTGATCGGGCCTCCGGGGCCGCTCCTCAAGGGGGGCTCTTCACGCCTTGCCGCCGGGGCGCGGGGTCGGATCTTTGCTCGATCCAGCCGGTCGTCGCGACGTCCGGGGAGGGGGAGCGTTCGGGGCGAACGGCGTGTCCCAATCTGAGCGCGGCCTTGATCGGCAGGTGGTCGGAGGCGATCTGGGCGAGGGAACTGTCGTGAACCTCGATCAGCGAAACGAGACTGTGGGGGTTGGCGATGATGCGATCGAGCGACCAGACCGGGAAACGCGTCGGGAAGCTCGCCACAGCACCGTCGAGCGGTCCGAAGTCCGGATGAAGCTCCTGCAGGGACGAGTGCCTGCCAAGCCGCCACTCGTTGAAATCGCCCATCACCACGACCGGGCGGCCGTCCGGTGGTTCCGAGGCCGCAAGGATGCTCCGGACCTGACGCGTCCGCGAGCGGTGCAGCAGGCCAAGATGCACGGCAATGATCCGCACGGGGCCGGCGCGCAATGTCAGATCGACGACCAGTCCGCCGCGAGGTTCGGCGCCCGGCAGCACGAGTTGTTCGACCCGGTCGACCACGCCGTCACGGAACAGCACCAGATTGCCATGCCAGCCATGCCCGTTGCGGGTGGCCCTGAGCGGCACGGCCGTGAGTCCGCATTCACGTTCCAGCACGTGAAGGTCGAGCAGGCCCAGACGTTCTCCGAAGCGTTGATCGACCTCCTGCAGCGCGATCACATCCGCATTGATCTCCTTGATCACGTTCATCGTGCGCCAAGGATTGAAACGCCGGTCGCGGCCCACACATTTGTGGATGTTATAGGAGGCGACCAGCGTGTTGCTGCGGCCGGCGCGGTGATCGCCATTGGAATAGGACTTGCGCTGTTGTCGCAAAGCCGTGGCCATCAGCGGTCCGAGGGATTTGAGCCCCCGCGGGAGCCGACGTTTCCGGAACATGAACAACGTGATTCCTGAGGCGTTAGGCGGAAGGGTGGTGGGCAGAGGTTTGTTTGTAACAGAGTGATTCGTAATGCAGTCTGTTCGGCCTGTCCCGGCCTGTTCTCGATTCTGTGTCCGGCAGGCGGTCGTTCATGTGTCGTCCAGATCTAGCAGAGGAGAGTTGGATCCAGCCTTTGCCGCGAACGCCCGAGTGGTTTTTCGCTGCGACGACCCGGCCTCTCCCCGACCATGATGCACCTGCTCCTGATCATCGCTGCATTTGCCGGCCTGCTTGCCCTCGCATCGGCCATCGCGACCTATTCCTATGGTCATTTCGCCCGACGTGCGAAGGGGCCGCCGTCCAGCGCGCTGGCGGTTGCCGACGACGAGACACTGTTGGACAGGATCCTGTCGAAACTTGTCGCCGGGCGCGAGAGCGAAACCGGCCTCCTGCTGCTCTCTGAAAATCTCGACGCTTTTGCGGCAAGGGCGGTTGCGGCCCGCAGTGCGGGGCGCAGCCTCGACATCATGTATTATGTCTGGAAGAACGACCTGACGGGACTGCTTCTCGCACACGAGCTGATAGCTGCCGCCGATCGCGGCGTACGGGTGAGGCTGCTGATCGACGACATCAACACCCGCGGGCTGGACGGCGCCTATCTCTCGCTCGATGGGCATCCGAACATTTCCGTGAGACTGTTCAATCCCAGCCGGGCGCGGCGCGGCGGCCTGCGGCGCGGCATCGAGATGGTGCTGCGCGCCGTCTCTGTCACGCGGCGGATGCACAACAAGGCCTGGATCAGCGACGGTCGGCTAGCGATCGTCGGTGGCCGCAATATCGGCAACGAGTATTTCGCCGCTGACACATCCTCCAACTTCCAGGATCTCGACGTTCTGCTCGTCGGAGCCGCGGTGAAGCAGACGGTGACTGTCTTCGACGCCTTCTGGAACAGCGATGTGGTGATCCCGATCGATGTCCTCGTGACCTGGCGGCAGCCGAAACTGGCGCGCTTGCGGAGCGCACTCGCGAAACTGCTCACGAGCGCCCGCGCGCGTCCCTATATCGAGCGCGTCCGGGAGCGCATGTCGCTGGCCGACACGCTCAATCTCTCAGAGAAGATTCACTGGGCGCGCGACGCGAAGATCATCTCGGACCCACCCGAGAAAGCTTTCGGTGGCAAGCGGGAGAACTGGCTTTTGGGCGCGCTCATGCCCAGCATCGCGGCCAGCCGGGAGGTGCTTGAGATCACCTCTCCCTATTTCATTCCGGGCAGTGACGGAACGGCGCAACTGAGCGGCCTGGTCGAACGAGGAGTCGATGTCGCGATCCTGACCAATTCGTTGGCGGCGACGGACGTCGCTGCAGTCCACGGCGCCTATGCCCAATATCGCGAGCGCCTGCTGAAGGGAGGCGTGCGCCTCTTCGAGCTGCAACGCTATGTGAGCCGGCAGCGGATTTCCGCATTCGGTTCGAGCGGCGCCAGCCTGCACACCAAGGCATTTACGGTCGATCGGAAAACCGGCTTCGTCGGCTCGTTCAATTTCGATCCGCGCTCGGCCTCGCTGAACACCGAGATGGGCGTGCTGTTCGAGCAACCCGAACTGGTAGCGGAGATGCAGCGCCTCTTCCGGGCTGATACCGCGCCTGAAGTGAGCTACGAGCTCAGGCTCGAGGATGGCGGCTTGCACTGGAACGGCATGCGCGACGGCAAGCCGCGGCGCCTCGGGCATGAACCGGATGCAGGCCCGTCCCGCCGCGCACTGGCGTTCATCGTCGGCCTCTTGCCGATCCAGTCGCAACTATAGATGCGTCAGGGCGATTTTCGGTCGAATGGACCTCTCCCTGTTCCGCCAGCAGAACTCTGAGCGTCTTGACGCTCAGGAATGGCGGACGGAAGCTGACACCGCATGAGGAGATCGCGATGTCAGCCTTGACCGCCCTGCCTGATCTGGAATCCCTGAAGGGAAGGCTCTACTCCGCCGTTCTTTCCGATGTGCTCGATCAGCTCGGCTTTCCCAACCAGGCGGTGAAGCCGTTCGTGCGGCCGCTCGACGACGCGACGATGCTCTGCGGCTTTGCCCGCACGGGCCTCTACATGAAGCGCTATCATCTTCCCGAGGGGCATAATCCCTACGCACTCGAGATGGACCTGATCGACAGCCTGAAGCCCGGCGAGATCGCCGTGTTGGCCTGCGACGGGCCGACCGACCGGATCGCGCCATGGGGCGAGCTCCTGACCACGGCCTCGATGGTGCGTGGCGCCGCCGGCTGCCTGACCGACGGGCTGGTTCGCGACGTGCGTCGCATTCGCGAGCTCGGCTTTCCGCTCTTCCACGGCGGCATCGGTCCGCTCGACACCCGGGGCCGGGCCGAGATGATGGCGGTCGACGAGACCGTCGAAGTCGGTGGAGCGCGGGTCGAGCCGGGCGATTTCATCTTCGGCGACGCGGACGGCGTGGTGATCGTGCCGCAGCGCATGGCCGAGGAGGTCGTGAAGCTCGCCCTCGCCAAGATCGAGGCGGAGGATACGACGCGCGAGGAGCTTCTCGCCGGCGCGAGCTTGCGCTCGGTTTTCGAACGGCACGGTGTGCTCTAGACCATCGGACCGGATCTCGTATCCGTTCCGATGGTCTATCCTTCTGTGTTTGCATCGGCTTTCCCGAAAACCGCAATCCACTTTTCGGGCCGATGCTTTAGCGGCCGTCATCGGATTCCGGTCACGCTGAACCCGGCGATACCCCGACATAGCGCGCCCGCGGCCGGATCAGGCGGCCGGTCTGAAACTGCTCCAGAGCATGGGCGATCCAGCCGGTGCAACGTGCCGCGGCGAAAATCTGGAAGGGTGCGTCCTGCGGCAGGCCAAGCGAGGAGGCCAGGGCCGTCAAGGCAAAGTCTATGTTCGGAAGTTCGCCGGTGATCGTTTCCGTGATGCGGTGGATCTCCTGGTATTCCTCTGGGAGAGCGAAGGCTGACAGCAACCCGCGCGCCCGGGGATCCCCCTCCGGATAGAGCGGGTGTCCGAATCCTGGCACCGGCATCCCGACTGCCAGCCGCGACTGGACCGCGGCTTCGACGCCCTCCCGCCGCGCTTCGCCAAAGAAGGTGCGAACCCGGGCTGACATGCCGCCGTGCAAGGGGCCCGACAGAGCGGACAGGCCCGCCAGGACGCAGGCAGCCAGCGAGGCCCGGGTCGAGGCCGTGACGCGAACCGCGAAGGTCGATGCGTTCAGCTCATGGTCCGCCAGCAGGACAAGGCAGGTGCGAATGAAATCGGCGCCCGTCGGGTTGCAGCCCCAGCCGCGCGCGATGCGGTCGTGAATGGGACCTTCGCCGGGGCGGCCGGCAACCGCATCGACGAGCGCGTCGAGCACCGAGGCTGCTTCGAAATACAGGGCCTTCGGAGTTCGGCCGCCGATCACCGGGTCTGCTGCGGCGCGCGCCGCGATCATTGCGAATATCCGCTGATTGCCGGTTCCCGGACCGACGATGTTGAACTGGGGCGGAAAGCGCGCGTCGCCGCAGGCCCAGAGCAGGCGTGCGATATCCTCAAGACGGGCGGTCCGGGCCAGGGCTTCGGCATCCTGACCGCGATACCACAACCGCCCGTGCGCTATCGTCGTGATGCTCGACGCCAGCACCGGCTCGCCCCAGGCGATGGCGTCCTCGGCAATCGCAGCGTTTCGTCGTCCTCGCGACTTGCGGTATTCGAGCCGCGCGACATCGGCTGCGCGGTAGAGGCTGCGTCGCGGGTCGCCGGCATCTGCCCGGGCTTCAATCCGCCCCCGGCTCACATAGGCGTAGAGCGTCTGCGGCTTCAGCCGCAAGCGCGTCATCACCTCCTGCGCGGTCAACCAATCGCTCGCCATCATATGTTGATTTTATTGTTCAAGATTGATTCTAGTTTGGCCTGAACCGATCTTCAAGGCAGTTCTTCAAGGGGGTGCCTGATGTCGGATGGGCTTGAAAATGTCATTGCAGCAGAGACGGTCCTGTCGGACGTGGACGGAGCGGCTGGCCGGCTGGTCATCCGGGGCCATCTTCTCGACGATCTTGCCGGCCGTGTGAGCTTCGCCGAGACGGCGCAGTTGATGCTCGATGGCTTCTTCGACGAACTGCCGTCCGGTGATGCCTTCGAGGCGGCGCTTGGCCAGAGCCGGGTGGATGTATTCGGCGAGGTGGCCAGCCTCGATGAGACGCTCATCCGGCGAGCGCCGGTCGAAGCGCTTCGTGCTCTGATGGCGCGGTTGGCCGATGGCGATGATGCTGCGACAGCCTTGCGCCTCCTGGCGGCGCCGGCGGTGTTCACGCCGGCGATCATCCGGCTGCAGCGCCGGCTTGCACCGATCATGCCGGATGCACGGCTGGGCCACTCGGCCGATATCCTGCGGATGATGCGCGGCGAGGCTGCCAGCCCGTCGCAGGCCGCGGCGCTGGACACCTATCTCGTCACGGTTTGCGATCATGGGCTGAATGCCTCGACCTTCGCCGCCCGTGTCGTCGCATCGACACAGGCGGGCCTGGGCTCGGCCATGGTGGCCGGGCTCAGCGCGCTGAAGGGGCCGCTGCATGGTGGCGCGCCCGGGCCGGTGATCGACATGCTCGACGAGATCGGCGAGGCAGGCAATGCGCGCGCCTGGCTGGAAGCCGCGTTGCAGCGCGGTGATCGCCTGATGGGGTTTGGTCATCGCATCTATCGAGTGCGTGATCCTCGTGCCGATGCGCTGAAGCGCGCGATCCGCCAGCTCGATGCAGAGTCCGGTCGCCTCGCTTATGCCGAGGCGGTCGAGCAGGCCGCCTTGGCTATTCTTCGTGAGCGGAAGCCGAACCGCGCACTGCAGACGAATGTCGAGTTCTACACGGCCTTGCTGCTCGAAGCCCTCGCATTCCCGCCCGACAGCTTCACCTGCGTCTTCGCAATGGGGCGGACGATCGGCTGGCTCGCCCACGCCCAGGAGCAGGTTGCAGGCGGCCGGCTCATTCGGCCCCAGTCAACCTATGTCGGTCCGGCGCCAAGGCGTGCAGCCTGACGGGCGCCGACTGACGCAATCAACTGCATTGCTGCAGCAGCCGCGAGGCGGCGGTTACGCCGTCCAGCGAAAAGGTGTAGCTGGTCTCGTTGCCACGGGCCGAGCGCGCCGCGAGCACCATCTCGTCGCCGGCCTTCATCGCTGCGAGCAGTTCGCCCTCGCGTTCGACGCGCTGGAGCCAGGCATTGCGGCCGGTGGTCAGCATGCGGAAGCGCTCATCGCCGATCGTGACCTCGACGGTCGAATCCTTGGCGAAGTCGTACCCGGTCTGGAAACTCGACTCGGTGCGGCCAGCGCTCTCTCCGCTCTGGACGAAGAAATATACGTCGCCATGGCGAAGCTCGGCAGGTTTTTCGGAGATCGGGTTGCTGGAGATATAGCAACGCTGGCTATTACCGCTCGCATAGGATGAGGCGTTCCAGTTTTTGAACTGACCGAGCGGCTTGGCCGGATTCGCCATTGCTCCGGTCGCAGCCGCGAGGAATACGAAGGTTGCCGGGATCGCCAGTCTCATCATTGCTTCATCTCCTTTTGAGTTCGCAAGGGATGGAACCTGAAGCCTAACGAGGCGTAAACAAGGCGGCGGAAAGCGCGTGCGACCTTGCGGCGCAGCGGCACGCGCCCACGGCCGCCCTCGGCGCGGCTGGAGTGGGCAAAGGGGGAGGGCGGCGCGCCGCGAGGCGCGTGAACAGGTTGCTTCCGTTGGATCGGGAAGCGGTGCTGCGGCGAACTCGCCGTTGCGGGACGTGGGGCAGGCAGGTCTACGCCGCCTGCGAACGCATGGCTGCCTGCTTCGGCGCTTTCAGCCTTCGGGCCGTACGCCCCGCAGGCCATTCGCCAGGCCATTCGCAGAATGGAAGGACCAGATTCGCGCTCGCTGATCGGACCGGCCGGATATCACCGGCAGGAGCACGGCCGGTCGGCCGCTGTCTCACGCGAGCCAAGGGGCAGCTGCGCCTTCACGATACCTATTCCGCCGCTTGCGCGGGTGCCTTGCCCGGCCTCTTCAGCGGCCGGCGCGCCAGCACCTCCTTGAGGAACCGGGCCGTGTGGCTGCGACTGACCTTGACGACGTCTTCCGGCGTGCCCTGGGCCACAACCTCGCCGCCACCATCGCCGCCTTCAGGACCCATGTCGATGATCCAGTCGGAGGTCTTGATGACCTCGAGATTGTGCTCGATCACCACGACCGTATTGCCCTGCTCGACCAGCTCATGCAGCACTTCCATCAGCTTGGCGACATCGTGGAAATGCAGGCCGGTCGTCGGCTCGTCCAGGATGTAGAGTGTGCGGCCGGTCGCACGCTTCGAGAGTTCCTTCGACAGTTTCACGCGCTGGGCTTCGCCGCCGGACAGCGTCGTTGCCTGCTGGCCGACATGGACATATCCGAGGCCGACGCGGGCCAGCGTCTCCATCTTGTCGCGGATCGAGGGCACGGCCTTGAACAGGTCCTTCGCCTCCTCGACCGTCATGTCGAGCACATCTGCGATCGAGCGCTCGCGGTATTTCACCTCGAGCGTTTCGCGATCGTAACGCTTGCCCTTGCAAACATCGCAGGTGACGTAGACATCAGGCAGGAAATGCATCTCGATCTTGATGACGCCGTCGCCCTGGCAGGCTTCGCAGCGCCCGCCCTTGACGTTGAAGGAGAAGCGCCCCGGCTGATAGCCGCGCGCCTTCGCCTCGGGCAGGCCCGCGAACCATTCGCGCATCGGCGTGAAGGCGCCGGTATAGGTCGCGGGGTTGGAGCGCGGGGTGCGGCCGATCGGCGACTGGTCGATGTCGATGACCTTGTCGAGATGCTCCATGCCCTCGATGCGGTCATGCTGGGCGGGATGCTCGATCGAGCCGTTGAGCTTGCGGGCGACGGCCTTGTAGAGCGTGTCGATGACCAGCGTCGACTTGCCGCCGCCGGAGACGCCGGTGATGCAGGTGAAGAGCCCGAGCGGAATCTCGACCGAGACATCCTTGAGGTTGTTACCCCTGGCGCCGACGATCTTGAGCGATCGGCCCTTCTGCGGCTTGCGGCGTTTTGCCGGCACCGGCACCGAGAGTTCGCCGGTGAGGTAGCGGCCGGTCAGCGAGTTCGGGTCGGCCAGGATCTGCTCCGGCGTGCCCTTCGATACGATTTCGCCGCCATGGATACCGGCTCCGGGGCCGACATCGACGACGTAATCGGCGGTCAGGATCGCGTCCTCGTCATGCTCGACGACGATCACGGTATTGCCGAGGTCGCGCAGGCGCCGCAGCGTCCCGAGCAGGCGCTCATTGTCGCGTTGGTGCAGGCCGATCGAGGGCTCGTCCAGCACATAGAGAACGCCCGTGAGGCCTGAGCCGATCTGCGAGGCGAGGCGGATGCGCTGGCTCTCGCCGCCGGAGAGCGTGCCCGAGCCGCGCGCCAGCGTCAGATATTCCAGCCCGACATCGAGCAGGAAGGTCAGGCGGTCGCGGATCTCCTTGAGGATGCGCGTCGCGATCTCGGTCTGCTTCGGCGTGAGATGGCGCGGCAGATCGGAGACCCAGGCCAGCGCATCGCGAACCGAGAGGCGGGAAATCTCGCCGATATGACCGCCGGCAATCTTCACCGCCAGCGCCTCGGGCTTCAGGCGAAAGCCGTTGCAGGCGGCGCAGGGTGTCTCGGACATGAATCGGCCGATTTCCTCGCGTGCCCAGTCGGACTCCGTCTCCTTCCAGCGCCGCTCCATATTGGTGATGACGCCCTCGAAGGGCTTCTTCACCTCATAGGCGCGCAGGCCGTCATTATAGGCGAAGCGTACCGACTCGGTGCCGGTGCCGAACAGGATGGCATCGTGCGCCTGCTTCGGCAGCTCGGACCAGGGCTTCGTCATCGAGAAGCCGAAATGCTTGGCGAGCGCGTCCAGCGTCTGGCCGTAATAGGGGGAGGTCGACTTGGCCCAGGGCGCGATCGCCCCCTTCTTCAGCGAGACGGCATCATCGGGCACGATCAGATCGGCATCGATGCGCATCTCGTGGCCGAGGCCGTCGCAGGTCGGGCAGGCGCCGAAAGGGTTGTTGAACGAGAAGAGCCTGGGCTCGATCTCGGGGATGGTGAAGCCGGAGACCGGGCAGGCGAATTTGGAGGAGAAGGTGATGCGCCTGGCCTCGCCGTTCTCCTCCTTCTCGTCGGCGTATTCGAAGACCGCGATGCCCTCGGCGAGCTCCAGCGCCTGTTCCAGCGAGTCGGAAAGGCGCGCGGCGAGGTCGGGGCGTATGACGATACGGTCGACCACCACGTCGATGTCGTGCTTGAACTTCTTGTCGAGGGCCGGGGCGTCCGGAATCTCGTAGAACTGACCGTCAATCTTGACGCGCTGGAAGCCGCGCTTCAGCCAGTCGGCCAGTTCCTTGCGGTATTCGCCCTTGCGGCCGCGCACCACCGGCGCCAGCAGATAGCCGCGCGTCTTCTCCGGCAGCTCCAGCAACCGGTCGACCATCTGGCTGACCGTCTGGCTCTCGATCGGCAAGCCAGTCGCCGGCGAGTAGGGGATGCCGGCACGCGCCCAGAGCAGGCGCATATAGTCGTGGATCTCGGTGACGGTGCCGACTGTCGAGCGCGGGTTCTTCGAGGTCGTCTTCTGCTCGATCGAGATTGCCGGCGAGAGCCCGTCGATCTGGTCGACATCGGGCTTCTGCATCATCTCGAGGAACTGGCGGGCGTAGGCCGAGAGGGACTCGACATAGCGGCGCTGGCCCTCGGCATAGATCGTGTCGAAGGCGAGCGAAGATTTGCCCGAGCCCGAAAGGCCGGTGAAGACCACGAGCTTGTCGCGCGGGATCGCCAGGTCGACGTTCTTGAGATTGTGCTCGCGCGCGCCGCGCACGGAAATCACGCGTGCATTCGGATCGGCCGCGCGGTTGCGGTCGAACATGTCCTCAAGCGTGGCGGCTTGTTCAGCCAGGGAGGTCTTGCGGGCCATCGGGGCGTCCGTTCGAGTAAGGCGTAGAGATAGGGCAAATGCCGGGCCATGCCAGCCTCACGGTGGTCTGGCAGGCATGAATATCACGCAGCGGGATAGGCTGCTGTCTTTCTCCTGACAATTAGCGTCAGGAGTAGGGCGTGCGGTTCGGCGACCAGTGCCAGTGCCAGCCGAGGCTGACCCGACCTCCGGCGGCCACCTCGCGAATCCTGATGAAGACAGGGGAAAACTTTGCAAAATAGACTTGAACAAAGCAAGAACATTGTTGATAGTGACGTCTTCGGACGCTAGGGTCCGGCTCCGGTCGCCGATCGGATTTGCAGATGTGCGCAGGAAATGGAGCCTCTCATGGCTGGTAGCGTCAACAAGGTCATTCTGGTCGGTAATCTCGGGCGCGACCCCGAGGTGCGCCGGCTCGGCAGCGGTGAGCCGGTCGTCAATCTGCGCATCGCCACGTCCGAGACCTGGCGCGACAAGCAGTCCGGTGAGCGCAAGGAAAAGACCGAGTGGCACTCGGTGGTGATCTTCAACGAGAATCTCGCCAAGGTCGCGGAGCAGTATCTGAAGAAGGGCTCGAAGGTTTACATCGAGGGCCAGCTCCAGACGCGCAAGTGGCAGGATCAGTCCGGCGTCGAGAAGTACACGACCGAGATCGTGCTGCAGCGCTTCCGCGGCGAACTCACCATTCTCGACAGCCGCGGGCAGGGCGGATCGGATGAGTATGGCGAGGGCGGCGGTTCGGTCGAGGACCGTTCGGGCGGTGGCTCCTTCGGGCGCTCGAGCCCGTTGGGCGGCGGTGGCGGCGCGCGTCAGCCGGCCATGTCCAGCGGTGGCGGCGGGCGTTCGTCGAGCAGCCATCTCGACGACGATATCCCGTTCTAGAATGCCGTTCTGAGAATTTTGCAGCCTATCGTCGCTAAGTCTCGGCACAGATTGGAAAATCCGTGCCGTTTCTTTTTGTCGGCAAACATCAGAAGTCGCTGCTTGCTGACGTATCATGGATTTTCTGAGACAGCTCGAGTGGATGAAAACCTCGGCCATCCGGCGGATGCGCTGCAGGTGACGGTATAGCCAAAGCTGCCGCCATAACGCTCCGCACTGTCACATCGGACTAGGATGAAGCCGCCGATGAGATTGCCAAAGCGGTGCTGACGCAGCGTGAGGCCACGGCAATCTTGAGAAAATTCCGAGATTAGGGCACAGTTTGCGAGCGCATCTGAAGTGCGCAGCTGTCTCATAACCGGCTGTTTCGCGCCGAGTGGCAGTTCACGCCGGAGGCTCGGCGTCTATGGGCCAGGGGTTCTTTCTTCTGTTCGCCGCGGCGTCCGTGATCACGGCCCTGACTGTGGTCCTGGCTCGGAACCCGGTTCACAGTGCACTGGCGCTGATGGCGTGTTTCCTGCAGATTTCGGCGATCTTCGTCTTGCTCGAGGCGCCGCTGCTCGCGGTCATCCAGATCTTCGTCTATGTCGGCGCGATCATGGTCCTGTTCCTGTTCGTGATCATGATGATCGATGTGCGCGAAGCTGTGTTGCAGCGTTTCCTGCCGGGCGGAAACTTGCCGGCTCTCGTGCTGCTCGTCCTGCTCGGGGTCGAGATGCTCGTTCTGGTGCTCTGGAGCGACCGCTTTTCTGTGGCTCAGCCCGTCGTCACGCACACCGGCGATCAGATCAGGCAGCTCAGCAAGACGCTTTTCGTCGACTATCTCCTGCCGTTTGAGGCCGCCTCCGTCATCCTGCTGGCGGCCCTGGTCGGCGCCATCGTGCTGGCGCGGAAGGAGCAGGGGTGATGGTGCCGCTCTGGTGGTACGTCGTGCTCGCAGTGCTCCTGTTCGTGATCGGAGCGGCGGGTGTGCTGATCAGGCGCAATATCCTGATCGTGCTGATGTCGCTGGAGCTTTTGCTCAACTCGGTCAACATCAATTTCATCGCGTTCGGGCGCTACTACAATGACTTCCGTGGGCAGATCTTCGCGATCTTCGTCATCGCGATCACCGCGGCGGAGGTTGCGATCGCCCTCGGCATCCTGGTCGCCCTCGTGAGGAACAAGTCCACACTCAAGGTCGACGACGTGACCATGATGAAAGGATAGCGGCTTGGACCCTGTGATGTCGATCCGGCCGTTGCTTGCCGTTGCGGTGGCGGGGCTGGCGGCATTTGCGGTTCTCCTGCTGAACAACCGCGAGAAACTCCGCGACATCGTCTCGACGGTGGCGGCGCTCGCCATGTTCGCCATCGTCGCCTCGATGGCGCCCACGGTGCTGGCGGGCGGGACGGTCGATTTGCGCCTGTTCGAGATTCTGCCGGGGATCGACTTCGCGTTCCGGGTCGATGCGCTCGGCATGGTGTTTGCCACTGTCTCGTCGCTGCTGTGGATCGTGGCAGCGATCTATTCCATCGGCTACATGCGGCACTTGAACGAGCACGCGCAGACCCGGTTCTTCGCCTGCTTCGCCACCAGCCTTGCGGCAGCCGTCGGAGGCGCCTTCGCCGCCAATCTGTTCACGCTGGTGATCTTCTACGAGGTGCTCAGCCTCGTGACCTATCCGCTCGTCTACCACCACGAGGACGAGGAGGGATGGGCGGGCAGCCGCAAGTATCTCGTCTATCTGATGGGCGCATCGAAGAGTGTGCTTCTCGCCGCACTGGCGCTGACCTACCACATCGCGGGGTCGCTCGACTTTGTGGCGGGGGGGGTGCTGGCCGCGAGCGATGCCTCGGCATCGCTGCTGGTGGCCGTCTATTTCTGCTACCTCTTCGGCTTCGCCAAGGCTGCGGTGATGCCGATGCACGCGTGGCTGCCTGCCGCGATGGTGGCGCCGACACCGGTCAGCGCGCTTCTGCACGCGGTGGCGGTGGTCAAGATGGGCGTGTTCTGCGTGCTGCGGGTGGTGTTCCACGTCTTCGGCACGGGGTTGGTGGATGGGCTGGGGCTCGGCATCGCCACGGCCTATCTGGCCTCGTTCACGATCCTGATGGCGTCGATCTATGCCCTCACACGCGACGACCTGAAGGCGAGGCTCGCCTATTCGACGGTCAGCCAGCTCTCCTACATCGTGCTGGGTGTGGTTCTAGCGTCGCCGGTCGCGATGGTCGGCGGGATCATCCACATCGCGGCGCATGGCTTCTCCAAGATCACGCTGTTCTTCTGCGCCGGGTCGATCCTGTGTGCATCCGGCAAACGCAACATCAGCGACATGGCCGGGATCGGCCGCAGGCTGCCCTGGACGATGGGCGCATTCTTCGTCGCCTCGCTCAGCATGATCGGGACGCCGCCGACCGCGGGCTTTGTCAGCAAGTGGTATCTGGCGCTTGGCTCGGTCGAGGCTGGGGAGATCGCTTTCTTGATCGTGCTCCTGCTGAGCTCGGTCCTGAACGCCGCCTATTTCCTGCCGGTCAGCTATGCCGCCTTTTTCGGTGCGGAGGCGCCGGGGAGCCCGGCAACGGTCCGTGAAATTCCGATGGTGACGATCCCGCTGGTCGCGACCGCCATCCTCTCGGTGCTGATGGGCGTCTTTCCCGACTATTTCCTCGCCCTGGCGGAAAGAGTGATCAGATGATCAGGCGCGTCGTCGATTTCTTTGGTGACCGGAGATATGCGAAGCAGCGCCGTCGGCTGCTCTACCTGGTGCTCGTCCTGGTCGTCCTCGCCGACTTCCTGGTCGTCCGCGAACACGCCGAGTACCTCTGGGAGCGCCTGCCGGGCTGGTCGGCCGTCTATGGTTTCGGCTCCTGTGTGCTGCTGATCTTCGTGTCCAAGTTCCTCGGCCATCGGGTCGGGTTGATGCGGCGCGAGGATTATTATGACTGACTTCCTTCATCCCGCCCTGTTGTTCATTCTCGGCGTTCTGCCGATCCCCTTCCTGCAAGGATCGATCCGCAAGGCCTATCTGCTGCTGGTCCCGGCGCTGGCGATCCTCGCCGTGCTCGCGATGCAGCCGGGCGACTACGGCGCGGCGCGGTTCATCGGGCAGGAGATCCTGATGGCGAAGGTCGACAAGCTGAGCGTGGTCTTCGCCCTCGTCTTCACCATTATTGCGCTGATCGGCATGGTCTACGCGCTGCACCTGCCGCGCGCCGGCCAGCATGTCGCAGCGTTCGTCTATGTCGGCAGCGCGCTGGGCGTGGTGTTTGCCGGCGATTACCTGACCCTGTTCCTGTTCTGGGAAGGCATGGCGCTCGCCTCGGCCTATCTGGTCTTCGCCCAACGTGGCGGGCCTGCGATCCGCGCCGGCTTCCGCTATCTTATGGTCCATGTCACCGGCGGCGTTGTCCTGCTCGGCGGCGTCATTCTCCACAGCCTCGCCACCGGCTCACTGCTCTTCGGCCCGATCGAGGGGGAGATGGGCGCCGGCGCCTACCTGATCCTTGCCGGTTTCATGCTCAACGCCGCGGTGCCGCCGCTCAACGCCTGGCTGACAGACGCCTATCCGGAGGCGACCGTCACCGGCGCGGTCTTCATGAGTGCCTTCACCACCAAGACCGCCGTTTATGTGCTGGCGCGGGCGTTCCCGGGGGTCGAGCTTCTGGTCTGGCTGGGCACCGTGATGGCGCTCTACGGCGTCATCTACGCAGTGCTGGAGAACGACTGCCGGCGTCTCCTGGCCTATCACATCGTCAGCCAGGTCGGTTACATGGTGGCGGGCGTCGGGATCGGGACCGAGATGGCGGTGAACGGCGCCGCCAGCCATGCTTTCGCGCATATCCTCTACAAGGCGCTGCTCTTCATGGGGGCAGGCGCAGTGATCTACGTCACTGGGCGTCGCAAGCTCACCGAACTCGGCGGGCTCTACAGGACCATGCCACTGACCGTGGTCCTCTACATGGTCGGCGCCTTGGCGATCTCGGCATTTCCATTCTTCTCGGGTTTCGTCACCAAATCGATGGTCGTGGCCGCCGCGGGGCAGGATCACCGCGCGCTGGTGGTGCTGGCCCTGACGATGGCATCGTCGGGGACGTTCCTGCACACCGGGCTCAAGCTCCCCTATTACATGTTCTTCGGCACGGATCGGGGGCTGGAGGCGCGGGAGCCGCCGCCCCCCAACATGCTGGCTGCGATGGGCATGGCGGCGGTGCTCTGCATCGCGATCGGGATCTTCCCGCAGCCGCTCTACGCACTGCTGCCCTATCCGGTTGAGTTCGAACCCTACACCGGCGTCCATGTCACCGAGAGCCTCGGCGTGTTGATGTTCACCGCCTTGGGTTTCGTGCTCTTCCTGAAGGCGCTCGACCCCGAGAACACGATCAGCCTCGACACCGACTGGTTCTACCGCAAGGGTGCGCGCTGCTTCATGTGGCTCGCTGAAAAACCGCTCGCGAGCTACGAGAAGGCCGTGAGCGACGTGTCGGAGACCGTCGCGCTGCCCTTCCTGCATCGGGCGGCGCGGGCCGGATTGCGGGCCGATCTCAACGGCGTGGATGCTGTCGTCAACGGCATCGCCCGCTCGATCTTGCACGGCGGCGGGATGCTGCGGCTGCTCCAGACGGGAGTCGTCACTCACTACGCGCTGGCGATGATTGTTGGTTTGATCGCGGCCACTGCCGTGTTCGCCGTGGTCTGGCGATAGGGGGAGCGATGGCGTTCCCGCTGCTGAGCCTGATCGTGTTCCTGCCCGCCGCCGGGGCCGCGGCTCTGATGTTTTTCCGCAACGACGATGCGGTCCGCTGGACGGCGTTGGGTGTCACCGTTCTCGACTTCGCTCTCTGCATTGCGATGCTGGCTGGATTCGACACCACGACCCATGAGATGCAGTTCACCGAGAGGCGTTCATGGATTCCGGTGCTTAGGATCAGCTACGCGCTCGGCGTGGACGGGATCAGCGCGCTCTTCATAGTCCTGACCGCGCTGCTGGGCTGGATCTGCGTGCTCGCCTCCTGGGTCGCGATCGACCGCAAGGTGAAGGAGTTCATGGTCAGCCTGCTGGTCATGCAGGCGCTGATGCTGGGTGTGTTCTGCGCACTCGACCTGTTCCTGTTCTATGTCTTCTGGGAGGCGATGCTGATCCCGATGTACATGATCATCGGCATCTGGGGCGGTGACGGTCGGGTCTATGCGGCGTTCAAGTTCTTCCTCTACACGCTGGCGGGCAGCCTCCTGTTCCTGATCGGCGTCATCGTGCTCTATTTGCACGGTGGCACCTTCGATATCCTCGTGCTGACGGCGCAGGATTTGCCGTTTCGGGTCCAGTCCTGGCTGTTCTTTGCCTTCCTGATCGCCTTCGCGGTCAAGGTGCCGATGGTCCCGCTCCATACCTGGCTACCGGACGCCCATGTACAGGCGCCGACGGCGGGCAGCATTATCCTCGCAGCCGTGCTCCTGAAGATGGGCGCCTATGGGTTCCTGCGCTTCTCGCTGCCGATGCTGCCACAGGCGTCGGTGCATTATTCCACGCTGATGCTGGCCCTTTCGGCGCTTGCCATCGTCTATGGCGGGCTGCTTGCCCTGGCACAGGACGACCTGAAGAAGCTGGTGGCCTATTCTAGCATCAGCCACATGGGCTTCGTGACACTCGGGATCTTCTCCCTGAACCTGCGCGGGCTCGAGGGCGGCATCCTGCAAATGTTCAATCATGGCGTCACGACGGGCGCATTGTTCCTGTTCGTGGGCCTGATCTACGAGCGGACCCATACCCGCAGCATCGCGGACTATGGCGGGCTGATGAAGGCGGCACCGGTCTATACGGTGTTTCTGGCGCTGTTCGTCTTGTCGTCGATGGCGCTGCCGGGCACGAATTCATTCGTGGGCGAACTGCTGGTGTTGTCGGGTGGGTTCGCGGCCAACCCGGCGCTCACTGCGGTCGCCATCCTCGGGGCGGTGCTCGGCGCGGCGTATCTGCTTGGCATGTATCGCAAAGTCGCGCTCGGCCCGGCCAGCGTCGGCACGCGATTCAAGATCCATGACGTGAACGCCCGCGAACTAGCGGCGATCCTGCCGCTGGCCGTCCTGGTGCTTTGGGGCGGGCTCTATCCAAAGCCCTTTCTCGGCATCATCGACGCCTCGGTGAAGCATCTGCTGATGCAGGTGCATGGCAGCGGAGGCGGTCCATGACCGCCGACGCGCTTGTCCAGTCTATCCTCGCGAGCCTGCCTGAGATCGTAGTGGTCACCGGGGCGTGCGCCCTGCTGATCCTGGGTCAGCTTGTACGGAAGGGACAAGGGCGTTTCCTTGTTTGCACGTCCATTGCGGTCGTGCTGATTGCGGCCCTTGCGACACTCATGCTGGTGGGTGAGGCGAGACCAGCTTACGCGGGCATGTTCATCGCCGATCGCTTCGCGGTTTTCTTCAAGAGCATATTCTACTTGGTCACCGTTCTGACATTCCTCCTTTCGCGAAAATATACCGATATCGAGGGGATTGAGAGCAGCGAATACTATGTCCTTCTGCTCTTTGCGCTGTCGGGAATGATGATCATGGCCTCGGCGACAGACCTACTGTCGCTCTATGTGGGCCTCGAGTTGATGGCGCTCTGCACGTATGTGCTGACCGGGTTCCTGCGACAGCAGCGGCGGTCTAACGAAGCGGCGCTGAAATACGTGATCCTTGGCTCGATCTCGACCGGGATCTTTCTCTATGGCGTTTCGCTGGTCTACGGGATCACCGGCACGACGCAACTGGACGGAATGGCTGCGGCGGTGACCGGAGCCCCGCTCGACCCCGGATTGCTGCTGGCGGTGGTCTTCATCGTCGCGGGTTTGGTCTTCAAGGTCGGTGCGGTGCCGTTCCACATGTGGGTGCCGGATGTCTATGAGGGTGCTCCGACGACGATCGCGGCCTTCATGTCGGCAGGGCCCAAGGCGGCGGGGTTCGCAGTGATCCTGCGCGTGTTCCTGAACCCGCTGGTCACGGCCTCCGATGCCTGGATCATCGTCGCGGTGATTGCGGTGGTGACGATGGCGCTCGGCAGTTTCGTGGCGCTGGTGCAGGACAATTTCAAGCGCCTCCTTGCCTATTCGAGTATCGCCCATGCCGGGTTCGCCCTGCTCGGGGTGGTGGCCGGCGGCGCGGATGGGATCGCCAGCGTGATGCTCTATCTGCTGATCTACGCGTTCATGAACCTCGGCATCTTCGGCACCGTCATCATGATGCGGAACGGCGATGTCTCGGGCGAGGGCATCGAGGACTATGCGGGGTTCGCCCGGTCGCATCGCGGGCTGGCGCTTCTGATGCTGCTCTATCTCTTCTCTCTGGCCGGCATCCCGCCGACAGCCGGGTTCTTCGCCAAGTTCTATGTGCTGGTCGCGCTCGTCGAGCGGGGCTTCGTCACACTGGCGGTGGTCGCGGTGCTGCTCAGCGCGGTTGCCGCCTATTTCTACATCCGCATCGTGATGGTGATCTACATGCGCGAGCCGGAACGCGCGTTCGAGCCGGCCTTGACGCCCTTGGTTCGTGCCGCACTCGCCGTCACCGCCATTGGCACCATCGGCATCGGCCTGTTCCCGGCGTGGTTTCTGGGACTTGCTCAAAACTCGGTGTTCGGCGGCTAAGCGCCTGGAATTGCGCCAGTCCAACAGAGCGAATAGAGTTGCAATACAGGGCATGAATGCCCAAGTTTTATGCGAGGGCCTGCGTTAGACCGGTCCCGAAGCGGCCGGTTTCGGCTTGAGCAAGCCCTCGGGGTAACCGGGGTCATACGTCATGACGGGAATGGAATTCCTGCCGGTTCTGTTCATGGTCGCCGGAATTGTTCTGGTCGCGACGGCGACGCTCTTTGTCTCTTCACTCCTGCGCCCGTCCAATCCCTATCCCGCGAAGAACATGCCCTATGAATGCGGCATGGACCCGGCGGGCGAGGCGGCCGGAGGCCGCTTCAGGGTGCAATTCTTCATCCTTGCGATCCTGCTGGTCGTCTTCGATGTCGAGACGATGTTCCTCTTTCCCTGGGCAGTCGTCCTGAAGGAGATCGGGCTTGTCGGCTATATCGAGATGTTCGTCTTCATGCTGCTGCTTGTCGTGGGCTTCGCCTACGCCTGGCTGAAGGGAGCGCTGGAATGGGAAGCGTAAACAACGCGATCCGCGACAGCGTGCTGTTCACCACGGCCGACAGCATAATCGGCTGGAGCCGGCAGTCGGCGCTGTGGCCCGAGACCTTCGGCATTGCCTGTTGCGCCATCGAAATGATCTCAGCAGGGTGCGCGCGCTATGACCTCGACCGGTTCGGCGTGGTCTTCAGGCCTTCGCCACGCCAGTCCGACGTGATGATCATTGCCGGCACCGTGACGCGGAAATTCGCGCCCGTCGTGCGCCGGCTCTATGACCAGATGCCGGAGCCGCGCTGGGTCATCGCGATGGGCACCTGCGCGATTTCGGGCGGAGTCTACAACACCTATGCCGTGGTGCAGGGTGCGGAAACCTTCGTACCGGTGGACGTGCATGTGCCGGGCTGCCCGCCGCGGCCTGAGGCGCTGATGCATGGCTTCCTGCTGCTTCAGGAGAAAATCAAGAAATCCCGGGCGCTGGCCGGGACGCGTCTGGAACGGGTGCTGGCGCCATGAGCACGGGAACGCCCTTCAACAGCGCTCCGATTGCGGAGCGCTTCGGGGGCCTGATCGAGGATCTCGGCTTCGCGCATGGCGTTCACGGCTTCTCCGCAGCCCCCGACATGATCGTCGAACTCTGCCGGTTCCTGAAGGAGCACCCGGCGCTGCGGTTCGATTTTCTGTCCGACATTTGCGGGGTCGACCATTACCCCGAGATGCCGCGCTACGAGGCCGTGTACCACCTCTACTCGCTGCCGAATAAGTGGCGCGTCCGGATAAAATGCCGCCTCGGCGATCCGCCTGTCGTCCCGTCGGTGACAGGCGTCTGGCGCACCGCCAACTGGCATGAGCGCGAGGCCTGGGACATGTACGGGATCAGCTTCGAGGGCCACCCCGACCTGCGCCGGATCTACATGTGGGAGGGGTTCGAGGGCTTCCCGCAACGCAAGGACTTTCCGCTCCGGGGCTACAAGGATGAGCTGAATCCGTTCGGCGCCGAAGGTCCGCGACCGACTCAGCCCGACCTCGCCACCGGGAATATTCCGTAAGGGGGCCGTTCCACGCCGGAGAGTTGAGATGACCGAGGTCACGGAACTCAGCAGGCCGGAAGGCGAAGCGCTCGACACCAGGGAAGTGCTTCTCAACCTCGGCCCTCAGCATCCCAGTACGCATGGGGTGTTGCGGCTCGTCCTCGAACTCGACGGCGAACATGTCGCGCGCGTGGATCCGCATATCGGCTATCTCCACCGCGGCACTGAAAAGCTGGCCGAGAGCTTCACCTATACCCAGATCTTTCCGCTGACCGACCGGCTGGACTACCTGTGCCCGCCGTCGAACAACCTGGCCTTCGCGCTGGCCGTGGAGAAGCTTCTGGGCATCGAAGCGCCGATCCGTGCGCAGTATATCCGCGTGCTGATGGCCGAGCTGGCCCGGATCTCCGGCCATCTCCTGATTACCGGCGCGTTGCCGATGGATCTGGGCGCCATGACCGCGTTGCTCTACGCCATGCGCGAGCGCGAAATGGTCATGGACCTGCTGGAGATGATCAGCGGGGCGCGGATGCACACCTCGTTCTGCCGTGTCGGCGGTGTGCGCGAGGATTTGCCCAACGGGTTCTTCCCCAAGATCAGGGAGTTCTGCGAGGTCTTCCCGAACCGGATCCGCGATTATGAGCGGCTGATCGAGAACAACCGGGTGTTCCTGAAGCGCACCCAGGGGATCGGCGTGATCTCTGCCGAGGATGGCATCGATCTTGGTCTGAGCGGCCCGAACCTGCGGGCGTCGGGCGTCGACTGGGACATCCGCCGCGACGAGCCCTATGAGGTCTACGACCGCCTCGCCTTTAACGTCATTACCCGTGAGGAGGGCGATTGCCACGCGCGCTGGTGCTGCCGGGTCGAGGAGATGCGCGAGAGCATCCGGATTATCGAGCAATGCGTCGACCAGATGCCCGAGGGACCCTTCCAGATCGACATGCCGACCATCGCCTTCCCCTTGAACAAGGACAGGGTGCACTGCTCGATGGAGGCGCTGATCCAGCATTTCGACCTGTCGGCCTATGGCTTCAAGGTGCCGAAGGGCGAGGTCTACTCGGCGATCGAGGCGCCGAAGGGCGAACTCGGCTTTTACATCATCAGCGACGGGTCGGAAAAACCGTTCCGCATGAAGGTGCGGGCGCCGTCATTCGTCAACCTTCAGGGACTGTTCGGGGTCAGCAATGCGCACTATCTGGCGGATATGATCGCCGTGTTGGGCAGTCTCGACCCTGTGATGGCCGAGGTGGACAAGTAGCGGGAGATTTGGACGCGATGACCATGCGCGAACAGATCGAGGCGGCTGCTGCGCGGTATCCCGACCAGCGCTCGGCGATCATGCCCGCGCTTCTGATCGCGCAGAAGGAACATGGCTATCTGCCCGCTCCGGTGTTGGAGGAGGTCGCCGACATCCTCGGCGTTGAGCGGATCTGGGTCTACGAGTTGGCGACCTTCTACACCCTCTTCCATACCACGCCGGTGGGAAGGTTCCACCTCCAGCTCTGCGACAACGTCTCCTGCATGCTGCGCGGATCGGAAGACCTGCTGCGGCATCTGGAGGCGGTGCTGGGGATTGAAAAGGGCGGCACGACCCCGGACGGGCTGTTCACGCTGTCGACCGTCGAATGCCTCGGCGCCTGCGAGATGGCCCCGGTGATGCAGGTCGGCGACGACTATCACGGCGATCTCGACATCGCGCGGCTCGGCGCGCTCCTGGACAGGCTGTGCAAGGCGGCGGGGCAAGTAACAAGCGCCGAACGCGTCGTCGTAGGCGCGCCGGGAGGGTAGCGCCATGTTCGAACCGGTCCTTCTCAGGAACATGGACGTGCCGGATGGCCATCTGCTCTCGACCTATGAGGCCGGCGGCGGTTACCAGGCGCTGGCGAAGGTGCTGCGCGAGCACCCCCCCGACGGGGTCATCGACCTCGTCAAGCAATCCAACCTGCGTGGTCGCGGCGGAGCAGGCTTCCCAACCGGGTTGAAATGGAGCTTCGTGCCGAAGCGGGCTGGCAAGCCGAAATACCTGTGCTGCAATGCCGATGAGGGGGAGCCCGGCACCTTCAAGGACCGGATCATCATGGAGCGCGACCCGCACCAACTGATCGAGGGCATGGCGATCAGCGCCTACGCGATCGGGGCGGAAACCGCCTATGTCTATATCCGCGGGGAGTATGTGCTGGCGATCCGGCGGCTGGAACAGGCGATCACCGAGGCACAGGCGAAGGGTTATCTGGGCTCGCAGATCCTGGGCTCGGATTTCAATTTCGCCGTGCACATCCATTGCGGCGCTGGCGCTTACATCTGCGGCGAGGAAACCGCGATGCTCGACTCCCTCGAGGGCAAGCGGGCGCAGCCGCGCTTGAAGCCGCCATTTCCGGCGGTTGCGGGGCTCTATGCCAGCCCGACGGTGATCAACAATGTCGAGACGCTGGCCTGCGTGCCGCACATCGTGATGCGGGGACCGGCCTGGTTCCGCGACATCGGCCCGGACAAGAGCCCCGGCCCGAAGCTCTATTGCCTGAGCGGGCAGGTGCGCAAACCCGGCCTTTACGAGCTGCCGATGGGCATATCGCTGCGCGAACTGGTCGAGGAGCACGCCGGCGGGCCGCTGCCAGGGCGCAGGATCAAGGCGGTGATTCCTGGCGGTGTATCGGCACCGCTGATTCCGGAGCGAGGGCTGGATGTCGGGATGGATTTCGACTCGCTGTCCGCCGCCGGCTCGATGCTCGGTTCTGCCGGGGTGATCGTGATCGATGACTCGACCTGCATGGTCAAGGTCGCCACCCGGATCATCGAGTTCTTCCATCACGAGTCCTGCGGTAAGTGCACACCCTGCCGCGAAGGGCTGAACTGGGCGGTGAAAGTGCTGCGCCGGATCGAGGCCGGCGAGGGCGCTCCGGGCGATCGAGAGCAGCTCGAGGCGCTCTGCAAGGGCATTTTCGGCAATACGTTCTGCGCTCTGGGCGACGGCGCGGCAATGGGGCTGCGCGCGGCCCTGGCGCATTTCGAGCCCGAGTTCGTTGCTCATATCGATGGGCGGAGATGCCCGTTTCACTAAGGCGCATGAAGGGAAACGGCCGAGGGGAAGCCATGGTTCGCGTCACGATCGATGAACGACCGCTGGAGGTGGAGGCCGGCTCGACGGTGCTGCAGGCCGCCGAGCGCTTGGGCATCGACATCCCAACCTTCTGCTACATGAAGCGGTTACCGCCACTGGCCTCCTGCCGCATGTGCCTGGTGGAGATCGAGGGGCAGCGGCGGCTGCAGCCCTCCTGCGCCACCGCGGTCACTGACGGCATGGTGGTGCGGACGAACACACAGCTGATCGACGAAACGCGCTCGTCCATGCTCGACATGCTGCTCGCCAACCACCCCCTCGACTGCCCGATCTGTGACAAGGGTGGCGAGTGCGAGCTTCAGGATCAGGTGATGGCCTATGGGCCCCGCGAAAGCGGGTTCCGCGATGCCAAGCGTGTGTTCCACTCCGAGGACATTCGTCTCAGCCCGGTCGTCATCATGAACGTCAACCGCTGCATCCAGTGTCAGCGCTGCGTCCGGATGTGTGAGGAGGTCGTCGGCGCGGTCGCCCTGGGCACCGTCGAAAAAGGCATGGATACCGCCGTCACCGGCTTCGAGGGCAGTCTCGCGAGCTGCGACCAGTGCGGCAATTGCATCGAAGTCTGTCCGGTCGGCGCGCTGATGAGCTTCCCCTATCGCTACAAGGCGCGGCCCTGGGATCTGGCTGAGACCGATACAATCTGCCCGCATTGCGGCACCGGCTGCCAGCTGACCGTCGGCACGCGCAAGGGCGAGCTTATGCGGGTCCGCTCTAAATGGGAGCATGGGGTCAATCGCGAAACGCTCTGTGTGCGGGGGCGTTTCGGCCTCGACTTCGTCGGGAGCCCCGACCGGATCAAGCGGCCGCTGATCCGTCGGGATGGCGCCCTGGTTGCGGTTTCGTGGAATGAAGCGGGCGACGAGCTGCGCCGGCGCCTCTCGGCAGTCGAGAGCAAGGCTGCGGGCGGGCTGGCCTCGCCGCGCTTGCCCAACGAGATGCTCTATCAGTTCCAGAAGCTGATGCGGACGGTGTTCCGAACCAATAATATCGACTGCACCTCGCGTTGGTCCACGCCCTTCGATGCGCTCGGTCCCCTGTTGAGCTTCTACACGCGCGCGCCGCTGGAAGAGGTGATCGGCAAGGATTGCGTGCTTGTCGTCGGCGGCAACGTGACCGAAGAAAACCCGGTCACCGAATATCTGCTGCGGGACGGGGCGCGGCGGCGGCACACCGGGTTGCTCATGCTCTCGGCGCGGCCATCCCGTCTGGACGCCGATGCCCGAGCGGTTGTTCGCGTTCCGCCGGGCGGTGAGGCGGCGAGCCTTGCCGCGGTGGTGGCCGGGCTGATGACGGTGGCTCATCCCGCCTTGCCGGACGATGTTCCTGTGGGCATCGGAGCGGCAGCCGCCGTGCCCACCGCGAGCGCTGATGGTGACCCGCCGGATCGTCTCAGCGCCGCGCTGCTGGAAGGCCGGAGCGTCACCGTGCTTGTCAGCGTCGATATCCTCAAATCACCCGAAGCGCGCGCAACGTTGCAGCAGCTCACCAACTTGCTGCGGCTTCTCCGCACCCTCGGTAAGGACCCGGCGATGCAGATCCTCTTCGATCGCGCCAATCAGATGGGCGCCTGGGATATGGGGGTGCTGCCGGCGGCGCTGCCGGGGTTGCACAGGGTCGCCGATGATGGGGCGCGCGCAGCTCTCGAACGGGTCTGGGGTGCCGCAATCCCGTCTGAACCGGGCGCGGATTTCGACGCCATGCTGGAGCTCTGCAACAATGGGCGAATGGGCGCGCTCTATATTGTCGGGAGCGACCCGCTGATGGCCTACCCCGACCGAACATTCGCGAAGCGGGCGCTTGCTGCGGCCGATCTCCTGATCGTGCAGGACACGTTCCTCACGGACACGGTCGGCTTGGCCGATATCGTCCTGCCCGCGGCAGGTTATGGCGAGGAATCCGGCACATTCACCAACAATGAGGGCCGGACCCAGAAGGTCTGCAAGTTTCGCGAAGCCGCCTTCGAGGCACGAGGCAATTTGGCGATCTTCGACTTCATTGCCGCGCTCCGCAATCAGGAGCTGCGTCCGTCAACACAAGGCGACATCTTCGACGAGATTGCGAGGCTGGTGCCGGCCTACCAAGGGTTGACGCAAAGCGGGCTAGGCGTCGACGGAGCATTCACCAGGGCGGCCCCGCCGCCACCGGCTGACGCGATCTTCGCCCCGCCGCCTGCCGTCCCGAATGCAGCCGACGTGCTCATGCTGATCACCGGCAACTGCCTGTTCCACAACGGATATCTTTCCGAGCGCTCGGAGATCCTGAATACGGTCGCGGCTGACCCCTATGTCGAGATGAGCGCGCAGGATGCCGCGCAGCGTGGCCTTTCGGATCGCGATCAGGTGGTTGTCCGATCCGCGCAGGGCGAGCTGACGGCGCAGCTCAAGGTCAACAGGCATTTTCCCGGGGGCCTCGTGTTCGTGCCGGAAAACTACAGAAACCTGCGTCTCAACAGCCTGATGCGACGGGGCGAATACCCCTGTCTGGTGGAGGTTCACGAGGCGCACCTCACCGTCGGGGTCACCACTGCCGCCGGGGTTGGCGCGATGGCCGCAGATATCGGCCGCGGCACTTCGAGCCCGCAGTCCTAGACCGTCGGACGTTTAATCGTACGCATACCCGGCATGTTTGAAGAGGTTTTGGCACTCTTGCGGCTTGAATAGGTCGCAGATGTTGCCGACGGCCTTCCAGAGCGCATCGAAGGTTCT